>NZ_OZ034963.1:0-510000 GCF_964030815.1 Rickettsia endosymbiont of Seladonia tumulorum
TGACATTGATTTCCAATCCTATTAAAATATTAGATAATAAACCACCAATTTGGCTAATGCGACAAGCTGGTAGATATTTGCCTGAATATATGGCAGTAAGAAAAGAGGTAAAAAATTTTTTAGAATTTTGTTATGATGTAGATAAAGCAACAAAAGTAACACTACAACCAATAAAGCGTTTTGGTTTTGATGCAGCAATAATTTTCTCTGATATACTTGTACTGCCGCACGCTCTCGGTTGGGAAGTAGATTTTAAAGAAAACATAGGTCCAGTACTAAAGCAATTTAAATCAAAAGAAGATTTTAAATATTTACAAAGTAATTCAAGTGATAAATTAGAAAAAGTATATGAAATAGTAAAAAAAGTAAGGAAAGAATTACCTAAATCTACTTCTCTAATAGGTTTTGCTGGTAGTCCTTGGACAGTAATGACTTATATGTTAGAAGGAAAAGGTAAACAAGACTTTAGAGTTAGCAAAAAATTTATTTATGAAAATGAAGAATTAGCAAAAGAATTACTTGAGTTTATTACAGAAAAAACAATTCATCATCTTATAAATCAAATAAAATCAGGTGCAAATATAGTAAAAATCTTTGATTCATGGGCTGGTATTTTACCGGAAGAAGAATTTGATGATTTTGTGATAAGACCAACGAAGAAAATAATAAAGAATATAAAAGAAGCTTTTCCAAATATTCCTATTATTACTTTTCCTAAAGGTGCAGGGCTTTTATATGAAAAATTTTTAGAAGAAGTACCAACAGATATTTTAGCTATTGATCCATTAATACCGCTTGAGAAAATGAAATTGTGGAGTAATAAAGTAATAGTGCAGGGTAATTTAGATCCGGTAATATTGCTTACTAATAAAAAAATAATAAAAGAAAAAATCCATAAAATTTTATCAATAATGGAAAATAAGAATTTTATTTTTAATTTAGGACATGGTATTTTACCGGAAACACCGCCAGAAAATGTAGAATTTTTAGTAAAATGCATTAGGGAATATGAATATAAATAAAAAAAAAAATAGCAATAGTGCTTTTTAATCTAGGTGGTCCAGATAGTCTTAAATCAGTGAAGCCATTCTTATTTAATTTGTTTTATGATAAAGCTATTATTAATCTACCTAACCCGTTACGTTATATTATTGCTAAATTAATATCTACAACGAGAGAAAGGAAATCTCAAAAAATATATTCTCTAATAGGGGGTAAATCGCCTTTACTTGAAGAAACAGAGAAACAAAAACTAGCATTGGCAGAAAATTTAAAACAAGCTACCAATGAAGATTTTAATATCTTTATAAATATGCGTTATGCCTCACCAAAAATAGAAGAAACCATAAAGCAAATAAAAGAATATAATCCTACAGAGGTGATATTATTACCCCTATATCCACAATTCTCAACAACAACTACAGGTTCATCGGTAAAGAATTTTTTAAGTAACTTTGATTTTAATATTCCGGTTAAAGTTGTTTGTTGTTATCCAGTAGAAGAAAATTTTGTAAAAGCTCATACTGCTTTAATAAAAGAAAAAATATTTGATAAAAATTTTCGAATATTATTTTCAGCTCATGGTTTGCCTCAAAAAATAATAGATGCAGGAGATCCATATAGTTTTCAAGTAGAAGAAACAGTAAAAGCAGTAGTTAAAGAGTTAAATATAAAAGATCTAGATTATAAAGTAACTTATCAAAGTAGAGTAGGACCTGTAGAATGGTTAAAGCCAAATACAGAAGATGAAATAGAAATAGCAGGGAAGCAAAATAAAAATATAATAATTGTGCCTATAGCTTTCGTTTCTGAACACGTAGAAACACTAGTTGAGCTCGATATTGAATATAAGTTAATTGCAGATAAGTATAAAATAAAATATAATAGAATCGCGACGCTTAGCACAAATAAAATTTTTATTAAAAGTTTGACAAGTACTTTATTAAAATTTATTAATAAAAAAGAGGGTGATTTTTTAGTAGCTAGTAGTAATAGTGAAAGAATATGTCCTGATAAATTTAGTAAATGTTTGTGCTTTACCTCATTCCCGCCTATGCGGGAATCCAGTAAATAAAAAATTATAAAAACAAGGATAGAAAATGGCAAATTACTACCTATGGTTTAAATCAATTCATTTAATTTCTGCGATATGCTGGATGGCAGGATTGTTATATTTACCACGGATATATGTTTATCATACTAAGGTCAAAGTAGGTAGTGAAACAGATAAAACTTTCCAAATAATGGAATTAAAGCTCCTTAGATTCATCATGAATCCCGCAATGATTAGCACCTTTATATTTGGTTTAATAAATGCTTATATTTATGGATTTGCTGCCCTTGATGCTTGGTTTCATGTTAAGATGTTTGCAGTATTAATTTTAGTAATATTTCATGGCTTACTTGCAAGATGGCGAAAAGATTTTGCCATTGGCAAGAATGTTCATTCAGAAAAATTTTACCGCATAGTAAATGAAATTCCTGCCATTTGCATGATTGTTGCGGTTATTATGGTTATAGTAAAACCTTTTGACTGATATAGTAATAGTAAACTGATTTGAACGCATGTAGCACGTTGTTTTCTTAGTCTCTTATCTTTTTAAAAAATTCTTTCATTAATAAGGCAGAATCTTCAGCAAAAATTCCACTATATATCTCCGGTCGGTGAAAGCAGGCTTTGCTGTTAAAATATCTCAAATTGCTCTCAACTGCTCCGTGTTTTGAATCAGAAGCACCATAAAATAAACGTTTCAATCTGCTATGAGCGATAGCTGTAGCACACATAGCACAAGGCTCTAAAGTAACGTATATATCGTAATTGCTTAAATTTTTAGAAGATATAATTTTATATGCTTCATTAATTGCAATAATTTCAGCATGATAAAGAGCATTATTTTTTTCTTCTGTGTTGTTATAACTTTTAGCTATAATTTTCTGATTTTCTCTATCAACAATAACTGCTCCAACCGGCACTTCGTTTTTACTAAAAGCAAGTTCTGCTTGTTTTAAAGCTTCTCGCATAAAAAAATTATCAAAATTCATCATTCATCTGACAATATATTCACGATAATTGACATGCTCTTCCACCCCATAAGGGTCTTGATGGATTATTATTTCAGAGTCAGGGAATTCTTGTAATATATCAAAAGCAATTTCATCGCTAATTTCATGAGCATTATAAAGCGACATATTGCCATCCATTTCCAAGTGGCATTGTATAAAAGCTTTTTGGGCGGCATATCTAGTTTTCATTTCATGCACACCTTTCACGCCACGATGCTTATTAATTATTGCAATAATTTTTTGTCTGTCTTGTTCTGGTAATTCATGATCAACTAAATTTTTAAAAGCTTTTTTAAATAAGGAATAAGAAGTATGAAATATATATAATGCAATAACCACTCCAAATAAAGGATCAACAAACCAAAAACGATCACTTAAATTTAAAGAGATAATTACTATAACATTAGTAAGTAAATCGGTAAAATAATGTAGCTTATCAGCTTTAATTATATCTGATTTAGTTTTTTTTATTACATAGGTTTGATAAAGCACTAAGATAATTGTTAAAAATATACATATGTACATTATCATCGTACCATCGCTAATATTTTCTGGTTTAGTTTTTTCAAACAAGGATTTGATAGAGGAAAAACCGACAAAAAAAGCTGATGCAAAGAAAAATATTGATTGAGAGAAAAGTGTTAAATCTTGCATTTTTTCATGCCCAAATCTGTGATGATAATCTGGTGGTTGCAATGCAAATCTTAAAGCTATTAAATTTATAAAAGAAGAAGTTATATCAAGCATTGAGTCAATCAAAGAAGCAAGTATTGATTGCGAATCAGTCACAAACCAAGCATATATTTTTACGCTTAGAATAATTAATGCCGTAGTAACTGATAAGTAAGATGCCGATTTTATTAATAAATTACGACTATTAATATCCATAAATAATATTTCCAATTCCTTTTAGTAGTTTAACAAAGAAAATATAAAATTCAATTAGAATTAGGTTTATACTTTACAAAATTCCAAAAACCGTATATAGTACTTTAAAATGAGAAATCATATGAAAATAATATCTAAAATTATTGTTATATTACTTGCAGCTTCAATGTTGCAAGCATGCCAAGGTCCGGGCGGCATGAATAAGCAAGGTAGTGGTACGCTAATCGGTGGAACAGCCGGTGCATTACTAGGTTCTCAATTTGGCGGTGGTACAGGACGACTTGCTGCAGTAGGAGCAGGTGCATTACTTGGTGCAATCCTTGGTAACCAAATTGGTGCAGGTATGGATGAACAAGATAGAAAACTTGCAGAGCTTACCTCCCAAAGAGCTTTAGAAGCTGCACCAAGTGGTAGCAGTGTACAATGGCGTAATCCTGATAATGGTAATTATGGTACTGTAACACCAAGCAAAGCTTATAAAAACAATACCGGTCAATATTGCCGTGAATATACCCAAACAGTTGTAGTAGGCGGAAAACAACAAAAAGCTTATGGCACTGCCTGCCGTCAACCTGATGGACAATGGCAAGTTGTTAATTGATTATTGAAGCGTCATTGCGAGCGACTGCAAGGAGCGTGGCAATCTCAGGAGACTTTACGAGATTGCCGCGTCGAGGCTTTGCCTCTCCTCGCAATGACGTTATAAACAAAAAGAGGTTTCAATGACTTTTGAAATAACAAGTACGGCGTTTAAGCATATTACTTGTAAAGGTCAGAATATTTCTCTGCATTTAGAGTGGAGCGGCTTCCCTTCAAATACTAAATCTTTTGTTTTAATTATGGATGACCCAGATGCTCCGGTAGAATTAGCACCGCCGCACGGCATATGGGATCATTGGATAATCTACAATATTCCGGCTTCTATAACGCAGCTCCAAGAAGGAGAAGTAAATGACGATATTAAAGTTTTAAATAATGGTTGGAAAGAAAAGAAATATGGTGGTCCATGCACACCAGCAGGTAAGCCTCATCGGTATTTTTTCAAGCTATATGCTTTAAATGATTATCTTGAACTTGAAGAAAATGCTAGCAAGCAGGATTTAGTACTAGCTTTGCAAAAGCATTTATTAGGTCAGGCGGAGCTGATAGGTATTTACTCGACGTAAATAATTCTCTATGTCATTCCCGCGAAGGCGGGAATCCAGAAAAAAGTCTGTCATACCGCGGCTTGACCGCGGTATCTCAGGACATATTCTATGGCACAAGATCCCGTGATCAAGTCACGGGATGACAATGATAATTGACTAGATTCCCGCCGTTGCTGGGAATGACATCGAAGCCACGGGATAACAGAAGTAAACTAGTCCATGCAGTCCATAATAGAATTTCATAACGTATCTAAAAAATTCGGTAATAAGTTACCGATAAATAACGTTAGTTTCACTGTTAAAAAAAATAATATTACCACTTTAATAGGACCAAACGGGGCAGGTAAAACTACTATAGTTAGGCTAATGCTTGGGCTTGAAAAACCAACAAGTGGCGAGATTATAATTGATCCTAGATTAAAGATCGGTTATGTGCCGCAAAAATTTAACTTAAGTTCTGATTTGCCAATTACAGTAAAGAAGTTCTTAGATTTACTAGCACCAAATAATCTTGCTAATGATATTAAAGAAATTCACACATTCATCGATTTGGAGCGTTTAAAAGATCAAGAAATTTCTACGCTTTCAGGCGGACAGTTTCAAAAGATAGTTCTCGCATCTTCTTTGCTTAGCAAACCAGATCTAATTATTTTAGATGAGCCACTACAATCTTTAGATGTCACAAGCCAGCAAGAATTTTATCAGCTTATTAGTTTAATCCGTAAGAAGCTAGATATTACTGTTTTCATGATTTCACATGATTTATTTACAGTAATTAAAAATTCTGACCAAGTAATATGCTTGAATGGTCATATATGTTGCACCGGAACTCCAAATGCTATAGCTCCAAACTCTGATTTCTCAAATGCCCTTTCATCTCTAGGCTTTTATACTCACCACCACGATCATAAGCATTAGTCTATCATATGCTGGATAGTATATTTTTTATGTTAACTTAATAGGGATGCATTTTTCTATAGGAGTGTTTAATCCCTCAATGATCGAATCGCTTAATTCTTTGTTAGAAGCTACAAATATTGTTTCTTGTATATCTTCATCAGTAATTAAATATGTCATATTTTATTCCACGAACCACGTTGATCTTGAGTAAAACAGTCTATAGTGTTTTCCTGTTTAGTAATTTGGCTTATTTTTAAATTCAGCTTTTTTAAATCTTCCGGTAAATCAGTTATTATAATTATTCTTTTAAAATCGCTGACATACTCTTTAGCTTGTAAAATTTTCTCTATGTTAGTCGGTGAGATAATAATAAGCACACTAGCGTTATTGGGATTTTGTAGTGTATCAGTAATGTAAATAGGCTGTTTTTCAGGTTGCGGGTCAACTTTACTGCCGTGAGGGATAAATTGTTTGCGGGAATAAGTCCAAAGATTTTTATTTAGCATTTCTTGCTGCTCTGTATCAACAGTAAGTACAACGCTCTTAAGATCAGAATAATAACACTTCTCTATCAAAAGAAAAATTGCTTTCAGCAGTAATTCATCACTTGTTTGATAAATACTAAATTGCTGCATAAAAACCTTAATACTATTCTTATGAGAAAAAATTTAAGTGGTACGGATGAAGGGACTTGAACCCCCACGCCTTGCGGCACAAGAACCTAAATCTTGCATGTCTACCAGTTCCATCACATCCGCATATACTTGTTTTATTTGAAAAATTGGCTGTATCGTTCAATTTTACTTTAATGTCATTCCCGCATAGGCGGGGATCCAGTAACATTTAATGTTTCCATTAAAAAATTATAATACACATCGTATAATTTTTGTAAATCGCTAATTTTGGTATATTCGTTTATTTTATGTGCAGCGTCTGATAATAAACCGAATTCTACTAAGGGGCAATAATTTTTAACAAATCTTGCATCGGATGTACCGCCGCTTGTAGAAAAATTTGGTTTTATATTAAGAGTTTTTTCTACTATTGTAGCAAATTCTTTTATCTTATCATTAGGATTTTGAATAAAACTATCGGCAGAGCTATTATATTCTAGCGTATAATCTAATTTATACTTTTGGCAGTGTTGTTTAATAATTTCTTCTACCTGTTTTGCTAGAGTTTCTGCACTATGCAAGTTATTAAAACGTATATTAAAATGTGCAATTGCTGTTTCGGGAATCACATTTGTAGTATTATTACCAACGTCAATATTTGTTACTTCGAGGTTTGAACTTTGAAAAAATTCAGTACCTTTATCAAGCTTAATATTTGTTAGCTCGTTTAATACTTTTATTAAGCAAGGTAATGGATTATTTGCTTTTTGCGGATAAGCTACATGCCCACCTAAGCCTTTTACAGCCAACTTAAAATTAATACTTCCTCTTCTGCCAATTTTAATCGTATCCCCTATCTCTTTTTCACAAGTAGGTTCGCCGACAATAGCAAAATCAATTTCGTGTCCTTGATTATATATATATTGTAGCATCTCCTTAGTGCCGTGCTTTGCTTTCCCTTCCTCATCGCTAGTAAGTAAAAAGCTAATCGAACCTACAAAATCGGTATTATTTTTTATGAAGTCTAAGCTAGCTGCTAGAAAACATGCAATTGACCCTTTCATATCAACTGCCCCTCTGCCGTATATTTTTCCGTCCTGCTTATGAGCTTTGAAAGGATTAGAATTATACCAAAGGTTAGGATCACCAGCAGGAACTACATCAACATGCCCAACAAAGCAAATATTAGGTTTACTATTGCCATAAACAGCATAAAGATTAGTAACTTGCTCGGTCTCACCAAAAATTTTCACCTCGGTCTTAAAGCCATGTTCTTTAAGCAAATTGTCAATATATTCAATAGCTCCGTTACTTTGGGGAGTTAGAGATTCAAAACTAATTAAGTTTTTTAGGTAGGTAGTGTGCATTAGAGTTATTTTTGACTATCTAGTTGTTGCTAAAATCTTTTTACCAAGTAGTGTGATTTTTTCTATAACAATCTTTTTGGTTAGTAGGAATAATATTTTTAGTATCTCTATATGCAGAGCCAACTAAATTATAATTATTATTCTTTACTTCTTTTAAGTCTATCCTCTCAAAACTAAATTCAAACATATCAATTTTTGAATTTTCAACGACTTTTTTGAAATTGGAAGAATTATTTTTTCTTTTTTTTGTTGTTTGAGGTGGTACTAGTATTTTTTTTTCATAAAACCAATAGTATCTTTGGTAATTAGGTTTATGTGCGTCAGTGAAATAAAGTATGGAAGGTTTTACTCTTGTATAAGGTAAAAAATATGGTAGTAGAATAACGGCTTGTAATCTTGCTTTTGACAATATATTATTTTCTTTGATATATTTAAAAGCTTCTGTTAAAAACCCTCCACTGCCACAAAAAGGATCATATACTGTTTCACCAAATTTAGGGTCTACATAATTGATCGTAAGCTTTATTATATTTTTAGGAGTGAAATATTCACCCAAATAATCACAGGTTGATCTAGTTTTTTCTAAAAAATACTCAAACGCATTATCTTTTATATTTGTTGAAGATAAAATAAGAGGATCAATTATGTTGATAATATGGCGTAGAGTACTAGAATTACTTAGAGAAATAGGGGTAAAAACATCGCCACCATATTTATTCTTAATTTGTTCTATAACATGTCCGTTAATGTAACCGATAATATCGTCATCTGATTGAGCCTTGATGCTATTCCACCAAGATTTTTCATTATTCTCACTTAGTAATTTCAAGAATAATATATTTGCAAATTCGCTAAATCTTTCTATCCCTGCTCGAAGCCCCTCGCTTCTTAAAAGGTTATTTAAGTTTTTAAATACGGATATTAACTCCTCACGTGAGACTTTGACCTCTTTAGGTATAGTCCAAGCTTCGTGGCTATTTACGTCTATAAAAGCTAATAATTCTTTTTCACGCAGTAATTCTTTTACTTCATCGCCGTTTAATATAAGCTCTTTATTGTTAGCGACAAAACGAGCTTCACAATAAGCTCCGTTCATTGCGAATACTATAGGGATATCAAGCAATTTTGCATATTCTGCTGCTTGCTCTAAAGCTTGAGTTAAACCCTTACCTGCTTTCTTTGCTTCTATTATTGCGATAGGTCTATCAGTGTTACTTTCATATAAAATATAATCTGGTCGCTTTCCTTTTAACTTAGTTTGTTCTGTTTTTAATTTAGGCTTTTGAAAATAAACATTTTTTTTAACATCATTATCTATATGCCAACCTTTATTTACTAGGTTGTTACTGATAATCCACTCAGTTTGTTGTTCTGCTAGCATAAAATTTAATACTAAAATATCTTAATTAATAATTATATATTCCTATATATATTCGTACAAGACTATAATGTTACTTAAGCATAAAAACAACTTTTATCCTATTTATAAGAATAAATTACTATTAAAAAGTTTCAATAATTTATATTAATAATCTCGATATAATATTAAATAGCATGAGTATAGATAATAAACTAAAAGAATTAATTAAATCAGGAACTTTCGTTGGCATAATATTAATTATTGCATTCGCTTCAGCAATTACCGTCAGTAATACTAGTCTAAGAGGTCATTATATTTTTCTTATTTACAGCAAAATCGCCTTAACAATAGGAAATATAAGTTTAGAAACGACTTTTATAGAGTTAGTTAATGATGTTCTTATGACTTTCTTCTTCCTATTAATAGGTTTAGAAATGAAATTTCATTTAGTAGAAGGTGAATACAAAAATAAAAGAAAATTAGTATTACCTATGGCGGCAGCACTTGGAGGTGTAGTAGTTCCTACGTTAATATATGTGTTTTTCAATTATAATAAACCTGAATTGATAAAAGGATGGGCAATTCCAATAGCAACAGATACTGCTTTTGTTCTTGGTATTTTATCTTTTTTTAGACGATATATTTCTTTAGAATTACGTGCTTTTATTATTGGTTTCTCATTAATTGATGATGCTGTTGCCTTAATTATTATCGCTTTATTTTATACTAAAGCAATAAATATACTGGCTTTATTTATTTCTTTTGTAATCATAATCATCTTATTTATCTTAAACTACAAGCAAGTAAAGCATCTATTATATTATACAATTATTGGTATGTTTTTATGGATAAGTATGGTTGAGGCAGGTATTCACGGAACTTTATGTGGAGCTATAATAGCACTTTTTATACCAGTTAATATTAAAGGGGAAATTAATAGTTCTTTTCATAAGCTTGAAAAGTTAATACAGCCTTTTGTAAATTATTTTATTTTACCTTTATTTGTATCTGGAGTTCTTCTAAAAGATTTCTCTTTTGGAAGTGTTTGCTCTAGTTTAACTTTTGGAGTAATATTAGGTTTATTTATAGGTAAACAACTTGGGGTTATGCTATTTTCCTATCCATGCGTAAAGTTTAATTTTTGTAGCCTACCAAGTAATACTTCATGGTTAAAATTTTATTCTATAGCAATTCTTGGAGGAATCGGTTTTACTTTAAGCTTATTTATAGGCGGTATTACGTTTGAAAGCGGTTGCCCTTCAAACTCTATGAGAGTAGCGGTAATTATCGGCTCACTACTTTCTGCGTTGTTCGGTATATTAGTAATGAGATATTGTACAAAAAGTAAATAATATAATGCTTTTTCCTATATTTTAAATTGACAAGTTTTTATTTGCTTCATAAAATCTAGATTCAATTTGATAAAGGTAAAATATGCGTTCAATAATTCTAACTTCTATATTAGTCTCTGTAGCTTTCTTAACTAGTGCTTGTAACACAATGCAGGGAGCAGGGCAGGATATGCAAGCTGCGGGTAAAAAACTTGAACAATCAGCAGAAAACAACAAACCTAAAAAAAGTTGTAGCTGTAGTTAATAATAGTTACTAAATGGTCGTTACATTTAACATAACGACCATTCATTTTCTTATCTCTAATTTCAGCTTTTCGACTTCTTCTTTTAGCTCTTCAATTTCTTTTGTAGATAAATCCGTTACTTTTAAAATTATGCTTAGATCTATACCCTCAATTAGCATTTTCTTTGCGATTTCAGCAGCTTTTTTCAGCTCTACCTTTTTTACTATATCTGTTAGCTGTTCTTTAGCATTAGTAAATTTATGTTAGATCTTTTGCTTATTTACCAATCTGTATATTTCTTTTTTGCTATATGTATTTTTAAATTTTTCATAAGCAAGGTCAGTAGTAGTTTTAGCACTTAAATCTTTACTTAAACATGATTCTATAAATCCTATTAAATCAAGCTCCAGCTTTTCTTCTTGTTCTTGTAAAATCCCTGAAATTAGTAATACTATCTCGCCTTTTAGAGTATTATTTTGATAAAATGCTATTACTTCATCAATATTTGCAGTTTTAATTTCTTGATAAAGCTTAGTAAGCTCACGTGCTACACATATTTCACGATTTCCGAGTATTTCCTTAGCTATTAATAAAGTATTTATTAAGCGGGGTGCAGCCTCAAAGAAAATTAGCGTAGCACGAATGTTTGCAAATTCAGTAAAGAGCTTTTTCTTGCTTTCGATAGTTTTAGGTAAGAATCCGCAAAATAGAAAGCGATCAGTAGGTAAGGCAGATAATGTTAATGCTGTGATTGGTGAAGAGACACCAGGCACTATATCTATGTGGAAATTTAGGGATCTTAAATCTCGTACTAATTTATATCCAGGGTCAGAAATTAAAGGAGTGCCGGCATCAGAAATTAAACTTACTATCTTATTTGCTTTTATTAGATTTATAATATTTTCTCTGTCTTTCTCGTCACTATGATCATTATAAACTTGTAATTTAGTACGAATGTCATGTTTTGCTAGCAATTTTTGTGATATTCTAGTATCCTCGCATAAGATAATATCCGAGTTTTTTAGGGTTGATATAGCACGAAGTGTGATATCTTCAAAATTGCCAATCGGTGTCGAAACAATATATAATCCCGCTTTTAAAAACATAATTTTTTAATTTTGTAGTAATATTATGGCTAGTATAACACGAAACTTTGCAAAAATCATTTTAATGTTTTTTTGTTCCTTATATCTATCATCCTGTCAAACTTCCAAAGAAGAAACTATTGTACCTATAAAAAAAGCACAAAAAGAAATTGAGATTGCAATTTTAATGCCTAACCAAGGTCCTGATGGTATTGTTGGTAAGCAATATAAAGATTTGATTAAAATGGGTCTTAATGATGGAGTAAAATCTTATATCCATGTTACGTCATATGATGGTTCAGATGAGAAAAATGTATTAGCTGCTATGGATAAAATAGTAGCACGCAAAACTAAAATTATTCTAGGTCCTTTATATTCTAACTTTACTTCTTTAATAGCCGAAAAAGCCAAAGCCAATAATATTGTTATAATAACTATGTCAAATAACCCTGCTCTTGCAGATGATAAATTATTCGTATTTGGTCATGCACCTTTAAAGCAGCTAATCCGGATCGTTAATTATTATGGAAGTAGTCATAAGGATTTTATGGCATTACTGCCTACAGGCAAACACTCTCAAACTGTTAGCCAAGTTATGCAAAATATTTTGATTCAGAAAAATGCCACCTTAGCACTTACTGAATTTTATGAAGATAATCCTGAATCTATTGCAAAGGCTGTAAAAAATGTTTCGGATAATACCGATATTATAAATGAACGCAGCGATACAACAAAGCCTATTATTTATATATCGGATGATCCAAAAAATTTAAGCCTACTTGCTGGTAGTATTAATAAATATAATTTAGATAAAAAAGCTATATTAATTGGTGATAACCGCATTGATGTAGATTATCCAGAAAATATTGATATTAGCTTTACTGGCTCGTTGAATACTCTTAACAGTAATGTTCCTGAGCGAGCAAAAGCTCTCGGAATCAATCATATGGGTTTTATGCATCTACTTTCCTATGATTTAGGACGTATGACTGCCAGTTTCATAGGAAATGAATTCGATTTAAGTAGATTTTTAAATAGAATAAATAGTAGACAAAATTATATAGGACTATCTGGTAATATCCATTTTATCGATTCAATAGCCCAAAGACAATATGATATTATCAGGAAAGAGAACGGGGATTACTCTACTGTTTCTGGAAGTTAAATAGATAATATTCCATTGATGGTATAGCCTTGTTGCATGGCTTATTTTTTCGTCATTGCGAGGAAATGCATAGCATAGGGCGGAGGCAATCTCAGGAATTTTATACTACCTCATGAAATTGGCTTCTGTCATCCCATGGACAAGTCGACTTTGTTGCATGGGTCATTTTTCCCTGTCATTCTGTGACCCCACCACGGAATCCACAAAATTCAACCGAGTTTATTATACTAATACATTAAATAAGACTTACAAAATCAGATTGACTTATTTAAAGTTTTGCTTAGAATCTTTTTGGGGCAGCTAAATGCTGTTCTGGAGTGTAGAAACCTCTTAAGAACCGATTTATCATTTTATCGTAAAAATGTAATCCTCGATTTTTTTGATCGGGGGGATAATAGGGTATGTTCAGGGCTTATAGCATTTGCTTTAAGCCTAAAGCCTATTATAGCTGTTGTTCTTACGGTGTTTCTAACTCCCCGGTCACCAAAAAAGCTTTGCTTCTTGGTGATCAAAATTAATTCAAAAGAGATTAAACCGTTATGAACAATATTGTAGAAAAAAGAATAGCCCTTATCGAGCCATATTTAGATTTTATTATTAAAAACGAAGAATTATTGCGGGAAATCTATCCAAATGGCATAGATAGGGATTTAATGATAGAGTTTATTTTAGCTAAGAAACCCTATAAATCCTATGCTTATTATACTCTAATTCGTAGTTTATTCAAATCGCCATGCAATAAAATTATACTTATAATTGATAAGCAATTGCCAAAATCCTATTTGGGTTTATTTCGTTCTATTATCTTTGGTACTTTATCATATCTCAAGTTAATTAAAATTTTCATCTATGATGAGAAAGATTTTGTTCTAGATATAAAAGCCTTAAAAAGCAATGAGAATTACTTTTGGTCCTATAAAATCAATTATGTAAAAAAACTGATTAATTGGGAGTGATTAGTTCTGCCCGCATGGATCGAAAAGTGTTCTCGGTGTCATTCCCGCGTAGGTGCAGTAGTGTCCAGAGAAAATTGGAGTATTATTAAAACCGTCATTGCGAGCGGTCGTAGACCGCGTGGCAATCCAGAAAAATAGTAAAAAATAACTAATTTTGGCATTTTTTACTGGATTGCTTCGTCGAATTACTTTGTAATTCTTCTCGCAATGACGAAAAAACTAATAATAACGTTTATTTTTTTCCAGACACTACTGCACATACGCGGGAATGACACCGAAGTCATACAGCAACCTAGGTCAAGCAACTAAATAACACCGAAAACGTTTTTCGATTTAACTTTCTTCCTCTAATAATTCAGAGTTTAAGCCATTCATTATTTCTTCCGCTTCTTCTAAATATTGAGGGGATTTTTTCATTGCATTAAAACTCTTTATAATACCTTCCTGCTCAAATTTAGATTGAAGATTATCAAGTTCATGTATAATTGCTTGACGGATAAAAGCTGTTCTAGATAGCCCTAGTTTTTTAGCAACTTCATTACTTGCTTTAGCTATATCATCAGGTATAGTAATAGATAAATTTGTCATATCAAATTCTATATTTAATTGCAACATCTAATCTTTTTTAGTGCTGTCATCCTCTTTCATGCCGTCTTTGAAAGCTTTTAAACCTTTGGCAAGGTCGGACATAACTTGTGGTAATTTACCAGCACCAAATAATACAAAAATAATTAATAGAACTATTAATAAATGGCTGAAGCTCATTCCCATAGTATTTCTTGCTATATAAGTTAAAATTTTATTATATTATATATTATAAATCTAATCCAGAGCAAAAATGTTTACCAAAAAACAATTCTCAGAATTCTTTGTTACTTTCTTTTATATCGGAAAAATAAAATATTGCCCTGGTACTTTCGGCTCTCTTGCTGCTTTTCCTTTATGTTACGCTATAATGTATTTTGTTGTTGATAATAAAATAATTATTCCTTTTGCAAATCTTACGCTTAATGAAGCTCAGCTTGTCAGCGTGGTCATTATAGCCTCTGTTATATGTCTATTACTCCTAATACTTGGTACATATTTTACTAAAATATACTTAAACTATACGGATTCCAAAGACCCAAAAGAGGTAGTAATCGACGAGGTAGTAGGGCAGTTATTAACTGTTATTTTAGTATTTTTCTCAGCAGTTTTTGTTAACGAATCAAACGTGATAAAACATTTAAGTACTTTAAAAGTTAGTATAATATTACTTTTTATATTACCTTTCTCTCTATTTCGTCTTTTTGATATATTAAAGCCTTGGCCTATTAATTGGCTTGATAAAAATATTAAAGGTAGCCTTGGGGTTATGGTTGATGATCTAGCTGCTGCAATCTTCGCCGCAGTAACACAATATGCGATTGTATTTGTGTTAATTGATAAAACCTATTGAAGCTTTATGTTAAGTATGTTATAATTAATTTATGATTAATTAAGGAGTAAATCATGTATTACTATTATCAAAATTTAAAAATATCTCGATTATGTAATTTAACAAACAGGTTTAAACAATGTCTATCTCACCAATTAGCCAGCTTATAAAAATTCCATCCCTCACATTTAGTTGTGTTGCGGCTAATTTAATATCTTTCACCACCCCATTCTCATATTACTACACTAAAGTTTCTTATTATCGATATTAATATCGAATTCTAAATTATTACCAATTAACTAAATTCTCTTTTAAGTACTAAAAAACGTCATTGCGAGGAACATAGCGACGAAGCAATCTCAGGATGCTTAATGAGATTGCCACGCGGTCTATGACCGCTCGCAATGACGACTTGACATCCACGCGGGCAATACTGCCACGGGATGACAATTATGACGTTTTAATACTTACAAAAGAGAATAAATTAAATCAAACAATATTATTCTTACGAGGAAACTATGTCATCTTTATTAGACCACCCAATGGTGTGTTCTGAGCAATGGGAAAAATTTACTGAAATAGATCATGAAATTTGGAAAACATTATTTAACAGACATACCGAATTATTAAAAAACAGAGCTACAAACGAAATAGTAGAAGGAATAGAAAAACTAAAAATTTGTAATGATCGAATTCCTAAATTTTCGGAGCTTAATAGAATATTAATGAAAGAAACCAATTTTTCTATAATACCGGTAAAAGGCTTTATACCTGAAGATTTATTTTTTAAATTTCTAGCACAGCGTAAATTTCCTTCTACCTGCTTTATTCGTCAGCCTCATCAGCTTGATTATTTGGAAGAACCCGATATATTCCATGACGTTTTCGGTCATGTGCCGTTACTTGTAAATCCCGTATTTGCTGACTTTATGCAGCAATTTGGGCTAAAAGGTTTAGAAGCCATTGAAGCGGGTATGCTTAAATTCGCCTCAGCTCTATACTGGTTTACGGTTGAATTCGGACTCATCCAGTCAAATGATAACTTGCGAATATACGGAGCTGGTATTATTTCCTCTAAAGGTGAATCTATTTACTCTTTAGAATCAGAAATTCCTATGCGTTTGGAGTTTGATTTAAATAAGGTGATAAAAACAGAGTATGAAACAGATTCTTTCCAGAAAACATATTTTGTAATTAAAAGTTTTCAACAGCTATTTGATATGCTAAATAATCTAGACTGGAAAAAGATAAAACAATAATAATTAAAAAAGAGGTTTATTATGACAATAACATGTTCACTAAGTGATAAAAAATGTATTCCATGCGAGGGAGGTGTTCCACCTCTTGAGAAAAAAGAAATCGATAAATTACTATCTGAATTACAAAATGGATGGATAGTGAATAAGTCAGGACATCTATACAAAAAGTATAAGTTTCCTAATTTTATGCAACCTATAGAATTTGCTAATAAAATAGCTGAAATTGCTGAGCAGGAAGTACATCACCCAGATTTAACTATATCTTGGGGAGCATGCAGTGTAGAAATATGGACTCATAAAATTGATGGTCTTACTGAAAGCGATTTTATTTTAGCTGCAAAGATAGAGGGTATACTCGTTTAATTTGAAAAATTGGTGGCAGTAGTCATGAGCTACGCGACTGAAAGGAGCGTGGCAATCTCAAGAAATAGGATTCCTGAGATTGCCGCGTCGATGCTTCGCATCTCCTCGCAATGACAATTTTTCATTCCGCACCACAATGCCTTTCAAGTTAAAAATACTGATGATCTCTTTCAAATTATCATTGACTAATTGCCAATATAATAATATGATACGACAAATATTTATAAATTTTTAAAGAGATATTTTTCATGTTCGCAGTTATAAAAGCAGGTGGAAAACAATATAAAGTAGACCAAAACAGCGTTATTAAAGTCGAAAAAATTGAAGGTGAGCTTGGCTCTAAAATTCAGCTTAATCAGGTTTTAATGATGGGTGAATATTCAAAGCCTTCTTTTATCGGTACTCCATTAGTAAAAGGAGCTGTTGTTACAGCTGAAATTACTAACCAGCTTAGAGATAATAAAATTATAGTTTTTAAGAAAAAACGTAGAAAAAATTATCGTCGTAAAGCCGGTCATCGTCAAGAATTGACAGAGCTAAAAATATTAGATATTACAAAACAATAATAGACTTTTTGTAAAAGTTAATAATAAAGGAATCATAAGATGGCAACCAAAAAAGCTGGTGGTAGTTCTAGGAACGGAAGAGATTCAGCCGGTCGAAGACTTGGCGTTAAAAAAGCTGATGGGCAATATGTAATACCTGGCAATATTATAGTTAGACAACGTGGTACAAAAATCCACCCTGGAGTAAATGTTGGGATTGGTAAGGATCATACTATTTTTGCTTTAACATCAGGAAGAGTAGAGTTTTTAACTAAGCGTGATCATAAAATAGTAAACGTTACAGAAATCGCTAGTGCATAATTAAGATTTTATAATAGCCTGCGTGAATCGTTTTTTCTCTCGTCATGCTGTGGCGGCTTTGTTGAGTGAATCAGTTTTCCAGTTGTCATCCCGCGACTTGATCGCGGGATCCAGTTAAAAATACTAATAAAATTATTATTTTTTGGATGCCGTGGTCAAGCCACGGCATGACATCGAAAGTGCTTTTCGATCCGTGCAATAATGCCTCCTGTGGCTTGGGAACTAGATCCAGGAAACAGTAAAAAATACCAACAATTTTAGTATTTTAAGCTGGATTCCGTGGACAAGCCACGAGGGGGGATGACTACCCTTAGGGTGCTTTTGATCCATGCAAGTAAATCTTAAGCGAGAATGACATTATAGTTAACTAGACTACCGTACCTTTAGCTATGCATCTCCTCGCAATGACGAAAAACTAAACGATATTAATACCCCACAAAAACAGCAGTAATAGGCTTCTATATATGGCCTTAATAATTCAAAAATTCGGTGGCACTTCCGTTGCAACTATTGACAGAATAAAAAAAATCATCCCTATTATAAAAGCTGAAATAGCTAAAAATAATCAAGTAATTATAGTAGTTTCTGCTATGGCAGGGGTCACTAATCAACTTGTTACATTATGTAATGAAGTATCAAGTCTTAATAAATCATCTCAACTTGCAGAATATGATGTAGCACTTTCTAGCGGTGAGATAGTTACGGCTTCATTGCTTGCACTTGCTCTTCAAGAAGAAAATATAAATGCCAGATCATTTTTGGCGTGGCAATTACCAATTTTGACTGATGATAATCACAGTAAAGCTTTAGTAGAATCAGTTGATACAAACTTATTGAACGAATGTTTACAACAAAATATTATTCCTATAATTGCTGGTTTTCAAGGAATCAATAAACATAATAGATTAGCTACATTAGGTAGAGGTGGGTCTGATACTACCGCTGCTTTAATTGCTGCAGCCATGAAAGCAGATAGGTGCGATATTTATACGGATGTAGAGGGTGTATTTGCTGCTGATCCAAGAATTATTCCAAAAGCAAAAAAGATAGACGAGATAGACTTTTCAGAAATGTTAGAGTTAGCATTAAGTGGAGCAAAAGTATTACATACAAGGGCAGCAGAAATAGTAATGCGATATCAAATAGATATGCGTATTCTTTCAACTTTTGCACCTGAAGCAGGTTGCACGTTAATCACTTCAAAAGATAAAATTATGGAAAAAAGAATAATTAGCGGCATTACTTCTAATAAAAATTTATTATATATAACTATAGAAAGCTGTTCGTTAAACTTTATTCAAGTTGCGAGTGTTATTGCACAAAATAATAATCATATTGAGTTGATGCAAGAAATAGAGCATAACAAAAGATATAGTTTTATTACTGATTTAACAGATAAAAATAGTTTACATATACTACTTACTAATTTGAAAAATAATAATCAAATAAGTAATTTTACCTTTGATACTGAAATTGCTACAGTTTCAATTATTGGTCATGGGATTAAAAATGATTTGAAATTGCTTGAAGTGATATTATCAAAATTAGCAAAAGATAATATCAATGTTCAAATGGTACAAATATCGGAAATTAAGATTATTATATTAATAAATGATAAACAAGTAGAGAAAACAGTTCTCGATTTATATGATCTTCTTAAAATATCTGAAACAGAACACTGTTAACACTTAAATACATGTATCTTGGATTAACACTTATTTAACTTTCCAAATTTTGAAGTATTTTCGGTATAATTAATTAAAATATCTTAAAACTTATTACTTATATCGTGAAATATCTTCTATTTGTCATTTATTAGTTATATATTAATAAATAATCTATATAAACTATAAATTCTTATCATTTAGAAATAAATTGTTATAACTCTTAAGCCTTTTAGGAGTGAATATTTACGGGAAAAAATAATGAGCGATAAAGAAAATTTAAGAGATAATATAAGTTATCATTTAAAAGAAAAGGTAAAAGAAGAATTAAAAGAAAGAGATATTTCAGCATATAAACTTGCTGCAGAAACAAATACCAATGAAACTTTATGGAAAAATTTTATAACAAAGGAACAAACAATATTACCTAGCTCAGAAGCAATTGTTCGGTTTGCCGATTATATAGGAGCTGCATTAGATGATGTTATTGGCAGAGATCTTGCTAAAGAAATAGAGTTAAAGAAATCAAAAGAAATAAATATTAATAAGAAAGAAGTAGAATCAAATATACCAGCATTTTTAACTCAACTACCAAAAGAAGCTCTGCAATCTGTCATGGAAGTAAGAGGAAAAGCAGCAGGGTTTGCACATAAATCAGTACAAAAGCCAAATGAGCCAAAAAAATCTTTTATAGAAAAAGAGCAAGTTAAACGATCTAATAAGCAAACAGAAAGATCACGTTAAAATAAAAATATGTTTTATAACCTTGATCCTAATATTAAGCCTAAAAATTTGCTTGATATCTTAAAGTGGAAAATGACTTCAAAAAAGTCAGAAAGGTTACCATTATCGGCATCTATCACAACCGATATTCCTCCAATAACTCATGATAAGAATATAAGAGTAAGCTATGTAGGTCACGTTACTTTCTTAATTCAGGTGCAAGGTCTAAATATTTTAACTGATCCGGTATGGTCGGAGAGAGCAAGTCCTTTTACCTTTGCAGGACCGAAAAGAATAGTAAAGCCCGGTATCGATTTTGCTGATTTACCTAAAATCGATTTTATATTAATAAGCCATAATCATTATGATCATCTAGATATTAAAACGATTAACGATTTATGGCTGCGGGATAAGCCTAAAATTATTACTCCTCTTAAGAATGATATAATAATAAAAAAACATATTAAAGATGCTGAAATTATTACTTTAGGGTGGAGTGAATCTTACAAAGATAAAAATATAGAATATTGCTTAGAGTCAGCACAACATTGGTCAGCTAGAGGAATATTTGATAAGAACGAAGCGTTATGGGGAACTTTTATTATTAAAACCAAGAAAGGTGATATTTGTTTTATAGGCGATTCAGGTTATAATGCAAATATTTTTAAAGAGATCGGCGAAAAATATAATATTTTACTTAGCCTTATTCCAATAGGAGCTTATGAACCAAGATGGTTCATGCAACCGGTACATATGAACCCTGAGGAAGCAGTACTTGCTCATCTAGATTTACGATCTAAATTTTCTATAGCAAGTCATTTCGATGTCTTTCAATTAGCTGACGAAGCCTTTAACGCAGCTCCTTTAGAGTTACAGCAAGCAATTAAAAAGCATAACATCCAAGACGATAAATTTATCATCCCGAAAGTGGGTAATTTTTTCTTATTTGATCAAAATAATAAGTTACTTTAAAATGATGAAATTAAAAAATCTATTATTTTAATTTCTCTATCTCTTCGCTAGTTAAACCTGTATACTCTGTAATTCTTTCAGTAGGTTCATTATTAGCTAACATTTTTTTTGCCATAGACATTTTTACTTTATTTTTAGCATCTTCAATTTTCTGCTCTTCTACAGCTAAATTATCCATTTCAGTTTTAACCATTTTTTCATAGGTGTTGAGATCTTCTTCAGACCAACTAGCTTGATCTAAAGCGTAAAAAGCTTTCTTCATAATAAGATCCTGACCTATTAAATGCTCCATTTCTTCTAATGTACTTTCATGTGCATGTTTAAAGAAATATGCCCATTTTTCTTGAAGATTCTCTAATTGATTTAGTTCTTTGTTAAATTTCTCTAATTCTAAAAAAATAAAATAAAAATCCTGTAAATCATTCTCATAGGTTTTAGTATCAAGTAGCCTATGGTTTGATCTCCAGTCCTCTTTATTTGGGAATAGGATAAAATCGGCAATGGCTAGGAATATGACGCCTTTTAGCTTGGCATATACTGCCATTTTTTTGTGATGTTCATCCTCTTTGATTATTTGCCTTGAATAGACTTTTGCAGCATAAAGTTGGGCTCTTTTTTCAAAACCTGGATGTTTACTTATCTGCATCTCTACAATAAATTGCGTGCCGTTTTCATCTTTGCACAATACGTCAACAATAGATTGTCTATAAACTGCAATATCAGGGTCTTGATTGGTTTTTAAAAAAGTAACTTCTTTAATTTTTTCTTCCCCTGTATAACCTAAAATATCATTTAAAAAATGGATGAGTATATCCTTATTCTTTTCTCTTCCAAATATTTGTATGAATGCAAAATTATTCTTTGGGTCAAGGAAGCGTGTAATTGACATAAACGTAATCTGTCTGAAATAATAATTATTATAACATAAAAGCTATAAAGTGCCAAATAATACAATTTAATTGAAAAACATTTACATCAAATCTATTCCAATAAATGCCTTGTTTTCTTTTGTTACTTCTGTTAGCCTTTCTTGGTGTTCAAAAAGTATATACTCGTTTTATTTGAAAAATTGGCGACAAAGTCTTTTGCTGATAATCCTCACGTACTTTTTGTACGCTGCGGTTATCAGCTTCAAGCCGCCTTGCTCTTTTCCAAATAAAACTTCGTATACCCAACTCTTCATTTATTAGCAGTATACTCATGTTAACAATCCCATATAATAAGTGATTTTATGCTATACGAAAAATTTGAACACAACATCAATAATTTAATAGGTGGTTTTGGCTTATCTAAAATAGCTATTGCGGTTTCTGGCGGTAGTGATTCAGTAACATTACTTTACCTTGCAAGTATCTGGGCTAAAAAAAATAATATAGAGTTATTTGTTTTATCGGTTGACCATAATTTAAGAGAGCAATCAAAGCAGGAAATTGAGTATATCCAAAATACTGCCAACGATTTAGGGCTTAAGTTTTATAGCCTTTCTTTCGATCATCAAAATAATTTTTCTAATTTACAGGAGCGAGCAAGAAAAGGGCGTTATGATTTAATGACTTCATTGTGCCAAAAGCTTGATGTATTAGTTCTATTAACCGCTCACCATGAAGATGATTATATAGAAAATTTTTGCCTTAGATTAGAGCGTAAAAGCGGCGTATTCGGACTTAGCAGCAGCAGCATAAACTGGCATAATAATACACAAGTAATTAGACCTCTGTTTAATATTCCTAAAAGCGAATTAGTAAATTATTTAGTTACAAATAATATTAAATGGTTTGAAGATCAATCAAATTTATCGACTAAATATAGACGTAATGCAGTTAGGCAGAAATTAGCTAAAGAGGAAGTTTATATTAAAGATGATATAATTACTCAGCAAATTAAAGTTAATGAATTAGTAGAAAATAAGTTTAAACCGGAATTAATATCCGCAATAGCCGAATCGGTAAAGATATCTGAATATGGCTTTGCTTTTCTTGATTTAATTAAATTTAGCGGATTTTCACAAGAAGTACGAGTGCAGCTAATTAACTTTTTACTGATAATAATTAGCGGACAGCAACGCTCGGCTCGTTTCTATTCGGTAGAGCCTATTTTAAAATTAATTATGCAAAGTTTGGATTTTAAAAATACTCTGCATGGTTGCGTAATTAAGCGTATGCAAAATAAATTATTAATATATCGGGAATTTGGTAAAAAGCTACCAGAAAGTAAGTTATTATTAGATAAGCAGGTTGTTTGGGATAATCGTTTTCGTATTACAAAAAACCATGACATAGAAAATTGTGTAGCAACATATTTATCGCTAGAAGATTATAAAATAATCAAGAAAGAACTAGATCTAGAAGTTTTAAAAAACCTATCTTGTGGAAACCACAATGCGATTTTATTTACCTTACCTATTATTAAAATACTTGAAAAAGTTGTAGCAATACCACATATATCATACTATGATAACGACATAAAGAGTTTTAACGTCTCTTTTGCTCCGGATTTTACATCTCGTTTTACACATTTTTACTGAGTCAGTTAATTAAACTGGTAAAAATGTTTTTGTTTATAATTAATGATTTTTGTTAGGTTTTGTATCAATGAATAATCAAGGTAAAAATATTATAGTTTGGGCAGTAATTTTTGTTTTTGTAATACTGCTTTTTAATGTTTTTCAGTCTGATGGGTTACTCAGCAGTAAAAATAATATATCTTTCTCAGAATTTTTAACAAAAGTCGATGAGAAAACTGTTAACTCGGTTAAAATTCAAGGAAGAATAATAGAAGGAACTTCAAATGATGGTTCTAGTTTTAGTACTTACGCTCCTGATTATCCTGATTTAGTAAATCGTCTAAATAATAATGACGTTAATATAGAAGTCGTGCCGCCTGAAACAAGAATGAACACATTTTTAAGCTTCTTAATTTCTTGGTTTCCGATGCTTTTATTAATCGGTGTTTGGGTTTTCTTTATGCGACAAATGCATGGCGGCGGTAAAGCTATGGGGTTTGGTAAATCTAAAGCCAAACTTTTGTCGGATAAGGGTCCAAAAATAACTTTCAAAGATGTAGCTGGTATTGATGAAGCAAAAGACGAATTAACCGAAATAGTGGACTTTTTAAGAGATCCAAGCAAGTTCCAAAAGCTTGGCGGTAAAATACCTAAAGGTTGTTTGCTCATAGGTCCTCCAGGAACTGGTAAGACGCTGCTTGCTAAAGCAATTGCAGGTGAGGCTAACGTACCATTTTTTAGCATCTCTGGTTCTGATTTCGTTGAGATGTTTGTAGGCGTGGGTGCTAGCCGTGTGCGTGATATGTTTGAGCAGGGCAAGCGTAACGCTCCTTGTATTATCTTTATTGATGAGATTGATGCGGTAGGTCGCCATAGAGGTATTGGTATGGGCGGCGGCAATGATGAGCGTGAGCAAACATTAAATCAAATGTTAGTCGAGATGGACGGATTTGAAGCAAATGAGGGAGTTGTGATTATTGCAGCTACCAACCGTCCCGACGTTCTTGATAACGCTTTATTAAGACCAGGTAGGTTCGATAGGCAAATTACTGTCTCAAATCCTGATATTGATGGACGAGAAAAAATACTACAAGTGCATTTAAAGAAAGTAAAATATAGCACTAAAATCGTACCAAGAATTATTGCCAGAGGAACACCTGGATTTTCTGGTGCTGAACTCGCTAATTTAGTTAATGAAGCTGCTCTTATTGCAGCAAGACGCAATAAGAAAGAAGTAGAAATGCATGATTTGGAAGAGGCCAAAGATAAGGTCATGATGGGGGTTGAGCGTCGCTCAATGATTATGTCCGATGAGCAGAAAAAACTAACAGCATATCATGAGGGTGGTCATGCTTTAGTTGGTTTATATTGTCCCGCTTCTGATCCTATTCATAAAGCTACGATTATTCCACGTGGTAGAGCTCTTGGTATGGTTATGAGATTACCGGAAAATGATCGTTTTTCAATGCCACGTGATAAGATGGAAGCAGATATTGCGGTAGCCATGGCTGGTAGAGTAGCTGAAGAAATTATATTTGGTAAAGAAAAGGTAACCTCAGGAGCATCATCAGATATAAAGATGGCAACCAGAATGGCAAAGGCAATGGTTACCGATTGGGGGCTTAGCGATAAGGTCGGTCCTGTATATCACGGAAGTGCTAGTGAAGATATGTATACTAATAGAAATAGTTCTAGTGATAGATCGGAAAGTACTTCAGAGTTAATAGATGAAGAAGTAAAGAAAATTGTTACTACCGGCTATGATTTAGCAAAAGACATTTTAACTAAGCACTTAGATCAACTTCATATACTTGCTAAAGCCTTAATAGAATATGAAACATTATCAGGTCAGCAAATTAAAAATTTACTTAGCAGCAGACAGCTAGACTCTGAAGAAGAAAATAACTTTCCTTTTGGTGCGGCATCATCTACCATAAAAATAGCCGAAGAAAAAGACCTTAAGAAAGCAAAACCAATTAAAGCTAAAAAGGAAGATAAAAGCTAAATCATAATATTAAAGAGTATATAGTATGGCAGAGTTAAGGTTACCGCCAAATTCAGTTGTAAAAAAAGGTAAGGAACATAAAGCAAAAGGAGATGTATCTAATCTTAGAAAAATAAAAATTTATAGATATGATCCTGACCTTGATGAGAATCCTACTATTGATAGTTTCGAGATAGATTTAAGCAAAACCGGTCCGATGGTTTTAGACGCTTTAATTAAAATCAAAAACGAAATTGATTCTACTGTAACTTTTAGACGTTCTTGTCGTGAGGGAATTTGTGGTAGTTGTGCAATGAATATTGATGGCACAAATACTTTAGCATGTATTAAGCCTATAGAAGAAATTTCAGGCGATATTAAAATCTATCCACTTCCTCATATGAAAGTGGTAAAAGATTTAGTGCTGGATATGTCTCATTTTTACGCACAATATGAATCTATAGAACCATGGCTTAAAACCGATAGTTCAGCTCCATCCAATGCTGAAAGATTACAGTCGATTAAAGATCGAGAGAAGCTTGACGGATTATATGAATGTATATTATGTGCATGCTGTTCTACTTCTTGTCCTAGCTATTGGTGGAATGGGGATAAATATTTAGGTCCTGCAATTTTACTTCAGGCATATAGATGGATTGCCGACTCACGGGATGATCATACAGGCGAGCGTCTAGAGGCTTTAGAAGATCCGTTCAAGCTCTATAGATGTCATACAATTATGAACTGTACTAAAACCTGTCCGAAAGGTCTAAATCCTGCTAAGGCTATTTCTGAGATAAAAGGTCTAATTGCTGAACGGCACGGAGTGTGATTTTCGTTTGGAACGTCATTGCGAGGAAATTACGAAGTAAGGAAGTATAAAAAATGCTAATTTATAGCATTTTTTATTATTTTTTCTGGATTGCCACGCTCCTTACAGTCGCATAGCTTATGACGCCTCTCGATCCATGCAGGCAAAACTAATCACTCTCCATTAATCAGCTTTTTAAAGTAATTAATTTTATAAGACCAGAAGTAATTTTCATTGCTTTTTAAGGCTTTTATATCTAGAGCAAAGTCATTCTCATCATAGATGAAAATTTTAATTAACTTGAGATATGATAAAGTACCAAAGATAATAGAGCGGAATAAACCTAAGAAAGATTTTAAAAGTTGCTTATCAATTATAAGTATAATTTTATTGCATGGCGATTTGAATAAACTACGAATTAGCTTATAGTAAGAATGTCATACCGTGGCTTGACCACGGGATCCAGAAAAAAGCGAGAAAGATCGAGCTTTTAATTTTAAAATTTGCTGTATTTAGGCTTTTTAAGTACTGGATACCGTGGTCAAGCCACGGTATGACAATGAATACACTTTCCGAGTCATGCAACGACGCCGGTTTTACCTTGAAAGCGTTTTCAGTCCACGCAATAAGGCTATCTATTTTCTACCAAATAAACGTTCGATATCTTTAAGCTTAAGTTCAATGTAGGTAGGTCTGCCGTGGTTGCACTGTCCTGAAAATGGTGTATTTTCCATTTGGCGGAGTAGTGCGTTCATTTCCTCTCCTGATAATTTTCGTCCTGCTCTGATAGAATAGTGACAAGCGTAAGTCTCGGTAACATGCTCAATTAATTCGGTTAAGGCTATATTTTCCCCGCATTCTGCTAAATGATCAGCCAAATCTTGAATTAGCTTTTGTACGTTTATATCACCAAGAATATTAGGAATTTCGGTTACTATAATAGATTTTTCGCCGAATTTTTCTAAGCTTAAGCCTAATTTAGATAATTTATCTTTGTTCTCATATAAAATATCGGCTCTTTTCTCGTCCGGTAATTCGACTATTTCAGGAATGAGTAAACGCTGTTTTATTAACTCTTCATTCTTAATATAATTTTTGATTTTTTCATATCCAAGGCGTTCATGTGCCGCATGCTGGTCAGTGATTACTATACTATCTTCCGTCTGTGAAATAACATAAGTAGTGTGAAGCTGGGCTTTAGCTGCTCCAAGCCTATATTGTGAAGATTTTTGCGGCTCGTTCTGTATACGCTGCTCTACTTCCTGCTCGATCCTAGCATGTGGTAGTGTATCTATCAATTTTTGGCAGCTATTATTTGGCTTATATTTAGGCACAGTAGGTGATATAGCAGGTCGATATTCGCTAGGTTTACTATTCACGTTTAAGGATTTACTTATAGCTGGTTCTTTATTAACGAATGGGTTTTTAAATAATTCAATAGCACTAGATGCAATGGTGGTGGATGCGATATGACTTTTATTTGACAAGGCATTTTTGATTGAATCTATAAGTAAATTCCGTACATAATTCGGATCATGAAACCTAACTTCAGCTTTTGCCGGATGCACATTTACGTCAACAAGTTGAGGATCGATTTGCAGGAATATGGCACATAAAGGGTAGCGATCACGCGGCATATAATCTTGATATGCTACCCTTAGAGCTACTTGCAATAATTTATCTTTTACCGGTCTGTTATTGATGAATAAAAACTGATCTTCGCTGGAGGCTCTATTATATGTTGGGATGTTCGTATAGCCATAAATAGAAAAATCAGGAGATTTAAAATCTATATAAGAGGCATTTTTTATAAAATCCTCACCTATTACGTCAATTATTCTTTGTTTCAAGTTGTTTTCGGCGTCCTTATTTTGTCCTTTAAGCTTTAGTAAGGTTTTACCATCATGTGTTAGGCTAAATGATATTTCAGGATGTGCGAGTGCAATCTTTTTAACTACATCTACAGTAGCTGCAAGCTCGGTTTTATCAGTTCTTAAAAATTTCAGACGTGCGGGCGTAGCAAAAAATAAATCTCTTATCTCAATTTTAGTACCTTCATTATGAATAGCTGGAGCAATTTGTTTTTCGTCACCACCAATTAATTTAATTTGAAAAGCTTTTTGATTATCACGTTTTTTAGAAGTAATCAGCATTTTACTAATGGCGGCAATAGATGGTAATGCCTCGCCCCTAAAACCGAAAGTATGTATATTTAGGAAATCGGTCTCATCAAGTTTAGAAGTAGTATGACGCTCAACGGCAATCTCTAGCTCCTTATCCGTCATACCGACGCCATCATCGGAAATGATGATTAGATTTTTGCCGGCACGCTCTAAGATAATGTCAATTTTGGTACTACCTGCATCAACGGCATTTTCAACCAATTCCTTTACAACCGATGCGGGACGCTCTATAACTTCGCCAGCAGCAATGCGGTTGATAGTACTTTCTGAAAGAAGCTTTATAGTCATTTTGTTTCTATTAATCTAAATTTTTTACTACAATAAGGGCAGCTAACTTCCTTTTTTTCTTTATCAATTTCTAAATAAACTTTCGGATGATCATAAGGCGGCTCTTTACCGCAGCAAGATACAGATGCATCAACACTATTAACAATTTCCATAGATTTACACATTTTTCTTTTAGTAACATCTAACATAAGTTACTTTTAAATAAAAGACAAATTAATTTCTGGTGTCATTCCGCAGCGGCATTATTGTATGATTCCTATGTCATTCCTAGCTAAAGGCATTGTTGCGTGGATCAGTTTTCCAGTTGTCATCCCGCGAGCTTGTAGCGGGATCCAGTTAAAAATACTAATAAAATTAGTATTTTTTATTATTTTTTGGATGCCGTGGTCAAGCAACTAGATGACATTGAAAGTGCTTTTCGATCCACGCGGGCAATGCCGCACGGGAATGACATCGAACACTGCATACAAGTCTTTTTAGAAGTAACATAACAGGAGGTAAAAATGAAAGATAAAGTAGTAGTTATTAATGGTTTTGCAAAAGATGATGAAGTGCAAAAAATTTCTACGGAATTAAAAAATCTTGGTGCAGCTGACATATTTTATCAAGGAGTAAATCTTGAAAAGCCGAGTGAAATAAAATCTATGTTTGAAAATATAGTAAAAGAATTCGGAAAAATAGATATATTAGTGAATAACGCAGGCATTCAACATGTTGCCCCTATCGATGAGTTTCCAGAAGATAAATGGGAACAGATTTTGCGTATAGATTTAATAGCCTCTTTTTATACTACAAAATACGCTATTCCTATAATGAAAAAGAACGGCTTTGGGCGTATCGTCAATATCGCTTCAGCTCACGCATACGTTGCATCCCCTTTTAAATCGGCATATGTGGCAGCAAAGCACGGAATCCTTGGATTAACTAAAACTGTTGCTTTAGAAGTAGCTGAGAATAATATCACTGTTAATGCTGTTTGTCCTGGTTATGTAAATACTCCTCTTGTAAAAAACCAAATAGCAGATACTGCAAAAGCTCGCCATATTAGCGAAGAATCAGCCTTAAAAGACGTAATATTAAAGTCACAAGCCACAAAGAAATTCGTGGAGGCAAGCGAAATAGCTGATTTAGTAATATTTCTATGTGACGAAAAAGCATCATCTATAACAGGAGCTGGACTCTTGATAGATGGGGGCTGGACAGCACAATAACCCAAATTTCTTAATAAACATTAACTATTAAGAAATAACTAATGCTAGAAATTTCTTGAAAAGTGCTTATTTAACTTATTACACTAAAATAAATTAATTTTTATTTTTAAGAGGGAGTTATGACACAAAAAGAGCATCCACAAACAACCGAACTAAATCAAATAAAAAACGCTAAAATACTACATTTTAAAGATGAACACGGCAAAGTTGTAGATGGGCATTTAATCGTAGGAGAAGTAGAACATAAAGAAAAAATAAACCTAGAAAGAAAACGAGAAATTGAAGTAAAGCGTGATTTAGGTAAATTTAAAAAGATTCTAGCCTTTTTAGGTATAATTAAACGTACAGAAAAAATTACTGTGAATGAAATATTTCCAGTAGAATCAGTCCGAAAAGAAGAACAAATTATAGGTGCTTTTACTAAAGATAAAAAATCAATAGAAAATTTTTTGGACGATTTAGATTTTCATGAAACAAAACTTTATGCTTATGATCTTAATGGTAAAAAAGTTGGAGAGGTAGGTGATTTTGCAAAAATAATATTAGATGAGGGTGTTAAGTTTGATGAAACTATCCTTGAAAAAAATGGAAAAGTATTTGCCATTAAGAAAAATAATGAGTTTTTAAAATCATTTTCTGCTTCTGCAGAAAAAGATAATCAGTTTTTAGATTTAAAAGGCAAACCGATACCAAATCAAAATCAGTTTAAACAAGAAAGTAATAAAATTTATTATTTAGGAAGTGTTAGAAATGAAAGGCAAGCTACTAAAAATACTTTAAAAAGCGATAAACGAACTGTAAAAATATCAGAAAAAGCAGCAACTAAAACTTTTCATAAAAATGAAAAGGTTGATACTTCAAAAGGCAAGAAAAGTCTTGATAAAAAACCAGCTAGAAGTGCTTTAAAAGGTAGTAGAGAAGTTGCAAAAAAAATAGGTGAAGAATTACGTAAAGAGCAAGAAAAGAATTTTGCAGGAATTAATAAAAAACCGAAAGCTGCCGCACTTAAAAAAGTAGAAACCCCAAAAGTTCCTACTAGATAATTTTGATTTTTATACAAACAAATTAAGATTTAAAGGTAATTTTAGGGCTGAATTATTTAAAAAGAGCCCTAAACTAAAAACTAATGCTGCTGATCATATTAAGAAGTATCATAATACTGAAGAAAGGAAACAAAAATTCATAGAGATATGCATGTTGATACTAGCAAAGGGATTAAAAATCTATCTATTAAAGATATTTTAAAACTAAATGAACCGCTTCCAGATTATGATTCAGACGACTCAGGTTTTACTAGTCACGATATAATTTGACAATAATAAAAACATGAATATCTTTAATAATAGTCAATAAATAGAGAATGTATTATGAAAAATAATGGTAGTGGCAATGAAAATCGTTGGAAAAAAGCTGTTGATAAATTTAGACATGCGTTAGGAGATCCAGTTGATTCAGTAAGGGTAAGAATATCTGAAAAATCAGATCATTCAGATTATCTGGAAGAGATAGCTACTGGTAAGTTAGTGAAAAGTATAGGTCGTTATACATTTGAATTTCCTATGCTAGTAATGTCGGAAGAGATACTACGCAATCACCAGATCACATACAGTAAATCTTTAGAAGCATTATTAGATCATGAGGGAAAACACGCTAGCACTGTTGGTAAGACAAGTAAAGGAGTAGAAGATCAACAAGCTTTTATTATGGATAAGAAAGGTAATTTATATATTGGAAGTCATGAAGGACAACCTGTTGATCCAGAAAATCCCAGCTTGTCTCATGCTTCATTTTTAGGTGGGATACCAGCTGAAATGGCTGGAATGATATCTATCGATGCTGGAAAAATAAAATTAATATCTGATAATAGTGGGCATTATGCTCCAGAACCTTTAGATATGTACCGTGGGATAAAAAAGATACAAGAAAAAATGCCAGGAGCTTTAGACAAAAATTGTTTAATTCTTATTCAGAACAAAGACCCTGAGCCTCTTAAGAATTTTGTAGCAAAAATGGAAGAAAAGGTTCAAGGAACGGGTGGCAAAACTCATTATGAACAATTGCGTGAAAACCGAATATCAAAAATTAAAGAATATCAAGCTAAGTTAAAAAATGTTTCTAAGAAAACTGCAGTAACACAAGCAGCAACAATAGGTAAAGATTTAAAAGATACATTATTAAAAAGAAAGCAAGATAATGAAAAGGCTACTGGAGATTTAGCTACAAATGCACGACGTGCAAAAAGGGCAAATTTTATTGGATAAAAATTTATACTTTATAAATGATAGAACTTGTTTATAATAACTAATTAGTAATTAAGTTATTTAGAGTTCGATGAATAAATCTAAATTCATTTTTCTATCTGCCATTTCAGGGAATATACTTGAATATTATGACTTTACTGTATATTCAGTTTTCTCGCCGATTATAGGGCGAATTTTCTTTCCTGGGGAGTCAGAATTTATCCAGATTCTTTTAAGCTTAGCCGTATTTGCGGTTGGGTTTTTGACAAGACCTATCGGTGGTATATTATTTGGTTATATCGGTGATAGATATGGTAGGCGTATTGCCTTGATAATATCTATGCTTGGTATGACTATCCCGACCTTTATCATGGGTTTGATCCCCTCATATGCAGATATTGGGGTTTATGCACCTATAACTCTAATCATAATGCGGCTTATTCAGGGACTTTGTATTAGCGGTGAGGGAACAGGAGCTGCTATTTTCATTTTAGAACATCGTCAAAATTTAAGACCTGGTTTTACAGCAGGTTTAGTACATGGTTCCAATATTGTTGGCACATTAGTAGCAATTTTTATTGGTATTATAATCGAGCGTTATTTTTCCCATATTGATTTTGCATGGCGGTTTGCTTTTCTTCTCGGCGGATTTATAGGGCTTGCCGGATTTTACTTGCGACTGCGTGTTTCAGAAACGCCGATTTTTAAAATGCTTGAGAAAAAGAAAAAAGTTCTTAAAGCTCCTTTTTCCAACGTAATAAAAACAGCTTGGAAATCTATGTTTTTGACCATATGTATAGGTGCCATAGCTAGCAGTATTATGTATTTAGTAAAAACATATATAAATGTGTTTTATTACAATGTTATGCATTTTGATAATGCTATTGCTTTATCCTATTCAGCTTATAGCTTGTTTATTGCAATGGTTGCGATGCCGCTTGCTGGCGGTGCTGCCGATATTATCGGAAAGTTTAAGATGAGTATGTTAGTCGGTACTGCAATTTTGTTATTGATCTTACCGACTATGTTACTTATGTCGGCAGAAGAAACTTGGCAGCAAATTCTAGCACTTACTATTCTTGGCATGCTTGCAGGAAGTATAGCAGGTACGGCATATATATTCGTTATTTCTCTATTTACTGCAGAGCAAAAATTTACCGGCGTTGCTTTCAGCTACAACTTTGCGATAGCAATATTTGGCGGTACGTCCCCGATTATTTCACGTTGGCTTGTTGAGCATACTAAATTATTTTACGCTCCAGCTTTCTATATCATGATTATTGCAGCTATATTTTTAATTATTATGTATATGATGAGAAGAGTAATCAAACAGTTGTTAAATAGTTATGAACAAAAAAAATAGAGAAGTAACAAGTAGCTGGTTTACTAATTTACGTGATTTATTATGCACGGAATTTGAGAAAATCGAAGAAGAATACGCAAAGGCAAAAGGTTTAAAGCCAGGTAAGTTTGTCCGCTCAACCTGGGAACGTGATGGCGGTGATGGCGGTGTTATGTCTGTCATGAAAGGGGAAGTGTTTGAAAAAGTTGGCGTTAATATATCGACTGTATTCGGTGAATTCTCAAAGGCGTTTCGTGCCGAAATCCCGGGAGCAGAGCTAGACGGCAAGTTTTTTGCTACTGGTATTTCATTAGTTGCTCACCTTAAATCTCCGTTAATCCCTGCAATGCACTTCAATACTCGTTATATTGAAACCTCAAAAAACTGGTTTGGTGGCGGTGGTGATTTAACGCCTTTTTATCCAGAAGAAGACGAGACAGCAAAATTTCATGTAGCTTTCAAAGAAGCATGCGACAAATATGATTCTGGCTATTATCCTAAATTTAAAAAGCAATGTGACGAATATTTTTATTTGAAGCATAGAAAAGAACCGAGAGGAGTCGGCGGAATATTTTACGATTATCTAAATAGTGGTAATTTTGAGCAAGATTTTTCTTTTACGCAAGATGTAGGCAAAGCGTTATTATCAGTATATCCTGAAATCGTTAGAAATAAGCTATTTTTACCGTGGACGGATGAGCAGAAAGAATATCAGCTCATAAGACGAGGTAGGTACGTAGAATTTAATTTGCTATATGATAGAGGCACAAAGTTTGGCTTAATGACTGACGGCAATGTTGAGGCAATATTGATGTCTCTACCACCCGAAGTAAAATGGTCGTAACAAAAAACCACCTTGGCTGGTTTTTTCCTTGACTATTTTTTAATTTCGTTTTATTCTGCTCTATTTAGAATATTATAATATCTTGATTAGGCGATAAGCTAATGGCAAAGAAAAATAAAAACATTTTGGTAAGGTTAGTAAGTACAGCAGGTACAGGCTTTTTTTTAGTGAAAAAGCGTAATCCAAAAACGCAAACCGAAAAGCTTTCTTTTCGTAAATACGATCCAAAAGTAAGAAAACATGTTCTTTTTAAAGAAGAAAAAATAAAATAATCGAAGTAATATATGGCAGTAAAAATTCGTTTAGCTAGAGGCGGTGCTAAAAAGCGTCCTTTTTACCGTGTAGTAGTAGCTAACGCAACCGCACCACGTGATGGTGATTTTTTAGAAAAAGTTGGAACTTATAATCCAATGCTTGCTAAAGATAGTAATGAGCGTGTAGTTCTAAAGGCGGATCGTGTAGAATATTGGCTTAAATCTGGTGCTAAACCAACAGATAGAGTTGCAAAATTTATCGAGCAAGCTGGTATAGCTCTTCCTGAAAAAGTCAAAAAAGAGATGGAAGTTAAGCTAAAAAACCGTAAAGCTAAACCAAGCAAAAAAGAAGCTAAAGAAGCATAGTTATACCACTGTCATCCCGTGGCTCATCCACGGGATCCAGTAAAAAAGTTTAGAGTGTTGTCAAATCTAGCATTGTCGCTTGTACCTGTGTTGTTGCATAGCTCTAGAAACGCCTCCGATGTCATTCTTAGCAACGGCTGGAATCCAGCATAAAGCGAGAGAAATCGAGCTTTTAATTTTAAGTTACTATGCTTGGATTTTACTGGATCCCGTGGACGAGCCACGGGATGACAGAGGGTAAAACTAAGCTATATAACAACACTAGTCAGGCTACAGTATAAAATTAAAAGCTTTAAATTTACTTAGCTGAATATCTAAAAAAATAAGCCGGATTAGCTCAGTGGTAGAGCAACCGCCTTGTAAGCGGTAGGTCATCAGTTCAAATCCGATATCCGGCACCACCTTTATAGGTGAAAAATTGTAAAAATATTAGATTGCCGAGTTGAGAATTTCCGGCATTGTTGCATGACTCCGATGTTATTATTGTGGAGGCTTGCCTGTGTGGATGCTAAGTCGTCATTGCGAACGAACGAAGTGAGTGCGGCAATCTAGAAAAATAATAAAAAATGCTATAAATTAGCATTTTTTATACTTCCTTGCTTCGTCAATTACTTCGTAATTTCCTCGCAATGACGAGAAAATTGATCCACGCGGGGCAAGCTTTAAGCGGGAATGACATATAGGACGTTTTTTGATATTTATGCGGGCAATGCCGGCTTGACCCCACGGGATGATACTAATAATAACGGTTTCAGAGCCATAAAAACACTGTGCTTGAAACACATAAACCATATCCACCCATTTCAGCGCCCTTAGCTCAGCTGGATAGAGCAACGGATTTCTAATCCGTAGGTCAGAGGTTCGAATCCTTTAGGGCGCGCCACTCTTCAGTTTTTGCTATTTGTACGAACGTCTTGAACTATGAATCATGATAACAATTTAAAACAAAAGAATTCTTACATATTAGGTGTAGGAAAAGCAGGAGCTAAAAATTTAGATTTTCAGCACCAGATGTTAAAGCGGCATTCTATAGAGCAACTTGAAAAAGCTGGTCTAAAAGAAAGCGCCATTATCTGGGATATTGGTTGTGGAAATGGTACAATGACTGAGATCATGGCATCTAGAGTAGGTGATAATGGGCAAGTATATGCAGTTGATATTAGCGAGCAACAAATCCAAATAGCCCAGCAAAGAATTAAGAATGCAGGACTCAAAAATGTTACATTTATAGTTAGTGATCTTTACTCACTATCAAATAATGATTATCCCAAAGCCGATATTGTCTATTCTAGATTACTATTAATGCATCTGAAAAATCCTATTGAAGCTATAAAGCTGATGAGTTCTTTATTAAAAAAAGAAGGGATAATTTCATTACAAGAATCTGATCTAAATTCAACTCTTCAAAAACTAAACAATCAGGAAACTAATGAAAGTTTCAAACGTTATTATAAGCTTGTCACGACTTATGGGCAAATTAACGGAGTTCATTATGACATAGGCAATAAGTTAGCTAATATATGTCAAAGTTTAAATATTTTTTCAAAAGTAGAACATTATATTTCTAGTTATGATTTTAATGAATATAAAGACTTGCTCTTGGCTAGATATGACGAATTTAAAGACAGAGTTGTTTTAGCTCGCTTAATAACTAAAGAAGAATCTCTACAACTTCGAGAGAAGCTGCAAGTTTTTTTTAATAGTGAGGAATTAATAAAGATGAACTTAAAAATTAATCAACATCATTTATTACTGACTATATAAAAGCTAGAAATTAACTCATTATATAGCCTGCTTCATGACAATTTAGCAATAATGTTTTTCACTTCAAACTCATAAGCTTCTTCAAAATTCCAATGAAGTTTGAAAGGAAGTAAAATACTATCTCTTGCCACCCTACCATAAAATTTTTATGCTGCTTGTGAATTTTGTTGCATAAAAAAAGCATCATTTATATACTGTCTTTTTGTGCCTAAGGTTAGCAAATCGTACACTAGGTCGTGCCACACATATCCCATAATAATCTTAGCAAAATAGTCTAAATATATGGAAGAAAAGCAAAAGTCTAAACCAACGCTTCGTGCCAGAGCTAATAAAATTAAAGATTTTAAATGCAAAAACTTAATTGCTGTAATTGAGAATCCTGATAATATAAAAAACATTGTTACTAATCAAAAATTGCTTCCTGATACATGGGAAGAAATGCGTGCGGAGCAAAAACTTAATGCTATATCCGTCTCGGCTATAAAATGGAGCTTTGTAAAGATTTTTAAGGATACAAATAGTTGTATGGATCACTTAGATAAGCAAGGCTTTGTTTCGCTTGTTACTTCTCCTCATTTGAAAGGATACAAAAATGTAGTACTTCATGAACACGATTATACTAAGTATAAAAAGCTTGCAATTTGGTTTGGAAATGAAGGAATAGGCATTAGTAAGACTGCAGTTGAAAGGAGCAATATTTGTATTAACATTCCAATGTATGGCATTATTGAGAACCTTAATTTAGGTACTTCATCTGGTATTATACTATATGAGATTACAAAACAACGGCGTGAATTCCAGTTTAACTTAAAAAATAAAATTGTTACAAATAACATTAAAAAAAATTTTTAAATTGAAGAAAGAGAAGAGGGGAAGTAAATAATAAATACTTTATATAGATAATTATATACTAGGTCTAATTACAGCATGTCCAAATCTATATTTAAAACGTTGCTTAGTTTTTTTAGTGTATCTATTGTACCGGTACGTGATCCTTTCTCGATAGCAGAAATATATTGTTTAGTTTTACCAATCTTAGTAGCTAGCTGTTCTTGGGAAAGTCCTCTATGTTCACGATAAACCTTAATAGGATTTTCACCACTTAGAATTTTCTGAACTAGTTCTTCAGGGAAATATTCCTCATTTTTAGCAATTCCCTCAAGATATAATTCCTCATCGGTAATATGACGTTCCTTAAAGTTTATAAGCTTATTACTCATTTGTATATTTATCCTCCAACGAGTTATTTCCATAACATGCCAAATTATAGTATAGGCAAAAATCTGCTATACTTAAAAAATCATTTTTTATGTTTATTCCATCATATAATTTTATCTCTTGGAAAGATTTTTTATATATTTCTGTATGAATAAACCCAAGCAAATATAAAGTTCCAAGGCTTGAGGTAAAAATTATACTATTTGGATCGTTTAGTATTATATCCTCAATTAAAATAGTAAAAGTCCCTTTAGGCTCATTTCTTATTTCATCAATTAATTTACGTATATTAGTATGATGGAATGAATTTTGCTCTATAATCTTTGATGTTTGGAAATTATTTTGCTGACAGTAATTATTTATAAGTTCTTTGCGGTGTTTACGATTTTTAGAATTTGAGATAGGTGTAAGGAAGATTATTATTTTTTTGGTATCAAGCATGTGTCCCCGCTGAATATAAACTTAAATTGCTCAAGTTTTAACCACCGAAGAAAATCTTTGGTGGTTGGGGAGTTCGAAAAACCGTAGCAACAGTTCACAATAGATTTTAAGCTTAAAATAATATTCTAAGCTCTGGACATGTCTATTATCACCCCCAACCATAAGTATTGAGGATTGCATTATATAATGGTTAATGTATAACCATGCTACAAGAGGTTTCGAAGCCCCAAAATAGCTTTAACTATTTCAAACACAATTTTATATTCTATTTCCTAAAAAAGTCAATCGGTAAGTGAATTGAGGGTGGCTAGCATTCCTAACTAAGTATAGATATCGTCATTGCGAGGAAAAACTATAAGTTTTGACGAAGCAATCTAGTAAAATGCATAGCATTTTTATTATTTTTTTTGGATTGCCACGCTCCTTGCAGTCGCTCGCAATGACGGGAAGCTGATCCACGTAGGCAACGCCTCTTCTAAATGACAGGAAAACTAATCAATTATTTGTATCTGTAGCTCTTCTTTCTTTGCAGTTATTTTTACTATTTTTCCGCTACTTACCTCGCCTGCTAAAATCATCTTAGCTAAGTTATTTTGTATTTCACGCTGGATAAGTCGCTTCAATGGTCTTGCTCCAAAGCTCGGATCATAACCTTTTAAGGCTAAATAGTTTAAAGCTGGTTCATCAAATTCAAGAGTGATATTTTGTGCTGATAAGATTTTCTTTAAACCCTCTAGCTGAATCTTTACTATATCGTGAATATTATTTTGGTTTAATCTATGGAATAATATAATCTCATCTAACCTATTCAAGAATTCAGGCTTAAATACCATCTTCACATATTCCATAACTTGGTCTTTTACCTTATAAGTATCTTCGCCCTCTTTTTGGTTAACGAGTATTTCAGCACCTAAATTAGATGTTAGCACAATAATAGTATTCTTAAAATCAACTGTGATACCCTGACTATCGGTAAGTCTTCCCTCATCTAATATTTGCAGCATAATATTAAAAATATCGGGATGGGCTTTTTCCACTTCATCAAATAATATGACTTGATACGGGCGGCGTCTTACCGCTTCGGTAAGCACTCCACCCTGATCATATCCAACATACCCGGGAGGTGCTCCTATCAAACGAGAAATAGCATGCTTCTCCATATATTCGGACATATCAATACGTAAGATGGCGTTACGATCATCAAAAAGAAAACCCGCTAAAGCCTTAGTCAGTTCAGTTTTACCAACTCCAGTCGGACCGAGAAACAAGAAAGAACCAAGCGGGCGGTTAACATCCTGAATACCGGCACGTGATCTTCTAACAGCATCACTAACGCTTTTTATCGCCTCATCCTGCCCTATTACCGACTCACGTAATTTCTGCTCCATCACAAGCAAACGTTCACGCTCACTTGATAGCATTGTATCGATCGGAATACCGGTGATACGAGAGATAATACTTGCTATATCACTTTCTGAAACAATTTCCTTTAACAATCCTTTACTGTCAGCATTTTCGGATTCCTGAATTTTCTTCATAATCTCAGGAATGATTCCGTATTTTAACTCACTAGCTTTGGCTAAATTAGCATCACGTTCTGCTCGCTCTAAATCAATCCTAGCACGGTCTAACTCTTCTTTAAGTTTCTGCTGTCCTTGAATTTTGGATTTTTCGGCTTGCCATTTAGAACTCATATCGTAAGATTTAGATTCCAACTTTTCTAACTCTGCGGTTAAATGCTCAATTTTCTTTTTAGAATGCTCATCATTCTCTTTCTTTAAAGCTGCAAGCTCTATCTTTATCTGAATAATACGGCGATCTAGTTCGTCCAGTTCTTCAGGTTTACTTGATAGCTCGATTTTCATACGGCTACAAGCTTCATCAATTAAATCAATCGCTTTATCAGGTAGAAAACGATCCGTAATATAGCGGTTTGATAGAGTTGCTGCCGCAACTATCGCACTATCGGAAATCCGTACCGCATGGTGCAGTTCATACTTTTCCTTAATACCTCTAAGTATGGATATCGTATCCTCTACTGTCGGCTCGCTAACATAAACAGGCTGGAAGCGGCGAGCAAGTGCAGCGTCTTTCTCGATATATTTGCGGTACTCGTCTAAAGTGGTAGCTCCGATACAATGTAGTTCACCGCGTGCAAGCATCGGCTTTAGTAAATTTGATGCATCCATAGCTCCATCAGTCTTACCAGTACCGACTAATAAATGTAATTCATCGATAAATAAAATAATCTCACCACTTGATTCTTTTATTTCACCAAGAACAGCTTTAAGCCTCTCTTCAAACTCACCACGATATTTTGCTCCTGCAATCAACGCTCCCATATCAAGCTCGATAATTCGGCAATTAATAAGAGTTTCTGGCACATCTTTGCTAAATATTCGTTGTGCTAACCCTTCGATTATCGCAGTTTTACCAACGCCAGGTTCGCCGATCAATACCGGATTATTTTTCATACGACGAGATAATACTTGCACTGTTCTTCTGATTTCTTCATCACGTCCGATTATCGGGTCAAGCTTACCACTTTCAGCAAGTTCAGTTACATCTCTGCCATATTTTTTTAGAGCATCATAGCTATTTTCTGCTGATTCAGTATCGGCTTTTTTACCCTTGCGAAGCTGCAAAATACTAGCTGCTAGTTTTTTGCTATTAACCCCATTATTGGTTAAAATTTTACCAGCTATAGTATTATCAAAACTTAAAGCTTCCAAAATACGCTCGATTGTAACAAAGCTATCCCCATTATCTTTAGCAAGACTATTAGCTTTTTCTAAAACTTTAAGAAATTCAGCAGAAGAATAAATTGTTCCTCCGCCATCAACTTGCACTTTTGGAATTTTATTTAATTCTACCTGTACTTGATCAGCTAAAATATTTAAGTTACCTCCGCTATTACTAATAAGTGTTTTAACGATCCCTGTATCTTCATTAAAAAGACTAGATAATAAGTGCAAAGGTAATATTTGCTGATGATCATTTTTAGCCGCAATGGGTTGACAGTTTGTTATTACTGATTTAGCATGTGCAGTAAATTTATCAATATTCATATAAATAATATATTTTAATTAATAAGATTAAAATTTTTTAATAGATATTGTTTATATAATTACTTTAAAATTATAATACAAGGGTATACTCGTTTTATTTGAAAAATTGGCGGCGACGTCCTACAGGTGCTGAGGTACTCACGTAGTTTATCTATGCTCCGTTCCTCGTGCTTATAAACTTCTTGCTCTTTTCCAAATAAAACTTCGTCTACTATCTAACTAAACTAAATATTAATATATAAAGCTTTCACTATGTCCTCATTAAAAGAACAATTCGACGCAGATAAATATTTTCTTACAACACAAACAAATGAATTTTTAGCAAATAACAAACAAGATCCTCTACATACAAACAGAGATGAAGTTAGAGAAGCAGTTAAAAACGGTAATTTTACTGAAGCATTACAAAAACTTGAAATTTTACGTGAAGAAAGAACCGGTATAACACTTACTAAAATTGATCCGTTGATAGAAGGTACAACACCGATAATAATTCGTGATGCACGAAATGCTAAAGATCCTCGAGAGCTTGGAACGGAAAGCTTTGAGATGCAATATTTAAATGTCATAAGAGCAGCAATAGATATAGCTGAAATCGAAGGAAAACCAGAAGCACTTAAGACAGAATTAAGAAAACAAGCAGTAGATTTTATTGATAACTTTCATAAAGATAATGAAAAAAATTCTCAAATGCAAATCTCTCCTAATGTAAAGGATAAGATTAATGACATAGCCATACTGCTAGAAAATAATGGCATTAAAGAAGTGCATAAGAAGCTAAATGTAGCAAAAGATTTTCAGAATTTTAATGATGAACATTGTAATATAGTAACGCTCTCAAATATTAAAGATAAAAATGGTAAAGATCATACTGTTATTGAGGCAGAAGTAGCACTCAAGGGAATAACCGATGAGCAAAAGGCAGAATATCAGAATAGAGCCGATAAAGATTGGTTCAAGAAAATGCCTAGTTGGGAAAGACAGTTAGTTAATAAATATGCTGAAACAATTAAAGAGGGTGAGCATGTTATCCCTACTCAATTGCGTCAAATAGTAGGAATGAAAAACACTTTTGAGAAAATTACAGCAATAGCTGAAGAAAATAAACCTATTGAAATAATACGTGCCTCTAAACATGCAGGAACTCTTGCTTCTATTTCTCGTGATAAAGAATCACAGATTTAAATACTAAGCAAGCTCAAGAATGGATGGGCGATCATAAATTGCATGCTAATACTTTAAATAGTGGAGCTGCAAATTTTGTAGTGCCGCACCCTGATGCAAAACTGGTAACTCTTACTAAAAGAGCTATAGATCATGTAGGAGGTCGTTATACTAATACAGCGTTTAATAAATTTAGAAGAATCGCAGGTTTTAATCATTTTGATGGTACAAAAGAACAACTTAACGATTTGGCTAATAATTTACCAAAAGAAACTAACTTCAAAGATATTGCGACCCATTTAAAACCACGTGGTAAATTAGAAAGATTATTTGGTATTAATAAACCGAAAGGTGATCTAAAAACAATGCTGAATACAGAATTTAATGCAGGTAGGTTATCTAAGCAAGCTCATGAAATATTAACCAATGCAGCTAGTTTAAAACAAGATATAGAAAAAGCTGACGCAATTTTTTATAGAGGTGCAGATAAAGAAAATATAAGTAGTAGCATTTCACGAAAATTAAATTATTTAAGCAACCAAATCTCAAATTCTAATGACTCTATTTTTAAAGATGTTCCAAAGCACGAAACGCTTACTATGTGTGCAAGTGGTAAGGATCGTACAGGTCTTGCCGAACATGACCAAACTAGTACTGCTATAGCTAATAGATTAAGAATAGAAGTAAAAGCTGCTGATGAACAGCTTTTAAAAGCAGGTCATACTGCCGGTCAAGCTGGCGGAGTTTATGCAGGCGGTGCTACAATCGGATGTTACGGTACATTAAAAGTAACGGCACAAGGTTTTCCTGAATCTAGACAAGAATCATTAAAAAGTATGATTGAGCCATCGGGAGCCAATAATAAGATTAAGAAACTTGAAAAAGGTCAGGTAGTTAATGAACCAGCAGAGCATAAAAAAGCTAAAGAAACGCCTAATCCGTATCAAACGACAAATTATGAAATAGCTGCAAATATACAAACACCTTCTGTTGTGGTAACTACTCCAAAAAATGAACTAACTGAACTAATACCGGATTTAAATAAAGCCCAACAACAAATAATATATAAACCTACAGTAGAATTAGATAATGGAGGAAGAATTACTCCTAATGTTACACCTGCACAAAAAGTAAATCAACGTAATAAAGATAATAATATAGGGAGGTAATAATGTCGCATTTAGCAGTTGTAACAGGCGGTACTAGAGGAATAGGAGAGTCTATTGCCAAAGAATTAAAAAATAAAGGTTTTACTGTTATTGCTAATTTTTTTAGTAATCATGAAGCTGCAAAAGCTATGGAAGAGCAATATGGTATCAAAACCAAACGTTGGAATGTTGCAGATTTTGAAGATTGCAGAAGAGCGATAAAAGAAATTGAAGAGGAATATAAACAGCCAGTAAGCATTTTGGTTAATAATGCCGGAATTACCAAAGATAAAATGCTGCATAAAATGAGTCATCAAGATTGGAACGATGTAATTAACGTTAATCTCAATTCTTGCTTTAATATGTCAAGTAACGTAATCGAGCCGATGCGAAATCAAAATTACGGTCGTATAGTAAATATCAGCTCAATCAATGCTCAGGCAGGGCAGATTGGTCAGACTAATTACTCTGCTGCTAAAGCTGGAATTATAGGTTTTACTAAAGCTTTAGCACGTGAAACTGCTTCTAAAAATATCACGGTTAATTGTATAGCTCCTGGATATATTGCAACGGAAATGGTAGGGGCAGTACCTGAAGACGTGCTTGCAAAAATCGTTAATAGTATTCCGAAAAAAAGATTAGGGCAACCTGAAGAAATCGCAAGAGCAGTAGCATTTCTAGTTGATGAAAATGCTGGATTTATCACGGGTGAAACTATCTCAATCAATGGTGGTCATAATATGTTATAAATAATTTAATGGATTTTAATATGAGCAAAGAAAGAGTAGATCCGAATAATAATGACGAGGTGTATCATGATTTTGATACAACAAAAGGTATAAATTTTTTTCTTTCAAAAGGGGTTGAATCTTACAGAAGGGGGGAATATGAAGAAGCACTTGAACAATTTGAATATGCTAAAAAATTAGACGCAAATCATGAAAATATATTTGAACGGAAAAAACTTGTCCATCATTGTGACTATAAGTCGGGTTTAGTCTATAATAAGTTGGCTCAGAAAGAAGTGGAGCCAATTCAACAAAAGCGATATCATGAAATGGCAGCATATTGCTTTGAAGAAGCACGGACAAATTCTCGGAACGACATATTTAGGGGGCAAGATCTAAACCAGCTTATAGCAACAGCATATAATAACGCTGGTAATGAAGAAAAAGCATTACAATTTTTACAAAAGACTAGATTATATAAACTTGCACAAGAATTAGGGCAAAAGAATTCACAAGAATTAGTTATAGCTAATCCAATCCAAGATAATGATAATATATCGCCTCAAATTATACAAGAAGCAATTCGTCATTTATTTTTAGAACAGCAAAGACAAAATATAGTACAACAAGAACAAGGACAAAGAATTGGTGCATTAGAACAAGAAATTGATAAGATAAAGAAAATGTTATCTAATGCAAATATTGATACTATAGATGGCATTAATACACAAATAAAAGAGCTAGAGAAGAAAGATTCCGATTTATATAAGTATTATAAGCATTTTCTTTCAGGGTTGCGGTCTATATATTTGGCTTCTTGTATTACTAGTAGTGATGCAGTAGTAGTAAATGTTGGGCATATGGAGCGTACAACTTCTATTGAAAAAGGAATATGTATTGTGTTAGATATGGTTACGGCGGGATGGTTTAAACCTTTTGTAACTGGAGGACTTTCGGTTTTTCATGATATTGCTGATAATATTTATAACTCACGTGTGGAAAGTAAGGTATCAGAGGTGCTTAAAAAGTTCTATATGATAGTTAGTAAGCAATATGATGAAAGTATGGATTTTGAATGGCATTTGAAACAAATAGCATTGTTTTATACTGAGTTAAAAAAAGATGAGGTTTTAAATATAGGATCAGAAAATAATAAGGATAATTTTTGGAATTTTTGTAAACAAAAAATCTTACCCATGCAAAAAAAAATAAGGATAAAGGAGATGACCATATAGTAAAATTAGCCTTTAATGATATCGTGTCTTTGATAAATTATATAGAATATAATGCTGATACGATGATAAAGGAACCTGCACCATTTTTAGCTCAAATTGGCAGCAGAGCAAAAACCGAATTAGGAAAAACATGGGAAGAAGTAGTAAAAAGTAATCCTACCAATATTGTAGAATATAAATTTTCACAAATAGAAAATAATTTATCTGAATTTAATACTATAATTCAAAAAATGAAGCTAGGGCAATGGGCTAGTATTCCATTATCTTATATTTCAATTAACCCTTGGTCTCTATATTTTTTAAAGCTTTCTTGGTCAGGTGAACAAAGAGGAATTAATCATTTTATGTTATTGCTATTATATAAAATGTGTAAGCTTAATGATGAAAATATCCGTACTTTAAAAGATGAAATTAATGATAATAACGAGAAACATGGAAGTATGGAAATAGTCATAGATGAATTGATTGGAGTTCAGGGACCTTATGAAAAAAATATTCGTAATTTTGCAAAAAAGAATAAAGATATAATTGAACTAGCAAGAACTCAGGCTCCTCAATTATTTGTTACAGAGCGTAATATTGATTTATGTGTTGAAGATGAAAAGCATAAAAAGGATGCAAAAGAGATATTACAATTAAGATCTTCAGACCAATTTGTTGAAAGTTGCTTAAAAAGAGTATGTCCTAAGTTAGATGAGTATAGAAAGGCTCAAGCTGAAAAAGCTAAACTGAATATAAAATATGAACCGATAGGTGCGGATTTGATGACTTTTGAGATACTTAAGCATACTGATGAGCATAATGAGGTCTCAAATTTAGGTGTTGCGAAAGGATGAGTACTATATACCATATTCTTGATCATGTTCCTGCTATTTATAAAGAGGATATGGAAATAGAGTATAAGAATTTAGCAATGCAGATAATTAAGTCGGGGAAGCTAAGAATAGATACCGATGATTGTTGCAATTTTGCAAGATTTAGTGACCCTGCTTTTAATATTAGTATGATGGTTAGCAAAGAAGAGCTAACAGATCCACATTTAATCCCTGAAACTACAAAACTTTTCCAAAATCTATATAGAAATTCTGCTACCGATCAAAAAATAAAATCTGTCTTTGATAATCTAAAAAAACAAATCTATAAACTACAGCCAATCAAAAAAGAAGTAATGGAAATGTTAGCCCGTATTTTTGTACAATCTGCTCACCCGATTGTCATAAGATGGCTACTTCTTGATAAAACAGAAATATTTATCACCTACTCTCATAATATTGGTGATATGATGGATATGGTTAACTGGCAGAAAGTAGGCGGTAATAGTGGAATGCAAAGCACTAACGGCAAAGATGTGGCTATTTTTGTCTCATGTGGTGGTAACCCTTTTGCTGAAAATAGTAAGGATCACCCTATGTATGGTGGTGGCTTTGCTGCTGTTGCAAGATTGCAGATTATAGCAGCTCAAGAACTTGGGCATTTTGCTGATATAAAAAGGGATAATAGAGGTAGGCAAATCACCCGCCATTCGGCTAATTTTTCTGGCACTAAAGCAACGGATAATGCACGTATTGCTCGTAAAAAAGATATAGAACATTGCCGTAATTTACTGCATAAACTGCTTATAGCAGGCATGAAAAAGCAGCTAGATTATGAGACAAAGCTTAAATTTTATCATACTAATAAAGTAAGAGGTTTAAAAATTCTAGCAATAAACTTCATGATTTTTATATATAAATTTAAGCTTTTAAGATATAGCAATAAACATGGTTTGGTTTTTGTCAGGAAATTTAAATCAGATAAATATATGGCATTAATGATTGATGCTATGTTTAAAGATATGCAAGCTAATTTATCACCATCAGCTGATGTATATAAAAATAAAAATCCTGAAATTGAAGAAGCAGTAGCCTGCATTGAAGCACTAGCACGAGTACCTCAGCAAGCAATAAAATGGGGATATCTAACAACAAAGGAAACTATGCATGAGCTTTATAAGATATATTATAATGAGGTCATCCCATCGTTAATCACTAGCTATGATGCAGTAACAGGTGAAAACTATAAACGTAGTTTGAAAAAAGCTAAAATTAGCTTATTAGCTAAAATAAATATTTTTAACAAGAAAAAATTAGTACTAAAACCAGTCAGAGAACTATAATTCGTTGTAATAAAAAATTCAATCTTTAATTGAAATGACAGTAATAATGCTATATTTATAGTGTAATATATCATTATTACTTATGTCCCAGAAACCTAAACACGACGAAATTATAAGAAGTGCGTTTGAAAACCCTTTAGTTTCTAAAGAGTTTTTTCAAATGCATTTACCCCCTTATATACAGAATCTAATTTCTCTTGAAAACCTAAAAATGGAAAAAGATAGCTTTGTAGATAAAAGACTCAAAAAATCTATAGTAGATATTCTATTTTCTGCTAAGTTTGGAGAGAAAAAGGGCTATTTATATCTACTTTTAGAACACCAAAGCACACCTGAGTATAAAATGGCTTTGAGGTTATTTCGGTATATGTTTAAAATTGCTGAATACCATAAGAAATCAACAAAAAGTAAAAAGTTCCCTTTCATATATCCTTTGATATTTTACAATGGTCAAAAGAAATATAATGCTCCACGAAATCTATGGGAATTATTTGAAAATAGTGAACTTGTAAAGGCTACATGGACTAATGACTATCAATTAATCAATGTACATGATATTCCGGACGAAAAATTGAAAGAAAAAGCATGGTCTGGGATTTTGCAATTTTTTATGAAGCATATTCATGAACGTGATTTATTGAAAAGGTGGGAAGAAGTAGCTGATCTTTTGCCTAAATTCGCTAAAGTTGATATCGGTATTGATCATATAGAACTAATTTTATGCTACACTTTGACCAGAATTAAACAAGGTGATATAATAGAAGTAGAAAAACTACTTAAATCAAAATTAAATCCTAAAAAAAGAGAAAACGTTATGAAAAGTATAGCTCACCATTGGATGCAACAAGGAAAGGAAGAAGCAAGAGAAGAAGCAAAAGCGGAAGCAGTAAAGCTAGTTAATATTAAAATGCAAGAAGAAAAAATTACTATGGCAAAGAAAATGCTAAAAGAAGGCATACCATTAGGTGCTGTTATAAAAATTACAGAATTATCTAAAGCAGATTTAGAAAGATAAAATCACTATATATTTAAGTATTTTGATAAATACTAAGAATCTCAAAATCTTGCCCTCTTAAAAAGAACTTTTCTGGCAACGTAATTTTTGCTACAAAATTTTTTACTGATTTGCTTGATAAATATATTGTAGCTGTGGTATTACTCTGCTCGTCGTTATTTATACGTGCTGATAGTAGAGTAATTATTTGTTCTAATTCTTCGTCATTTTTAGGGTAGAGCTGTAAATCAAATTGCTGATTGCCAGTTGCATTTTCAATTGATGAAAAGCTTTTAGCAGTGATTTTAATACCGCCCTCATCTTTAATGATATCGCAATTAACAACTACTAGACTTTTGACGTCAAGTAGATGTACGTAATCTTTTAAAACTTCTTCGCTAAAAATACTTAACTCAAATATATTTTCAGGATCAGAAAGCACTAGGGTAACAAATCTACCTCTTGCTGACATACGAGAATCTTTCTTTTGTATTACACCAGCAATCATTACTCTATTACGGCCATCAGGCAAATTATTATGTAAGTCAGCCGAGCTTAAGATATTTAAGCGATTGAATATTTCTTTGTATTCTGTTAGCGGGTGATTTGAAATAAATAACCCCATAGCCTCAAATTCATAAAAAGTTAAAGTATTCTTATCAGCGTAATCACTTGAGACTAGGATTTCTTTACTTAAGCTGGAAACTTTAATTAAACTAAATTGATTAGATGCCTGCTCTTCATGGTAAGAAACCGAATATGCAAGAAGCTTAGAAATGCTTGAAAATAATTGCAATCTATTATCATGTAATTCATCAAAACAGCCAGCTTTAATTAGATTTTCAAGTAATTTACTGTTGATAGCTTTTGGTGGTAATCTCTCAATAAAATCAACGATCGATTTAAAAGCACCTCTTGCATTTCTTTCATCTGTTACTAGCTTACCAAAATTCGGCGTGACTCCTTTTATAGCTCCAAGTGCGAAGATTATAGAACTATCAATGTCATACCGCGGCTTGACCGCGGTATCTTTTAATTGGTCTCCATGGATACCGCGGTCAAGCCGCGGTATGACATACTTTACACTAAAATACCCACCTGAAATATTAATATTCGGTGCAATGATTTTTATATTATTATCTTTTGCTTCTTGCAGGAATAAATTAATTTTATCGTGATTATTTAGTTCAAGATTTAAGCACGCAACTACGAATTCTGCTGGATAATTAGCTTTAAGATATGCTGTTTGATATGAGATAACCCCGTAAGCTGCGGCATGTGCCTTGTTAAAACCATAACCAGCAAATTTAGCAACAGTTGCGAAAATCGATTTAGCTTGAGCCTCAGAAATATTATTAGCTATTGCACCTTTAACAAAAATTTCTTCTTGTTGTTCCATCTCAGCTTTAATTTTCTTACCCATGGCTCTACGAAGCAAATCAGCAGCTCCTAGCGTATAACCAGCTAAAACTTGAGCAATTCTTTGGACTTGTTCTTGATATATCACTACTCCATAAGTTTCCTCTAAGATAGGCTTTAACAACTCATGCAAATAATCAGGCTGCTGTAATTTATGCTTACAAGCTATATAGGTTGGAATATTTTCCATAGGTCCAGGGCGATATAACGCACCAAGAGCTATTAAGTCATGTATGGAATCAGGTTTAAGGCGTCTAAGGGCATCTTTCATCCCAACACTTTCAAACTGGAATACGCCGACTCCTTTACCTTTACATAACATTTGATAAGTTTTTTCATCATCAAATGTCATATCGTTAAAATCTATTTCTATATTTTGCTCTTTTAACAATTTCTTACAATCGGTAATAACAGTTAAAGTTTGCAGCCCAAGAAAGTCGAACTTAATTAAACCAGCAAGCTCGCAATATTTCATGGAGTAGCCGACTACCAACATATCGGAGTTAGCATCTTTATAGACAGGTACTATATCAACTAAATCAGTACCAGCTATTATGATTCCTGCTGCATGTGTTGAGGAGTGGCGATGCAGCCCTTCAAGAATTAATGATGTATCAAGTACTAGCTTAATTAATTCTAGCTCACCCTCTAAATTATATAATCCGTTACCTTTAGCAGCATTGGCAAGCTCTGGCACTTCTCGTATTGCCTGTTCAAGCGTAACGGGGTTTATTGCACTAAACGGTACTAATTCAGTTAGATAATCTGCAAATTTATATGGCAGGCTTAGTACTCGTGCAACATCCTTAATTACAGCCTTTGCCTGCATTTTACCGAAAGTTATAATTTGTCCTACTCTATTATTACCATATTTAGAACGTACATAATTAATAACTTCTTCTCGTCTTTCCTGACAAAAATCAATATCAAAGTCAGGCATTGAAATACGATCTGGATTCAAAAATCTTTCAAATAATAGACCAAATTTAATAGGGTCAAGATCAGTAATAAGCAAGCTCCAAGCAACAACTGATCCTGCTCCTGAGCCTCTGCCTGGTCCTACTAAAATACCTTGATTTTTACTCCATTTTATAAAGTCAGATACGATCAAAAAATAACCAGCGAAATTCATACTGCATATAATATTTAGCTCATAGTCAAGACGAGCAAAATACTCAGTTTTAATATTTTCTTGATTTTCTATGGAAATATGTTCAGATTTGAATTTTGTATCAAGTCTTGCAAGTAATCCATCTTTTGCTTCTTTTCTAATTAAATCAGTTTCACTAATATCTTTAGTAGCAAAATTAGGAAGCATTGGAGGATTTGTATGGGCAGCAAAATAACAACGCTGGGTTAAATTTACTGTATTTTCGATAGCACTAGGTAGATCGGCAAAAAGCTCGATCATTTCTTTTGCTGATTTAAAATAACAATTCTCACTAACTGTTTTACGATCAGGATATTCTTTAGTAACACCGGCAGAAATACATAATAATACATCATGTGCATCATGCATGCTTTTTTTGCTGAATAGTACTTTATTGGTAGCAACAAGCGGAATATTTAATTTTGATGCTATTTTAATATAATTATCTTCAATAAGCTGCTCTTTCGGTAGATCGTGTCGCATGATTTCAAAGTAAAAACGATCTCCAAAAATTTCTTGCAAGTTTCGTACAAACATTTCAGCTTGTTCTTCTTTATTAGCAAGCAAGCATTTCCCTGTAATACCCTCAGTATAACAACATAATGCTATTAATCCCTCTTGATATTCTTTTAAATCCTCAAAAGTAATATGGTTGCATATTTTACGATCATTTGTAGTAAAGGTGATACTGGATAGTTTAAGCAAATTTTTATAGCCAGTTTCATCTTTAGCTATCAATAATATTTCTGCAAAAACGTTTGCTTCATATTGTATATTTAAAATAACCCCGTGAATAGGCTGCAAACCTTTCTTTATTGCATATAAAGCAAACTCTAGCGATCCAAATAAATTCTCTTTATCTGTTAAGCAAATAGCAGGCATTTTATAAGAAGAGGCAAGCTCTACTATTTTTTCAGTAGTTAATGCACTTGCTAAGAAAGAATAGGAACTTTGAGTTCTTAAATGTATAAATTCAGTTTGCATTTTTAATTAGTGTTAAAGTGTATAAATCGTCATTGCGAGCGAGTGAAATGAGCGTGGCAATCTCATGAAATAATACGGGATAACAACTCCTGAGATTGCCGCGTCGTCTACGACTCCTCGCAATGACGTTATTGGGGCTAAATCTTACTTCCTACTGTATAATATTTAAAGCCGATGCTCTTCATTTTATCAGCTTTTAAGATATTCCGTAGATCAATTATTATAGGTGTTTTTACCAAACTATAAATTTTCTGCCAATCAAGTGCTTGAAATTCATTCCACTCAGTGGTAATAACTATAGCATCAGCAGAATCACAAGCTTTGATTGCGGAATCTAGATATAACAAATTTTCATTTTGAAAAGTTTTTTGGGAATTTTCAAGACCCATAGGATCGAATGCCTTAACGTATGCACCTTTATCTAATAAATTTTTAATGATCTCAATTGCAGGACTTGCTCTAACATCGTCGGTACCTGCTTTGTAGGTTAAGCCTAAAACTGCTATATTTTTACTTTTCAAATTTTCATCTAATAAAGTAGCTATCTTATCTACCATAAGACTCGGACGTTCTTTATTACTTCTAATCACTGCTTCAAGAATTTTAGAATCTATGTGATTATTCTTAATGATACTATTTAATGCCAAGATATCTTTTGGAAAACATGAGCCTCCAAAGCCAGGTCCAGCATTTAGAAAGGCTGTTCCAATTCTTTTATCAAGCCCTATTCCTTTAGGTAAATTTTTAATATCAGCACCAATTTTCTCGCATAAATTAGCCATCTCATTAACAAAAGCAATTTTAGTAGCCAAAAAACTATTTGAGCCATATTTAATAAGTTCTGATGTAACTAAATCAGTTACTACTAATTCTGCTCCATTATCCGTTAAAGGCAAATAAATCTTTCGTAATATATCCTCTGATTCTTTATTATTTACACCAATCACGATACGATCAGGATATAAAAAATCTTCTACAGCATTCCCTTCACGTAAAAATTCTGGATTTGATGCAACATTAAATGAGAAGCCTTTTGCTTTTAAATAATTAATGATATTATTACAACTATTTGGTGGTACAGTTGATTTGATAACTATTAAACAATCTTTGTTTATATGTAGAGAAACTTTATCTATTGCCTCATAAACATAACTTAAATCGGCTTCGCCTGATTCTTTAGAGGGTGTACCGACTGTTATAAATACTGCTTCGGTATTTTTAAGTTCATCACTATAAAAGCTAGTAAACTTTAACCTTTCATGTTCCAAAGCTTGTGTAAAATATTTATCAAGTTTAGCTTCATAAATTGGTAATATTTTCTTATTTAACTTAGAGATTTTGGCTTCATCATTATCAAGACAAGTAACATTATGACCTAAATAGCTCATCATAACACCGGAAACTAATCCCACATAGCCGCTACCAATAAATGTAATATTCATAATTTTTGATGATTTTTTCTAGATTATACTTTATATTTAACAAATATTACAAGTCTAAAACTTGCGTTATCTTTTAATCGATTTATAAACTCGAATGAATTTTCTCAAAAAAGCTTTTATTAGTATTTTTACAACTTTTGCTGCATTGTTTCTAATTGCATATTTAATTTTTTATAGTGCAAATCATGGACATATGAATAAGCCTTTAAAAAGAGTAATTGAATTTTATTTAAGTAAAAATGATATCAAAGCTGTAATAGATGACTTAAATTTTAAAGAAAATCACTTAATAATTAATAAAATTTCTTTATATCTTATAGATAATGCTGAAGGGGAAATTAATGACCTTGATATTACTTTAAATTTCAAAAATCTATTTTCTAATTCATTAATAGAAGCATATTTTAATGTAGCTCAATTTTCGGTAATATCAAATAATAAGGAAGAAATTATAAATACTCAAATAAATGGTGATTACTCCTTAAATATATTCCAAAGAAATATTTTAACTAATATAAACCTAACTTCAATAAAAAGTGATATTTTAACAGATGAAAAAGGGGCAGGGCTGCCGCTTGGAAAAGCTGTATGTGTTTATAAAACTAGCAATACAAAAAATAACCCTAAAATAGCTGATTGTAAGCTGAATTTTGGGAACAAAGCTTCTTTATCTTTAAACAGTAAAATAACTGATAAAAACATAGATGCAAATGCCAATATAGTAAATATTCCTCTGATAATTTACCAAACAGTAGAAAAAATTATTCCTAACAATCCTGTGATATCGTATTTGCGGGAGCATATAAAACAAGGTCACATTCAAAACGGCGAATTGAGCATTAAACTAGATAGAAAATTTTTAAAAGAAAATATTTTAGAAGACGATAATTTAAAAGCAAATTTGCATATATCAAATTTTGAATATAAATATCATAAGGATTTACCTGCTTTAACTAAAGTTGATACTAATGTAGTTATTTCAGGGGCAGAGGTAAAATTTTTGATTAACGAGGCTTATAGTGGTAATAGCGTTCTATCTAATGGTATTATGACTTTTAAATGGGAAGGACCTCTTAAGTCACAATTTGTTTTTAATGCTACTGCTAAAGGTGAAATTAGTGATTTAGTTGATTTTATCCCAAATGACGCATATCAAAATATTAAAAATGAAGATATTGATTTGAAAGGAATTAAAGGAAATGCCAATTCAATAATAGAGATAATAATTCCTATCAATTCTGAAATCGATAATAGCTATAATGTTACCTCAACATTAACTGATATAAATTTTAATACTTTAAGTAATAATATATTATTACAACATGGTGAGGCAAAAGGTGTTTTTAAAGACAATCAATTAAATATTACTGGTAAGGGTAAAATCAATAATTATGTAAGTAATTTTACTTACGACCACGATATGGTAGATGAAAATAATAATTGCCTGCTTAAAATAAAAAGTAATATTACAGCAAATAATAAAAGTTTTGGCATATTAAAATTAATGTCAGGTAGTGCTGTTTTAGATTTTGAATATAAGAAACAAAATAACAATGCAACTATTGATCTTAATTCTAACCTTGATAATTTAGAGTTTTATATAGATAAAGTAGCTATCCACAAACAGTTGCGTAAAAAAGCTAATTTAAATATCCATACTAAATTAAGTGATAAGGGTTCAGATAAGAATATCGAATTTAATCTATCAGGGGATGATAGTTTAAAAATTAGTGGTAATATCTTAGCTAAGAAAGATACTTATAATATATCTTTGCTCTCCATCAATCATAAAAATACAAGATTAAGCGGAAAAATAACTATAGATAGTCATAATCTAAATACTGAAATTTATGGAAGCGTATTAGATCTTTCAAACTCTAATATGATAGAGTTTTTACAAAAAGATGGTGATTCCACACGTAATGTAATATTAAAAACTAACATATATAAAATTTTATTAAAGGATAATGTAATTTTAGATAACTTTGATTTAGCAATTAAATGTGATAAAGTACGCTGCTTCTCTGGTTTTCTAAATAGCAATATTTCTAATAATGGAAAAGTGAGGATGTCTCTTACTGCACAAGAAAGCTATGAACAATGGTTAATTGAGTCAGATAATGCCGGTGCATTACTTAAAGGGCTCGGGATGTATAGTTCTATGCAAGACGGTTATGCTAAAATTAACCTGAATACTAGAAGATATAAAGTTAAAAAAGGCGATATAATACCAATATTAGATGGTAAATTCTATATAACACGTTTTGCCTTAACCGATACTCCTTTTTTAACAAGATTAGTTTCTTTTGTTTCAATACCTGGTCTTCTTAGCTCGATAACCAATAATAAGAATATTTCATTTGAAGATATGAACGGTAATTTTAGTTATCAAGGAAACGTAATTACATTATCCGGTGCAGAAGCACACGGACCATTTTTTGACTTTACTATGAAAGGTAATATTGATACCAACCAAAAATTAATTCAAATTAAAGGTAACGTTATCCCATCATTTTTCTTCATTAGTAGTATTGTAACTAAAATACCGGTAGTAGGTAAGATATTTTCTAAGGTCGCACCTTATTCTTTAAAAATACAATATAAATAATATGTTTTTGATAAAGAAAATAAGTACAGATAAAATATATTTACTTGGGATTCTGCTCTTAGGTCTAATTTCCGGTTTCACGTTTAATTTAATTTTTTTTACCGTTCCGTACCAATTATCCGAAGCAAGATATACAACCGATATAATAGGTTTAATATCGCTTGCTGCTTTTCCTTATTGTTTAAAGGTTGTATGGTCTCCCTTTATTGATAAATATTCTATTCCTTTTTTATGTTCTAAATTTGGAGCAAGGCGTGGCTGGGCAATAGCATCACAGCTATGCCTAATTTTAGCGATGACCGGATTTTTAAGCTTTAGCCCTTGTGATAATATATATATTACAGCCACTATATTATTTATTATCTCTTTTTGTGCAGCTACTCAGGATATTGTACTTGACGCATACCGCATTGAAAGACCTACTTCAAAAAAAGAACTTTCTTTAGCATTTACCTTCGGTAGCATTGGATTCCGACTTGGTATGTTACTCGGTAGCGTCGGTGCTTTATATATATCGGTTATTTTTGATTGGAGTACTGTTTATAAATTGGCTATTTGTATTACTCTTCTTGGACCTATGATTGTTTTATGCATTAAAGAACCAAAGCCGAAACAACAATCTCATAGAACGAAAGATTTAATAAATCTGAAACAATATTTTGAAGTTATTAAAAGCAGTATTATATCCTTGAAGAACGAACAACGGCATTTATTGTTAATCATGCTGTTTGTTTTTTTATATAAAGCCGCTGATTCTATACCTATGGCTATGAGTTCACCTTTGTTATTAGATTTAACTTTTACTACTCATGAAATAGCTTTTATTTACAAGGCTTACGGATTGCTTATCATGATAGTAGGAGGAGCATTAGGCGGAATTTTATCAACAAAAATCGGTATATTACGCAGCGTTTTAATAGGCGGCATTATTCAATTACTTTCACCTCTTATGTTCATGATCCTTGCTATTGTCGGATATAACGTAAAGATATTTATAATAACTATTACTACGCAAAATTTTTGCATTGGTTTTGCTGGAACTATTATCTCTATATATTTTGCAAATCTCTGTAATAGTGAATTTATTGCTACCCAATATTCTATTATAGCATCTTTTAGCTCGGTTAGTCGTATTGTTTTAGCTGCTCTTGGTGGCATTTGTGCAAAATATCTTCCTTGGTCTTTATTCTTTTTTTGTAATACGTTATTTAGTATGTTATTTATACTGGTCTTCTTTAAAGTGTATGGTAAGAAAATGTAGAGTATCGCCAATAGCAAATTACTTAGGTAATTCGCTATTTGCGTAGAGTAAGGATAAATTTATCCCTATTCCTAATAATTAAATGTTTTCTACTTCCTGACCTAACATATTCACATTTGATTCTTGTGAGTTGTTTACAGTATAATCTATATCAAAAAAACTAATTTTATTAAATATAGCGTGCTTTATTTCGGGCGGTAAAATATATAAATCACCATATCCTTCTTTCCCTATTCCTGCTATTTTTAAAAAATTTTCATTTTTATACTCATTTATTTTTTTTAAATTCGGTATTTCTTTATTGTTATAATTCCAAAACTCTTCAAGCGTACTTTGATCATATTTTTCGTATAATTTTAAATATTTATTTAACTCTACAGCATTTTTATCTTCACTAAATAATTTTAATTGTTCCCATAAACTTTCTAATTTTGCTTTATTGTTTTTGGTTATTATATTAATTTCCTTTTCTAAATCATTATCAATAGAATTTCTAAATTTAAAATTAGTTATGAATTGGTTTTGTTTAATAGCTTCTAACAAATCTTTTTTCATTTCTGGAGTCCTTGGAAACCAATGCACGCTAGTTGTACTATATAAGGTACCAGTAATATCATAAACTGCCCCTTTTTTTAAAACCGCTATCAATGCTTTTACACCTTCAGAGTCTAAATGACTAACATCAAGACTATGTATATTGTTTTCTTCAGAGTTTGCTATTATTTCTAAAACTTTATTTATAATTTTTTGATTTACTCCCTCACCCCATCCTCCTACTAACACTTGGTTTAAGCTTTTATTTAAAGTAAATAATTCTTCTAATTTTTTTTCTAATGTTTGATTATCATTTACTTTCTCATCTAAATTAAAAGGAATGTTACCTAAATCCAAAATTTTTGCAGTAGTATTTTTTGAAATATCTTCTAATAATGAGCCTAATTCATTAAGAGTTTTATATTTGTTGGATATATCTATTTCAATTTTATTGTTTGACATATTATTCCCCTATTGTAATTTTGAAATAATATTATATTAATAAATTTACTTTTTAAAGTTAAAAAATTAATTACATTTACTAATTTAGGGCAAGTTTAGTACGCTAGGGTGTGTTAAGAAAAATAGCAATTCTTGAAAAAGAAAAAAAGAAGTATATTATATAGTTATGAAATTATATTCTTTTCAAGAACATTTATCAGAGCTTAAAGTAAGATTATCTAGAATATTTATTATTTTTATAGTTGCATTTGCTATTTGTTATTATTTTAGTGATAATATTTATAGTTTCTTATTAGAACCGCTTGCTAAACTAAGTAAGGATAATTTACGAAATATAATCTATACTGGACTTACTGAGGCATTTTTTACTTATATTAAGCTTGCAGCTTTTACAGCTTTCGCTATTATTATACCAGTAATTGCTTTAGAATGTTACTTATTCGTTAGTCCGGGATTATATCGCCATGAAAAAAAAATTATTGCGTTTATTCTTTTTATATCGCCTATTTTATTCTGGTGTGGTAGTATTTTCGTTTTTTATTTCGTAATGCCAAAAGCTTGGAATTTTTTCCTTAGTTTTGAAAAGCGTGATTTAATAGTACCGATAGTTTTAGAAGCTAGGATTAGTGAATATTTAAATCTAGTTATTCATCTAATTATAGCTTTTGGTGTTGCCTTTCAACTTCCAGTTGTTTTAATAATATTAAATATATTAAAAATAATTACAATAGAAACACTTAAGCAAAAAAGACGTTTTGCGATAGTTATTAACTTTATTATTGCAGGAATATTAACTCCTCCAGATATATTAAGCCAGTTTGCTCTTGCAATACCGCTGCTTTTATTATATGAAATTTCAATAATAATATGTAATTATATAGAAAAAACCGAGGTCATAAATGCTAAATATTAAATGGATTAGAGAAAATCAAGAATTATTCGATGATAAGCTTAGGCAGAGATTTATTGAACCTATGGCAAAAAGAATCGAAGAGCTTGATGGAAAAAAAAGAAAAATCACTAATCTAATTCAAGAATTTCAGCACGCACGTAAAGTAAAGTCAAAAATTTTAGGTAACATAAATCCTAAAAGCGGCGAGGAATTTGAAGGATTACAAAGAGATGTCAAGGACATCAATGAAAAGCTAGAAGAACTCGAACAAGATTTAAATAATAATAATGAGCTAAATGAGCTATTAAATACTCTTCCTAATATTCCTGATGAAGAAGTGCCATATGGTATTGATGAAAGTATGAATAAATTAATTCGTACTCATGGAGAAGTAGATCTTAATGCTCAAAATAAAAAACAACATTTTGAGCTTGGTGTAAAGCTAGATCTAATGGATTTTGAGCAAACGGCAAAAATTTCAGGTGCTAGATTCGTAACATTAAAAGGTGATTTAGCAAAATTAGAGCGTGCTTTAGCCAATTTCATGCTTGATATTCATACTGGAGAGTTTGATTTCCTTGAAGTGTCGCCTCCAGTGCTAGTTCGAGATAATGCTATGTATAATGCGGGTCAGTTACCTAAATTTGCCGATGAATCTTTTGCAACCACAAACGGCTATAGGTTAATTCCAACTGCAGAAGTATCGTTAGTAAATATGGTTGCCGATACTATTATTCCTCGTGAAAAATTACCTATGAGACTTGTTGCTTATACACCATGTTTTAGGTCAGAAGCAGGTAGCAGTGGTAGAGATACTAGAGGGATGATTAGATTGCATCAATTTAGTAAAGTAGAGCTTGTATCTATTACAACACCTGAAGAGTCAAAAAACGAGCATGAATACATGACTAACGCTTCAGAAACTATCCTACAGAAACTAGGATTACCTTATCGCACTATGCTACTTTGTACAGGCGATATGGGATTTGCATCACAAAAAACTTATGATATAGAAATTTGGCTTCCTGGACAAAAGCAGTATCGTGAAATTGCTAGCTGTTCTAATTGTGGTGATTTTCAAGCACGTAGAATGAAAGCACGATATAAGGAATTTGGTAGTCATGATACTACTTTAGTTCATACCTTAAATGCTTCTGGATTACCAATTAGTAGAACTATGGTTGCAATTTTAGAAAATTATCAAAATGAAGACGGTTCAATAACCGTACCGGATGTTCTGGTAAATTACATGGGAGGGTTACAAAAAATCACTGCATATTAAAGAATAATCATTTATTAAACGTAAATAATTAGGTAAAGTTTTGTAATAATGTTTATTACATGATAAAGTTTTGCAGTAAGTGTTTGCGATTATAGCTTGGTGTTATACTGTGACTGGATCGTTACATGGCTCGTTTTTCCCGTCATAAGCTACACGACTAAAAGGAGCGTGGCGATCTCATGAAACAGCATATGATTTCTGAGATTGCTTCGTCGGAACTTTCAGTTTCTTCTCGCAATGATGGCTCTCAACCCATGCAACAAAGCCTTCAAGAGATGACAACAAATTAATTTAAATTAAGGTTATTTGTGTTTAGTGGTTTACGAAAGTTTGATAAGGATATATATAATTATAATGCTCCGAATTTTATACCTATAGCATGTCACTATAATGAGCATACTTTGCTTACCAAGGATGGTAAGTTACTACAAATTATTAAAGTCTATGGTATCAGTTCGGAAAAAATTAGTGATAAAATACAAAATTTACGTGAAATAATTAGAGCTTCTGTAAAAAAGCATACAAATAGTTATGATTTTGCTTTTTGGATGCATACAATAAGAGAAAGACAAAATTTAGACGATCCTACTCCGTATAAAAAATTATTACCTGCTAACATCCATGCATTATGGCAGAGAAAAAATCACTGGAATGATAAATTTGTTAATACTTTATATATTTCCATAGTACATGATTCTGCCAAGATTAAAATTAAAAATTTTGGCTCCTTGATAAATTCTTTATCAACTAAATTAATTGTAGACTTTGAAAATAAATATTTAGAATCTGCTGTTCAGAAGCTAGAAAGTCTTGCTAATAATATTTTGAATGACTTAAATGAATTTGATGCAGAAAAGCTTGGTATAACATTTGAAAATGAAAACACATTTTCTGCACCTTTATTTTTATATAACCGAATAGCTAATATTAACGATAGTGATTGTTTAGTACCTATAATAGATTTATCAAGTGCAATAGGTAGAAGTACTTATACGATTAGCGGCGATAAAATGATAGTCACGAATCAGGAGCAAAATAAAAAATTTATTTCCTTGTTATCTATCAAAGAATATCAAGAATCTCCTTCTGAAGCTCTTGACAAGTTCTTACAGCTGCCGCTTGAATTAATAATAACCGAGATATTTTACTTTGTTGATAAAAAAGTAGTGACTGCTGCTTTAAAGGGGCAGGATTATATTTTAAAAATTACTAATGATAATAACTTAATTGAGCATAAAGGGATTAATAAACTTAATGATAATAAATCTTCTTTTGAGTTTTGTAATCAACAGATTTCAATTGCTGTTATAGAAGAAGATGAAGATAAACTTACTGCTTCTGTTGCAAAAGCTGCAAGAGAGCTTTTTAAACTTGGTATTGTTCATGTAAAAGAAGACCTTAATATAGAACAAACATTTTGGGCACAATTACCGGCTAATTTTGCTTTCATACGAAGAATGTCGCCTTTATTGTCAGATCATATAGCATCTCTGGCTGCTCTGCACAACTCACCTTTAGGTAGCCAATATACTTCTTGGGGACGAGCATTAACACTACTTAGAACAGAAAGAGGTACTCCTTATTTCATGAATTTTCATGATAAAACTGGTAGGGGTAATACTTGTATTTTTGGTACAGAAAAAACTGGTAAAACAGTATTATTAAATTTTCTGGTGTCGGAATCAACTAAGTATGATCCAACAATAATTTATATCTCTAATAGCAATGATTCTAAGATTTTTATCGAAGCATTAGAGGGTACATGGTTAGAGGTTGATAAACAAATTATCAATCCATTTTTAGTAGATGATACAGAAAAATCGCAAGCTTTCATTTTAGAATTTTTAAAAATGTTAAGTGGTCATTATATTTCACCGCTTAATGAAGTAGAGCTAACTTTTTTAGAAAAACTCAGAGGTAAAATTTTGTCAATTGATAAGGAAAAGCGAATTTTTTCTGACATCTTAAAATGGGAAGATTTTAAAGAAGAGGGTGGCAGTACAATATTAGATAAATTAAAAGGTTTTACAGAGGGACAATTATATAGCGGTTTATTTGACAAATCAGTTTTTAATATTAATGAAAGCAATATTGTCGGTCTTAATTTATATAAGCTTTCAGATGAACCTTTTGCTAAGCAATTTTATCCAAGTGAAAGAAAATATTTAGAACAATTTAATAATAACTTAAAAAAACATCAAAGTGTTTGTGCTAGTGTAGTTTATGCACTTACTTACCATTTAAGCTTAGTAGGTCCTAAACCTAAAATATTTGCTGCAGATAGTTTTGATAAACTCTATAAACCTGAAATTTATAGTGATAATATAAGCTTAATTTTTAATAATTTATCTGAAAATAATGGTGTCTTTGTAGGTAATTTTAATTTTATTTACCTTAAGGCATATCCGAAATATACTTTAAAAGCATGGCTTGAAATAATTAATACTAAAATTATTTTACCGTCTGATGTAAAAATCGAAGATCTAGATGAGATTTTAGGTTTAACAGACTCAGAAATACGTAAGTTATCGCAATTAATACTTACTAGTAGAATGTTTTTAATTAATAAAGATAATGAATCTATAGCTTTAGAATTAAGTATAGCAGCATTAGTCGGGGTCGTGCGTATTTTATCGAGTAAAAAGGAAGAAATGGCTATCTATAAAGAAGTGCTAGAAAAATACCAAGGACCACCAGATAATTGGATTAATTATCTATACGATGCATTAAACGTAGACTGGTCTACTCGATGAACTTCAAAAATTGGCTACGTCGTTCTATAAGTACTCCGGTACTCACGTATTAAGTATACGTTCCGTTCCTCGTCTTATGAACTTCTTGCTCTTTTTGAAGTTGATCTTCGTATACCAACTTTTCTAATAAGAATTCTTACTAGAAGTATATACGACTATTTAACAACTATTTTATAACAATTACCCAAAGTGTTGAAAAAATATTTATTATTTTTTTTATTTCTATTTTGCTCAATTAATACACATGCCAGTATTTGGGGTGATATAGGTGGTTGTATTACTGATCCTTGTAATTGTGGACAAAGTGAAAGAACAGAAACTTGGAATAAAGGTCCAAATGAAATAACAAAGACATTTAAAACAGGTGCAAATTGTCCTCCTTGGAATAAAAGTGATGGTCGTGGTACTGATAATTGTTTATTACAATTTGATTATCCTGGTAGATTTGTACCTTTTGTATTAAATAGATGTGCTCAAGCGTCACCAGACAGTACCTATTTTACTCCTAAAATAACTATTAGAATTCAAAGTTGTAATGCTGCTGCTTGTTGGTCTCAGAACGCTAATTTAAATTGGGATGGACAATGCGTATTATGGTCAACCGGTTATGGCTTACCGCTAACTAGAGTTTGTGCCAGAATTGCAGTGCCTGCAATGGCACCTCCTCCTGGAATAAATTCTGATCCTTCCCCTGCTGATCCTGGATATACTGCAGGATTTCATCTTAATAAAGTTGGTTTTACCGATAGTGACGATACTATAGTTGGGGTAGACGGACAAATACTTACTATTTCTTCCCCTAAGCTTTGTGCATATAGTGATCCAGGTCTTGTAAATCTTGTTTCAGATTCAGGAGTACATACTGACCTTGTGGACTGGAATCCTAATAGTCAACCCCTACATAAAACTACTAAGTTGAGTCCAATTGCCCAAGTATTAAAATTTTTAGTTACTACACTCGGTGGGGCAAATATACCGAGTTTACTTTCTAAACTTCTTGGTATGATAAGTCAAGATTCAGAAATAATAAAAGTACTACAAACTGTACTTAACGCTATAGGTGACCTATTTAATTTCTTCCCTAATAAGGTAATAATACCAATCATTGAAACTTTTGGGTCTTTAAACGGTTCTGTAGATGATTTTTCTTTCGGTTGTGTACAATTACCTTTAGGTCCTTACCCGCCGCCATTTTGTAAAAGTTTAAACGAGCTTAGCGTTCCTGCGGTCGTTAATAATGTATGTAGTGTTAAAAACCCTGATGGAACTTTTAATCAATCTTCCGTTGTCTTGCCTTGCGTAGTGTCAAATGTTAGAAATAATATTATTAATAATACAGTACGTGTTAGTTTTAATAATCTTATACCGATTTGTACCGGTACCAATCCTGATCTTAATACTTGTGTAGAAATAAAAGGGGTATTTACTTCAGCAAGTAGTGCTCACGTAGCCACTGCTTATACAGATTTTATTAAACCTTGTAGTAGTTCTTCAAATGGTGCTCCTTGCATTAATACAAATATAAAATTACCTTGCGATGTCACTGCTAATGGTTGTAATCAAGGTTTTAGAATAGTATATTCGCAGGTTATGGGTAGCCTTGAAACTCCTAGTGATTATTTTATAAGCGATATACCTGATTGTGGTACTGCAGAAGCAAATAACTCAACTTCTTGTCAAAAAATATGGGGAGCTAATATAGGTCAGTTTGTTGATGTAAGCGTACAATTTCCTTTAGAGCAAAAGCAAGATAAAGATAGTTTAATGCCAATACAGCAAAGCTTTACTTTAAATGATAGTAACAATAAACCTCGAAGCCTTTATGCTTCTATTAGTAATACTAAAACAGATACACAAGATCCAGCAGATATCTGTGTATTTGAATCGAGTAGTTTAGCAGGATGTGTGCCTAGAGTAAGTGATTCATATAGTTTAGCTACTTATGAATGTGAAAAACAATATTCGAGAATTATCTGCCCAAGCAATAGCTATTATACTCCACAATTTGTTGCTTCTATGCAAGTAATAGATGATAAGAGTAATATTATAGATCAAACTAGCACACTTGTAACCCCATTATCATATGCAGCACCTGACCCTAATAACCCTAATGCTACAGAAAGTATAGTAACGCTTGCTGGTTATAATTATAGTTCCTCTGTTGCATTTATCCCTAAAGATCCGCCAAAATATCCGGATGATAAATATATTGCTATGCCATTTTCAGGTCCTAATGCATTAAACCAAATAACAATTCACGGCGTATATAAAGATAATATACCGCCTTATGACAATAATGGTAATCCGAACCCAAATGCAGTCTATTTAAAATATTTGGAATATATAAATGGTAAATATGTACAAGGTGGAACGCATACCTGCTTAATGCCTAAGAATTTCCAGCATTGTAGTCCTGTACCACCACCACCAACACCTGGTAATCCTAATAATAATCAACAAATAAATTGTGTGCTTGCTAAATTAGATCAGTCAAATACTGTAGATTGTAGCGTATTTAAAAGTGAAGTTGCCAATTATGCAAATCTTAGTTTATGTGCAAGTACAAGCGGTTGTTCTCAAGTAAAAACTTTATCAGGTGCAGGAAAAGGTATTACCATTTATAGTTGTGCTAATAATACTAATTGTTATACTAATAATGATAATCCTAATACTCCTGTGTGCGTCTTAACTACAGACTATTTAAATAGGTTAGAACCTAAATCTAATTTAGGCTCTATATTAGATGCTACTCAATATTATAAAGTTACATTTTATCCTAGTGATGATCCTGCAAAACCTAATCAACCAACATATGATGTTAAGGTTTCAGATGTAAGAGATAAAACTTGGCGAGAGTTAAATCTATGTTCGCCTATTTTAGCTCCTGTTTGTTCCGCAATTACGTCTCCTCAAGCTGCTGATGGTAATGCGTTATGGGATGAAACAGATATAGGAGAGTTAAGAGTGGGTAGATGTCCACCTAATTGGGTAGAAATAGATCCATCTTTAGATCCATATCCAAATCTGGAACCAAAAGGAACAAGCCTTAAGCGTTATTGCTTATCAAATTTTGATAAAAAAACTATTGAATTTGAGCCTTTAGGACAAAATATTGGCTGTAGAGAATCAAAAGGTTTACCAGTAGTAATCGGTGATAATAATTTTCCGCCTTCAACAATAAGACCTACTACCCCTTATGATCCTAATACTAAGACGGGTGATTTTTACTTAAATGTACCGCCTATACAAAGTTCATGGAATCCGAATGATATGGCTTTCAATCCGAATGATGGGTCAAAAATAGATGCAACTAATGAGCCAGATCAGACTAAATTATTTACTATAACTTTTAAAGTAACTTTAGATGCAATTATGTCAGATATTGACTATTTTAGAATAGAAAACTTATGGTATGATGATTGCACGCTTGTATATGTTAATGATACAAAAGTTCTTAGTGCACCTATATCATCTGTTGATTCCTTAGATAATAAAAACCAATGTAACAATGGTAATGATCAGGGTAAAGCACTACAGGCTAGTAATTTACCTATTGATATCAAGTCTTATTTAAAACAAGGAGAAAATACTATAAAATTCCAGTTAAGAGTTATGGGTGGTGGTGGATTATATTTCCATATGCAATATAGAATGTTGAGATAAGTTATGAGTTGGGTTATTTTTTACACCATAATTTTTGCTTTACTAGCTCTTGATTTAGGAATTATTCATAGAAAGAACGAAGTAATGAGTTTTAAACAAAGCTTACTCTTTAGCCTTTTCTATTTTACAATATCCTGCTTATTTGGCATTTATATTTATTATAATATGGGAGCAGATAGCACACGTGAATATTATACTTGTTTTCTAATTGAAAAGGCTATGTCGCTTGATAATATCTTTGTTATCTCAATTATCTTCCAATTTTTTAAGATTCCGCAAAAATATCAACATCGTGTTTTATTCTTTGGCATAATTGGCGTAATAGCTTTTAGGGCTGTAATGATTTATGGCGGGATTATGCTTATAAATAAATTCGCCTGGTTATTATATATTTTTGCCGTGATACTTATTGTTACGGGCGTAAAAACTTTTTATGTATCTCATAAAACCTTTGATATACAAAATTCTTATCTTTATAAGTCAATAATAAAATATCTAAATGTTACGTCTAACTTGGAGGGGGATAAATTCTTTGTTACACGTAATAAAAAACTATATATTACTCCTCTTTTTATCTCTTTGGTATTAATAGAGGCAATAGATTTAGTCTTTGCCATAGACAGTATACCCGCTATATTTGCTATTACTAATGATGCCTATATTATTTATACCTCAAATATTTTTGCTATTTTAGGGCTTAGAGCTTTATTCTTCTGTCTTGCAGAAATTGTTGAACGATTCAGCTATATCAAATACTCCTTAGCATTAATTTTAATATTTATTGGAATTAAAATATTTATTCATCATTATATAGCCATTCCGGCTTATATTTCTTTAACTGTTACTATTACTTTATTGCTATTGGGCATATTTGCTTCTGTAATTAGAAAAAATATAGTTGACCGCCAATAGGCTAAAGATATAATATCCTTAAAAATTTTTCCAAGATAAATATAATGATCAAATTACTACAATTATTTACTGTTGCTTTATCCATTTTTATTACTAATGCTGTTTTTGCCGAAGAAAATATAAACGAGCAAACCGGCTTTTATATAGGAGGAGAAGGCGGCGTAGTTGAACCTGTTATTAGTAAATTTCGCCATAAACATTCTAATACCGAAATTATTTTAAAAAGGGCAGGTATGTATAGCGGAAAAATAGGTTATACGATTTATCCGCAAATATCTGTTGAATTCTCGGCAACTTATCAACCTAAATATCGTCTGCATTACGTATTACCACCACAAAATTTAAGCAATGGTTTAACTATACCTAAAACTCCTGGGAATACTAAAGTATTTTCGAACATATATATGTTAAATCTTATTTATGACTTAGAAGAGATGAATGGTATTACTCCTTTCGTAATAATAGGTGGTGGTATAGCTCAGGTAAAAGTTAAGCCTACCTCTTCAAAATGGGATGTTATAAATAGCGATTATTTTAAAGTAAGAAAAACACATAAAAATTGTGTTGCTTGGCAAGCAGGACTCGGAGTTTCAAAATCTCTTTCTTCAAATTTTAGTGTAGATCTAACTGCAAAATTACAAACAGTATATCGGGTGAGAATTAATTATGACACACTTGATATGAAAACAGGACAATTTTTACCCGCAAAACCTATTAAAAAAACTATAGGTGTTGGAGAATTTGGTATAGGATTTACTTATAGATTGCCATTTTAAAGATTCTGTGAAATATTTATATGGTAGCTTTGTCATTGTGAGGAGGTATTGTCGGCGTATATGGATAAATGATTTATGCAACAAAGCTTCGCTCCTCGTAATGACGCTAATTATCGCAACTGTACTAATTAATCTAACTTATAAGGAAAAAATATGTCTTCAAAAGCTAGTAATTCTTCAAATCTTCCTAATGGTCACGATAAAACAACGAAAGAAAAACATAATACGCAACCTGTTATTAATGGGGCAATAAAGCATAATACTTATGACGAAGTGCCGTATGAAAGCTATCCATACTCCTTTACTAATCCTTTTCATTTAAGCACTCTTGCGACTCTTTTCGGTGTAGATGCCCCTAATGTGGAAACCGCAAAAATATTAGAATTAGGTTGTGCTGCTGGTGGTAATTTAATTCCTCATGCTGTTCTTTATCCAAAAGCTCATTTTGTTGGTATTGATTTATCTAAAGTACAAATTGACGAAGCAAATAAAACTGTAAAAGAACTCGGACTGAAAAATATAGAATTTCATCATTGTTCTATCCTTGATATTGATGATTCTTTAAATAAGTTTGATTATATAATTTGTCATGGTGTAATGTCTTGGGTATCAAAAAACGTTAGAGATAAAATTTTTGATGTATGTAATAAAAACCTAAGCAAAAACGGTATAGCATATATCAGTTATAATACTCTACCTGGCTGGAATATGGTTCGTACAGTTAGAGATATGATGCTTTATCATTCTAATTCATTTGCAAATGTACGTGATAAAATAGCTCAATCTAGATTATTATTAGATTTTGTTAAAGATAGCTTAGAGAATTCAAAAACACCTTATGCTGAAGTATTAAAAACCGAAGCTGGATTATTATCGAAACAAACAGATCATTATTTACGTCATGATCATTTAGAAGAAGAAAATGCTCAGTTTTACTTCCATGAATTTATGGATGAAGCTAGAAAGCATAATTTACAATATTTAGCTGATTGTAACCTTTCTACTATGTATTTAGGTAATATGCCACAAAAAGTGGTAGAGCAGTTAAAAGTCGTAAATGATATAGTTAGAACTGAACAATATATGGATTTCATTACAAATCGTCGTTTTAGAGCTACTTTATTATGTCATAGTGATGTAAAAATCAACAGAAATATTAATAACGAAGACATAATGAAATTTAATATGATCTTCAATGTCGTTCCTGAAAAATCGCTTAAAGAAGTTGATCTTAATAATGCTTCTGAAAGCTTAGCATTCTTTTTGAACGGCAATAAAGATAGTAATTTAACAACTGCTTCACCCTACATGAAAGCTATTTTATATACTTTTAGTGAGCATCTTAATAACCCTCTAAGTTTTGAGAAAATAACCGAGGAAGCTAATAAAAAGCTACATGGTACTAAATTAAATGAAATAAAAGCTGAGCTTTTGGAAAACGCAATGAAGTTAGTATTACAAGGTTACATTAATATCACTACTCAGAAACATAGAGAGACACCTGAGCTTGATAAGCCTAAAACTACGAAGCTTGTGATACATCAAGCAAGCCATACTCCTTATATGTGGGTTACAAATTTAAAACATGAGCCAGTAGGGGTTAATTTCTTTGAAAAACTTGCTATTAGATATATGGATGGTAAGCATGATAAGAAAGCTATTATTGACGCAGTGATGGGTCATGTAGTAAAAGGTGAAATAAATTTAAGCAAAGACGGACAAAAGATAGAAGATCAAGAAGTAATACGTAAACAACTCGAGGTCTTATTTATGCCAATGATTGACAAGTTTGCCGCTAACGCTTTATTGGTTTAATATACAACCCGTCATTGCGAGGAGCGTAGCGACGAAGCAATCTCAAGAGTCTTTACGAGATTGCCTCCGTCATCTGCCATGCATATCCTCTCAATGACGAGGAAACACAATATAATAACTCATGCCTATATTTTTTTATTTATTTACAATATTAATCATAATTAGCAGTCTATGCGTTGTTTTGAGCAAAAATTCCGTATACTCAGTATTATGGTTAATTTTTGCCTTTATTAACGGCTCTGGACTTATGATATTGCTTGGTGCAGAATTTTTAGCAATGATGCTAATAGTCATATATGTCGGAGCAGTAGCAGTATTATTTTTATTTGTGATAATGATGCTGGATATGCATTTTAATAAGGCTATAATGCAGCTAAAGGAAAAGCCTATCTTAAGCATTTTTGTATCTTTGATTATGTTTGCTGATTTAGTAGTAATTATTTTACTTGGTACTAAAAATATTCATTTTAGTTCTGATTTATCGTTTGCCATAGCAAGTGATGTATCAAATACTAAAGCAATAGGAAAAATATTATATACTGATTTTATGATACCTTTCCAAATTGCGGGACTTATTTTATTTGTTGCTATGATTGGTTGTATTACGTTAACTCTTAGAAAACGTGACGGAGTAAAGCGGCAAAATATCGCAAAACAACTTTCACATAATAAAGAAAATGCTATATTAATGACAAAACCTTTTATAAACAAAGGAATTGAGAATATCAAATATGAATGAATATATAGGGCTTAACCACTATTTAATTTTGAGCAGTTTAGTTTTTACTATAGGGATGCTTGGATTATTTATGCATCGCAAAAATATTATCAATATATTAATGTCAATTGAACTAATGCTGCTTGCAGTTAATATAAATTTTGTTGCTTTCTCGGTATATATGCAAGAATTATCGGGGCAGATTTTCAGCATCATAATTCTAACTATAGCTGCTGCTGAAACTTCTATTGGTCTTGCAATATTACTAATATATTTCCGTAATAAAGGCTCGATTGAAGTCACAGATATCAATCAGATGAGGGGATAAAGATGTATCAAAGCATTGCTATAATGATTATTGTATTACCTCTTGCTTCCGCTTTAATAAACGGATTATTTGTAAGAAGAATAGATAAAAAACTAGCGTCTATAGTTGCCACATCGTTTTTATCTTTATCAGCATTATTTGCATTAATAATATTTTATCACACAGGGTTAAACGGGCATATAATCCATATAAAATTATTGTCATGGATTGAAATTAGCCAATTTAAGGTAGATTGGTCGATCTATATAGACCAGCTAACAAGCATAATGTTTATAGCTGTTACATGGGTATCTAGCGTTGTGCATATTTATTCTCTTGGTTATATGGCAGAAGATAAGGGAATAGTACGCTTCTTATCGTTCCTATCGCTGTTTACTTTCTTTATGCTAATGCTAGTATCGGCGGATAATTTCTTACAATTATTTTTTGGTTGGGAGGGAGTTGGCGTCTGCTCGTATTTACTAATTGGTTTTTGGTACTCAAAAGAATCGGCAAATAAAGCAGCTATTAAAGCTTTTATAGCAAATAGAGTCGGAGATTTTGCCTTTATTTTAGGCGTAATAACGATTATTTTTTATTGTCATTCAGCAAATTATGAGGATGTATTTTTGCTTGCTCCGAAATTAGCTAATACAAAAATATTACTAGCTAATTTTGAAATTTCTATCCTTAATATTGCCTGCTTATTGTTGTTCATCGGCTGCATGGGAAAATCGGCACAGATAGGCTTACATGTATGGCTTCCTGATGCAATGGAAGGACCTACTCCCGTATCTGCTCTTATTCACGCAGCAACTATGGTAACGGTAGGAGTGTTTTTAGTAGCACGCTGTTCATATTTGTTTGAATACAGCCCTATGGTGCTACAATTCATCACGATCATCGGCGGTATTACTTGCCTTTTTGCTGCAAGCATTGCCATTATGCAAAACGATATTAAAAAAATTATCGCCTATTCAACTTGTAGCCAGCTTGGTTATATGTTTATGGCTTGCGGAGTATCAGCATATAATAGCGGTATATTTCATTTAGTAACGCATGCCTTTTTTAAAGCCTTACTATTTTTATCAGCTGGCAGCGTTATACATGCTGTTCATGAGCAGGATATATTTAAAATGGGTGAGCTGCGAAATAAGATGCCTATAACTTATGGAAATTTTTTAATCGGTTCGCTTGCGTTAATAGGGATCTATCCGCTTGCAGGGTTTTATTCAAAAGATTCGATCTTAGAAGCGGTTTATAGCAGCGGATCATTTATGTTTATATTTGGTATATTAGCTGCAATACTTACCGCTATTTACTCAATGAAAATTATTATGTTGGTATTCCATGGCAAAACTAGACTAGAAAAAGATGTTTTCGAACACGCTCATGAACCGCCTAAAGTAATGAATAATCCCCTTACCTTATTAGTCGCAGGAAGCTTTTTCAGTGGGATGATTGGTTATTATCTGCTTTCAATGGATAAACCGAATGGTTATTTCCATGATAGTTTACTTAATTTACAAGTCTATAAGCTATTAGTTACTCATCCACCTTTGCATATTAAATTATTACCAACGATAGTGGGAATAATAGGGATTGTTATCGGCACTGTCATTCCGTGGGTTGCTAACTCCATCCAGAAAAAAAATAAAAAAGTCTGGATCCCGTGGACAAGCCACGGGATGACAACCATATCTAAAATATTAATCAATAAATACTATTTTGATGAGCTATATAATTTCTTAATAGTAAAACCTATTAACTGCTTGGCTTGTTTATTTTATTCTGGTGATCAAAAAATAATTGATCGTTTTGGTCCTAATGGCTTTGCAAGGAGTGTTAATTGTTTTAGTATTTTAACCGGTAAAACCCAAACTGGATATATTTTTAATTATACTTTATATGTAGTGTTGTTTGTTGTTGTAACAATTAGTTACTTTGTTTGGTTAGTTGCCGTGTAGTGTCATTCCCGCTTAAGGTTTGCCCACGTGGATCATTTTCCCCTGTCATCCCGTGATTTATTCACGGGATCCAGTTAAAAATACTAATAAAAAATGCTATGCATTTTACTGGATTGCTTCGTCGAAACTTTCAGTTTCTTCTCGCAATGACGAAAAACCTAATCCACGCACGCAAGCCTTAAGCGAGAATAACATATGAGCCATTGCCATTGCTAAGAATGACGAAAAACTTATAAAATCTTAAAAAAATGTTAGAATTACCAATCATATCAATTACTATTTTCTTGCCGCTAATAAGTGTGCTATATATTTTGCTATTCATTAGTCAAAGCAAAAAGCCCGACAAACAAATACATACAATGTATGTTGCGGTGCTGAGTAGTGTTTTAACATTCATCTCAACTATATATATATTAATAGAATTTGATTCTTCAAACCCTGCTTATCAATTTGTTGAACGATATAGCTGGCTTGATAAAATTGGGCTTGAATTTCATGTAGGTATTGATGGTATATCAATATTTTTCGTAAGCTTAACTTCCTTTCTTACTCTTATTTGTATTATTGGGAGCTTATTTACTGTTAAAAAATATATCAAAGAATATTTGGTATGTTTTTTATTAATGGAATCCTTTTGTATAGGGGCATTTACCTCAATAAATTTATTATTATTCTACTTATTTTTCGAAGTAATATTAGTACCAATGTATATTATTATCGGAGTATGGGGCGGTGAGAATAGAATATATGCGGCTGTTAAATTCTTCTTATATACTTTCTTTGGTTCGGTATTTTTCTTATTATCGATAATATATATTTATAGTAAGATTCACAGCTTTGATTTAAGCAATATTGGCGAATTTACTAATAATTTCCCTTTGCATGTGCAGCAAATTTTATGGTGGGCTATTTTTATTGCCTTTGCCATCAAAATTCCTATGATTCCGTTTCACACATGGTTACCGGATGCTCACGTACAAGCACCTACTAGCGGCTCGGTTATTCTTGCTGGTATCTTACTAAAACTTGGTGGCTATGGTTTTTTAAGGGTATTACTGCCACTTCTACCTAATGCATCGCAAGAATTTGCGATTTACGTAATTTGGCTTAGTGTTATTGCTATAATATATGCCTCCCTTGTCGCCTTAGCTCAAAAAGATATGAAGAAAATGATTGCCTATTCGTCTATTGCCCATATGGGTTATGTTACTATAGGTATTTTTAGCTTCACTGATAGCGGAGTTAGCGGGGCATTATTCCAAATGTTAAGCCATGGTATAATTTCTTCCTGCTTATTCCTAATAGTCGGCACTTTATATGAAAGGTTACATACTAAAGAGATAGCTAAATATGGTGGTGTTGCAAGTAAAATGCCGGTGCTTGCAACGTTTTTTATGATTGCAATGCTTGGCTCTGTCGGTTTGCCAGGAACTAGCGGATTTATTGGTGAATTTTTAAGCCTGCTTGGAATTTATAAGGCAAGTGTGATGGCAACTTTCCTAGCAGCTCTCGGTATAATTCTTGGTGCTGTTTACATGCTGAAGCTATATAAAGAAGTTATGCTAGGCGAAATTACTAATAAAGAAATCATTAATTTCAGAGATTTATATAGTTACGAAATAATCTCAATTGCCCCTTTAATAGTACTAATTATTTATTTCGGTCTAATGCCAAGTTCTATTTTAAATGTATTTCATTTGTCAGTAGAGAATTTGTTAGTTAAATTTTTCTAGTTGATTATAAAAGATTCAAGTGTTACTCTAATTATAGAACTTAAAATTGAGGTCTATATGAAAAACAGAATAAAAAAAACAGTTAAAGACGTAAATGAGAAGCTAGATGATGCAAGTAGAGCAGTTGGTCAAGAGGTCAATAAAGCAACAGGGATAGATGTAAGCCATGTTGTCAATCCTGAAGCATCGGACCATAAAGAAGCTTTAAGAAATGCTCGTGAAAAATTAGGAATGGGTAACAACCAAGAAAATCAGGATAATACAGAACTTGCTGGGGCTGATGCTGAACTAAACTCATGAAATTAAAATCTGGTATATTATCTACAATTTTCTCTAAATTATTTACAGGAGAAGAAATGGCAAATGAAAAATTGCCATCTTCTGCTGATAATGTAACTGATATAAATGTTGGAAGCCAAGCTTTAGAAACTAAGTTAGATGACAACCCTAATCATGATATAGTATTATTAGAGCTATACTAAAATGCTATCATTTCACCAATTAAAATTTAATATATATCAAAAACAATTATTTGATAATTTAAGTATTACTTTTTTAGATTCTGCTATTACTTATATAAAAGGAGCTAATGGTTGTGGTAAAACTTCGCTATTACGTATGGTAGCGGGCATTATGCAGCCAAGTAACGGTAATATTTTCTATAGAAATCTTAATATTAACAATATTTCTAAACCTTACTGTACTTATATTGGTCATAATTTAGGTCTAAAGCTTGAGATGACTGTTTTTGAAAATCTAAAATTTTGGTCAGAGATTTATAATTCAGTAGAAACTCTAGATGCTGCCATTCATTATTTTAAATTATATGATTTATTAGATGAAAAATGCTATACTTTATCCAGTGGATTGCAGAAAGTTGTAGCTTTAGCAAGGCTTATTGCTTGCCAGTCAGATCTATGGTTGCTTGATGAAGTTGAAACCAATTTAAGTAAAGAAAATAGAGATTTACTAAATAACTTAATTGTCATGAAAGCAAATAGTGGTGGTATTGTACTTCTATCCTCTCACACCGAAAATCATATTAAATCAGCACAAATATTACAACTTACTTGAAGTATTAAATGAAATACTATAAAGTCAAAAAGTTCATAACTTCTTATTTATAGGAGTATACTCGTTTTATTTGAAAAATTGGCGGCGTTACTTTTTGCTTATAATCCTCACGTACTAGTATGTACGCTGCGGTTATAAGCTTCAAAGTGCCTTGCTCTTTTCCAAATAAAACTTCATCTACTAATTATTCATTTATTAGAGGTATATATTATGCAAGTAATAAAAGCTTTAGAACAGGTTTTAGCAGATAGCTATGCCTTATATTTCAAAACACAAAATTATCATTGGAATGTTGAAGGGGCTGAATTTAGAAGCCTGCATTTATTATTCGAAGGGCAATATGAAGATTTGGCAGAAAGTCTAGATGAGTTAGCTGAACGAATAAGAACTTTAGATGCTAAAGTTCCGGCATTATCAAACTTAATAAAACTAGCATCTATAAGTGAGCCAAACCCTAATGCTTCTGCAAATGAAATGCTAAAAAGCCTTGTAAAAGATCAAGATATTATAATAGATACTTTATATAAAGGTTTAAAAATCGCACAAGCAGAAGGTGATGAAGGGACCGCCGATATGATTATTGGACGGATTAAAGTGCACGAGAAAAATAGATGGTTCTTAAAAAGTAGTATAGCCTAATGTCATCCCTATTTCCGTCATTGCGAGCCACTGAAAGTGGCGTGGCAATCTCAGGAATATAGTACTGTTTTATGAGATTGCCACGTCGAGGCTTTGCCTCTCCTCGCAATGACGTTAATGCCTGTGACACCAAGTAACCAAAATAAACCAACCAACAAAATAAGAACAACATGGAACAGTATGATATAGCCGTGATAGGTGGTGGACCTGGCGGATATGTTGCTGCAATTAGAGCAGCACAATTAAAGAAAAAAGTTGTATTAATAGAGAAAGAGCATTTAGGTGGAGTGTGTCTTAATTGGGGATGTATTCCGACAAAATCCCTACTTAAATCTGCTGAAGTGTTTGAGTATATAAAACATGCTAAAGATTATGGCGTTGATGCAGGTTCTGCTAAAATTGATATTAATAAGATCGTTGAGCGTTCTAGAGAAATCTCAAATAAGTTAGCTGGCGGCGTTAAGATGCTACTTAAGAAAAATAAAGTTACTGTTATAGATGGAGTAGCAAAGCTTGAAGCAAATAAGGTAATAAATATTAATGATAACCTTAAAATAAAAGTAGATAATATTATTATCGCTACCGGAGCAAGAGCTAGAGTTTTAAAAGGATTCGAGCCAGATGGTAAACAAATTTGGACTTCAAAGGAAGCTATGATACCGCAGCATGTGCCAAAATCTATGATTATTGTAGGTTCAGGTGCAATTGGTATAGAATTCGCCTCATTTTATAATGCTATCGGGGTGGATGTTACAGTAATTGAAGCACATAGCAAAATATTACCGGTGGAAGATATAGAGATTTCAAACCTTGCCCATAAAAGCTTTGAGAAAAAAGGTATAAAAATTATTACAAATGCTAAGCTGATTAAGCAAACAAAATCGAAAGATGGTTTAGAAGTCGAGCTAGAGATAGCTGGTAAAACACAAAAATTACAAGCTGAAATTCTGCTTATGGCAGTAGGTATTGTAGCAAATACTGAAAATCTAGGGCTAGAGAAGACAAAAGTTAAAGTAGAAAATGGTTATATAGTTGCTAATGGCTTGATGCAAACAGCAGAATCAGGGATTTACGCAATAGGTGACGTAGCAGGTGCACCTTGTTTAGCACATAAAGCAAGCCATGAGGGAATTATTGCAGCGGAAAACATTGCAGGCTTAAAGCCTCATGCTATCAATAAGCACAATATCCCTGGCTGCACTTATTCTTCACCGCAAATAGCAAGTGTCGGTTTGACGGAAGAAGCTGCAAAAGCCTTAGGCTATGAACTAAAAATCGGTAGGTTTCCTTTTATGGCGAATGGTAAAGCCCTAGTTGGCGGTGACGCTGAAGGGTTGATCAAAACTATATTTGATGCTAAGACCGGTGAGTTACTTGGGGCACATATGATAGGCTCAGAAGTTACTGAATTAATACAAGGATATGTAGTTTCAAAGAATTTAGAGGGAACAGAGCTAGATTTAATTAATACCATATTCCCGCATCCGACTTTATCGGAAATGATGCACGAATCGGTGCTAGCTGCTTACGATAGGGCAATACATATTTAATTATGCTTTATGATAATATTACCTTTACTAAGTATTTTTGGGCTAGCGGGATTTTTTGCTAATATATTTAAAACGAGATTTACGTTTTTTTTGCCTATAGTAACTACTATATTGGTAGCAATCTTAACTTTATGCTCTGTAACGGGAATATTATATTATGCCACTTGCTTAATAACTATTATAGGTATAGTAGCTCTTATATATGATTTATATAAATTTGCTGAATTAAGATCAAACATTCTTCAGTATAAAATAGAGCTTTGCGTTTTAACGGCTATTACTTTTAGTTATTATCTCTTTTTGCATACTACTTATCTAAATATATGGGATGATTTGGCTTTTTGGGCAGTATACACTAAAGAATTGATAAGCTATAACGATATATTCCCACAAAATAGTTTAACCTCTATTTTACCTTCACATATACATTATCCACGGGGTCCAAGTATATTTCATTATTTTATGTTATACTTCCCCGGCTATTCCGAAAATGATTTATTGTTAAGTCATTTTATTTTACAGATGCTATTCTTAGCACCATTAATGGCAAATAAATATTTTGTACAAACTATTTTATTAGTATCACTAGTTTTACTCTTTCCTGTTCAAGAAAGTTTTGTACTGCGAGCAATTTATAATGATGGTTTAATAGCATTTATTTTTTCGTCAGTATTAGTTATTTTCATATTGGAAGATAATAAATATAAAGCATTATTAATGGTAATGCCTATTTTATTATTTATGCCGTTATTTAGAGAAGTAGGTTTATGGTTGTCGTGGTTTGCTTCTATAATGATTTTTTGTAATTTGTTAGTAGATGATAATGAAAAATTAAAGTCCTTGAGTGTAAAAATTGGGGTATTAATAATATTATTAATTTTACCATTTTTAACAAATTATCTTTGGTTTATGTATGTTGAATCTCACGTAGCTCTAGGAAGAGAGCCGCATTCTCTAGATCAATTTGTAAAATAGTTTCTTCATTATTTAATAAGGAAGCAAAAACTATTAATATAATATCCTCTTATGTTAATATTGTCTTTAAAGCATTAGGAAAAAAATCATTTTTATGTATTTATGGTATTTTGTTGTTTACTGGAATTAGCATACATAAATATAAACCTCAATATTTAAAAAGTTTCTTAATTTTAGTAATTACTGCCATTTTATGCTTTATTGTATTTTTATTTTTAGCTTGGAGACTATATTTATATATAGTAATGGCAAATACGATATACTCCACACCTAGTGGAATTGATTTAGGTTGTGTTAAAAGATATGCAAGTAGCTATGGGGTAATTTTTATGGCGATCAGCTGTGCTTATCTTAAAAAAACGTTATTTTATAAAGAGCTAAGTGCATTTAGTAGACATAAAATAACAAAAATTTTAATTACTGCTGTGGTAATAATTTTTACAGTATATGTAGTAAGTTCTTTATTAGTACTTTTGTGGAAGATGCCTAAGCTAAGTGCTCAATCTGAGAATCAATTATCATTAAAATCTCAAACTCCGATTGTTTATGAGTTATTATCAAAAGATTTTCAAGTTGATTTTGACTTTGATAATAATTATTCTACAACAGAGAAGACTTTTATATGTTATAAGTTAGCATATTTTCTTACTCCTTATTTCAATAATGAAATGCGTTCAAAATGTGTTAGCCAGCCTAAGCCGGATGCGAATTACGTAAGTGAGGTTAAGAAGAACCAAATAGAATCTAATATAGATATACAAGAGCTTTTAGAAAATTCTAAAAAATATCAATGTAATATAAAATATTATCCGATATATAATAATATAAATATAAAATGTGCAAAGTATTAAGCTATGAATAAAGATATTTTAACTCAGAATTATGCAGCTGCGTTATTTGATAATGCTAAATCTGATAATACTCAAGATAAGATACTTGAAGAAATTAATCTAGTGACTAGCATTATTGAAGATAATATAGAGGTTAAAGAGCTGTTATCTTCCCCTATAGTAAATAAAGTTGATAAAATTGGCGTGATTAATTCGCTAGTAAAAAATATTAAAATCAGCAAAATAATGCAAAATTTCTTATTATTATTGATAAAAAATTCCCGTACTTCTATCTTAGCAGATATAGCAAACACATATAGTAAATTATTATATGAAAGCAAGAATATTAAAATAGTGCAAGTAATTTCTGCAAGTAAATTGCAGCCAAAAGAACAAGAATGGGTTAAATCGAATATAGAACAAGAGTTAAAGCAAGAAGTAAAAATAAATTTTGAAATAGACTCTACCATTATGGGAGGAATCGTAATTAAATATGATAGTATATTGCAAGATTGTTCGATAAAAGGTAGTTTAGATAAGATAGCTAGGACCTTGAAAAAAGTTAAGATCGCTGCATGAATAAAAAACGTCATTGCGAGGAGATGCAACGCATCGACGTGGCAATCTCATGAAACAGTATCTGACTCCTGAGATTGCTTCGTCGAAACTTTCAGTTTCTTCTCGCAATGACGTGAATAATTAAAAAAACTTAAACCATATGAAATTAAAACCTATTGAAGTAGCTGACATATTACAAAAAGAGATAGCAAATATCAATTGTTTAAGCGAGCTTGAAGAAGTAGGGCAAGTAATAAATGTTGGTGATGGTATAGCAAAAATTTATGGTCTTGCAAATGTGCAATCCGGTGAAGTAGTGGAATTTGAATCAGGTGTTAAAGGACTGGTTTTAAATTTAGAGAATGATAGCGTTGGTGCTGTGATTATGGGTGAGGATAATCAGGTACAGCAAGGTGATAAAGTAAAAAGAACCAAAGAGGTGCTAGAAGTACCAGTAGGAACTGCTTTGCTTGGTCGTGTCGTTGATGCACTTGGTAACCCTATTGATGGTAAAGGTGATATTAAGAGCAAAGAATATCGCCATATTGAAATGAAAGCTCCTGGTATAATCGATAGAACAAGCGTTAGTGAGCCTGTACAAACCGGTATAAAGGCTATTGATTCATTAATTCCGATAGGAAGAGGACAAAGAGAATTAATAATAGGTGATAGACAAACTGGAAAAACAGCAATAGCTATCGATACTATTATTAACCAAAAGCAAGCTCATTCACTAAAAAATGAGAAAGATAAAATTTATTGTATTTATGTAGCAATAGGGCAAAAAAGATCAAGCGTTGCCCAGATAGTAAAAAAACTAGAAGATGCTGGGGCAATGGATTATACAATCATTGTTTCGGCTACTGCTTCGGAAGCTGCTGCATTACAATTTGTTGCTCCTTATGCTGCTTGTAGTATGGGTGAGTATTTCCGTGATAACGGCAAGCATGCACTTATTATTTATGATGATTTAAGTAAACATGCTGTCGCATACCGACAAATATCATTATTACTTAGAAGACCGCCCGGACGTGAAGCATATCCTGGTGACGTATTTTACTTGCATTCAAGATTACTTGAGCGTGCTGCTAAAATGTCTGAGGAGAAAGGCGGCGGTTCACTTACGGCACTTCCTATAATCGAAACCCAAGCAGGTGACGTATCTGCTTATATTCCAACAAACGTTATTTCTATTACTGACGGTCAAATTTTCTTAGAAAGCGAGCTGTTTTATAAAGGTATAAGACCGGCTGTTAATGTCGGGATTTCGGTAAGCCGTGTTGGTTCTGCTGCACAAATAAAAGCTATGAAGCAGGTTGCAGGCTTGATAAAGCTTGAATTAGCCCAGTTTAGAGAACTTGAGTCTTTTTCACAATTTGGTTCAGATTTAGATTCTGCCACTAAAACACAAATCGAACATGGTAAGAGACTCGTTGAGATATTAAAACAAGCACAATGTCATCCTTTTTCAGTCGAAGAGCAGATAATAAGTATTTATGCTGGAACTAAAAAATATTTAATTAATATACCTATAGAAAGAATTAAGGAATTTGAAGAAAAAATGCTTAGTGAGATAAAGCAGAATCAAAAAGATATTTTAGAGTCAATAAAAAGTGAAAAGCGTATCACTGAAGAAAATGAACAGAAATTAAAAACATTTTTAGAGAATTTCGTTAAGGACTTTGTCAAGGTAGATTAGAGTTGTTGTTTTTGTGTAGGGGAAAAATCGTCATTGCGAGGAGCATAGCGACGTGGCAATCTTAGGAATTTTATACTACTTCATGAGATTGCTTCGTCGAAACTTACAGCTTCTCCTCACAATGACATAAAAATATTAAAATATTTATGTCAAATTTAAAACAGCTAAGAACTAGAATAAAAAGCGTTAAATCTACGCAGAAGATTACTAAGGCAATGCAATTAGTTTCAGCTTCTAAATTGACAAAAATAAAAAATCAAATAGCTCATTCAAATTTTTATGTTGAAGCTATTAGTAAAATGATGTCTACTGTATTATCCGCTGATATTTATGACTTTCCTATAGAAGCACAAAAATTTTTCAATACAGAGACCAATAAAGCAAATTTGCTAATAGTTATGACGTCTGAGCGTGGTTTGTGCGGAACGTTTAATTATATGATAATTAAACAAGTAAAAAGTGATATTGAAAACTTAAAAAGTAAAGGCGAAAAAATCAAGCTTATTATTATCGGGAAAAAAGGTTATGAGGCATTAAAAAAGTCTTATGAAAGTTATATTGATAGTTATTTTGACTTGCCAAAAAACCATGATGAAAATCTAATGTTGCAAATAAAGCAAAAGATTATGGCATTAGTAACAAGTTTAGAAGTAAGTAATTGTACTATTTATTTCAATAAATTTAAAAATGCTATGACTCAAATAATGACGAAGCAGCAAATCTTACCAATAGAGAAATATCATGATGATTCAAAGATAGAGGGAGCTAACGATATTTATGAGTATGAGGGAGAAAATCTAATTTCCAATTTGATTAATTTATATGTTAATTCACAAATAAATTATGCACTGCTACAAAATAGAGCAAGTGAAGAAGGCTCAAGAATGACTGCTATGGAAAATGCTACAAATAACGCTCATGATATAATTAATAAATTGGTATTAAAGTTAAATAGGTCAAGACAAGCAATTATTACTACGGAATTGATAGAGATAATAGCGGGTTCCGAAGCGGTTTGACTAACTGTCACCGTCATTGCGAGCGACTGTAAGGAGCGTGGCAATCTCATGAAGTAGTATATAAAATTCCTGAGATTGCCTCCGCCCTCTGCTATGCATATCCTCGCAATGACAAAATAACAACATTATCTTAACAAAAGAAAAAATAATGAAAAAAAATATCGGGAAAATTACTCAAATTATTTCAGCGGTAGTTGACGTAAAATTTACCAATAAAGGTAAATTACCGCCGATTTTAAATGTCCTTGAGTGCTATAACGATAAGCAAAGAATAGTACTAGAGATAGCTCAGCATATAGGTGATGATACAGTGCGTTGTATCGCTATGGACTCCACGGAGGGGTTAGTGCGAGGTATGGAAGTAGTAGACACTGGTAGCCCAATTAGTATTCCGGTAGGAATCGAAACGTTAGGACGAATTATGAATGTCGTAGGCGAACCGATTGACGGCAAAGGAAAGATTAAAGGCTCAAGCATTTCGTCTATATATAAATCTGCACCAAGCTTTACTCAGCAATCAACTGATCGTAATATATTAGTAACTGGCATTAAAGTTGTTGATTTACTTGCCCCTTATACTAAAGGCGGTAAGATAGGGCTTTTTGGTGGTGCGGGGGTTGGTAAAACCGTGCTTATAATGGAACTGATTAATAATGTTGCGAAAGCACACGGTGGCTATACCGTATTTGCTGGAGTTGGTGAGAGAACTAGAGAGGGTAACGATCTTTATCATGAAATGATTGATTCAGGAGTTATTAATCTTGAAGAGCCAGAAAAATCAAAAGTAGCTTTAGTTTATGGGCAAATGAACGAACCACCAGGTGCAAGAGCAAGGGTTGCATTAACGGGGCTTACTGTTGCGGAGAGTTTTAGAGATATGAACGAGGGGCAAGATGTTCTGTTTTTCGTCGATAATATATTCCGTTTTACGCAAGCAGGTTCAGAGGTATCAGCATTACTTGGCAGAATTCCGTCAGCAGTAGGTTATCAGCCGACTCTTGCAACCGATATGGGTGAATTACAAGAGCGTATCACCTCGACTAAGAACGGCTCAATAACCTCCGTGCAAGCTATATACGTACCGGCAGACGACTTAACCGATCCTGCTCCGGCAACGTCTTTCGCACATTTAGATGCCACAACAGTACTTAGCCGTCAGATAGCAGAGCTTGGAATTTATCCGGCAGTTGACCCTCTAGATAGTACTTCGCAGGTGCTTGATCCGATGATTGTTGGGGAAGAGCATTATAATGTAGCAAGAAAGGTGCAGCAAATATTGCAAACTTATAAATCTCTACAAGATATTATCGCTATCCTAGGTATGGATGAGTTATCTGAAGAAGATAAACTAACAGTATCACGTGCAAGAAAAATACAGCGTTTCTTGTCGCAACCTTTCCATGTAGCTGAAGTATTTACTGGAGCTGAGGGGAAGTTTGTTAATTTAGCCGATACTATAGCAGGCTTTAAAGGACTCACAGAAGGTAAATATGATGATTTACCGGAAGCAGCTTTTTATATGGTTGGGACTATAGAGGAAGCAGTGGAGAAGGCTAAGATACTAAAATAAATTGTTATCCCACGTGGACCTCAAAGTATTTTCGGTGTCATCCCGTGGCGGCATTGCCAGCGTGGATCGAAAAACGCCCTAAGGTAGTCATCCCGTGGCTTGACCACGGGATCCAGAAAATAATAAAAATACTAATTTTATTAGTATTTTTAACTGGCTCTAGTTCATAAATCACGGGATGACATGGGGAGAATGATCCACGCAATAATTCCTCTACGGGATGACAGGAAACAAAGTTCAGTCATAATGACGAAAAATTATATTATCATATGAGCGAAACAATTAACGTTAAAATTATTACGCCTTTAAATATCGTTTTTGAAGAGCAGGCTAAAATGGTAACGCTTCCAGGTGAAGAGGGTGAGTTTGGTGTATTGCAGGGTCATGCTCCGATGATTGTTAGCTTAAAAGCTGGATTAGTACAAGTTTACATAGATGATATGCACAAGCCGAAAATTACTTATCTTATTGCTAATGGTGTAACTGCTGAAGTAACAGGAAGTTATATTAACATAGCTACAGAAACGGCTATTAACGTTACCGGTTTAAGTGAAGCGGAAATAGAAAATAAACTCACTGCTCTTCAAAAATCTATATAAATATCTCCCACATCGGCATTAATTTGTTTTAAAAATCTACGTTTTGGGGTAAGGTTAAGTATAAGCTGTCATCTAGCTAACTTGATCGCGGGATCTTAGAATACAGTCTGTGACACAAGACCCCGCAGGTACAAGCCACGAGGGGCGTTGTTGCGTAGATCGGTTTTACCCTTTCATTGCAAGGAAATTACAAAGTAATTGACGAAGCAATCCAGTTAAAAAATGCTAATTTATAGCATTTTTTATTATTTTCTCTGGATTGCCACGCTCATTTCATTCGCTCGCAATGACAACTCTCGATCTACGCAACAATGCCTCCACAGGGTGGTATCATAACGAATATCAAACGAGGAAAATATGCAAAAGATGCATAATGCAGAATATCTTAAAGAATTATCAGTTAATAATATCTCATATAAAATTTACGACATAAATAAAGCTGCAAGCGATATCGATTTGCCTTTAAAAAAACTGCCCTATAGTTTGAGAGTATTGTTTGAGAATGTGCTACGTACCGGTTCAAAACGAAACTTACTGGTATTCAAAGAATGGCTAAAGAATAAAAAATCTGATGCGGAAATAGATTTTATGCCGACAAGGGTTTTGATGCAGGATTTTACAGGTGTGCCGGCTATAGTTGATCTTGCTGCTATGCGTGATGCGATGAAGAAGATAGGTGGTGATCCGCTAAAAATCAATCCGCTTATCCCTGTTGATTTAGTTATAGATCACTCAGTTAGTGTTGATTCTTATGCGTCGGGTAGCTCATTTGACAAAAATGTAGCAATGGAAATGAAACGCAATATAGAGCGTTATCAGTTTCTGAAGTGGGGACAGCAAGCATTTAATAATTTCAAGGTAGTTCCGCCGGGTACTGGTATTTGCCATCAGGTAAATTTAGAGTATTTGGCAAAAGTCGTGTGGCATAGTAATGGTGTGGCTTATCCTGATAGTTTGGTTGGTACAGATAGCCATACAACCATGGTGAATGGGTTATCGGTACTTGGTTGGGGTGTTGGCGGTATAGAAGCAGAAGCCGCAATGCTTGGACAGCCGCTTACTATGATTCTGCCGGAAGTAATCGGCGTAAAGCTAACAGGTAAGTTAACAGGTACTGCTACTGCCACCGATTTAGTCTTAAAGATTACTGAAATGCTACGGAAGAAAAAAGTAGTAGGTAAGTTTGTTGAGTTTTATGGCGAAGGGCTTAGAGCTATGACAATTGCCGATCGTGCTACCATTTCTAATATGGCACCTGAATATGGTGCTACTTGTGGTTTTTTCCCGATTGATCAGGAAACTATCAAATATTTAGAGCTGACAGGTAGAGATAAAGAGCAAATCAAATTAGTAGAAGAATATGCCAAAGCTCAAGATTTATGGTGCAATTTTGACCATGTAGCAGAATATACTGATATTTTAGAGCTGGATTTATCTGAAGTAACAAGTTCGCTAGCAGGTCCAAGACGTCCGCAAGATCGTGTAAATTTAGGTGATGTAGCAAGTGGTTTTAAGAAAGAGTTGCCGACTTTTTCTTCAAATAATATAAGTATTGATACAAAACATGCTGTAGCAAATCAGAATTACGAAATTGGTAATGGTGATGTGGTGATTGCAGCGATTACTAGCTGTACTAATACCTCTAACCCTTCTGTGATGATTGGGGCAGCTTTGCTTGCTAAAAAAGCGATAGGGCAGGGATTAAAGGTTAAGCCTTGGGTTAAAACTTCGCTTGCTCCTGGCTCGAAAGTTGTAACAGAATATTTAAAAAGCAGCGGACTTAATCAATATTTAGATCAATTAGGATTTAATTTGGTCGGTTATGGCTGTACTACTTGCATTGGTAATTCAGGACCTTTAAACCCAGAAATAGAAGATACAATCAACAAAAACGGCTTAGTCGTTGCTTCTGTTTTATCAGGCAATAGAAATTTCGAAGGGCGAATTAACCCGCTTACTAAAGCTAGCTATCTTGCTTCGCCTATTTTAGTTGTAGCATATGCTCTTAGCGGTAGCCTTAATACTGATCTAACAAATCAACCATTAGGAAAAAATGATAAAGGCAGAGATGTTTATTTAAAGGATATTTGGCCAAGTAAAGAAGAGATAGATAAGGTCATTGCAAATTCTATTAATTCATCTATGTTTGTAGAAAAATATTCCGATATATTTAGCGGAACAAAAGAATGGCAAAGCTTAGAGGTAACTAGTAGCTCTAATTATGCTTGGGATAAAAGCAGTACTTATATTAACAATCCGCCTTATTTTGAAAATATAGGCAGTAAAAATAGTATAAAAGATATTAAATCGGCACGAATTTTAGCAATTTTTGGTGATTCTATTACTACCGATCATATTTCACCTGCGGGAAGTATAAGTAAAACTAGCCCTGCTGCTAAATATTTAATGGATCATCAAATATCACCTATTGATTTTAATTCTTACGGATCACGCAGAGGAAACCATGAAGTGATGATGCGTGGTACTTTTGCCAATATTCGCATAAAAAATGAAATGTGCAAAGGAGTAGAGGGCGGTTTTACTATAAACCAGCTAAAAAATATGCAGCAAACTATTTATGATGCAGCAATGGATTATAAAGCAAATGGTGTATCTGCGGTAATTTTTGCCGGCAAAGAATATGGTAGTGGTTCATCAAGAGACTGGGCAGCAAAAGGTCCGCAGTTGCTTGGTGTTAAAGCTGTTATTGCTGAAAGTTTTGAGCGAATACATCGTTCAAATTTAGTCGGTATGGGAGTATTACCGCTAATTTTTACAAATAATATGACTCGTTTTGATTTAAAATTAGATGGATCAGAATCTAATGATATTATAGGTTTAAACGAACATATAAAACCTTATAATCCGGTTAAATGTATTATAAAAAAACAGAATGGCGAAACGCAAACTATTGATTTAATATTGCAAATATTTACAGATAATGAGATAAATTATATAAAGCATGGCAGTATTATGCATTTTGTGGTAGAGAATTTAAAGTAATATGCAAAGATATTTAGACCCAACAAATGATGTAGCTTTTAAAAAGCTGTTTACGGATAAAGCAAGGTTAATCAGCTTTCTCAATAATATTATGCGGTTGCCGGAAGAGTTAAGAATTATTGACCTTGAATATATTTCAAATGAACAAGTGCCGGATTTAGGACAGAATAAAAGGAGTATTGTTGACGTTAAAGTAAAAGATAATTCTGGCAATATTTATATTGTTGAGATGCAGAATGGTTATGCTGATGCTTTTTTAGCAAGGGTACAATTTTATGGTTGTGTAGCGTTTTCTTCACAATTAAAAAGAGGAAAAGAATATGCTGACCTTGCCCCTGTAGTTATGGTAGTAATTACTTCCGGATTTCAGGCATTACCTGAAGAAAAAGAATGTATTAGTTATCATCAAACTATTAATGTTGGTAATGGTAGGAATCAACTTAAATGTTTATCTTATGTATTTGTGGAGCTTGATAAGTTTACAAAAGAAGCGAACGAGCTTGAGACGATAGAAGATGATTGGCTATATATGATGGCTAAATTTGATAAAGCTAAAGAGCCGCCAAAGCATACCAAGGATAAGATAGTATTGTCAGCCTATAAGACTATTGAGCAATTTAATTGGAGTGAAGCAGAATATGACAATTATATTAAAGCGATGCTTGCTGCTCAAACAGAGGAATTAAACCAGAAAAGTAAGTTTAGAGAAGGAAAAGAAGAAGGTAAAATAGAGATAGCAAAAGAAATGTTACAAGATAATGAGCCTATAGAAAAAATCATTAAATATACTAAGCTTTCAAAAGAAGAAATAGAAAAGTTGAAATTAGAAATAGAGAAATAAAAGGTAAAAATATGGATAAACAACTTAAGGAATATACCGAAAGCGGTAAAAAAAATTTAATTGTAGTGTATATATTATATTTATGCGGAATAGTAGCACCGATATTGCCTTTAATAGGTGTGTTTTTTGCATATCTCAACAAGGATAAAGGCAATAATTTTGCCACTAGTCATTATATATTCTTATTCCGTACTTTCTGCCTTAGTGTTCTCGGATGGATCGTATGTTTTATATTTACGTTTATTGTTATTGGCGTAGTGTTATATTTTATTTTAGCTGTTTGGTATATATTGCGTGTTGCTATCGGCTTTAAATATATGATAGAAGATCAGGCATATCCAAATCCTATGACTTACTGGATAAAATAATTGTAGCGGTATTGCAATAATTTATGAAATGAATACCTCAGTAAAATTTACTAAAAAGTGGTGATTTAAAAAATTTATAATTTCAAATCAAGTGAAGAACCGCTTCAAACTTGATTTGTACAATTTTTAAAACAATAAGAAATTACCTAAGTAATTTCTTATTGAAGAGAATAAGAATGATAAAACTTACGATAGATGGTCAAGAAATAGAAGTATCAGAAGGTACTACGGTTTATCAAGCTTGCACAAAAGCCGGTAAAGAAATCCCACATTTTTGTTATCATGAGCGTTTAAAAATTGCTGGTAATTGCCGTATGTGCTTGGTTGAAATGGAAAAATCACCAAAGCCGATAGCTTCTTGTGCAATGCCTGTAGGCAACGGTATGGTTATTCATACTGATACGCCAATGGTGAAAAAAGCCCGTGAAGGGGTGATGGAGTTTTTGCTTGTTAATCACCCTATTGATTGTCCTATTTGTGATCAAGGCGGAGAGTGTGATCTGCAAGATCAGGCTTTTAGATATGGTAAAGGCACTAATAGATTTCACGAAAATAAACGCTCTATTAAAGATAAATATATGGGTCCGCTGATTAAAACAGCGATGACCAGATGTATACAATGTACTAGATGTATTAGATTCGCCAATGATATAGCAGGAATAGAAGAAATGGGGGCTATCCATCGTGGTGAGCATATGGAAGTTACTTCTTATTTAGAGCAAACTTTGGATTCTGAAATTTCCGGCAATATGATAGATATTTGTCCTGTCGGAGCTCTTAACTCCAAACCTTATGCCTTTAAAGCTCGTAAGTGGGAGCTAAGACATACTGCTAGTATTGGCGTGCATGATGCAGAAGGTTCGAATATCCGCATTGATAGTAGGGGTGACGAAGTGATGCGAGTATTACCAAGAGTCAATGAGGAAATTAACGAAGAATGGCTCTCAGATAAAAATCGTTTTAGCTATGATGGCTTAAAATATCAGCGTTTAGATCAGCCTTATATTAGAAAAAATGGTAAATTAGTCTCTGCAAGCTTCAATGAAGCTTTAAAAGCAATAGCTGATAAAATTAAATCTATTAAGCCAGAAAAAATTACTGTTTTCGCTGGGACTCTTGCTTCCGTTGAAGCAATGTTTATGCTTAAAACTTTCTTGCAAAAAATCGGTTGTAATAATTATAGCGTTAATCAGTTTAACTATAAATTAGATACTACGCAGCGAGGAAATTACTTATTTAATACAACTATTGCAGGGCTTGAAAAAGCCGATTTATGCTTGTTAATCGGAGCAAATCCAAGGCAGATAGCACCAGTTTTAAATAGTAGAATAGGCGGAAGAGTTCGAGTAGGTTCGTTGAAAGTAGTAAGAATAGGAGAGGGGCATAACCAAACCTATAAAATTCAGGATTTAGGAAGCGATCTCAAGATACTTGAGGAGCTAGCTTTAGATGAGCATAAATTTGCAAAAGAATTAAAAGCAGCAAAATATCCGATGATTATAGTAGGTGATGGTGTTTATGGGCGAGATGACGGATATGCTATATTATCGCTAATCCATAAAATGGTCGATAAATATAATATCACGCGGGATGATTGGAAAGGCTTTAATATACTTCATAATCACGCATCGATGGTTGGTGGGCTTGATATCGGTTTTAATACTGAATCTACTAAACTGGAAGAGATAGAACTTGCTTATTTGCTTGGAGCAGATGAAGTTAATTTTGATAAGCTTAAATCAGCTTTTATAGTGTATCAAGGGCATCATGGGGATATTGGTGCTACGAAAGCCGATGTTATTTTACCATCAGCTGCTTATACTGAGCAGAGTGGAATTTACGTAAATCTAGAGGGTAGACCGCAAATAGCAGAAAAAGCAGTATCACCTGTAGGGAAAGCTAAAGAAGATATAGCGATAATTAAGGAGCTGGCTGATTATTTGCAAGTGGATATTAGGGCAAGTAATTTACAGGAAGTACGAACAAAGCTTGCTGAAGAATATCCCGTATTTGCTGATATCGGTAAAATTATAGAGAATAAGTTTGCTAAATTTAGTTCTAAAGATAAATTATCAAAAGAGCCTATAACTTCTAGACCTATTAATTATTACATGACTGACGTTATTAGTAAGAATTCTGTAACCATGGCAAGATGCGTAAAGGCTAAGCAGAAAAGGGATGAGGAGGCAGCGTGAAGACTTGAACCGTCATTGCGAACGAGCGAAGCGAGTGTGGCAATCTCAGGAATATATACTACCTCATAAGATTGCCGCGTCGTTGCTACGCATCTCCTCGCAATGACGATTGTATGACAATTAAATAACATTATGACAGAACTCTTTTTTGAATATATTTTTCCGTTAATTATAATCGCTTTAAAGGTGGTGGCGATTACTATACCATTAATATTATGCGTTGCGTATTTAACATATGCTGAGCGTCGTGTAATCGGGCTTATGCAGCTTAGAAAGGGTCCTAATGTTGTTGGACCATTTGGGCTTTTGCAGCCTATAGCAGATGCGGTAAAGCTATTATTTAAAGAGCCGATCATTCCGACTAACGCCGATAAAATATTATTTGTCCTAGCACCGATGATAACCTTTATATTAAGCTTAATCGGTTGGGCAGTTATACCTTTTGCAAAAGGCGTAGTTCTTGCCGATATTAATGTCGGAGTCTTATATATTCTTGCTATTTCTTCCTTAAGTGTTTACGGCATTATTATTGCCGGCTGGGCTAGCAACTCAAAATATGCATTTCTTGGAGCTATACGCTCATCGGCACAAATGATTTCTTATGAAGTATCGATGGGGCTTGTTATTATTACTGTGCTACTTGCTACCGGTACTCTGAACTTAAGCCAAATTATTGAAGCACAGAGAACTATGCCGTGGTGGATTGATTTAATGCTAATGCCGATGGGGGTGGTATTTTTTATCTCAGTACTTGCTGAAACAAACAGATTGCCTTTTGATTTACCGGAAGCAGAATCAGAGCTAGTTGCCGGTTATAATGTCGAATATTCCTCTATGGGTTTTGCTTTATTTTTCCTAGGTGAGTATGCTAATATGATATTAGTTAGTGCAATGACTACCACTTTCTTTTTAGGGGGGTATTTACCGCCATTTAATATATCATGGTTAGATTGTGTCCCAGGTTTCTTTTGGTTTGTTTTTAAAGTTGGATTTTTGCTATTTTGCTTTTTATGGATTAGGGCAACGCTGCCACGATATCGTTATGATCAGTTAATGCGTTTAGGCTGGAAAGTATTTCTACCGCTAACTTTATTTTGGGTAGTGCTGGTGTCGAGTGTATTAATTTATACTGATAATTTGCCGGGTATTTAACAGTTATGGGTAAAGAACTTTTTCCTGATTTTATCAAAGAACATTATGAAATTCATGAGTGGAAACATGCTATTGCTATTTTAAAAAATGATTTTGTTGATGAGTGGAGTGATATAATACAGGTACTAAAAGACTTTCGTTTTAAGAAAAGCTGGATTACTGTAGGAGGAGGTGAAAAATCTGAAATATCGAAATCAATAGATAAATCTTTTGCAGAATTAGGTTGGAAAGAAAAAATGTTTTTAACCAAAGTTATAGTAGATGAAAATTCTTTAGACTCTCCGACCCATAAAGTTGATTGTTATAAAAATAGAATAGCATTAGAAATTGAATGGAATAATAAAGATCCTTTTTTTGATAGAGATCTAAATAATTTTAGACTTTTATTTGATTTGCGTGCAATAAGTATAGGAATTATAATAACTAGATGTACAGAGTTACAAAAAATATTTAATTCTATCGGTAAAAGTAGCTCATATGGTGCTTCTACTACCCATATATCTAAATTACTTCCAAGAATTGAAGGTGGCGGTGGGGGAGGTTGTCCAATTTTAGTTTTTGGTATTACTAACAAATTATACATAGAGGATTAAGTCGTGAGTAATATCGTAACAGCGAAAGAAGATTTTGAAAATAATGTAAAAGGCAAATTTCATACTATCCTTGCTGATCCTCCTTGGCAATTTGAAAATAGAACAGGTAAGGTCGCCCCAGAGCATAAAAGACTAAATCGCTACTCCACATTAAAACTTGATGAAATAAAAAATATTCCTGTAGCAAATTGTATTCTTGAGCCAGCACATTTATATTTATGGGTTCCCAATGCTCTGCTTCAAGAAGGGTTGGAGGTAATGAAAGCGTGGGGCTTTACTTATAAAACAAATATAATTTGGTCTAAAATTCGCAAAGATGGCGGACCTGACGGTAGAGGGGTAGGATTTTATTTTCGCAATGTTACGGAAATAGTCTTATTTGGTGTGCGAGGAAAAACTGCTCGTACTTTAGCCCCTGCTAGAAGCCAAGTTAATTTAATAAGTAGTAGAAAGCGAGAGCATTCTAGAAAGCCTGATGAATTATATGAATTAATAGAAAAATGTAGCAAAGGACCTTATTTAGAGCTTTTTGCTAGAGGTACAAGACCGAATTGGAAACAATGGGGTAATGAAGTAGAGGATTATAATCCTAAATGGGTAACCTATTCAAATCATTCGCAAGTAACAAAACAAGAAGATATAAGTTACAGAGATAGGAGTTTGATTATTAAAAAGTCTGCTTGAAAAATAAAATATGATCAATTATTTAAAATCTTTTTTTCTATACGAGATAATAAAAGGCTTGGCTTTGACTTTAAAATATTTCTTCAAAGCTAAAGTCACTATCAATTATCCCTATGAGAAAAGCCCAGTTAGCCCAAGGTTTAAGGGTGAGCATGCTTTGCGTCGTTATGAGAATGGCGAAGAGCGTTGCATCGCTTGTAAGCTTTGCGAGGCTATTTGTCCGGCACAGGCAATAGTCATTGAAGCAGATGAGCGGGAAGATGGCAGTAGACGTACCACCCGTTATGATATAGATATGACTAAATGTATTTATTGCGGGCTATGCCAAGAAGCATGCCCTGTTGATGCAATAGTTGAAGGTCCTAATTTTGAGTTTGCCAGCCTAACCCATACTGCCCTTATTTATGATAAAGAAAGATTGCTGCAAAATGGTGATCGCTGGGAGCAAGCACTAGCTAACAAGTTACATAAGGATTATGAGTATAGGTAGACGCTGCGGTTAAAAGCTTTAAAATGCTTTACTATTTTCCAAATAGAGCTTCGTCTACTGATTTTATATTAATAATGCCAAATTAACAAAAATATATTCTTGATAAACACAAAATTATGTACTATAGTTAGTACTTAATTAAATGCTTATTATAGTTATAATTATGGAGCATATTTACGCAAATTTAACAGTTAGTATATCGGAATTTAAGAAAAGTCCTACTGCTTTACTTGATAAATCTAATGGTAAACCTGTCGCTTTACTAAATCATAATAAACCTACCGCTTACGTAATTCCTGCTAAACTATATGAACAAATAATTGAAGCTCTAGATGATCAATATTTACTAGAACTTGCTACAATTAGGTTAAAAGATAAATCAAAGGCAATCAAGGTTAATATAAATGACTTATAGTCTGGAGTTTATCCCTGTTGCTAAAAAAGAGTGGGACAAACTCGATTCTACCATAAAGGAACAATTTAAAAAGAAATTAAAGGAAAGACTTAAAACTCCTTGTATATACCTTTAATACTTCAAGATTTGGCAAGCCAAATTTCGGGATTCGTCTTTGCTCACGTAGTTTATCTACGTTCCGCAGACTCACCGCTTATTTGACTTACCAACTTTTGAAGTATTTGCGGTATACCCAAAGACGCAATAAGCGGTGGAAATAACTTATATAAAATAAAGCTAAAGTCGGTTGGTTATCGATTAGTATATGAAGTAGATGATAATCGTATCATAATACTTGTACTTGCTATTGGTAAAAGAAATCGTAACGAAGTTTATAATAAATTATCCTCTCGTCTTTAAAATTTCTAATTATATTATATGTTTTGTTACATAATTCAATATAATTTTAATTAAATAAGCGTTATTATATCTTTAATAGGTACAACAGTTATATTAATTGCTAATTGATATTTTTTTGTCCCAGGATATATAACAAATAATTCATCCAGTGCTAAATATTGTATAGCCTTATGCATAGAGGAAGTGAGAGTAGGGGCGTCGCTAAACTTAAACTCAAAGCCTAGCTTTAAACCTTTATGCTTTATGAATAAATCGAGTTCCCCTTCTTGATGTATTCCCCAATAATAGCAATCCTCGCTTCGTTTATCAAATAGCCTTATTATTTGTTCTAAAGCAAAGCCCTCAAAACTAGCTCCTAGTTTTGGATTTTTTAATAATTGTTCTTGTGAATAAATATCAATTAAATGATGAAATATGCCTGAATCAGTAAAATATATTTTAGGTCTTTTTTTCTGACGTTTAGAAATATTTTCAAACCATGGATATAATTGACGTATCATAAAAGTACCGGATAAGATATCCAGATAATTTTTTATAGTATGGTCACTGATTCCTAAGGATTTTCCAATTTCAGAAGCATTAAAAATATTTCCATGATAATGAGCAAGCATAGTCCAAAAACGGCGTAATGTAATTGGCGGAATCAAAAATCCAAGGTTTGGAATATCTCGTTCTAAAAAAGTTCTAATATATTGTTCAAGCCAATCAAATCCTGTCTCGGGATAAAGGTAGCAATTCGGAAAGCCACCAAATAAATGTAATTGTTTTATGTTATTTACTTCCAATAAAGAAAAAGGATGTACCTCAATATAGGATATTCTACCGGCAAGGGTTTCTGAGGATTGTTTAATTAAATCTCTTGAAGCACTACCTAATATTAAAAATTGTTGTTCTATATTTTTATCGGCTAGAACTCGCAGCGTAGGAAATAAATTTGGTAATCTTTGAATTTCATCAATAATAATTAAGCCTTTTTTATTTTCAAGTGCTATATAAGGATTCTCTAACGCTGCTAAATCTCTGATATCTTCTAAGTCAAAAAAATGTACGTCCTGATGCCCGTGAGCAAATTGACGGGCTAGTGTGGTTTTACCGCATTGTCTTGGACCTAGAAGTGCTACTATCTTATGACTTAAAAATTGAGTTTTGATTTTTTCTAAATATTTTGGACGTTCAACAATGGCTTTCATAAATCACAATATTTGATCTTTAAGAAAATTATATCATGAAATTTCGAACTTTGCATTCGAAATTTCATATTATTCATCAATTTTTGATAAAGATATATCTTCTCGCACTCCTCCAATTTCCTTAAATACCTCAATAGCTCTTGCTCTAGATAGCCCATAATCTACTATCGGTTCTAGGTAATGATCATACATTTTGTGGAAATTAATATTGTGGATAATATGTGGTGGGACATTTTTTAAGGCAGGTAAATATTTCTTGATATACTCAGCATCTGAGTCAAAATTTTTCCCTTGAGTATAGGGGTTAAAAATACGGAAATAAGGCTGAGCATCAGTACCACAAGAACTTGCCCATTGCCATCCGCCGACATTAGAAGCGAGTTCGTAATCCATAAGGTACTGAGCGAAAAACTCTTCGCCTTTCCGCCAGTCTAAAAGCAAATTCTTGCTGAAAAAACTAGCAACGATCATCCTTGCCCTATTATGCATCCAGCCGTCACCGACAAGCTGCTTAACTGCTGCATCAATTATAGGATAACCAGTTTCGGCATTAATGAATTTATCAAAATACTCTTTCTTATTATTCCAAGGTATTTTGTTTTTATATTTTTCTAAAAATTCCTCATTAACAGTATTTGGAAAATGATATAGAATAGTTGCGTAAAACTCTCGCCAAATTAGTTCATTAATCCACGTTATACTACCCGGGTTTGAGGTAGCGTTAAAAGCCTTACGATAACATTCTCTTATCGATACAAGCCCAAACCTTAAATAAGGTGAGATGGTACTTGTGCCGTTAAGATATAAAAAATCCCGATCGATTTTGTAACGATTTATTCTTCTCGTGATGAATTTATCTAAAACATTCTGAGCATTTTTAGGCTGCCAAAGCTCATCTTCTTTATAGACGTAACCGATTTGTTTTAATGCTTCAGATTCCCCTACATTTAGGTCAATAGTTTTCAGCTCTATACTTTTGGGTGTATATAATTTATCCTCTAAATTATAGCTATAATTTGTTAGTAGCTTATTATGTGATATACTTCCATTATCCGCTATAAATTTACGAAAAGCCTGCATATAAGGAGTATATACTTTATAAGGCTTATTATCTTTCGTTAAAACTCTATCAGGCTTTATAAGTAAATGATCACAATATAAATTAAGCGTGCAATCATTACCTAACAACTCCTGAACTTTTTTATCACGTTCTATATTGTTTGGCTCATAATCTTCATCAGCATAAATATTTTCAATTTTTAAGGTAGCTGCGAGTTTTGGAATGATATCTAAAGGGTTGCTGTGAAATACTAACAGCTTCCCTTTTAGCTTTTTAAGTTCATCATTAATTAAACAAAGTGTGTTTGCTAAAAAGGAAAGCCGTCTGTCATATGGATTTTTAAACCTTTCTAAAATAGTGGTATCGAAAATAAAAATTGGTAGGATTTTATCAGAATTACGAAGTGCTGCTGCGAATGATTTATTATCATGCAGCCGCAAATTACGCCGTAACCAAACTATAGAAGTTTTGTTCATATATGCTCGATTGTTGTAGTTTTTCCGTCATGAGCTACGCGACTAAAAGAAGCGTGGCAATTTCGTGAAAATGTCCTGAGATTGCAACAGAGCTTCGCTCCTCGCAATGACGTTTTTTGAGCCACGGGATGACACAGCTAAAATTATTTCAGTTCTTTGCTTATTAATCCTTTTAGCTTCTCTTTTGCAGCCTCTCTAGAGAGAAAACTTGCATAAGAATCGTGATGTTCTTTATCTTCAATAAAGTGTACAAAGAAAACTTTGCGGTTATCTTTTTGTAACCATCCTATAAACCAACCTATTTGACGATCTTTTAACTTTATAGTTCTTAAGACGATTTCCGCTCCCTGTTTTAGCATAAAGCTTCCATCCATCTGCAAAATCTTCGATAAACATAATATTTTTGGTCATTTCCTGAGCTTTAAGGCTTACAGGTAATTGAGCTGCTGCAAGTTTTTGTAGGAAAGCAATCTGTTCTTCAGGTGAAATTTCTAAAGAGCTAGAAAGCCACACATTAGTTAAACCATTGTTCTTTCCTTTATCTCCTGAAGTATCTTGGTTACCATAATTAAATTTTGTTACGTAATTATGGAACTTTTCATAACCTAATTCTTTAGTAATAAGACGTGAATACCAAAGACAGCTATTTTTCATCCAGTCTTTAGGTGTATGTGGCTGTTTCCAAACTTCAAGATAATCGTCATAACCATCTTTAAAAGGTAATTTTGGATGAGTTTCATCAATTAAAAATCCGTTATCATAACCCATTAAACTTAAAACAATTTTAAAGGTAGAACATGGAGCATAGCGTGATTTGCAATCACCATCTTGTTTAATAAGCTTATCATTTTCCTTAACTAAAAAGCAATCTGCTTTAGCTGCAAAAGATGCAGTAAATGATATTAACGCAGTTAAGTATAAAGTAATTTTTTTCATTAGTTTTAACTTTTTTAGGTTTAGTATATTTCCTGAGATTGATCTTTTTCGCTAGGCACGTAATCAAAAACGTCATTATTATAATTGTTGTCTATAATTTCGCTGTCATCTTCAATTATCAGGATGTTATTGATCTTAAATGCTTCCATAATAGAACCACCAGGCGTGATTTGACCAGTTGCTCTATCTACAGCTTGTAATCTTATTGAATCAGGTACTTTAAAAGGCAATGATGGCTCATTTTTATAAGCATTACTCATAAAATCAACAAAAATAGGCAGTACTACGCTTGATCCTGTTGCTCTTCTTCCTAAAGTTCTTGGCGTATCATACCCAACATAACTACCCACAACTATTTTAGGCGTGAAGCCTATAAACCATGTATCTTTACTATCGTTACTAGTACCGGTTTTTCCGCCGATAATTTTCCCTAATTTCTTTGCGGAGTAAGCAGTCCCTCTATCTACTACACCTGTTAAAAGTGAGGTAATTTGATAGTCACTTGCTGCATCCGTGACCATATAAATATTTTCTGCCGGAATTTCTAATATAGCGTTATCTAAATCATTATCTGAAACGTTACAAGTTGTACATTCTCTATCATCTCTGCGATAAATAACTTTGCCGTTACGATCTTTGATTAATTCAACAAAATGCGGCTTTATTCTTTTACCACCATTAGCAATAATGCCATAAGCATTAGTTATTCTCTCAAGCGTTGTTTCAATAGAACCAAGTACCATAGAATAGACTTTTTGCGGATTATCATTAATTCCGAATCGCTTAATTATATCAACGATTTTGGTGAGTCCCACCGCAGTTGCTACTCTAACTGTTACAAGATTACGGGATTTTTCAAGTCCGGTACGCATAGTAATCGGTCCTAGAAACTTACCCTCATAATTTTTAGGTCGCCAGCTAGGCATGCCTGGACCTTGCGAAATCTCAATAGGACCGTCATTAAAAATCTGATTTGGTTTAACGCCATTTTCAAGGGCTGCTAGATAAACAAAAGTTTTACTTAAAGAACCAGGTTGACGAAGTGCCTGTGTTACCCTGTCAAATTTACTAGCAAAGAAATCATATCCGCCGACGCTTGCAAGTACCTGTCCAGTATTTGGATTCATGACCATAATAGCACCGTTTACTTCTGGAATTTGCCGTAAGGCATAATAATCTTTTACAGGTTCTACAACTATTACATCACCCTTTGTTAGTAGCTTTTTAGCTGATTTAAGCTCACTTTTTGCCCATTTCATTTCAGAAATAGGGATTTTAGATTTAGCTCCGCTTGCAAACCCGATCTCAGCTTGAGTATCAGTAACTTCTAAAACTACAGCGATTTTATATTCTAGAAGCGATGGTGTGGTTGGTAATTTTTTTAGTTCTTCTTGCCAGTTATTAAGTGAAATAGTAGCTATAGCTTTTCTGAAACCACGTTTTCTATCAAAATCTCTAAGACCTTTTCGTAGTGACTCTTCAGCAAATTTTAGCATTTTAGCATCTAAAGAAGTAATAATAGTAAGACCGCTAGTATAAAATTCATCTTTACTACCTAGCATTTTAATTACTTCATCCCTAACTTGCTCAGCATAATAATCGGCCGTAACAGTTTCATCCTGATCTCGTTTTCGTAGCGTAATTGGACTATCTACTGCCTCTTTTGCTGCATCGCTTGTGATATAACCATCTTCTAGCATTCGCATTATTACATAATCACGACGAGCTTTAACCCTAGCATAATTTTTCTCAGGATTAAGTTCAGAAGGTGCTTTAGGTAATGCTGCAATAAAAGCTGACTCTGCAATAGTTAGCTCCTCTACTGATTTGTTAAAATAATTTTGTGCGGCGGTAGCAACCCCATACGCACCACGCCCAAAAAATGTTTGATTGAGATATAATTCTAAAATCTGATCTTTGGTAAATACTCTTGAGATCATATAAGATAAAATTGCTTCTTTGATCTTACGCTGAAACGATACTTCATTGGTAAGTAGAAAATTCTTTACTACCTGCTGAGTAATAGTAGAAGCACCCTCAATACGCCTATGATGAAGAAAATTTGATATGTTAAGAAACGCTGCCCTAACTATTCCAAATAAATCAACCCCTTGGTGGTTATAGAAATTTTTATCCTCTGCAGCAATAAAGCTTTCTTTTAATGAGGTAGGAATACTGTTAATTGGGATAAATACACGCCGCTCGAAAGCATATTCCTCCATTAATTTTCCATCACGAGAATAAATACGGGTTACCGAGGGAGGATAATATCTTGCTAGCTGTCTATAATCAGGTAAATCACGGGAATAGTAATATATTATATAAGAGACAATTCCGCAGCCTATTAAAAAAAGCAAAGCAAGAATTTTTAAACAAAAAAATAGAGATTTATACATTTTAGTTTTATTATTTTATGGGTTGCCACGCTCCTTACAATGACGATCTTAAATTATATCTCCACTTAAACTATTAAGTGCTGCTTTAGTAATTTTTACCTCAATAATTTTACCAAGTAAATCTTTATTAGAGTTTTTGATATATACGGACTGCATATAAGGTGTTTTGCCTATGATTTGATCATCAAATTTACCATTACGATCAAATAAAACTTTCATAATACTTCCTACACAGCTTTCATTAAAGGCTAGCTGTTGATTTGATAATTCTTGCTGTAAGATAGTTAATCTTTCTGATTTAATATGTTCAGGCACTTGATCGTTTCTTGTCGCCCCTGGGGTACCAGGACGTGGGCTATATTTAAATGAATAGCACTGACCATATTTTACTTTACGGATTAAATCTAAAGTATCGGCAAAATCTTCATCTGTTTCGCCAGGAAATCCAACAATAAAATCAGAAGATAAAACTATATCAGGTCTTGCTTTTCTTAAGCGATCAATTATATCAAAGTAATAATCCCGATCATGTTTGCGGTTCATTGCCTTGAGTATTTTATTTGAACCTGATTGCACTGGAAGATGTAAAAACGGCATTAATTTAGGCTCTAAGCCGTGCAAGCTTATTAAATCATCTGTCATATCTATCGGATGTGACGTGGTATAACGTAATCTCTCTAAATTTGGAATTTTTGCTAAATGCCTTATCAAATCAGCAAGAGTAAATACTTTATCGTCTGATGTTTTGCCGTGATAGGCATTAACATTCTGTCCAAGCAGCATGATTTCTTTAGCACCGCTGCTAACTACCTTTAAAGCTTCTCTATAAACTTGCTCTACATTTCTTGAAAATTCAGCACCTCTAGTATAAGGTACTACGCAAAAAGTACAAAACTTATCGCACCCCTCTTGCACTGATATAAAGCTACTAGCTCCTTGCGGATATAACTGCTCAGGTAATTGGTCAAATTTTGCTTCTTCAACAAAATCAAGATCGATTAAGTGTTTTTCGTGTCTAACAACTTTAGAAATTAATTCGGGTAAGTTATAATAAGATTGAGGACCAACTACGATATCAACATAAGGAGTTCTGGTAAAAATTTCTTCGCCCTCAGCTTGTGCAACACAGCCAGCTACTACTATTATTGCTGAATTTAAACCTTGTTTTTTTCGTGCATCTTGTAATTTTTTAATGCGACCAAGTTCCGAATAGGTTTTTTCTGCGGCTTTTCCTCTGATATGGCAAGTATTTAAAATAATGACATCTGCTTCCTCGATATTTTCTGTAGGCTCATAGCCGTAAGGATATAGCAAGTCCTGCATCTTAACGGAGTCATACACATTCATCTGACATCCGTAAGTTTTAATATAAAGCTTCTTACTCATATATAATGTTTTGTAATACCTTAAAAGGTCTACATTATAATATATTTAAATAACTTTATCAAATTTTAAATAATATTCGAGGGAAGTATTGTTTAGGTTCTATGCATTTTTAAAAAATGCATAGAATTTAGAATTTGTGTAAATTCTAGATAGGTTATATGAAAATAAAAAGAAAGATAATTATATTATTTCACATTTAGAGTGATGTTTAGTACCTCCTAGTTTTTTAACGTTATTATCTTGTTCTTGCTGCAAATCTCCATGATGAAATGGTGTAGTAACCATTCCTGCTAGATTTTTGGAATCTTGCTGTGTTTGTTGTACAAAAGCTTTGTTTGCTTCAGGGTTATAAGTTTTTTGGAATTCTTTAAATAATTCTTCTGCAGTTTTTTTTTCTTTAGACATAATTTTCTCCTTTTTTAGTTTTGTGATTGATTATTTTATAGACGAATGAATTATATCTCCCGACCTATTTTTTTTTGATTATTAATTTGTGGTTGTACATTTTGCGATATAGTTTTTTTAGGTTCTGAATTAGTTAAAGAATCCTTTATTTTATCGCATTGATGCTGAGTTTTTACATTTTGACGTATTTTTTTATCTTTTTCATCTAGCTCTTTATTATTTGTTATTGCATCATGTTGATTGTAAAGTAAAACATGTTTTTGCTTTAATTGTTCATGTTTATCAGGGCTTCTAGTATGTTCTGTTTTTTCTATAGCATCTTTAAATTGTTTTATGTGTATGTGATCTTTTTCATGCGATGATTTTAATTTATCGAGATCACTCTTTATGTTTTGTCTTATTTCTCGAACTTTTTCTAATAATTCCTTATTCGCTGCTAGTTTGTCATGATTAGTTTTTAATTTATTTATTTGCTCTGGGGTTAAATGTTGTTTTTTTATTTGCGATAAGCTGTTAATTTCTTTTTCTAGCTCTTCCTTTTCTTGCTGAGCTTTCTCAAATACTTCATTTATTCCTTTCTCTTGTTCTTTAAGCCCTGCAAATTTTTGTCTACGCTCTTCTACTTCTTGATGAGTTAGTATATTTTTATCTACAGCTTTTTCATCAATTGTTATCTCCCCTTTAGAATCTTTTTTTACCATTTCTTCTAGTGGGGTATATAATTTTTTATACTCTTCTAGATTTTCCTTAAATTTATCATGTTTAGTATTAAGCTCTCTAATTTGTTCTGTTACTTTTGCTTTATATTTTTGTATTTCTTCTTGTTGTAGTTGCTGTTGTAATTTTTCTAAGTCTCTTGCATAAGTTTCAGAATTAGATTGTATTTCAGAAGTTTCTTGCTTTTTTATTATAGTGTTTTGAATTTCATCAATTATATTATTAAGATAACTATTATCAGATTTTAGCGATCGTATTTGACTTGCTAATCTACTTAACTCTGTAGGATTATTAGTAGCACTTACTTGAGAAAGGATAGATTTAATCTCATTAGAAATTTGAAGATCATCTATCTGTTTCTTGCTTATATTTTCTTTATTACTCACAATAACCTTTTATATCTATTGCTCTCATTGCAAAAAAACGTTAGCAAATAGTAAAATTTAAGTCAAGTATTTATTAACAAAAATTAACTTTATATTGTAAGCCACTGATTTAATAACTCATCAAGTTTCTTTTTATCATTAACTAGTTGAGTACTGATTTGATTATATTTTTGCGGGTTTGCAAGGTATAGATTGCTATCCTCAAGTTGCTTTTCTAAAGCCTTAATTGAAGCTTCTAATTTTTCAATTTCATTTGGTAATGTTTCAAGCAAACGTTGATATTTGTAAGATAGCTTTTTATTTTGTGGTTCTTTAGGACTAGAAATAGGAGTTATAGGCTTTGAGATTTTTTTAGTTATGGGGCTTACAGTAAAATATTGCTTGTAATCTTCATATCCGCCAGTTAAATCATAAATTTTACCTTGAGCAAAAACTAAGGTTCGTGTAACTAATCTATCTAAGAAATCACGATCATGACTAACTACTATTAAAGTGCCGGAATAATCTGCAAGTATGTCTAGTAAAATCTCTAAACTATCCATATCTAAATCGTTGGTTGGTTCATCTAGGATGAGCAAATTGCCAGGGTTAATTAAAATTTTTGCAAGTAATAGCCTGTTAGCCTCACCTCCTGATAGAATAGCAGTTTTAGCATTTAGTAGCTTAGGATCGAACATGAATTGCTTCAGATAGCCAGCAACATGCATAGTTTTATCATTGGGCAAAAATACCTGATCTCCGCCGGTAGGGCATAAAGTTTGCTGCAAAGTATGATTATGGTTTAGTTTTTCTCGATGTTGATCAAAATATGAGATATCTAAATTACCACCATATATAATTTTGCCGATTTCAGGAGTAAGTTGTTTGGTTAGTAATTTGATAAAAGTAGATTTTCCTGAACCATTCGCTCCAATTATGCCGATCTTTTCGCCTTTTTTAACTCGGAAACTAAAATTATCGATAATTTTAGTATTTTTATAGCTAAAACTAACGTTATCAGCTTCGATAATAAACTTACTTTTAGCTATATTTTCTTCAAGTTCAGCTTGTACTCTTTGTTTTGAACGAGCTAGCTTTGCTGCGTGTTCTCTTGCTATTTCCCTTAAAGTTTTTAGCTGGGCAAGCCTTTTCTGGTTACGCTTACGTCTAGCTGTGACACCTGCATTTAACCATTCATTTTCTTGAGCTAATTTTTTATTTAATTTCCGCAGGGCTGCTTCTTCTTGCTCTATAATAATATTTTGCCATTCATCAAAATACTTAAATCCTTTATCGGATTTACGTAAATGTCCACGATCAAGCCACCAAATCTTATTAGTCACATTTGATAAGAAAGTTCTATCGTGACTAATGCAAATAATCGCACCATTATATGATTTAACGTATCCTTCCAACCATTCAATGTTTCAATATCTAAATGGTTAGTCGGTTCATCAAGCAATAATATTTCTGGCTCTAATATTAAGGCTTTAGCAAGGCTGGCTCTTCTAAGCTGTCCGCCTGAGTAGGTGGATAAATTATCTGTGCCATTGATTTGTAGCTTTTCTAGTATTATATCTATTTCATTTTTACTGTTCTGATCTAGAATGAAATCATAAACATTAGAATTAAGTTTGATCGCAATGTCTTGCTTTAAATATCCAGTTGTGATTGCAGGGTCTTTAAATAACTCTCCGTTATCTAATTCATAATCTTCCGATATTACTTTCATTAGGCTTGATTTACCACAGCCATTACGACCTATCAGACAAATCTTATCGCCTTTGTATAAATAAAGCTCTAAATCAGATAAAATTATTTTATCAGCAAAACTTAAATTACCATCTTTAATGTAATAGATTGGGGTCATAGGGTTATGTCAGACCGTGGCTTGGGAACTAGAGCCAGTTAAAAATACTAATAAAATTAGTATTTTTTATTATTTTCTGGATCTAGTTCCCAAGCAACTAGATGACATAGTGACTCCTGAGATTGCTTCGTCGAAACTTTCAGTTTCTTCTCGAAATGATGTTAAATCTTTTTAATTATTAAACTAGTGTTAGTGCCGCCAAAGCCAAAAGAGTTGGAAAGTACGTAGTTTATTTTAGCCTCTTTAGCTTTAAGTGCAACTAAGTCTAACTTAACTTCGTCCATTGGATTTTCTAAATTTAGGGTAGGTGGTGCAATCTGATCTCTAATTGCAAGCGTACCAAAGATAAATTCAACACTTCCGGCAGCACCAAGCAAATGCCCTATTGAAGATTTAGTAGAAGACATTAAAACTTTAGGGTTAGCTTCTAAAAATAATCTCTGAACTGCATTTAATTCGATCGCATCGCCTATATCAGTAGAAGTACCATGTGCGTTAATATAGCCAATGGCATAAGGGGTTATACCAGCATCTTGCAGTGCTTCATGCATTGCTCGATAAGCTCCTCTCCCTTCAGGATGTGGAGCTGTCATATGGTACGCATCACCAGTAGAGCCGTATCCTACGACCTCACCATAAATTTTAGCACCACGACGCATAGCATGTTCGTATTCTTCTAAGACTACAACGCCAGCTCCTTCGCCCATAACAAAACCACCTCGATCCTTATCCCAAGGTCTCGATGCTTTTTCAGGCTCATCATTATATTTAGTACATAAGGCTCTTGCTGCTACAAAACCTGCAACTCCAACAGGTGTTACCGGTGCTTCCGCACCGCCTGCGATCATAACATCAGCATAGCCATGCTTTATCATACGCATAGCATCGCCTATAGCATGTGCTCCAGTAGAGCAAGCCGTTACTGCAGCTTGGTTTGGACCACTAAAGCCATATTTTATTGAAACAAGACCTGATAAAAGATTAATTAAGGAAGCTGGAATAAAGAACGGGCTAACTTTACCATTATTTTCTTGATGAAGCTTTACAGAAGTATCTTCGATCATTTTAAGACCGCCAATTCCTGAACCTAATATTAAACCGGTTCTGTCACGTGATTCTTGATCCTCTGGTAACCATCCACTATCTTCAATTGCTTCAGTTGCAGCTGCAACGCCATAATGGATAAATTTATCCATTTTACTCAATCTATTTACATCTTCAGCTTTTGTAAAATTTTCAAGTTTGAAGCCATTCTCTTCAGAATGGTTTAATAGCCCTGCAATTTTGCATGCAAGTTTGGAAGTGTCAAATGCTGTAATAGTTTTTATACCGCTTACTCCTTGGACTATATTATCCCAAGATGACTTAACGTTAAGCCCAACTGGGGTAATCAGCCCAAGACCAGTAATAACTACTCTTTTATTCATGGTTTGATTTAACATCCTTAATTATTTTTTATTAGGTCTTAATTTGACACAGATTAAGATTTATGTTCTTTTATATAGTTAACAACATCTGCTACTTTTTTTATCTTAGTTGCTTCTTCATCAGGAACATCAATACCAAATTCTTTCTCTATTTCCATCATTATTTCTACTGTAGATAGGCTATCTACTCCTAAATCTTCTGCAAATCGCGAGTCCACGCTGATTTCTTCAATTTTTTTTCCTTGATTATCAGCAATAATTTTGATAACTTTCTGCTCGATATTATCCACTTTACTCATAATTTTGAACTCCATAAATCATTTTTATTAGTTTGTATATTTATAAACATAAGTTTAATATTTTAGCTTTAAAAGAACTTCTAGCACAAAAAATTGTTTTATGCCAGCATAAAATTTTATACCATTAACATTCCACCATTTACATGTAGGGTTTGACCAGTAATATATGATGATTGATTGCTTGCTAAGAATGCAACTGCATTTGCTATATCTTCAGGCATACCATATGTTCCTTTCGGGATTTTTCGTGTTATAGCTTCTTTTTGTTCATCATTTAACTTATCAGTCATATCAGATTTAATAAAACCTGGAGCTACTGCATTAACTGTAATTCCTCTGGTTGCAACTTCATAAGCAAGTGATTTTGTCATACCGATTAAACCTGCTTTAGAAGCACAATAATTAGCTTGCCCAGGGTTACCTGAAACTCCTACTATTGAGGCTATGTTAATGATGCGTCCGTATCTATTAGTCATCATCTTTTTTATTGCTTCACGATTTAAGATGAAATTTGCTTTTAAATTAATATCAATAACTTGGTCAAAATCTTCATTTTTCATTCTGATTGCTAGCGTATCTTTGGTAATACCGGCATTACAGACTAAAATATCTAATTTTTCTATTTGAGCTACTAAATTGCCGCATTCTTCAGTATTTGTAAGATTACAAACTTTAATAGTGTAATTATCTTTTAAATCATCGCCAAGAGCTTTTAATTTTTCCTCATTACTCCCGCTTATAATTACATGACTTCCAAGCTTATGAAGCTGCCTTGCAATAGCACCTCCTATACCTCCTGAAGCTCCGGTAATTAATGCTGTTTGACCGCTTAAATCAATCATTTACTTCCTCCTCTTGTTCAAAATTTATATTATTGACTTTAGATGATTTTTCTCGTACAAGCTTCTCAATTTCATTAGAGATTTGTGGATTATCTTTCAAATATTGTTTAACATTTTCACGTCCTTGACCGATACGTACGCTATTATAAGAAAACCAAGAGCCGGATTTTTCTATTATGTCAAGCTTTACTCCAAGGTCGATTATTTCACCTTCTTTTGAGATACCTGAGCCATACATTATATCAAAATCTGCTGTTTTAAATGGAGGTGATACTTTGTTTTTTACTACTTTTACTTTGGTTTGGCTGCCTATTACTTCTTCTTTATCCTTAATAGAACCTATTCTTCTGATATCTATTCTAACTGAAGCATAGAATTTTAAAGCATTACCGCCGGTTGTAGTTTCAGGACTACCAAACATTACACCTATTTTCATTCTAATTTGGTTGATGAAAACAGTAATACAGTTAGTACGATTAATTGAGGCAGTAAGTTTACGCAAAGCCTGACTCATTAATCTTGCTTGAGAAGCCATTTGTGCATCGCCCATCTCGCCTTCAATTTCTGATTTCGGTACTAGAGCGGCAACACTATCTATGATTATCATGTCAATACCGCCGGAGCGAATTAAAGTATCAGCAATTTCCAAAGCTTGCTCTCCTGTATCAGGCTGAGATATGATAAGCTCGTCAATATTGACTCCAAGCTTTTTAGCATAAGCTGGATCTAAAGCATGCTCAGCATCAATAAATGCACATGTCCCGCCTTTCTTCTGGGCTTCGGCAATTAAATGTAATGTGAGAGTAGTTTTACCCGAGCTTTCAGGACCGAATATTTCTATTATTCTACCTTTAGGAACTCCGCCAATTCCAAGAGCTATATCAAGTCCAAGCGAACCGGTTGATACAGCTTCTATATCAACATTAGGACGCTGACCAAGTTTCATAACCGAGCCTTTACCATAGCTTTTTTCAATCTGTGCGAGAGCTGCAGCAACAGCTTTTTCTTTATCTATATTTGACATAAGCTTCCATACTTAACTAATTCTTAATTAAATTAAAATATAGGCTTAATTCTAAAAAATCAAATTTTATTTTTTAAAGTTAAAATAAAACTTTTAGTATTGAAAATTTAAAATACACTAAAAGTAGCAAAACATAATATATAGAAAAATCCATGAGTGAAATAACAACAAATACTAATGAACTAATAAATGATATTAGCGTTCTTATTAATAATGCTAAAGTGAGAGTTGCCATTAAAGCTAACGCTGAAATGACAATGTTATATACCTTTTGATATTCCAATATTTGGTAAGCCAAATTTCAGGATTCGCCTTTGCTCACGTACTATTTGTACGCTCCGCAGGCTCACCGCTTATTTGACTTCCAAATCTTAAAATATCTGCGGTATACTGGCATAGAGATCCTTAAAAGTACAAGAGCGGAATACGGACAGGAGGTTATTAAGACTTTAGCTAAAGGTCTTTCTTCATTATATGGGCAAGGCTTTTCTCGTACAGCTCTAATTCGCATGAATCAATTTTATCAATCTTTTAAAGAGCAACAAATTAGTGCGACACTGTCGCACCAATTAAGTTGGAGTCATATAATAGAGTTATTACCTCTAAAAGAACAGAATCAGAAAGATTTTTATGCCTATATGTCTATACAAGAAAATTGGAGCGTTAGACAGTTACGTAGTAATATTGATAAAATGTTATATGAAAGAACGAAGTTATCTAATAGATCTGAAGAACAAGTAATATCATTATTTAAAACAGATTCTAGGTTAGAGCCTGATTTAATTCTTAAAGACCCTTACATACTTGATTTTTTAGAACTTCCAGATGAACATTATGAAAATGATTTGGAAAATGCGATATTACAGCGTATTGAACAATTTATTTTAGAACTAGGTACCGGCTTTTCATTTGTAGCAAGACAAAAACGTATGACTATAGACAATGAACATTTCTATTTAGATTTATTATTTTTCAATAGAAAGTTAGAAAGATTAGTAGCAATTGAATTAAAAACAGGAAAATTTAAGGCAGAGTATAAAGGTCAAATGGAGCTATATTTAAATTGGCTAAAAAAGAACGAATGTTTTGAAAATGAAAAACCTCCGATAGGTATTATATTATGTTCTGAAAAATCTGACGCCCAAGTAGAATTGTTAGAAATGTCGGCAAGCGGCATTCACGTTGCACAATATTGGACAGAATTACCTCCTATAGAGATTTTGCAGAAAAAAATCGGAGAAATAGTATTGCAGACAAAAAGAATTTATGAAAATAGACCTATTGCAAACGCATATGAATAAAGATAATTTGTATATCCTTGATACTTCAAGATTTGCCTGTGGTGATGAATAGTACCGGACAGTTATTATTCTATGTCGTTTTTAGCAACGGCGGGAATCCAGCGTAAAGCGAGATGAATCGAGCTTTTAATTTTAAAAACTTGCTGCTTTTATGTTTACTTTTCTGGATTCCCGCTTCTGCGGGAAAGCATTATTGCGTGGATCGAGAGTCATCATTGCGAGGAAATTACGAAGTAATTGACGAAGCAATCCAGTAAAAAATGCTAAAATTAGTTATTTTTTACTATTTTTCTGGATTGCCACGCGGTCTACGACCGCTCGCAATGACGGTTTTAATAATACTCCAATTTTCTCCGGACACTACTGCGCCTACGCGGGAATGACATAGAATAAAAACTGTCCGGTACTATAAGACAAGCAACTAGATGACACCGATCACGTTTTTCGATGTAGGCAATGCCGTTATAAGGTAATATAGGAAACTAGTCCACACAAGCAATACTTACTTCTTTGCATATAATAAGTACTAATTATGCATTAACTAAGATAGATGTTTGGTGATTATTATCTTATCTATCCCGTAATTAAGTTGCGGGATAAATAAAGCATTTGAATAAAGACAAATCAAATTGTAGAATGATAAAGCTAGTCTTATGCTGACTCAGCTAAAGGCTCTGTTGTAGATTCTTCAGTTTTTTGTTCACGTAAATAGTCTTGTACTTCTGATTCTGATCTTGCAACAATCACTGTAACATCTGTACTAAGCTCAGCATGCAATCTTACTTCAACCTTGTAAATCCCTGTAGATTTGATTTGAGTATCAAGAATTATATTTAAATGAGAAATAGGGTAAGATACAGTTTGAGATAATTTTTCGGCTATTTCCTTATTATTTACTGAACCAAATAATTTACCATCATCTGAGGTCTGACGAACAAAAATTAATTTTTGATCTTTAATAAGATCATTAATTTTTGTTATTTCTTCTTTTACTTGTTTATCTTTTTCTTCTAATTCATGCTTCTGCTTAACAATTAACTCTTTATTAAGCTCAGTAGCTCTAATAGCTAATTTTTGTGGTAAAAGATAATTACGACCAAATCCGTCGGCTACTTTATGTATTTCCCCTATCTTACCTAATTTTCTTACCGGTTTAATTAAAATAACTTCCATGGTATTATACGTCCTTTACTTAGCTTGAAATACAAAAGGTAACAATGCTAAAATTCTTGCAATTTTAATAGCATTATTTAGCTTTCTTTGTTTTTTTGCACAAACATTTGTGATTCTACTTGGTAGCATTCTACCACCTTCGGAAACAAATTTTATTAAAAGCTCTGGATTTTTATAATCAATAACCGGTGCATTAGGCACGGAAAGAGGGCAACCTTTACGTCTTCTAAAGAACACTTTTTTAGAAGCTCTTTCCATTGGTTTTCGGGTTGTTGTTTCACTAGTATTATTTTTCGACATTCTTTACCTTAATTCCTGCAAATTTAGATTTGATTATTTTAATTAGCCGTTACATCAATTACTGGAGTATTTTCTGTACTTTGATTTTTTAATATCGGTGAAGGCTCATTACTAATTGAATCTACTTTCTGTGTAAGAAATCTTATGATATTTTCATTAAGTTTCATTTTTCTTTCTAGCTCTTGCTTTACAGCTGGAGTAGTATCAAGACCTAAAAGGTAATAATGTCCTTTTTTGTGATTACCGATTTTATAAGCTAAAGCTCTTAATCCCCAGTATTCTTTTTTTACAATAGCACCGTTATTATCTTTAATGATTTTACTAAAATCATCAACAATTTTATCTATATCATTTAATGATACGTCTTGACGCACAATAAAAACTGACTCGTAAAAACTCATAATTATAAGAATCCCAACAAAAACTTTAAAATAAAGCTATTTATAGCAACTGAAACTATTAAATTCAAGTATTATTTTTAAAAAATTATTATTTCTTTGTTTATTTTTAAAAAAAGTTTGCTATAACCCCTAGTAAATCTGAAGATTATTAACAAAAATTTTCAATTATTTACTAAATATTAACAGAGGTTAATTTAGTGTTAGACAAACTCTTACCACAACTTCTAATCATAGAAGAAGAAAATAAAAAAAGCATTAATATTTCTTTATGTAACGATATAGAAAGAGCAGGCTTTAACATAACAAGGATTATAAACATAGAAAAAATATTAAATTATTTCTTCCATGAACCCCTTGCTATCATAGTTACTAATGCAGAACTACAGGAAAATCCTATGGTTACTGTATCTAAGTATTAGGAAAATTGATAAGCTTTCTAATACCCCGATAATTTTTCTGTCCTCAACTAAACAGTTAAATTTAATGGAGATCGATGATTTGATATCATTTTTCTATAAACCTTTCTTATCTGATCAGATCATCCATTTTCTGAAAAACTTGTTGAGACGCTCTAAAACAATTTTACAGGATAATATTATCAAATTTAAAAATATAAGCATTGATTTAAATGCTGAAAGGGTTTATTAAGGGCAAGGAAACTATTCGTTTAGGGCCCACAGAATTTAAAATTCTGCGACTTTTTCTTCAATCGCCCGATAGTGTATATTCACGCCGAGAAATAATGCGATATTTATGGGAAGATGACGAAAGTTTTAACCAGCGTCTGATTGATGTGCATATAAATAGAATTAGAGATGCTTTAGGAAAAGATAGTCCAATTATTAAAACAGTCCGTTTTATTGGTTATTCTCTTAATAAAGATATAGTAGAATCAGATACTTAATGATAACAATTAAAAATTTCTTTGTATTTATATATTAATTGTGTTAATATTTCTTATCGATGCTAGTTAGGTTCATTGTTACAATTAAAAATCGGTTAAACTTTATGCTAAGTAAAATAAATAAGCCTGCATTTTTTGCACTAATAATTTATCCTCTTATCCTAATATCGCTTTTAGTTAAATATGTATCCAATTATGGAATAGGTTGGACTGAAATTATTTTTCTGATTAGCAGTTATTATGTTAATAATATTACGGTTGGAATTGGATTGCATAGATTATGGTCTCATCATTCTTATAAGATAAATAAATATGCTGAGTTTGTTTTAGTTGTACTATCTGCTGGAACTTTGCAAGGACCTGCTTTATCTTGGGCTTCAAACCACTATAAGCACCATGCTAAAACAGATACAGATCAAGATCCGCATAGTCCTTTAAAATTTGAAAATAGGGTTTTAGGTTTTATTTGGTCTCATATAGGCTGGATGTTAGTTGGGCAAGGCAGCTATAAATCTATCGATCGTATTACTTGGGTTAAGCTTGGTAAAAACAGTTTATTAAAGTGGCAGCTAAGATATTATTGGCAGATAGCAGTCTTTATGAATGTAGCTGTACCATTAATTATAGGCTATCTAGTTGGCGGTACTCTACATTCGGCATATATGGGATTTTTATTCATGGGGCTTGGTAGATTCTTGCAACAACAAGCAACTTTTTGTGTAAATTCTTTATGTCACTTTGTCGGTAGTAAAAAATATTACAAAGGAACTGCTGGAGATATTTGGTGGATGGCTTTATTTTTACTTGGAGAAAATTGGCATAATTATCACCATGCTTTCCCTTCAGACTATCGTAATGGTGCAAAATGGTATCATTTTGATGTCCACAAATGGATAATATTCTTGATGAGTAAGGTTGGGCTTGCTTCAGAACTTGATCGTATTACAAAGGTAAGAATTCAAGCAAAAATGCAAGAAACATTAAGTTATCTTAGTGAAAAAGAGAAGCAAAAATTAAACTTAATGCAAGCTAAGGTAGAGCAGCTTTTAGAAAATTTATGTTTAAAAATAAAAGAGCTTGAAGAATCATCTACTACGATTAAAGAGCAATTTAGAAGATCCTTTATAGAAATACAAGAATCTCTTAAAAATTTAGCAGAACAAATAAGCTCTGCTGCACAAATAACTGAAGAGCCTTCAAAAAAATTATTGAAAGTAGTTAATAGAAAAATTAACGATGCTGAACAGTCTATTTACAAACTATATAATAAATTAAATGCAGTAAAAGTTTCTAATTAATTGCTTTATTTTCATTATTATCTAACAATTCTCTTCATTTACTAGTGGTTTATGCTGCTAATAAATGAAGAGTTGGCATATCCTTATCTAACTTTGTGCCAATTTTTCAAATTCTATTCAATTATAGAATCTCACACATCAATTCCACTTAATAAAACTATCAATTCAAGAATTATTTTATTTAATTTTTTTATATGATTCGAGCGGTTAAAAATTTTAATAATTTTTAATGCATACCGTAGATACTTCAAAGGTTAGAAATCAAGTGAGTGGTGAGTTAAGCTAGGCGTATAAAAATACGTGAGCAAACACGAATCCCAAATTGATTTAATAAATTTTGCAGTATCAAAGGTATAAATATATCAATGAAAAATATTATTAAACTATGAAACGAAAATTAACTGAAGAACATATCCGCAAATTAAAAAGAATCATGAGAGATCCAATATCATGTTTCAACGAATCAGATGAAGAAATACTGGCACAAGAGTTACCTAAAACATTAGAAGAAAGAAATAGACTTTCAGATGAAATAAACAAACATATTCCATTTCAAATATTTAATTCCACTGAAGAAATAATCTTTAACTACGGCACTATAGGAAATAAATTACTTAACCAAGGTAATATTCAAGAAGCAATGGCTGCTTATAAATTAGCTATAGAATACGGCAAAGATAATAAATTTTTTATAGATAATTATTATCCTATTCCTTACCTAGGATTAGGGCTTATTTTTGAAAATGAACAATCTGAAAAAGCACTAGCATTTTTTAACAAAGCTATAAATATGGCAAGTAATTTTTATATAGATACTAAAAATATCTATTATGAAGAAGAAATTAATAATTATAATGATGGACTTGCTAAAGCCTATCTGTATAAAGCGTATTTATTAGAAAAATTAAAACAATTTGATGAAGCTGCAATCAATTATGGTGAGGCTACTATTTACAATAAATATATGTATTCCGCTTATTTTGGTAAAGCAGCTTGTTTGGGAAAGTTAGGAAAGGCTTAAGAAGCTATTATGATTTATGATAAGCTTTTAACGCTTAATCCTCATCATTCACAAGATGAACATTGTATTTATGCTTATTATAAGAAAGCCCATCTTTTTAATACTCTCCAAAAATATGAAGAAGAAATAAACGCTTTAGATAAATTCATTAATTATAAAAATAAGTATGAAAAAAATGGTGAGCGGTTTATTAATATTAGCTTCGAAGAGAGTTATTTAGCTAAAGCAGCAGCTTTAAGCAAACTAAATAAAAATCAAGAATCTGATTATTGCAAAGGGCTAGCTGCATATTTTGCAGGAAAAAATGAAAAGGCTGTAGATTTTTTTGATCAAGCTTTAGAGCAAAATAGTAAAAATTCTAACCCCGATATTATTGCTGCCTGTTATTTCTACAAAGGATGTTCCTTAATTAGATTAAATGAACAAATAAAAGAAAATAATCTTAAAGCCATAGAATGTTTCAATAAGGCTTATGAAAATGTTAATTATCTTAGAGTAAAAGTATTTTTATTTGGATTTGTAAAAATTAACAAGGAAGTTGTAGAAGAAAAACATAGCCATGATCTAATAGTGGATAGAGATAATTTAATCAAAAAATTTATTAGCAATATAATGCTAGATGTCACTAGCTCAGATTCTAAAATTATCGGTAATCTCAATACACTTATTTGTGAAACAGTAAGCATTATTAAACAAACAGATATTATTACAGAGCAAAATAATGTTATAATTTCCGGTGAAGTTTCTGAAAATACATGACAGCGATAGCTTGTAGTGCGTTTCATATCTTATTCCCGCTTGCCTAGCGTGGATTAGTTTCCCGTCATTGCGAGCGAATGAAATGAGCGAGGCAATCCAGAAATAATAATAAAAAATGCTATAAGTTAGCATTTTTTAGCTGGATTGCGTACGTACAATTACTTCATAATTTCCTCGCAATGACGATTTGGTATCCACTCGGGCAAAGCCTACGGCATTGTTGCGTAGATCGAAAAACGTCCTCAGTGTCATCTAGTTACTTGACCACGGTAGTAAGTAAAAATAACTTTTAATACTAATAATTTTATTATTAAAAGCTGGATCACGTGAATAAATCACGGGATGACAACTGGAAAACTGATCTACGCAACAATGCCAGCTCATGACGACTTGGTATCCACGCAAGGCAAGCCTTACGCAGGATAACAGTACAACAACTTATTTCTTTTTCTTGCTTTTATTTTTATTCTTATTTCCGCCAGTAGTTTTATTAAATCTACCTAGGTTTTTAACGAATTTTTGTAAGCCATTAAGTTCAGTGCCGTATGTTTTCGTATATTCACTGATCGTTTCTATATCATGTCTATGTGAATCATCAATTACAACAACCTCTTGCATTAAATTATGGCTATCAAAGGTAATTTTTACTATTCTCTGTTTTACGATTTTAGGATTAAGCCAAGCTCTTTGTGACATCACTCGCTCAACATAATACCATGTATCTTGAGAATATTCTGGGATCATGGTAGGAGTGCCAATCAGCTCTACCACTTCTGTTTTACTTAGTTTTTTTGCTTCTAATTTTGTAAGTGCTGAGTCATCTATAGATTGCCCTCTATTTTCAATAGTTTGGCAACCGCTTAAGGAAAAAATGACGAATATACTGGAGACGAATATTAAGAAAAATTTCATAAGTTTAATTTTATCTAGATTTTATTATAAGATTATAATATACTGCTTCACTAATTTGACAAATACTTTTTAATAAAAGAGGTAAATAATGGCAGTTCCAAAGAAGAAAACATCAAAATCAAGACGTAATATGAGACGTTCACATTTAGCACTTGGTAAAGTTAATGTAATAGTTGACTCTCAAACTGGTGAATATAAACTTCCGCATCACGTTTCTTTAGTTGATGGTACTTATAATAATCGTCAAGTAGTAACGAAAAAAATCGAAGCTGAAGAAGAAGTAGCTTAAATCTAAATTTTTATGACCTGTAAAATTATTGGCTGCGGCGGGTATCTTCCGTCAAAAATTGTTAGCAATGATGAGCTTGCAAAATTTGTTGACACTAACGATGAATGGATTAGAACAAGAACCGGTATCTCACAACGTCATATAGCAGGTGATACTGAATATACTTCTCATATTGCTTTAAAAGCCGCTGAAAAGGCTATAGCAGATGCTGGCATTTCAGTAAATGAGATTGATTTAATTATTACATGCACTACTACTCCTGATAATAGCTTCCCATCAGTTGCAACTAAACTACAAGGTTATCTTGGTTTAACTAACGTTCCATCATTTGATTTACAAGCCGTATGTGCCGGTTTTGTTTATGGCGTGCAAGTAGCAAACTCTCTTATTTCTTCCGGTAAATATAAAACTATTTTACTGATAGGTGCTGAAAAAATGACATCTTTATTAGATTGGGAAGATAGAGCTACTTGTGTTTTATTTGGCGATGGAGCAGGCAGTGTAATCCTACAACGTAGCGATGATAACTCCGGTGTAATAGACAGTAATATTTTCTCAAGCGGTGCAGATTACGAAATACTATATACCAACGGCGGCGTAAGTATGAATGGCAGCAGCGGTAAAATAATTATGCAGGGGCAGAAACTATTCCGTCTTGCAGTAGAGAAAATGCACCAATCTATAGAGGAATTATTACGCAATAATAATTTCACTGTAAACGATATTAACTATTTTATCCCCCATCAAGCAAATGTACGTATCATTAATAAGCTTGCCGAGCTATTAAATGTCGAAGATCATAAAGTAGTAAAAACTGTAGAAAAACACGCTAATTGTTCAGCTGCTTCTATTCCACTTGCTTTAAGTACTCTCAAAGCTTCAAATAAAATTAAAAAAGGTGATATTATTTTATTCTCAGCTATTGGTGCCGGTCTTACTTGGGGTAGTGCTTTACTAAGATGGTGATATACTCGATGAATTTCAAAAATTGGCGTTGTCATTCTATAAGAGCTGTGATACTCACGTATTAACTATACGCTCCGTTCCTCGCCTTATGAACTCCTAGCTCTTTTGAAGTTGATCTTCGTCTATCTACTATAATTTAACATCCTTAAATATTACTAATTCAAACCTATTATGACTTCTTTAAAGGGAGTTTTGGGGAAAGGTCAATGATATTTTTACCACATTTATATAGTACTATTTGTATTTTATAGTATTTTAGCCTTTAAACTCATAAAATAATCATATATACTAACCTCATAGTTTTAGTTAGTTTAAACTTGTTATCTAACTGAATAATTTAAATTTTAATAAATTATAACCTCAAGGAGTTTAATTATGAAAATAACAAAAATAACATTAGCTTTTCTTGCATTATTTGTGCTTGCAGGGTGTAATAAAACCAAAAGAGCGTCACATGGTTGTGGAATGAATCAATCAGAAGAAACATCTATAATGAAAGATTTTGAAAAGCAAGCAGGTAATGCTGTATGGTTTGCTTTCGATAGTTCTGCTTTATCTGAAAAAGCTAAAGAAGAATTACAAAGACAAGCTTGCTGGTTATCAAGACATCCTCATGTAAAAGCTACTGTCGAAGGACATTGTGATGAAAGAGGTACTAGAGAGTATAACTTAGCTTTAGGTGAAAGAAGAGCACAAAAAGCTGCGGAATTCCTAAAACATAAAGGAATCGAGCATCATAGAGTAAGCACAATATCTTATGGTAAAGATAGACCTGCTATGATGGGTAACACTGAAGAAGCTTTTGCTTACAATCGTAGAGCTGTAACAGTTGTACATCACTAAAAATCTTCTAAATCATTAGATTTAGTATTTATAGGAAAGGTCGAGTAATTATTACTCGACCTTTTTTATTTGTATACTCTTCTGCTTTGAAGAATTGGAGCTCTGCAAAACTTTTGGAAACTCACATGCTCACCTATTAAGTTAGGCTCTGCGTGTTCGCCTCTTATTTTATATTTCAATTTTCCAAATCATTTGAGTATACTACTAATAAATGAAGAGTTGGATAGACGAAGTTTTATTTGGAAAAGAGCAAGGAGTCCATAAGACGAGGAGCGGAGCGTATACTTAATACGTGAGCACCACAGTACTTATAGGACGACGTAGCCAATTTTTCAAATAAAACGAGTATATATCTATAGATAAATGAAAGCTAGTTTACTCGTAGCAAAAAATAGCTAAATTTAAAATATATATTAAAAAAATATAAAAATTTTGCTGGACTTATAGCCATAATAATTATATAAAATTCAGATGAACATGGGGCTGTAGCTCAGTTGGTTAGAGCACGCCGCTCATAACGGTGTGGTCGTAGGTTCAAGTCCTACCAGCCCCACCACACAAATTTATATGTGTCATCATAGTGGCTTAATCGCAGAACGGCTTTGTTGAGTATGTCAATTTTCTTGTCATTGAAGGAAATTACGAAGTAATTGACGAAGCAAGGAAATATAAAAAATGCCAACTTATAGTATTTTCTGGATTGCCACGCTCATTTCATTCGCTCGCAATGACGAGTTATATAAAAAATCATTATTAAATTGAATTTAAATGATTAATTTAAAAACACTTTCTTGGTATCTTGCTAAATTATATTTCAAGTGTTTTTTTATTATATTATCTATTTTAATTGGATTATTAATCATATCCAATCTCTTTGATCTCTTACAAAAATTCAAAAACATGTATGTGCCTTTTGATTTTTTTTGGCGATTTATATTATATAAAGTTCCATATCTTTTGAATCAAGTTTCTGCTTTAATCAGCTTTACTTCTATGCTTTTTTTCCTTAGAAACTTAACAAAAAATAATGAGTTAACTGCTATATTATCTAGCGGTATTCATATTTGGCAGGTATTGATAATTCCGTGTATCGTAACTTTAATTTTAGGTATAGTTTTTACGACTATATTAAATCCTATCGGGGCTTTAGGCTTACAAAAATATGATTTACTAGAAGCAAAGCTTACTAAAAAAACACATAATGAAGCAGTAATATCTAAATCAGGTTTACTATTTTTTGAAGCTTTAAATGGGAAAAATCAAATAATTCAAACGCAATTTATTAATATTTCTGAGAAAAAATTAAACAATATTACAGTTTTATTTATTGATAATAACAATAATTTTCTAAAAAGAATTGATGCATTATATGGCATCATTGAAAATAAATCACTGCATTTAAACAGGGTCAAAGTTTTTACAAAAGACAGTACCGAAGCACATAACAACTTAACTATACCAACTAATTTATCTGTTAACAGCTTGGTCAATAAGTTTACTCATCCTGAAATGGTTTCCATTTGGAATCTACCTAAATTAATCAATGAATTATTAAATTCAGGTCTACCTATTACTAATTACCAAGTTTATTATTATAAGCAACTATTTAAACCTGCAATGATGATAGCGACTATAATTTTAGCAAGCTGTTTTATTAGCCTAAAACAACATGATAACTCGCAAGAAAAAATATTAATATTGGGATTATTTTCAGGTTTTATAGTATATTCATTATCAGAAATATTGCTTAAAGTACTGACCTATAATAATCTATCTTTAATTGCTGCTATTTTGTTACCAAGTATGTTAATATTTTTTATTAGTAACTTTATTATTTTACATTATAAAGAAATTTAAATTATACTCGTTTTATTTGAAAAATTGGCGGCGTTGTTTCATATTTTTTAATCCTCACGTATTAAGTATACGCTGCGGTCAAAAAATATGAAACGCCTTGCTCTTTTCCAAATAAAACTTCGTCTATAATTAATTTAGCATAGAAGAATTTTTAGAATTTAGAGAGAAAAAGAAAAATGATAATGAAATTTTTGGAAGGGTTTTCTTCCGGTATGGCTATTGATCTTGGTACGGCAAATACTATCGTATATCAAAAAGGACGCGGTATTGTTCTTCGTGAACCTTCAGTAGTTGCATTAATAAAAAAAGATGGCTCTTTTGTGCCTTATGCTTTTGGTCATGAAGCAAAAATGATGCTTGGTCGTACTCCAACTGATATTGAAGCTAAAAGACCTTTGAAAGACGGCGTGATTGCCGATTTTAAAGGTGCAGAAGAAATGATTAAGTACTTTATTAAAATGGTACATAATCGTCGTTCTTTTTTTGGTCCAACGATTGTTGTTTGTGTACCGTCAGGCTCTACCCCTGTTGAACGCCGTGCTATTCAAGAAGCAGCAGAAAGTGCGGGTGGTAAGGACGTATATTTAATTGAAGAGCCTATGGCGGCAGCAATTGGTGCAGGGCTTCCTGTAACAGAAGCAACTGGCTCAATGATTGTTGACATTGGCGGTGGTACTACAGAAGTTGCAGTTTTGTCACTAGGTGGCATAGTATATGCAAGGTCCGTAAGAGTCGGTGGCGACAAGATGGACGAGGCTATTATTTCATATATAAGAAGGCATTATAACCTGCTAATTGGTGAGGCTACAGCCGAAAAGATAAAGCAAGAAATAGGTACTGCTTATGTAGATCAAAATGCAGAACCAAGGGTTATGGAAATAAAAGGTCGTGATTTAATTTATGGTATTCCAAAAGAAATGGTATTGAATGAAAGGCAAATTGCTGATAGTCTAATAGAACCAGTAAGTCAAATTGTTGAGGCGGTAAAAGTAGCATTAGAGGCGACGCCTCCCGAATTATCTTCTGATATAGTGGATAAAGGAATAGTGCTAACAGGTGGTGGTTCATTACTTCGAAATCTTGATTTTGTTCTTAGTGAGGCAACAAAATTACCTGTGATAATTGCAGATGATGCACTATCATGTGTAGCACTCGGCACAGGAAAAGCACTTGAAGATTTTACAAAGCTAAAACATGTACTATTTAAACAGGATTAAAGATGGCGATACTTGCGAATAGAGTAAAAAATTCTTCAAGTTCCTTGGAGCTAGTAAGAACTATAATAGTTACTCTTAAACGCTTTTTTGTCATATTTTTTCTTGGATTATCTTTATATTTATTTCTTGTTTCACCTAAAAAAATATCCAATGTATCTATTGAAATAACAGGCAGCGTATTATCAGCTGGATTAGTATTTTATGAAAATATATTTGAAAGTGTAAATTCTATAAAACAAAAATTCGTTTATTTTCAAGATCTAGAAAAACGAAATATAGAGCTTGAGCTTGAAGTAGCAAGGCTCAAACATCTTCAGAGCGAAGTAGAATCAGTAAGGGCTGAAAATATTGCTCTGAAAGATCTCTTAACAGTTACCGAGGAAGAAGAATTTAAATATGTTACTGCTAAGTTATTAAGTGTGTCTTTTAGTCCTTTTTCTAAAACAGCATTAATTTCTGCTGGTAGAAAACACGGAGTTGAACCTGATCAAATTGTTACGACCAATTCACAAGGATTAGTCGGCAAAGTAATAGAAGTAAGTAATAATTATGCTAAAGTGATGCTAATTAGTGATGTTAACTCTAGAATACCCATTAAAACAAGTTCCTCGAGAGAACAAGGCATTTTAGCAGGTAATAATAACAATAGTAAAATTTTATACTTACCTAATAATCATTTAGTGCAGAAAGATGAAGAGATAATAACTTCTGGTCATGGCAGTACTTACCCAGCAGGTATCTTAGTTGGTTATGTCACTAAAGTTACAGAAAATGATGTTATAGTTAACATCGCTGCCGATCTATCTAAAACTGAGTTTGTGCAAGTATTATTGCCTAAAGAATAATGTATACTCGATGAACTTGAAAAATTGGCTACGTCGCCTTATAAGATCTGCGGTTCTCACGTATTATTATACGCTGCGATCCTTGACTTATAGTCTCCTTGCTCTTTTTAAAGTTGATCTTCGTCTACATACTGTAAATAATATTAAGAAAAAATATCTTGGTATTATCGCCGAATATATCTGTATAATAATCTATAAAATAAAATTTTATCAAATTCTTCATCATAGAAAACGTTATTATGTCGGTGAAATAGATATCATCGCATTGCGTAATAAAGAAATTGTTTTTATTGAAGTAAAAGCAAGAAGTTCTAACATTGATGATAGATTTGTATCTTTTAATCAGCAAAAAAGAATTAAGCGAGCAGCTGAAATGTTCTTAAGCAGCAATAGTAAATATAATAATTATAATATTCGCTTTGATTTAGTTATTGTCAGTCCGTATAAATTTCCTATAATTATAAAGAACTGCTGGTAAATGGCTCATATGTCATCCCGTGGCGGCATTGTTGTGTGGATCATTCTCCCCCTGTCATCCCGTGATTTGTTCACGGGATCCAGTTAAAAATACTAATAAAATTAGTATTTTTTATTATTTTCTGGATCTAGTTCCCAAGCCACGGTATGACACCGAGGGCGTTTTTCGATCCACGCAACAATACTACGCGGGGATGACACCAAAAGTGTTTTTCATCGTGATACAAATATTTAATCCAACTATTTGGAGCATAACAATATGGCACTTGCTACTAAAGTAAAAGAATTTTTAGAAGAAAAGTTAAAACAAGAAAAAATAGACCGTAAATATCTCGCTGAGGTTACCGATGTCCCTTACACTACCATTAGCAGAATTATGAGAGCGGAAGTAAATCGTGAATTTAATCCTGAAATAGATACAATTTTAAAAATAGCAAAATATTTTAGTTGTACTACTGATGAGGTAATAAAGAGAACTGTACCTAATACGAATAGTTAGTAAATATGACAAAAAATAAAGGGTTGATCATAATTTTATCTTCCCCATCTGGTGCAGGTAAATCAAGCTTAGCAAAGGCATTATTAGAAATCGATAATAATCTACGCTTATCAATTTCGGCAACTACTAGAAAACCACGACCAAATGAGCAAGACGGGGTGAATTATTATTTTAAAACTAAATCTGAATTTGAAGAATTAGTTAAACAAAATCAATTTCTTGAACATGCTAAAATATATGATAATTATTATGGTACCCCTAAAAAACATGTCGAAAATTTGCTAAATCAAGGGCTAGATGTTTTATTCGATATTGATTGGCAAGGTGCAAGGAGTATAAAGCAAAATGCAGTTAATGCCGTTTCTATATTTATTTTACCTCCTAACCTTGAAATACTGGAGCAACGTTTAAGAAATAGAGCTGCTGATAATGAAGAAGCAATACAACTACGCATGGCTTCAGCACAAGCGGAAATATCACATTCTAACGAATATGATCATATAATTACTAACGATGATTTTAACGATACTCTTCAACAAATACATGCAATTATTTTACAAGAACGAAAGAAGCGGAATTAAATTGCCATTCGCTTTAAAGCTGTCATCCAGTTGATTGTCCAAGGTATTTTAGGAGCAAACCACTGGGGGCGTTGTTGCACGGATCAGTTTTTCCGTCTGAGCTAAGGAAATTACGAAGTAACTGACGAAGCAAGGAAGTATAAAAAATGCTAATTTATAGCATTTTTTATTATTTTTCTGGATTGCCACGCTCATTTTATTCGCGTAGCTCAGACGACTCTCAATCCACGTGGGCAATGCTGCTACGGGGTGACAACTAAGAAAGCATATTATATATTTCCTGCATATATTTATGTTTCAGCCAAAGCTCCGCATTACCGATAACATAGAGATTATTTTTAGCCCTACTAATACCGACGTTTAAGACATTCGGCTTGCTTGTCATGATGCTCCTTGCTCCCTTATCTTCAGGATGTTGAGCTCCTAGCATCATAATTACCGTATCGTTTTCTTTGCCCTGAAAAGCATGTATCATGCCGATATTGTTATTTCCAAATTCTTTAATTATTTTCTCAAATTTTGAATCCTCATATATTTCGCTCAATTTTCTACGGACAGATTCGCTGTAATCCTTATACATAGTTATAATGTAAATTTGTTTCAGTAAATTAGTCCAGTCTTTTTCTGCTAAAATCTGCATCAATATATGCAATAATTTTTGAAATTCGGCTTCTGATTCATATTTATAACGTTGGATTTTATTGTCCTTTACATCTATCCATTTTGAAACACCTAAAATATCTCTAATGTCGGATTTACAGTTAGAAGTCGCAAAAATCATCTTATTGCCGTAAGCTATTTTATTACATATGCTGAACATCGGATTTTGACATCTTCTATGTACTAATAAAGGAAAGCCAACAGTTGTATCATCTATTTTGGTTTGATATAAAGAATTTCGATCGGCTAAATTTTGTAGCGAAACTTCTGACGGAGACCAATCATAATATGAAACTTTAAAATTTTCACATAATTTTTTGATTAAATCTTGTTTTAATATAGAAATAGGCTCTGTTTGTAGCGGATCACCAACCACTATAACTTTGTTTGATTTATAAATAGCACTAGCTGCATATTGCGGAGGTATCTGTCCTGCTTCGTCAATAAATAGCCACGGAACTTCGTTATGATCAGCAGTAGCAAACATTCTATCGAACGAGTGGAAAGTTGTAGACACAACAGGAATAACCATAAAAAAGTTTTGCCAAGCAATCTTGTTCATTTCAGGCTTACCTGAAGAATGTATAGCTACATCAAAAAAATATTTTAGACTATGCCAAAAAATATCAGCATTAGCATTAATAAATATCTCATGTAATTTAACGGCACTAATAAATAAATTTGATCTTAATATTTCAAACATGGGATTAAAATAAGGAGTGATTTTATTTAAATCGTTAAAATTTTCTTGCCAATTTTGCCAAAACCAATCTTCTTCAAAATTTTTGATATCAAAACCCTCTTCTTCTAAAAAATTATATGATACTGCTAAAGTTCCACATATAATTATCAATCTTTTGAAATCATCAATTTTTGTTATAATTGCTTTCTCGTGATTTATTTTTTCTTCTTGTTGATGCAACAAACTACTATAAGCAAGGTATTTCTCTGTTTTGAATAATTTATAAAAAACTTTGAAATAATCAAGATTATAATCATTAATTTTTGCCGTATTTATCATTATCTCGTTTCTTGTATGAGTTAAGATAGATTCTAAATAGGCTTTTTCGTCTTCGTACTCTTTTATATTATTTTTGTTAACAATATTGTGTTTTTTTAATATATCGTGCTTTTCCTTGTTAAGCTCAATAGCTGATGAAATATTATTGTAAATTTCATCATGTAGTTTTTTAAAGTAAGTGCAAGCTTCAGTCCATGCCTTATTTAGCTCTTCCGAAGAATTACAATATTTGGGTTTAAAATGTGCAGGTGCTTTATCCTTACAGCCATTATTATTTAGCAAGTTAAGATATTGCAGCATTGTGTAATCTTCATCTTTGCCGTTTTCTTCATCCTTATACTTCCAAAACTTTTCTACGAATCTTTTTTTATTTCTAAGATTACCTAAAGGCGTAGCAAACAAGCCCCAAATTTTTTTTTATCATCACCGCACACAAGTTTTTTAAAATAACTTAAATCTTCATGATATAATTCATATATTTTACTATATAGCGATATTTCATTAGAGATATTTTCAACAGCATTATTATTTGAAGATGCTACAACCATACCGTAATTCTGTAACTCCGGTATTAAAGAACTAATATGATAATCAAACTCCGGAGTACTAAGAGAAGTTTTTCCTTTTTGAAATCCACTTTTAGGATCTTTTAGACTTATTAAATTTAAAGCACGATCTACATAGATATTTGCTATAATATCAAAAAGTATGGTAGTTTTACCTGTCCCGGGTGGACCGTTAACGGCAAAAAGCTTTTCTGAAGTAGGAGACAATACTTCATTGATTGCAGCAGCTTGTAAAGCAGCAAGAGAGTTTTTAGGTGATGAACACCAACGTGTCGGCTGCATCTTAAGAGGCGATAATAGCTTTTGCAAAGCTTCTTTCTGCTTCAAAACATCTATAGAAGTAGGCTTATCTTCCTTTCCAAGATATTTTGCCGCTGCTGACTCTGGTTTGATATTTGTGTTATTAGTCCGGATAAAATCTAACGGCTTTAGAAAAAAACTATTAAACATTTCCAATGAGGGAGGAGTAAAATTATAAACTACCGGTTTATCTTTTTTCTTTTTATGCGAGGTAACTCTTCTTATGCATATTTCAGAGCGATTAAATAAATATTTTTCATTAATTTCTAACTTCTGTACTAAAAGGTCAATCATCAAATTAATCATTTCTAAATCTAGAGTTCTAACTAAGGAATCTTGCTTTTTATCCTTAAAATATATTTTCTCACTTTCAGAAAATACTTGATCTATTAAACTGTTATTATTATCTATAAAATTTGCTAAATCTTTTAACTCTTTTTCTTGAAAATCATCTTTCATGATTCTACCGAGAGCATAAGCAGCAGTGGAAATAACCATCGAACGTTCAACATATTTGCCGTTTTCATCAATAGTTAAGCCGGCAATAGGCGTGATAGTCGGTTGCTCTTGATATCCCTTAAAATTATTGTAATCATTTAAAAATTCTTGATCTAGCTTATTCATATTTTGAATTTTCTTTAAAATATCAATTTCTGCTTCCGACCATTTTAGATATCCTAAATAAATATGCCAATGAACAGCTACCTCGTATTTCTCAAGTTCAAACCCAAGTTTATTTTTGTCTAACTTTTCAAATGGTGCATCTTTTAAGAAAAAAAGAGTCTCTTTTTTATCAAGTTTGCAACTAAAACTACCTTTTTGGTCTGTATGCTCTCTGATAATCTCAAAATATCTATTTAAATTTTCATTTTTATTGGGAGTTAATACTTCAATAACTTTCCATACATCTAGAACATTTTTAACTTGCTCGTCCGATTGATTATACATAGACAAAATTTTATACTTAAAATAGAAAATATCCTAAGTATGAAAAGATAGGTTGTAAACAACTTTTTTATATTGCTATTTATAGTTCTAAAATTTGTGTATAATTCACACGCTTATCACTAAACTCTTAATAATTCTCAATAAATCTTTTTGTATTTTTCATAGATTCATTCAATATATTTCTTTTAATTTATTAAAAGGAGCAAATGTAATGGATAATAATAGGGAAGTCATTAAATATATAGCCTCTAGTGTCTGGTCTTCTTGGAATCCTATAAACTGGTCACCAACCATGCAATTAGCTGCCGTAAGTTATATATTTTCTTGTTTAATTGATGATACTAATGCATATCTGGTCAAGGATACGCACGAGCTGAGTAATAGTCAAAATTTTACTTTTCATAGCACAAAATATCCTGCTTCTCGTTATGTAGAGCTTGCTAAGGAAATACCTGTATGCTTAAAAATATTAAAAATATTTCATAAATTTGATCCTGAATATGTACCGGATAAATCACTAACTTCTCATAGATTCATCGATAACTTTTCTAATTTATTAGAGCATTTTAAGCTAACTTCTATTAAAGATTCTACTGATTCTAATCCTAACTATCTTATAGTGTGGAACTGGGCAAAAAATTTAGGAAATATTTTTGAGCATTTTGGTCAGAAGCTAAAGCGTGCTTGTAATAAAGTAGAAACAGCGGAAAATTATTGGGAGAATTACGAACCGGAAGCATTTTCTGATTTTTCTATATTTCGTGAGTCCATAAACATAATGACACACTGCGAGGATGCATTATTAGGTTGTAGAGATATTATATCAGATATATATTAAGATAGTTTATAGTCAATTACTGTTGAGTGTTGCTTATGTAGATTAGTTTTCCCATCATTGTGAGGAGATGCATAGCAGAGGGCGGAGGCAATCTCATAAAACAGTACAACACTCATGAGATTGCCACGCAGTCTCCGACCGTTTGCAAGGTTTGTTCGTGGATCGGAAAACGCCCTCGGTGTCATACCGTGGCGGCGTTGTTGCGTAGATCATTTTTTCCGTCATTGCCACGCGGGTCTACGACCGCTCGCAATGACGATACTGAACATCTAAAATGCTGATGCATCAAATATTATTTTCTACTTCTTGCTTCTTCTATGAAATATTCTTGAAGTTTATCAGCTATAAAATCATCTACCATAGAAATTTTTTTATTTTCACTTGGTTGATTTTTTATAAAAATTTTATGCATTTCATCAATCACATTATCAACATTTATGATACTAGTTTTCTTTTTATCAGTTTTCATATCCATATTTCAAGTAAATAAGTTTAGTATACGAAGATCAACTTGGAAAAGAACAAGGAGTCTATAAGCCGAGGAGCGGAGCGTGTACTTAATACGTGAGCACCGGAGGACTTACAAAGACGACGCCGCCAATTTTTCAAGTTCATCGAGTATACGCTTCAACGCACATAGCCATACCCATACCGCCACCGATACATAAGGTAACTAAGCCCTTTTTAGCCTTATTTCTTCTTAATCCATGTATTAAAGTAATAAGAACACGACCGCCACTAGCACCGATTGGATGACCGATTGCTATTGCTCCGCCATTCACATTAACCTTGCTCATATCCCATTTCATTTCACGATTAACATAAATACTTTGAGCGGCAAAAGCTTCATTAACCTCGATAAGATCTAAATCATTAACACTCCAGCCGGCTTTGCTTAAAGCTTTTTGAGAGGCAGGAACGGGAGCAGTCCCCATAATACTTGGATCAACACCGGCAGAAGCATAAGAGACAATACGAGCAAGCGGCGTTAGATTATGCTTTTTTAATGCTTCTTCGGATACTGCCATAAGACATGCAGCACCATCATTAATTGAGGAAGCATTACCAGCAGTAACTGTACCGTTTTTATCGAAAGCAGGGCGTAATTTACCTAAAATCTCAAGGCTGGTATCAGGTCTTACTGTCTCATCATGATCAAATAAGCTAGCAGTTTTTTTAATCGTCACTTCAATAGGTAAGATCTCATCTTTAAATATTCCGGCTTTTTGGGCTTTCGCAGCTTTTTGATGTGAGCTTAGGGCAAATTCATCTTGCTGCTCTCTAGTAATATTAAACTGCTTTGAAATATTTTCAGCAGTAATACCCATAAATACCCCTGAAAATACATCGGTTAACCCGTCATACTGCATGAGATCAACCATTTTAATATCACCAAATTTAGCTCCTGCTCTTATATAGCTGCCATGCATACCGAGCGACATATTTTCCTGCCCACCTGCTATCACAATATCGTTATCGCCAGTCATAATTGAGGCTGCTGCAAGTGCTACTGTTTTAAGACCTGAACCGCAAACCTTATTAATTGTATAGCCTGGTACTTCTTTAGGAATACCTGCATGAATTAGGGTTTGTCTTGCCGGATTCTGTCCACTACCGCCTGTGATCACCTGCCCGAGTATCACCTCATTTACTAAAGCTGGATCAATTTTACTATTCTGCAAAATATCTTTTATTAAGTGCGTCGCAATCATCGGTGCAGGAGTAGTACTAAGACTACCCATAAACGAGCCGAAAGCCGTTCTTTTCGCATGAGTGATGTAAACCGGTTTTATCATGATATATACTCCTTAAAATAATATTGAATTTAGCCTGTCATACCGCGGCTTGACCGCGGTATCTTAGGACATAATCTGTGACAAAAGACCCCGTGGACAAGCCACGGGATGACCTTAATGTTAAAATAAATCCGCTAGTTTATTATTTATCAAATAACTAATATGTCCGCCTGGTACTTCTATAAGAGTAGAGTTTTTAAACAATTTTTGCAAAGATAAAATAGAAGATTCAGGCACTATTTGATCATTTTTTGCAACTATAATATATACAGGGCAGTTAATTACGTTTGGATCAATTACTGTGTCATCTATTTTCCATTTCAAATTCACAAACATATTTTCGCCTAATATATTCTGCATAATCTGATTATAAGTGTCGCTCGGTATATCGTGACCGGACATTAGCCAGTTCTCAATTCTGAAAGCTAGTTCTTGCTCTTTTTCGGAGGTTAAGGAAAAAAATTTATCCAGCTTAACCTGAAAATAATCAGGAAATAGCAGAAAGAATAAAATTTGTATATGGATTTTAGGAATTAAGGGCAAATTTTCTACATAAGCATCTAGCTTCAAATATTGATGCAACATTTTTACATAAAAGAAGTGAGAAAAATCCCAAGGGCAGGTAAGTAAAGTTAAAGTTTTTATAGATTTAGATGCGATTATATTTGCAGCTATTGCAAGGTTACCGCCGATACAATGCCCTATCAAATTAATATTATTCACATTTAAATTATGTATTACTTCAACTATTTTATGTACATAATCATCTAATAAATAGTTTGATTCTTTAACCTCTAACCAATCTATTAAATAAACTTCACCTTGTTCTCTTAAATTTTCTATAAAGCTTTTATTGCGGCTTAAGAAAAATATTTCCGGTGAATTGAAAATAGAAGGGATGATTAGGAATGTTTTCCCGTCATTGCGAGGAGAGACGGAGTCTCGACGCGGCAATCTCAGGACATTTTTATGAGATTGCCACGCTTGTTTTTCTCGCTCGCAATGACGATCACCGGTCAAGCCAAGGGATGACATAGAGCAATAATACACCACCCTATAATATTTCGTTTCTGCTACTATTTCTCCCAGCTCTAAATATTTATTACCTAATTTATGATTTTTTGCGTAACTATTATATAGGTCAAAATATTTCTGATATTTATCGTTATTCTGCATCCTAACTTTCTTATATTATATTAATCTTTCTTGACATTGGACCAAAAATATTGTATAAACTTTCGCATCTTCAGAATGTAACAAAACAGTATATAGTCTCTAAATTTTTTAGAGAAAATAACTTTTCATAAAATCTCGAAGTGCTTAAATTTTTTTTTTGTCCCTAGGGCTTTATAATGCTAAGTACCTCATCATCGCGACCGTTTAAAAGCAAATTTAGAGCCGCTTTTTGGTCTATTCATAATTACGAACTCGGAAAATTTATTCCGATGAGTGCCTTAATGTTTTGCATTTTATTCAATCAGAATATTTTACGCATATTAAAAGATAGTATCTTAATTTCTGAAATTAGTGCAGAGATAGCTGGTTTTGCTAAAGTTTATTGTGTTACACCTGCAGCTGCTTTATTTGTAATTATTTATGCTAAAATGATTAATCATCTCACTTTTGAGAAGATTTTTTATTATTTAACTGCATTTTTTATCGGTTTCTTTGTTTTATTTGCTTTTGTTATCTACCCTAATATTCATGTTTTTCATGTACATCCGGACCATCTAGCTGATTGGATGGAACGTTACCCGCATTTTAAATGGTATATATCATTAATAGGCAATTGGGGTTATATAGTATATTACAGCCTTGCCGAACTTTGGCCTAATATTTTTTACGTACTATTATTTTGGCAATTCGCCAATGAGCTTACCACTACTGAAGAAGCTAAGAGATTCTATACGCTTTTCTCGTTATTCGGTAATTCATCTTTAATATTAGTCGGCTTCTTAATGATGAATTTATCATCTGAAGAAACTATTGTGAAGCATTTTATAAATATTTCTGACAGCAAAATCACTTTAGTACAAATATCAACTATTTTGGTTACAATCGTTGCAGTTATATGTTGTCTACTAATTCGTTTTATTAGCAGAAATGTTTTTACTAATCCTTTATTTTACGCTAAGGCAAAAAGTGGGCAATCAACTTCCGAGCGTATGGGGATCATTAAGAGCTTTAAATATATTGCAAAATCTAAATATTTATGGCTACTTTTAATCTGCTCGGCAGCATTTGGTTTTGCTATTAATTTGGTTGAAGCCGTATGGAAAGCAAAAATTAAGGAGTTATATCCAACTGTTAATACTTATGCTGAATTCAATAGTCTGTACATACTTTGGACCGGCGTTGCCATTATGGTTATGACTATTATCGGCAATAATGTTATGCGTATGCATAACTGGTTTGTTGCGGCTGTAATCTCACCTGTAATAATAATGGTTACCGGAGTTCTGTTCTTTGTGCTTATTGTATTTGATCAAAAAATCCTCTCATTATTTGATGGGGCAATTTTAATGTCACCTCTTGCACTCGCCGTATCTATCGGCGGAATCCAGAATATTTTAGCCAAAGGAACAAAATATTCTATATGGGATACTTCAAGAGAAATGCTATATATCCCTCTTGATCAAGAGTTAAAAACAAAAGGTAAAGCTGCTGTTGACGTGATAAGTGCAAAAGTTGGTAAATCATCAAGTGGGCTTGTACAATCTATTATATTTACCATAATCCCAACTGCAACTTTTACCTCTATTTCACCTGTTCTAATGGTGGTGTTTACTTTCGTATGTCTTGCTTGGATTTATGCGGTGAGAAAGATATATTTTGAATATCAAAAAATCGCATAGACTCGTTTTATTTGAAAAATTGGCTATGTTGTCTTTTGCTGATAATCCTCACGTACTTTTTGTACGCTGCGGTTATCAGCTTCAAGACGCCTTGCTCTTTTCCAAATAAAACTTCGTCTACTGTTCTCAATTGTAATGGCTTCGGTACTTCTTGCTTTTGATCCTCACGTATTAACGTATACGCTGCGGTCAAAAGCTCCGAGGTATCTCGCCCTTTTTCAAATTAAACTTTGTATGTCGATGAACTTCAAAAATTGGTGTCGTCTTCTTTGTCATCCCGCGAGCTTGTAGCAGGATCCAGTTAAAAATGCTATGCATTTTACTGGATTGCTTCGTCAATTACTTTGTAATTTCCTTAGCTCAGACGGAAAAAATCGATCCCTGCAACAAGACAGTTTTGGTTTTCTATAATTGTTTATCTAAATTGCAGTTAAAAGCTTACAAAATCAGATTGACTTATTTAAAGTTTTGTATTGTCATCCCGTGGCTTGTCCACGGGATCCAGTACTTAAAAAGCCTAAATACAGCAAATTTTAAAATTAAAAGCTCGATTTTTCTCGCTTTTTTCTGGATCCCGTGGACAAGCCACGGGATGACAACAAATGGCATAGATGCTTATTATACTCTAATTCGTAGTTTATTCAAATCGCCATGCAATAAGATTATACTTATAATTGATAAACAATTGCTAAAATCCTATTTAGGTTTATTTCGTTCTATTATTCTCGGTACTTTATCATATCTCAAGTTAATTAAAATTTTCATCTATGATGAAAATGATTTCGCTCTAGATATAAAAGCCTTAAAAAGTAATGAAAATTACTTCTGGTCTTATAAAATCAATTATTTTAAAAAGCTGATTAATGGGGAGTGATTAGTTTTGCCAGCATGGATCGAAAAACGCCCTCGGTGTCATGCCGTGGCTTGGGAACTAGATCCAGAAAATAATAAAAAATACTAATTATTATTAGTATTTTTAACTGGATCCTGTGAATAAATCACAGGATGACAGGGGGAGAATGATCCACGCGGGCAATGCCTTCCTGCGGAAGCGGGAATCCAGAAAAATAAATATAAAAGCAGCAAGTTTTTAAAATTAAAAGCTTAGGTATCTCGCTTTATGCTGGATTCCAGCTTCGGCATTGTTGCGTGGATTGAGAGTCGTCATTGCGAGGAAATTACGAAGTAATTGACAAAGCAATCCAGTAAAAAATGCTAACTCTATAACATTTTTTATTATTTTTTTCTGGATTGCCACGCTCCTTGCAGTCGCTCGCAATGACGATTTGGTATCCACGCAACAATGCCTCCCGCTTCCGCGGGAATGACATAAAAACTATCTGGTCTTATTGGTCAAGCAACTAGATGACTACCCTAGTGTGCTTTTTGATCCACGCAGGCAATGCAAAAAGTAAGGTGATGTTTATTTATAACTTATAAATCCCAGAGAATTCAGGGAGTTTACTGTTTCAAATAATGGTAATCCCATAACATTTGAATAAGAGCCGGAAATAAATGAAATGAAAGCTTCGGCGTAACCAGAGATTTTACATCCTCCAGCTTTATCAATCCCCTCATCTAGCGAGCAATAAAAATTTAGCTCTTCTTCGCTTAATCTTTTAAACTTAAGGACTGTTTGGACTATTTTCTGCCTAGTAACCAACTGATCTTTATCTTTTTTGATGATGCACAAACCGGTATAAACACGATGACGACGTCCGGATAATATATTCATACAATATCTTACTTCTTCAGGGCTACTTGCTTTTGGCAATATTCTTCTTCCAAGTGCCGTTACAGTATCTGCTGCTATGATAATAGCAGAATCTTCTATTTGAGAGGCAACTTTTGTAGCTTTTTCGTAAGCAAGCCTTGTCGCTAAATGATTTGGTGATTCACGTAGATTAGGCGTTTCGTCTATATCTGCTGGAATAATTTGTGCAGGTATAATTTTAATTCTTTTAAGAAGCTCAACCCTTGCAGGTGACTGTGATGCTAGTATTATAGGTAGGTTTTTTGATCGATATTGCATGCTTAAGATTGGTGACGAAGAATTACACGTCCCTTAGTTAAATCGTAAGGAGTCATTTCTACTGTAACTTTATCACCCAATAATATTCTAATACGATTTTTACGCATTCTACCAGCGGTGTGAGCAATAATTACATGACCATTTTCCAACTTCACTCTAAAAGTAGCGTTAGGTGCAAGCTCAATTACTGTACCCGTAAACTGAATGAGATCGTCTTTTGACATTAATTTATATTTATAAATGGTCGGGGCGGAGAGATTCGAACTCCCGACCCTCTGGTCCCAAACCAGATGCGCTACCAGGCTGCGCTACGCCCCGAGAGTTAATTTCTTATATTATATACTCCATTATTCGCAACAAATCAATTTGTTTATTTAAAAATATGTAAATATTAGCTTATTTAACAATAAAAACAGTAATTACTACCTTATCCACTCGACATCTTACTAAGTATAGATTAACTCATGTTAATAAAATTTTAACTATGGTTAAAATTAATTATATTTAAGCGAAAAAATTAAATTTTATTTAGGTTTTATGAAGTTATTACAAAAAATCTACAAAATTTAATTTTCTTTAATAAAAGAAAAACAATTATAAGTTGTTAATTGATTCTATAACTTCCTTTTAAATTCTAGCTTTATTTATGTATTTGTTACATATAATTAATAATTTTCAATTAAAAGTAGTGTGTTTTTTATAGAACAAATTTATGCACTAGGAAAATTTTATTGTTTTAACAATTATTAATTATTTCTGCTATTCCTTTTTTATTATTAATATTAATTAAAATACAGAGTAAAAATATTAATTTTATTATTAACCATTTCTAAGGTTAAACATAACAAAAACATTAACATTTTTATATTATCTTTTGCACGAAGTATTTACCAATCTTCACGCAATACAGAACAATATTTGCTGAGAAAATACAGATCTCAAATTTTAATTTAAAGATTAAGCAAACTTTAGGAGACGTTATGTCAAGTCAAAAAAATAACATAAAGGATTTCGTAAAAAAGGCACTAGTCAGTACCTCTATGGCTGCAACAATGCTCACAGCAGAAAGTGCTTTCGGTACATCAACGTTAATAAATCGTGATGTGACAGGAAGTACTGCAGATTTAAACAGCGGGGCGGGACTTGATGCAGGAGCACCACTTCTCCCTGGTCAAATGCTTACAGTTCCAATACAGTCCAACATCAATGTTAACACGCCCACGGTTAACGGAACATATCTAAGTGCTTCAGGTACTGTTATGACCTTTACAAATCCAAATACAACAATTGATGCTATTCAAAGCTCAAATGGTAACCCAAACGCATTAAGTATGGTTATAACGCCAGGAGTACACGTTACCCTGACAGGTGTAGGGTATCCCGCTGATCCAGATGCAAAAGATGCTTCTGGGAACTCAAATCCTTTTGCTGGTACTGCAACTAATCAAAGTGATATCGCAAGTATAGATTTCCAAAACGGTAATGGAATAATTGAGATGAATGCCAAAACTTCTGGCTTAATGGATTTTGCTACCGGCACTACACCTACTATTATTGCTAATGCTGCGGATGCTACTACAATAATCGGGGCTGGTACTACTATACAGGTAAAAGACAAAACTTGGACTAGTATGGGGACAATTGATATTGCTCCAGCTTTAACAGCAACAATAGGAACAGGATATAAATATATTAACGGCTTAACTGGTGATGTTAACGTATATCCAGCCGGGCAAACTTTTATATTTCGAGGTCAAACTTCTTCAGTTGATTTTAGTAATGAAAGCAGTCAAAGCTATGCATTTGTATCCGGTAAACCTATAGCACCTATCACTGATAACAGTGGAACAATAACAGACAGCTATGGGGCAGCAGCCTTTCACGTTTCTACCTCAGAAACAACTATTGCTGTAAATATCGGACTTAGCAATAAGCAAAGACTAAATACTTTTATTACTGATGGTAAGAATATAACAACTATTACCGGTACTATTTTTGCTCAAACTATTGGAATTAATCAAAACCCTTCAGACGTGCCTGCCGGTACTACACAGCTTAAATGGCAAACACCGATTGATACCGGAGCAGGAGGGGTAATAAAATTTGGTAGTTCTAGTATTTCAGAGTTCCAAGCAGCTATAACCTCTAATATGGATTTTAATGGAACGGGTGCAACAGCAATAATAGATTCCGAAGTTAATATAACGGGTAATATAATTAATTCCGTAGCAGGAGGAACTCAGAACTTGAATTTCGCTGGAGATAATACAGTTACCGGTAGCGTAGGGGGAAATGTTACAGGAAGTAATCCTATTTATGCGTTAAATATTCAAGGTGATAATAATACACTAGTTGATCTTCAGGGAGATGTGACTGTTGAAAATTTTAATTTTACTAGTGATGGTATGGCTGATGTAGGCGGAACATTAACTGCTATATCAGGAGTAAATTTTAATAACCAAAAAGGAACACTTATATTTGATGGGACAGGAGGATCTTATGTTTTTTCAAGCCCTGTTATTAGCCAATCAGCTGGTGGAATAACAGTAGCTACTAATCTTACAGTAACTGACCCTAGTATTGCTGACATTGGAGTTACTCAAATAGGATCAACAACGCTTCCTGGAGCACTGACTTACGCAATTAATCAACCAAATCTTACTCTTTTGGCAAATGGTAGTAAACTTACTTTTGCTCAAGCTAATTCTAGTCTAACTTTTGATGCTCCTACTCAACAAACTGTAGCCTTTGGTGATAGTATAGATGGTTTTACTGATGGTACTAGTAACATGGTCTTAAATGGTACTCAACCTTTAACTATTCAAGGAACTACCAATGATAAAACTATAGGGGCTACTAAAAAATTTAATAATTTAAATGTTATAGGAAATGTTACAGCTTCAGGTGGAGCAAGTCTAATTAATATTGGTGGCTTTACATCTCTTACTATCGCCGGGAATAGTAATCTTACAGATCAGGGTGTTACCTCGTCAAATATTGCTTCTATAATTATTGGTGACAGTAGTGGTGCTTCAGGCTATATACTTACTCCAACAGAAAATTTTAACCTTGCTTCAGACGGTCTGAAATTTGGTAATACCAATTCTCTATTAACTATTCAAAGTAATGGTGATGTAACAGCCAATTTAAATGGGGATTTAGATCCAGGTATCTCAGGCGGTGGTGCAATTTCATTAAATTCAACTGGTGGCACTTTAACAATAACAAACGCAAATAATTTAGGTATAGCAGGCTCTGGCAATCTTTTAAACACTATGGAATTTAAAGGGACAGGTAATATTACTGTAAATCCAACTATTAATACTGCAAATCCTATTACTACACTTTTAGATGGTCAATTAATACTCGGAAATGTCAATACTAGTATTAATTTTGCTGCTGCAACTAATCTCACAGTAAATAATGTTATTGGAACAACTGATTTTAAAGGTCAAACAGGTATAGTAAATATTAATAATAATGGAATAGTTGGCATTGTCACAAGTAGTATAGCTGGGACTCCTGCAGGTACTGTTAATTTTGTAGGAGCAGGAACAAGTACTGCCATTACTAATGTTACGGCAGTTAATTTTCAGGGTGCAGGTCTAGTTACCTTAACTTCGCCTTCCGATGCTGGTAATTTTACTGTTACAGCCTCAGGAGTACAAATTAATACAGCTGATGCCCCTGCTAATCTTACTACTCCTACTACCGGTATCGTTGCTGCTGGAGATGGAGCAGTGTTTGCTACTATTAACGGAAATGCTTCTGTTAATACCGGTTCAATAACTGGTAGTATAAGCAAGGATGCTACTATTACCGCTACTGGACAAATTACTGGTAATGTTGATGGTAATGCAACTGTAAACTCTGGTCAGCTTACAGGTAATACTGGCGGTAATGCAAGCGTAGGTGTAAATGGGCAAATTATCGGTAATATAGGAGGTACTGCTACATATACGGGTGCAGGAACTATTAATACTACAACTATTGGCGGTCAAACCGATTTTGCAGGAAATGAGGGTAAATTAAATGTTAATGATGGAGGTAATTTAGGAATTATTACAAGTAGTATAGTTGGGACTCCGGCAGGTACTGTTAATTTTGCAGGAGCTGGAACAATTAATTCTATTCAGAACGCAGGAGCAGTTAATTTTAATGGACCTGGTCTAGTTACTTTGACTAATGCTTCTAGTGCCGGAACTTTTACTATCGCTCAAGGTGGAACAGTCGTTAATGATGGTAACGGAGTTACCGGTGATGTAGTTGCAGGTGACGGTGAATTTAATTCTAATATTGATGGAAATGCTTCTGTTAATGATGGAACAATAACGGGTGGTGTAAGCCAAAATGCAACTATTACAGGTGATGGACAAATTAATGGTAGTGTTGGTGGTAATGCAGCTGTAAATGCTGGTGAGCTTACAGGTGATGTAACTGGTAATACAACTGTAACTACAGGACAAATGACTGGTAATACTGGCGGTACTTTATCTTTAGGTGCAGGACATGTTGCCGGTAATGTTGGTAGTAGTGTCACGTTTACAGCTGCAGGAGGAGCTCTTGATACTACTACTGTTGGTGGACCAATCGATTTTGCGGGTAATAATAGTACAGTTACTGTTGCTGATAATGGTAGCTTAACAAGCGTTACAAGTAGTACAACAACTACTGCAGGTAATGTAGGATTTACAGCTAATGCCACTGTTACAGGTGCTATAAATAATATCTCGACAATAGTTATAGAGGGGGCAACAAATCAAAAAGTAACTTTTGGCTATGATATATCAGTAACCTCTCTTAGCTTTACTAACGGGGGAACAGCTGATTTAAAAGGATCGCTTACTGGTAGTCTTAATTTCGGTACTAATGGTGGTATTTTACAGTTCTCAGGAACAGATCCAGACGGCTATTCATTTAATAGTGCAGTTACAAATGGTCAGACTGGAACATTAAATGTTTATACTAATTTAACATCTACTGACGCATCTATTGGAGAGATAAAAACAATTAACATAGGTCAGCTAGGCACACCGAATGCTCTTAATATAGTAGTTAACCAACCAGCATTAAGTTTACTTGCTGCAGGTGGATCTATTAGTTTCAACGGGGTTCAACATTAAACATACTACCAGGACAAGCACAAGCTATAACTTTTGGAGGTAATTTAGATGGTACTACAGGAACAGGTGGCGGTATTTTAGACTTTGATGCAACTAATGGCGATTTAACGTTACAAGGTGCAACAGGTAATGAAACTGTAGGGGCGACTAATCAGTTAAAAGCTATAAATCTTGTAGGAGCTAATCAATTAAGCTTTACAAACGGTGCAGCTGCTCTAACTATTGGAGCAGGTACAACATTTGTTGATCAAAGCGTTACTTCAGCTAGTATTCCAACAATAACTATAGGAGCTGCTGGAGCTACAGGTGCTGGTACTTATGTACTTGATGCAGTAAATGGTAATTTTAACATCACACCTGGCGTAACTTTTGGTAATCAAAATTCTGTATTACAATTACAAACCAGTATTGGAACTAATGGTAGTAGCACGATTACTCTAGGTGGTGATATTGATCCTGGGACAGCAAATACTGGTATAATTAAAATAAGCTCAGTTAATGCTGGTGCAACCTTAACTGTTGCTGGTGCTTTTAATGTCGGTATCGCTGGAGGTAATACAGTACAATCAATAGACTTTAGTGGAGCTGGTTCAATAATAATGACCCAACCATAACTACACCTATTACTACAAGTGTAGCGGTATTACAACTTGGAACAGTTGGAGTTGGCGTTAATTATGCTGGACCTACTAATTTAACAGTAACTAATATTGCTGGAACAACTAATTTTGCAGGTCAAGCAGGTGCAGTAGTTCTTAAGGCAGGTGGTAGTTTAGCAACTGTTATGAGTAGCCAAGGAACAAATGTTGGTCTTTTAGCTATAGCAGGAAGCGGAACAATTACAGGAACTGTAAATAATATTAATCAAATACAAGTTAACGGAATAGGTGGTACAACAGCAGAGTTCCAAAAAAATGTTTCAGTTGCATCAGTATTATTTGGTAATGGAGGAACAGCCGATTTTAAAGGATCTCTTAACACTGACCCTACTGGTAATATTGATTTTGGTCCTAACCCTAATGGCGGTATTTTACAATTCTCAGGAACAGATCCAAACGGCTACGAGCTTAGTAGCGTAATTAAAAATGGTGGGAACGGAACATTAAACGTTTTTACTAACTTAACAGCTATTGAACCATCAATCGGAACAATTCAAACAATCGCTATCGGTCAAAAAAATGCACCTAACACACTGACTGTAGACGTAACAAAAGGGTTATTAACTTTACTACAGTCACCTAGCAGCACTGTTACCTTTAATGATCCTGCTTCTACACTTGGTTTAACTACTAGTATTAATCAACAAGTTACTTTTAATAATAGCTTCCCCGGTATAGCAGGTGGTGGCGGTATTGTTGTTTTAGATAGCCAAAACGGTACTATACTTGAAATCCAAAGCTCTGGTGGTACTCAAACGCTTGGAACAAGTGCTGCACCTTTAGAGCAAATATATGTTACTGGTAATGTCGGAGTTATAGGAACTTCTACTAATAAACTCGATGTAAGTAATGCAAAAAATCTTACTATTGCAGCTGGCGGGATATTTGCATATGCAACTCCAAATATTACTTCTGCTTTAATTCCACAAATTTTTATTGGTGATACTAGCGGTCCTGGTGTCTATGCACTTGACGCAGTAAATGGTAATTTCCCATTTGCTGCACCCGGTTTAGCATTTAAAAATGACTCATCAGTTTTAAAATTAATGACTAGTGCAGCAACTGGTATTACTAGTACTATACAATTAACAGGTGATATAACACCTCCTAATCCTAACACTGCTATAGTTGAAATAAATGCTAAAAATGCCGGATCTACATTAGTAATAGATGGTACTAGTAATGGTTACTCAATCGGAACATTAGCTCTTCCTATGAGTAAAATAAAATTCACTGGGGATGGAACAATAGAAGTAACAGCTATTAGTACTCCGGCTATAGAGGTGTCTGTTTCAAAACTTGCTATAGCGGAAGTGAATTCGGATGTGTTCTTTACTGGTCCAGCTACTCTTGCTGGCGTTCAAATTAATGGTGATATAGATTTTCAAGGTAATGCTGCAAATGTAGTACTTGCTTCTGATACAGTAAATAATTTACCGGCTCTTATTAGCGGTAATATAGCAAGCACCGGCACGCAAAACGGTACTATAGACACAGTAGATAGTAACGGAGTTTCAACAAACACGATTACGAACATTGCAATGTTAAAAGCTGGTGCTGATAATAGTACTGTTACAGTTAATTCCGGCGGTGATATGTCAATTGGTGAAATCCAAGGGACTGGTACTGGTACAATAGTACTTACGCAAGAAAACCCTACTATAAACACAAATATTAATGAGACAGGTGGTTCAGCCGTTAACTTAACTTTCAATAATGGTGGTAGTATCCTTGGTAATGTTGGTAGTAATACGCCGGTTGGAGATATTTTAGTTTTAGGAGGAACATTAAATCTTGGCATACCAAATAGTGTACCTGATAGTATTATGAACGGTAATACATTATATGTTGACTTCAATAATGCAAGTGTCGTTTTTAATACAAGCAATATTAATTTTCCAGGCGGAATAGCTCAAGCCCCTATTACTGCACGAGCCTTTATAGCACCTGCTCCAATAATTACAGGAGGAGGGGCATATTTTAAAGATTCCGATCCTGTGATAAATAATGATCCTATAGGTCCAACTGGTCCAATACCTATATATATTAGTGGTGGTGACGTAACCTTAACAAATGATACTATAAATATATCAGTTGTTAATTTTACTACTCCTAATGCTGATGATTTACACACAATTGCTATATCTGGTGACTTAACAACCGGTACTGCCCCATTTGGTGATCCTGTTAACAGCTTAAAATCTGTTCGATTATTAACAGGTGGTAAAATAAATATTCATAGTGAAGATTTCTATTCTGGTGTTACAACTAATACAAATAATATGGGTACTGTATTGTTTGATGCCGATAACGGCTTTACTGATGATTTAGGGGATAGCACTAACAGTCTTAAAACTGTACAATTTAGTAGTGTTGAGGGTACAGTTAAAGGGGATACCTATTCTGAAAATGTTACTATAGATTCAGGTAAATCGGCAATTTTCAGCGGTTATAATAGCAGAAGCACAAGTGTGCCTTCATCAACAGTTGGCGGGGTTACAGTTCCAAGATCAACACCACAATTTAATTATCAAACTGTAGTTTCTTCTAGTGATTTCCAAGGTACTGATAATACTACCTCTGCCAAGTTTACTAATGCTGCATTAGTACAAGCACCGATTAATAATGGTAATCTAACATTCGAAGATGACGTATGGCTACAAAAACCTGTAACAAATGTTAACACTATTACTTTTGCACCGCAGAAAAACGCATTGATAAGTGCAGGTGTAGGAGCAAATAATATAGTTGCTGATCAAACAACTATGGTGTTTGTTGGTGATAATGCAACTATTCCGGCACAAGGTAATATAACAGGAAGTAACGTTACCTTTGATCTTGGTAATAATACAGTTGTATATGATGGGACTGCTACTCCTACCGGTAATCTGATGTTTAATGTCTTATATGATACGACTAATGCAGGGAAAACAGCAAATACTAATAGTGGTAATATAGTTTTAGCAAATGGTGCTGTACTTGATTTATCAAAAGTAGACTCAATTCAAGTTATTCTAACTGCTCAGAATAACCCGAATGGTATAAGGCTCGGAAGTGCTTATCCTTTAGTCAGCTCAAAAGGTGGTAGTATAATACCAGGTGCTGCAGCAAAATTACCTTTCAATGTTATAGCTAATGAAAAGAACTTTGTCAGATGGGTTATAAATGATGATTCATTCATACTTTATACAGCAACAGCAGATATAATACCTACAATTTCAAGACCTTCAATTGCAATACATAGAATAATTCACAGCAATCCAAATATAATTATACCTGATATAGATATTATAAACCCAATCACTAATGGCTTTACTCCTGCAACTCCAGGCACAGGTAGCGTAACAGGTGGCGTATTTACTCCAGTTGATCCAAATTCCCAGGTAATAATGTTGTTGTAACTGGTAACAACCCAGTAATTGTTAATGGTGGGAATACACCATCAATAGGTAGTGGTGGCAATACTCCTAACGGACCAGTTACAGGCGGCTCTGTGATCGGTGGCGTATATACTCCAAGCAACCCAAGCAATAGCGTAGTGCCTAGCGGTCCGGGTACTGGTGGAAGCACTCCATCAATCGGCTCAGGTGGAAATACGCCATCAATTGTATCAGGTGGCAACACTCCGTCAATTAGAACAGGCGGTAATACACCATCAATAGGTAGCGGTGGTAATACTCCTAACAGTCCAGTTACAGGCGGCTCTGTGATCGGTGGTGTATATACTCCAAGCAATCCAAGTAATAGCGTAGTGCCTAGCGGTCCGGGTACTGGTGAAAGCACTCCATCAATAGGGACAGGCGGAAATACGCCATCAATTGTATCAGGTGGCAACACTCCGTCAATTAGAACAGGCGGTAATACACCATCAATAGGTAGCGGTGGTAATACTCCTAACAGTCCAGTTACAGGCGGCTCTGTGATCGGTGGCGTATATACTCCAAGCAATCCAAGTAACAGCGTAGTGCCTAGCGGTCCAGGTACTGGTGGAAGCACTCCATCAATAGGGACAGGTGGAAGTACAGGAAATAACCCATACACTCCATCCGTTGGAACAGGTGGCAATACTGGTAATAGTCCAAGCAACTACAATCCATCCGTTGGAACAGGTGGCAATACAGGTAATAGCCCAAGCAACTATAACCCATCAGTAGGAACAGGTGGAAATACTGGTAATAGTCCAAGCAACTACAACCCATCCGTTGGGACTGGAGGAAATACAGGTAATAGCCCAAGTAACTATAACCCATCAGTAGGGACAGGTGGTAATACCGGTAATAGTCCAAGCAACTACAACCCATCAGTAGGAACTGGAGGAAATACCGGTAATAGTCCAAGCAACTACAACCCATCAGTGGGAACAGGTGGTAACACAGGCAATAGTCCAAGCAATTACAACCCATCAGTAGGAACTGGAGGAAATACAGGCAACAGCCCAAGCAATTACAATCCATCCGTTGGGACTGGAGGAAATACAGGTAATAGCCCAAGCAATTATAACCCATCAGTAGGAACTGGAGGAAGTACCGGCAACAGTCCAAGTAACTATAACCCATCAGTTGGGACTGGAGGAAGTGCGGGTAATAGCCCAAGCAACTACAATCCATCAGTAGGAAGTGGAGGAAATACAGGTAACAGCCCAAGTAATTACAACCCATCAGTAGGAAGTGGAGGAAATACCGGCAACAGTCCAAGTAACTATAACCCATCAGTAGGGACAGGTGGCAATACAGGTAACAGCCCAAGTAATTACAATCCATCAGTAGGAACTGGAGGAAATACAGGTAACAGCCCAAGTAACTATAACCCATCAGTAGGGACAGGTGGCAATACAGGTAACAGCTCAAGCAACTATAACCCTGCATCTGGTGGTAATATAGGTGCTACAGGTAATAATGCGTATGGTGGTAACACAGGCAATAGCTCAGGCAACTACAACTATAACTCATCAGCTGGTTCAAATGGTGGAGTAAGTAGCACTGGCAGCAGTCCGAACGGCTACAAATCATCTACTGGTTCAAGCTATAATGGTTCAGCAACAAATGGTGCAGTTGGTGTTGTTCCTGCTAACAATGCAAGCGGAAGCACTTACCAACCTTCAAATAATAATGGTTCTGCTTCGGATATATCTGCTATCGGTAGCAGCAGAGATAACCAAGTAGGTGCAGGTGGTAGTGGTAATGGCGGAAGTTCAAATAGTGGAATAAGTCGTTCTAATGCTAATGATGGCTTTAATGCTGCTAAAGATAATGCGAGCATTGGTAATCAAGAAATCAATAAGAGAATGGAAGCTGTTAAAAACGCAGACGGCACTAGCCCTGATTCGGAAGAAGCTGATTCACGTAAACGTGGTGCAGCAGTCGGAGGTGGTGATTGTGATGATTATAATACCGGTAATGTTTACGGTGTATGGATAAGTCCATATTACGGAAAAGCAGTACAAGAAAGCTCTAAGCGACGGATTTAGTGGTTATACAGCTAAATCTGAGGGTGGATCAGTCGGTGTTGATACTGTTATAAATGATAATATAGTCCTTGGTGCTGCTTATACTAGAATCGATACGAAATTACGTTATAAAGATTCAAAATCTGGTAATGTTACAAAAGTCGAAACTAATATGGGTTCTGTATACGGATTATACAATTTTGCAGATAATCTATTTATAGAGGGTATAACCACCTATTCACGTAGTAGAATTAAGACTAATGAGTTACGTGGTACTGTAGATGGTACTGAGAATGCGTATGGTAAATACAACTCAACTTCTTATAGTGCTCAAGTAGTAGGAGGTTATAACTACTTATGGAAAGATAGTTCTCTTGCACCAATGGCAGGTCTAAGATTCACTAGAATTAAAGATTCCGGATATCAAGAGCAGGGGACTACTTTCCAAAACTTAACTATTAAGAAGCGTCAATATAATAAGGTTGAGGGTATACTTGGTGCTGAAATTAAGACGACATTCTATAAGGATGATTTCATAATTAGACCACAAGCCCATGCGTTTATTAATTACGACTTTAGTGGTAAAACACCAGCAATCGTTGCAGAGCTTAATGGTATTAACAAGCCATTACCAGTACAAACACCTAAGGCTACTAAAATGTTATATGATCTAGGAGCAGGTGTAGTAGTTAAGAAAGGTAATATGGAGTATGGAGTACATTATGGTCTTAACTTTGCTAAAAAATACCATGCACAAAGTGGTACTTTAAGACTTAAACTAAACTTCTAAAAAACTAACCTCAAATAGATAAAGGATAAGATTTTTCAGATCTTATCCTTTACTTATTCTAAACGTAATATCCTGCTGAACTATTTTCTGCAAGCAACTCTATTACATCATCATGTCCATAATATTCGGCTAGCTTTAAAGGAGTTTGTCCTAAATAATCGGGTGTAAAATAATCAGCTTTTTTGGTTTGTAGTAATTTTATAGCAGGTATATGGTGACTATTTACAGCCCAATGCATAAGAGTAGAGCCTGATTTATCACAAGCATTAATATCAATATCAGCATTATCAATTAAGAACTCTATTAAATCTTTCCCCGCTCCCGCTTTAATTGCATGATGTAAAGAGGTGCGTCCAAGCAAGTCTTTAGTCCCAAGCTTAACTCCTTTATCGTGTAATGCTTTTACTAAATCTAGATCATTAGCATAGGTGGCTTTAATTAAAAGCTTCTGCCCAATTGTATTATCAATTTTAGTACAATCTGACTTCTCAATTAAAGTTTTAGCTAACTTTGTAATATTTATCTTCTTATCGTGGATTTGAACTATTTTCTCTAGTAGTGTTTGTTTAGAGTTTAAGTTTAAGAATTTATTAGTTAAGTACTCAATAAGGCTTACACTTTTAGAATCAATAGCGAGATTGAAAATTTGATATCCAAGCTCACTTTTAATGTCAAATTTAGCTTCTTTGCTAATTAATGTCTTAATTGATGAGATATTTTTAGATTCTACAGCAAGCTCTAATGGCGTTTTGTTATTATGATTTATATCAAAGAAAAATCTTTGTATCTGCTCATTACCAATTTTTTCTGCCCAATCTTGTAAGGTTAAACCATATTTATCAAACTTATTAAATTTAGTATTCTCATATAAATATTTTACTGTATCTAAATTACCAACTTTGATGGCTAAATGAATAGCAGACCAACCATGCATGTTAGGAGCAATTTGTCCGCCATTTTGAACTAGAAAATGTACCACATCTAAATTACCGCCAAGTATTGCTAGTTCTAAAGCAGTTCTACCTTTGGCATCTTTAATATTAATATTTTGCTTGTTACATACACTCTGTACTAACTCTATATTTTTATATCCTACTGCTAAATGCAAATCTGTCCATTTTTCAGAATCTATAATTTTGGGGGGTATTAAAGATTCAAAAAACTTTCTTATAGGAGTTTTTGAAATAGGCATATGCTTTGGTCTTAAATAGCTAGTATCTGGGCAATATTTGTGTCTGTAGTAGGCTGTAGTCATAGTTATTTTCATTAATTAATATATTTCGGGCGTAATTATTAAAATATATTAATGATAATGTCAATGAAAAACGTTATTGTACTAAGGCTAAATGATGTTGATAAGTAGAATAAAAATCTTCTCAATATAATCTTGTGTGCTTAAGCTTAAATATCATAGAAGACAGTAAAAAATATTAAAATTTTCAATATTTTATTTATTTTTTAGTATGGTTTTAGTAATATTAAGACAAGTTATGATTTAATTAGTAAAACCTCTTGTGGGTAGCATTATTGTATATATTAATTTTTTTATAGAATTATCTTATGTATTGGTTACTTCTTATTCTAGCAGGATTATTTGAAATAGCATTTGTTATTTCATTAAGATATTCAGATGGTTTGACAAAACTAAAACCTACAGTTGCCTTTATTTTTTTTGGAGCTTTAAGCTTTACCTGTCTTGCTAAAACCTTGGGTAAGATCCCAATGGGTACTGCATATGCTGTATGGACAGGCATAGGTGCGGCAGGTACAGTTATATTAGGTATACTTGTTTTCAATGAACCGGTATCTATATTATGCTTATTTTTTGTTACTACCTTAATAGTATCTATAATCGGACTTAAATTTTCTTAAAAATAATTATAACTTAATACCACTATCTTTTATTCAACTAATTTACCTTGTACGTAAAAATCGTATGCGGTTTGGTAAAAGCTAATTGCTTCCTCGGTAAGGCTAATAGAACTCGGGATTTCTTCTTTTTCTTCTCCTAATAATATATAGGTTTTTGGGTGTAGTTTAGGGCTTAAAATTACTAGCTTATCATCTTTTAAAAAGCCTAGTAACTGATAAGTGCTTATAAAAGCTCTATTTGCTGGATTATTTATTATATCCTGTCCCCATAATTTGCTTTTATATTCAAAGCCTAGCAAGCCGAAAATTGTTGGGGCTATATCTATTTGACTTGCTAGATTATCTATTTTTTTCGGCTTTAATATTTGTGGTGCATAGATAATTAGTGGTATATGATACTTCTCTACAGGTAGCTCCGTTTTACCGGCACTTGAAGCACAATGATCGGCAGTAATAACAAAGATAGTATCGTTAAACCATTCTTTAGTTTTAGCAGTTTCTAAGAACTTATTTATCGCATAATCGGTATATTTAACTGCTGCATTACGTCCACCACCTGATGGTAGATCAATCCTATTCTCAGGGAAAGTATAAGGTCGGTGGTTTGAGGTAGTCATAATTAACGAGAAAAATGACTTACCATTTTTATAATCTATATCAGCTTGCTCTATTGCCTTGTTTAGAATATCCTCGTCTGCTACTCCCCATACATTTGCAAAGCTTATCTCTGAAGCTGTTAAGTTACCTCGGTCTATTATATTATAGTGATTACCGCCGAAATAATTACGTAAATTATCAAAATAGCTATAACCACCAAATATAAAGTTAGTATTATATCCTTGATTTCTAAACACAGTGCCGATATTAAATAAATTCTGGTTATCAGGTCTACGCACTATTGACGAGCCTGGAGTTGGAGGAATTGATAAAGTTATAGCTTCAAGTCCCCGCACTGTCCTTGTACCAGTAGCATAAATATTAGTGAAGAACATAGCTTTATTTGTTAATTCATCCAAGTAAGGCGTAATATTATCGCTATTACCAAAGCTTTGCATGAATTTGGCACTTAAGCTTTCTACTGTAATAAAGATTACATTATATTTTTGCTTATTCGAATTTTTAGAGATAATAATACGCTCGATAGATTCATTATCTACAAATTTATCACTATTATTTTGTAAGCTATCACGTACTATGCTTAAAGCCTGCTTATCATCTATAGTGGGATAAAAGCTATTATAGTTTAAGCTGTTATTAAGATAAGCCGAGAAAATCTCATAAGGACCGTTTTTAGCAAGCTCTTCTGCATATTTATTAGAGTGGAAATTTAGCTTTTCAGGGCTATAAAATTTAAATGCAATAAAACTAATTGCAGCTAGAATAATTGCTGTAGCTAAACAACATTTTCTATTTATATTATATGCTGCATCAATAACAGCTTTTCGTAAGATATAGGTAGTAATAGCACTAACTATCAGAATTCCGCTAATGATCTCTATATAGGGCATAGATTCTTTAACTGTGCCGATAATTTCATGAGTATATACTAGATAATCAACGGCAATAAAATTAAAGCGAGTACCAAACTCATCCCAAAAAGTAAGTTCAGCTGCTGTAATAAAGATTAGTGAGGCAATAAAACCGCAGTAAAATAAGTAACAAAGCGGCGTGTAGACTAGCCTAAATCTTGATAATGCTAAATTGCCTAGCAATATTAACACTAACATTATAGGCAAGAAATAAACTGTAGAAATAAGATCGTTAACTAATCCGAAAATGAACAGTAATGGCAATTCTATAAGCGAAACTTGTTTATAGAACAATGCATATATGCACAAAGCTATTCTAGTGATTGTTTGAAATATTAAGTAAGTCTTAGCAGTTAGTAATTTCATTGATTTTGTTTTAAATTGTTGATTCTATAATTTTTATATGTCATTCCCGCGTGGCATTGTTGCGTGGATCGAAAAGTACTTTCGGTGTCATGCCGTGGCTTGACCACGGCATCCAGAAAATAATAAAAAATACTAATTTCATTAGTATTTTTAACTGGCTCTAGTTTATAAATCACGGGATGACAGGGGGAAGAATGATCCATACAGGCAATGCCTTCCCGCATAGGAGACACATTCCAAACTCTACCTCTCCGGTAATAATATCTCTCTTTTACCCGTATGATTTGGTACGGAGACTATTCCTTCTTTTTCCATTTTCTCAACTAAATTGGCAGCTTTGTTATAACCGATTCTAAGCGATCTTTGAATATAGCTAATAGAAGATTTACGTTCATCACGTACTATCTGCACAGCTTTTTTATAAAGTACTTCGTCTGATGTACCATCACCGATATCAATACTAGTATCATCTTCATCAGGCTGCTCTGTTACAGCAGATATATATTCTGGTGTGCCTGTTTCTTTTAAATATTCCGTAATTTGCTCGATCTCAGATTCGTTAACAAAAGGTCCATGTACCCTAGTAATTTTAGAGGTATTACCCATAAATAGCATGTCACCCATACCAAGTAACTGCTCTGAACCCTGTTCGCCTAAGATTGTACGGCTGTCGATTTTAGAGGTAACCTTAAAGCTGATACGGCTTGGGAAGTTAGCCTTGATCACACCAGTAATAACGTCAACAGATGGTCTTTGGGTTGCCATAATAATATGGATGCCGGCAGCTCTTGCCATTTGAGCTAAACGCTGTATCAACATCTCGATATCTTTACCGGCAACCAGCATTAAATCAGCCATCTCATCAACAATCACCACTATGAACGGCAGCTTTTCCATATTCATTGCCACGGTTTCATAGATGGGTCTGCCGGTTTCAGGATCAAAGCCTGTTTGAATTGACTTCTCAATTATTCTTCCCTCTTTAACTGCTTCCTGAATCTTAGTATTATAGCCGGCAATATTCTTAACACCGATATTGCTCATCATTCTATAGCGGTTTTCCATTTCTTTAACTGCCCATTTCAGTGCCACCACTGCTTTAGCCGGTTCAGTTACCACGGGCGTTAATAAATGCGGTATTCCGTCATAAGCTGATAGCTCAAGCATTTTCGGGTCAATCATGATAAAGCGGCACTCTTCAGGGGTATAGCGATATAACAGCGAAACGATCATAGCGTTAATTCCCACCGATTTACCTGAACCGGTTGTCCCTGCAACAAGTAAGTGCGGCATTTTGGCAAGGTCTGCAATAAGCGGTTTGCCCGCTAAATCTTTACCTAAGACTAAAGGCAATAAAGTAGATGTATCTTGGTATTCTGGTGTTTCTATAAGCTCTTTTAAGCAAAAGAATTCTCGCTGCTTATTAGGTAGCTCAATACCAAGCACATTTTTACCAGGTACTACTGCAATCCTTGTTGATAGGGCTGAGAGCGAGCGGGCTATATCATCAGATAACCCTACTACTCTTGAGGTTTTAGTGCCTGCTGCCGGTTCAAACTCATATAAAGTTACTACCGGACCTTGGCTTATATTAATTATTTGTCCTTTCACACCAAAATCATTTAGCACAGTTAGCAATTCTTCGGCTTTTTGCTTTAATTCTGACGATGAAGCACCTTTTATATGATGATTTTCAGGGTTACGTAGTAGCGAAATTGGCGGCAGTGCTGCTGCGTCATTTTGAGATATTTTAGGAGCAGCAGGTTTATTAAAGAATTTTATTGGATTTACAGGTGCTGGTTTAGCCATAATATGCTTTGGCTCTTCTGTAAATCTTATTTTTTCGCTTACCGGTTTTGTATAAGAAGGGGTAATCTTTATTTTATTATTTGCTTTACCGGAAAATAATTTTGGCAAAGTTAATTGTGAAAATAGATTATAGAAAAAAGTTTGTATTTTATATGCTAAGAATTTACCTAATTTAATGATAAAGCTGCTTAAAGAAGTAAATTTAATTTCAAATAAAACAACAAATATAATAAATGTAAAAAATACTAATAATAAATGAAGCTGATTTGTGAATTGTTTAAGAAAATGAAAAATAATTATACCGGCTGCTCCACCACCATTAGAGGGTACGAATTCTAAATCAAAATTAGATAGTAAAGCTGCGGTGCTGAAAAGAGCAAGTAGCATTACCGATATACGGATAAAGGATTTGCGATATTTCTGTTGCCAGCAATTCTTCCCCCAAATAAAACAAGAAAGCGGTATTATAAAAGCTGCTACCCCAAAAAATTGATATAAAAAATCAGATAAATAAGAACCAAAAATCCCTAATAAATTATTAGTATATCCAGTTGTTGCCGAATTAAAAGACGGGTCATCAAGCTTATATGATATAAGCACAAGAATAGTAGCAAGACCGATTATTCCTAAAATAACAGCTTGTACTTTACTATTTGAAAGAAATTTGTTTACGTAGTATAGCATTAGTTATTGATAAAAATTTACTATAACATACTATTTTGAAGTAAATTAAACAAGAAAATTTACACCTTGCGGAAAAATGTTATACTTAAACTCTATAAAAGGACATGTATTATTTTTATGATTTAAAAAAGCCTAAGCGGGAATGACGATGATATCCATTGAAGTAAAAAAATGTTACATGTAATATCTGTAAAATATATTGATGATTATTATTTACAATTGTCTTTTGATGATGGTACTAGAGGAAATATAAACTTATATAAGCATTTGGTTGGTTCAGTATTTGAACCTCTTAAGGACAAAAATTTATTTGCTAGAGTAACCCTTGACGAAGAATTGCAGACTATTGCTTGGTCTAACGGAGCAGATTTTGCTCCTGAATTCTTAAAAGCCCACCTAGAGAATATAAGGTAAATAGAATTTACACCTTTTAAAAAACTATGTTATAATATAGTTCTATAGAGAACACATAGTATAACATGACCATAAAAATTCATTCCGAGAAAGATTTTGAGAAAATGCGTGCAGCTGGCAGGTTAGCTGCTGAAACACTTGATTTTATAGAACCGCATGTAAAGCCGGGCGTTACTACAAATAGTTTAAACGATCTTTGTCATAATTTTATTATTTCGAATAATGCCATTCCTGCACCTTTAAATTATAAAGGTTTTCCAAAATCTATTTGCACCTCGATAAATCACGTAGTTTGTCACGGCATTCCAAACGATAAGCCATTACGGAATGGTGATATCATAAATATTGATGTTACAGTAATTTTAGATGGTTGGTATGGTGACACTAGCCGTATGTATTATGTTGGCAATGTAGCAATAAAGCCGAAACGCCTTATTCAAGTAACTTATGACGCAATGATGAAAGGGATTGAGGTAGTAAAGCCAGGAGCAAGGCTCGGTGATATAGGTCATGCTATTCAAAGCTATGCTGAGAAGCATAATTATTCTGTGGTGCGTGATTATACTGGTCATGGGATCGGTCGCGTGTTTCATGATGAGCCATCAATATTAAATTATGGTCGCAGCGGAACAGGGCTTGTTCTAGAAGAAGGTATGTTTTTTACTGTTGAACCAATGGTAAATGCCGGCGGATATGATACTATATTAAGTAGCCTTGATGGTTGGACAGTTACCACACGTGACAAGTCTTTATCAGCACAATTTGAGCATACTATAGGCGTTACTAAAGACGGCTTTGAAATATTTACATTATCCCCTAAAAAATTAGATCATCCTCCATATGTTAAACTATAAGCTAATGGAATTCTTTGACAGCGAACCTGAGATAGTTCCCGATATAGCTATAAAAGAAGAGGCAACCCCTCATTATATAGGTCATCGTAAAAGAGCGATTTGTGACTTCAGGAGCGGCAAATTTTTCCGATTATGAACTCTTAGAGCTGATGTTATTTTCTTCTATTCCTCGTAAAGATGTAAAGCCTCTAGCAAAAAAATTACTGGAAAGTTTTAATAGTATTACTGATTTAATCAATATTGATAAAGAAAGATTGCTTAGTATTAGTGGTACTAATGAGAATTTATATATCAATTTTGCTATAGTACGTGAATTAATAAATAGAGCATTAAAACAAAAGATAATAAATAAAAATATTATTGCTTCATAGGGTTCTTTGATTGATTATTTAAAAGTTAATATGGGTAATATGCGGCTTGAACAATTTCGGGTATTATTTTTGAACAAAAAAAATATTTTGATTGCTGATGAAGTTTTAAGCCAAGGAACTATTGATCAGGCTGCTGTATACCCACGAGAGATAATTAAAAGAGCGTTGTTTAATGAGGCGAGTAATATTATACTTGTTCATAATCATCCAAGTGGTAGCCCTGATCCTTCAAAAGCCGATATTGATATGACAAATATAATAGTAGATATGTGTAAAACAATAAATATTGTAGTGCATGATCATGTAATTATCAGTAATAATAAATATTTTAGCTTTAAATCTAACATGTTACTATGAATATAAATAGCTATATTGTATTATTTATTTTTTCTTTTATAGCAACTACTATATTAACATATATATTGACCAAATATTTTAAGACAATTGGTTTAGTTGATATACCTAGTCAGCGTCGTTCTCATAATAAGATTACCCCACGTGGTGGTGGTCTTGCTATCGTAATTGTTGTAATGATTGCTTTAAGTAGTTTTGAATATATAACAAGCGGTTTGCTTACTAACTCGGCAAAAATATTACCGCCATTATTTGTAATTGCGACAGTCTCTTTTTTAGATGATTTAAAACCTGTGCGGGTACTTATCCGTTTGATAACTCATTTAATTTGTTCTGCTTTTGCTATTTCTCTTTTAATTCCTCTAGATTTTGCTGTTAATATTCCTATCCCAATATATCTTATTTTCATTATACTAATTGTAGCTTTAAGCGGCTTCATTAATATATATAATTTTATGGATGGTATAGATGGCATGAGTTGTATAGAGTCTATTCATCTATCAAGTACTATACTTATATTATGTTTACTACAATTTCAGGTACTTGCTAATCCATATTTTATATTTAGTATGAATATTGTTATACTTGGTTGTTCTATTGGATTTTTAATATTTAATTGGCAGCCAGCAAAAATATTCTTAGGAGATGTGGGTAGCATTAGCCTTGGTTTTTTACTGGGTCTTTGTTTGTTAATGCTTGCTACTACAAATATTAACCTATTTATAGCTTGTTTTATCGCTAGCTTGTATTACTTAACTGATGCGGTACTGACTATATTAATTAGATTAGTAAATAAAGAAAAAATTTGGCAGCCTCATTTAAAGCATTTTTTCCAAAAAGCTGTCAAAAAAGGCAAATCCCATAAACGGGTAGTATCGATTATAGCGATTTGTAATGTATTTTTGATGATGTTATCAGTACTATCGTTATACTCACCTATAATATCTGTAATGCTTGCTTTAGGAGTAATTACTTTAACTGTCCAAAGTCTATTAAGATGAAGCTAATTAAAGATGATATTCATAAAATAGTTAGGCATATATTTGCAAGGCAGCATCCTTTGCTTCCTGAAATTATGTTTAATTGGAATAAAATAGTCGGATTTAAATTTAGCGATAAGGTATTACCTTTAAAAATAATTGCTGATACTAATAAAAAGCAAAAGATTAATACGCTATTTATACAAGCAGAAGATCATGCAACAGCTTTAGAAATATCTTTTTACCAAGAAATTATACTAGAACGTATCGCAGTTTATTTAGGCTTTAAGGCAATACACCAGATGCGGGTGACTGTCTATAAGCAAAAATAGTGGTGTTATGGCATTGACTGCGTGGACCGAAAAGCACCATCGGTGTCATCTAGTCGGTTATACCTAGGTTGCTGCATAGCTCCGATGTCATTCCTGCGTATGCATTGTTGCGTGGGTCGAAAGTCGTCCTCGGTGTCATCCCGTGGCTTGTCCACGGGATCCAGTAAAATAACTAAAAATATCAATAATATTGATATTTTTAACTGGACCCCGTGAATAAATCACGGGGTGACAGAGGTACAATTAAGCCACGTGGGCAATCTCACAAAATTGTATTAATTACAGTTTAGTGGAATATTTAATATATTATTCCAAACTGTATCCCAGCCTTTTGTATGGGTAATGTTAGGGAAGACCTTATACTTAACACAGTTAGATGAGCTAGCTTTTATATAAAGTTCTGTAATAAAAGTTGGAACTCTTTTGTCATCTGCTCCGGAGAGATGCAATTGAGGAATGTGGCTAATTTGCTTTGCGTAATTTATTGGATTTAATGATTTAGTTAGATAACCACGATAATTATGATGCTTGTCAAATTTCTCAGTATCTAAATTACCGGCAATCGTTATAATATCTTTCACATTACTATTTTGGCTAGCGATTAATATTGTAAGCCCGCCGCCACCTGAAAAGCCGACTAAGCTGAATTTCTGCCCGTTATTAATAGTATTTATAACATCATTAATTGAATTTACTACTTCATAGTTCATTCTTTTATCTAACCAATAATCATTAACACATTTTGCGTTCATCTCTAAAGGAGTATATTGACAAGGTCTTGCTATATAAACAATATTTGGTCGCTTATCGATTGTAGCAAGTCTTAACAACATTGGATTAACAGAGGTAGGGTTGTCAGAATTAACGCCTCCATCTGCAAGATGTCCATCCCCTTCAATGTAAAATACAAAAGGCTGATTACGATCAGTAACACGCTGATAAGTTGTAAGAGTAAAATCACCACCTTTTACAAGTTGTTGCTGAAAATTATTTTGTTTAGCTATGTCTTGCAAATGTTTCACTCTACTTGCCACATCATGGGTAGTAGAACAACCGGAAAGTAGAACAGAAACTAAAAATATTATCCAAATAAAATTTTTCATAATGTATTTAATGGTTATTTTCCTCGTCATTGCGAGCGAATAAAAGGAGCGTGGAAATCCAGAAAAAATAACAAAAAATACTAATATTATTAGTATTTTTACTGGATCTAGTTCCCAAGCCACGGGATGACACCGTAGGCTTTGCCACTCCTCGCAATGACGTTACGATAATTAGAACGGTATTTCGTCATCTAAGTCGCTATGATCAAAAGAAGGCTTGGAATGCTTATATTCACTATGACCTGAATCTTGAAGACTAGAACTAGTAGAATTTTTGCTATCCAACAATATTAATTGTGAATTAAAATTTTGCAATACGATTTCTGTAGTATATTTTTCCACACCTGAACTATCATTCCATTTACGAGTTTGTAACGAGCCTTCAATATATAATTTACTACCTTTTTTAACGTAATTTTTTACAACAGATACTAACCCTTCGTTAAATATCACTACTCTATGCCATTCGGTCTTTTCTTTTTTTTCACCGGTAACACGGTCTTTCCAAATGTCGTTGGTGGCTAAAGAAAGATTCGCTATTTCCTTTCCTTCCCCCGTAGTTCTAATTTCAGGATCACGTCCTAAATTGCCTATTAATGTCACTTTATTTAAGCTACCTGCCATAGATTACCTATTTTAAAAATATTATTATTGCAATAATAAAATAAAAGAGCCTATAATACTACAGGTTTTTTAAAATATCCTAAAATTTTTCAGTAAGAGTGATATGAACCAAGAATATATCAAGGTACGTGGTGCTAAAGAGCACAATCTAAAGAATATAAATGTTGATATTCCAAGGAATAAATTTGTCGTTATAACTGGTCTTAGCGGTTCGGGTAAATCTTCCTTAGCGTTTGATACGATTTATGCAGAGGGTCAAAGAAGATATGTTGAGAGCTTATCTTCATATGCAAGACAATTTTTGCATTTGCAAAATAAACCGAATGTCGAGTCTATTTCTGGATTATCGCCAGCTATTGCGATTGATCAGAAAACTACTTCTAAGAATCCACGTTCTACAGTTGGAACTATAACCGAGATTTACGATTATCTCAGGTTATTATATGCAAGGGTTGGGATTCCTTATTCTCCGGCAACGGGTCTGCCTATACATAGTCAAACTGTTTCTGAAATGGTAGATATAATAAACGAATTACCTACGGGAACGAAGATATATTTACTAGCTCCGATTGTTAGAGGGCATAAAGGGGAATTCAAACGTGAGATTATGAATCTGAAAAAGCAAGGATTCCAGAAGTTAATTGTTAATGGGGAAACTTGTGAAATAGATGATTTGCCGAAGCTTGATAAAAATAAAAAACATAATATTGAAGTAATTGTTGATAGGATAGTTTTAGATGAGAATTTAGGCAATAGGCTAGCTGATAGTTTAGAGAGTTCATTAAATCTTGCTGATGGTATTACCTACCTAGAAATCGTAGAATTACCAACTGTAGCTAATACTGAATACGAAAAAAATCAGCGTATAACTTTTTCTGAAAAATATTCTTGTCCAGTGTCAGGATTTCAGCTTACAGAAATTGAACCAAGAATATTTTCCTTTAATAGTCCTTTTGGTGCATGTCCTAAATGTGAGGGAATTGGTAAAGAGTTTTTCTTCGATCGTGATTTAATCGTACCAGATCACAGAATATCTATTAAAGATGGTGCAATAGTGCCGTGGGGCAGTACGTCCTCAAAATTTATCCTAGAGACATTAAAAGCACTTGCTGAGCATTATAGATTTTCTATAGACTCACCTTTTTCAGCTTTATCTGATAATATTAAAACAATTTTATTTGAAGGTTCTGGAGAAGAAGCGATAAGATTTGAGTTTCATGATGGTTCTAAAACACAAGTAATTCATCAGCCATTCGCTGGAATAATACCGAGTTTGCAAGAAAAAGATCGCACTATAGAATCGGTTTTAATCAAGGAAGAGTTAGCTAAATTTAAGTCAGAACATAAATGTACGGCTTGTAATGGCTATAGGCTAAAAGATGAAGCTTTATGTGTTAAAATAGTAAATATTCATATAGGTGAAGTAGCAGATATGAGTATTGCAACACTGCAACAATGGTTTGCTCACCTAGAACAAAAATTAAATAAAAAACAATTATTTATCGCTGAACGTATCCTTAAAGAAATTAATGAAAGACTAAAATTTTTGATGAATGTCGGGCTTGATTACCTAACATTGTCAAGAGAGTCTGGTACTTTATCAGGAGGTGAAAGTCAGCGTATTCGTCTTGCTTCGCAAATAGGATCGGGCTTAAGCGGTGTTTTATACGTACTTGACGAGCCATCTATTGGCTTGCATCAACGTGATAATACTAGATTAATTGAAACGCTAAAAAGGCTAAGAGATCTTGGTAATACTGTTTTAGTGGTTGAGCATGACGAAGAAACAATGTATGAGGCTGATCATATTATCGATATAGGACCTGGTGCTGGTATTCATGGTGGTCGGGTTATTGCTGAGGGTAATGCCGAAGAAATAAAGAATTTTGAAGAAAGTATTACAGGAAGATATTTAAGCGGTCGTCAAACAATTAAAGTGCCAACACAAACACGAACAGGACATGATAATAGAGCAATAGAGCTTATTGGAGCTGTTTCTAATAATTTGGATAATGTCGATATAAAAATTCCGCTTGGTACATTTACTGCTATAACAGGGGTATCAGGAAGCGGAAAATCAAGTTTGATGATCCATACTCTATATAAGGCTGCTTTAAAGCACCTAGAGCCTACAGCAAAAGTATTTCCAGGAAAATATCAAAAATTAAAAGGGCTTGAATATATAGACAAAATTATCGATATTAATCAGTCGCCAATCGGCAGAACTCCGCGTTCTAACCCTGCAACTTATACCGGTGCGTTTACTCATATTAGAGACTGGTTTGTAGAACTGCCTGAGTCAAAAGCCAGAGGTTATAAGGTTGGTAGGTTTTCATTTAACGTTAAGGGTGGTAGATGTGAGGCATGTCAAGGTGATGGGCTAATTAAGATAGAGATGCACTTCTTGCCTGATGTATATGTAAAATGCGACATTTGTAACGGTCATAGATATAATAGAGAAACTTTAGAGATAAAATATAAAGGTAAATCTATTGCTGATATATTAATGATGACGGTAGAAGATGCGATGCAATTCTTTGAAAAAATCCCATTAATCTATGAAAAACTTATTACCTTAAATGAAGTGGGGCTTGGTTACATTAAAATCGGTCAATCGGCAACTACTCTTTCAGGAGGGGAGGCACAGCGTGTTAAACTTGCTAAAGAGCTATCAAGGCGTTCAACCGGTAAAACTCTTTACATACTAGATGAGCCGACTACAGGGCTGCATATTGACGATATCAATAAATTGTTAAAAGTACTGCATAAACTTGTTGATATGGGTAATACTGTTTTAGTTATCGAGCATAATCTAGATGTTATAAAAACAGCTGATTATATTATTGATGTTGGTCCTGAGGGTGGTGATAAAGGTGGTAAGATAGTGGTACATGGCACCCCTGCCGATATTGCTGCTTGCTCTGAAAGCCATACCGGTAGGTATCTAAAGCAGTATTTGAAATGATATAGTTTGTTAGATGCGTAGCATTGACGCGGCAATCTTAGGAATTTGGTACTATATTTATTAGGATTATATTAATTTTTGTAATAACGATTATTTTAATATTTTATCAGAGGAAATAATATTTTTGCAAGAGTAGTTTTCCCTGATTGTCTTGGTCCAGTAATACCTAAAACTGGGTAAAATTTAGAAAATTTTTCTAAAACTCCTTGTATAAAACGTTGATACATTTTAAATATTGCCTAATTGAATTCAGCAGTTTCAATTTAGCACTAATTAATTAAAAATTCAAGAAATTTAGTTTTTCTGTTTTTAGATATTACGCATTTAATATTTACAAACACCCTCTAACTTGGTTAATCATCTGTAGATATTGGTTCCGGTAGCTTTCGGAATCAATATTTTTGATATCCCAGTTTTCACTATTTAGTATTACTGTTTTAACATTTAATTTGTTATATAAGTTTGGATTTTGCTCAGTACTTAAAACAAGACATTTATTATTAGACTCTTTAATTAAAGAGTCTAATTTACTGAAATATCTTAAGCTTTTTTGACTGTCGCTATATAATTTTGTCGTACGGATATTTGTATCAACAAAAAAATACTCGCTACTGTCGCTTAATAAAATCACATCCTTTATATTAGCAAACTCGTTATTTTTAGCTTCTTGCAAATCTTGTAATTCTTTCATTGCTAGCTCAAGATTATTATTAATATCTTGTTGTAATTCAGGAAATTTTTCACTAAATATTTTAGTAAATTCCTGTAGTAAAACTTTTACGTTATCAAGATCAAGCCAAATATGCCAATTACCTTTTATGATGTTTAAATCTTTAATATCGCTGATTTTTATAATGGTGTTAGCATGATTATTAATTAACTTCTCAGCAAACCCATCAAATTCTTTATCTATATAAATAGCGATATTGGCGTTTTTGACTTTCGCTAGATCACTTGGTTTTAAATTATAATGATGCGGGCAGCCGTTACTTATGGCTAAACTCTCTATCTCCGCTTTATCTTTAACAAGCATTGCAGCTATACTTGCAATTGGAGTAATGCTCGTTACTATTTTAGGTTTAGCGTAGCTAGTAAAGCTGAAGAATATGAAAGAGAGAAGGATTATTGTCATCCCGCGGCTTGTCCAGCGTTGTGGAATGGATCTGATGTCATTCCCGCGTAGGCGGGAATCCAGAAAAAAGAAATTTTTATATTTCATAGTTTTGATTCCTAATTAATGACTGGATTCCCGCCTACGCGGGAATGACGTTATCATATCCAATAACTCCGACTTACTTAACTTAAAATCTTGATCTATCCAAATCTTTTTTAAGTAATTTAGTTTTTCGCCTATGTCTTTTTGTTCTATATTTATATTTAGTAAATCATGACCATTTATTGGGAATTTAGGTCGTTCTAATGAATCATATATATTTATAAATTTTGTTATTTGTGAATAATCTATTTTCCCTAATATACTTGCTGCTAATAAATATTCTTTATAGTTTTTATGCTCCAGCCAGATTTTTTTTATATCAAATTCAGTGATTATATTTTTATGAATAAAATCTAATATAGATAATATCTGGATAGTTTCATGTTTTGAGAATTTCCAATCTAGAAAATTTTTTAGGTTTAAATCTTTTTGATAATATAATAATAATGCATATCTAGTACTTAATTCTAGATTAAAGCTTTTGGCTTGCTCTGCAATTTTTATTTCATAATTTTGGATGGAAAATATCAATGCCAAAATCCTTATTTCAAACATGGCTTTTAAAACTTCAGGGCTATTACTAGAAACTATAATTCTATCAAATTCACTTTTTATGCGTTCTCGTGATAAACTCATTAAGCCGCTTTTTAGTTCATCGCATGCTTTAAATCCTTCTGGATCAAGCCTATTTGCATAATAGCTAGAAAAACGAAAGAATCGTAAAATACGTAAATAATCTTCTTTAATTCTTTGGTGAGCAGCTCTTATAAATACTACTTTTTGCTGCTTTAAATCTTCAAATCCATTGAAATAATCATATATTTTACCTTTAAAAGGGCAATAGCTTAAAGCATTAATAGTGAAGTCTCTTCTTTCTGCATCTTCAGCAAAATCATTTGTGAATACTACTTTAGCGTGTCTGCCGTTACATTCAATATCTTTCCGAAGAGTGGTGATTTGGAACTGTTCCTTTTCTAAAATAGCTGTAATTGTGCCAAATTTTAAGCCGGTTGGGATAGTTTTTATCTTAGCTTGGGATAAAATGCTTGTTACTTCATTTGGTAGTAAGTTCGTTGCTATATCAATATCATAGCTCTCTTTATCAAGTAAAGCATCACGAACTGAGCCGCCAATTAATCTTGCTTCTCCTTTTTTATTAAGAAGATTCAAGATTTTTTCATATCCTTTTGAAGGAATGTTTAATGTTTTATTAATAGTTTGCATGACTAGATTTTATTCTACATTTTTTAGAATTGCAAAATATAAGTATAACCGGACTTTTGCTTAAAAAATCTCTATTAATAGTCATCAGATTTCCCGTGCATTTTGCTCTATGATTAAGATTGATATGAATTTCGGCTTCGTTGCAATAGTTATTTTTATTAAAGATAATTCTTTGCCCATAATTAGTTATGAAAAGATTATCTTGTAGCGGCAATAATATACTATCTTCTTGTCCAAACCAATTAGCCCAATAAATCCTATTAAATTTTGCCATCTTATCGGCATAAATTTCAAGCTTACCTTGCTTATTCTTAATACCAATTGCCATATTACTTGCATCAAATATTAATTCAGGTTTTGGCGAATAAAGCATAAATATAAAGGATATTACCATAATTACTAGTCCAAATAGTCGCCATGTAGTTTTCCATATACAAATCCAGAAAAATCCAAATAAAAAGAGTAAAATACTAAAATTTGTGATATAGCCGAAATACCAAACTGAGCCAGGTAAATTATTAAAATAGTGGGCTGATTTAATTATTATTTCAATAAAAAACCCTATAATCTTCAAAATATAACTATCAAACCCAATCATAGTAAAAGGCAAGGACAATAGAGCAAGAGGCATCAGAAAAAAAGACATTATAGGCACGGCAATAAGATTTGTCGGTACTGAGTAAGTAGAGAATATAAAAAACTGATTTATTACTACGGGGGCAGTAATGATGCTTGCTAAAAAACTAGAGTAAATATTTGATATGGTATAAAATTTTATTGCTCCAAAAATGCCTTTTTTCTTTCCAAGTAACCACGAATTTTTAAGATAAAACTCATAACCTGCCACAAGTGATAATACTGCAATAAAAGATAGCTGAAAACTCGGATGAAAAATATATTCGGGATTTAGCGATAATATTATAAATGCAGCAATAGCAAGAGAACGAATAGGAAAACCAGCTCTTCCTATAATAATCCCATAAATAAAAATCGCTGCCGTAATAAAAGCTCTGGTTGCTGCGATTTGCATCCCGCTTAGCTCTAAATATCCAAAGCTGCCGATTAATGCACAGTAAGCAGAAACCAATTTTATATTGTAATTATATGCCAAATAATTTGATATATTCAGCAAAAACCTTGTAGTAATGAAAATAATCATTACCACTAGCGACAAATGTAGCCCTGAAACGCATAATACGTGTGATATACCGCTTTGTCGCATATCTTGCATGATTTGCCTGTTTAAGCCTTTCGTCTCACCAAGTAATATCGCAGCTGCAAAATTTCCTTTATCACTACCAAGCTTATTTATTAAATTATTATAAATGAAAATACGTATTTTATAAATAAAGCTATCAATAGTAGTTTCATTGCGTGCTAAAATTTTAGGTTCTGACATCGCATAGCCATTTGCTCCTATATCAGCAAGATATGCATAAAACCCGAAATCATAGCCACCAGGTAATATACTATTTTGAGGTTTATAAAGCTTAGCAAGTAAAGTTATATAGTCATTTACACGAATTTCCTGTAAATATTTTTTCGGTATACTAATTTTTACCTTTTGTAAATCACGATTAATTTTCTCGATTTTTATTTCGCTTAATACTACTTGTCCTCCGATGATGGTTGGTTTGATAGATTCTATTTTGCCGCCAACTAGAGTAATTATAGGCTTATGAATGGTTTGACCATGCACACTTGCCGTGCGGTATTTTGCGACTAATAAACCAATTGCAAATGCAATAATAATACCATAAATAAACTTGATGATGATGCTATATCTTTTGCTAGTAGATAATATTAAAAGTACAAGTAAAATAATCCCAATAGTTGAAAATGAAAAATCAAAATTTAAAGAAAAATAAACTATAATTCCGCAGATGAAACTAACGAAATACCATAAATTAAGATGGTTATATTCGGCTTCAAAAATTGCTTTTAAATAATCTAGCATTTTCAATTATAAGTTAAAAACGCATTATACCCGCCCAGCGATCCTTTTTCAATAGCAAGATCAAATTATTAAAATAAATTAACTATATTATTGATTTTTATTAACCACATTACTATTATATGCGACTTTGGTAAGCATAACTAAATTTTAGGTATTCAAAATATGAGTAAAATAACCACAAATAATTCCGTAAAAAAACTAAGACTTTTAAAATATTCTTTACTTGCTTCTATATCAGCAGCAGCAATAATTGCAGTACCTTTTGAAGGAGTAGCAAGTAGCAAAGATACTTACCAAGATATAATGGAGTATAAGAAAGCATTAAATAGAGCTAGTAGTGTAAAACGTAGACCTTCAACAAAAAAAGGAAGAGAAAGCCTTAAAAGTAATGATTCAAGCCAAGATATAGAAGATTTTTATAAAAATAGCTCACCGGTACAACAAGAGCCAAACTCACAAAGTGATTTTAAGTCTGCACAGGCTAGCACGCCTAAAAAATGTGGAGTATTTTCTCGTCTTTTTGGTAAAGGTAAAAAAGATGATAATACATCAGCGGAAGAGCCAACAAAGCTTACAAAATCTCAAGAACAATTACAAAGAACTAAGGCTGCTAGGCAGGGTGTAGCTGATAAAAATAAAGCAACTACGGATGAAGTAAAAAGAAAAAGTGCAGAATATCAAGCACAGATAGAGCAAGATAATAACGAAAGAATAGAAAAAATTAAAGTTGATAAAGAAGCACAAAAAAAAGCACAAGAAGTACGAAAAAAACAGGCAGCTAAAGCATACGCAGCAGCAAAGAAAAAAAATAATATAGGAGAGGCACGGATACAAAAAAATCTATTAATGGTTGCATTAGGAGCGGAGATAGAAAAGAAAAGAGTATTATTAAATAACCAAGAGAGTGAACAGCAGGTTCAAGATGATTTAAACCAATTAGAAAAAATAAAAAAAATATTAAATCAAAATCCAGAATCTTTAGAGACTACAAGAGAAGGGATAGGACGAATAGAATCGTACGAAGATAAAACTGTAGCAGAAAAGAAATTATTAAAAATAGAAAAAAAACAAGAAAAGCAAGAAGACTTAAAACTAAAAATAATAGGAGAACTGGCTAAGGAAAAGCCAAATCATAATGATATAAAGAAATATTATGAGAAAGTAGAAAGGATTTCTGGAGAAATAAAAACTGAAATAGGACAAATTACTTTTCCACCGCAACTACCTGCTCGAAATAAAAATAACACTAATAATGTAAGCATTCCTGTAACACCTAGAGTGCAAAGGATTGTAGATAATAGCAAGTATGATTCAGGAGGATATTTAAAACCAAACCCGCCCTCAGTACAGGACTATATAGAAGTATTTCCAGATCCAGTTGTAAATGTGCAGCCTCAAAAAGAAGATCAGTCAAAACAATATCCTACGTTTACTCAAGCGGATTTAAACGTACGTATGTTGCCATTGGTTGAAACATATATGGAAGTAGGAGGACTAATAAAAAACCTACAAAAAACACCTAGTTCTTCTCAGCAAAAATTAATTGATACAAGTTTAGCAAGTATAAAAAAAGAGCAAAAAAACTTAGAAAATATAATTCAAGAATTAAATATATTAAGATTAAAGCTAGTTAACAAGCCACAAAATGAAATAAGCTATAATAGGCGAATTGAGGAAAAACTTGCTGAAGCAAAACAAATTGAAAGCAGGATAAATGGATACCAAGATAAGATAAAGACGAATGTAGGATTTATTGCAGCTAATAAAGAAGATACGCATATTGTTCCAAAAAATAATTTAGCTCTTTTAGGACATCAAAATATTGAGTACTCATTACATAGAATTAATAGTGCTAATAGTAATAAGCGTCCAGTATTGTTTGATAGATTACTTAAAGATTTAAATAAGAAAAAAGACGAAGCTAAAGCAGTATGGGAGCAATTTATTATATATAAAGAAAATAAAGATTTAAATGGTGATGAAAACAGGCAAATAGAAGCAGCTGAGGCATTATTAAAACAATATAATAATGATATAAAATTAGTTGAAGAAGCATTTGAAAATTACAAAGAAGATAGTAGAAAAAGTAATGGTATACAAAGTCCAGCATCATCTAATTTAGAATATTTAGCACTTGAAGAGAAATTTACCTCACTACGAAAACATGATGAGCTGGATGAAGAGCTTCAAAAAGTATCCACCAAAAAAAGTAATGTTGAAGCACAATATCATGAATTACGCCGAAAAAGATTAGACCCTGAAAATTCACAATCACTTCAGGATTTAGCCCAGGAAGCTCTAAATTTATCAAAACAAGAATCACAGTTACAACAAGATATAGAGGATTTAGGTTCAACTCCTAGCTCTAGTAATTCATCATATAGTGAGGTAGAAATAAAGGTTCAAGGATATAGTGCAAATCCACCTCAAAGATATGATTCAAGTTTTGAAAGTCTTAAGAATAATTCTGAAATACTAGAAAATGGAGAGATTATATCAGAAGTTAATGATGTAATAAAAGAAGCATATAAAAAGTTTGAAAAATTAGTAAAACCTACTCAAAAAGATTTAAGTATATTAGATTATTTAGATTTAGAGGATAAGGTTCAAAAGGCGGAAGAGAGCTATATTGCAGAACGTAGTGAGAAGCCCCAAAATCTGGAAAATGTTGAAGAGGATTCACGGCTTAAAAAGTTAGCTATGGAAGCACTTAATTTATCTGAGCAGTTGTCATTGCAAGCAGAGGTCAAGAGTCTAGAAGATGATAGCCTTAGTAATTCATCAGATAGTGATGTAGAAATAAAGGCTAAAGGATATAGTGCAACACCGTTAAAGAAATATGCTTCAGTTCATAGCATTAGTGATCTAGTTGGTAGTAAAGAAGACTTAAGCGTAGAATTTGAAAAATTAGTTGAAGCTGAAGGCTTAAACAATGAGTCTAAGATAGATAGAGATGCAGAATTTAAAGAAGTTCTAGAAGGCTTTGAAAAAATAACTGCAGATATAAATTCAGAACTTGAAACACTAACTGCAGCGAAAGGCTTAAACGATCAACCTAACGCAAATATTGGTACAAAAACTGAAGATGCTTCTGATCAACTATTATTATCAACTAATGAACATAGCTCCTTGGGAGTAAGTAATGGTAGAGAGGATAAACCTAGCTCATCAGAATCAAGTGATGGCGGAAAAAGTGAATATAACTTGTTAGGAGTAAGTGATGGTAAAGAGGAAGAAGATAGATTCTTAGGGCTAAGTGATGGTAGAGAGGATAAACCTAGCTCATTAAGGCTAAGTGATGGCAGAAAAAGTGAACATAGCTTGTTAGGAGTAAGTGATGGTAAAGAGGAAGAAGATAGGTTCTTAGGGCTAAGTGATGGTAGTGATGATGAGCATGGTCTTTTAGCATTAAGCGATGGTAGAGAAAATGAAAATGATTCTTTAAAATTAAAAGATGGTGATGATAAACGTAGTTTCTTAAGGTTAAAGAGTGGCGAAAAGGATGAAGATAGCTTTTTAAAATTAATAGATAGTGATGATGATTATGATTCAGGTATAGAAGAAGATTTAGAATATAGTAAACCGCTTAAAAAGATTGATGCAATTACAACTATCCCTCTTCCGCAAGCAGTAGAAGAAGTAAAAAAGAGTGTTGCAGCAATTGCTCCTACTACTAATCAACAAATTCAAACTGTTCAGAAAGTGACGAAAGATTCTATTTTTACTAGACTTGATTCTATTGCAGTAGTTAAAATTAATGAAGATAATAACGCTGCTATAGCAGCTGGTGATGAAGAGTCACCAGTTAAAAGAGGTCTATGGATGCGTACTATGTACGGTGTTAATAACCAAGGTAGAGTTAATAATATTAATGGCTATAGAGGTATTAATAAAGGTGGTACTGTTGGTTTTGACGTTGAGATCGATAATAATATTATAGGTATTGCTTATAGTAACGTTCATTCAGTATTTAAGTTTAAAAATAACAATAATAATGATAAAGAAATTATTAAAAGTCATATAGTTTCTATCTATGGGCAAAAAGAATTACCGAAAAATTTTGTATTGCAAGGTTTAGTTGTTGCTTCTAAGAACTTTATTAAAAATAAAACTACTTATTTATTTAATAATACTAAATTTAAGAGTAATGTAAAACATCGTAACCATAGCTATAACGCAGAAGCTTTACTTAATTATAATTATCTGGCTACAAATAATATAGTCATTACGCCAAATATCGGTTTAAGATACGGAAAATCACGAGATGGTGTATATAATGAAACAGGTATTAGTATTCAAGAAATAGCTCTTGCAACGAAAGAAAATAATATATTATCAGGAATTATCGGTGCTAAAACGAAAATACCTTTAAAAAATAATAATTTAGGGCTTACGCTGCATAGTTCCATAGAGCATAATTTCAATGAAAAAACTCAGAGAGTAAATAGAACTATTCAAATACAAGGTAATAAATTTACGCAAAATCATATAATACCGAAACAAGCAAAAACAGCCTATAATTTAGGAGGGGGTATTATAGGAAGTGTTAAGAATACGATTATTTCGTTGGATTATAACTATTATTTGAATAAACGTTATCATAGCCATCAAGGTAGTATTAAACTTAAAGTAAATCTATAATTTTGCTTGCAATACTTAAAAAGATATTGTATAAAACCTTTGAAGTTATTGTAATTAAAGTGCATTGTTATATTATCTGTTACTCCGTAAGGCTTGCTTAAGTGGATCGGTTTTTCCTCTGTCATCCCGCGACTTGATTGCGGGATCCAGAAAAAATAATGAAAAATACTAAAATTAGTATTTTTAACTGGATTCCGCTACAAGCTCATGGGATGACAAAGATAGGGCTAATACACCAAGGCAACGCCTTGCGGGGATGACAAATTATAATAATATTTCTTAAAGGTCCCTTCGTCTAGCGGTTAGGACACCACCCTTTCACGGTGGGAACACGGGTTCGAGTCCCGTAGGGGTCACCATCCTTATTTCTCGATTATTCCTTACTAAAAATATTGTTGTGCGACTCAAGAGTCGTTATTGTGAAAAAGTATTATTTGCGTATATAAGTTTTCCTTTGTCATCCCGTGGTGGCTTGTTCGTGTGCATCAGTTTCCCCGTCATTGCGAGGAGATACAAAGTATCGACGTTGCAATCTTGTCAAGCATCCTAAGATTGCGTACGTACAAGTTACTTCGTAATTTCCTCACAATGACGGGAAAATTGATCCATACGGCATGACACATATGTAACAAAAAACCTATATAGTTTGACTATGTAGGTTTTTTTGCTTTATAATGTACAAGATGACATTAAGAATCTTAAATAAAAAATTATGTTAAATAATATTAGAAAAACTGCCGATAGTTTTATAATGCGGGTTTTATTCGCAATGATCGTTTTTGCCTTTGTTGGCTTTGGCATTAAAGATGTATTACATGGAAGAGGTGGTGGCAATATCGTAACTTTTTCTCATGCGAAAAACATATCGCAAGAAGATTTTCTGCGGGCAAAATCTTTAGAAATTAACGCTATATCTAAACAAGTAGGAGTAAGCCTAACGGAAGAAGAAATAGCACAATTAAATATAGATAATAGAATCTTAAAAAGGCTTATTTTTGAGAATATCTTAGATTATCTAGTTAGCTATTATGATTTTGATATAAGCGATGATACTGTAAAAAATTTAGTAAAAGAATCACCGGTTTTTAAAAATGATCAAGGAATTTTCGATATAAAGCTCTTTAAAACTTATTTTAGAAATTCTTATACAGATGAAGAAAAATATTTAGTAAATTTTAAAGAAAAAGCCTTAAAAAATATTTTTGCTGGTACTTTTTTAGATAGCTTCTATGTTCCAAAAGCTATGACTGATAATATAGTAAATTATATGGCTGAAAAAAGAGAAGTAGAATTAGTGCAAATGAATCTACAAAACAAGCCAAAAGATTTACAAATTCCAGTTCCCTCTGATCAGGAATTAAAAGATTTTTACCAGAATAACAAATCTTCATTTGAAATACCTGAGAAGCGTAGCTTTTCATATATAAAAGTTACTACTGAAAACTTACAAAAGAAAATCCAAGTTACTAAAGAAGAATTATTAGAATTTTATAATGAGAATAAAGAGGAATTTGGAGAACAAAGTTTTGAGGATGTACAAAAACAATTATATGAACAAATAGAATCTCAAAAAATTGATATCCTAAATATGGAGCTTGCTAAAAACTTAGAAGATGATGTCGCAGCCGGTTCTAGCTTAGTTGAAATTGCAGAAAAATATGAGCTGCCTATTAACAATATTAATAATATAAGTTATGCCGATTTGATCGAAGACAAAATAATTGCCGAAAATGCCGATAGTATTTTTGAGCTTAGCGAGAGGGAATTATCTTATCCGATTGAGGCAGAAGATAAAAGCTATTTAGTACTTGTTGAATTAAAATCTATAAATCCAGCAAAAATACCTGAATTTGATAGTATTAAAGAACAGATAAATAGCACTTGGATAAAGCAATATCTTGCTGATCTTAATATAAAAATTATGAAAGATTTAGCAAAAGAAGATAATTTTGATACAGAAGATAACACATCAAATGCTAAAATACGTAACAAAACTTATATAAGATCAGAAATGGAAAATGATCAGATGTTAACCCCTGAAATATTATTATCCATTTTTAACACTAAAATAGGTTCTAATACTCCTGTATTTCAAGTAGGCGATGAGCTATATTTTGCCCATATTAAATCTACAAATATAGATGAGCAGGTGGCTAAAAATATTAGAACTAATTCAGAAAAAAATATAGTACACACTATTAAAAATTCTATCATTGATGAATTGATTAACTATACGATCAAGCAAAATGATATGAAAGTGAAGACTATGTAAATGAGTTGTGTCGCCCTGTGACGGCATTGCCCGCGTGGATCGAAAAACGTGATCGGTGTCATCCCGTGGCTCGTCCACGGGATCCAGTAATAAAAAATACAAAAAGCTCGATTTATCTCGCTTTATGCTGGATCTAGTTCCCAAACCACGGGAGACCTTGTTGTTGCGTGGATACCAAATCGTCTGAGCTACGCGAATGAAATGAGCGTGGCAATCCAGAAAAAATAATAAAAAATACTAATAATATTAGTATTTTTTAGCTGGATTGCTTCGTCAATTACTTCACAATTTCCTCGCAATGACGGAAAAACCGATCCACGCAACAATGCCACCACGGGATGATGCCGATGCACACGTACGGTGAGGATTACATACGAGCTAAATAACACAAAATCTAATAAATAATATGAGCTTTAGAGATTTACCCGAGTTTTTGAAATTGTTAGAAAAAAACGGTGAATTAAAGCGTATTTCTGTTGAAGTTAAAACCGATCTAGAAATTACTGAAATCAGCAGAAGAGCATTGGAGCAAAATGGTCCTGCTTTGCTATTTGAGAATGTTATAAAATCTGACGGCAGTAAATCTACAATACCTGTTCTAACTAATCTTTATGCTAGTATCAATCGTATTTGCATGGGGCTTAAGCTTCAGAATATTCAGGAATTAAGAGAGCTTGGAGTTTTACTCGCATTTCTTAAACAACCGCAACCACCATCATCTTTTAAAGAAACATTATCGATGTTACCGCTAGCAAAGCGTATCTTTGCTATGTCGCCTAAAACTGTTTCAAAAGCCGCTTGCCATGAGATTATTATCGACAAGCCTGATCTTAATATATTACCAATCCAAAAATGTTGGTCTCTTGATGTTTTACCTTTAATTACTTGGTCTATAGTTGTAACTAAAGGACCAACCGATGAAAAGGTTGATAATTATAATCTCGGTATATATAGAATGCAGGTTATTTCGGAAAATAAATTATTGATGCGTTGGCTTAAGTTGCGAGGTGGTGCAGAGCATCATAAACGTTGGAAAGGAGCAAAAAGAGAACCTTTCCCAGCTGCTATAGTTATTGGGGCAAATCCGGCAATAACTATGGCATCAGTAATGCCGATACCGGAAAATATTTCGGAATATAATTTTGCTGGGTTGCTTGGTAATGAAAAAGTAGAATTGGTAAAGTGTAAAACCATTGATTTAAAAGTTCCAGCACATAGCGAAATAGTACTTGAGGGGTATGTTAGTCTAGATGAGTATTTACCCGAAGGTCCTTTTGGCGACCATACCGGATATTACAATGATGTTGAAGAATTCCCAGTATTTACTGTAACAGCAATAACGATGAAAAAAAATCCTGTATATTTGAGTACTTATACAGGCAAACCCCCAGATGAGCCATCAATACTCGGTGAAGCATTAAATGAGATTTTTATCCCTCTTATTCAACAACAATTTCCGGAAATTGTTGATTTTTGGTTGCCACCTGAAGGTTGTTCATATAGGGTTGCGGTAGTATCAATTAAAAAGTCTTATCCTGGTCATGCTAAAAGAATAATGCTTGGTGTTTGGTCTTATTTACGGCAATTTATGTATAGCAAATTTATTATCGTGGTCGATGATGATATCGATATTCGTAACTGGCAGGAAGTAATTTGGGCAATCTCAACAAGAGTTGATCCAAAGCGTGATACAACTTTCATAGAAAACTCCCCAATAGATTATTTAGATTTTGCATCCCCAGAGTCAGGGCTTGGCAGCAAAATGGGAATAGATGCAACAGATAAAATATACCCTGAGACAAACAGAAAATGGGGTAAAAAAATCGAAATGGATCAGGAAGTTATCGACAAGATAAATAGTATATGGGATAGTCTAGAGATATAGATGTCATTGCGAGCGACTGCAAGGAGCGTGGCAATCTCATGAAATAGAGTTATAAGATTCCTGAGATTGCTTTGTCGAAACTTACAGTTTCTCCTCGCAATGACGTAGTAACATCACCGGAACTAAAATATGTACAACATACCACATGAAACGATTATCAATAATTTTAAAGAAATAGCTGATAAATATCAAGAATTGATCATGCATTTAATGCAGGGCAAGGGTAGTATAATACCACAAAATTTAATTAATAGTGATAAGAATAGAATTATCGCCACCTTAATGGTAGAACAATTTTGGGCAAATCCTGAAAAATTTTGTAGTATTAATACCCAGTATATTGAAAAGCTAAGAGAGCTTACTACGAATGCCTTTGCGAAATTTGTTGGTAGTCCGGCGAAAGCTATATTTTCCCCAGATAATCGTGATAAAAGATTTAAAGATTCTTTATGGGAAGAGAATGCTTATTTTGATTTTGTTAAACAATATTATCTATTATCCGCTGAATGGCTTAAGAAAAATATCGATCAATATGAATTATCAGATGACCTTAAGCAACATTTAGATTTTTTAACTAGGCACTTTATTGATGCTTTTTCGCCATCAAATTTTGCTTTTTGTAATCCAAAAGTTTTACGTGAAACTTTGAAAAGTGGGGGGCAGAATTTAGTACAAGGGCTTGAAAATTTCCTAAGAGATATAAAAAATTCAGGTGATATATTAAATATTAGAACTACTGATAAATCAGCTTTTAAGCTTGGTGAGAATATTGCAACAACAAAAGGAAAAGTTATATTTCAAAATGATTTGATGCAGCTAATATGCTATGAGCCGAAAGAAAAAGTACATAAGATACCGATACTAATTATTCCCCCTTGCATAAATAAATATTATATTCTCGATTTATCCTCGCATAATTCATTAATATCTTTTTTAGTGGAAAATAATTTTCAAGTTTTCCTTATTTCATGGGTTAATCCGGATTCGTCTTTAGCAGAAAAAGGCTTTGATGATTATTTACAATATGGGATTTTAGCACCTATTGAATATATTAGAAAGCTTGGCTTTAAAAAAATTGACTTCGTTGGATATTGCATGGGCGGAACGTTTCTTGCCATTATTCTTGCATATTTAAAAGTAAAAAAACTAGATTGCACTAATAGTGCTACGTTCTTTACCACCTTGCTTGATTATACTAGTCCTGGTGAGCTTGGAGTATTTTTTAATGAAAATACGATGAAGTATATTAAAGAGGATATGGATTTGAAAGGATATTTTGATGGAAAATATTTATCAAATACCTTTAGTTTACTAAGAGCTAACGATTTAATTTGGACATTTTTTGTAAATAATTATTTACTTGGCAAAAATCCTATGCCTTTTGATTTGTTATATTGGAATGCTGATTCTACAAATTTACCGGCAAGAATGTATCAAGAATATTTACAAAATACCTATTATAATAATTTACTAAAAGAGCCTAATACTTTAGAAATATTAGGAACTAAGATAGATCTTGGTAAAGTTGATTGTAATTCTTTCTTTGTGGCAGCTAAGGAGGATCATATCGCACCTTGGCGTTCAATATATGATGGAATGAAATTGATAAATGGTGATAAGATTTTTTGCTTAACTGATTCAGGGCATGTAGCAGGGGTGGTTAATCCTCCAAAAACTACTAAATATAATTATAGACTTAATGATGATTTAAGTTTAAATAGTAGAGAATGGCTTTTGAAAGCTACAGAATATAAAGGCTCATGGTGTGGCTTGATTGGCTTATTAAAAATAATACTGAACTAGTAAAATCTTTGGATTATAAAAATTTAATAGCAATTGAAGAAGCACCAGGAAGTTACGTTAAAAAATAAAAAAGTTTGTGAAGAGAAAAAATAAAAAATTTACGGAAATATTTATTGCCTTTATTTTAGGCATATCAATAGGTGTTTTAGGATATTCAGATTATGGAACTGATCTAATAAATCAGTTCAAAATATCGCATACACCGCCTCCAAAAATAAAGCATTACAATATTTCGCAGCTTTCTAGAAGTAAAGTTAGTACATGTTTTACTCCCCCATCAGGTTGCATTAAATTTATAGCAGATCAAATTGATACAGCTAGAGAGTCAATTTATATGCATGCATATGGCATGAGCGATTCATTGATTACTGCCGCTTTAATTGATGCTCAAGCACGTGGTGTACAAGTGAAAATCTTACTGGATCGTAGTAATTTAAAGCAAAAATTTTCTAAGTTACACGAATTACAACGAGCAAAAATTGAGGTAGGTATAGATAAAGTTCCGGGTATTGCTCATAATAAAGTTATAATTATCGATAAAAAGAAAGTAATAACCGGTTCATTTAATTTTACTGCTGCTGCTGATAAACGTAATGCAGAAAATGTAATCGTTATAGAAGATGCTGAGCTTGCAGATTCTTATCTACAAAACTGGCTCAGTAGGAAAGCGAGGAATGGATAGGATTGTTATATGGTTTTTATGTCATTCCTGCATAACATTGTTGCGTGGATCGAAAAGCACTTTCGATGTCATGCCGTGGCTTGACCACGGCATCCAAAAAATAATAAAAAATACTAATTTTATTAGTATTTTTAACTGGATCCCGCGATCAAAGTCGCGGGATGACAACTGGAAAAACTGATCCACGCAATAAAGCTTTCCCGTCTACGCGGGAATGACATGTAGCTTAAAATCTAAGCAGGCTTTTTATTAAATACGTTTTTTTGTGCTTGCTGTGCCATATTCTGCATATTAGAAGAAGCTTGATGAACATTTTCAGAAATATTTTTGTTTACTGCTTCTAATATTTTTGCTGAAGATTCATAGGCAATATTTGCAATCTCTTTAGCATTATTCATAGATGTTTCATAAATAGATTTAAAACATTTTTGGTGACAATCGCTAGCTTGCTTAAAATCATTAGTACCCATTGCTTCTTTAGTAGAATTCAAAATGGTATTAACATTATGTTGTATCATTTCGGAGTTTTTCTTAAGCAAATTTTGCATGCTTTCAGTAGCTATTTGATTTGTTGTTACTAAAATATTTAAAGCTCTTTGCATTGTTCCGGTGGTAGATGAAAAATCTATATTAGGCATATTTTTTAAAGAACTCATATAAAGTTCAGGATTCATATAAGATTTCATAAAATCTAAAAATTGTGTATTATTTAACATTATTTTTCTCCTAAAAATAAATTAAACTTTGTAAAATATAAGTGACTGTGTGTTTTGTGGGTTTGTTAAGAACCCTTAACCCATTAGTCCATGCTAACATTTATAAAATTACGAGTCAATAATTGTTAGATGGTAAGTTAATATTAAAATTAATTAAGCTTTATAAATGTTAGATACACAAACACAAGAATTAATAATTAAGTGGCAAAAATACCTCAGCTTGCAAAAAAATTACTCTAATCATACCATGATTTCCTATAATAATGATCTTAAACATTTTCTTGAGTTCATGAATTATTATAATTCGGATATCGTCACAATGGATTATATTAGGGCAGCAGATATAAGATTGATGCGAAGTTGGCTTGCTAAAAGAAAATGTGATAATTTTGTTACTTCATCAATTGCCCGTGGTTTATCTGCCATAAAGAATTTTTATAAATTTTTAGAAAAGACGGCTGAATTACATAATCATGTGGTTTTTTCTATTAAATCTCCCAAAAAAAGTAAACTACTGCCAAAAGCCTTATCTGAAGAAGAGGTAAATATATCACTTGATCATATTGAAGAATATGGAAATAGTCAGTGGATAGAAATTAGAAATAAAGCATTACTTGTTCTTATATATGCTTCAGGTTTACGAATATCTGAAGCGTTATCGATTACAAAGCTTCATTTACAAAATTTAGAATTTATAAAAATAATGGGTAAAGGAGGTAAAGAGAGAGTAATTCCTTGGCTTGCTATTGCTAGAAATTTGATCACAGAATTTTTAGAAAAATTACCATATGAATTGAAAGATGATGAACCAATATTTAGAGGGAAGCAAGGTAAGAAATTGCAACCTCCTGTATTTAACCAGGAGTTAATTAAGTTGAAACGGTTTTATGGTTTACCTGAGCATTTAAGTGCTCATTCATTTAGGCATAGTTTTGCCTCGCATTTACTAGAAAATGGGGCAGATTTACGCTCTATTCAAGAGCTGTTAGGACATAAAAGTTTATCAACTACACAAAGCTATACAAAAACAAGTATAAAGCATTTAGAAACGGCATATGTTACCGCACATCCAATCAAAAAATAAAATGTTATTTAATATTAACAATCTTCTTGCGTTAATTTTAAGTTATATATTATATTAATTTAAAACCTTATAAGTATAGGTACTAAATAGATAATATTGAGATTATGAATATGTTTAAAATTACTACATTGCCTGAAGAATATAAGCCGTCTAAAGACGAAGAATATATGTGTAAAAATCACTTAGAATATTTTAGGCAAAAACTTTTAAAGTGGAAAAATTCTTTACTAATTGAATCTCAAGAAACTTTAAATCATCTAAAAGAAGAAAATTGGAATGAATCAGACCCTAATGATCGTGTTACTACTGAAACAGAAACTGCTTTCGAACTTCGTACTAGAGACAGATATCGTAAGTTATGCGAAAAAATAGAGCAAGCATTAAAGCGTATTGAAGAGGGTGAATATGGTTATTGTGAAGAAACAGGCGATCCGATAGGTATAAAAAGGTTAGAAGCACGACCAATAGCTACATTATGTATTGAAGCACAAATGCGGCATGAAAATTATGAAAAAAATCATTTATACGAACCGCAGAGATAATATAAGTAGGTGAAATTAATTATAATGTCACCCCGTGATTTATTCACGGGGTCTAGCTAACTAACCTTAGTTTATTGCAATGATTTCAGTTTGTCTAATACTTCCTGAGCATGTCCTTTAGCATTGACAGAACGCCAAATATGTCTAACCCCACTTTCTTTATCAAGTAAGAAAGTTGCTCTATCTATACCCATATATTTTTTACCAAACATGGATTTTTCTACCCATACCCCATATTGTTCGCATAAATTTGAATTTGCATCTGAAGCTAAATCGAATTCTAAGCAATATTTTTCTTTAAACTTATCATGAGAGTCGAGTTTATCTTTTGAAACTCCAATAATTACTGCGTTAAGCTTATCGAATTCTTGGTTTTAACTTATTGAAATCTTGTGCTTCTAAAGTACATCCTGGTGTGTCATCTTTTGGGTAAAAATATAGCACCACAAATTTGCCTTTTAAATCAGATAATTTAATTACTTTCTCTTTCCCTATTTCTAATGTCATAAAATTTCCATGTTTAATTATTAAGTTCAGAGGACTTAACTTAGTTAATCATCTTATATTAAAATATGCGTTTTTAAAATTATTTTTTATCATATTGCTTTTTTTATCGGATTATTTATTATGTAAATACAAAATATCTAGGTTTAATTTTTATTAACTATTTTTAAAAAAATAGTAAGAAATTTGAATGATATAATATAAACAATAACATTAATGATCGGAGAATATCATGAAAAAAATTTTAGTAACATTTGCAACTGCTGCTACATTATTAGTAACCCCTAATGCTTTTGCTGATGATGCTACAAAAAGTGAAATACAAGCACAAGAAGTAGCTCAGGAACAAACAAAAACAATTGCTCAAAAATTAGAAGAGCTAAAAGAAAATTTAAAAGATTTAGCAAAAAATGGTAGTGAAAAGTTTAATCAAACTTTAAGTGATACTTATAATCAAATGTCACAAGCTATTGCAGAAATAAAAGATGAAAAAGGTAAAGAGCTACAAAAAGCTTTAGATGATGCTAATGGAAAAATCGAAGAATATAAAAAAGCTGGTACTAAACAACAAGAACAAATGCGTCAAGCTATTATTGATAAATTAGATGCGTTAAATAAAAATATTAACGAACACAACGAAGAAAAAGCAAAATCATAAGTAATGTATTTCTAGTTGGACCTAGTTCCCAAGCCACGGGAGGCATTATTGCGTGGATACCAAATCGTCTGAGCTACGCGACTGCAAGGAGCGTGGCAATCCAGGAAAAATAATAAAAATGCTATAAGTTAGCATTTTTTACTGGATTGCTTCGTCAATTACTTCATAATTTCCTCGCAATGACGACTCTCGATCCACGCAACAATGCCGGACTCAGTTAGCAAACCACGGGGTGACAGCGAGAAATAATCTCTACGCAGGAATGGCATAAAAACCGGCTAATTACATATATTTGACTTTAATAAGTTAAGCATGCTATAAGTTAATTACACTCATATAATTGATTCGTATGCTATGACTATTACTAAAGAAAAAATTGCTTTTATGCTAAACGCTGAATTAGGCTTTTCAAAAAGCTTATGCGAAGAGATAATTAATGCAGTTTTTACTAATATTTTAGATATCGCAAAAAAACAAAAATTAACTTTAAAAAACTTCGGTAGCTTTGAAGTTAAGCATAAAAATTCTCGTCCCGGAATAAATTTTCATACAAAATCTCAAATCACTATAGAGCCGAAAAATATATTACGTTTTGTCCCCTCTGCTAAGTTAAAAGCTTTGATTAATGAAAATGACTAAAAAATATTATTCAGCTAGCGAAATAACCAAGCTTTTAAACATTGCTTTATACCAGTTAAGGTATTTAGAAAAAAAAAATCTAGGCTTATCTAATTACAAAATAAAAAATAGAAAATATTACACTGCGAATGATTTTGAATTATTTCAAAAGCATTTAAATATTGATCAAAATATTTCTAGTTCCTTTCCAAATGTTAATATTAATGATAAAATAGATATACTGCTTATTAATTTCAATAATTTATCCCTCCAAATAAAAAAAATCCTTGCCGATGATTTTAGATTGTGTATTGTATTACAAATTTAATATTATATTCTAAGCAACTATGACTTTAGAGAAAGCTGTAAAACCTGTAATTATAGGCATATCAGATACTAAATTAACTGATAGAGAAAAAGCATTGTTACATGAGCATAGTCCGCTAGGGATAGCTTTATTTGCACGAAATATCAAAGCAGATGAAAAAGGAAAGCAAAATAAAGAAGCCCTTGCTCAGCTTATCACTGATATAAAAGAAATATTAGGGGAAAATTCTATTATTGCTATAGATCAAGAGGGTGGTAGAGTACAAAGGCTTACAAAACCAACTTTCTATAATGCACCTCCTGCTAAAGGTTTTGGTGATTTAGCAAAAGATCAAGGATTAGAAATTGCAATAGAAAAATGTAAACAAAATTACAGTAATATAGGTAAAGAACTTAAAGCATTTGGTATTAATTTAGATTTTGCACCGGTAGGCGATATAAGCCATAAAGGAGCACATGATGTTATAGGTAATAGAAGTTTCGGTGTAGAACCTGAAATAGTTGTGCCTTTATGTATAGCAGCTTTGGAAGGTTTGCAGCAAGAAAAGGTGCAAGGTTGTATAAAACATTTGCCGGGGCATGGTAGAGCTAAAGCTGATAGCCATAAAGAATTGCCGAAAGTAAGTAATAGTTTAGAAAAGCTAGAAAAAACTGACTTTAAGGTGTTTAAAGAACTTAGCTCTTTTGATCAAGTGAAGCTTGCTATGACAGCACATATAGTTTATGAGTGCATTGACCCTGATAATCCTGCTACATTATCACCAAAAGTTATTAAATATATTAGAAATGAAATCGGCTATAAAGGTCTTATTATTTCCGATGCAATAGAAATGAAAGCATTAAATGGCGACATGAAAGATATTGCTAAAAAAGCTTTAGAAGCAGGAGTAGATATAGTTTTAGAATGTACTGGTAAGTTAGAAAATATGATTGAAGTACTAGATAGTGTGTCTAAAATATCTATAAATAAATTCGCTAATTTACTACTAAACTAACACGTATAAGTTGCTTTAAGGAAACTATTTTATTAACTTAAGTTAAATTTAATTAAACAATATATTGAAAAAACTTGTTTTTAATATTAATATGTTTTTTAATATTTAGGTATGATAGCCTTATAACTTTAGTTTGAAAGCATTATAAGCTATTTACTAATAATTGAAGTTAAGAAATTCTTTTGTATATTTATTTAGTAAGTGGGAGAAAAGTGCTTGATTTATGATATAATTAATATAATTAAAGAGGACTTGCATAAAGCCGACATAGAGAACAAGATATTTATGCGTCTTAAAGAACCTTACTCTATTCTTAAAAAAATGAAAAGAAAAGAGGTAGCGGTTCATGAATTGAAAGATTTAATTGCATGTAGAATTATTGTTAAGTCTAAGGATCAATGCTATAATACTCTAGATATAATAAAGGATTCCCCGCATCTATCATTATTGCATACCAAAGATTATATTTGTAGACCGAAAAATAATGGTTATCAATCTATTCATAGTGTAATGCAGCTTCAATATTCTAAACGTAAATTTGAAATACAAATAAGAAGCGAAGAAATGGATAGAGATGCCGAACTTGGTAGAGCAGCCCATCTAAATTATAAAGCAGAACAAGATAAGCATTTGAAGAAAGTTTTTGATATTGCTAATGATACAATATTATATAGAGCTAGACAAATGGTAGAAAGCTTTAAAGGTTTAGAAGAGCAAATTATAGAATATGAAAAAGAAATTATGCGTGTTTGGCATACTAGATATGATGAAATGCTGAAATGGGAAAGTGGGGCTAAGTTATTAATATTTAGCCAAGAATAAATGTATACTCGTTTAATTTGAAAAATTGGCTACGTCGTTCTACAAGTACGCAGGTAGCCACGTATTAAGTATACGCTTCGCTCCTCGTCTTGTGAACTCCTTGCTCTTTTCCAAATTAAACTTCGTCTACCATATGGCAATCAATAGTATCGGACAGTTTTAAAAAAGGAATTGTCATTGCGAGAAAGTTATGTAGTAACTGACGAAGCAATCCAGTAAAATGCATAGCATTTATTAGCGGTATATATCAGTATCATTTTTCTCGCAATAACTTTTTCCCATCTCCAAAACCACAAAAAATATCATAAATTTTATCCCTGAAGGCTTTATTAACAACAATAAAGTTTAATAATTTATTAAGTTAAATTTCGTGATAAAAATATTACATTAGTTAAAACTTTATTAATAAAATATAACGCTTCTTTGTAATTGATTATTACCTATAATATAGTTAATCAGGTAGTTTAGTGGAGTTTCTTAACAAGCTTTAGTTTTTTCTGCGTTAGAAAATATACTTTTTTGTTTAATTCCAAATACTAAATTTTAACTTAAGAAATGGGAAAAAATTATGGCTCAAAAACCAAATTTTCTAAAAAGATTAATCTCAAAAAGGTTGATAAAAACAATTTCTACTGCAGCTTTTATTGCGGCTACCTCAAGTTCCGCTATGGGTGCTGGTGTTCAAAAAACTGTTAATGTTCCAACAGCAAGTTTTGGTACTGGAACAGATTGGCTTCCTGCTGTTGCTGTTGGGAACGGTGATTCCCTTTTATATAGTGCAACAGGCAACACGATAATAGGTAATGTTAATAATACTGTAACTATCAATAATAATGGTATTAATCCCATTTTACAAATAGGAACTGCTACTGCTGGTAATACTGTTGGAGTTGCAGGGGTTGTAGGTAGTAAGCAATTAACTATCATGATGATGAATGAAGCCTCTAATCTTATTTTAGGACCTAATGGTGTTGCTGCTGGAAATTTTGCTGTTGCTGGTGAAGTTGGTAGTTATGCTGGTTTATTAAATATAAATTTTTCCAATACAAATTCTAATATTTCAATTGAAACTGATGGCTTTACTTCAGATGTTACTTTTATTAGTAGTGGAGGTGTTAATGGTACTATTACCCTTAATGCAAAAGGTGTAACTCTTAATGGTAATATTACGAATCTTAAAGCTATTGATTTAAATAATAATAACTTAACATTTGGCGGTAATAATATTCAATTATTAGCTAATGGCAGTGCTATAACTTTTAGAGCTAATGAACAATTGACTCTAACTAGTGCAGCTGATATAGAAATTAATAGTAATATAGCTGTAACTAATGATCAGCAAGGTTCTATAGATGCGAGTGGTTTAGCAAGTGGACAAGGTTTAGTTATTAAGGGTGATATCGGTAATTATTCAACATCTGTAAGACTTGGACAGTTCAATATTGGTTCATCTGCAACTGATTTTAATGCTGCTATTGGTAACTTAATTTTTGGAAATAACGGAATAGCATTATTCGCTCACAATAACTATTTAATAACTAAAACTACAAATGCTAGCGGTCAAGGTACAATAATATTTAGACCTGTAGTTGCTGACAATACAAATCTTGTAGCTGGTACAAATTTGGGTAGTGCAGATAACCCGCTTGCAGAAATTAATTTTGCTGCTCCAGCTGGTACTAATACAGATACTATTCTTAACGTTGGTCAAGGCGTTAACTTATATGCTACTGAAATTACCATTGCAGGTGTTAACACTGGTTCATTTAACTTTAATGGTGGCGGAACAAGTATAGTAAGCGGTACTGTTGGTACAGATGCTAATAAATTTAACAATATAACATTAACTAATAATACTACTGTTAAATTCACAGATGATGTTATTTCTAATGGTGCTACTACAATCGGTGGTAATTCTACCTTACAAATTGCCAATGATTATATTGCAGATTCTATCCAAGCTAATGCTGCGGGTGATACAGGTACATTACAATTTGTTAATACTAAGGATATTCTTGTAACGTTAAAAGGTAATCCTAATCCTGATAACGCTTTAGCAGCATTACAAGTTTCAGGTAGTGCTGATGTAGCTATAGATGGTATCGTAAATGTTAACGGTGAAATTAGTCTTGGTGCAAATGTTTTAGGATTTACAAATGGTACTTCGACATGGGGAGATAATACGACTATTTCTACTACTTTGACATCAGATGAAGTTATGGGTAATATCGTTATCAGTGGTGGAGCAGACGTTAAGGTTGCAGGATTGAAAACCATTAAGGTACAAGATAATGCGAGTATAGACTTTATCGGTACAAGAGCCTATACTTTAATCCAAGGTGATATTAGTGCTGATAATGATGACATTGATCCTAACGTAGTTGGAACTAATCGTTATGTAATTTATGGTTTAAGCGGTAATAATGAAACATTAGTAACACGTACCATTGATATCGATAATATAGAAAATATACTTAATAATGATATTAGCGGTAATGGTAATCCAGTTATACGTCATAACCTTGTAACATTCTTAAATCCAAATAATACTGGTAATGCTGAACAAGCATATAACAATATCCTTTTAGCACAGAATACTAATGATGCAGCTACGTCGTTTGCTGCTACTCTTACCGATACAAGTACATCTGTTAATAATATAAATATAAATGTAGCGAAAGAAGAGCAGGGTTTAATTGGTTATAGAGTAGATGAGCTTAGATATCTTTGTACTCCTGAAAGCGATAAAATGGCATCAAGTGAAGGCGGTGTTGCTGCGGGTGATGAACCTATTGACAATGTAGCTTATGGTGTATGGTTTAAACCTTTATATGTAGATACGCATCAAAGCGAGAAAGGTGGTGTAGCAGGTTACAAAGCTAGAACTGTTGGTACTGTAATCGGTTTAGATACTCTAGCTAATGATAATTTAATGATAGGTGCTGCTATTGGTCTTGCTAAAACTGATGTAAAACACCAAAATTATAAAAGAGGTGACAAAACCACTATTGATAGCTTATCATTCTCTCTATATGGTGCACAGCAACTTGTTGCTAATTTCTTCATCCATGGTAATGCAATATTCAGCGTAAACCAAGTAAAGAACAGAAGCCAGCGTTATGTATTCGATAAGAACGGAAATAGAAGTACCCAAATTGCTTCTGCTAATTATAGCAATATGACCTTTGGTGGTAATTTTATGGTAGGTTATGATGCTAGTTTAATGGATGGTTACTCCAATGGCAGGTCTTAGTTACTTAAAATCATCAGATGAAAGCTATAAAGAAAGCGGTACAACATTTGCAAACAGACAAGTTTATAGTAAGTTTAGCGATAGAACTGATTTCATAGGCGGTGCTAAATTAATGGGTTACACCATGAATCTAACCGATCTTATAGTATATCCAGAAGCTCACGCTTTTGTGATTCAGAAAATAGGTGGTAGATTATCTAAAACACAGTATCAGTTAGAAGGACAAGTAAATCCATATATTACTCCATCAGATAAAACAGCCAGAACAACTTACAATCTAGGTTTAAGTGGAACAATAAGACCAGATACTAAAATGGAATACGGAATCGGTTACGATTTAAACATTGCAAAAAAGTTTATTTCGCACCAAGGTACTCTTAAAGTCCGCCTAAACTTCTAGTATACCTTTGATACTTCAAGATTTGAAAGCCAAATTTCGGGATTCGCCTGTGCTCACGTACTATTTGTACGCCTAGCTTAGCTCACCACTTATTTGACTTCCAACTCTTAAAGTATCTGCGGTATACGTAGATACAACTTCAAAAATTGGCTACATCGTCTTAATATATTTTTTAGAAAAAGTCCTCTTTGAAAAAAGGGGGCTTTTTTATTTAAAATAATTTTAAAAGAAGTGTATAATGATACGAAGAAACATAATTTTTTAGTATGATTAAACTTCTATATCCTAAATTTTGGCAAAAGCGGAATATTATAGCTTATATATTATTCCCTATAAGTCTGATATATCAATTTCTAGGATTTTTGCGGCATATTTTTGCACGTCCCATTATATTACCTGCTAAAGTTATTTGTGTCGGTAATTGCAGCGTAGGCGGTACTGGTAAAACGCAGATAGTTATGTATCTAGCTAATTTACTGAAGACCCAAAATATAGATTTTGTTATAGTCACTAAAGCTTATGGTAGTAACCTTAAAGAAGCAACTATTGTAAAAGCAGAGCATAGCACTCTAGAAGTAGGGGATGAGTCTGTAATACTTGCAAAGCACGGCACAATTATTGCTACTAAAAATATTAAGCAAATTTTACCTCTGATTCATGAACTTAAGCCCAGCATAATAATAGTTGATGACTTTCTACAAAATCCTTATTTTCATAAAGATATCACTATAGTTTCTGTAGATAGACAAAGGCTTTTCGGGAATGGATTTTTAATTCCTGCAGGTCCATTACGGGAATACCCAAATAGAGCTTTAAGTGTTGCTGATTTAATTTTTTTAGTGAGTAATAATTCTGATGAAATACCAGTTAGCTTAGCTTCTTATGCAAATAAGTTAATACAAGCACAAATAGTAGCTTCAAGCGATATAGACAAAAATAAAAATTATTTTGCTTTTAGCGGCATAGGTAATCCTGAACGTTTCTTCCTTACCTTAAAAAATCATGGTTTGAATATAGTAGGATATAAAATATTCCCAGATCATTATAACTATTTACAAGCAGATTTAGAAAATTTATATCTACTTGCTAAAACAAATAATGCTACTCTTATCACTACGAGAAAAGATTACGTTAAGATTGGTGATTCGAGTGATATTATTGTATGCTTAGATGTGAAGTTATCTATTAATAATCCTAATTTACTTTATGAAAAAATTTTTAAAAAAGATTAGATATCTAATTGAGTATGCTGTTGTTGTTATTTTTTTGAAGATAATTGGCATATTTGGTATAGATAAAGCAGCAGATATTTGTAGTTTTATAGCTCGCAAAATTGGTATATTATTTGCTGTTAATAAAATTGCCAGACGAAATATTAAAGCTGTTTTCGGTGATGCATTTGATGTAGAAAAAACTATAGACCAGACTTGGGATAATTTCGGTAGGTTCATAGGCGAGTTTGCTTATATTAATGAAATGGATGAGTTAGAACTAGAACGCCGGATTGAGATAATAGGTTTGGAAAATATTAAAAAGCTAAAAGGGCAGCCTTTTTTGTTTTTTACTGGTCATTTTGCTAACTGGGATATTGCTGTTAAAATTATTCATAAAATTTATCCTAAATTTGCTGTAATTTATCGTAAAGCTAATAATCCTTATGTTAATAAACTGATTAATGAGAGTCGTGCTAGTTCTAAGCTAAGACTTATTCCTAAAGGACCAGATGGTAGCAGAGCTTTAGTTAGAGCAATTAAAGGGCATGAATCTATTGCTATGCTTGTTGATCAGAAAATGAATGATGGCATCGAAGTGCCTTTTTTAGGTTATCCTGCCATGACTGCTAACGCTATTGCTAAAATAGCTTTGCAATATGGATATCCGATTGTGCCATGTCAAATTGTTAGGACTAAAGGTAGTTATTTTAAGTTAATAATCCATCCAAATTTAACCTGGGAGCAAACAGGCGATAGTAAAACAGATTGCTATAATATTATGCTTAATATTAACCAAATTTTAGAGGATTGGGTTAAGCAAAATCCTAGCCAGTGGTTCTGGTTTCATAATAGATGGAAAAAAATATAGTGAATTAAGAGACATCATTGCGAATGAGCGAAGTGAGTGCGGCAATCCAGGAAAAATAATAAGAAATGCTATAAATTAGTATTTTCTTACTAGATTGTTTCGTTAATTACTCGTAATTTCCTTGCAATGACAAGAAAAATGATCCATGCTGGCAATGCCTTCTTGTATAGGAATTGTTTTGCGGATCACCTCCAATCCTGTCATCTAGTTGCTTGACCGGCTTTGTTTTATGGATTATTTATGTCGTTCCTGCGGAAGCGGGAATCCAGGCTTTTATGTTGTCATCCCGTGGCTTGTCCACGGGATCCAGAAAAGCAACTTTTAATACTAATAATTTTAGTATTTTAAGCTGGATCCCGCGATCAAGTCGCGGGATGACAGAGGAAAAATTGATCCACGCAACAACGCCTTCCCGCGGAGGCGGGAATCCAGCATAAAGCGAGATACCTAAGCTTTTAATTTTAAAAACTTGCTGCTTTTATGTTTATTTTTCTGAATTCCTGCTTCTGCGGGAAAGCATTGTTGCGTGGATCGAAAGTCGTCTGAGCTATGCGAATGAAATGAGCGTGGCAATCCAGAAAAAATAATAAAAAATACTATAAATTAGCATTTTTTAGCTGGATTGCTTCGTCAATTACTTCGTAATTTCCTCGCAATGACAAGAAAAACTGATCCACGCAGACAAAGCCCCCATGAAGATGACAGGGGAATTTTATTCACCTGGGTAAAGCCAATTTAACACGTTATAAATTAATGGCAATTTAGCTTTAAAATTTCTATACTTCTTGGATGCTGTTCCCCAAATTTTTCTATATGATGATCACGGAAATTTTTATAAAAAGATTTGAGAGGTACATGACAACTTGCTTTAGCAGCGTTTAAATACATGATACTTATTGCATCTACATTTTTCATATTTTCACGATAATTATTCCAATATATATTTTCTGCAGTAGCATAAGCCGTTACTGCATCTTCATTTTTATTAATTGATGCGAATGCATTTCCCTCAGCTACAAATGCTTTAGCTAAATATATGTCAGGTGAAGCAGCAACATCTTTATTGGATCTATTTGGATCTTTAAGGAAAGCTTCCACAGCTTTTTTAGCATATTCTAAAGCTTCATTATTATTTCCAAGTCCTAGTTTTACTATAGACATTTGGGTATAAATACGTCCAAATATCGGATATTCTTCTTTTTCTTTAGGTTTTTTCATATTATACACCTCTTCTAATAAAGGAAGAGCGTCATTATAATTTTTAAGGTTATTTAATATATCTATTTTAAGCAAATATAAGCCGGTAAGAAATACATCTTGAGGCTTCATGCCGTTATCAATACAAGCATCTATTGTAGCATTAATTTGCTTTAATGCTTCCTCATATTTACCTTGAGCAAGAAATAAGTGAGCTTTTGCATAATCTAATGTTGCAGCGTCTGTTTTATCTATTAGATTTTGATTAAACATATCTTGCATTATCTGGATATTTGCTTCTGCTTCCTTTAGATTTCCTAATTGAACATTAGATATAACTAAACCAAAAACTATATTACTTTTTGAGGTTCCATATTCTTTAACTCCCTCAAATACTTTTTTAGCTTTCATAAAATATTCAATTGCTTCTCTACTTTCCGAGTTCTTTGAATAATACCACCCTATGCGTCCTAAATAAGTAGCATACGCTCCTTTCTCGTCATTATCCATCATCAATAATTTAAAATTATTTTCTTTTTCGTTTTTGTCAAACCAATCAACTAATATTTTACTTCTTGTTAAATCACATGCTGTAACATATTGTATTAATAAGTTTAGTTTTAATTCTAAAATTTTATATATTGAGATATTATAATTTTCTGCATTTTGGGTAATTATTTCAATATTGTCCAACACAGTTTTATTTTTTCTAAAAACATTTCCTTTTATTAAACTTTTAGGGATAGTATTTAAAAAATTGGTGATAAGTTGATTGAGATTTTCTTTATTATCATTTTCATTAATCTGTAATATTTTTTCAACTATAACATCATGCATTTCAAATATTGGATTATTTTCATTTGGCTCAATATTAGTGATTAAAGCAAATTTGGAAATATTATAAATGTCATCATCTAAATGATCTTTATCCGAGGTGATAGAAATTAGAAATTCTTTTGAAAAACTTTGATTGTTAATTAAAGCTATTTCATTTAGTAATTTTTGGGCAGAAGGGCTTAACTCACTAATAGCAAGTGTAATATTTAGTTTAATTTTATCATCAGCTTCTTGTATTTTTTTCTTATATTCGTTTAAACTTAAACCTTGTACCTGATTCAATATTTGCGATCCTTGAACCATAAGAATTGGATAACCTTTAAATTCTTGGACTAAAAATTCTATCGATTCTGGATTATTACTTTCTAAAATATTTTCTACAAGCATTTTAGATTCTTTTTCCTCAAAAGCAGTAATTTTTACGATATTTGGTAATAATTCACTGTCCTGTGAACAAAATATAATATTGCCGTTATGTTCCCAATTAATAAAATTTGCTACTTTTTTATTCTGTCCTATTTTTAAATTATCAAATACTAGTAACCATCTGTTTTTACTGGTTAAATAGGTCATTAATTCTTTTCTTACTACATTGATATTTTCTGAAACTACCGCAGAATTTGCTTTTATATTAATAGCCTTTGCAAGATTTACTAATTGTCCATCAATATCTAAATTGCAATCTATAAACCAAATAATATCATAATCAGCCTTATTATTTTTATCATAAGCGTACATCCTAGCAATTTGAGTTTTTCCCATGCCACTGACACCTACCAAACTAGATTGTTTATATTTGATTAAGTTACTTTTAATCTTTTTTAGTTGTGATATATGATCTATAAAATAACTAACAGGTGTAACAAGATTGGATATTTGTTCCCTTGCAAACACATTATTGCTCATTAACAATATGATGATTATTGATATATATTTTTTCATAGTATTTTTGCTAATTATAATCCTTAGATGTAAAGGTTTAGGATTTTTTCGATCAAAAGTCAATAGAATTTTATTATGAAATGAAAAAGATAAGTATTTTAGATTAGGATTTACGGCAGTTAAATATAAAATCAAACGGATTTATCGGTTTATTATCTAATATAATTTCAAAATGTAGATGTTCACCTGTAGCATTACCGGTCTTTCCTTGAGTGCCTATAAATTGACCACGTGTAACTTTTGTTCCCTCTTTAACATGTATTTCTTTTAAATGAGCATATTTAGTGACAAATTTATGTGAATGTTTAATCTCAATGAAATTTCCGTAATCACGTACTCTAGCGGTCTTAATTACTACTCCGTTTGCTGATGCATATATCGGTGCTTCTTTTTTTGCTTGTAAATCAATGCCATTATGAAAACATTTTTTCTTCCGTTTCTTTTTATGCAGGCTTATTCTATTGCCATAATGGCTAGTGATTTTAGGTTCATATTCCGGCAACATAAGAGGTATTTTAGAAATTATTCTATCAAGTTTTGCTAACTCAGACATATTATTTCTGTGAGTGGTTTTTTTAGCAAAATAACTAGTTTCGGCGTTAGAAAGGAATTTATATTTTGAATTTAATTTCGTAACCAATTCTTTTATAGCAGATATTTTTAAACCAGCAGCGTTATTAAGTTCAGTAGGATTTTTGTTATGGAATTTCTGTAAGAAAATTTTATTTTGTTTAAGATCATTAATTATAACACCTAAATTTTTAGCATATAAACATTTATTGTTTTTATTTGTAAGATTATATTGAACTACTAATTCTGCATGATTTATATTATATTTTTTTTCTAATTGAGAAGAGGTAGTAGAAAGTAGGGTTTTATCATTAGAGAATTCAAGAGTACTACAGCTTTGAAGAAAAAAAAGGGTAATTAGTAAAAAAATATTTCTTCGGGTAAACATTAAAAGTCAATATAAGTAAATTTCAGATTTAAAGCATAACTTAGATATTTTGTTAACTCTTCTAATTCCTGTCTAATATTAGGCGGGTTAATCAACATCAATCCACATTTTACCATATTCTTATCACTAGATAAAAGTTCATATTCAATAATTAATGTTTCTTTAAATCCGATAGTTTTATAATTGTGGTAAAAATCACTTACTAGTAACAAATCCTTTATAGGATACCAAATCAAAGTAGAATTATTTAAAGCTGAAACTTTGATTTTTTTCAGTGCAGTAATTAGTTTTTGAAACTCATTTTTTACTTCAAATGGTGGATCAAGAAATATTAATCCTCTATTTTCTTTAAAAGGCAGAAAAGCTTTTATAGCATTATATGCATCAATGCAGTGTGTATTATTTGGTAATAGCTTTTTTAAATCAAGGTAATCAGCCGGATGGAGTTCACAAGCAATTAAACGATCTTGAAGTCGTAATAATTTATTAATTATAAAAGGTGATCCAGGATAAAAATTCTGACCCACGGAATTTATTACAGACAGAAATATTTTTAATGATTTAGGAGTATGATCTAGAGCTTGTAATAATTTACCGATTCCGTTGTTATATTCTAAAGTTTTGGAAGCGGCTTCTGAAGCTAAATCGTATAGTCCAAGCCCTGCAAAAGCATCTAAAACGGCAAAAGGTTTTTCTTTGTTTTTCAGCTGCTCTAAAATCGTAATTAAAACTAGATGCTTAACTATATCGGCAAAATTGCCTGCATGATAAATATGACGGTAGTTCAAAGTTATAGACTATATTTTTATTTTAGTAACTTTTCTGCTTCTTCTGACGAGATGTAATAAATTATATCATATTATAATGTCTTATACAATTAATCATAAAAACTGTTTATTTCTTTACTTGATAAGTTATATTATTACCAGTGCTGGAATAATAAATTATTAAATTTAAATTATGAAAAAATTATATGTAGCATTATTAACTATAATACTAAGTAGTAGTGTTTATGCTAATAGTCCTCATAACCTTTTTAAAACCGCTCAATATATATTTGGTATTAACTTACATGGTATAATCCATATTGGAGCATTTTATGGTGGTGAAAAAGACTTTTATAAGACTCTAAATATAGAAAATGTATTGTGGATTGAGGCTGATCCAGATACATACAAAAAATTATTAGAAAATGTTAAGCCCAATGGTACTACATGTATAGCAGAAAACTTTGCTGTTACAAATGAAAATGGAATTGCTAAATTTCATAGAACTAATAATGGGCAGTCTAGCTCTTTATTAGAGTTAAATTTACATAAAGTTATTCATCCAGATGTTTTGTTTAAAGAAACTATAGAGGTAACTCAAAAGCGATTAGATACATATTTTCAGGAATCGCAATATGATGTAAAAAAATATAATGTTATTTTAATAGATGTTCAAGGAGCTGAATTATTAGCTTTGCAGGGAGCGGTAAACACTTTAAAAACGATTGATTGTATAATAGCGGAGGTTAATTATGCGGAGTTGTATACAAATGGAACAAATATATGGGATTTAGATAAATTTCTTGCTGATCAAGGGTTTTTAAGAATTGATACTGTTTCTGCAACATGTGGATGGGGTGATGCACTTTATATTAAAAGAAATTTATTATTAAAACATTCTGATTCTGTAAAATAAATTAAAAGCAGTGTACTCTCGTTATTAAAAAATTGACAACGATGCTTCCATATACCAATTATGTACTTTGCGGGCAAAAATCTGCATAAGGAGCAAAGACTTATTTTATTATAAAGTGTTGCTCTTTCTTATGCCTACATGATAGCTCATAAAATATATTTTTAGCACAAACTAATCACTTATGAGATTCATAATTAAGTTTATCATTAGCTCTTTTTGTTTAGGATCGCTTTCAGCAATAAGTAACGCCATTGAGATCATAGTATTAACCCCAACATTTTTTGTGCCAATTTTGGCTTTAGTAAGATAAATTAAAAAAAGTAGGCATCCTATTCGTTTATTGCCATCGTTAAACGGATGATCTTTTATTATGAAATATAATAAATGAGCTGCTTTCTCTTCTGCAGAATTATATAAAGATTTACCATCAAAAGTTTGGTCAATATTACCTAAAATTGCTTTTAAGCTACTACCTCTTTCAGCTCCAAATAAGTTACTTATCTCTGAATCCATTTGTTTGCTTAATTCTTGCTTTAACTTCATAATTGCTTCTAAAGATTCTTGATAGGTCAATAATTCATTACTTTCTGATTGTAATTTGATTGGTGGATTTAGCTTGTCTTCGTCATATTTAATTAATATATCCCAAGTTTTAGAATAATTTTTAATAAGATTAATTAACTCTTGTCCTGTACTATTTACTAAATTCTGATTTATTAAAGTATTTGTTAGAAGTTCTACCGTTTGATGTAGTTGATTTAATCTTTTTTGAGTGATTTTATCATGATTAATATTATAGTCTTTAATCAGATATTCTTTAAGCAAGTTAGTAGCCCATTTTCTAAAAGCTATACCTCTCTTAGAATTTACCCGATACCCTACTGATATTATCATGTCTAAATTATAATATTTGGTATTATATATTTTATCATCTAAAGCAGTATGTGCAAAATTTGCACATACTGTATTATCTAATTCTCTATCACTGAGAATTTTATTAATATGCTTTGTGATAACTGTTCTATCTCTATCAAAAAGTTTAGCTAATTGGTTTTGGGTTAACCAAACTGTATCATTATATAATTGTACATCAACATTAACTTCCCCATTCTCGTCTTGGTAAATTACTAACTGACTTTCTGCTGCTTTATTTATACTCATACTAGGTTCTGTAAACATTTCTCATTAATTTAATTTTAGTTCTTTGCAGCTAGCAGTTATAAGATTTTTTTGAAGTAATTACAACCTTTGCTTTAATTTTTTTTAAAAATATGAATCGTAAGTAGAAACATTTATAGAACTTGAGCATTCCTTACGATTGTAAGCCATTCTGCTTCATCAATAATTTTAATTCCTAGCTCTTTTGCTTTTTTGAGCTTACTACCTGCATCCTCTCCGGCTATTACTAAATCGGTATTAGAAGAAACACTAGCTGCAACTTTTGCTCCAAGTTTCTCGGCAGTTGCTTTTGCTTCAGCTCGTGACAAAGTTGGCATGCTGCCAGTAAATACTACTATTTTACCTGTTAAGCTACTTTGCTCTCTAGTCTCTTTATAATCTTCAATATTTAATACTTCACTTAAATTTTTGATAAGCTCAATATTTTCCTTAACATCAAAAAAATCAATGATATCTACTAACATTTTGTCGCCGATACCGTCAAGATTGTTTAATTTTTGATAAATTTCAGGATCGTTTTCCTTTAGTAATTCCATTTGAGCTATAAAATTTTCATAGCTACCAAATTCTCTAGCGAGTAACTTAGCGTTCTGCTCACCTATATGCCTTATACCTAAGGCATATATAAACCTAGGCAAACTAACATTTTTTGATTTTTCAATATTGTTAAAAAGATTTTCTACGGATTTTTTACCCCACCCGTCCATATTTTCAAGCTTAGTTAAGCTAGCTTCGTTTTTTTCTTTTAAAAAGAATATGTCATAAGGGTTACTAATTAAACCTTTATCGATTAAAAACTCGACTTGTTTACGCCCAAGCCCTTCAATATCCATAGCGTTTTTTGATACGAAATGACGTATACGCTCATAATTCTGAGCAGGGCAGTTAAGACCATTATCACAACGTATTATAATATCTTCAGGAACATAATGTAATTTAGAATTGCAAGAAGGGCAAAATAAAGGAGGATCGAATGTTGTGGCATCAGCAGAACGTTTAGCAAGATCAACTCCGGTAATTTGTGGGATTACATCACCTGCACGTTGCAAAAATACATAATCGCCAACCCGTACGTCTTTTCGTGCTATCTCTTGATAGTTATGTAATGTTGCTCTGCTAACTATAACTCCACCGATTTCTATAGGCTCCAGCTCTGCTACTGGTGTTAATGTGCCGGTTCTGCCTACTTGTACTGTAATAGAAAGCAGTTTAGTTTGCCCTATTATAGCGGGGAATTTGTGAGCGGTAGCAAACCTTGGGGATCTAGCAATAAAGCCCATCCTATCTTGTAAGGCGAAGTCATTTAGCTTATATACTACTCCATCAATTTCATAAGGTAAATTTTCTCTGTTAGTTTTTAAATATTCGTAAAAGCTGAATATCTCTTCTTCGGAGTTTGCAAGTTTACCTATTTCATTAACGTTAAAACCAAGCTCTTTAAATTTTGCAAGTAGCTGATCTTGAGAGTTTGCTAGCTCCTCTTTTGCAGAACCTATAGCATAAACAAAATATTTCAGTGGTCTTTTTGCAGTAACGGAAGGATCAAGCTGACGAAGCGAGCCGGCAGCCGCATTACGAGGATTAGCAAATTTATCTTTGCCTTGCTGTTCTTGCTCTTGGTTTAAACTTGTAAAGTCGTTTTTTTCAATGTAAATTTCCCCCCGTACTTCTAAAAGTTCTGGAGCATTATTAATTTTGTGAGGAAAATCTTTTATTGTTTTGATATTTGCCGTTATATCCTCACCTATATAGCCATCGCCTCTTGTTGCACCTGTTATAAGAATGCCGTTTTTATAGGTAGCAGCAAATGATAAACCATCTATTTTAGGCTCGCAAAAGATAGGAGAGAATTGATTAAGGCGTAAAAAGCTTTTAATACGGTCTAAAAAATCTTTCACATCCTCTTCATCAAATACATTACTAAGCGATAGCATCGGTACTTGATGTGTGACTTTAGCAAATTTATTTTCGATTTTAGCACCTACTTTTTTGCTAGGGCTATTTTCTAGTATGAGATGAGGAAATTTTTGCTCTAACTTTAAATTAGTGTTAAATAGCTGGTCATACTCGGCATCTGAAGCTAGTGGCTTATCTTCTATATAATAAGCATGGTTATATTCTGCTATTTTATCAGCTAGCTCTTGTAATAATTTTTTTGCTTCTTCTTCAGATATTAAATCGATGTTTTGATATTTTTTGTTCATTGATTAGCTTATACTTCAAACGATCTTATAGGTATGATTCGAAAAGCCTACTCAGTGTCATCTAGTTGCTTGACCAGCGTTATTGCATGACGCCTCAATCGTCATTGCGAACGAACGAAGTGAGTGTGGCAATCCAGAAAAATAATAAAAAAATGCTAATTTATAGCATTTTTTAATTGGATTGCTTCGTCAATTACTTCGTAATTTCTTTAGCTCAGACGGAAAAATAGAGCCATGCAACAACGCCGATCCTATAGATCAATTATATCACCTGTTATTTTAGCTTTACCTTTCATTATGCCTATTATAGAGTTTTTAGATTTTTCTAAAGGTTCTAATTTTGCAATCGGTATATTTTTTTTTGTAATAATTACGGATTGATGAGTTTTGTGTAGATCTTCAATTATTTCTAAGCAATGTGATTGAAAATCGTCAATAGCCACTTTGTTAGACATATATAATCTGTTACGTTAAACTTATATTATATCATATAAATATGTAAAAGGATAAAAGATTATTTGAAATTTTTTTCTTCTTTTTTTCTAAGCAATCCAATCAAGAAACCGCTAACAGTAATGAATACTCCGAGCCAGATAAAGCTCATCATCGGTTTATAATATATTTTAGCATGAATTATATCGCCGTCTATATTGCTTAAGACAGCGTAAAGATCATATAGTAAATAAGAATATATATCGCTTTCTTGTGACAAGCCTTTCTCGACTATATAAAGCCTATTTTCTGGTTTTAATATGGTTATGTTATGGTTGTTATCCTCAAGCCAAAATTCAGCGATTTGCCTATAGTAATTTTTGCCTTGGGCGAACTTAACATTTTGCAAAGTTACTTTAAACTCATTAAATTTTGTACTTGTGCCAACGCTGCCGGTAAAGTCCATTTCACTTTGCAATAATGCATTCATAGTAATACTAAAAGCGATCAGTGCAAAGCCGAAATGCCCAAGGATCATGCTAGCAGTACTTGCTTTTAAAGATTGTCTAAAATAATTGGTTTTGACTATAAAATATAAAATGTTATGTAGCATTAAGAAGATAGAGGCGATCGTAGTTAAAACAGATATGACCCTAAAATTTACCCTAAGCGATATTAGATATGTTATTATTAAAGATAATATTAGGATAATAATATGTTTCTTAATTGAGCTTTTAGTAGTAAATAATCCGATAGTGAAAAGAATAGGTATAACGAAAATAAGAAAATTATTAATAAAGAATCTCTCATCGATAATAATAGGTTTATCGTCAAATAAAGAATAAGCTAAAGGATAAAGTGTGGCGGATATTAATACGATAAGGCTTAGAAAGAAAAGAGTGTTACCGATGGTTATACCCGTCATTGCGAAGCCACAATAGTGGCTGTGGCAATCTCGGACAACCTCCTGAGATTGCTTCGTCAATGCTAATGCACCTCCTCGCAGTGACAGCATAGCATACAACCCCAAAGCACCAATACCCATAATCAAAAATATAACAAGTAAATATATACCTCGCTCAGGTGAGAATGCAAAAGAGTGGATTGAGGTAATAAAACCAGATCGGACTAAAAAAGTACTGAATATTACTAATAAAAAAGTAACAATTGACAAAATCGACGTCCAGTTTTGCATATTTCCGGTTCTTGTCATGACTATTATAGAATGGTGCAGCATGATTCCGGATAGCCATGGAAATAGCGAAATATTTTCAACAGGATCGAAGAACCAGAATCCTCCCCAACCGAGTTCTCTATACGCCCACCATGAACCAAGAGCTATGCCGATTGTGGTAAATAAAATACCGATATTGGAGAATGTTTTAAGGAGGCTTATGTCATTCCCGCGAAAGCGGGAATCCAGTAAATAATTTGCAAAAGAACTGGATTCCCGCTTTCGCGGGAATGACATAGAGGAGCGGGATGACACTAACATTGCACAAACAATAGTAAATGGTACTACGTAGCTGACATAACCTAAATAAAGTAGAGGAGGGTGGATGCTTAGAGCGATATCTTGCAGCATCGGGTTTAGCCCCAGTCCTTCCTTAGGAGTAAAGGAAAATGTATTAAACGGATTAGAAGTGAAATAAATAAAGCTGCTAAAAAGTAGTTGTATAACTGACAGGATAATAATAGGTAATTTTTTATCTTCTTGGTTTTTAATTAGGAAGATATAACAGCAACTAACAATTTGTAATAAAGTAAACCATAATAATATTGAACCCTCATGGCTCGACCAACTACCGGCTATTTTATATATTAACGGCTTTAATGTACTGGAGTTTAAGAAAACATTTTGCAAAGAAAAGTCAGAAACAATAAAAGCATACACCAAGGTACAGAAAGCGAGCAGGGTGCATAAGATAGCGGTGTAGAAACAAATGTCATACCGCAACGTCATTGCGAGGAGAGGCAAAGCATCGACGCGGCAATCTCGTAAAGTTTTCTGAGATTGCCACGCTCCTTTTAGTCGCTCGCAATGACGAATGACAAGTGACAAGCCACTTAAGCACATAATAGCAATGAGGAAAAAATTACCAATTTCACTCACTGTCTGATATTTCCTCTATGGTAGGTAATATGATAATTCTTAAGCTATCGATTTTATTAGCGATTTTCTTTAAAATTATTATTTTGAAGTTAAATAACTCAATTACTTCGCCTCGATTTGGAATTCTAGCAATTTTATGGATTATTAACCCTGCTATAGTATTTGCATCATCATCCGGTAAGTTCCAATCAAGTTCTCGATTAACATCTCTAATAGTCGTGGTACCTTTTATAACATATTCAGTATCAGATTTTTTAATAATTTCATCACTATGCCTATCATGTTCATCAGTGATAGGACCAACTATTTCCTCTATAACATCTTCAAGAGTAATGATGCCTTGCAAATCCCCATATTCATCGACAACACAAGCAAAATGGTTATTACGCTCTCTGAAAGCATTTAGCTGATCTACAACAAGTGCATTTTCGGGAATAAACCATGGAGGTGTTAAAAGCTCATTAATATTAATCTTCTTTTGATCGTTATTATGTTCATAAAGCGATTTCAGCAAATCTTTTAAATTTAAAATACTGATTATATTATCTCGATTATCTTTCCATAAAGGTATACGTGTATGAGAACTTGATAACAAGGTTTTAATTATTACCTCGCTAGGTAGATCAATATTAATAGCTATAATATTACTCCTATGAGTCATAATTTCCGATACCGTCATATTACGTATATCTAAAATTCCGCCAAGCATATTACGATCGGTTTTATATACGCCGCCCTCTTGATGGTAATGCTCAATTACGCCTCTAACTTCCTCAGTACCGGATATTTGAGGATTTAAATTAATGCGGAATATGAAACAAAATATCCTTGTAATGTAATCAAGAGCAATATTAATAGGTTTAAAAAGCTTTAGAAAAATTACAATTGTTGAAGCCATTTTAAGAGCTAATTGCTCAGCTTTGGCAACAGCTATGGCTTTAGGTACTACTTCAGCAAAAACAATAATTATAAAAGCCATGACGGCAGAAGCAACCAAAGGACCATTATCACCAAGAAAGCTGATAAATAAAGTAGTCGCAATAGTAGTACAAACAGTGTTGATTAAACTATTACCGATTAGCAAAGTTCCAATTACTTTTTCTTTTTTCTTCAAAACCTGTAAAACAGTCTTAGCACGCTTGTCGCCAGCAATCTTAAGTTTATGAATCTTCCCAGGGGAAGAAGCAGTAATAGCAGTTTCGGTAGCAGCAAATAATGCAGATAAGGCGATCATTATTATAATAATGATCACAAATATAGTGGTCATTTGATGTTAAATTATAAAATTAACTATAAGTAATTATATTAGGAATTAAGCATTTTGCCTAATCTTTTTTGCATGCTTATTTTATTTGAAAAATTGGTGGTAAAGTTTTAGCTTTCAAAATTATAATCAACGTCGTATAGATGAGTCTCTTGTTTTTTGGCTCTTAATCATATCTTGGAATGTAGTATTCGATACGTTATTATTTGTTTTTATCTGTTGCCCGAGCCATTGAGCATCTTGTTTAAACATAGCGTCAGTTAATATCTGGGCGTGGTGTTCTCTTAATCTTAGTCCTTTTTCGCCTTTAGATTGTTCTGTGGAAAGTATTTCTTGCCCTTTAGCAATCTTGATACCATTATCTACAGTAAAAACACCACAAGCTGATTGATCGGTTTGTTGCTTCGTCTGCTCATCAATTATAATCAGCTTATTAGGAAGATTTCTTAAAGTTTTATCTATTAATTTCGGTAATTTCTGACCATCATAATTAATAGAGTTACCTAGTGAATCGTTAAAAGTTAATATTATTTGGTTATCTTTTTTGTTATATTTAGCTACTAAAACTGTCCAATGACCATAACCCATCTCAACAGGGATAACAGCAGCTTCTTTTCCATTATCTTTTATATCTTTAGTGGCTCTATTTAAAATATCTTCATTAATTTGTTGTTGAGCTTCTCCTCCTCTGATTAAATCATTTTTTAGCTTTTCACGTTCTGCATCTGAAAGTTTGAGTATTTCTTCCCTCTTCTTAGCATCACCTAATAATTTGAGTTCGTTCTGTTTTATCGGGAATAAGATTAGCAATCTTTATTGTGTCTTGAACCTCAGCTAAAATTTCATTCTTCTCTTCGCCTTTTGCTGTATAATCTTTAAGCATTTCTTCTGTTATAACTGTATTACGAAAAGTTATAGCTGGTTGCACTGAAAACTTTTTTTCATCTAGTTGTGCTGTTAAAAGATGTGTAATCTCATTTTCAGTATACCAATAATCTTTATTTTTTACATTTCTAATATTTTCTTCAGATATTTCATATTTAAAATCGTTTATATTGAAACTATTACTCATGTTAGGAGGATTTGCAGGAGCGTTATCTGATATCATTGCTTTATAAGCTTGCTCTGTCATACCAACTTTTTTCCAATCTTTTTGTGAGGAATTAGCATTAATTTGTTGTGCAGCTTGTTGCTGTGTTGCCGCTAAAGTTGGCGTAGTTTTTTCTTGTATTTGCTCCTTTGGTAATTTAATTAACTCTGCTTCTGTTTTTGTCGTAGGTTGTGGTTGAGGGGGTTGAGCTTCTTCTTTTGTACCAAAGTAACTAGTTATTACACTTTTAAAATAGTTAAAGACTCTTCTAAAAAAACTTGGCTGTTCTGGCTGTTTAGTTTCATATGATATGGTCGGTTCTTTTTTTGTATTATCAGGAATATTTTTCATAATTTGCTCTCTATCGAAATTAAAATCTATAGGATTTACTTCGGATTTTCCTAAATCTTTTTGAAATTGCCGTGATATTTGAGATACGTATTTTTTTAAATTTTCAGCAGCATTATTTGGATCTTTTAAAATTTCGGTAATTTCAAGTTTAAGACCATAAATTTGATCTTCAGAAGTAATACCAAATTTAGCCGTTATAAGATTTGCTGCTTGATCTAAGGATAAGGGCCAAGTTTTTACAATTACTCTTCCTCCTTGATTTTTAGTTGTTTTTATCAGCTTGTCTAATTCTGCTTTGTCAGGTATAGCACCGGAAAGTAATTTATTAACTTTTTTATCATCAGCAAGGTTGTTAAAAACCGATAACACGGAATCTATATCTGTAATAGTAGTAGCTTTACCTCTATTTATTGTATTTTCATTTATAGCAAGCTCCTTATCTTGCTCATTTGCAAAAAATACATGGCTGGTTTTTGTAAAAAGTTCTTTCCAATATGCTGCTAATGCAGGATTTTCTGCTAGTGAATTATAATGCTCGAAAGTAATAGTACTTTTTATATTTAAATTTTGTAGATTGATTAAATCTTGCAATTTAAAAATAGGGGCTGTGTTATTGTTACTGAGCTGAACATTAAAAATAGGGCTTTTATTTTGTTCTCTAGATTCTTTAAGTATTTCTGCAAAAATACGATCTTTATTTGGTATGCTTGATTCTTTATTAGTCTGAAGTGAGACAATTGTTGGTGGGTCTAGAACTGTTTCTTTTGATATTTTTTCTAATATTTGATTATTACCACCAAGTAAAAGAGTAAATATGATAGGTTCAGCCATCATTAACCTTTGTTAATAAAAGAGTTAATTATTATTATCCTTATTTTAAGGAGTTGGGTCAAGACATATTTAATGCTCCATGCTTTAACTTGTATAATTTATCCATTCTATGTGCTAATTCATGATTATGCGTTACCATTACAATAGCTGTATTTTGTTCCTTGGCTACTTTTAAAAATAAGTTAAATACTTCATTGGTAGTTTTAGGGTCTAAATTGCCTGTAGGCTCGTCTGCTAAGATAATTTTTGGCTTATTAATTAAGCTGCGTGCTATTGCGACACGTTGCTGCTCCCCTCCTGATAATTCACCTGGCATATTATGTAGCTTTTTGCCAAGATCCAAACTATTCAATATATTTTTTGCTGCTTCTATTGCTTCTTTTTGGTTAGAGCAATTAATAAGACGAGGCATAATAACGTTTTCAATTGCAGTAAAATCTTTTAATAAATGATGTTGCTGATAAATGAAACCCAAATAATTAAGACGGATTAGATGGTTTGTTTTATACTCGTTATTTGCAATAATAACTTCGCCGTTAGTTGGTTTATCAAGCAAGCCTGCAATATGTAGTAAAGTCGATTTACCACTACCTGAAGAGCCAATTACAGCAATTAGCTCGCCCTCGTTAATATCTAAATTAAGGTCGTCTAATACTCTGATAATAGAGTTGCCTTGCCTATAATGTTTAGAGACATTTTTTAAAGTTAGGATTTTATTACTCATATCTTAAGGCATCCACAGGATTTAATTTTGAAGCTTTGTAAGAGGGATAAATTGTTGCTAAGAAGCATAATATTATAGATAAAGAAGCGATTAAGATAATATCCTGACTTCTTACTTCTGATGGTAGGCTATAAAGAAAATAAACTGCTGCTTCAAAAATCTTAGTACCGGTTATATTTTCTAAAAAGTTTTTGATAGTCCCGATATTATAAGAAAAAGTAATACCAAGAATTAAACCAAGTATAGTACCAAGCAAACCAATAAACATGCCATTATAGATAAAAATTAGCATTATCTGATTTGTGCTTGCTCCCATTGTTCTTAAAATTGCTATATCGGAAGTTTTATCTTTCACTAGCATAAATAAGCTTGAGATAATATTAAAGGCAGCAACTGTAATGATTAAAGAAAGGATAGTAAACATGGCTGTACGCTCAACAGCCAAAGCACTTAAAAATTGTGAATTCAAAGTTTGCCAGCTAAATATTTGTAAACTTGTACCTAGTAATAGCTGCACTTTATGTGAATATGCAAGAGCCTTATCAGGATGCAGGGTATTAACTTCAATTAAGTTTATATTATTTCCAAGAGATAGAAAATTTTGTGCTGCTTCAAGTGGCATTAATATGGTTGCTGAATCATAATCATACATACCGCTATTAAAAATCGCTATAACTTTAAATTCTTTTGATCTTGGTACACTGCCAAAAGCGGTGGAAATGGAATTCGGTGAGATTAATTTAACTTTATCGTTAACTGTTACACCTAAATTAGCAGCTAAACCTTTTCCAAGTGCTATTACATTCTTACCGTGGAAATTATCAAAACTACCAAAATTAACATTTTTAAAGATTTCATTTTTTAATTTTAAATCATTTAAATCAATACCTTTAATAATAGCACCGCTATTATTATTTTTGCCTAGTGCTAAAGCTTGACCATTAGCAATAATATTTACATGTTTTACGTAATTTTGCTGCAATAATTTAGCTTTAATTTCTTCGTAATTATCAATACTGCTAGTTTGCGGGCTTATGACTATATCGCCGTTTAAACCGATAATATTTTTAGTTAGTTCTGTATGAAAGCCATTCATCACCGACATAACGACTATTAATGCCGCAACGCCGATCATTACTCCAAGCAGAGAAAAGCCTGAAATAATAGAAACAAATTTTTCATTTTTTTTAGCTTTGAAATATCTAAAAGCTACTGTAAAGATAAAGTTATTATTAATCATTTTTGTTGTTTTGTTATTTTGTCATTGCGAGGAGAATTACAGAGTAATTCGACGCGGCAATCTCAGGAAGCTTATACTACTTCATGAGATTGCTTCGTCGCTACGCTCCTCGCAATGACGATTATATCATCTACCCAACATTAGAAATCTCAAAGATTTTATCATATTTAAATAATTTAGGTAACGTTATTAAACTGAATGCTGTGATAACACATATGGTGATTCCAAGAGGAGCAAAAGTACCATTATATAACCAACCCACTAATTGTAATCCTACAGCAGTTATAATTAATCTAGCCGAGGTAAAAATAGCAGTCATACGGGCTTTACCGTCAGGGATTGCTTCTAGCAGCATTGGCCATAATATATTAATAGGATATATTACGCCAAGCGATAATAAAAGCGTCACAGCTGTTATTATTAATGGATCGTTTATGTTAAATATAGCTAATGTAATACTTCCAAGTAAAAACAATACTACACACATAATGCCAAAGTAAAAGCAGTGTTTAACACCAAATTTTTTAAAGCAATAGCCGCTAGTAAAGCTCATAATTGAAAATAAAGCTGCAATCGATCCTTGATATAACCCAAAATATTCTAAACTAACTCCTAAATCTTGCATATATAAAATAGGGGCAATTCCAATAAATATCCAATATCCTTGTGCAAGAAACATCATGGTAAGTATATAATATATGGCTTTTGGTGATTTGAAAATAGGATAATATTCTTTTAAGGAAATTTGTACTTTACTATTAGCTTGTCCTTTTGGAATAAAAAATATTGCAAGAACTAAGCTAATAAGCCCTAAAATAAATAATAAAACAAAATTAGCACGCCACCCCCAAAATAAATCAACATAGCTACCTATAACAGGAGCGGTTGCCATAGAAAGTGAAATAGTGCCATTTAGAATCCCCATTAATTTTTGTTGTTCCTGTACTGAATAAATATCAGCAAGTACTACATATACTAAAACAGCAACAGCTGATATTCCAGCACCTTGCAAGAATCTGCCAAATAATATGCTTTCATAATTATTGGAAAATACACAAAATAAACTGCCAAGATTAAAAATTAGTAATCCAAGTATGATTATTGGTTTGCGTCCGTATCTGTCCCCTAAATTACCAACTATAAGCGAGGTAATACAATAAGCAGTTAGATTTACCCCAAGTAGTAACTCTGTCATAAAGGGTGAGAGGTTAAACGTGTCTTGTATATCTGGGAAACTTGGAACAAACAAATCTACTTCTGCTCCGGCTAAAATTTCCATGATTATTACAGTAATAAATAGTCTCATAAAATTATATTATTAAATATTAGTTATAAGTTGTAACTTTGTTGTATGAGTCGCTTTTTTCCGTCATTGCGAGGAAATTACAAAGTAATTGACGAAGCAATCCAGTTAAAAAATGCTAACTTATAGCATTTTTTATTATTTTTTCTGGATACCGTGGACAAGCCACGGTATGACACCGAGAGCGTTTTTCGATCTACGCAACAAAGACGCCACGGGGTGAAAGAGAGAAATAATCCACGCAAACAAGCCTTAAGTGGGAATGATATTGAATGCTTTTGTAGAGCCGTACAATGATCACAGAACTCAAGAAATATCAAAATAGATGATATTACTTCTTTTTACAGTAAAATATAAGAATTTTTTATTATTTTTTGTATTTTTGTTTGCGGAAGTTTTTGGAGAAGAAAGTATAAAAATAGGTTTAGAGTAAATATAAAACCACTCTAAACCTACCTAAAATTTAACTTTAATAAATCTAAAAGAATTATCAATTACATAGAAGCAGGCTTTGTTACTAATGCTTGAACTTCAGGTTTTAGCATATTATATTGATCCATTGTTAAACCGGTATTCATCCAGTTTTGTACATCTGATGGTAACTTACCATATTGATCAGCTGTTAAGCTTGCTAACCAACCATTTACAGCAGTAGGATCCATTGCTTTAATAGAATCTATAGTAACAGAAGCCGGATCAGGCATTTGTTGAGTTGTTGTTGAAGAAGCAAATACTGGTGCTGAAAAAGCTAGAATTAATAGAATTTTCAATAAATTTTTCATTTTATAAACCTTTTTTGTTTTGTAAAGTTGATTATAACAAAGCTATAACAGCTTTCAAGCTAAATTACACCAAACCTTTGAAAATTTTTATGTAAGCAAATTTATATTGTAGCAAATATATCATTAATTATAGATGTTGTTGTGTGGATTGGGTAAGGAGTCTGTCATTCCCGCCTATGCAGGAATGACATCTGAGCCTTAATTATATCAAACTAGCCAATGATAAATAATCGTTAGGGGTAAGGTTTTCTGCTCGGCAATTATCGCTTATATCTAGCTTAGCTAAAAGTTCAGATATGTTAGGGGCAAGGTTTTTTAGCGATGATTTAATCATTTTTCGGCGTCCTGCAAAAGCCATTTTAGTTATCAATTCAACTTTACTTATTAAATCACTGTTGGGAATATTTTCTAAAGGAGTCAACTTAACTATTGTTGAATATACTTTAGGGGGCGGGTAGAAAGCTGTAGGTGCTACATCAAAGCATTTTTCTACTGTTGCAATTAAGCTGCATATTACCGATAACCTGCCATATGCTTTAGTTGAGGGTTTAGCACAAATCCGCTCTACTACCTCTTTTTGCAACATCAATGTCATGCTAGTAACAAGGCTTGCTTCTTTTAACCATCTGATTACTAGTTCAGTTCCTATATGATAGGGTAGATTAGAAATGATAGTTATCTTATTATTATTTAAATCGCTTAATTTAAGTTTAAGAGCGTCCTGTTTGATTATATTTAGATTAGGGTGATATTGCTTAATCTTGTTAAGTAAAGGTATGCATCTTTCATCTGTTTCAATAACTGTTAAAAGTTTTGGATTTTTATGTAATATTGACCTAGTAAGTCCGCCTGTACCAGGACCTATTTCTAGAACGTTACTATTTTCTTCAAGTCCACTAGCTCGCACGATCTTATCACATAAGCTACTATCAAAAATAAAATTCTGCCCATGCTTTTTGAGAGGATGGATTTGATGACTCGCTGCATGTTTAGCAATTGATGGAAGCATATTTAAGTTATATAGTTTTATTTATTTTTTCGTCATTGCGAGGAGAAACGTAGTTTCGACGCGGCAATCTCAGGAATTTTATACTACTTCATGAGATTGCCGTGCTCCTTTACAGTCGCTCGCAATGACGATTTTAAGATGACTTAAAATTAGCAATTACCGGTATATGATCGGAGGGTTTTTCCTTAGTTCTTAAATTATAATCCATATAGCAATTTTCCAGGTAGTCAATGCTATTATTGCTACCAAGGATCATATCTATTCTCATACCTTTATTTTGTTCAAAACATCCAGCTCTATAGTCCCACCATGAAAATTCTTGTTTTTTGGGATGTAAGAACCTATAATAATCTTCAAATCCAGAATTTAAAATAGTCCGCATTTTCTTTTGTTCAATTTCTGTAAAGCAGGTAGTATTTGCAAGTGCTGTAGGTGAATATACATCAATATCAAAAGGTGCAATATTAAAATCACCACCTATAATGGTTTTTTCATCAAAAGATTTTTTGCTTGATAGATAATTAAAAAAACTATCATAGAATGCTAGTTTTGCCGTAAATTTATCGCTACCCACCATTGAACCGTTAGGAGCATATAAAGAAATGATATTACAAAATCCGATAGGTAATAATATTCTTGCTTCTATAAATCTTGCTTGATCAGAACAGTGATTATTTGGAAAATCCTTAACTATTTCATCAGCAGGAAATTTTGAAAGAATAGCAACGCCGTTATATGATTTCTGCCCATGAACATAAAAATTATAAGGTAGGTCAGATAACTCCTCGAAAGGGAATTTATCACTCTCGCATTTTAATTCTTGTAGTAATAAAATATCAGGATTTTCGTTTGCTAAAAAATCACGCAATATATTAATTCGCATTTTTATGGAATTAATATTCCAAGTAGCAATTTTCATTAAACCTCTCGTGCAAAACCTAATTTTTCTTTATAAAATAAGTTATGTAATAAGTCTATTTTATTTTTCTGCACCACTTTCTGCTTCGTTAGTTATTACTTCCTTATTGCGGAATCTCCACTCACGGAAACCAAAATGATAAAGTAAAAGATGGGTAATAAATGCACTGACAATTATTATGATCATAGAATATTTTATCGTATCGTAATTTGGATTAGCACCATACATATCTAACAATATACTAAAGACTAAAGCCCATATTAGTGTTATTTCAATACTAAGACCTTTTGGTACTCTTTTTACAGAATTTTCTCCAATAATAAAATCTCTAATTATAATTCCACCGTTAGAAGTAAGGAATGCGAATAATGGACCCCAAAAATTTAAAGGTTCAATTTTCTGAATAATAACCATTGCAACACCGATAATTATAAAAGCCGATTGTCCGAATGCATCACAAACTGCTATCGTATTGTTTAAAGAATTTTCTAAATAACTATCTTCGGTAATTTGTTTATTATAATAACTAAATAGTTTGACAGCGATAAAACCAAGTAGCACCACTGTAAATATATAATAAAAATAAGATGGGGTGAAATATAGATTTAAATGTCCTGTATCGTGATTTATTATTAGATCAAGCATTATACAGCTGCTAACAGATGGCAATATTGCCAATAAAAACGTACCGAATAAGGTACTATTATTTTTTATACCTAGAATAATTCCCGAAAAAGCAAAAGCAATGCTGCCAAGTAATCCTATTATATGACACCAATGTGAGTCGATAGATTTCGGCAGTAAAATATGATAAATGTAAGTTTTAACAATTTTTTTATATTCGTTACTTGCAAGAAAATCATCTATAGCAAAATTAAATTGTTCAACTACATTTAAAGATACGGTTTTTTTACTGAACATCAAATGTAACGGGGTTTTAATATTTAAAGGAACTTCTACTATTTTTCTATCTGTAGGTTTGCTTAAAATATTCACTGAACCGACTATTTTATCACTAATAAAACCATCAATCTCTTTTTTTACCATCCCATTTATTAATTCTACATTATTTTGATATATTTTAATTATATCTTGGTTTTTATCGTCAAATAAAAAATCTGTGAATTTTTGTTCTCCATATATTGTACCTTTTACTATTCCAATCTGAAGATTAAATAAGCGTATTTGTGCCATTAATTCATCACTATTTTGAAAACTTAGTTTTTTAGCTAATTGTTCGATAATAAATAAAGAGAATTCTTCCATGCGATATGGCTTTGAAAAATAAGCATAATTATTTCTCTCATCAGTATAAGTAGCACCTGCAGTCATGTCAGCAGCACCGCTTTGAATATCTAACTGATCTTGATACCAATTATCTTGGTGATACTCGATATTAATACCTATTTTTGCAGCAAGAGCATTAATTAATTCAATATCCATACCAGAAACATTAGCAGTACCGTTTGAAGTAACCATCCAGTATTGGTAAGGCTCATTTATATACCATGCAGTTGTTAAAGTTTTTTTATCAGGTAAGTTCTCGCATTCTAAAGCTGCTTCTTGTTTAGATATTGAATTGCTTAAGGAATAAAAACTTTTTAAAATAATTAGTATAAAAATAAAAAGTTTGAAAATTTTCATTTCTTCACACACCTTAAAATAAAATTAATCACGAACTGCTTTAATATTTCCATCAAAAAATTGTATATTTAAAACTTTTTCAGTAGTAGTTTTAGAAGATACAAAATTACCTGATTCCCCTTTAACTATAGCAAAGCCACGTTTTAGTACATTATGATAGTCTAAGCTTAATAGTAACAGACTATTTAATTCTAATTTATACTCAAAATTTTTCAAAGTATTATTTGCCGATTTTATGATATAAGCGGCTTTATGTGTTAATTCGAGTGTCTTATAAGTAATGATTTTATGAGGATGGATTCTTTCTTTTGAAAATGATTTAAGCTTTGTTTCTTTTAGACTAATTAGGCATGGTAAGGAGTCTAATAGGTTAAATCCCGTTTCATCGAGTAATTGTTGTTTATGATTCATATAATGAGCAAGATACCTATTTATTTTATCATAATTTGTAATAGCTTGTTCATGATTTTTAACTAACTGCTTGGTATTAGTTACTAATACTTTTTCATAAGATTGCAGGGTGCTATTTAAAATAGACCGCACAGGTACAGCAAATTCAGCGGCAGCAGTTGGGGTAGGGGCTCTTTTATCGGTTGCTAAATCTATCAAAGTATAATCTACTTCGTGACCTACAGCTGAGATAATAGGGATTTTGGAGTTGTAAGTAGCACGCACTAGTACTTCATCATTAAACGACCAAAGGTCTTCGATAGAACCACCGCCTCTTGCAACTATTATAACGTCCGGCTTATTTGCTTCTTCTAGCTTGTTAAAACCATCTATGGCTTCAGCAATCTCATTACCAGAATTCTCGCCTTGTACACTAACGGGCCATATTATTACATGAGTTGGAAAACGTTCACGGATTCGATGAATGATATCTTGTATAACAGCACCAGTTATTGAAGTTATAACGCCTATTTTACTAGGTAAAAATGGTATAGGTTTACGTATTTTGTTAAATAATCCCTCTTTTTCTAAACGTGCTTTACGTTCGTTTAGAATTTGTATCATAGCTCCGAGTCCTGCGGGCTGTAAATTCTCGACTGATAGCTGATAACGCGAATTGCCGGCATAACTCGAAAGCTTGCCGCTAATTACTACTTCCATCCCGTCATTTAACGGAAACTTGATTTTAGCAAGAATAGGACGCCAGCAAGTGCAAGCTAAAATTGCAGTGTTTTCTTTTAAGTTAAAATAAGCATGCCCTGAACTAGCTATTTTTAAGCCAGAAATCTCGCCTTTTACTTTAATATAACCAAAATTATTTTCTAATAATTCTTTAATTTTATTAGAAATTTCACTAACGGAAAATTCTTTAGTAGTTTGACTGGAAGTAAAATTATCTAGCATTTGGGTATTTTGTTTTTGGCTTATTCGTCATTGCGAGAAGAAACTGCAAGTTTCGACGAAGCAATCTCGGGAGGTTTATACGAGATTGCAGCAAGGCTTCGCTCCTCGCAATGACGTTTATCATCCCAATAGAATAACCCTCCAATACTCAAAAGAGCAAGCAAAATTTTTATTATTTGCTATATTAATAATAGCTTGCTATTATTTCCTACTATTTAAATATTTGGTTAATAGATAAATGCTACGGGTAATATTTCTATTTATTATCGTAATATCTCCTTTGTTTAGTTTCGCAAATAGCTTGACAAAAAGCAGCGGCGTTAAAATTAATAATTTAATTGCTGATTTTGTAGAATATAATGAAAATAAGGGATTAATATATGCTAAAGGTAATCTAAAAATTCTTACGGATGAGCATTTGCTAACAGCAGATAATTTACTTTATGACGTAAATAATGATATTTTATGGGTAGAGGGTAATGTAAGAGTTAAAGATAAAGACAATAGAATTACATTAGGTGATAAGGCAATCTTAAAAAATGAATTTAAACAAGGTGTAGTGTCTAAATTTATTATGCTTTTTAATAATAATAGCCTTTTAGTTGCTAAGCTCGCTGAAAGAATAGATGAAAATAATATACGGCTTCATTATGCTAAGTTTACTCCCTGCGAAGTTACTTGTAGTGGAAATCCCCTCTGGCAAATTTCTGCTAAAAATACTGATATTCATTCTGCAGAGCATAAAATAGTTTATAAAAATGTATTTTTCGAGGTATATGGTATACCAGTTTTTTACTTGCCATATTTTTTCCATCCAACTCCGTCAGCTCCTGCTTCCTCAGGGCTACTAGTGCCAGATGTGAAGAATGGAAGATTTGGAGTGCCTATATATTTACGGGCAAAGCCTAATATGGATTTTACATTAACTCCAAGAGTTTTTAATAAAGACCCAATTTTTGAGCTAGAAGGGCGTTATAGACCAAATAATACCGATAATATAAGTTTTGATGGTAGTTATGGTAGACTACCTTACCTTTTGGAAAAAAACGGAGATAAAATAAAGGATAAAAAAATCTCTTCCTATCATTATATTGTAAATGGTAATTTTTATAGTAGTGATAAAGTTTATAATTATGGTTTTAAAGCAGAGCGTACGTCTGATAAAGCTTATTTAAAAAATTATTATAATAACTATGCTTCATACCTAACTTCTAGGGTATTTTTAAATAAGATTCACAAGGCGGATTATTTTCAGATAGAAGCTTTAACTTCGCAAGGGTTAGGTAGTAATGATAGCAGATCTAACTATCCACTAGTATTACCAAAAATCACTACAAAAAATGTAATAAGTCTAAATGATGACGAAAGTAGGCATATCGTTATCGAAAATAACACTTTAATGTATAAAGAAAGGATAGGAAAGCAGCTTACTAGAACTTCTCTACAATTATCTTATATTCATAATCTTATGACTTCTTCGGGACAAATTTTTGAGTTTGTTGCTCGGGATAGAGGAGATTTTTATATAACAAAACAGGCTTATTTTGAGAGAACAAGAGCAGCTAAATCGCTTCAACGTAATATACCGGAATTTCAAACTTTATGGCGTTACCCATTCGCAGGTGCTATAACAAAAACAATAAATGTACTTATTGAGCCGATAGTTTCTTTTACTATAGGGCGTAAATTATCCAGTAAAGATATGAAGTTTGTTATAATTGACCCTATGAAATATGAGCTATCAGGAAAAAATCTTTTCTTATCCAATCGTTATAGCGGTATTGATTGCCATGATTTCGGTAATAGATTAAATTATGGTTTAAACGCTAGTTTTGCTAAAGAACAAAATTATTTAAGATTATTTTTAGGTCAGTCTCTTAATACTAGATATAGTGTATATCAGAAAGCAAGTGATACTGAAAATATTGGTAAAATTTCAGGAAATATTTATGATAATTTAGAATTATTTTATGATTTTCGAAAAAATAGATATTTTAAGCCTATACGTGATGAGGTAGGAGCTAATTTATATTATGGTAGAATAAGTTTAACCGGGAGTCTTATTCAGCTTACAAATCTTAAAAAGTATTATAGAGCAGAAGATATGCAGCTTTCAAGTAATCGAGCAAGACAATTTTACGGAAATGTCAATTACCAATTGACAGATAATTGGTCTGTTGGAATTGGTGGACGTATTGATCTTTCAAAAGGCTCAGCAGATTTATTGACTAGAACTATTAGAGTGACATACGCTAAAGATTGTGTTAGAATCGCAGCTAAGATTTATTCTGATTATTTATCCGATGAAAGTAGAGGAATTAAAAAAACTAAATCCTCGCTTACTATTTCTGTTGGTTTAAGAGTCCTGAATATGTAGTATACTCGTTTTATTTGAAAAATTGGCTACGTTGTCTTTTGCTGATAATCCTCACGTACTATATGTACGCTGCGGTTATCAGCTTCAAGACGCCTTGCTCTTTTCCAAATAAAACTTCGTCTACTAAATTGTATTAATATTACATAATATTACAGAGTTAAATATGAAAAAATTATTACTAATAATTACTGTTTTTTTTACATGTAGTGCGGTTGCTGAAACATCAAACATAGTGGCACTTGTAAATAATGAACCGATTACTCTTAATGAGTTTCGTGCCAGAAAAAAAATGATCATGGCATTAAACAATGTTGAGGAGGTAACACCTGCTCAGGATAAGCAGTTAAGTGATATAGCTATAAAAAGCTTGATTGATGAATCTTTACTTTTCCAATATTATGGTGATAAAGAAATTTCACAAGAAGAAATAGATAACGCTATCAAATCTATTGAAGATCGTAACAAAATGCCTCATGGTTCTCTTCTTCAATATTTAAAAAGTAGATCGGTTAATCCTGATAGCTTTATTTCCCAAATTAAGTCTGAACTAATCAAGATGAATGTTTTATCAGGTTTATCAAGGTCAGTACAAGTAAGTAATAAAGAAATAGATGTAGCAATTTTATCTAGCGACCAAAAAGAAGTAGAAGTGTCAATGCAGATTTTTACCTCTAAAGATAAGAGTGATAAAACTTTTGCACAGATGAATAATTTAAAAAGTAAGTTAAAGAACTGTTCAGATGTTAAGAAATCTCTTTATGAGAATTTCGCAACAATGACAGTAATTACTGATAAGCTTAGTAAAATAGAAGAAGCCAAGCAAACTATAGTAAAAGATTTGAGTCCTAATCAAGCAAGTAATGTTTTTGAAAAATATAATGAGTTTGAGATAGTACAGGTATGTACTAAAAAAATCTTAAACATTAGCGAAGATGAAAATAATTATGTGGTAAATTTTCTAACAAATAAAAAGATTTCTCAAAAAGCTCAGAAGTTTTTCGAAGATATGCATAAGAAGGCATATATAAAAATAACTCTTCCTTTGTAGGATTTGTGCGGTGTTATCCCGTGGACAAGCCATGGGATGACACCGAAGACGTTTTTCGATCCATACAAAAATGACATCAATAACCTCACATCAAAAGATAAAAATATGTCTCCAAAATTCATGAAGTTTTATGAAAAATACATGACTGTAGTAGGTACAGTTGGTAATTTCATGTTTTACGTACAAGCTCATAAAATTTTTACCTGTAAATCGGCAGCATCTGTATCACTTCCTGCTTTTACTATAAGTGCTGTTGCTTTAAGTAGCTGGTTATTATACGGTATTTTAATAAAAAATACTCCTATCATAATTGCAAATATAGTGGGCTTTATCGGTGCATTACTTGTTTTGGTAGCTATAATATTACATTAAATATAATGACTAAAAAGATTATTGCCTTAGTAGGGCGTCCAAATGTTGGTAAATCAACGTTGTTTAATCGCTTAAGTACACGTAAAAAAGCTATTGTTCATGATCTACCCGGTGTTACTAGAGATAGGAAATATACGGATGGTAGAATAGGCTCGTTTGAGTTTTCGCTTATTGATACGCCAGGGCTTGAAGAAAATCCTGATAGCTTTGGTAAAAGACTAATGGAGCAGACTACTAAAGCGATAAATGAAGCAGATTTAATTTGCTTTATGGTGGATAGTAGAAGCGGAATATTGCCTGATGATAAATTACTTAGCGATTTTGTTAGAAAATATAATAAGCCGGCGGTCTTAGTAATTAATAAATGTGAAAAGGCTTTTGATTTTGATAAGGAATATTACAAGCTTGGATTTGATAGTATGGTTGCTATCTCTGCCGAACATGGCACAGGAATGATTGATTTATATGATGAAATTATTGCCAAATTACCCGAAGAAAATTCAGAAGAAGCAGAAATAAATGACCCAATTAAAGGGGATTGTCTGCAAATAGTAGTAAGCGGTAGACCTAATGCCGGAAAATCTACTTTTATAAATGCTTTGATTAACGATGAAAGATTGCTAACTGGACCGGAAGCAGGGATTACTCGTGAATCAATTGAAATTGATTGGCAGTATAAAGGTAATCATATCAAATTGATTGATACGGCAGGGCTTCGTAAAAAAGCCGCTATTACAGAATCTTTAGAAAAACTATCAGCATCAGATGCCATTAATAGCATTAAATTTGCTAATACTGTGATTTTAATGATTGATGCTTTATCGCCTTTGAAACAGCAGGATTTAAACATTGCAAGCCATGTAGCAAATGAAAGGCGAAGTATTGTTATAGTAGTTAATAAATGGGATTTAGTTAAAGAATCCGAGAAAGAAGCGTTTAAAGAAGAGTTTTATTATCAGATTAATACTCATCTGCCTCAGATTAAAGGCGTTCCTGCCTTATTTATCTCAGCAAAAAATAAACAAAATATAGCCGATGTATTAGATAGCTGTATTAAGATTTACAAAACTTGGAATAAAAAAATAACTACCAGCAAATTAAATGAATGGCTTAATTTTACTACCGAAGCACATCCATTGCCTTTGCAAAAAGGTGGTAAGCGAGTGCGTGTAAAATATATGACGCAAACAAAAACTAGACCGCCTACATTCAAATTATTTTCCAACAACCCGGAAAAAATAACCGATAGCTATACAAGATATTTAGTAAATAATATGCGTGAAGCTTTCGACATGCCAGGCGTTCCTATTAGGTTTATCTACATAAAAACCAAAAATCCGTATACGTAGATAGAACTTGAAAAATTGGCTATGTCGTCTTTGTAAGTTTTTGGATGCTCACGTATTAAGTAACTGCTGCCGCTCCTCAGCTTACAGACCGATTACTCTTTTCCAAGTTGACCTTCGTATACTAACTTTTTATTTAATGAAGTGTATATTAAATTTGTTTTCAAAACAATAAACCATTCCATAAGTCTGATAAAAATTCTCTATTATTTTTTCTTTAGAAATATTTAATTTTAATACTAATTTAGCATGCCACTACAAATTAGTATTACTATTTTGTAGTATAGCACCAAATAGTATCCTAATATTTTACTTGCTCCCTTTTTGGGATCTTAATATTATAAGATACAATCGACTTTGCTGCATGGCTCGAGAAAATCTCACAATGTCATTCCTAGCTAAAAGCAGGAATCCAGAAAAAGTACAAATGAGCAAGTTTTTGAGGTTAAAAGCTCAATTTTATCTCGCTTTATGCTGGATTCCTGCTTTCGCAGGAATGACATCATAAGAACGTCTTCACCGAGCCATCCAGAAAACTAGGAAAACTGTCCGATACTATTGATTTGTAGGAACTCATGCAGAATATAGCTTCAATCGATAAGGTTTATACATGAAATTTTGCGAGTCTCGATTGTGCTCACGTATTTTTATACGCTCCGCAATCTCGCTCGGTATTGTTGCGTAGATCGAAAAACGCCCTAAGGTAGTCATACCGTGGCTTGGGAACTAGATCCAGAAAATAATAAAAAATACTAATTTTATTAGTATTTTTAACTGGATCCCGTGAATAAATCACGGGATGACAGGAAGGAGAATGATCTACGCAACAATACCATCTCGCTCGTAAATTTAATGTCTAAACCTTATTGCTTTTTGCTATATGATAAAATTAATGCTAGAGAGGTTTAAGTGGAATTACATATCATAAAAACAGAAGAAGAATATAATGAGGTTTTGAGAGAAATTGACAAGCTATTATATGCACCTGTAAACTCAGCAGAAACGGAAAAGTTAGAAATATTATCTTTATTAGTAGAAGATTATGAGAATAAGCATTATAAAATAGAAATTCCTGATCCTATCGAAGCTATAAACTTTAGATTAGAGCAATTAGGACTTTCTCGTAAAGATTTAGAAAAAAGCATAGGTTCTAGAAGTAGAGTATCAGAAATTCTTAACAAAAAAAGAACATTAACTCTACCTATGATTAGAAAGTTACATAAAGAATTACATATACCGGCTGATATTTTAATTCAAGAATGTGAAAAAAAACGAGCTTAAGTAAGTTGTAAATTGGGAAAATTATAACATATAAATTATTATCAACCTTGCAATTTCATAATAAGATTTTGAATTTACAAGGATAATTTTAACAAAATAATAACAAAATTAATTTTTTATGCTCCTCTACTAGTTTGCTTACCAACATTGTTTTGTCTTTCTTCTAATACCTTATTTGTGTGAGGTCCTACCGGTTTTTTACTAAGTGTACTTGTTCCTAAATTAACTATACTTTTTGCGACTAATCCTAGAACTTTTGGGTCTGCTAATAATTTAAACGCCGGTACTATAACCCCACCATATTCATGTTTATTTATCTTATCGGCAATTTTAATTAATTCAGGTGCATGTTTACCGGCTAGTTCTACTAACTTTTTACCTTCTAATTTTAGTTTTTGTCCTATTGGTTTTGTATCTAAAAATTCCTGTACAATAGGTCCTAAAGTTTTTGCATGTGTTGTTAATAAGTCAGGTATATCTTTCTCAATTATCTTATTTATTTCAGGGTTATTATTTTTTATTTCTATTAAAGTACGAAGTAATACTTTTTCTTCTTTTGGAAGTGACTTAATTAATGCAGCTTTTTGCATTATATCGGCAACTTTATCACTATCGGCAAGGGCGAAATTAGCAAGTTTAGTAATTGATGGCATAGCATCCTGTAAGAAAGGCATTGACGCTTCTGCTGCTTTATGTATAAATTCTGGATCTTTTCCTGAGGATTTTATTCTTTCTGTCACTGTAGAATGTTTTAAAACAGCTAATATATTTTCTTGATTATCCTTCAAATATTTTGGCAATTCTTTTTCTAAAACAGGAGATAAATTATCTATAATAATCTTAGCATTTTTAACCAATTCTACTACTTCAGGCTTTTTTGCTGCTAATAAATCTTTTTTGCTTGTAGTATCTAATCCTGCCATATTTAGGTTGGTATTAGACCAACGCTGATTTGCTTTAAATTGATTCAAAGCATCTATAGCGGCAGGGGCACTTTCGATGAATTTATCACTAGAATTTGCAAGTAATGCTACTGTATTTATAATTAATTCAGGCTTAGCAAATTTTTGTGCTTTATTATTTATTATATTTTCTGCAAACTGAGCTATTTCTTTCTGACTCTCAGGCTTTTTTAGAAAATTTACTAGATCTTTCTTAAGAACAGGGCTTAATTGATCTGAAGTAATAATCTCACGTATATTTTGTAATATATTAGCTTGGGATGATTCATTTTTTTGTTTAATATTCTTATATATTCCTTGCACTTTTGGATTTAGATCATTTTCTAATGCTTTAGATATTATATCTACTCCAAGTGTAGATAATTCTCTAATAAATTTAGGGCTGATGCCATCCAATACATTTATTTTTTCTGTTTCGGAAGTTTGAAAATTCTTAGTTATTTTACCAAATCGCTTATTTAAAATAGGCGTAAGAACATATGGAATAACAGTAGATTCTAAAATAGCTTCCTTAGAACTATTTGATATACTTGTTGAATGTAAAATATCAGCACATTTTTTTATAAGCGGTTCAGCATCTTGTATCATTTTGCTACCAGCTTCAATAGAGCCGGCACTATCAGCAGCGTTCTTGGCAGCTTTTAAGTTATTAAATTCTGTCACAAGATCAGGTAAAACTTGAGCCGCTTCCCAAGTAAATTGTAAAGCACTAGCACCATCACTAACAGCCTGGGTAACTGTTTGTATTATACCCAAATTACCCTTATTAAGATCTAAATATTTCTTATTTAATTCATCATATTTTTTATTACCGGTTTCGATCCCAAGAGCTGCCCAGCCTGTTTCTAGATAAGTAAGATTTTGATATTCTTCATCAAGCTGCTGCTTTATTTTATCGAGGGATTCCTGATCTTGGTTCTTAGACATTCCACAACCTTTGCATAATTTAGTTAATATTAGTTTACTATAATTATTTAAAGGTTTATAAAAATTTATATTTTAATTTTTATTAATCTTTAGGAGTATGGTTATATTACAATAGTTTAAATATTTCTAATTCAAGTAAGTTGTAAATCAGATAATTTTTCTATTCCGATTATGGTTATGTTTTCGGTTTTTTTATATGTGCTGTTGCCACTCGTTACTATATATAGATGTTCTAATTTTAGATCAGTAAGAGCAATATGCATAGATTTAGTAATTTCAGGAGTGTCAGAGTTTTTTACTTCAAAACCATATTTTTTACCATTCTTAATAATTAATAAATCTAATTCAGCTCCTGTTTGTGTTTGCCAAAAAAAACATTCTGCATCTATTTTAAATTTACGTATTAGTTCCTCTATTACAAATCCTTCAAAGGATAGACCTCGCTTAGGGTGAACATACCAATCATTTTCGTTAACTCCTAGTAACGCATGTAATATCCCACTATCTCGTATGTAAACTTTTGGTGCTTTAACTTGACGTTTTGAAATATTTTCATGCCAAGGTTTTAACAGTCTAATCATGAAAGTTTGTTCTAATATTTCAGTGTAACGTCTGATAGTCATATCAGTTAAGCCAAGCGATCTTCCAAGTTCGCTATAATTTAGTAACTGTCCGTGATTATGGGCAAGCATCATCCATAATTGCCTCATTAGATGCGGATTAAGGGATATTCCAAGAGCCGGTAAATCACGCTCGATAAAGCTAGTAATGTAGCTGTTACGCCATCTAAGGCTTAAATCATGATTTTTTGCTAAATATGATTTTGGAAATCCGCCTCTTAGCCATAATTCTTTAAAGTCAGTTATTTCTGTTAAACTGAACGGCGTAAGTTCTGTATATTCAATGCGACCTGCTAATGATTCTGAGGATTGTCTAAGTAATTCACCTGATGCACTGCCTAAAATTAAGAATTTTTTATTTGAATAATCAGCAAGAACACGTAAATAAGGGAAAAGTTCCGGCTGCCTTTGAATTTCATCGATAACTATTAATCCATCTAGTGGGTCTAGAGTTGCTTTAGGATTTTTAAGCTGATCTAAATGGGATGGATCTTCTAAATCAAAAAAATAATTTTTATCATTAAGTTGCTTGATATAGCTATGTGCTAAGGTAGTTTTCCCGCACTGTCTTGGTCCAAGAATGGCACATATAGGGAATATATCAAAAGAATCTTTGATGTATTCTAAGTAATAATTTCTTTCTATCATCCTTGCAATTTCATAATATGAATTTGAATTTACAATATAACTTTAACAAAATAATTACAAGATTTTTAGTCTAATTCATCTACTTTATCATATAATTTTTCTAAATGATGCTTTACTAGACGTAATATTTTTGCTTCAGGGCTAAGGTTTTTGATAGCCCATTTTTTAATCCAAGGTTCAGCAAGTTGCCACATATTAACGTTTTCGTCCAATTGTCTACCTATCCCTTCGACCATTATTAAAGTTTTTTGTAATAATAATAGATCCGGCTGCACTTCCATACCAAAATCCTCGGTGATTTTAAATAAATGAGCAAGCAACTTACCAACTGAAATATTTTTAGTAGGTGCACCCACAACCGGTTCGGTAACAGCTCTGCAACTTTGGGTAAATAAATCTAAATCGGTATTAATAGGGACGTAACCAGCTTTTAAATGTACTTTGGCAACTAATTTATAATCACGATTTAAAAAACCAAATAAGCTTTCGGCAACCGCTAAACGATCTTTTTCTTTAAGTCTACCCATAATACCGAAATCAAGCAGAATGAGCTTACCTAGTTTATCTACTAAAATATTTCCTGGGTGTAAATCAGCGTGGAAAAAGCCGTCTCTATAAGCTTGGTTAAAGAACATTACGGCAAAGTTTTGGGCTATTTTTGCAGGCTCTAGCCCCATTTCTTTTAATAGCGGAGTATCATATATAGAAGTGCCTTCTAACCACTGCGTAGTTAGTATATTTTCTGATGTTAGATCCCAATATATTTTAGGGATTATTACGTTATGATCTTTACGCATATTATCAGCAAGCTCTGAAGCAGCAGCAGCCTCGAGGCGTAAATCAAGCTCAAATTTCATAGTTTCATGAAATTTATCAACTACTTTAAGAGGTTTTAGCCTTTTTGCTTTAGAAAATTTTGAGGCAATTTTTGCAAGGAAATATAATAGCCTGATATCCCTATTATATTTTTTATGAATATTAGGACGCAATATTTTCACCGCTACATATTCACCTGTTGTAAGCTGTGCCTTATGTACCTGCGAGATCGATGCAGCAGCTATAGGCGTGTCATTGAAGTGTAAGAACGGGAGGGGGGCGTCATTGCGAGCAGTCGAAGACTGCGTGGCAATCTTTTTCTTGCTTGCTGAGATTGCTTCATCGACATAAATGTCTCCTCGCAATGACGTTACCATCCTCCTAGCCACCTTACTGTCAAATGGTGGTAATTTATCCTGTAACAATCTTAAGTAATCTGCTATTTGTGTTCCTACTAAATCGGGTCTAGTGGAAAGCATTTGCCCAAATTTTATATAAATCGGTCCAAGGCTGCTTAAAGTTTCTATTAAGCGTTTGCCGTAATCTTCTTTTGATTTTCTAAATAACGATAATGGAGCAAAAAATAATGCTAATATATAGCCAATAAATCTAATATCTTTAGGTATTTTAACATTAGAAGTATTAGTCAAAATTTGTTTTTTGCTAATGATATGAAAAATACGTAATAAATTAAAAAAATTACAAATCATAACTTATATGCACTATGAATGGCAACAATGCCGCCGCTTAGGTTTTTATAGTTAATTTCTTCAAAGCCTGCCTCTTTAATCATTATTCTAAACTCGTCTTGCGATGGAAATAAGTCTATACTTTCAACTAAATAGTCATAGGCTTCTTTATTGCCGGTAATTATTTGACCAATTTTAGGGATAACATTAAACGAATAGAATTTGTAGAAATCTTGTAATAAACTTTCTTTTACCTTGGAAAATTCAAGACAGACAAACTTACCCATAGGTTTTAAAACTCTATAAGCTTCTTTTAGAGCTTTATTAATATCAGGAACGTTTCGAATCCCAAATGCAATGGTATAATAGTCAAAGCTATTATCAGGAAATGGTAATTCTTCGGCAGTTGCTACAGTAAATTTAAGATTCTGAAATAAGTTTATATCAATTGATTTTTTCTTAGCCTGCCTTAGCATTTCTTTATTAATATCGCTTAAAGTTAAAGAGATGTTACTACCCCTATCTTTCGCTTTTTTAGCAAGCTTCAAAGCAATATCGCCGCTACCGCTAGCAACATCTAATATATTAGAGTTAAGATTTGGGACTTGTCTAATAAACTCATCTTTCCATAAGCGATGCATTCCAAAGCTCATAAGATCATTCATTAAGTCGTATTTATCAGCAACGTTAGAAAAAACGCTATTTACGAGCGATTGTTTTTCGTTTGCTTTTATTTTCTTAAATCCAAAATTTGTTTGGTTCATTTGGTTTATATGTTATATGGATCGGCTCTGTCATCCCGTGGACAAGCCACGGGATCCAAAAAAACAATAAAAAATACTGACGTATTTTTAACTGGATCCCGTGGACAAGCCACGGGATGACATTAACAGTTCGCATAATAGTTTCCATTATGTATATTCAATTAAATATAGTATAAACATAAAATTATTAAAATAATAGTAAAAATGCCGGAACTTCCTGAAGTAGAAACTTTAAAAAATTCCCTAGAAAGTAAATTAATAGGGCTTGTTATAAAGAAAGTGGAGTTTAAAAGAGATAATCTACGTTATAAATTATCTGCTGATTTAGCTGACCAAATCGTAAATACGAATATAATAAATGTTAGGCGTCGTGCCAAATATTTAATAATCGACTTTGATAATAATCATTCTTTAATAGTTCACTTAGGTATGAGCGGTAGGTTTACACTGCAATCTACAGGCTACGAAGCCAAAAAACATGACCATGTAGTTTTTAACTTAAGTAATAATGAAAAGCTGATTTTTAACGATACTCGAAGATTTGGGATGATTTACAGCTTTCGTACCGAGCTTTTGGAGAAAGATTTTTTTGCTAATCTAGCGTTAGAACCTCTATCTGATTTATTTGAGCTTCAATATTTAAAAAGTAAGCTAATGAATAAAAAAGTACCGATAAAAAATTTACTCATGGATAATAGAATTGTCGTTGGAGTCGGCAATATTTATGCTTCTGAAAGTCTTCATTTAGCTAAAATTCATCCTGATAAATTCGGAAAAGATTTAAACGATGATGAGATAAAGAATTTAATTGCAGCAGTTAAGAATGTTCTATCTAAAGCTATAATTGCTGGCGGCACTACTCTTAAAGATTTTGTTAATGGTGATAATAAACCAGGCTATTTTACACAGCAACTTATGGTTTATGCAAGAGACGGGCAAGAGTGCCTAAGCTGCTCTAATAACATTATTAAGACAAAACACTCAGGAAGAAGTACTTTTTATTGTAAAATCTGTCAAAAAGCTTGACTTATTTTTTAAAGCCATCTATAAAGCCTGTCATTATTTATTCAATCAATAGTTGAAATCATATGAAAGTAAAGCCGGTTATTATGGCAGGTGGTAGTGGTAAGAGGTTATGGCCTCTATCTGCCAGTAATAAACCAAAGCAATTTAAAAAAATATTAGGTGATTTAACTTTATTACAGCAAACTTTAATCAGAAATAAATTTTTAGGGAAACCTACAATAATTACCTCTAACCAATATGAAGAAATTACTAAACAGCAAGCAGCAGATATAGAAATAGAATTTGAATTCATCACCGAACCGGAGCAGAAAAATACAGCAATTTGTGCAATTATTACGGCTCTGTCAGCTAAGGCACAAGGGTTCGATAGGTTAGTATTACTACCGGCGGACCATCATATAGAAGATGAAGAAAATTACTTCAATACTATAAATAAAGCTTTATGTTTTGTTGAGCAATATGGAATTTGTATTATCGGTATTCCAATAAATAGCGTAAATACCGAGTATGGCTATATAAAATCGGGAATTTCGATTGCAGAAAATATTTACCAAGTTGACAATTTTATTGAAAAACCTGAATTTAAGGAAGCAGAAAGATATTGTAGTAGTAATGAATATTTTTGGAATTCAGGAATTTTTATATATGATATTAGTTTTTTCTTAAGTTTAGCGATGGGTATACAACCTCAATTATTTAAAATTGCAGCTGCGGCATATGATAGTGCTATAAAAACTAAAAATAATATAGTAATAAACTCGCCTATATATAACGAAGCCGAATCTATTTCGATAGATCACGCTATAATGGAATATATTTCTCAAATGGTTATGGTCAAAGCGGATTTTATTTGGAATGATCTTGGCAGCTGGTCTTCTTTATTGGAATTAAAGCAACAAAACATACAGGATAATTACTGTGAGGGGAATGTAATAATTAGTAATACCACTAATTCTTTCATTAGTTCTAATAGCAAAGTAACGACAGTGATAGGGCTTGACAATGTGATGGTTATCAATACTATACAGGGTCTTTTAGTTGCCAATAAATCAAGAATGACAGAAATAAAAGAATTAGTAATGAAAATGGGAGAAATTTGAAGTGAGTAGATGTAGTAATTTGGAAGTATTTAATAATTTAATACATAAATCGTATAAGTTAAAGCCTCACAACAATATACAGCAAGCTAAAATCTTATTTAAAGCTCTTCTTAATGCCACTTTAGATTCATCCATGATAGATTATAAAAGTTTTGCAAATAACTTTATAGTAAATATTTTATCCCTTGAAGGAGAAGTTAATAAAATATTAGAAAGTTTTAAAGCTGATATTATGAATAAAAATACTGAAGCTTGTTATGTTCTTGCTAAGGTTTATGAGATAGGCTTTTTTAATCAGCCAAAAGATGAATATAATTCTATGTTATTAACATTGATAGGTTATAAATTAGGAAATAGAGATTGTAGAAAAATTATTGAATCTGAGCCATCAAAATATACAATATTAGAATATACAGCTAATAATTTTATTGAGAATTATTTAGGAAAAAATTTGCTTATTTGTCTTGATGATGCAATATCGTCAGCTCATTTACCTTCTTTATATAATTCAGCTATTAGCGATGGTTATGATAATAGTTATGGGAACGGATATAATTTTAGCTCACATGATTATATTCATTCTTCTGATCTACTGGGAAATTAAGCTTGAGAAGTGTAAAATAATCAATTTACTAATAAAATATTTATAATTTAATAGTTTAATTATTGACTTGTTTATATATTCCCTATATATCCCTAATAAATGAAAGGTATAAAAAATTAAAATCTTCTTTTAAAAGTAGCATGTAATGCTGTTTTTAAAAGAAAAAAAGTATGTACCTTAATTTGTTTAAAATAATGATGTTTAAGCTCCGTCATTAACATAAGTCTATTTATACGTTAAGTAACAGCGGAGTTAATTTAAATCACAGAATTGATTTCTATGTTACTAAAAAAACTAAATCATATTGTGAGTTATAACATGGAAAATACAACAGAAGAACAAATATTATTATCTGAATCTGAAATTGATGAAGAAGAGAAACGACTAAGAGCAGAAGATTCACGCAAACAACTCAAAGCAATATTAATAACTCTTGCAATTATTCTAACTAGTTTTTTAACTTTTACTTATTTCTTTTTTAATTATATTGAAGAAAAAGCAGAAGAATATAAAAAACAACAAGAGCAAGAAGCACCGCAAGTTGAAGCTCAAAAGATAAAAGAGACAAAATAAGGCTTAATGTCATTCCAGCAGAAGCGGGAAGGCATTGCCCGTGTGGATACCAAATTGTCATTGCGAGTGAGTAAAGCGAGTGCGGCAATCCAGAAAAAATAATAAAAAATACTAATTTTATTAGTATTTTTAACTGGATCCCGTGGTCAAGCCACGGGATGACATCGAGGGTGCTTTTCGATCCACCCAACAATCCCTTTGTAGGAATGACATAGAATAAAAACTGTCGGGTACTATTGAATGACATATATGGCATTTTTCGAGCCATGCAATAAAGCCGTAATTTTCTTGCAATGACGGAAAAATGATCCACACAACAAAACTAATTACTTTCCATTAATTAATTTTTTTAAGTAATTGATTTTATAAGACCAGAAGTAATTTTCATTACTTTTTAAGGCTTTTATATCTAGAACGAAATCATTTTCATCATAGATAAAAATTTTAATTAGCTTGAGATATGATAAAGTACCAAGGATAATAGAGCGGAATAAACCCAGGAAAGATTTTAGCAATTGTTTATCAATTATAAGTATAATTTTATTGCATGGCAATTTGAATAAACTACGAATTAGAGTATAATAAGCATAAGATTTATAAGGTTTCTTAGCTAAAATAAATTCTATCATTAAATCCCTATCTATCCCATCTGGATAGATTTCCCGCAATAATTCTTCGCTTTTAATAATAAAATCTAAATATGGCTCGATAAGGGCTATTCTTTTTTCTACAATATTGTTCATAACGGTTTAATCTCCTTTAAATTAATTTAATTTTGATCACCAAGAAGCAAAGCTTGTTTGGTGACCGGGGAGTTCGAAAACCGTCGACAAGAACAGCTGAGTAGCTTTTAGGCTTAAAGTATTAACTTTAAGCCCTGAACATGGCTACAACCTCCCCGACCCTGATATGATCGAGGAAAATCATTTAAAGGCTGATTTAAACCTCTTGCCGTTAGGGTTTCGACACCCAAGAACAGCCTTTAGCTGCTCCAAAATGATTCTAGGCAAAACTTTAAATAAGTCAATCTGATTTTATAGGCTTTTAAGTGCAATGTATAGTAAACTGATTTGAACGCATGTAGCAGGTCGCTCGTTGTCTCGCCTATTATTATAGGATCTACCATCATGCCTGTCACAAAATTCAATGGAATTGACTATAGTTTTATCTGTCATTGTGAGGAAATTATGAAATAATTGACTAAGCAAGGAAGTATAAAAAATACTAAATCATAGTATTTTTTATTATTTTTTCTAGATTGCCACGCCCTTTTAGCTATGCATATCCTGGCAATGACAAATTCTTTTTTAATAATTATCCGGTACTAATAAGAAAGTATTTTAGTTATTTTTTCTTTTTAGTTTTTGGTTTGTTTTTTTAGATTTTTTAAAATATGGATCAGGATCAAACCAACTAATGTCAGTTATACTTTGTTTTTTGTAAAATGTATCAAATTTATTTAGATAACTCTCAAAATCTTTATTCTCTTCAGCTAGTCTATTAGCTATGTTCCAATCAACCTCGGACTTTTCTTTAGCCGGAATTAATATATTACTATTTTTAGGATCTTTTTTGTCTAATAAAATGAAGCCTATATCATGCCTTGCACATAGCATTTCTAATTCATGTCGAGTATCATTTTGTTTACTTTCAATTAAATCAGCAGCAACCAAATACCTAAAGTGAGCCCAAGAGGAATTTGACAAAGCTTGAAAAAAAGACTCTCGTAAATTACTGCGTGTAATTTCTGTTTTTACTTCGAAAGACCAAAGTTTTGCTTGTTTTCCTACAGAATGTTTAGCACATTCTTTAATTATTAATCACTAGAATTTACGTAATTTATAAATTTAGAAAATAATGTTTTGAAGTTATTAGTAGTAGCATTTGCTACTTCTTTGGAGGGGATATTTTTGAGTTCGGCGACTTTCTCAGCAACATATCTAACGAAAGCCGGTTCGTTTTGTTTGCCACGCATAGGGGTAGGGGCTAGATAAGGTGCATCGGTTTCAATCAGTAACCTATCAAGTGGCACATATTTAACTATTTCCTGCAAATCAGTTGCATTTTTAAAAGTTATAATACCTGACATTGAAATATATAAACCGATATCTAGCATTTTTTCCGCTAGCTTTTTTGAAGAAGTAAAGCAATGTATCAACCCAGGAAATTTATTATTACGCATTTCCGAGGTTAAAATATCTATAGTATCATGGTCTGCTTCTCTTGTGTGAACAATAAGCGGTAACTTTGTCGTAGCCGCAGCTTCTATATGATGTAATAAGAAATTTTTTTGTAGTTTTTTATCATAAGGCTCGTGATAATAATCAAGCCCAGTTTCACCTATTCCAATGATTTTGGGGTGATTAGTAAGTTCTATAATTGTTGTAGCGTCATTGCGAGGAAAGGCGAAGCCTTGACGTGGCAATCTCATTAAAATTTCCTGAGATTGCCAAAGCACTTGCAGTGCTTCGCAATGTCGTTCTTTATTTACCTCGCACGGATGTACACCGACAGATGCAAAAATATTTTTATATTTTTCCGCTATTTCTAAAATAACCGGAAAGTCATCAAGTTTAGTGCAAATAGTTTGCATATATTGCACGTTATTTTCTATAGCTTGTTTGATTATGTTGTCTATTTCTACATCTTTTAGTAAGTTAAGATGGCAATGTGAATCTATTAGCATATGTGTTTCTAATAAGTGAAAGGGGGTAGAGACCGTCATTGCGAGGAAAAACTATAAGTTTTGACGAAGCAATCCAGTAAAAAATGTTAACTTATAGCATTTTTTATTATTTTTTCTAGATTGCCACGCTCCTTGCAGTCGCGTAGCTCAGACGATTTGGTATCCACGCAACAATGCCTTTGCGAGGAGAGGCAAAGCCGAGGGCGGAGGCAATCCAGTGAAGCATCCTGAGATTGCTTCGTCGAAACTTTCAGTTTCTTCTCGCAATGACGTGAAATATTACTCAAACCTTGGAAATACTATAACCGGTTCTAGAATATCGCTAGCTGGTGTTAAAGCAAACTCAAGCGATAAATGCTTAAATAAACGCTCTTCTGCGTTTACCCCTAGCTGATCAAGCATTTTACCAGCAGAACTTGGCATAAAAGCCTGAAGCATTATGGCGATATAACGCAAAGTTTCTAGCAGAGCATATAACACCTCTAGCATTTTCTCAGGGTCTGTTTTTTTCAAATTCCAAGGAGCTTCGCTATCAATATAAATATTTGCTTCTTCGGCTAAATTAATAATATTATCAAGAATCTTGTTAATTTCGGTTTTTTCCATTAGCAGAATATTCTGTTTAGCAGAGTTAATTGCTGTTTTTAAAAGCGGTAACTCATATATTTTATTAATTGCATCTTGCGTGATTGCCGGCACTTTACCATCATTATTTTTATAAACAAAAGAAGTAGTACGTTGCAATAAATTACCGATCTTATTGGATAATTCGCTATTAATACGGGTAATTAGATTGCTGCGGGCAAAGTTACCATCCGCTCCAAATGTTATCTCACGCATTAAAAAATATCTAACCTGATCAACACCAAACTCTTCTATCAGCTTAATCGGATCAATGGTATTCCCAAGTGATTTAGAAATTTTCTGTCCCTCATTAGTCCACCAACCATGTGCCATAATTGTCTTAGGCAGTGGAACTTCAGCAGCCATTAAGAAAGCAGGCAAATAAACGGCATGGAAACGTAGAATATCTTTGCCGACTACCTGTAAATTTGCTGGCCAAAACTTGCCGTAATTGCTATTTTGATCAGGATAACCAAGGGCTGAGATATAATTAGCAAGTGCATCAAGCCATACATAAATCACGTGCTTATTATCGTTTGGGACTTTGATACCCCAGTTAAAAGTGGTGCGTGATACGGACAAATCTTTTAGACCTGACTTAACAAAGCTGATGACCTCGTTACGTCTTGATATAGGTCTGATAAAATCAGGGTTTAGCTTATAAAACTCAAGCAATTTATCTTGCCATTTTGAAAGATTAAAGAAATAGCTAGGTTCTTTAACCCATTCCACAGTTGTACCGGTTGGGGCTAATTTGTCCGCTGTTAGCTCAGATTCATCATAAAAAGCTTCATCACGAACGGCATACCAGCCCTCATAAAAACCCTCATAAATAAAGCCGTTATCTAGTAATTTCTGCCAAAACATAGCTACTGCTTTTTTATGCCTTTCTTCCGTTGTTCTGATAAAATCATCATTTGAAATATGCATGGCAGTCATAAGATGACGAAAACTTTGAGAAGTCTGATCAGTAAATTTTTGCGGATCAATATTTTTATTAATAGCAGCTTTTTCTACTTTCTGCCCATGTTCATCAGTGCCTGTTAAAAACATGACTTCACGACCGCTAAGACGCATAAAGCGGGCAATCACGTCACTTGCAACGCTGGTATAAGCATGCCCAATATGCGGGACATCATTAACATAATATATGGGAGTGGTAATATAATAGGTATTATTCATATTAAATTTAAGTGTTTTTTTATTAACTTGTGTACTTGCGTAGGATCAAGATCGGAAGCCTTAATTGTTACTATTCTCTCAGGAAATTTTTTACTTAATCCTTTAAAGCAATCATAAATTTTATTGTAAAAATCTAACCCTCTTACGTCAAATTTATTGCTCATATTTCGTGAATTTACCCGCTCAATGGCAATAGAAGATTCTACATCAATAAAAAAGGTAATGTCCGGCATAAGAGGCGGCATTAAGTCTTTGTACAGATTATATACGAGTTCTATACCGTTTTCTAGCTCTAATCCTTGATAGCAGGCTGTTGAGTCAATAAACCGGTCGCATATTACTATTTTCCCTGCCTGTAAAGCCGGTATAATTTTTTTTACCATATGGTCATAACGTGCTGCCATAGCTTGCAGTAGTTCAGACATCGGCAGTAGATCGGTATGCACTAGGATCTCACGCATCTTTTCTGCTACGCTAGTGCCGCCAACTTCACGGGTTAAAATTACGGGAATATTTTGGGATTTTAGATATTCGTATAACATTTGACATTGGGTAGATTTGCCAATTCCTTCCCCTCCCTCAAAAGTGATAAATGTTCCTTGTTTCAATTTGCTCATTAATTGCAATTATTTTTAACTATAACTTTCTAATAATATCTTTTAAAAAAATATTTACAAGGATTGTATATCGCTAATAAATGAAAAGTGGATAGAGTAGTTTATACGTCGAGTATATGCTTTTTTCAAGGTAGAAAAATTACACCCCTAAAGTTTTTTTGCCTTTAGTTTGCTCTTGCTCTACAGATTGAGTATGGGATTTGGCACGAGGGATCGCCAGATCAACTATATGTTCATAGCGTGCTCCGTTTTCAAGTAAAACACGACCACATTTATTCACTAAAGTTATATCATCTTTAGTAAATTTATTGAGAATAGTTTCTGTAATGTCATAAAGAAATTTCCAAGATAATTCTATTCGTTCTTGTAAGGTGAGTTTTTTATTATCCTGATTTTTGTTATTAAGAGCAAAAGTTTCCTCAGAATTATTTTCTCCAGAAGTCGTAATATTTTTTTTACGTGATGCTGTTTTATATATTAAATATATTACTAATACTAATAAACATCCTATAGCAATTAAAATATGAGTATTAAGCACTTTTTGACCTGCCTTGTGTTTGATTTAAGTTTTGTGATTTGGAAAGCACTGTAATTATTGCCTTACCTACTTTAACTAACTCTGCTACCTCAGGAGCTAATTTAGCTATTGTTAAAATCGGCTTAGGTATTAGGTTAGTTGTTATTATCCCGCTTATAACGCTTTCTAATTTTTGTCCCCCTGGTATTACTCCTGCTATTTTTTTCACATCACTTGCAATTTTGGTAGCTGCTTCTGCTGCTTTAAATAAAGAAGTTATTTTATCAACAAAAGGAGTTTCAGGGTTTGCTGCTTTTAATAATTCTGTTTTTGTACTATTTAATCTATCACTAATAGTATTTTTGATGGAATGCAATTTTTCATCTTTTATCTCTTCAGGAAGTGCTTTTTCTACATCACTTTTTATTTTTGATATTTTTTCTTCTACCTCTTTAGTAGTTTGCGGTATAGCTTTGTTAGCTTCTATCACGTAATCTAACGATGATTCATTATTAGGATTTTTTGCTATTTTAATTACTTTCTCAATAGATTCTTTTGATATTTCTGAAACTTTTGAAATTTCAATAATTTTCTTAACAGGATCTTTGGATATTTCTGAAATTTCGGCAACTTGTTCAGCTTTTTTATAAACGTCCTTAAGGTTTTTATTATCCTTTATTTCTTGTTGCATATTTTTAATATCGTTATGCCATTTTTTTATTTTTGGCAATAGTTTTTCATGGTCGATGAGATTATTGACTTTTTCAAGTATACCGCTTGCTTTTATGAACGTTGAAAGAATAGGTAGTTGAGTTGCAATTACAGTAATTAATATATTTTCTAATGATGTTATAATTTTCTTAGAAGCACCAGGATAAACTTCATCTAATTCTTTTTGAAATTTTAGAACTTGTTCTAAAACACTTAAACATTTTTCTACGATAATTCCGTCAAATAGAAATATATCTTTTGTCTTTAACTGATCTTGATAAGTTTTATCTAAAGCTTTTGATAATTCACTAAGAGATGTTTTTACTGTTTTGTTAAAAAGTTTTTCTATCTTCTCTAAATCTAAATTTTCAGTTTGTGCTAATTCTTTTAAGGAGCTTTTTAAAATAATAAGAATATTAGCTTCTAAATCTTTTATATTAGTTTTTAAAGAACCAGAAAAACTATTTAGTCTTTTTAAAAGGTTTAATAACTCTGTTTCTTGTTCTTTACTTAAACCAACAAACTGAGAAAAATCTATTAGAGTTTTAGGCATATATGTTATTTATTATCAATTGTTAATTAATTGTAACGCTTTGTGTAGAAAAATGAAATATAAAATAGTTATCATTGCCCTTAGAATTAATTTTTGTTATATTACGTGCTAACATTGTTACATAGTATTATATTATCTAACTTAAAAATAGCTATATTCTTGAAAGATTAAACTAATCTTACTACCATATTACCAACTCATTTAAAAAATTTATGCGTAAGTTAACTATATTTATTTTCTCATTATTACTAACTTCTCCCGTTATTGCAATAGATTTGCAAGAAGCTTTAACAGAAGGGTATAAAAATAACAATGATCTGAAGACTGCAAGAGTTAAATTTGTTAATTCTATTGAGCAATTTCCTCAAGCTTTTTCAGGATTTATGCCTAATGCAGCGTTGAGTGTTAACAGAAATAATAGTAAAACCAAATATGCTAGGAGATATGCTCAACAACTTAACAGCCCCCCGGAAGTAGATAATAATCAAGCGACAGTGGTAATTGAACAATCTTTATTTAATGGTGGTTCAGATGTTGCTGCTCTTAGATCTGCACAGGCAGCTTTTAGATCGTCACGTGGTCAATATTATTCTAGTGAGCAAAAAGTATTATTAGATTTAATCACCGCTTATCTTGATTATTTTGAAAGTAAAGAGAAATATGATATTTCAGAAAGTAGAGTTCGTACTAATATCCAACAAGTAAACACTGTAGAAGAAAAATTAAGGCTTGGTGAAGCAACTGAGATAGATATAGCAACTGCAAGAGCAGGGCTTGCAGCAGCAGAAACGAATAAGCTAACCGCTTATGCTGATTTCCAAGCAAAAAAAGCAAACTTTATTAGGGTATTCGGTATAGAACCTACTGATATAGCTATGCCTATTTTACCTCAAGGATTGCCAAATTCATTAGATGAGCTAACAAAAAGAGCTGTTAATTTAAATCCTGATATTGATTCAGCAAGACATAGCGTAACTTCAGCAAAAGCACAAGAGTTAGTAGAAAAGGGAAAATTATTGCCGCAAGTAAGTGTAAAATTGCAATCTGGTAGAACTAATTATAATCCGCAAAATTTAAACACTGAGCAAATAAATACTAGAAATGTTACTACTACGTTATCTGTTAATGTTCCTATTTATCCAAATGGAGGAGCTCAATATTCAAAAATTAGATCAGCTAAAAATCAAACAAGAAATAGTGCGATACAGCTTGATGGTGCAATAAGACAAGTGCAGGCGTATGTTATAAGTATATGGGAGGGTTTTGAAGCAGCAAAATCTCGTATTATTGCAGCAGATCAAGGAGTAGCGGCAGCTCAGATATCTTATGATGGTACAGTACAAGAGGAAATAGTAGGTTCTAAAACAATGTTAGATGTTTTAAGTGCTGAAGAAAAGCTCTATGATGCAAAAATAACACGTGTTGATGCTTATAAAGCCTCTATACTTACTGCATATCAAATGAAATCATTAACTGGTGAGTTAACTGCTCAAAGTTTAAAGCTTAAGGTAAAATACTTCAGTCCTGAAGAGGAATTTAAGACTATTAAAAAGAAAATGTTTATAGGTTTCTAAGTGAGTAAGGAAAGCCAAGATATGTCGATAGAAGACATTCTAAAATCTGTTAAAGGAGTAATTAACGAGCGTAAAAATTTAAACAATGAGGACGAAGATATACTTGAGTTAACAGAAATAATAGACCAAGATGAAGAGGAGCTAATATCAACTAAATCTGCTGAAAAAGTAAATGATATTTTAAAAGATTTCACCTCAACTATTAAAGATAAAAATTTAGATAATAATGTTTCATCTAAAAATGCTCTTGAAGAATTAGTAATCGAAATGCTAAAGCCGGAACTTAAAACATGGCTTGATAAAAACCTACCTTCGCTTGTAAAAGAATTAGTAGAGAGTGAAATAAAAAAATTAGTACAAAATAGTAGGAAGTAGAGAATGTTAGGTTAAGCGTCATTGCGAGGAGAAACGTAGTTTCGACGTGGCAATCTTGTTAAACATCCTGTAATTGCACACGTACAAAAATTACAGTTTTTCCTCGCAATGACGGAAAAATTGAGCCACGCAGGTAAAGCTGCTACAAGATGATAAACTCAAATAACTATTTAATAGGGAAATATATGTTAAATAAATTATGCAGGATATTATTTTTTATAAGTCTATCCCTAGTTGCGTTGCAAAGCTATGCTGCTGCACCGCCGCCATTACCTATGCCATCACAAAATTCTGATATAAAAAGCAAAGATGAGCAGCCTACTTCTGACTCTAGATCATCTATGTCCATTTTTGATAAGATTAAACAATTTTTCCATAAATCACCAAAAAAAGCTCCATTGCCTAACCCGCAAGCACAACAAGATAAGCCAAGTGATAAATTAGTTTCACAAGAATCTAACAAAAACGAAGTACAATTGCCTAATGCAAGCAATGAAACTCATCAAACTGATACAAACTTAGTTTCACATAATGATACAAATAGCGAGAAAGAGGCATCTGAGCCTTTTATAGATATGGGTAGTGCAACACTGTCTAGTGCAAGCAATCAGACTCATCAAGCTAATGCAAATTTAGCTTCACATAATGATACAAATAATGAGAAAGAAGCATCTGAGCCTTTTATAGATATGGGTAGTGCAACACTGCCTAGTGCAAGTAATCAGACTCATCAAACTAATATGAATTTAGCTTCACATAGTGATACGAATAGTGAAAAAGAAGCATCTGAGCCTTTTATAGATATGGGTAATGCAACATTGCCTAGTGCAAGCAATCAGACTCATCAAACTAATACGAATTTAGCTTCTCATGATGATACAAAAGATGTGGCATCTTCTAATAACAAAGAAGCAAATAGTACGCCTTTGCCTAATACTGCAAATAATGAAGAAACACAGCCCGAGCTTAAAGTAGCTGGATCTCTTATATCTAATCCACCTCTTCGTCCAGGCAGCTATGTAGTACCACCTGCACCACGTACCCAAGTATATCAACCTATTGCTCTGCCACCTACGCATCAATATATAAAGCTTACTCCTCCACCAGAGGCGAATGAACAGCAAGATAATGTAACTGCACCGCCCCCTCCTCAAGTGGTAGCACCAACAGTAATGCCAGCTACTCCTGTTCCTGTAGTTAATCAGCCTACAGCAAGTGACGTAGTAACACCGCCAGTAACAACTCCTGCACCTGTACCGGCAACACCATCTACGCCTAATACGCCTGTACCTACAGTTAATCAACCGACAGCACCAACTGCACCTAGTAATACGCCTATACCAGCGGTACAGCCTGTAGTTCCGCCTGCAACAATGCCAACTACAACCGATTCTTCAGCCAAAACTGATAATTCGAAAGAAACATTTACTGCCGATGTAAATTCGCCGAAAAAACAAGATTGGAATACTCCATTAAAACCTGTTGAAGTGTTATCTGCAAATCAGAATCAAGGTTCTAATAATACTAATGCTGCTAACAATTCAGCTCCAGCTAATCAAAAACAGGTACAACCACAAAATACAAGCACTCCAGTAAGTTCTTCAAATGTAGTTGTTAAGAAGCAAGATAATATCGTTAATACAGAACTAACGGAATCAGCAACGAAATTTGCTAAAGACGAAAGCCAAATGTTATTATTACCTGATGATGATATTATACTTGGTAAGTTAACCGAGCAGGCTACTTTAGATCAGATGGATATATATTCATATATTAAGCTATTCCAGAAAAAAGCAGAATGGATAGCAAATGCTGATAGAAGAAAAGCTGTAGAAAGTCTCGTTAAATATGACAACGATCTAAATAAGAAAAAAGATATTACCGCTACCTTATCTTATTGTAGTGCAATAGATAACTCTTTTAGAGCAATCGATAGAAATAACCTTTCTAAATTACGTGTTTTACTTGATGTTTACCCTATATTACAAGAAAAAAATAATAAAGGTGATACATTACTTACTGCTGCTGTTTATAAAGATAATTATTATCTAGCAAAATATTTAGTAATACGCGGCATAAAAATTTCTACTTTAAACTCTGAATGTCAATATCCTCTAGATATCGCCATAGCACGTGGAAACACTAATATAGCGTGTATGCTGACCAAAGCTAAGGGTTACTAATACTCGTCTTACATTATTATTAATTATATATTTTCTTCAAACCATAATTGCTTTTCTATACTAAATAGTTTAATTTAAAGAAGTATAAAAAATTCTTTTTTAATCGTAATTCTAACTTATGAGCGATCTATTTAGCTTCAACAAAGAAAAAAAACCTAAGATAGTTAACAATACATATAGTGCAAAAGATATTGAAGTATTAGAGGGGCTTGAACCTGTTCGTAAAAGACCTGGTATGTATATTGGTGGCACAGACTTAAATGCTATGCATCATTTAGTCTCTGAGGTGCTTGATAACTCTATGGATGAGGCTGTAGCCGGTTTTGCAAGTATTATCACGATAAAAATGCATCAGGATCACAGTATAACCATATCGGATAATGGTCGTGGAATCCCTATCGATAATCATCCTAAATTCCCTAATAAATCAGCATTAGAAGTTATTTTAACTACGCTTCATTCTGGCGGTAAATTTTCAAGCAATGTTTATCAAACTGCTGGTGGGTTGCATGGTGTTGGGGTATCAGTAGTTAATGCCTTAGCAGAACATCTAGAAATTAAAGTATATAAGCAGGGTAAATTATATAAGCAAAGCTATGCAAAAGGTGAAAAATTAACCGAATTAATATGTGAAGAAACACCTAAAAGGCTAAAAGGTACATCGATAAACTTCATCCCTGATCCAGAAATTTTTGGCGAAAAACTACATTTTAATCCTAAAAAAGTTTATGAGCTTGCAAGATCGAAAGCTTATTTATATCGAGGTGTTACTATAGAATGGGAGTGTGAAATTGAAGCATCTAGCGATGTACCTAAGAAAGCATTAATAAACTTCCCAAATGGTTTAAAAGATTATTTAAGCTCAAAAATAACACCAGATGATTTAATTACGCCAGAAATCTTTTCTGGGAATGTTGAATCAGAGCAAGACGGCATAAAGCTTGAATGGGCAATTTGTTGGCAAAATAATGATAGCTCGGCATTTATTCAATCTTACTGTAATACAGTCCCAACACCCTTAGGCGGAACTCACGAACAAGGTCTTAAATCTGCTTTACTACGCGGACTTAAAGCATATGGTGAAATGGTTGGGAATAAAAAAACCGCTAATCTAACTATTGAAGATATTTTAGAAACTGCAAGTGTTGTACTATCTATTTTTATAGCCGAGCCTACTTTTCAAGGGCAAACTAAAGAAAAATTAGTATCTCAAGGTGTAAGCAAACCTGCTGAAAATATTATAAAAGACCATTTTGACCATTTTCTTAGTAGCAACAAAATTATAGCTAATAATTTGCTTGAGCATTTTATAGCCATTGCTGAGTTTAGATTAAATAAGAAAAATGAAAAAACTATTTCTCGTAAAAATGCTACGCAAAAATTACGTCTGCCCGGTAAGCTTGCTGACTGCACAAGAACTTCACCAGAAGGTACAGAATTATTTATTGTAGAAGGTGATTCGGCAGGTGGTTCAGCTAAACAAGCACGTAATAGAGAAACGCAAGCGGTATTGCCGTTATGGGGAAAAGTCTTAAATGTTGCAAGCTCTACGCTTGAAAAGATAGTTAATAACCAAGCTATACAAGATTTAGAAATAGCTCTTGCTTGTGGTAGTATGAAGAATTATAAAAAAGAAAACTTGCGTTATGAGAAAATAATTATTATGACTGATGCCGATGTTGATGGTGCTCACATAGCTTCATTATTAATGACTTTCTTCTTTTTAAGAATGCCAAAATTAGTAGAAGATGGACATTTATATTTAGCAAAACCACCACTTTATCGCTTAACGCAGTCTAATAAAACTTATTATGCAAATGATGAAGAGGAAAAAGCCAAACTAACAGATAAATTATCCAAGAGTAGTAAAGCTAAGATTGAAGTTGGTAGATTTAAAGGACTCGGTGAAATGATGCCTATGCAGTTAAAAGAAACTACCATGCATCCAGAAAAAAGATCATTATTAAAGGTTACTTTAGAAGATTTTCAAAATGTTGATAAAATAGTAGATGATTTGATGGGCAAAAAGCCGGAAAAAAGATTCCAATTTATTTATGAACAGGCTTTAGTTAAAATGGATAAGATTATTAACGAGTTGGATATTTAAGATAAGCGTCATTGCGAGGAGCGAAGCGACGAAGCAATCTCATGAAGTAGTACAAGACTCCTAAGATTGCTTCGTCGAAGCTTACAGTTTCTCCTCGCAATGACGGGATGACAATGAAAATGGAGTATTATGTATTTACGTTTAATTATAGCATTATTTTTTACTATAAATTTTGTTTCTGTATTTGCCGCTACTAAAGAAGAAACGAAAGAGCCTCAAAATAAAATAACAAACGAAGAAGCTTATAAGCAGTTTCAGGAAATATTTGAACGTGTTGAAAAAGAATACGTAGAAATACCAGATAAACAAAAAATGATAGATGAAGCGATTAACGGCATGTTAAATTCGCTTGATCCGCATTCAGGTTATTACACAGGTGAGGATTTTGAAGATATTTTTACATTTACTAAAGGTGAGTTTGGCGGAATTGGAGTTACCATAATGTATGATAGCGGGGCTATAAAAATAATATCTCCTATTGATGATTTGCCTGCATTCAAAGCTGGTCTAAAAGGAGGGGATTACATAGTTGGGGTGAATAACGAGTTAGTATCTACAATTGGTCCTAACAAAGCCGTGAAAGAAATGCGAGGTACGCCGGGGACTAAAGTTAAATTACTGGTTATAAAAGCCGATGAGGTAAAACCACAAGATATAGAGCTTACTCGTGAAATAGTGAAAATGAACCCAATAAAAGCACATTTGGAAAAAAATAATATTGCTTATATACGTATTATTACTTTTAACGAATCAACAATCTCTGAATTGAAAGCAGCAGTAAAAAAGCTTAAATCTGAAAGTAAAGACGATATTAAAGGTATTATTCTCGATATACGTAATAATGCAGGAGGTATACTAGAACAGGCAATTGCTGTTAGTGATTACTTTATTGATTCCGGTATAATATTGACGACAAAAGGTAGAGCTAACTTGATCGATACTGAAACCAAAGCAAATGAGTTTTCACTGAAAGCTCCAAAAGTTCCTATGATAGTCCTGATAAACGGCAATTCTGCTTCAGCTGCGGAAATAGTAGCAGGAGCGTTGCAAGATCATAAAAGAGCGATAATACTTGGGACTAAATCTTTTGGTAAAGGTTCAGTTCAGGCTTTGACTCAAATTAATCAAAGAGCAGCTGTAAAACTTACTATCGCTAAATATTACACACCAAGCGGTCGTTCTATTCAAGCAGATGGTATAGAGCCTGATATTATAATTGAACCAGCAAAAGTAGAATATCCAGAGGTTAAAAAAATAGATAAACGTTTTTCTGAAAGTTCTTTAAAAAATTATTTGAAGAATGATGCCGAAAAAGATAATTCATCCAAAAATAAAGATAGTAAAAAAGAAACAAAAGATAAAAATAACAAACAAGAAGATAACGAATTATCTGAATTATACAAAAAAGATTACCAATTTGCTCGTGCTTATGATGTAATTACAGGGTTAATTATTAATAAGAATCTGGAAACAAAAGGGGAAGTTAAATAAGAGTGAACCAGCCCCACCTATGTCACCCCACTAGGTCCAGTTAAAAATATCAATGATATTGATATTTTTAATTGTTTTTCTGGATCCCGTGGTCAAGCCACGGGATGACAGGGGGGGAGAATGATCCACGCGGGCAATGCCTTGCGAGAAGCGAAGCGAAGTGGCAATCTTATGAAATAGTACAGGATTTTTGAGATTGCTGCGTCGATTCTACGAATCTCTTCGCAATGACGTGAGACATTACACTACTACTAAATGAAGAGTTGAGTAGACGAAGTTTAATTTGGAAAAGAGCAAGGCGTTTTAAAGCTTTTAACCGCAGCGTATACTTAATACGTGAGGATTAAAAGCAAAAAACAACGACGCCAATTTTTCAAATTAAACGAGTATACAGAAAAATAAGGTGATAATGAACCATAATAAATATATAGTCAGATTATCATTTGTTGTATTATTTCTTAATATTGTCATAAATATGATGTTTTATCGTTATTTTATGATAAAAGAGATGATAGTAAAACAGGTAGCTTTACAAAACACTAAAATTGCTTGTCTTTATACCCGCAATATTTGGAATGCTCATGAAAATGTAATTAATAAATTACATAAATTTGGCTATTTAAAATTATTACAAGATCAAGAATTCATTGATTTTGTCATTATTACTGCTGATTGGTTTACTAATCTTGATATTAACATTTCTCTGTATGATCTTAACGGTAATAAATTTATTACCAGTAATATGCTAAATATGTATAGTGTGGATAATTATCCAGATGATAGTTTAGTTGAAATATTCACCGCAAAAATTGATAAATATTTTTTTAGATCTCTTACTGCAAAAGCACCTTTGTTAAGTGTTCTTGAAGGTGTTACAAGTCATATATTACTTCCTAGGGTTATAATTCAGAATGAAAATGATTTAACAGAAAAAAAAGCTTCTTTTATTACTAGCTATATACCTATTATAGGTAGTGATTTAAACAATTTTCCAGTAGATGCAATACTTGAGATTAATACTAATATTACTAATCAGTGGCAAAATATAATATCTCTTGAGCAAAAAGTTTTCATAACTTTTATTATTATTTTTATAATATTTTGTACTATAATTGTTAGTAATACCAATTATGCTAGGCATATTATCGAAGAGCAGCTAGTAACAAATAGAAATTTAAAAGCTGAAATAATAAAGGTAGAAAAGACTAGCTCCTCAAATACAAAATTCTTTGCCAATATTAGTCATGAGTTACGAACCCCTCTTAACGCTATAATAGGCTTTTCTGAAATTTTAATGTCAGAAAAAGATCCAGAAAAAAGTAGAAATTATATTAAAGATATTAATGATGCCGGTAAGCATCTACTTAGTATGATTAACGATATTTTGGATCTTTCTAAGGCTTCTGCGGATAAGCTAAAAGTAGATAGTATTGATCTTGATTTAAATAAACTGGTTAGCTCATCACTTATACTTGTTAAGCCTCGTGCTGATCAAGCTGGAGTAGAATTAGTTAACAAGTCACCGAAAGAGCATATTGTTATAAAGGCAGATCCAAAAAGACTTAAGCAAGTATTTTTAAATCTTCTATCAAATGCTGTAAAATTTACAAATGCCGGTGGAAGTGTTACTATTACAATGGAAAAAGATGAGCTAGCTAAATTAGTATATATAAAAGTTATAGATACCGGTATTGGTATTGAAGAAAAAGATATACCAAAAACTTTGTCAACATTTGGACAGATTGATAGTGAACTTAGCCGCAAATATGAAGGTACAGGGCTTGGACTGCCGCTTACTAAAAAGTTAGTTGAGCTTATGAATGGTAAATTTGATCTGCAAAGTAAAATAAATGAAGGAACTACTATTATACTGACTTTTGCTTATGACGGCAGCATCGAAATATAAAATATACTCGATGAACTTCAAAAATTGGCTACGTCGTTCTATAAGTACTGCGGTGCTCACGTATTAAGTAACTGCTGCCGCTCCTCGTCTTATGAACTCCTTGCTCTTTTTGAAGTTGATCTTCGTATAGGTCAAATTTTAGGATCCGCCTGTGCTCACGTAGTTATCTACTGCTTGTGCAGGCTTACCACTTACTTGACTTTCAAATCTTAAAATATCTGCGGTATATGATAGATTATTGTAAGATTTTTAAAAACATGTGGAATGTTAGAAAATTTTCAGTATTATAAGAAACATTATTGTAAAAATAAAAAATAATATGAAGCTAGTTATTTTAATATTTACTCTTTTATTTTCATTATTAACGTTTGCAGAAAGTGGCACTATAAAGGGACAACCTTTAAAATATGCAGCAAGTAATGATTTTGAAAGTAGATTGGATGAACAAGAACAAGAAATTAGAAGATTAATTGGTAAAATTGAAGTTCTACAACATAAAATTGATATATTAAGCAAAAATTCTAATATTCCACAATTAAGTGAAAATGTTGAAGCCTCAGAAACAGAACATCAAAATACTCCTGATGTCTTTGACGTGAGCCTACTTAAAGATATGCCTAATAGCGTAGAGGAGGTAAAAACTGCTCCTGAACCTAACAAGGATGTTGCACCTGATAAACAAGCTTATGATTTAGCTCTTGCTTCTTACAAAGATAATAAGACTGATGATGCTAAAAATAAATTCAAAAACTTTATCCAAAAATACCCTAAGAGTTCAATGATTAGTAATGCTTATTTTTGGTATGGAGAATGCTTTTTTAAACAAAAAGATTATAATACAGCTGCTGTTAATTATCTAAAAGGTTATAAAGAATCGCCAAAAGGAGCAAAATCCTCTGATGGTCTATTAAAGCTAGCACTTTCACTTGGTGAATTAAAGAAGACTACAGAAGCTTGCAATATGCTTGATAAGCTGAATAAGGAATTTCCAAGTAATAGAACAGCTGCATCTAAAAAAATGGCGGAAGATGCTAAGCTTAAATTTGGCTGTACCACTAAATCAAAATAAAAAATATGACAGATATTCTAGACGAAGTATTAAATGATCAAAATGAAGAAAAAAGGCTGATTTTTTTTAAAAGACTTTTACCTATAGTAATAATTATTGCCTTAATAGCTATTACTATAATGGTCATTAACAATAACAATAAAAATAAGCAAATTGAAAATAACCAAAAAAATGGTGACATTTTTGTTAAAGCAGTTAATTTAGAAGTTGTGCAAGGTAATAGGGAACTTGCTATTAGTACCTTAGAAAATTTAGTTGGCATTAGTGATACTAAGATAAAAGAGATTGCTTTACTAGAGCAAGTTGCTATAAAACTTTCAGGGCAACAAAATTCAGAAGCCAAAGATTTACTTGGTAAGATTATTGAAAATAAGGAATATTCAGAAATCGTTACTTCATATGCTCGTATTGCATGGTGTAGTCTCGTTATCGATGATGAAAATCTAGATATTGCTGATAAAGAAAAATTAGTAAAATATTTAAATTATTTTGATGATGAAAATAAGCCTTTTTGGGCTACAGCAAATATTATGAAAGCTATTTGGGATATTAAGAGCAATATGCTTGCAGAAGCAGAAAAGAATTTAAGAATTTTAGTAGCATCAAATAACACTTCAGATTTACTAAAAGATCAGGCAAAAGCTTTGCTTGCAGGCTTAGATAGAGCTAAATAATAGAATTAAAGGAGAAATATGATCAAGAAAATAGTAAGTTTATTATTACCGCTCATTATTTTAAGTGCATGTAACGCACTTGGTCCAAAAAGAGTAAAAAATATAGTTGAATTAACTCCTAAATTATCTCTGCAATCTAACGAACCAATATATTTAGGAAATAGTGCAAATATATATGCATTTAATCCAAATATGTTAAAAAACAAGCGGTATGATTTTGTTAAAAATAAAACCATTACAGAGCCTGTTTTTGTTGGTGATATGATTTATGCGTTAGACATTAGGTCAAATGTTTCAGCATTCTCTATAGAAAAGAATAAAGTTATTTGGTCTTATAATTTAAGCCGAAATAAAAAAGATAATTATATTGGTGGTGGCATCCTACATTTTAACGATAAGTTATATGTAACATATGGTTCAAGATTATTAGTAGTACTTGATGCAAAAACAGGTTATGAAATAATTAGAAAACAGCTTCCTGATATCATCCGAACAAAACCGGTTATGCTAAATGATAGCACGGTTTTAGTCCAAACAATCAGCAATCAAACAACAGCTTTAAATGCTGAAACTTTAAAAAACGTTTGGGAGCATGAGAGTTTAGCTGAAGTTCTATCAGCAAGCTATTTCATGACACCGATAGTACATAAAGATAGTGTAATAATAACTTATAATTCCGGACAAATACTTGCATTAAATACAAAAAATGGTGAAGTAAAATGGAATTTTGAATTTGCAAGTTTCGATCATGTAGCTATACCAAATTTTGAAGAAGCTAGCATTTTATGTACTCCTATTTATGATAATAATAATTTATATATAGCAACAGGACTCGGTAAACTTATTAAATTAAATCTCGATACAGGAGCAGCTATTTGGCAAGTAAATGCTGAGGATATTCAATCAACATCCTTAATCGGTAATAGTTTATTTGTCACAAATAATGCAAGGCAGATAGCTGCTTTTAATCCTGAAACAGGCTTAGTAAAATTTGTAGCTGATTTAAATGATGGAAAAGATTCCAAAAAACTCAAAGCTTCTACTTTCTTAGCACCTTTTATAGCAGAGAATAACGGCAGTCGCAGCCTAGATATTATTTCTATGAGTGGTGTTTTATATAGCTTTGATTTAGATAATAATGATCATTTAGGTACAGTGCCAAATATTACTAAAATCATTAATAATATCCATTATTATGGTTTAACTGCTAATAAAAACTTATATTTTTCTACCGATAGAAAAATAATATTCGGAAACAAATAGTACTAAATATAACTTGACAAACTACTGGTATTAATGCTATTAAATATGGCTTTAGATCTTTATTCAAAAATTTTAATTAAAAAGATATTGTTGTGAAAACTTATTCTGCAAAACCATCGGAAATTGAAAAAAAATGGTGGGTTATAGACGCAAAAAATGTTGTACTTGGAAGACTTGCAAGTAGAGTTGCTAATATGCTTCGTGGTAAACATAAACCTAGCTTTACTCCTCATATGGATTGTGGTGATAATATAATCATAATCAATGCAGAGCATGTAACATTAACCGGTAAAAAAGCAAATCCTAAAGATGGGAAGATATATTATAGACATACGGGATTCCCAGGCGGTATTAAGGATACTACTGCAGGTAAAATTTTAAGTGGTAAACACCCTGAGCGAGTCATTAAAATGGCAGTTAAAAGAATGATTACAAGAAATGCTTTAGGTGCTAAGCAAATGAGTAATCTATATATTTATGCAAATAATGAACATCCTCACGCAGGACAGCAGCCTGTAGTTTATGATTTTGCAAGCCAAAATCCAAAAAATAAGAAGTAATCAACTATGACAACGTTAAAGATTAAAACAGACAAAGTAGAAAAGCCGCTAAATAAGGAAGCTTTAATTGCTGACAAACAAACAGTTAAAACTCCTAAAGAGAAAATAGATAATTCAGGTAGATTCTATGCTACTGGTAAAAGAAAAAACGCTATAGCACGAGTTTGGCTTAAACCAGGAAAAGGGCAAGTAATTGTTAATAAAAAAAGCTTAGATCAATATTTTGCTTCTGAAACGCAAGTCAAAACTATATTGCAACCTTTTACTTTAACGAAAACTAATAATCAGTATGATATAGTTTGTACAGTTAGAGGGGGTGGTATTTCAGGGCAGAAAGGTGCTATCTTGCATGGTATATCTAAAGCATTAGCACAATCAGCTCCAGACTTTCATGCTGTTTTACGTAAAGGTGGCTTCTTAACACGTGATTCTAGAGTAGTAGAGCGTAAGAAATACGGGCAACATAAAGCACGTAAGAAAACACAATTCTCTAAACGTTAATTTATTGTTTTATTTCGTTTTCGTGTAGGTGAAGCATTATTGCGTGGGTCGAAAAACGCCCTCTGCGTCATCCCGTGGCGGCATTGTTGCGTAAATCAAGAGTCGTCATTGCGAGCGACTGCAAGGAGCGTGGCAATCCAGAAAAAATAATAAAAAATGCTATAAGTTAGCATTTTTTACTGGATTGCTTCGTCAATTACTTCGTAATTTCCTCGCAATGACGAAAAAACTGATCCACGTGGGGCAAGCCTTAGGCGAGAATGACATTGAAGCCATGCAATAACTAGGTACAAGCTAACTAGGTGTCACCGAACACGCTTTTAGATTGGACGCAATTAAGACTAACTGAAGAACAATAAAATATCGCATTTACAGCAAAATCCACAATAAAAACACATCTTTGGCGGGGTAGCTCAGTTGGTTAGAGCGACGGAATCATAATCCGTGTGTCGGGGGTTCAAATCCCTCCCTCGCTACCATTTCTTCTTTTTTTAATATTCTGTCTACAGTAAAATAGCACTAGATAATTTAAAAAAATCAGTGCCATTGTGAAAAAAAATAATATTATTAGATAGCTTTTATATCATTCCCGCTTAAGGCTTGTCCCACGTAGAGCGGAAAATATTCTTGGTGTCATTCTTAGCTAAAAGTTTGGCTTTATTGAATGGCTCGATTTTTTTTGCTGTCACCCCTTGGCTGGATTATAATACCGGACAGTTATTATTATATGTCATTCCCGCGTGGTATTGTTGCGTGGATCATTTTCCCCTGTCATCCCGTGATTTATGAACTAGAGCCAGCTTAGTATTTTTTATTATTTTCTGGATCTAGTTCCCAAGCAACTAGATGACACCGATCACGTTTTTTGATCTACGCAACAATGCTTTCCCGCCGTTGCTAAGAATGACATATAAGGTCACCTACGCCTGATTAAAATATAACATTTTTTTAAAACTGTCCGGTATTATAGGCTCTGACCATGAGAGCCAGAAAGAACAAGATCAATCAAGCTTTTAAAATAACTAATTACTCATTGTGAATCAGGAATATCTCCTAACTGTAATACTTCAGGATTGAAAAATTTAAACATTGCAAGATGACAAGAATCATAATCCCCTGTTTTGTTATCATTATACTTTTTAATCGTGTTAATACTTTTAGAATCCTCTGCAATATTATACAAATTCCTAATCACTAAATCGTTACTTGGGGATGGATTAATGAATTTATAATTACTTCTATTATGAGTAAATTGTATTTTTGTTGCTGATTCTAGTGTTAACTCACTTATATCTAGGTCATTCTCAGTTTGTTCAAAGTTTTTACCATTTGCAATATTAATAGAATTCACTTTACTATATGCACATAAATTATCAAATATTGTATTGGCATTAACAAAAATATTTTCTAAATATGAGCACTGATTTAATATTAAAGGGTTATTGTTAGTCAAACTATTTTCTTCAATAATAAGGTCGATCGATTTTCCTCATGATTATATATAATAATTTCTGAGTCCAAATTAATCTGAGTAACAGTGCAATAGTTTCCGAATTTAACAGAATCCCCAAAACCATTAATATTAACCATACCACCCTGAATTTCAACAATAATTCCATTATCATAAGAAATCATAGTATAATTTAAATTGTGATTATTGTTATAGGTAATTTTAAAACCATCAGCAGGTATAATAGCTTCTTTAGTTTTGATCTTAAGCTCTCCTGCAAAGTTATTAAAAATAATTCCTTCATTATTAGTTTCAATCTCAACATTCTTACTGCAATCATTATAAAAAATTTTAGTATAACTCAAATCTCTACCCTTACTGTTATCATTAACAACTGTAACATTATTTTCTGGTATAACAGCAGATTTAAATGTAAATGTACATATATGTTCAGAATCACTAATGCTTATAGGACCTAAATCATTATTAGAATTAGTTATTGTTAACCTACTCATATTTTAACCTATTGTTAATTGTTGGTAGCAAAAACATTACACATAATAAAATTAATTATCAATTAAAAATTTAAGTTACCTACTAAAAAATTAATTGATTTTTTAATAATTTACGTATATTGATAGATTAACTTTTAATTAATCTTTATAAAATAAATGCCTAATAAAATTATACCTACCCCTTTTGAAGCTATTCAAAATAATGACATGAAAGCATTAAAAGCTTGGCTTGAGTCAGGAGGAAACCCTAATGCTGAAGACGAAAATGGTAATAGTCTTGTTGAATTGCTTGCCACTCGGCATAATTTAGAAGGGATAAAAATACTTTCACCTTATAACCCCGATATGAGCGTAAAACGCAATAGTGTTGGTGAGTTTAGTAAGAATATTGTAAGTTTAGTAAGTACAGGAAGTGAAGAGCTAAGAAATTTTATTGATCTCGAAGTAGCATTTTATGAGGAAGATTTTAGTTTAACTGAAATTGCATTTGGTGAATTATTTTTGCATTCAAAACCAGTATATAGACAAAATAAAAATTTTCATAGCCAATATAATCAGATAATAGACTTTATAAAGTATAAATTAACAACTTTAAATATTAATTCTATAAAAAACAATCTGAATGCTTTAGAAGAGCATATGAAAAAATTATATTATCTTCACGAATTTGTAAACGATAAGCAATATTTTACAAATAAACTTGTTACAATGTTTCTAGAAAAAAAAATTAATGAATATACAAATACACAATATGTAACTGATGAAAGTTTTGTAGATTTTGAAAATAACTATTACGAGGATGAGAAAATTAAATTATTAGGGTATAACATTCATTGAATTAAAAAAATATTTTTTAACTTATTTTCTTCCTAAATAATTACTTTTATTAGTATTAATATTATTAGATTTAATATAACTTTGCCATTTGTGAGTTGGCGTATAAACATATCTATTTACTACTCGATTACCAATCTCTCTTAAATTTTGTTGAGAGGTTTGGTATCCTATATTATTATTATTTTCTTGATTATTTAGTTTTAATTCTTCAGTAATAAAATTTATTATTCCTTTCTTATTAACTATTAAATTATTAATAGGTATTTTTTGTAATTCTTCTGATAAAATATTTTTTATTTCTCTACGTACTTCATTATTAATCGGGCTTACCTTATCGATCGCTTCTATTGCTGAATTTATTATCTCTTTTGATAATTTATTTTCAATTCCACGATTCGATTTAAAAAAATCATATTTAGGAGGGTTGATATTTGAATTAATATCTGCTGATAATACCCAAGCTTTTTTATTTAAGCTTTCTAATTTAGGTAAACGCGGCGGCTTTGGGGGAGGCGGATTATATGAGGAATTATTTTTATCAAGTTTATTTAATATTCTTTGAGCATTAATTTCTGTTTCTAAAAACACTTTTACTTTTGTATGAGCATAATGCTCTGCAATAGATAAAATAGTATTCCTACTATCTTCTATTTCTAAATTAGCTCCATTTCTACAAGCATTTTTACTAGTTCCAAATTACCGTTTTTGCAAGCTAAACGCAAGGGTGTATCATTCTTTACATTATATTCATTTATATTAGCTCCATGCTTTAATAATAGTATAGCTGTTTCTAAATCTCCTTTTTTGCACGTAGCCATCAATGGAGTAGTTCCATCAATATTAGCTAAATTAGGGTTAGCTTTATGATTTATTAAAAGCTGAAATATTTTTACATTACCTTCATTATATGCACTATACAAAAGAGTAGTGCCTGTTTTTCTATTTATAACGTCAGGATTAGCTCCTTTTTCCAGCAAAAGTTCCATTATTCTTACTGAACGGTTTTTATAAGCAACAAGCAAAGGCATAACTCCGTTACGATCTACTATATTAGGATCAGCATTTTTTTTCAATAAATGCGACACTATTCCTTCAGAATTTTTAGAACAGGCTATTATTAAAGGTACAAAATCTTTTTGTACTTTTAAATTAGGATCAGCTCCATTTTCTAATAGAAATTTAGCTATTCCCTCCGAATTTTTAGAACAAGCTATTATTAAAGGTGTAAACGATCTACTATCTATCTAATTAATTTTGGCTCCTTTTTCTAGTAAAATTTCTACCATTTTTAATGATTGATTAGTACATGCCGCCATTAGAGGGGTATAATTATTTTTAAGTGCAATATTAGGATTAGCTCCTTTTTCTAATAACAAATTTGCTATACCTACAAGATTTTTAACACAGGCAATATATAAAAGTGATTCTCCATCAGCCTCAACAAAATGAGGATCTGCCCCTTTTTCTAGTAAAGTTTGTGCTATTTCAGAATTCTTATTATGAATTGCAATAAATAAAGGAGTAATACCTATACTGTGATTTATCAATTCAGGTTTTAAATTATCCAGAATATTATTTAGGGCTTTTGTTGTTTCATTTTTAAGTTTTATATCTAAGTTAAAAAGTGAATCAATTAAACCTATTATTGTACCGCTAATAAAATCTCTCGTATTTTCATTATCAACATTACTAATATATTCATGAAATTTTCCTATATCTCTTATAGATATATAATTCTTAAATAACTCACAAAAATTTTTCCCTTCAATCTCTAAATAGTTCTGTATTTCTTTTGTCAATTTTTCTTCAGTTATATTTATTTGTAAAATATTCGAAATTCTAGTAGTAATTGAATAATCTTGTGGAGTACGAATAGTCTTAAATTTTACAATATGCCTCTCACTTTCTATTTGACTAAAAGTTGCACCCTGATAATTTTCAAGTTGATCATAAAGATATTGCAAATAAGGTGATAAACTATTTTCATTCATATAATGAGTAAGTGAACGAATACGAATAAATTTTTCAAGGTCTGTAGATGAAAGGTAGCTAGATTTTATATGAGTTACTACTATGCTGCCAATATTTAAAGCTTCTATGTCTTTATTGGCAGTTCCTCCATAACATGACCATAAATGGATATATAAAGGATTATTTGGCAAGAGTTGTTGTAATGATATTAGAAAATCTTTTGTTTTAGTATATTCTTGATCTAATAATATCTTATGTTCTTTATTAGATCTAGTGCCATGAGCTGAAATGTCAATTCTTGTATTAGCTCCTATTTGCAGATTAAGAATTTGTAATGTTTTATATATTTCGGTTATTTTAACTGGGTTTGTCCCATCTCCTATTATTAAACAATCTTCTCTATCGTATAACTTTGAAATTTCAGAATCAATATCATTGTCAGGACCTACTATAAAAAGTGCTTTTAGCTCTCTAGGTTCTGCTTTTTCACTAATTATAGCTTTAGACATATTTTTAATAATATTTAATTCTTATTAATTAATAAGAACATATTTTATTAAAAAAATATAAGTAATTGGTAAAAATTAGTTTAAAAAGCGGTATTGTTGTAATAAAAAAGTTGCAATTAACTCGTAAATTAAAACCATTATCATTTTATGAAAGCTCTATAAATATTTTTATTCATAGTAGAAAACTAATTTACTTCTTATATTTTTAGTAGTACTTGTATTGTACACAAAATATAAAAAGGATATTAATTATGCTAAAGAATGACACATATATACCTTTAATACTTCAAGATTTGGCAAGCCAAATTTCGGGATTCGTCTGTGCTCACGTAGTTTATCTACGTTCCGTAGACTCACCGCTTATTTGACTTACCAACTTTTGAAGTATTTGCGGTATAAAGAAAACTTAAATGCAAATATTAGGGATTCGTTATTACAAGATATTAGAGAAGTTATCGAATATAAAAAGAATGATATTACTTATGGTTTACTTACAGGTAGTTTTGGTATTCACAACTATAGAATGCAAGACATAAATAGCTTTATATTTGATGAAATAGCAAAAAAATACCGTATTAATAATAAAGATGAATTTAAGAAAGGTATTTCTTTTATAAAAGAAAATGCTCACTTATATGCTCCGTTAATCGATCATGACAAAACTAAATTCAGCAATCTTGTCCATGATGATTGTTATCAGGAACTAACGAAAATTATAGGTATGACACCTGAGGAGTATCTCAATTCACTTTAGGCTTAACACACCATAAAGCTACTAGTGATATCATGGTTATATAAATGGCAATCGATATACTGCTATTTGTGATATGCCAAAGCATTAAGGAGGTAGACGGGGTAAGCCGTCCGATTAGTGAAGAGCCGATGCTGCTGCCGATACCAACTAGCATATATTTATCGGCAGTTTTAAACAGATCATTTAGCCAGCAATTTAATGGGGCAAGAAAGCTAACTCCAGCTAATATAATAAATATACGAACAAAATTAACATACCATATTGATGAGTTGTTTAAAAACCACCATAGAGGAATTAAGCTTAAAATCATTAATATAAGAGTGCCTCTTAATATTTTAAGATAATGAAATTTTTTGGTTAGATTCCCGATTACCGGAATCATAATCATGTCAAAAATCAGAAATTCCGTATTAAACTTCATCATTGTTTCTAAAGAAATACCAGTAATTAGAGGAATAAAGCTATTCATAAAGACGAACGGCACTATGTAAGTCATATATGAAAAGCCTATGGCAAAGCTGATTCGTATGATATTTAGTTTATTATTCCATATTGTGAGTAGGTCATTTATTATGTCATTGCGATGAAAAATAGGCGTTACCCTAGTGTCATCCCGTGGCTTGACCACGGGATCCAGTAAATTAGCAGATGGTAATGCGGTAGCTGGTTTTCTGGATCCCGTGGACAAGCCACGGGATGACAAAGGTGAGGAACTCTTCCTTAAAAAATAACCGACAAGTGCAGTAAGCCCGCCAAATATAAAGCATATCCGCCAGTAATCATTATAATCAGTATTTAAAACTATAGTACTGATAAAGGATGCAAAAATAATCCCAAACATGGTAGAGGTATTATAAAGATAAGAAGCTTTAAAGGCTTTTTTTTCTTCTTTATTCTCTAAAATAAATAACTTAGCAATAGCACATTCTCCTTCAGAATATATACCCTGCATAGTCCTAATTACGACTAATAATAGCGGTGCAAGCCATCCTATTTGGGCATGTGAGGGTATTAAGCCTATCAAAGCAGTGGTTAAAGCAACGCCGATTAAAGAGTGAGATAATGCAAAAACCCCTCCGTATTTTTTAGCAATTACTCCAAAAAAGTAAGAGCCTATAGGACGAGTAAATAGGGAAGTAGCAAGAACGCTATAAGTTAAAATTAACGCTACTATTTTATCGTGATTCGGGAAAAAAATGCCAGCAAGCAGCGGAGCAAGAAACCCATAAAGTGCAGTATCAAAATGGTCTAACGCATTACCGATTAATATTGAGATGTCTCTTTTATTTAAGGAGTTTTTCATTTTGTAGGCATATTATATAATCTATAGCTAATAAGATACCATAGATGATAAACGACGAAGCTACCAACTACAGCAGAAATAGAAAATAGGAAATCACTGCCATTAACTGTGCCATACGGAACGCTAGAAGATAAAGCACCAGCATAAATACCTACACTGCACATAGAAAAGTATGAAAATAATGCTGTTCTAAATTCATACCCTTTAAATTTATCAATCAGTATTAAAATATTGCAGATAAAAATCGATCCTAAGCAACTTCCGATCAATATAACATATAATATATTTAAGTTTTTATTACCACCATGTAGCGATAATAAGATAAAGCATATTAGTAGGATTAAAGTTAATATAAAATTAGCTAAATATTTATTTGCTTTATTTATTAAATAACAAATAGGTATTATGGAAAAAAATATTCCTGTAAAAATATATTTTAATATTAGTGATAGATTAATTAATGCTAATTCTTTTTTTAACGCAAATGCTTCATAATACCAAAATATATCTAAGGTAACATAAGATACTACAAATCCCGTTAATATCTGTAACTCTACATTTTTTATCAAAGATGAAAACTTTGAATCTAATTTCAAAGTGTGAATAGTAGGGTTAGAATGTAGAAACTTAGTTAAAATATTAATACAGTATAATAAAGCACAAATTATTATGGTATTATTTGTTGGGTTAATGAATTGACTTGTTAAGTTTATTATTAAATTGCCGCATGCCCACAATAATATTATACAAGCTAAGAAAAAATATTTTTTCTCGCCGGAAGTTTCAATAATTTCTAGTACTGTTGAGGTGAAATATGCAAATATTCCTGCGTTGATTATAATAAAATTAATTTTAATGAAAGTAAAATCATCTAGCAAAACTAAGTTAATAGTACAAAGAATAAGTAATATTAAACTAGTAATAATAATTACTTTATTACTTAATTTATTGATTAGCTGGGTTAAAGCGAAAGCAGCAATTATTGAGCCTAGGAATTTAGTTTGATTGATATTATTTATCTCTTCTCCACCTAAACCTTTATTTATAAGTAAGAAAATTTTAGAAGTATAAAAATTTGTAGCATTAATACAAGAAAAAATAAATATTCCCAAAAGTGAAAATAAAATTGTCTTATAATCATTTTTTAAAGTCATAAATTAAGTGTTTGCTAAACATACATACATGGTATATAACTCATAGTTAATAAGTTTACTGTATCAAGATACGATACAAAGGTTAAAACTATTTTAGATATACAGAGTTTAGTATAAATAGTTATTCTAAATAATTAAAGAGATTTGTAATTTCATTAAGATATTTATAGTTAATATTTTAGTATGATGAGCTTATATAGCATTAGATATATAAAATAAATATCTAATGTAGTTTTTATATATGATAAATAATTTAATGTAAGAAAAATAATAATATAATTCGCTACTTAATTTACCTATGGTTATGCACAGAATCCAAAGAAAGATAGGTATTTATTTAAATAGATTAATACAAGATATGCTTAAGGTGTTATATTAATTATTTATTCTTCGAGTTAGTGAGCGAGATTAATGAATAAAAAGATAATAATTGATGCTAATTTCTCAAATGAAACAAGAGTGGTTTTATTGGGACAAAGCAATAATATAGAAGATATTGAATTCCAAACAACAAGAAAACAACAAAATAAAGGTAATATTTATTTAGCAAAAGTAACAAGAATAGAGCCATCTTTACAAGCTGTGTTCATAGAATATGGTATGGATAAAAGCGGCTTTTTGCCTTTTAGCGAAATACATCCCAATTATTATAATTTACCTGCGTCAGAGAAAAATTTTCCAATTAATGCATTTCCTGAGATAGTACCGCCTAATATCATTCTTGATGATGAGGATGAGGTGCGGGCAGCTACTTCATATGACCCCTTAATCGATGGTGAAGAAATTGATCTAAAGGCTATAGAGGATTTAGTAGAGAGTAAATTTCAGTCAGAGCTTAATTTAGAAGCAGCAGATGATATTGAAATTATCCAAAGCGATAAGGAAGAAAATATTCCTCAATATAAGCAATATAAAGTACAAGACGTAATAAGAAAAAACCAAATATTATTAGTTCAGGTTACTAAGGAAGAAAGAGGAAATAAATGTGCAGCTTTCACTACTTATGTATCTTTAGCGGGTAAATATTGTGTCTTAATGCCTAATAAAGCAGCACAAAACGGTATATCTCGAAAAATATCAAATGGTGATGAAAGAAAAAGGCTTAAGAATATTTTAAATAAGGTAGTAAACGGCGATAAAAGCCCTTATAGCGTAATTATCAGGACAGCAGGTAGAGGTTGCAGTACTTTGGACCTGAAAAAAGATTATAGCTATTTATCAAGGTTATGGAATAAAATCCGTAAAAGTACTATTAAATTTCCAGCTCCTTGTTTTATTCATGAAGAAGATAGCATAATACGTAAAACTATACGTGATATGTGTGACCATAATGTTAAAGAGGTCATAATTCATGGGCAAGAAGCATATGAAGATGCGGCAAAATTTATGCAAGATTTGTTACCTTCAGAGATGACAAAACTTAAAGAGCATAAAAGTAAAACGCCTATATTTACTAAGTTTCAAGTAGAGGAACAGTTAATTAAGCTATACCAGCCTGTGGTAACTTTACCTTCAGGAGGATATATTGTTATTAATCCAACTGAAGCTCTTATTTCTATAGATGTGAATTCCGGTAGATCAACTTCAGAAAAAAATATTGAAGAAACAGCCTTAAAAACTAATTTAGAAGCAGCAAAAGAAATAGCAAGACAAGTTAAGCTTAGAGATTTATCAGGTTTAATAGTCGTTGATTTCATTGATATGGATGAGACAAAAAATCGTAAAATTATCGAGAGATCTTTTAAAGAATTCTTAAGTCGTGATCGGGCACGTATACAAACCGGTAATATTAGCCAGTTTGGATTGCTTGAATTTTCAAGGCAGAGGTTACGTTCTTCTTTCCTAGAAACTAACTCCTCAATTTGTTCTCATTGTAATGGCAAAGGCGTTGTTAGAGCAGATGAGTCGAATGCTATGCTAATCTTGCGTACTATTGAAAATGAAATTTTCGAAGATAGAATTGATATAATAAATGTTTTTGCTAATGTTTCTTCGGTTATTTATCTACTTAACAATAAACGTAATGAGATAAAATTTATTGAAGAAAAATATAATATAAGGCTTAATTTTTATTCTGATCCTAACGCTACATCTGATAGCTATTCAATCGAGAAAGTAAAATTATTAAAGAAAAATAATAATAATCTCAATGCTGGTAAGCCGGTGATTCAAAATCATAGTGCTGATTATACCGAAGAAGAGCCTAAAAAAGAGCAGCTGCGTAAGAATAAGCATAAATGGAAAACAGGCAATAATAACAATGTTGTTAGTGAAGAAAAGAAAAAAACGCCTGAAGTAAAAGAGGTAAAAGATCAGGTAGTAAGTGTTGTAAAGGAAGAAGTAGAGATTACGGATGATGGTGTAGTAGTAGAAGAGAAACCGCTACCAAAAAAGACAAAACGCAGATATCGTAATAAAAAATCGAATAAAAAACGTACTTCAGAAAATAAAGAGAATTCTGTTGCAGAAAATAGCGGGGGCGGTGAGGGGTAATATAGGTCATTGCGAGGAGATGTGTATCATCCTAAGGTAGTAAGCCTGTAGGGTATTGTTGCGTGGATCAGTTTTTCCGTCATTGCCACGCTCCTTACAGTCGCTCGCAATGACGATTTGGTATCCACGCAACAATGCCGCCACGGGGGGTGACACCGATCCTTAAATTGACACACATGTGCCTATGTAGGAATGACATAAGAAGTAGGTAACACCACCTTGGCTATAGAAAATAAATATTTCAATGAAAACCGAACTACCTGAACGCTCTTTACATATTAGGGGCAGGCTAAATTTTATAGTGCAACAAATTTTAGAACTTGCTCAAGATAAAATTGCTATGATTATCTTATATGGCTCTTTTGCTAGAGGTGATTGGGTACGTGATCTACCTAACGGCTATCATAGCGATACAGATATTTTGATTATTTTGAAAAAAGGTAAGTATAAAGGTCATGCTACTTTAAATTTAGAAGATAATATATATAAAAGATTAATAAAGACAGGAGTAATAAACCCTAAACAAATTATTCCGTATGATTCACGGATATCTATAATTCTTGAATCAATAGAAGAAATAAATAGACAGTTAGAAAAAGGACGTTATTTCTATACCGATCTTAAAAAAGAAGGCATTCTTTTGTATGATAGTGGAGAGTATGTTTTAAGTGAGGCTAAAGAGCTGCCTTGGAGCGAGATGAAAGAAATAGCTCAAGATGATTATGATTATTGGTTTGAAAAAGGATGCGGTTTTTTTATTGATTGTAAATACCCAATTGAGAGAAACCATCTCAATATAAGTGCTTTTTATCTTCATCAAGCTACCGAAAGTTTCTATAATGCTATTTTATTAGTTTTTTCTAATTATAAGCCGAAGTTACATGATTTAGAAAAACTAAGTAGTATGGCAGAAAATTATAGCAGTGAGTTATTGCAAGTTTTTCCTATTGCAACGCCTGAACAAAAAGAATGTTTCGAGTTGTTAAAAAAAGCTTATGTTGATGCAAGATATGATAAAAATTATAAGATTACGAAAGAACAACTGCTTTATCTTATTGAGCGAATAGAAAAATTAAAAGAAATTACTGAAAGGATTTGTATAGCAAGGATTAGTAGGTAGCGTGTCATCCCGTGGTGGTGTTGTTGCGTGGATACCAAATCGTCATTGCGAGCGAATGAAATGAGCGTGGCAATCCAGAAAAAATAATAAAAAATACTAATAATATTAGTATTTTTTAGCTGGATTGCTTCGTCAATTACTTCGTAATTTTCTCGCAATGACGGAAAAACCGATCTACGCAACAACGCCACCACGGGATAACATCGAACGCTATCTTTGATCGTGTAGCTTATGACGATTAATTATAAAAAAATCTCTATTGTTTTATGTTCTCAAATTTGTTTCTAGACTCTCATCTACGCAGGAATGACACTGAAAGAGTCACAAAATGGCTATTTACTTGTTGTATAATGGTCGTGGCGATGATTATTGTAGGCGGGATAACAAGGCTTACGGATTCCGGTTTGTCGATAGTTGAGTGGCGTCCGGTAACGGGTATTTTGCCCCCTTTTAGTTATGATACTTGGCAAGCTGAATTCGCTAAATATAAAGCATTTCCGGAATATAATGCAGTTAATTACGGGATGACTTTATCAGAGTTTAAATTCATCTATTTATTAGAGTTTGTGCATCGCTTGCTTGGTAGGGCTACAGGTTTGATATATGTATTACCTTTAATATATTTTTATTTTAAAGGGATCATAAAAAATCGTGATATATTATCCTATATAATTGTTTTGCTGTTATTCTGCATGCAAGGCTTTATGGGGTGGTATATGGTAAAAAGCGGTTTAGTTAACCACCCATCTGTTAGCCATTTTCGTCTAGCTTTTCATCTAATTATTGCCGTAATTATTTATCATTTGCTTTTTTACAAGCTATTCAAAAATTGTTGTGATATTTTACTAATTCCATCACAAATAAATTTAAAATTACCGCTAATATTTTCTGTTGCTGCTATTGCTATGATATACGTACAGATTTTTTTAGGTGCTTTAGTGGCAGGGCTTGATGCAGGGCTAGTATATAATAGCTTTCCATTGATGGGTGGCAATTTTATTCCTATAGAAATAAAAGATAATTTCATTAGCTTCAAAAATTGGTCTGATCCGGTTTTTGTCCAGTTTATACACCGTCTAGGTGCTTATAGTTTGTCTATAATCATCATGGCTTTGATTATTTCTTTGTTAAAAGTTAAAAATCCAAAATTAAATAAAGTAGCATTTTATTTGGCTATTGCTTTATTAATACAATTATCCACCGGCATAATTACTCTTTTATATTACGTTCCTATAATAGCAGCTTCTATGCATCAATTTTTTGCTATAGTGCTTTTATCTGTAGTAATTTGGTGCTATTCTCTAATAAAAAATTCTTAATGATCATCACTGTAAACAGCCCTATCGCCTCAAGGTTAGATAAATATTTAAGGCGTTTATATCCTCTTTTGACCCAAGGAGTGATAGAGAAAGCATTACGTCAAAAGCAAATAATCGTTAATTCTAAAAAAGCAGAAGCAAGTTTAAGAGTGGTGGAAGGTGATGAAATTTTTATTCATGATAAGTTTAATTTACCTATAGCTCAACCAACTAAACTAGTTTTTACTGATGCTGAAATTACATTAGCAAAGAAAATTACCACTGAATATTTAATATATGAGGATGATAATATAATAGCGATTAATAAACCTGCGGGTCTTGCAACGCAAGGCGGTAGTAAAATTAATTTATCGGTCGATTCTGCATTAAAATATTTAAACAGCCAAGGAGCTGATTTTAAGTTAGTACATAGACTCGATAAAGAAACAAGCGGTTTACTTTTAATTGCTAAAAATTATGTAAGTAGTGTAAAACTTCATGATGCTTTTAAAGAAAAATTGGTTGAAAAGACCTATCTCGCTGTAACCTATGGAAAACCAATTAAAGATCAAGGAGAGGTCAAAACTAACATAGAAAAAAGTAAGGGGAGTATACCTAAAATTACTGATATTTCAACGAATAATGGTAAACTTGCCATTACTTATTATAAATTACTTAAATCACTTACCAATAACTTGTTTTTGGTTGAATTTATTCCGATTACGGGTAGAATGCATCAATTAAGATTGCATGCTAAATTACTAGGTTGTCCAATATTTGGTGATAATAAATATGGCAATGACAAATTAATGCCGTATAGTAAATATATGTTTTTGCATGCTAGTAATATAGTATTGTCTAAAAAAGTTTTTGGCAAAGAAGTTAATTTAGAAGCAAAATTGCCTTCTTATTTTAATAAAGTTTAAGTTTTAGTTGGTATAGAGTTAAAGTTATTATGTTCCGTAGTTATATTTTTTTGTTGGTGCTTTTAGTCATTAATTGTGTTGATAGTTTTGCAGATATTCAGCAAAGAATTAGTGAAGCAGAAAAAGAATATATAAGCAATAGGTTTGTAAATGCTGTTTTTATGTTTGCCGATGACTATAAGCAGCTATTAACCGGAGCTAAAGGAATTTTTGCTTTAAACGGGGAGCAGTTAAAAGCAAATGAAATGATGCCTATTGCTTCTGCTACGAAACCCATAACTGCGGCAGGAATTTTAAGGTTACAAGAGCAAAAATTATTAAATGTTAATGATAAGATATATAAATATATTGATTTAGAAATGTGGCAAGGTAAAGTACCGGATTGGGCATATAAAATATCAATTCATAATTTATTAACTCATAGTAGTGGTATTGCTGAATATTTTAGTTTTGTAAAACTTGATTTAAATATGACTAGAAAAGATGCCCGTAAAAAAATATTACAATATGTTGCGTCTAAGCCTTTAGAAGTACCTATAGGGAAAAAGTTTAAATATAGTAATACTAATTTCGTTATACTTGGTATGATTATTGAAAAAGTAACTAAAAAAGATTTATGTAATTTTTTTCAAGATGAATTTTTTAAACCATTAAATATGAAATCTACTAGTTTTGCTTCATATAGTGAAGCGGCTAGAATTCAAAGAAATGTGGTTAGTTCTAATTACCCAGTAAGATATTTTATAACGCCAAATAATAGTAATAAACCTATATTTACTCCTGCAACTGCTGATTTTGTAGCACTTCCTTGTGCTGATGGCGGGATTATATCAACTCCAAGCGACCTTATTAAATGGTATAGAGCGTTAAATAGTGGCAAAATTCTTTCTACAAAGTCCTATAAGCTTATGACTACTAAGTATTTTCCTGCAAAAGAAATAGATGGGCGTAAAACTTACATGGGCTATGGTATCTATATTACTGACCTTGATTTTAAACATACAATGATTCATTTTTCTGGTAAAGCTTTAGGAGTGCAGAGTGAAATGGGATATATTTTGCCTAATAATCTTTATTTTGCTATACTAAGTAATACTATGGTAAAAATTCCTGAGGAAATGCAAGATAAAATTGATCTAAAAAATCCTCTAAACCAAATTGGAATAATTTATTTCAGAGACGCAATAGTAAATGCAGCTATAAAAGATGATAAAACCTAAATGAAGATAGTTACGTGGAATATTAATTCGCTACGTTTACGTATTGATTTATTAAAAAGATTGGCATATGAACATCAGCCTGATATTATTTTATTACAAGAGACAAAAGTAGATGATCCTTTATTTCCTCTTGAAGTAATTAAAAATATAGGCTATGAACATGTAATATATTCGGGGCAGAAATCATATAACGGCGTTGCTATTATCTCAAAACTTCCACTGCAAAATGTTTTTTCGCTTGAGCTATATAACGGTGATAAAAGGCATATAGCAGCTACTGTTAATAATATTGAGATACATAATTTTTATGTTCCTGCCGGTGGTGATATACCTGACATAGAGCTAAATTCGAAGTTTAAGCATAAGCTAGAATATATAAGGTTGATGCAAGAATGGCTGACTAATAACCGCACCAGAGATGATAAGATTATAATTGCAGGTGATTTAAATATTGCACCGCACCCGCATGATGTATGGTCTAGCAAGCAGCTGCGAAATGTTATTAGCCATACTGATATTGAGCGTTCTTTATTGGTAGAATTGCAAAACTCGTTAGAGTTTATTGATAGTAGTAGGCATTTTGTGCCACTTGATGAAAAATTTTATACTTGGTGGAGTTATAGAAACGTAGATTGGAAAAAATCTAACAGAGGTAGACGGCTTGATCATATTTGGGTTAGTAATAATTTAAAAGATGAGTTATTTTCTATACATTTATTATCAGAAGCAAGAGATTGGAGACCACCTTCTGATCATGTGCCGTATTTTGTAAGTTTGAAAAAATTGTAGTGTCCCGTCATTGCGAGGAGAAACTATCAGTTTCGACGAAGCAACCTCAGGATTTTTCATGAGATTGCCGCGTCGGCTTCGCCTCCTCGCAATGACGTTTAAGATTATAAGGAGTAATTAGTGGATATTAAATTAGGAAAATATAAACCGGTAAAAGAAGAATACGTAAAGAGCTTCAAAGATATGTTATTGCTTAGGCGTTTTGAAGAAAAATGTGGGCAGTTATATGGTATGGGTGAAATAGGGGGTTTTTGTCATTTATATATCGGACAGGAAGCAGTAATTTCTGCTGTAGATATGGTTAAACAAAAAGAAGATAGTATGGTTACCAGCTATCGTGATCATGCTCATATTATTTTAGCAGGTACAGAGCCTAAATATGTGCTTGCGGAGCTTATGGGGCGTGCTACAGGCTGTTCAAAAGGTAAGGGTGGCTCGATGCATTTGTTTGATGTGCCAAATAAGTTTTATGGTGGACATGGTATTGTAGGAGCTCAAGTGCCAATAGGTACAGGGCTTGCTTTTGCTGAGAAATATAATGGCACGAACAATATTTGTTTTACTTTTTTAGGGGATGGAGCTGTTAATCAAGGTCAAGTATATGAAGCCTTTAACATGGCTGCTTTATGGGGTTTACCGGTAGTTTATATTATCGAAAATAATGAGTATTCTATGGGTACTTCGGTTGCTCGTTCTACCTTTATGCGTGATCTTTATAAAAAAGGTGAGTCGTTTGGGATTAAAGGATTCCAGCTAAATGGCATGGATTTTGAGGAAATGTATAATGGTGCTAAACAAGCAGCGGAATATGTTAGAGAAAATAGTATGCCTCTGATATTAGAGGTAAAAACTTACCGCTATCGTGGGCATTCAATGTCCGATCCGGCAAAATATCGTAGTAAAGAAGAAGTAGAGACATATAAAGAACGTGATCCTATTACTGAAATACGGAAGATAATATTAGAAAATAACTATGCAGGTGAAGCTGATTTAAAAGAAATAGAGCAGTCAGTTAAAGAGATTATTAAGGAAGCTGTGGAGTTTTCAGAAAACTCACCACTGCCTAATGAAGAAGAGCTATATACACAAATTTATGTTTGAGTGTCGTCATTGCGAGGAGAAACTGCAAGTTTCGACGAAGCAATCTCAGGATTTTTCATGAGATTGCCGCGTCGGCTTCGCCTCCTCGCAATGACGCAAGAATATTCAATTTAACTAAAAAGAAAGATGCAAATAACTGTACGGGAAGCATTGCGTGATGCGATGCAAGAAGAGATGATAAGAGATGACAAAGTTTTTGTCATGGGTGAAGAAGTCGCTGAGTATCAAGGAGCTTACAAAGTAACGCAAGGATTGCTTGAGCAGTTTGGTCCTAAAAGGGTAATCGATACACCAATAACGGAGTATGGTTTTGCTGGGCTTGCCATTGGAGCAGCCTTTGCAGGGCTTCGTCCAATCGTTGAGTTTATGACCTTTAACTTTGCTATGCAAGCGATGGATCATATAGTTAACTCGGCTGCTAAAACGCATTACATGTCAGGTGGTCAGGTCAGATGCCCAATAGTATTTAGAGGTCCAAACGGAGCAGCAAGTAGAGTAGCAGCACAACATAGCCAGAACTACGCAGCTTGTTATGCTCATATACCTGGGCTGAAAGTAGTAGCCCCATATAGTGCTGAAGATCATAAAGGGCTAATGATTACAGCTATTAGAGACGATAATCCGGTTATTTTCTTAGAAAATGAGATTTTATATGGTCACAGTTTCGATATTTCTGAAAATGTTGAGCCTATCCCTTTTGGTAAGGCAAAAATCTTAAAAGAGGGCGATAGTGTTACTATAGTGACATTCTCGATTCAGGTGAAACTTGCATTAGATGCTGCAAATATTTTACAAAGCGATAATATTAATTGTGAGGTCATTGATTTACGTACCATCAAACCGCTTGATATAGATACTATAATAGAGTCGGTAAAAAAAACCGGTCGTTTAGTTGTAGTTGAAGAAGGATGGTTTTTTGCCGGTATCGGTGCAACTATCGCATCCATCGTTATGAAAGAAGCATTTGATTATTTGGATGCACCGGTAGAGATCGTAAGCGGTAAAGACGTCCCGCTTCCTTATGCAGTAAATCTAGAAAAATTAGCTTTACCTAGTGAGGGGGATGTAATAGAAGCCGTTAAAAAAGCTTGTTATATATAAATATAAAGTTTAATGATTAAAAGCTTAACATCTTTTCGTTTTATAATAGCTTTTATTATTTTTTTATTTCATTGTAGAATTCATTTTGATTGGAAATTAGGTCTAGAGTTTATTGATACCTTTTTTCTTAATGGTGCTACTTTTATGACAGGGTTTTTTGTGTTATCTGGCTTTATTATGGCTCATGTTTATAATAAAACAGATTTTACAAAAAGAGAAAATATCCTTAATTTTTATTTAAAACGTTTTGCTAAAATCTATCCTACATATCTATTTGTAACAATTATATATTTTATATTTTTAAATAATCTTACTTTCAATCAGCTTATACGAAGCTTAATTAATGACATGTTCTTGATACAAAGCTTTTTTCCTAGTATGTTTCCATTAGGCATAAATGGTGGAACTTGGTCTTTAACAGTTGAAATGTTCTTATATTTTCTATTTCCTTTTTTAATGCTAATTTTTGCCGGTGAAAAAGGTAAAAAAACTATATTAGTTATTGTTGCTATTATGCTTGTACTTATAAGTTATAATGCATATATAAACAAATCTGATTACATATACGCTAATCCGGTTTTTAGAACTTTTGATTTTATGTGCGGAATAGGTTTTTATTTTGCAAAAGAAAATTTTACCAAGGTTAAGTTTGCTAATTTTATAAATTTACTAATAATAGCTTTATTAGCTTTCATTTGCATAAATTGTGAAAGGCAATATCAGTATATGAACGGACAGTTTATAATTACTCCTTTGCTTGGGTTATGGATTGTAACAGTCTATCATTCTAAATCCAAGTTTTATAATAATAAAATTTTGGAATATTTAGGAAAAATTAGTTATTCTTTTTATCTATGGCAATTTGTTGCGATGGAAGTTGGAAAGAAATTAATTCAGAATTATCCAGATATTAGCTTTCATTTTGTAGTTATAATAGCTTTTATTATCAATTTTATAATTTCTGTTGTGTCATATCATCTATTGGAAGAAAAAACTCGAAATTTTATAGTAAAAAATTTTCTTATAAAAAAAGCTTGTTAAATCTTTCTAAAAATAATCAGAAAATTATACTCGTTTTATGGTTTGGTAACTAGAACCAAGAGTGAATTAACTATAAATTATGTCCACTTAAAACAATCTCTACTCCATCTTCATCTATAGATGCATTATTTGTATTAGAAAATGCAATAAGTGACTTATTTAACTCATTATATGAGGTAGTAGTTGTTGTTTTGCTTGTAGAGTTTAGATCGTTATCTAATCTCTTATTTTCAATAGATGAATATAAATTATGATGTGAGTCATTACTGATAGTTTTATGTTTCTTTGTATTATTATATTCCATACTATTTGTTTTACGCTTGTGTCCAGGAGGTGCTAGATCTCTAAATGAGGAAGTTTCATTTATATCTTTAGGCAAGGTTATGCGAGGTAGTAAAGGCTTAAAGTTATTAATAGGTATATTTATATCAGGTAAAATTGGTACTGAAGGCTTATGATGCATAAAATGATTAAAAGTTGCAACATTATAGTTAAAATCTATAACAGGCTTAAAAATATACTCTAAATTAATCAGTACCCCCATAAATTGCGATGATATTTCGTCCTTATTTTTAAAATTAACTATATTTAAAAGAGTATTTTTAGCCTTTGTAAAAGTTGGATAACTTTGAGCATATATTAATTTTTTATAAGCAAGATGAAGAGGGGTATCTCCATCTTTGTTTGGTATTCCTAGATTAAAGCCAATAGATGGAATATGCTTTAGAAAATCAATTTTATCGTATCTAACACATTTATGAATAACATTTTCACCTTGTTCATCAATAATATCAGTACTAACTATATTTAATGGGTATCTTTGCCACTGTTCTAACTGCATAAATTTAAAGTGCTTTAAAAAAGCAGCACTAATAAGATCATTAGCTTGCTCTATACCTAAAGTATTTAATATATCTATAATAGCTTTATCTTCTCCAACTATATTTTGATGTATTACTTGCAAGAACTCATCAAGTATTTGTGTGCATTTTTTTGGCATCTTTATTCCTAAAATATAATAATGCTTAGATATTAATAAAAAATTGAAAAAGTAAAAGAGTTTTTTATAAAAAAATAGTAAATTTTTATTTATTAACTCTGCTAAGGCTCATCATTATATTGATATATCTAAATAAATAACTTATTATAAAAATAAAAATCTTATGTTTGATTTCTCTGCTTATATAGATTTACCGCTTGTTTGGGGCGGTCTTATAGCTACTGCTATTTGTTTATATGTCTTGTTAGACGGTTTTGATTTAGGGATCGGTATATTATTCCCGTTCGCTCCAACTGATGATTGTCGTCATAAGATGATCAATTCCATTGCTCCTTTTTGGGATGGTAATGAAACTTGGTTAGTGCTTGGTGGCGGTGGGTTACTTGCTGCTTTCCCTCTTGCGTATTCTTTGCTATTACCGGCCTTGTATATCCCTATTATCCTGATGTTACTCGGTCTTATATTCCGCGGAGTTGCTTTTGAATTTCGGTTTAAAGCACATATAGGACATCGTTATATTTGGGATTATGCTTTTCATTTTAGTTCTATGCTTGCTGCTTTTTGTCAAGGTTTAATGCTTGGCACATTTGTGCAAGGTATAGAAGTAGAGGGACGGGAATTTGTAGGGAACGCATTTGATTTTCTGACTCCTTTTTCAGTGATGACGGGAATAGCATTGATATTTGGTTACGCTCTCTTAGGTGGTACGTGGCTTATCATGAAAACCGAAAAAGAAACGCAAGATTGGGCGTATAAATCTACACTATATATCTTATTTTATGTCGCACTTTTTATGGGGCTTGTAAGCCTTTGGGTGCCTTTCTTGAATGATCAAATACGTCATCGTTGGTTTAGTATACCAAATATTTACTACTTATCTGTTGTTCCTATTTTAACCTCTATAGTATTTATTAGGTTAATTAAAGCTGTAAGAGATAAAAAAGAAGTAGCTCCATTTATATATACTATTTCTTTGTTTTTATTAGGATATTTAGGGCTTGCTATAAGTATATGGTCATTTATAGTGCCTTATAAGGTAACGCTTGCAAAAGCAGCAGCAGCACCGGAGTCGCAATCTTTACTATTAGTTGGGGCAGGGATATTTTTACCTGTTATACTTGGTTACACTTTTTATTGTTATTATATATTCCGTGGCAAATCTTCGCATCACCCTATGTATTAAAAATTTATATTTCAAAATGACTTCCCGTTTGAATAGATGGCAGTGGTTTATTGTCCTATGGCTTACGGGATTACTATCAACATTCCTGCTATCTTGTTTGGTTAAATTGATATTTTGGCAATAAAGTTGCTATAATTACTTTTTCCTGCTATGTGGTTTTTATACCATCTCTTCTTCTCTATATTTAATTATAAGAATCAGTATTATCTCCATTTCGTTAATAACTATTAAGTTAAATTTCCAACTGTAATTTCAACTTTCTGTATATTTTTATTTTAGGCTTGTTGAATAACTTGTAATATAAATATTATATTAATTAATATTAAACATATCGGAGTGTTATTATGTATATGGGAGAAGAAAAGCAAGATTATGAACAAAAACCAAATATAATTCTAGAATTTTTGGAAAATAATGTAAAATTCACGTTGGCAGAAATATTAGAAAAAAATTCAGCAAATAAGGTTATAACCGACTGGATTTCTAATATGAGTATAGAAAAGCAAAAACAACTTACAGACTTGATAAATTCTGAATTTTGTTCGGAGTTAGAATATATAATTGGTGAAGAATTAGGGGAATATGCTGATTTTGGAACAGAGGTAAAGGAAATTACGGAGGCAGACGTTGTAAATGTATATAAAAAGATTGTTGATAATTCTAATGATTATTTAGCAATAATTGATAACATCTTGATTATAGACAGGCAGCACAATAATTTTGTGTTAGGTGTCTATGCTGAAGATAAAGTGGAACAATTTTTATCAAAAAAAGAATATAATATTACGATTGAAACTATACAATATAGTATAAATTATAACTATTGGAATGAGAAAGAAAATGTCATTGTTTCCACATGGCTTAAAAATTTAGACTCAGAAAAAAAAGAACAAATATTACTAACAGTAATAAAAAAAGAATTGAAACTGTAAAACAAAAAATAATACCAAATATCTTTAAAGAAAAATATGATGTTAGCCTATCTGAAGAAGATATTGCTGCAGAGTATAAAAAAATTAGCGATAAAGAAATTAATCAAATAATTAGAGATTGTTGTAAATTACCTATTACATATTTTGCCGATAGTTGTAATGAATGGTCTGGATCAGAAGAACTAGCTCGTAATACTTATAAAGATCATATATCGGTAGATGATACAACTATATTAGGAAATAATATACATTAATATTGTACAAATTGTAAATCCAATTTCTAATTTGTACAATATTATAGTTAAATTAATAATCTGGATAATTAATTTGATATAAAGTTTAAGTGATGATTTTGTTAATTTTATTCCAAGGTAAAACTTCTATATTTCCTCTTATTTGCTCCGTATCGCCTGTATATACTAAATAACCTTTTTCTTGATTTGCTAAGCTGCTCCAATAGTTAATTCCTTTAAAAAATTCTTGAATTATAGTTTTACTTGCTTTGACTTCAATTGGAGTTAGCTTATCACTTTCAATTAATATATCAAGTTCATGACCATGGCTATCTCGCCAAAAATATATCCCCTCTTCTTTGCCTTTATTAAGACGATTTTTAAGTATCTCAATTATTATCATATTTTCAAACAAGCTTCCTTTGGCATAATACTTTTCTAACTGCTCCATCGATTCTAATCCCAGTAAAGTACAAGCAAGACCAGTATCGTAAAAATATAACTTTTCTTGCTTAACTAAGCGTTTATTATAATTTTTATGATGCGGTTTAACTAAATAAATTATAAAGCTTGTTTGCAATAAAGAAAGCCACGACTTTACAGTGTTATAGCTAACCCCGCATTCAGTAGCTATAGATGAGAAATTTACTAATTGTCCGATACGAGTAGCACAGATTTTTAAAAAAGTCTGAAATGTGGAAATATCACTAATATTTTTAATTTGCCTTACATCCCTTTCTATGTAAGTACGGATGTAGTTTCTATACCACACACTAGGTAATAAATCTTGAGTATAAAGCTTAGGATAAAAGCCTTTAAATATAAAATTTAGAGGATCACCTGTAACAGGTAGTTTTTTACTTATTTCGTTATAGCTAAGAGGAAGTAAATAAACTATAGCTGCTCTACCCGCTAAGGATTGTGAGATGCTTTCAAGCAATAAAAAATTCTGTGAACCTGTTAAAATAAACTGTCCAGCAATTTGGTCATTATCTACTTTCGTTTGTATATATGAAAATAAATTAGGGCAGTATTGTACTTCATCAATGATTGCACCTTGACTATAAGTAGATAAAAAACCTCTAGGGTCATTTTGGGCAAACTCTCTTATATCTATATCCTCAAGTGAGACATAGGGTTTATCTGAAAAAATCATTTTTACTAAAGTAGTTTTACCGGATTGGCGTGGACCTGTAACAGTAACCACCGGATAATACTTTGCCGAATATTTTATATAATCGGTTATATCACGATCAAACATAATATAAATTTGCTAATATTACTTATTGTACAAATTATAAATCCAATTTCTATTTTGTACAATATTTTTATATCTTAATCCTCTAGAAACTTAAAAATTTTCTACATACCTAATGACAAAATCAAAATATGAATATATTATTTAATTTTAAGATAATTAAATAATATATTCAATGAGTGCAGATACTAATATTAGCGATGGTTTAGAAGTCGCTGTGCAAGATCATTTATCGATTTTTTCTTTAATAAGTTCATCTGATATTATCGGTAAGTCAGTTATGTTAATGCTGCTTATCGCTTCTATTTGGTCGTGGGCTATCATTTTGGATAAAGTATTTAAGCTAATGCAAGTGCAACGAAAAATGCGATCATTTGAAAATACTTTTTGGTCAGGTGGTGTTTTAGAGCAGTTATATGATAGCATAAAAAGGTCAGTTAATAATCCGCTAGCTTTAATATTCATCTCAGCTATGGATGAATGTAAAAGTATAAATACTAAGGGACTTCCTGAGCTATTAAAAAATAATCATAAAGAGCGTATTACAAATTCTATGTATCTTGCTCAAAACCGAGAAATCGAAAAACTTGAGAAGAACTTAAGCTTTCTAGCAACTGTCGGCTCTAGTAGTCCTTTTATTGGGCTATTTGGTACTGTCTGGGGAATTATGCATAGTTTCCAATCAATTGCTACTTCTAAAAATACCTCACTTGCAGTAGTAGCACCTGGTATTGCTGAGGCGTTACTTGCAACCGCAATAGGCTTATTTGCAGCTATTCCAGCAGTAATTTTTTATAATTATCTTATTTCCCGTATTACTCTGATCAATAATAAAATGGAAGATTTTATTAGCGAGTTAAACTCCATACTTTCTAAGGCAATAGATCAGGAGAAAATGTAATGGCTATTAAGCTTGCTGGAAGTAATAGAAAAAGTAAAAGAGCTGTAGTTAGTGAAATCAACGTTACGCCGCTTGTCGATGTGATGCTTGTGTTACTAATTATTTTTATGATCACTTCCCCAATGTTAGTTTCAGGTGTAAATGTCGACTTACCTGAAACAAATTCAAGCCCAATTTCAGGACAAGATGAGCCTTTAGTTGTTACTATCAATAATAAAGGGGAAGTTTTCTTGCTTGAAACACCTATTGAAAGAAAGCATTTAACTGATAAGCTTGTAAATATCATTAAAGAGAAAAAAGATACTAGGATTTTTGTAAGAGGTGATAAAAACGTTTCTTATGGTGAAGTGGTAGAAGTAGTATCAGAAATTCATGCAGCCGGATTTTCTCGTGTAGCTCTTATTTCAAATATTAAAAATAATGAAAAGTAACGATACAAACAATAAGGATAATTTCACAGTTTTCTTTAGCTGCTCTATTGCACTGCACTTACTTCTTTTATATTTTTTTCTATTTGGTATGCCATCTCTTTTTGAAAAATTACCAGAAGAACAAACCATAACTTTTGAAATGTTGCCTATTAGTGAGAAAGCTAATATCATAACGCAAACGAAGCAAAAAGAAGCTCCGATAGAGAACGAAGATGCTAAAAAATCAGAGCAGACTAAACCTAAAGAAGAGAAGCCTAAAGATTTACCTAAAGAGGAAAAAGCAAAAGAACCTGAAATCAAACCAGTAGAAGAAAAGCCAAAAATAGAAGAAAAAAAGCCGATAGAGAAACCTAAAGAGGAAAAAAAGCAAGAACCTAAAACTGATGAGCTTGATTCTTTATTAAAGAACTTGGAACAGTCTTCAGAAAGTGATAATGTAAAATCGAATAAGCATAAAAGGTCAGAGAAAGTTGATAATAAGAAAGAGGCTAAGGGAGTTTATTCAGAAGGATTACCTCTTTCAGATAATGAAAGTTCATCAATAAGGCGTCAGATTGAAAGAAATTGGAGCAATATTCCGGCAGGTGCTAGGGGTAATAAGAATCTAATAATATTTATTCATATTGTTTTAGATAAAGCAGGTAATGTAGAACAGGCAAAAGTTGTAAAAAAAATTTGCCCTGGGATTCCAAGTAGTATTTGCGAAGCATTAGCAGATAGTGCAGTTAGGGCAGTATGGAAAGCAAGCCCTATCGAAAATCTTGATCCTGCAAGATTTAATCATTGGAAAGAGTTTGAGTTTACCTTTAATCCGGGTAAGTTGTAATTTGTCATCCTGTGGCGGTATTGCCTGCATGGATCATTTTCCCCTGTCATCCCGTGAATAAATCACGGGATGGCTACCTTAGGGCGTTTTTCGATCCATGCGGGCAATTCTAGCCACGAGGTGACGCCACCACACAAAGGAGTAATTTAGTGAAAAACATTATATATTTTGTTTTACTATTTTTTAGTTTTAATAGCTATGCTATTGAGACAATCAATATTGAATATGGAACGGCTGACCCAACTCCGATAGCGGTGAATAATTTTGAGGCTGATTCTGCTTCAGATAATACAGTAGGTCATGAAATAGTGAAAGTTATATCTAATGATCTAAAACTTTGTGGGTTGTTTCGTCCTATTTCTTCGGCTTCTTTTATAGAAGAAAAAACTGGTATTGGGTATAAACCGCTTTTTGCTGCATGGCGTCAAATTAATGCTAGTTTACTGGTTAATGGGGCAGTAAAAAAGCTTGAAAATGGTAAGCTTAGAATCAGTTTTATATTATGGGATACATTACTTGAAAAACAGCTCGGCGGTGAAGTACTTGAACTACCTGAAAATTTATGGCGAAGAGCAGCCCATAAAATTGCTGATAAAATCTATGAAAAAATCACAGGTGATACTGGTTATTTTGATAGTAAGATAATATATGTAGCTGAAAGTGGTCCTGATTTAAAAAAGGTAAAAAGAATTGCTTTAATGGATTATGATGGGGCTAATAATCGATATATTACCGATGGTAAATCGTTAGTTTTAACTCCAAGATTTTCTGGTTCAGCAGATAAGATTTTTTATGTTTCCTATGCTACTAAAAGACGAACTCTTGTTTATGAAAAGGATTTAAAAACAGGCAAAGAAAGTATAGTTGGTGATTTTGCTGGAATATCCTTTGCACCAAGATTTGCCCCTGATGGTAAAAAAGCTGTAATGTCTATAGCTAAGAACGGCTCAACTCATATTTATGAGATTGACCTTGCAACAAAAAGGCTTCATAAACTGACTGATGGTTTTGGCATTAATACTTCCCCGAGCTATTCACCGGATGGACGTAGAATTGTCTTTAATTCTGATAGAAATGGTGTTCCTCAACTATATATAATGAATTCTGATGGTAGCAATGTCCAGCGTATTAGCTTTGGTGGTGGTTCTTATATGGCTCCTAGCTGGTCGCCTCGAGGGGATTATATAGCATTTACTAAAATTATTAGAGGTTCAGAAGGTAAAACTTTTAATATCGGTGTTATGAAGCCATATCCGCAAGATGATGAAAATAGTGAAAGAGTAATAGCAAGTGGTTATTTAGTCGAAAGCCCTTGTTGGTCGCCTAATGGACGGGTTATTATGTTTGCTAAAGGTTGGTCATCAAACGGCAAATCTTCCGGCAAAAATAGAATTTATGCAATTGACTTGACTGGTCATAACGAGCGAGAAATCAAAACACCCGGTGATGCGTCCGATCCTGAATGGTCAAATTTACTAAATTAACATCTTATGAATTCCCTAATCTAATATATTTACTTTATATTAAATTTGTGTTAAAATACTCCAGTTTTAATAATTTAGGCTTAATTTTTTATGAAAAATAAAGCCAAAAAGCTATTAATGACGCTCGTTGCAAGCAGTACATTAATTACTAGCGGTAGTACACTAGCTACTCCTCCTCAAACCTTTTCAAATGTTTTTACTTTTGGTGATAGTTTTTCTACGCCAGCTAATAGTTGGTCAGCTTTAAGTAACCGAACATTACGGTTTTAAGTATGTAAACAATCAAACAAATTTTTCATTAGGCGGAGCCTCAACTAACAGCTTAAGTCCTGAATTAAGTACTTATAAAGCAAATGTAAAAACATTTGACCCTAACGCTCTTTATATGATGTATATGGGACCAAATGATGCGGACTCCATACTTATTGCATTACGATCCGATCTAAGTGAATTATTATTTACCCGTGGTTTAACTTTTGAGCAGATTATGAGCGGCGTTAAAGATGGCTCTTTAACTTCTAACGATTTTCCCGATACTACTGCAGAAGTAGTTTCTAGAGGGAATAATGTTAGTGAATTCGTTAAAAATATATCTGATGGCGGGGCTAAATATATAGTAGTCTTAAATCATTTTAATGAGTCCTACAGGCAATTTATATTAGGTGGTACTGATGAAGAGGAAAATTTTGCAGGGGGATTTTTAAGTAATTCATTTAATCAAGCTATTTACAGTGCGATAAATAAATCCGCTCCATCTGCAAATGTAATATATGCAGATTATGGAAGGTTAGTAGCAGAGCTTGCCACTAATCCATCGAGCTTCTTTACTGCAAATGAGCTGGAAAACACAATAGAAGATGAAGGTGTATTTGACCTTACTGCTCATCCAACGCCAGCAGCACATAAAATTACTGCCCAATATATTCTTTCTGTAATTGAGTCACCGAGCCGCATCGCTTATGTAAGAGAAATACCAATCGCAATTGGTGAAAATGTAGCTCAAAATATTCGTTCTAAATCTTATGATTTAACAATGAATGAAAGTGAAATGTTTAGTGGTGATATAAATGGCAATTACCTAGATTTCCATACTAAATCCAAAACTGTCAAAGATATTGGGATTAAAAAATCAGATACCTCTGAAATCGCTGCAAATTTTAACTATAAGCTTGCAGATAATTTAGTAGTAGGTTTTGGTATCAATGGTGATAAATCTAATATGAGCTTTAAAAATAATAATGGTAAAGCAGAGATTAAAGAATTATTACTAACATTAAATGGTACTTATAAATTTGATAACCCTATATTTGTGTATGGTGCTATCGGTAGTGGCTGGATTAAATATGATATCAAACGTCAAATTAACCTTGGTCAAGCTATAAGAATAGAACAAGGTAAACCAAGAGGTATGCATTATATCGCTACTATCGGTACGGGATATCAATATAATGCCTTTGCAGAAACAAATCTAACACCTTTTATAAATGTTAATTATCAAAAAGTTTCCTTAAAGTCATATACTGAGAAAGGTGAAATCAGTAGTACTACTATGAGTTTTAATATCCCTGATCGTAAATCTGTAATAACAGAAATAGGTGCTAGAATTGATGGAAACGTTAATGTGAAAGAAAATATTTCTGTTACTCCGTCATTCACATTGACATATGGATATGATTTTATAAACCCAATTAAGAAACAAGCTAAGGCTAAAGTATCTGATATGCCAAAGCAATTCGAAGTACCTACTTATAAAACAGACAAATCATATGTTGGTATTAGTGGTGAGTTATCAGCTCAAACTAATAATATAAATTATGGTGTCAGAGCTGGAAGTAGATTAAGTAAGAATACAAAATTCTGGTTCGCTGGTTTATTTTGTAAATATTCGTTTTAATTGATTATTGTGTGGATCAGTTTTCCAGTTGTCATCCCGCGACTTGATCGCGGGATCCAGTTAAAAATACTAATAAAATTATTATTTTTTGGATGCCGTGGTCAAGCCACGGTATGACTACCTTAGGGCGTTTTTCGATCCACGCAGGCAATGCCTTCCCGCGTAGGCGGGAATCCAGAAAAATAAACATAAAAGCAGCAAGTTTTTAAAATTAAAAGCTTAGGTATCTCGCTTATGCTGGATTCCCGCTTCCGCGGGAATGACGTATAAGTCATGCAACTTAGTGCTATGACTTAATTACGTAGATAATTTTTTATTAGGTCAAATTTATAACCTTTTTTATGGAGCTTAGTAATTAACTGTTGTAATTGTTCTGGACCATTGAATTGCTCTTGAAACATTTCATCATGCATAAGCAATATTAATTTATTAGGTAAAATCGTATTTCCGGCATTAAATTTATCTTCTATTTCTTGTACTAAATGCGTAACTGACTGGATTGGTTTACCATGTATATTATGAGCCCATTCTAAATCCCATCCAAAGATATAAAAACCATTTTTATATATCGCATCGTCATTGTCTCTACCACATCTTCTGCTTTTGTAATATATGGATCATCTTTTTTAAGATTAGGGGTCGGAATACATCTCTTCCTGGTAACCTTGTAATAATATGGTCACCTTTTAAACCTAAAGTAATATTATTTTTCTTTAAATCTTGAATTACATCCGAGCAATGATGATAAAAATACCTATAATGATTGTGTGCATGAGTATAGCTATGATTTCCTACATCAATAAGAGGAGATTTTCTAGCATTATTTATAAAATTTCTTACATCTTGTTTTGCATTATCATAATGTAACCCCACCATAAACAGCGTAATAGGAGTTTTATTTTTCAACATAACATTAATCAAATTCTTTGTACCTGGTAACGGTCCATCATCGGATGTTATATAAATGGTACGAGCATTTGGTAATGATCCATATGATGTACTTACGATAGTTAATAAGTAACCTAATATAATTATTTTTAAAATTTTCATAATGTTAACCCCTTTTAAAGTTATATCTATTGATTATAAAAAGTTTATTGTCGTTTTATTTGAAAAATTGGCAATAATATTTCTTATTTTTGATCCTCAAGTATTAAAACGTACGCTGAGGTCAAAAATTTAGATGCTTCTTGCTTTTTTTAAAGTTGATTTTTACTTATTAGGAGGGTTATCTTTCTGCTCTAAACTGAATAAAGTAAAGCCTGTAAAGATTTTACTTTCTTTTTTACCGGTTGCATATTCTTCTAAAGACACTTCAACAATTTCTTTAGGACCTATTGGGGTTGCATGCCTAAAATAAAGCTTATCGTTTTTGGTAAATACAAACCCAACGTGAGCTATATTATGTTCTGATTTTGTTAGCTCTAATAGTTTTGGGTTGTCCATTGTCATAACCATAAGATATATTTTTCCTGCAAATTGCTTTGTCAGTTCTTGCTTATGCTCTAAGAAATCAGTAAAGCTTATATAACTAATATCAGATTTAAAAGGTTTGATGGATTTTATCTGATTATATTTTTCACCAAATGAAAAGCATTCATCTCTAGATACATTATCTTTAATATAATTATTAATTTGTGTTTCAAGTAGACCTGCTTTATTAATCATCGCAGTTTTAACTTTAGCATATGGAAGATTTGCAAATACATTTTCCATTGTAAGATATTTACTATTATTCTTTAACCATTCATCCATAAAATGATTTCTGTTAACATATGATATATCGTCAGAAGGAAACATAATTTTTGCTAGAGCTTCTGCTAACTGCTCTTTAAATTTTACAGGATCCACATTTGGTTCTTTTATTTCTGCTAATGCTATAACCATTTCTATATAGCTAAAGCAGTCAAAAGTTTCTAGATTAATTAGCTCATTCTTATCTCTATTCTTATCCCAAATAATTAAATTTGTGCCTAGTTCCGTATCATAAGGCTTACCTATGAAATAGTCAGAATATGCCAATATTTTATTGGAAAAATTCTCGTTTTTTAATGATATTGCTAGCTTGTGAAGATTTTGCATATTAATAGGAGAGATTTTATTTGTTTGTGTATTTTCACTTTGGACTTTATCCGTAGTAGTAGGGGATTCATTAAAAGCATAACTATTAAAGGAAATAATAGAACAAATGCTTAAAGTTAAAATTAATTTCTTTCTCATCATAAACCTCTCCTATTTAATAAAAGAGGTATTATAAAGAAAAATTAACTATCCATCAAGAATTAGTTAATAAATATTTACTATTTGAGAACTTTCATTAGCTCTTCCCATTCTCGTTTAGTCATTCCGCTAGTTTCATGGGTAACTTTTTCACCGCTTATCATTTTTTTAATCACTTCTAAACCTTTACAAGAAATATTTGCTCCGCACATACGATATTCTTCAAAAGCTTCATAAGTAAAAGGTACCCAAGCTTTAACTATATCAAGCATCTTTTCGGCATAAACTCTAATTTCATATTGAGCGTGCGGATCAGCTCGTAGCCTTAAGAAGTGAAGCAAGTTATGTAAATTAATTTTCCAATACCATTCCGTATAATAATTTAATGTCAAATTCATACGAGCAAGCTCCCTAGCTATACCGGTAGTATTTTCGTCTATGACATTACCATCTTCGTCGGTATTCATTAATTCCGTATAGTGCTTATAACAATTTCGGGCATCTTCTTCTAATATGTTAAGGACCTTTTCGGCTACTTCTTTTGGTAGGCTATCGCTTTCTCGGCATTGTTTATTAGTACTAGATTGCGGGGCAATATTTTGTGGTTCAGGTAAATAAAACTCATTACCTAATATTGAGTATCTAGCAGAATATTCGTTAACGCTGGCTGTTCTATGCCTAATCCACTGTCTTGCAATAAAGATCGGTAATTTAATATGAAACTTAATATCACACATCTCAAAAGGCGTAGTATGATAGTGACGTAGCAAATAATTGATCAACCCTTTATCTTGGTTTAGCTGTTTTGTGCCTTTGCCGTAAGAAACACGAGCAGCTTGTACTATAGCACTATCATCACCCATATAGTCGATTACTCTAATAAAACCGTGATCTAATACCTTTATAGGCTCGTATAAAATTTCTTCAAGTGCCGGAACTACTACTCTTTTTGTTGCGTTATTCATTTATTCCTCTGTGTTTTTTGATTATCATAATAATGATTCCATATCTTTAGTACTTTTATTCTTTTGTTTTTTTCATCAACTTCGTAGAATAATCTATGCTGTATATTAATCCTTCGAGAATACATTCCTTCATATATACCAGAAAGTTTTTTATATGGTGGTGGTATTTGAAATGGATTTTGAGCAATTAAATCAAGTAGTTGTAAGCAACTATCTTTATGATGTGATTTTTCAATTTTCTTAAAATCTTTTTTTGCATCATGGGAATAATATAATGTATACACTTGGGCTAATCTAATTTGGTACTACATTCAGTATAAGGTGTATTCTTGCCTTTAATTAAAGAATTACTTAATTTTTTATTTGATGCTACTAATAAAGTTTCTTGTATATCTTCCCAATCTTCTTGAGAAACAAGTATAGCACTATTCCTTTTTCCTTTTATTAGGGTTGGTTGATGGTACAACGTAACCTCATCAATAAGCTTATCTATATGTTTAAATTCTTCACTTGTAACTAAATTGTGCATATGTTTTACCTGTTTTTATAATAAATAACTATATAGATTTCTGCCGTTTCTTTTTAGCCATAATTTAGCCGGTTGGTATTCGGGATAAATATCCTCAACTAGCTGCCAAAAATTTTTGCTATGGTTCATTTCCTTTAAATGTGCCATTTCATGAGCTACTAAATATTTTAGGACCTCATAAGGAGCAAAAACTATTCGCCAGTTAAAAGAAAGATTGCCGCAGCTAGAGCAGCTGCCCCATTTCGTAGTTACATTTTTCATTATTCTAATATTAGAATAAATTAAATTATGCTTTTTGGAAATGGTTTCTACTATAGCTTTTATTTCTGATAGTAATTTCTTTTTCAAAAATACTTCAATGCTAATTTTTTTAAGTACTTTGCTGCAATATACTTCCAATGCGTCATTTTGTAATTTTACCTGATTTTCAGGTGAATCAGTATGAATTATTTGATAATCTTTGCCTAAAATGGAAATCTTATTGTCTTCATTGGCAGGTTTAGCCATGTTACGGTGTAATTTTTGCCTAACCCAATGTTCTTTACTTAGCAAAAAATTATAACCCTTTTCAGCTTTTACCTTAAGGGGTAATACAAGCTCAGCCCCTTTATGTGTAATTCGGATAGTTATATTCTTAGCCTGAGTGCTTCTTCTGACTGTTACATTCTGAGGATCACCATATTTAGTTAAAGTAATAAGTTCCATTTTAGAATGCGATATATTTAGTTGGATCAACTGCTACTTTGCCTTTACGCATAGCTAGATACAGCTTATCTTCCACATGCCCGATTATGCTAGTTTTAGTAACCTTATCGCCTTTTTTAACTGATAAATCTTTTAAGCCGGCATAAGCTACTTCTAGATCATCTTTATCTAATTTAACGATTACTAAATTACCGAATTGTGCATTATTTCCTGAAAATATAACAGTTCCTGAGCCTATAGAATTAACACTGCTTTCTTCTAAAACAGCAATATCTATGCCTTTATTCTTCCCCTCTTTAAACTCGGTGACAATCTCGCCGTCCAGAGGTTTTTCAAAAATTAACTTTGTTATTTCTTCATCATGTTTTGTGGTAGGAATCACTACAGCATCATTATCATCTTCGGTAGTTTCTATTGCAGGCTCTTCTAAAGAGCCGCTTACTTCTAATTTAGGAGCTTCTTCTATAGTGCTACTAGTTATTATCCCCTCATCATTATCAATAACATTACCAGAATTACTAACGGTAATTCCTCTTTCTTTATACTCGATTGGGGCAGGAGGTTGATCAACGCAAGCAGTTAGAAAAAAGCATAATATAGTACTAAGTGTACACCGAATCAGTAGAGAATTAGCATACGAAGTTTTATTTGGAAAAGAGCAAGAAATTTGTAGCCCGAGGAACGGAGCGTACACACTTAGTACGTGAGTACCGAAGGAGCTGCAAAGATGACGTAGCCAATTTTTCAAATAAAACGAGTATGCAACAGGGTATTTCATATATTTAATAAGATTATTATATTGTGTTGGTCAATAAATTATACTTATTATATAATTCTTATCATTCATTTTCCATTAAAAAAATTAATTATGAAAACTTACGATATTGTTATAGCAAGTGATCACTCCGGTTATGAACTTAAATCCATAATTATCGAATATTTACAAAAAAAATCTTTGAGTGTTTACGATTGCGGAACACATAATACGCAATCCGTTGACTATCCTGATTATGCCAAAAAAGTAGTAAATAATATTATTGAAAAGCTCGTTCGCATTGGTATTTTAATCGGTGACACGGGCATTGGTATGTCGATTGCTGCTAATCGTAGTTCAGAAATAAGAGCGGCTTTATGTGTTAATGTGTCAACAGCTGAGAGTGCTAAAGCTCATAACGATGCTAATATTTTGGTGTTGGGTGCAAAAATCCTAGATCAAGGAGAGGTATTTAATATTATAGATAAATTTCTAGCTACTAAATTCGAGGGCGGTAGACATAGCGTTAGATTGTTGAAGATTAAATAATGATGAAAACTTGGTGTTATTTATTGTATTACTCTGTTATCTCGTGGTGACATTGTTGCGTAGATTAGTTTTTCCGTCATTGCGAGGAAATTACGAAGTAATTAACGAAGCAATCTAGTTAAAAAATGCTAATTTATAGCATTTTTTATTATTTTTTCTGGATTGCCACGCTCATTTCATTCGCTCGCAATGACGACTCTCGATCCACGCAACAATGACATATAATTCTTAATTTATTAAAAACATATTTTTATGCAAGCTCTAAATACAACTTATATTTTGCTCATCACAACAATAATGATTTCCTTATTCTGCTCTAATAAACGAGTCATGTATTCGGTTATGAGCATTACGGTCTTATCAGCTTTTTATCAAGGCATAATAAATATTATCGGGCTTGGTGCGTTAGCTGTTTTTTCTGCTATCACTTATACTTATTTCAATTTCCCACAGCTGAATAAAGTAATAAGAACATTATTATTTATATTAACCTCGGTTTGCTTTGCGGCATTTACTTTCCATAAAGTTCTTGGATTTTTTAACGTAATTGCGATTAGTAATTTACAATTATCTAAAGCTTCCATGCCATTTTCAATGTATTTGAATTTTGATAAGGTAATGCCGGCATTAATAATTTTTGCTATGAGTAATCTATATATTTCAGAAAAACAAGGAAGTAACGAAATAATAGACCTATTGGATAACGTAGCTAATAAAGAGGAATTTGTAGGAGACACGAAGCACAGCACCGCAGCGTACACATTAGTACGTGAGGATAAGGGGCTAGGATCGACACCCAAATTACCTTTAGAAGCAAGTTATGCAATAGGTCTAATTAAATATACATTATTTTCGCTATTGTCATGTATAGTAATAATTATAACTCTAGTATTAGTAAGCGGTTATGTTTTATTTGAGCCTAAACTTCCAGATATATTACTGATATGGATGATTAATAATTTCTTTTTTATCTGTTTTAGTGAAGAAGTATTTTTTAGGGGATTTATACAAAGAACTCTGCAAAATCTTTTACCGAAACAACAAATGTTAGCACTAGTTATAGCATCTTTAATATTCGGAGTGGCACATTTTCAAGGTGGTTTGACATATGTAATTCTAAGTAGCACTTGTGGATTTTTCTATGGCTATGCATACTATAAAACCAATAAAATATTATGCTCTATGATGGTTCATTTCGGTCTAAACCTGTCTCACTTATTACTATTTACTTATCCTGTTCTAATTTAAAAATTTATGAAAAGTAATCCAATACTTAATTTTATATTTGAAGTTTGTAAGCCTTTTAAATGGTTAATTTTAGGGCAATTTGCCGTTGCTATTATTTGGGCAATCGATATGAGTCTTCGCCCATATATATTAAAACTGATGCTTGATAAAATTCCATTATTAAATGCTGAAAATATAGTAAGTGAGTTATCAGGATTGATGATTTTTTATCTTAGCATGTCGTTAGTCATAATCCTTATGTGGAGGTTTTTAGATTATATCGGCATTAAATTATATTCGCCTATGCAGCGTTATATAGCAGATATTCTGATGGAGAAAATGATGCAACATTCGCAAAATTTATTTCAGAATCATTTTGCCGGCAATCTTGCTAATAAAGTAAAAGACGTAATGGGTAATATACCCGATTTACTATATGCGGTAATAAATCAGTTTTTTGGTAATTTTATAGCAATAATAATAGCCATTTTTACAGTCTCTACAATAAATTATAAATTTGGGATTTTATTAGGTATTTGGGTAGTTATCTTTACAATCTCTGCTGTTTGTTTTGCCAAACGTGCTAAGAAATTATCAGCAGAATCTTCGCAAATACGCTCAAAACTAGTCGGTTATATTGTCGATATTTTAAGCAATATTATCAGCGTGCATTTATTTGCTTCAAAAAAGATAGAGTCAAAAAGATTAAGCGGTCAACTTAATGAATATGTAAAAGCTAGCCAAAAACGTGACTGGTGGTTTTTATATATGTTTGCTTTTCAAGGCGTATTATTTGTTATCTATCAGATAATTGGTTTTATTCTCCTAATATCGGGCTTTAAGCAGGGAGTCGTTACTACTGGTGATTTTGCTCTGCTTATAACTCTTAATATTTCGATTATAGATATTTTATGGTCTTTATCTCGCGATATTTTAAAATTTTCTAGAGCAGTAGGTGAAACGAGGCAGGGGCTTGATATTGCTTTAACTCCGCTTGAAATAATTGACAAACCTAATGCCAAGAATTTGATAATTAAAAAGGGAGAGATAATTTTTAATAAAGTAAAATTCCAATATAAAAATACTACGCCGTTATTTCAAAATAAATCGTTAGTAATCAAGCCAGGAGGAAAAGTAGGACTGGTAGGTTATTCCGGAAGTGGCAAGACAACTTTTGTTAATTTGATCCTTAGAATGTATGATATAGCAGAAGGAAAAATAGCTATTGACGATCAAGATATTAAAGAAATTACGCGAGAGTCGCTACGTAATAATATAGGCGTAATACCGCAAGAAGCTTCACTTTTTCATCGCAGCCTTATGGAAAATATTAGATATGGTAGACCTGATGCTTCAGATGCAGAAGTAATAGAGGCTGCTAAAAAAGCTTATGCACATGAGTTTATTAAAAAATTATCCTTGGGCTATGAGTCGTTAGTTGGTGAGCGAGGTATCAAGCTATCAGGCGGACAAAGACAGAGAATAGCAATCGCTAGAGCTATCCTTAAAAATGCTCCAATTTTGATTTTAGATGAAGCCACTTCACAACTAGATTCTGTGACTGAGGAATATATTCAAAAAAGCTTATGGGATTTAATGCAGGGAAAAACAACGATAGTAATTGCCCACCGTTTATCAACGCTCTTGCATATGGATAGGATTATTGTTTTTGATAAAGGTAGAATTGTCGAAGACGGCAGCCATAACGAGCTACTAGATCGTAACGGGTTATATAAGACTTTATGGGACTCTCAAATTGGGGGCTTTTTGCCTGATAAAGAATTGTAAAGCTGTTGTGTAGCTTGAAAAGCATATATACCGCAGATACTTCAAAAGTTGGTAAGTCAAATAAGCGGTGAGTCTGCGGAGCGTACAGAAGTACGTAAGCAAAGACGAATCCCGAAATTTGGCTTGCCAAATCTTGAAGTATCAATGGTATACATCCAGCATAAATCGAGATAAATCAAGTTTTTTGTATTTTTTTACTGGATCCCGTGGACAAGCCTATAGTACCGGACAATTATTAAAAAAATGTTATATTTTATTCAGATGTAGGTGACTTTGTATGTCATTCCCGCGAAAGCGGGAATCCAGGAAAAAAAAAGTCTAAATACAGTAATTTTTTAGAATATAAAAGCTCGATTTATCTCGCTTTATGCTGGATTCCCGCCGTTGCTAAGAATGACATAGAATAATAACTGTCCGGTACTATTGGACAAGCCACGGGAGGCATTGTCACGTGGATCGAAAAGCACTTTCGATGTCATCTAGTTGCTTGACCACGGCATCCAAAAAATAATAAAAAATACTAATTTTATTAGTATTTTTAACTGGATCCCGCTACAAGCTCGCGGGATGACAACTGGAAAACTGATTCACGCAACAATGCCGCTACGGGATGACACCAAGAATGTTTTTCGATTTATGCAATAATAATTCTTTACTTCCCAGCTCTTTTACGATCATTGGGGTCGAGTAGAGCTTTACGTAAGCGGATAGATTTCGGTGTTACCTCAACTCGCTCATCATCCTGTATATAGCTGATTGCTTGCTCTAAAGTTAAAAGCATTGGTGGGGTTAATTTAATAGCCTCATCTTTACCGGATGCTCTGACGTTGCTTAGCTGTTTAGCCTTAAGCGGATTTACCTCCAAATCGTTATCACGGCTATGTTCACCGATAATCATCCCTCTATATACTTTGTCACCTGGATTGATAAACATTTTTCCCCTATCTTCCAGATTCCATAAAGCGTAAGCAACAGCGTCACCATCGCCGTTAGAGATAAGTACGCCCTTAGTCCTCCCTTCGATAGTGCCTTTATAATCAGCATAGCCATGGAAAATACGGTTCATGATACCAGTACCACGAGTTTCAGTTAAGAATTGGCTGTGATAACCAATTAAACCTCTTGATGGACCGATAAAGGTAACACGGCTTTTGCCGCCACCTGATGGTCTCATATCGGTCATTTCGCATTTTCTAAGCGATAAGGAGCTTACGACCACACCAACATAATCATCGTCAACGTCAACTTGGATTTCTTCCATAGGTTCTTGTTTATTGCCGTTTTCGCCTGTTTGGAATAATACTTCTGGTCTACTGATTGATAATTCAAAGCCTTCACGACGCATAGTCTCGATTAAGATACCAAGCTGTAATTCTCCACGTCCTGCAACTTGGAAAGCGTTTGATCCAGGTGCTTCGGTTACTTTAAGGGCTACGTTACTCTCAAGCTCACGCATCAATCTGCTGCCAATTAAGCTTGATGTAACTTTCGTACCCTCTTTACCTGCAAGTGGTGAGTCATTAACGCTAAAGGTCATAGATAGGGTTGGTGGATCAATCGGTAGTGATGGCAGTGCCTCAGTTACTTCAGGTGCACATATCGTATCGGCAACGTTAGCATTTTCAGCACCAGCAATGGCGATAATATCACCGGCTGTAGCCTCATCTATAGCGATTCTCTCGAGTCCTCTAAAGGCTAATATTTTAGTGATTCGCCCATTTTCAAGTACTTTATTTTCACGGTTTAGTACTTTAATATTTTGGTTAACCTTAACGCTACCGCTTTGTACTCTACCGGTTAAAATTCTACCGAAGAAAGGGTTGAATTCTCTAGTAGTAACAAGCATAGAAAAAGGTGCTTTAGCATCAGCTATAGGAGCGTGTACATGCTTTACTATTAGGTCAAATAAAGGTGCAAGATCATCTGCTAAATTGTCTAAAGGATTTATCGTTTCATCAAAATTTAATGAAGCTCTTCCTGCTCTACCTGAAGCATAAACTATTTTATCTATGAAATTAAGCTGATCATCATTTGCTTCTAACGCTACAAATAGCTCGTATACTTCATCAATAACTTTATTTATTCTTTGGTCATCTCTATCGATCTTATTGATAACAACGATAGGTTTTAAACCAAGCTTTAAGGCTTTAGAAAGCACAAATTTTGTTTGTGGCATTGGTCCTTCTGATGCATCAACAAGTAGCACAACGCCGTCAACCATGCTAAGTATGCGTTCTACTTCACCGCCAAAGTCAGCGTGTCCTGGTGTGTCTACTATATTGATACGTACATCACCCCACATAAGGGCAGTACATTTTGCAAGTATGGTAATCCCACGTTCACGCTCAAGGTCGTTAGAGTCCATAGCACGTTCGGCTACTTGTTGGTTAGCTCTAAAAGTGCCACTTTGTTTAAGCATGTTGTCAACAAGCGTGGTTTTCCCATGATCAACGTGGGCAATAATTGCTATATTACGAATAGATGTCATCTTTAAAAATTCTCACAAGTTTACAATAGTTTTCTGCATTATATACCAAAATAGCAAAAATTGGAATAAACTTCTTGTAAAACTCATGAATTCAATTTAAAGAACAATATATATTAACTTTTACAATTCCATTTATGAAGCAAAAAAAACTATTATGTCTTGATGTTGACGGAACAATATTTTTCAAGAGTTTACATAATTACCTTGGTGAGAAATTAACTATAGATCATAAATTTGGAATATCTATCACCGAAAAACTAAAAATACAGTATACAGATGAGTTTTTGAGAAATCCGTCTTTAGGTTGGAGGAATGAAAAAAGACTAGTAACTTTAATAAAAAAGGCTTGGTTATCTGAGTATGAGGTGGCTTTAGTATCATTTAACGATTACCCACAAGCAGTAGAATATGCTATGACAAAAATACTTAAAGAAGATGTGGAAAAGCTACATATAGTGTCTTATTTGCCAGAAGCTCTAAAGCAATATTATATGGTTCATCCTGTTTGTGACAAACAGAAGCATATAGAAGAAGCTATGCAAAAAGTAGGAGTAACAAATCCGGCAAATGTATTATTAATTGAAGATACATTATATAATGTAGAGGCTGCAAAGAAAGCTGGAATGAAAGCTGTATTAATAGAGTCGAAAGATACAAGTTTTAAGATTGCTTTTGACGCTTTAAGGGAGCTTAATAAAATTCATATGGTTGATAATGTTAACTTGGAAGAACCTTTGACAGAACCAGAGCTTGAAGATAGTAATAGTGATAAGGATGTTAGTATGGGCGATGATCAAGGAAGTTATAAATCTGATGATGGAGAATGGCAGCAGGATGTGCCAATGTTAGCAGAACATTCAGACTAGACAAATCATATTATGTTATTTATTCTTGATTAGTGGAGTGTTTTAGATTATTCGTTATTGCGAGGAGAAACTGTAAGTTTCGACGTGGCAATCTCAGGAGGTTTATATTGCTTTATGAGATTGCCGCGTCGATGCGTTGCATCTCCTCGCAATGACAATAACGGTCTATTTAATAAAAACAGAGTTATATCGTGCAGTATAGATTATTAGGGTTGCTTTTAATAATAAGTTTTTCATATTTTGCTCAAGCAGAGTTGCCAAATAAAGAAGATAATTTTAAAGTTAGAGTGGCTATTGTTGATGTTCAATCGATTTTAGAAGGGTCAATGGCTATAAAAAATTTGCGTAATAAAGTTGAAAAAATTAATCAAAAAATTCAAGAAGATATTAACACAAAAGAAGCAGAATTTAAGCCTATGGAAGAAAGCGTGATGAAAGAACGTTCTTCTTTAAGTGAAGATGAGTTTGAAAAGAAAGTAAGCGAATTTTATGAAAAAGTTACTGAAGTAAAAAAAGAAATTCAGAGTAAAAAAGCAAGACTTGAGCAAGCTCATGCTGAAGCTATGAGTAAAATTCATGAATTAACGATTACAATAATTAGTGAGCTTGCAGAAAAATATAGCGTTAATTTAGTCATTCCAAGTGCTCAAATTTTATATGCAAAAGATAATTTAAATATAACTTCTGAAGTAACTTTTATATTGAATGAGAGATTAAAAGAAGTCCAAATCAATTATAATTATTAATAAGTATCAATATGGCAGAATTTACACCGATTACAATTGCATATGGGGATGGTATAGGTCCTGAAATAATGGAAGTCGTGCTTTATATATTACGTAAAGCTGAAGCACGAATCCGTTTAGAAACTATAGAAGTAGGGGAAAAACTCTATGTAAAGCATTATAGTTCAGGTATAAGTGAACAAAGTTGGGAGTCGATAGAACGCACGGGAATTATACTTAAAGCTCCGATTACTACGCCGCAAGGAGGAGGATATAAAAGCCTAAATGTTACGATTCGTAAAACATTACAACTTTTTGCTAATATTCGCCCCTCTGTTTCGTTTCATCCTTTTACTAAAACTCAGCATCCAAATCTAAACCTAACTATCATACGTGAGAATGAGGAAGATTTATATGCCGGTATAGAATACCGCCAGACGCATAATATGTATGAATCAGTTAAGCTTATTAGCCGTACCGGTTGCGAGAAAATTATCAGATATGCCTTTGAGTATGCAGTAAAAAATAACCGCAAAAAAGTTACTTGTTTAAGTAAGGATAATATCATGAAATTTTCCGATGGGATTTTTCATAAAGTATTTAATGAAATTGCCAAAGAATATCCGCAAATCAATAATGAACATTATATTATCGATATCGGCACTGCAAGGCTTGCGACTAAACCGGAAATATTTGATGTTATCGTAACTTCTAATTTGTATGGTGATATTATTTCTGACGTAGCAGCTGAAATTTCAGGTTCGGTAGGCTTAGCTGGTTCTGCCAATATCGGAGAGCATTATGCAATGTTTGAAGCAGTACACGGAAGTGCTCCTGATATTGCAAGTCAAGACATCGCAAACCCATCAGGGCTATTAAATGCTGCTATAATGATGTTAGTGCATATAGGGCAGGGTGATATTGCCACTCTAATCGAAAATGCTTGGAAGAAGACTATAGAAGATGGTATGCATACAGCAGATATATATAATAAAGACCATTCTACTAAAAAGGTCGGCACAAAAGAATTCGCCGAGGAAGTAGTAAAAAGGCTAGGTCAGAAGCCAGAGAAATTAGCTAAAGCAGATTATCCGTTAGTTACTAAAAAGCAGGAAAGTAATACCACATATAAAATCAACACTAAAGAATCGAAAAAATTAGTCGGCACGGATATATTTGTAAATATGAATGTCGCTTCTGCTCATGATATAGCTGATAAGGTAAATAAGCTTGATCTCGGTAATTTTGAGCTGAAAACAATCTCTTCTAAAGGACTGAAATTATGGCCTCGTGATACAAGATTCGAGACCATATCCGATCATTGGTGTTGTCGTTTTATGGCTAAAGACGGAAAAGAATTAAAGCATTTAGATATAACAAAATTACTTGAGACCTTAAGCAAAGCAAATATCGACTTTATCAAAGTAGAAAATCTTTTTGAGTTTGATGGTAAAGCTGGATATAGCTTAGCCCAAGGGGAATAAGGGTTCTCAAAATGTCATCCTGCGACTTGTCCAGCACCGTCATTGCGAGCGAATGAAATGAGCGTGGCAATCTCATGAAGTAAGACTCCTGAGATTGCCGCGTCAAGGCTTTGCCTTTCCTCGCAATGACGGAAAAACTTAAACACATAAATAATAATATATGCACAACATCACCTCCTCATTTCCAGTTGCTAGCTCAGCTTCAGAAATTCTTGAGTTAATAAAAAATATCCCCGCCGAGGCATTAATTTTTCTAGATGTAGACGATACTATTATAACACCGAAATCAGTTACTTTTAGAAAACCGCCCTATAATCAAATGCTTGATAGAATTAAGGCAAACAAAAGTAATTATGATAATTTTGAAGAGATTGTCAGTAATTGGCGTTTGCAGCGGAAAGTGATACTGATTGATGAAGAATGGGTGCAGGTTTTAAATACTCTTAAAAAAAATTATTTCGTTTATGCCCTTACACAGATGAGTACAGGGAAATTTGGCAATATTCCATCCATGCAAGAATGGCGATATGAAGAATTAAAAAGTTTAGGTATAGAATTTTCTGACAATGAAAAATTGGCAATTTTTAGTCCAGCTAAAAAAGATGAGGCGGTTTTTTATAAAGGAATATTTATAACAGGTAACCATTCAAAAAGTGGTACTTTAGCCAAATTTTCTAAAGAGCTACAAGCTAGTTTTATCGTGTTTGTTGATGATCGCAAAAATCATATAGAAGATATGCAAAATTATTGCGAAAAGAATAATATCGGCTTTTTAGGTATTTTGTTTGAGGGACTTAAAAATTTATCAGGGGAGCCTGATCCAAAACTTGCCAAGTTTCAAGAGCAATATTTGATAGAAAATGCTGAATGGCTTGAGGATAATGAAGCTCATAAGCTTATGGCAGAGAGTAGTTAGGTTATTCATGCATAGGTCTTGTTCCAACCCTGTCATCCCGTGGTGGATGAATAAAATTAAAAGAGATAATAAAATGAGTGTAGTTTATAAGGTGGAAAATTTGGAAGATGCACGAGATTTTTTATCTTCTGCACAAGGTGAGTATATATTAACAAATTCTGAAAGCAGTGTAAAATATTATGGTATGTTAGTAGTTGATCATATGCTTGAAACTTTACAAAAAGAATTTCCTAAAAAAGTTATAGATGTTATTGTGGATATTGATGATGACCATGCAGCTTTGTTTACTGCAATGAAACTAAATTATAAAAATATAGTATATACGGGTAACTCAGACGAGGCGAAGAAACAGCTGTATCTGTCATCCCACGACTTGATCGCGGGATCTTATAACCTGTAATAAAAGACCCCGTGGTCAAGCCACGGGGTGACATTAAGTAATAAAAAAACCATGAACATAAAAGATATAGGAGTAATAATTGCTAAAAAACCGTTAAAGGAAAATACGTTTATTATTACAGTTTTTACCAAAAATCATGGTTTATATTCAGGTGTTGCAAAAGAATCTTCGAAAAAAAGCAAGTTTATATATCAAGAAGGTAATGTAGTAGATTTTTTATGGCAAGCAAGACTTCATGAACATATCGGAATTGCCAAATGCGAGCTTGTCAAATCTTATACCGGTCATTTTATTATAAATAAAGCTAAGCTATATGCTTTTAATTCCGTCATATCTTTAATCAAAGAGTTATTTCACGAAAGAGAAGAGCATTATAATTTTTTCTCATTGCTAATAAACTATCTGGATAATCTAGCAAAAAATTTTTGTTTTCATGATTATATTAATTTTGAGCTAGCACTGCTTGCTGAAATGGGCTATGAACTTGACTTTACTAAATGCGGTGTTAGCAATACTACACAAGATTTAGCTTATCTATCACCTAAATCAGGCAGAGCTGTATCATATGAGGTAGGAACACCTTATAAAGATAAATTATTACCTTTGCCAAAATTTCTGCTATCTGGTAATGACAAAATTACCTTAGAAGAAAAAAGGCAAGCTTTAAGCTTAACAAGTTACTTCTTTAATAGATATTTATTCCATAATCACAGACAGCCTGAGATAAGACAAGTTTTTGTAGAATATATACTTGTTGCTACTACTGCTTAAGAGCTGCTTGCTTGGATCAGCTCCATTTCTGTCATGCCGTGGCTTGGGAACTAGATCCAGAAAATAATAAAAAATACTAATAAAATTAGTATTTTTTAACTAGATTGCTTCGTCAATTATTTGATAATTTCCTCGCAATGACGAGACTTTTTTAAAACTGTCCGGTACTATAGAATAAATCACAATTTACAATAAATTAACGTACTCTACCAGTTGCTGGGCTTTTTTGTAATGAATCACTAACTGCTGCCCCAAAATCCTTTACACTTGTAGCAAGCTTACCATTGGCTATAGCAGAATTTACAGCTGCACTAACAGTAACTTTTATTACTTCACATCCAGCAAGTACAACTCCCCATGCAGCTTTCAAAATCTTATTTTCACCTACAAAACCATGCAATTTTTCTTGTGCTTTTTCTGCTTGATCAGTTACAAACTTTTGTAACTTACCAAGCGGAGTATTTTTTTCTAAATGTTCAGCTAAATTTTTTATAGGTGACGAGATAATTTCATCAATATTATTTTTGACATTTTCAGTATGATTTTTGAATTCTTCACTAATAATATTAAAATCTTTCATAGCATTTAAAAGAGCTTTGTTTGTTGGATCTTTACTTATTGCTTTTTTTAAACTCTCTATTATTTTATCAAAATTATTATTAACTTCTGTTAATTTTATCCCGATATCATTAAATTTTATTTCTTCTTTATTTTGTTTTTCGGGTTCTTGTCCCCCTATAGTAATTTCTCTTACCATTTTTTTACTCCAAAATTATTTACTTAAAGATAATTAAGATTTCAGAAATGTCAACAATACTCTTTATAAACTTTTTGACTTTAATAACAAAATATTTGTACTAAGTAACGGGGCAAATACATTTTTGACTTCGTTTAATAATGCTTTATTGCTTATATCTTTATTTAATTCTTTACGCACTATATCAAATATCTCTCCTAAGCTTCTTTCCTCTGCCATATATTTAAATATGTATTTAGTATTAGCTAATATCGACATTGAGATATTAACATTATTTAATACGCCATTATTAATAGTAAAATTAATAACATTACTTATTGTTGAAGCATTAGATTCTAGATACTCATAAATTTGTTTAGCAAAATTAGTAATATTATAGAAATAAGGCACATTATCAAGATCATCAAGTGATGCTACACTATCTTTTTGATTTGATATATAAAAAGAGTGTTTAGTAATATTACCAGTAAGTATTTCACAAATTGCTTCTTGAGCTACTTTATCCATTTTCTTAATTTTTTGCAAAAGGGATGAATCTTTTATATAATTTTCTGGTTTTAATAAAACTTTCTCAATCGGATCAAGATAATCAACAAAATTTAAACTGGCATTTTCTACAAGTTTATATAACTCAGGAATAGAATAGGCTTTATCTCGTTTATGCAAAAACATGTCATAAACTTCAGCTTCACTCAAATTTTTATAATTTGAAAATAATTCCCAACCTCTTTTATGCCAATTGGTAGCAGGCAAATTATCTAAAATTAATTTTCCGTTTATCACCTCTTCGACACGGTTTTTAGCATCTTTATTCACCATATTCATTAAATCTTGAATCTGATAAACACCGGTACGACCATATTTTGCGTATACCATCAAACCCATACCACCTTCTGGCTTTAAAGAATCCTTTAGATTTTTTAATCCCATATCGGGATTTGCTAAATGATTAAGTGCATCGGTACAATTTATGTAATCAAATTTTCCAAGTTTTAGATTAGGTATATTTAATATAGAATCGTTAACCCATTTGATGTTTTTAAGACCACGTATTTCAGCACGTTTTTGTGCTACTTCCATACTAGACTTGTTTAAATCCAAATATATTATCTCGGCATTTTTATTTTTCAGCTGATCTGCAAGATAAATAGCCGAATCACCTGTACCGCCACCAGCTATTAGACATCTAAAATCATTATCAAAATTTTCTTTACCTTTATATAAAAAATGATTTAACTCTCCTAAAAACTCACCGCAAACATTAAGTAAACGTTCTTTTTCTTGATTTGGATCTCTAAATGGATGGGGATAGTTTTGATAATGCTCTTCGACTTTGGCTAAATCTTTTGAAATTTTTGTAGAAGCATCTTTTATTTTTTTAAAATTGCTCATAAACATCATTTTTAAGTTATTATTACATCTTTTATAATTAACTGAATAGTGTAATTATTTTGCCAATTATTTGTCTTTAATGTTCCTAATACTGAAATATTATGTGCTTTAGGACTAAGTAATACCTCTTCAAATGAAGTACCTAACGAATTAAAAGCAATAGCTTGTAATGCTTTACTACTGGAACTTTTTTTATTCGGAGCAAACAAGCATCTAATATGCTTACTTCCCACTATATCCGCTTTTAATACAAATAAATTATCAAATTTAAATATAGGTTCATAATTACCTTGACCAAAAGGCTCCAAAGTACTTAATTCCTCCATTAAAGGTAAGTGGACGCTACTAAGACTTAAATCAAGATCATATTCTGCTTGCTTATAATTTTCTAGTCTATTTAGACTAATTCTAAAAGCGTTATTTAAAAATTCTTGTAATTCTTGTATTTTTTCGGCAACTACTGTAAAACCTGCTGCCATGGCGTGTCCTCCGCCTGTAATTAGTAAATTTTTGACTTTAGCATTAATAATCTCAGCACCAAAATCAATACCTAAAATAGAGCGACATGATGCTTTACCAATTCCGTCATTTAGGGCTATAACTGCTACCGGCTTATCAAACTTCTCTTTAAGTCTTCCTGCAACAATACCTATAACACCGGGATGCCATCCTTCTTTAACAATAAATAATAAACTATTATCTTGCTGTGTCTTAGCCATTTCCATTGCTTCTTCTATCATCAGCATTTCAATGACTTTACGTTCATTATTATGCTTCTCAAGCTCCTCAGCTAATTTAAGAGCTTCATTAGAGCAATTGGTAGATAATAGATTAGCACCTAAACTTGATTTTCCTACTCTACCGCCAGCATTAATACGCGGGCCTAAAATAAAACCTAAATGATAACATTTTGGGATTTCATTAAGCCCTGCCATATCATATAACGTTTTAATGCCGATATTTTGCCTTTGATGCATTATTTTTAAGCCGCTCGATACAAAAGCACGGTTTAACCCAATAAGCTTTACCATATCGCACACAGTACCAAGAGCCACCAAATCCAAATATTTCATCAAATTAGGCGGAAGAGTTTTCTCAAAATAATTTTGCTTCTTTAAATCTGATAATATCCCAGTTGCAAATAAAAAAGCAACCCCTACAGCTGCAAGATGTTTACATTCACTTGTCTCATCAACACGATTCGGATTCACTATAGCTACCGCTTCAGGTAATATTTCAGTAGCTATATGATGATCAATAACGATTACGTCAAGCCCTGCATCCTTTGCGTATTTCAAGGCTTCATGAGCCATCGCACCACAATCAACTGTTATTAATAATTCAGTGCCGTTATCTTTAATTTTTTGCATAGCAGAAGGAGTAGGACCGTACCCTTCAGCTATACGATCAGGGACATAAATATCACAAACAATATTTAAATCTTTGAAAACATTTTTAAGTAATGCTGACGAAGTAGCACCATCGACGTCATAATCGGCAAATATACATATTTTTTGCTTATTTAAGATAGCTTTAATAGCTCTATCTACTGCCTTTTGCATATCAAGTAGATGGAAAGGATCAGGAAGCAAATTCTTGATTTTTGGCATTAAAAAATCTTCTGCCTTAGCTATATCATCAATCCTTAAAGATATCATTCTAGCAAGCAAATCACTGATTTTAAAACTACGGCATAATTCTATGACTATCTCCTCGTTAACGCTTCTACGCTGCCATATTTTACCATTTATAGATGCTTGCGATTTCATTAATTACCTAAATTGTTTAAACGTTTTCATATGATGTTAGGTAATTATACAACAAAAATCATCATTTTTACCCATACAATCAAACGTACCACAATCACTTTCCTTTTCTGAATCTAAAATTTTTGTTTGACTATTATTATCACTATCCTTGTGCTCTTTTAATGAGTCTGTATCAGCAGTGATACTAATTATTTCTAAATCTTCATCATTATACTTATCTTTTTTATTTAACAAGTTTAATTCATTACTATTTAAACTGTTATTAGAATCAGCTTTTTCTATTCTTACATTTCCAATTGACACGCTAGACATTCTACCTTGAGGATCATATGTATATATCGTTATATCATTTTCATCTTTATCCATACTTCACCTCTTATAGATTTGTTCTATTTTTCATATAATTTTAGAACTAAATTCTTGACTCATTCCAGCTAAAATTAAATGGCTTTCCTCTTCCATGTCTAAATAGTTTATATTTAGACAATTATCATTTTTTATTTTTTGTTCTCTTAAGTGCTTCTTATAAGCATTAATATCTCCTTTACCATCTTTATCAATAAATCCAGCTTTCTTTGCTGATTTCTCTTCTCTATAACCCGCATAGGCTGATAAAAGTTCTTCTTTATTATCAGAATTTTTAAAACCAAGTTTTTCTGCTTTAAACTGTAATCTTCTAATTTCTAATCTTTCTTTTGCTAACTCTTTGCTTGTTTTATTCTGAGATTCTTTCAATAGTTTACGTTTACCCATATGAACCCTTTATATATCTGAAAGCTTCTTAGCCTCATCATTTGCAATTAAAGCCTCAATAAATTCATCTAACTGTCCGTTAATTACCTCATCTATTTTATAAAGAGTAAGATTTATTCGATGATCCGATACACGTCCTTGTGGAAAATTATAAGTACGTATACGCTCCGAACGATCCCCAGAGCCTATTTGCTCACGTCTATTATTGGCTCTTTCTTGATCTTTTTTCCTACGTTCTTCTTCATATATTCTAGCACGTAAGATCTTTAATGCTTTAGCTTTGTTTTTATGTTGGGATTTTTCATCTTGTAGTGCTACAGTAATACCGGTAGGTATATGTGTTATTCGGACAGCAGAATCAGTTGTATTAACGTGCTGCCCTCCTGCTCCTGAAGCTCTATAAGTATCAATTCTTAAATCTTTTTCCTCAAGTTTAATATCAACATCTTCTACTTCAGGAAGTACAGCAACAGTAGCGGCTGAGGTATGAATACGCCCCTGCGATTCAGTTTCCGGAACACGCTGCACTCTATGGACTCCTGATTCAAATTTGAGCTTAGAGAATACATCTTTACCTTTTATAGATGCTGAAACTTCTTTGTATCCCCCTATGCCTGTCTCATCAATAGATAATATCTCAAAACGCCAGCCCTTTAATTCAGCATATCTTTGATACATATTAAACAGCTTAGCAGCAAAAAGTGCTGCCTCTTCACCGCCTGTGCCTGCTCTAATTTCAATAATAGCACTTTTACTATCCGCTTCATCTTTTGGCAGTAATGCTATTTTTACGGAACGCTCAAGAGTTGGCAACGAATCTTCAAGATTGCGTATTTCTTCCTCAATCATTTCTAGAGTTGCCTTATCTAAACTAGGATCTTGCTTAAAATTATTTGCTTCTTCAAGTTCAGCTTTAGCTTTGTTATATTCTTTAATTTTTTGGACAATATCTTCAAGGTCAGCATATTCCTTGGAAGCTTTAACAAACTCCTCTCCTCCTATTCCTGAGGATAGTTTTTCACTTAAATCCTCATATTTACCTAAAATTTTTGTCAGATTGTCCGAAAAGCTTGAAATGTTCATATTATTTTATTCGTGATTTATTTGTGGTGAGGTATCGTCATTGCGAACGACCGCAGGGAGTGCGGCAATCTCATGAAACAATATTAGGACTTCTGAGATTGCTTCGTCGAAACTTTCAGTTTCTTCTCGCAATGACGGTGAATGAGATTACAACAATAATAGGGCAGGGCTTTCTATAAACCTCTTAAACGCAGCTAAAAATTCTGCTCCAACTGCTCCATCTACTACTCTGTGGTCAGCAGAAAGAGTTACGTCCATAATTGTTGATATACTTATTTGATCATTTTTGACTATAGCACGTTTTGAGCTACTGCCAACGCCCATTATACAACTTTGCGGCGGGTTAATTATAGCATTGAAATTTTTAATACCATACATACCAAGATTTGAAATAGTAAACCCTCCGCCTTGGAATTCTTCGGGAGTTAGTTTATTTTCTCTAGCTTTCTTGATTAACCCTTTCATTTCACTAGACAGCTCTACAATATTTTTCTGGTTAGCATTTCTAATTATCGGAGTAACAAGTCCATTTTCAATTGCTACCGCTACTGAAATATCAACATTATTGTAGTATCTAATAGCATCATCCCCCCACGATGCATTAGCGTTCGGCACTTCTTGCAAAGCTTTAGCAACAGCTAGGATAATAAAGTCATTAACTGATATTTTTGCTGATTTATCATCACCAAAAGACTTATTAATATCTTCTCTTATATCTAGTAACTTATCAACATTAAATTCTATTGATAAATAAAAATGTGGAACTGTTTGTTTTGATTCAAGAAGACGCTTAGCTATAATTTTACGTATATTGTTATTAGGTGCTAAACGATATTCTTCAGGATTTCTACTAACTATTTTATTATTTAAGGTTTTTGAGCCGCCTTTATGCGATAATACATCTTGTTTGATTATTCTGCAATGCGGTCCACTACCTTTAATTTCTTCAAGTTTCACATTTTGGATTTTTGCAAGTCTTTTAGCAAGCGGTGAAGCAAATACCTTAATATTGTTTTGATTTGAAGCGGTTGCGATATTTTCTTCCTTAACGTTCTGAGGAGCTATAGTTTCAGCAGGTTTCGATATTTCTTCTTTTTTAGGTGAGTTACTGTTGTTTTTCGCTATAAATTCTTCAATTTCGGATGATTCTTCCCCCTCTTCGATTAATACCGCTATTAACGAATTCACAGGCACGTTCTGACTACCTTGAGGAATAATTATTTTAGCAAGAGTACCCTCATCTACTGCCTCTACTTCCATAGTTGCTTTATCGGTTTCGATTTCAGCGATTACTTCTCCGGGATTGATTTTATCCCCTTCTTTTTTTAACCACCTTGCTAAATTCCCTTCCGTCATAGTTGGAGATAAAGCAGGCATTAAAATTTTGATTGGCATAATTTGTTATAGTTTTGATTTTTTATTAGTATTTTTGGTTTATAGTAAATCAACATCGTCATTGCGAGGAGATGCGTAGCAGAGGGCGAAGGCAATCTCAGGAGGCTTAATAAGATTGCCGCGTCGGTTATTAAAATAACCTCCTCGCAATGACGTATTACATTACACACTTATTGTCAGGGCTAACTATCATTATCATTTGTTTGCCTGCCATTTTAGCTTGCTGATCGATCTTAGCAAGTCCCTCTAATCCTACTTCTATACGTTTAAATAATTCCTCACCAACATCCTTATGAAGAATTTCTCTACCTTTAAACCATAAAGAGATTTTTACTTTATCACCATCTTTTAGAAATTCTTTTATTTTCCTTAGTTTAGTTTCAAAGTCACCTATACTAATATTAGGTTTGAATTTCATTTCTTTAAGTACGACTATTTTTTGCTTTTTACGTGCTTCATGCAAACGCTTTTTGCTTTCGTACTTAAATTTACCGAAATCTAAAATTTTACATACAGGAGGCTCAGCATTAGGCGATATCTCAACCAAATCAAGACCGACTCTTTCAGCCATATCAAGTGCTTGCCTAATATTTACGATGCCATGCATCTCACCATTTTCGCCTACTAAACGAACCTCTCTAGCTCTGATTTCTCTATTAGCTTTAGGAAAATTATTTTTAGAAATAAAACTACTCCGTCTTATGTTGTTTCATATTGCATTTAACTTATTTTACTCTAAATTACAAGTAAATAAAATATTTTATCTTTATTTTTATATATTCTATTAAAAAAATGGGAAAGATATAATTAAACAAATACCGAATACCAATACAGCAACAATACCAAATATTGTTAGACAAATTCTAGTTAATTTAGCAACTTTTTCCTTTATTTTTAAATTTTGTAATTCTATCTCATGTTTATGAGCTTGCTCTTTTTGTGCCATATTCACTAACTTTTCTAAAGTACCTGGATAAATATTTTCATATTCGGTAACTGTATCAATTGGCAGCAATATATGCTCAAACTTTTTACGATAAAAATTTTTATCTATTTCATTAGAATGAAAACTCTTAGCATAGCCCTTGTTTAATCTATTATTTTTTGTAAAAAAACTTTTAGTCTCTTTCATATTCTCTTATTATTTTTTGAAACGTATATGCTAAATTATCTCTTACTATCTCAAAATAGTCAAACAATGCTACTTCTTTCTTTTGTTCTATATTGTTGCTTGTTTTGAATATAGTTTTTAATTCATTAAAAATCACTTTTATAAAGCTTTGTTTCATTATTATATTAAATGTGAATTTATAAAATCTTTGTCAGGTATTAGCGGTTCGCCTCTAAAATTTATAGCATTATTAAATTTATTGCAACAAGTTATAAAATTTTTATCACATCCTGATATAATTTTTACTTCTCTAGCATCCTTAGCATAATCAGGTATAACATCTTCTAATATAACTAAATCACCGAAACTACTTAAAACTTTACTACTAAAGTTATTATCACAAAATATAATTTGACCACCGTTATAATAGCCATTTTCTTGATCTAAATTTTCTATTCTTAAACTTTCTTTTAGAATTTCTTTAATCTTATAGACTCCACTATATAAGTTTTTATCTATTTTGCATTTATTATCCCCAAAACTCACTCTGTATGTTTTACTATATCTATTAATTATAGTTTGGTTATATTTTATTGTTTCAGGCTTTAAATGCATTTTAAAGTTCAAATCATATTTTGTATATAAAGTGCAATAATATGTAATAAAATGCTCAAAAACACCATTATTATATAATATTATTTTAACAGCAGCATTATTTAAATTCATTTCTGCCGTGATGCCTTTTTCTTCAAAAATACCCTCAATAATTACTTGATTTTGTGCGGAATCATTAAATTCTGCTTCTTTCAAATCTAAACCGGAATTCGGTAAAAAAATTATATCTTCATTTTTTATAATATGATCGTTACCCGTTAGATTTAATTCCTTACCATTTGCTAACTTAATTTGAAAGCAATAAGCAAAATTTTCTAACTTTGTAATTATCTTTTTAATTAAAATACTCATACTATTACTTCCATCAATTCTATATCTGATAACTCTATAGAGCCATCACTACAATAAGAATACTCAAAGCTATCTACACTAAATCTAACTGCTAAATCGAAAACAAAATCTGCTGTTAAAATTTCATCCTGATTTAAAGGGTTTGGTAAAGTTATAGCTCCGTCATTATAATCTATTACTCCCATAGTTCTGATATTATTAATATATAATGTAACGCTGTTATTAACAGGCTTAGTAATTACTCTTTCATATGGCAAAATAGGATCAGCATATATTTTCTTTAGCTGAAATTTATTTAAGTTACCACCCCCTTTGGCAATAATCCCTTCAGTCACTTTATAATCAGCATAGTCTCTAAATCTAAAAGCAAAGTTACTACCCCGCCTTGCTTTGAAGAAACTATTAAATTGCTCAAATTCAGCTGCACTTAGTTTAGCGTTTTTAATTAAATATTTCTGACAAACATTTTTGCGGTCTAAATGCCTTGCTTCTCTACCGGATTTAGTCATAACATGAGAGGTAGCAAATTCAGGCTTTCCAACCGCAAAGCTCTCGATAAATTCCGGCATACGGATATCATGAAAATTCATAAAATACCTAAATTACTATTCAAAAAGCACTAAATCATTTTTAATCAAAGAACGAAAATCTTCGTTCATATCTATATTCCATCTTTTTATATCTATATGTATTGACACATCAGACTCGTCTAGTGCTTCCTTAATTTCAAACAACACTTCATAATTAATATTATCCATAATACAAAGGTCAAGATCGGAAAATTTTTTTGCCTTACCCTTAACTCTTGAGCCGTAAGCATAAAATTTATAAGGATATTTCTTAAGTATAGAACGTAATATTAACAAATCTTGCTTTTTAATCTGAACCACTATATTTCTCCAAATTATTTATAAGCTCATTTAAAGCATCAGAAAAATCATCAAAAATGTTAATTACTAGTTCTAAATTTTTTTCATTATAAGTATGAACTGTAATATTACGAATCTCTATAAACTTAAACCATCTTGTTGGATCTGAAATCAAACCACTAACCGCTGCTTCACGAAATACATCCTTTAAAATATAAGGGGTTTTACCGGATTTTTCACAAAAGCGTTTCATTGTTTTCCAAGCTAATTCATAACAAAATTCAAAGGCTTTAATGCTACCGGCTTTATTCTGTTCGGTCTCTAGATGTTTACGGAATTCTTCAAATTTATTCCTTGATTTTAATAAGCTACTTATATCTAGCCCTGCGATTAAATGCATTTCATACTCCTATTCTTTGCTTTAATAATGTCTGGTAATTCATTACTAATTTGTTACTCACTAAATCTTTACTAGCTTGGAACTCGATTTTATTGGCTTTTATTCCCGCAACATTTTCAAATGAATGATGCTTTATTTTATCCTCTATTTCACTTGCAAGCTTTAATGCCATATTACGATTCTTATCATTAGTAAAAATACATATTTCAAACTCTAACTGCACTATATTTTGTACTTTAGTTGATATATCATTAACATTTAATATATTAATAAGTAAAAACGGATATTTTGCATCCTGAGCTATTGAAAAATATATCTTATTAACTTTAGTTTTTATATCATTATCGTTTATAAGTAATTTATACAAACTTAATTGAAAATTATAGATAAAATCATGATACATATATTTCCAGTGCTATAATATTTAAAAATTTGCTCTTTTCTTCAACATTAATAACTCGCTTAATCTCAAATTCTCGCTCTTTAAATAGAATACGCATTTTGGTCGTAATATTTTTGATAAATCTTATTTTAAATAAAAAATATCCTTCCGTTATGACATGCCCAAAGCTTATATTCTCTAATGCTAAAAATTTATTATCACATAAAGGTATAATCTCGGCATAAATTGTGAGCTTCTCTATCCATCTATCTTCTTCCATAGGCTCTAGCGTAATATTTTCCAAAAACTTAATCTGATGCCTAAAATTTCTTATAGCTGTTTTTTGCATATTTTAACCTTTCACATTCTTATATTTCTGTAAGGTAAATACAGGTTTTTCACCTCCTTAGAGAGACCTACACAGTTTTGTGCTTGCCGGTCATACATCTCGGCTATATGCAGCATAATCCCGTGTTTTATGGCATGCGGTATATTATCTTTATCGTAACCACTTATATACTCCACTGTAAGCTCTTCATTATTTAAGGATTTAGTTAAAGCTAAAATATTCTGATCTATTACATAATCATCGAGAGTTAGTTCATTTTCCTGATCTTTGAATTTTTTTGTTACTTTCAATATCCTAAGCACAGGGTTATATTTTAATAAAAACTCTCTTTTGCCATAAATATTGCAAACAAATTTTATTTGTTTAGATATGAAATTCAGCTTAGTAAAATTTTCAGCTGCTGTTATTGCTGCGTCAATCAAACCTAATATCAAATCATCATCATAATTTGCTTCCACCCGCATATAATTTTTGACCTGCTCTAAACCCCATACTTCTTGCAGAAATATTTTAGTAATCTGAAAATTGTTTTTTTGTGGCATATGTAACCTTTTTGTCATTAAACGTCATTGCGAGGAAAAACTGTAAGTTTTGTACGTACGCAATCTCAGGAGTTTTATACTACTTCATGAGATTGCCGCGTCGATTCTACGAATCTCCTCGCAATGACGAAGTATTTAACTAAAAACTCCCACCTTAATAGCCTCCGGATTCACTACATCCCCACCAACTCTCTTCACTGCATAGAATTTGACAAAAGGCTTTTCGGTGTAGGGATCACGCATGATATTAATACCGCTTCTATCTACTATTTTGTAACCTGATTTAAAATCACCTATTGTAATAGCTGCTGTATCTTTATCAACTGGTTTCATGTTAGAGCTACAAACCACGGGAATACCGAATATAGTTTGCTTAAAGGACTCGGAAAGAGATTGCTGCCAGATAAAACGCCCTTGATTATCTTTAAGTTTCTGCACTTCTGATAAAGTTGCTCGGTTCATTAACAGCGTTGCATTGGCTAAATATTCCTCTTTGAGAGAATTTATAAAATCTAATAAGTTATCTGTTGTAATTTTATTACCCATTTTAACTTTTTCGATTTTATCATGATCAGGAGACAAGATGCCCCTCGGTTTTTTTACCCCATCACCATTTATAAATGCCTCATTTTCCGCTTTAACAAAGCTATCACGTAATCTCTCACTTAGCCAAGTCTCTATTTTAATAGTTGCATCATCGAGCAAAGCTTGGCTAGCTTTCGGTTGAGCATATAACTCATGAACAAATATCCGTTGTTGCTTTAATTTTGCTGCATTTGTTTCATCTCTTGCTTCTACTTCACCAATCCATCCACTATTAAATTTGCCGTCTTCGCTTATTATATCAAGAGCGTTTGTAGAAATTGTTTCAATTGAAGCAAGTTGCCTCATAGGCGATCTGGCATTTACTTCTGTAATGATACTATTATACAGGGTTTGTAATATTAAAAACCCACCTGCTTCAGCACCGCTATTTAAAGATGATTTTTGAGTAAAGCTATTTTCTTCACCTTTACGGACATAATTAATAAAAGCTGTTTTTTGTTCTTGGTCTTCGATATTTATATTATTTGGTCTTTCTAAGATATTTTGGATATTATGGACTTTTTCTTGTAATTCAGTGATTTGATTCGAATACTCCGTATTACTCTCTACCTCTTGTCCTTTAGTGATATATAAAATCTTAGCACTTTGATTAGCAGGAAAAGTAACAATACTTATTTCTAACAAATCAGCTTCGGTAATTACTCTCTGTTTTGCATCATTAAAAACCGAATTTTTTATATAAAAGCCGATCGATAAACCATCTATCGCCCCTTGCTTTATTAAATCTATTGCTTCACGACCAGCTTTAACCTTATTATTTATCACTGCTTCCATTTTTAAACCGTGATCATCTTCCACAAGATGACTAATAATTCCGATTGGTTTTTTACTATCATGCTGCCAAAGGAATTTTATATTTTGATGAGCGACATTTGCAAAAGCCCCTTTAACTATTAAGTCATTGTGATGATCGGCAATATTATAGACACTTGCATAGCCATTAATTACTATTTCACTATTAGTTGAGGATTTTATTTCTATATTGTCAAAAGTTTGATTACTGTAGATTATTTTTTTCATATGTTTATTACCTATTCTTCGTTGTCACTCTGCGGCTTGTATCTGCTAGATCTATTAAAAGTTGCAGTTCTGAAGCTAAAAATACTATAACTGAAAAAATGCTAGCACTAAGAGAGGATATAAAATTTGACTAACATATAAAGCTCCTCTATTATCTTAATCAATATATAATCACAAATAGAGTTCTAGTTATGAACAAAAATATAAAACTATTTTTTGCAGCAATTTTTATCGTATTCAGTGTAGGAAATAATATTATTTTGGCTGACGATTATCCCAAAAGTGAACAAGAACAGAAATGGGATGAAGTAGGTTCGATAGCTGGGGAAGAAGGGCTAGTTTTTAGACCAGGCAGAATTAAAAATGAATCTACTAAAGCAGCTGGTTGCTCAATTAATAAATATCTATGGCAAGCATCAATAAACACTCTAAGTTTTATTCCTCTTGCATCAGCTGACTCAAATGGCGGCGTTATCATTACAGAATGGTATAGCCCTCCCGCTACACCCAATTTTCGTTTTAAAATAAACATATTTATTAAGGATGATGTGATACATCCTGACGCAATTGAAGTAAAAGTATTTGAAGAAGTGCTGAAAAATAAACAATGGGTAATGAATGACAATACTTCGAATCTTGCTATCACACTTGAAGACAAAATTCTAAGAAAAGCAAGGGAAATATATATTAATAGTGCGAAATGATATGTCATTCCCACTCCTGTCATCCCGTGATTTATGAACTAGAGCCAGTTAAAAATACTAATAAAATTAGTATTTTTTATTATTTTCTGGATCTAGTTCCCAAGCTACGGTATGACATCAAGGCGTTTTTCGATCCACACAGAATGACATACATACCAAAAGAAATAAAAAACATGAATATCGAACAAAAATGGCAACAAATTTGGCAAGAAGAAAAAGCCTTTGAAGTACCAAATGAAAGCAGCAAACCTAAATATTACGTTTTAGAGATGCTACCTTATCCATCCGGTAAAATTCACGTAGGTCACGTACGTAATTATTCTATAGGTGATGTAGTTGCTAGATTCATGACTATGCAAGGCTTTAACGTACTTCATCCTATGGGCTGGGACTCTTTCGGCTTGCCAGCAGAAAATGCTGCAATAAAAAACAACTCTCATCCAAAAGAGTGGACTTATTCAAATATCGAGAATATGAAAAAGCAGCTGAAATCGATGGGCTTTTCTTATGATTGGTCTAGAGAGATAAATAGTTGCGACCCTGATTATTATAAACATGAGCAAAAATTCTTCTTAGAGCTTTACGAAAGAAATCTTGCTTATCAAAAAGAATCTCTTGTTAACTGGGATCCGGTTGATAATACTGTACTTGCAAACGAACAGGTTGTTGATGGGCGTGGTTGGCGTTCAGGTGCGATAGTTGAAAAGCGTTATTTAAAGCAATGGTTTTTAAAAATCACGAATTACGCTGAAGAGCTATTAAATGAAATTCCAAATTTAACGGAATGGTCTGAAGCAGTTCGCTCTATGCAAGAAAAATGGATCGGCAAATCAATAGGTGCTAACTTTCGTTTCAAAATTAAAGATAATGAAGATGCTATAGAGGTTTTCTCAACTAAGCCTGAAACTATCTTTGGAGCTAGCTTTGTAGGTATTGCTTTTAACCATCCAATAATAGAAAAATTAGTTTCTAAAACTCCTGAAATAGAAAATTTCATAGCTAAATGTTCAAATATAACTGGCTCTGCTGAACTTGACAAAGCTGAGAAAGAGGGAATATTTACCGGTCTTTACGTTGTTCATCCTTTTGACTCAAATATAACTATACCTGTTGTTATTACTAATTTCGTGTTGATGGATTACGGCACAGGTGCAGTTTTTGGCTGCCCTGCTCATGATCAGCGTGACCATGAGTTAGCTGTTAAAATGAACTTACCTATAAAGCAGGTAATTGAAGCGGATATTGATGTGCAGAAAACCGCCTATACTGAAGATGGGATAATTATTAATTCTGGTTTTCTAAATGGCTTATCTACTAATGAAGCTAAGCAAAAAGTCATAGAAGAATTTGAGAAATTAGGCATAGGCAAACGCACAATAAATTATCGACTGAAAGATTGGGGAATTTCAAGACAACGTTTTTGGGGCTGCCCTATCCCTATAATCCACTGTGAGTCTTGCGGTTTAGTACCTGTACCTGACTCGGATTTACCGGTTACGCTACCTGATGACGTGAAATTTGATGGTCAAGGCAACCCTTTAGACAATCACCCAACTTGGAAGCATGTTAACTGCCCGAAATGTAGCAAGCCTGCTATTCGTGAAACTGATACTTTTGATACGTTTTTCGAATCTTCTTGGTATTTCACAAGATATTGTAATAGCCAGGCTCTAGAAATGACCGATAAAAAAGCTTGCGATTATTGGTTGCCGGTTGATAAATATATTGGCGGAATTGAACATGCGGTAATGCATTTATTATATGCAAGGTTTTTTACCAAAGTAATGAACGAGCAGAATTATGTTAGCGTCCGTGAACCTTTTAAAGGGTTATTCACGCAAGGTATGGTGCTGCACGCTACTTATAAAGACGAGCATAATAATTGGCTATATCCTGAGGAAGTAATTAAAAAAGGTAATGAATTTTTCCATAAAGATAATGGTGGTTTGGTTACACAAGGTCGCATCGAGAAAATGAGTAAATCCAAAAAGAACCTCATTGATCTTGAAACTATGCAACAACAATATGGTGCAGATGCAATAAGATTTTTTGTATTATCTGACAGCCCACCGGAAAAAGATTTAGAATGGTCAGCAAGCGGTATTGAAGGAAGTGCACGTTTCATCAATAAGCTTGAACAAATGCAAGAAGCGATAATAAAGCTTTCAGATAATGACAATACTAATAAAGAATTAAAGAGGTTAATCCATTTCACCATTAAATATGTTGCTGAGGATATAAAACATTTTGCTTTAAATAGAGCAATAGCACGTATGCGTGAACTTTTTAATGCTATATCGAGCGAGATAAATAAAGAAGAAATTGACGTGCAGAACGCAAAACACGGCTTTAATGTACTAATTCAGCTATTAAATCCTTTCATTCCACATATTACAGAAGAAATTTGGCAAAAGCTTGGTCACAAAACATTTTTATATAATGCGGCATTTTCTACTTTTGATGAATCGATGCTAGAGCTAGACACATATGTTATAGCAGTTCAGGTTAACGGCAAACTTCGTGATACTTATGAGTTTAATACATCCGCAAGTGAAGATGAAATAAAGCAAATTGTTATTAACTTACCGAAAGTTCAAAAATTTTTAGAAAGCAAAGAACCTAAAAAAATTATCCTTGTTCCTAAAAAGATCATAAATATTATTTGTTGAAGATTCTCATTACGCAACTCCTGTCATCCCGTGACTTGATCACGGGAACTTATATCATATTCTGTGTCCTGAGATCCCGTGGACAAGCCACGGGATGACATCTTATAATAACCTAACAAATTGTCATATTTTACCTAAATATTAAACTATCCATAAACATTGTGACAAAAATGTTATAAAAAAATGTTGCTTTCTTTTAGATTCGGCATTAACGTATATATTTATGTCAACATTTTATGGTAAGTCATAATGTCACTGATAGATGTTTTAATAGTAGACGATGAAGAAGATATACGGAATATCATTGCTGCAATTTTAAAGGATGAGGGTTTTAATCCTAAAGTTGCAGCTAATAGTACGCAAGCTCTTAAAATACTTGCTGAAAAGCCAGTATCTGCAGTGATACTTGATATTTGGCTTCAAGGAAGTGAGATGGATGGTCTTGGTATCTTAGAGGTGATTAAAAAACGCTACCCTTTAATGCCAGTAATAATTATTAGTGGTCATGGTACAATAGAGACAGCAGTAAATGCTATAAAAATGGGAGCTTACGACTATATAGAAAAACCTTTTAATAATGATAAGCTAGTTATTTTACTCAAAAGAGCTTGTGAAGTTACAAAGCTAAAACGTGAGAATATAGATTTAAAATCAAAAGTTATAGATAAGACTGAGCTAGTAGGCAACTCCACTATTACTTTAAAATATAAAGCAGAAATAGACAAAGCGGCAAGCTCCAGTAGCCGTATTATGATTCATGGTAAAGTAGGTAGTGGTAAAGAGTTAACAGCAAGGTTAATTCATAAAAAATCAAAGAGAGTTAATAATCCATTCATTATTTTCAGTCCTACATGCATGACTTTAGAAAAAATCAATCAAGAGTTATTTGGGGAAGCAGAAAAACAAGAAAGCAATAATAACAGTAACAAACGACCTACTATTTTAGAATTTGCTAATAACGGCACTTTATATATAGACGAAGTTAGTAATATCCCAGTTCCAATTCAAATAAAATTATTAAAATTTTTAAAAGATCATACCATAAAAAAACCTTGTGGGAAAATTGTCAAAGTTGACATAAAAATCATCACTGGTACTTCTAAAAATATTCAGGAAGAGGTTAATAACGGTAGGTTTTTAGAAGATTTATATTATCGCCTAAATGTATCGTCATTAAAAGTACCATCATTATTTGAGAGAAAAGAAGATATACCACTGCTAGTCAAATATTTCGTTAAACAACTTTCAAAATTTTCAGGTTTAAAGGAACGTATTTTTGCCGATGAAACTATTGCTGCATTACAATCTTACGAGTGGCCAGGTAATATTAGACAGTTACGCAACGTTGTTGAGTGGACTTTAATTATGAATCCTATCACTTCAGGAAATAATGAAATCATTAAACCCTATATGATACCTTCAGAGATTCTAGCAAACAGCGTTAATCTAACTAAACTTGAAGATAGCTTTGATATGCTATCTATGCCCCTTAGAGAAGCTAGAGAAGTTTTTGAACGCCAATATCTATCAGCACAAATGAGTCGTTTTAATAATAATATCTCGAAAACATCTTCATTTGTTGGTATGGAGCGATCAGCATTGCATCGTAAATTAAAACTATTAAGCTTGCATATACCTCCGACAGGCAGAATAAACGAGGAGGAATATGAAGAAGCAAACGCCTAACCTACTTCTAGTATTTACTTTTTCGCTATTCTTAACTAACTGCTCTGAACCTACACGTGATGCGAATGGTTTATTAACTGATAGCCAAAGTACTGTGATTAGGAATTACATAATATCACAAAATGCTAAAAACCTTAAAGTTAACCTTAAAGGACAATTTGGCTCAAATCTAAGAGGATTAAAACTAATTGGAGTAAAATTAATAGACGAAGATTTATCAGAGGTAGATTTAACTTCATGCGAAATATTACGTGCTGATTTTACTGGAGCTAATTTACAAAAAGCTATCTTAACAAATGCTATCATACAAGAAAGTAATTTTGCAAATGGGACAATACAAAATGTTTCAGGATATAACTCTGATTTCCAAGGCTCTATTTTTGATAATATTACTCTGCAAGATATAAATTTTGTTCAGGCAAATTTTAGTAATACTGCTTTTAGTAAAACTACTATTAAAAATGTAAATTTTGAAAATGCTAAGCTTGAAAATATATTATGGAATAACAATACTCTTGATGGGGTTAATTTTCAAAAAGCCGTTCTTAAAAGCAATAGTTTTAAAAATACTAATATAGAAAATTCAATATTTTATGGTGCAGATTTAGAGGGGAGTATCATAAATAATACTAATTTTACTAATAATTATTTTGAATCTAGTGACTTAAGTAGAGCGAAATTAACTGCCGTAATAATTAAGGATTCTAATTTTACACAAAGTATATTTAATGAGATAAATTTTAACAATGTACAGTCTAATAACTCTATTTTTTCTTATACTACTTTTCAAGGTTCAACCCTGCAAAATATCAGTATAGTTAAATGTGATTTACAAAGTAGTGTAATTAGCGGCTCTACTTTAACTCAGTTTAAAGTAGATACTAGCTTATTAAATAATGTAAGCCTAAATGATATTAAGTTTAATAATTTATCGATAAAAAATAGTAACGCTAATTTTGCAAGATTTAATAAAATGGCTGGGGTAAATATTACTTTCAACAATTTAAGTTGGACTAATAATATCTTTAGCAATAATGATGTTAAGCAGTTCACAGTAATTAATACCGACTTAAATAATAGTGAATTATCAAACTCGAATATAAGCAATAGTCAGTTTAGTAATGTAAATTTTTCTAAAACATTAATGCAAAATGTAAATTTTTCGGATGTAAAAATTACTTCAGGAAATTTAAATCAGATAGCTTTAATAGGATCTAATTTAACGAATACTACATTTAACAATTCTTCTTTTTATAATTCGCAAATAAATAACAGCCACTATATAAATTCGACTTTTGTTAATACCAACTTTGCAAGCAATATCATTTTAAATAGTGAAGATTTTAGTAAATTTCCATCAAATATATTAATTACTTCAGTAAAGGATTTACCAAAAACTACTAATTTAACAAATATGAATTTAGCAAATTTTGACTTAAGTAATTTAATATTTAACGCAGTTAACTTTTCTGGTGCTATTTTTAAAAATGCTAATTTAGCAAATACAGCAATTAAAAGTTCTATTATAGAAAAAGCAGATTTTTCTAATGCAATAGTTAGTAAAACAGACTTTTCAAACTCTACATTAACGGATAGTATATTTAAATCGGCTAAAATTGATCAAGCTAATTTCACTGGTAGTAACTTAACTAATGCTGACTTTACTGAGGCAGAAATTAAAAATACTCAGCTTGATAAAGCTACAACTACCGGAGTAAAGGGGATAGATAATTCTAATTGATAGAATGAGAAATTAGAATTTTATCTCAAGAGTTAACGATTAGGTAAAAATCCGTATAGTACCAGATAGTTATTAAAAAAATGTTATATTTTATTCAAATATAGGTGACCTTATATGTCATTCCCACATAGGCTTTGCCTGCGTGAATCATTTTCCCCTGTCATCTCCGTGATTTATTCACGGGATCCAGTTAAAAATACTAATAAAATTAGTATTTTTAATTATTTTTCCTGGATTGCCACGCTCATTTCATTCGCTCGCAATGACGATTTGAAAACCTAATAAAAACTATCTGGTACTATTAAAAATTCGTTAGAATCGATAGAAAGGAGTATTAACTGTTAAAAAAATTTTTGATTTTCAGCTTATCTTCTTTAGATAAATCAGGTTTGAACCTGTATATGTCCTTTTTGTTTGGGCTTTCGGGTCTATATTTAAATTCACCTCTAGCAGTTTTGATTGTAACGATCTGATCAGGAGCACCCCATTTAGGAAAGTCATAATTTATCACTACATCACCATTTTGTAAACCCGATTTATAAGCATTACTGTTTTCATCAATATTTTTTATCATATTATTATTTAATAAAGCATCTCTATCAAAACCACGATCATACGCCCCCATTTTTGTTTTCTCAATCGGTAATATTTTAGCTACATCACTTAAATCTATAGTATTACCTTGCTCTATATATTCGTTTATTTCTTTATCTATTCCTTTTGGAATATAATTTTTAGTGATCTGTTTAAAATAATCTGTAGAAAATTCTTTTTGCTTTGCTGTTTTAAATAAATCAAGCATAACATTATCTAACGATTTACTTTTACTATTCTCTTTTATAAGGTTATTTAGATAAAGTGCAAAAATAAATCCACGATAATAAGGCAATTTACTTACGGCGTAATTTCTCCAAGAATCTTCTTCAATTTTGCTATTAGGTTCATTTATTACTGGTGATAAATAATAATCCTTAAAAAATTGGTTAAATTCTTCTACAAATTCTTCCACAGTTATAACTCCAGAACGCAAAGCCAAAACTCTAGAATAATAATCAGTAAATCCTTCGCTCCACCAATAATTTAAATCTGAAGTATTACGTATTTTCTTACCTATCCAATTATGCAAATGCTCATGAGCAAGTAAAGTCGTATAATCCTGCTTATTCAAACCTTGTGGAATAAAAGCGGTAAAACTATGAGTTAAGGCTGTGCCGCCCATATGCATTGGTTGATCGCCCTCAACTAAACTTATTAAATAATATGGAAAATCATTATCATGAAAAAATGCTCGCTGACCTTTAATAATTTTATTTGTATAAGAAGCTATTTCTTGGTCTTTCAAATCGAACTGACCATGCAAAGAAAGATAAACAGGATTTTTTTTATTAACTATTTTATAAATACGTAAATCTCCTGCCGCATAAATAGCATCATATAGCCCAATTGGCGTAGCTTTAAACTTGATATTTTTACCAAGACCATAATCGGATATAGCCTGCCAAGCTTCGGGAATATTATTCCACTCAACATTATATTCTACTATATCCTCTTTCTTTAGATCTCTAGGAGTAGCAAAAAGTCCCCAACCGGGTGAATGGATTAAATTTTGTCTAATTATAGTCTCATGAACTTTTGAAGGGTTACCGGTTTTTTGGTATATTTCATAGCTTAAACGAATAATATTGATTTTTCCTATATTAAAAATAGCTTCATTAGAGTTTTGATTTCTAAATTTTAATTTCCCGATCGGATATTCTAGCTTAACATTTTTGATTTGCTGATAGTAAGAAGCACTAGCCCAAGCATATGGTAAATCTAAAATAACTTCACCGTCGATATCGCCTATTATTTCCGTTTCAACCTTGATAGCGGAAACAGGACGATCATTTAAAGGGGTTATTTTATAATTTATCTGCCGATAAGTATTTGCTAGTACCAAAGTTGGAATTAGAATTATAGATATTATTAAAAATTTTTTTATTAGATTCATTTACAAAACTCATAGACCTAGTTAGCAAGCCACGATGTGATAGGGGAAAATGATCCACGCAAGCAATGCCGTCATGGGGTAAAAATGGTTAAGACTGATACATATAACAACCTTTAAGCATAATGACAGATTTAACATTTTAAGAACTACCTAACAATAATTTCAAATCCTTTAAGTGAGCTATTGAAGATATAAAATCATGAGTTAAATTTTCTGACCTGGAACAAATAATATTATTAAATCCAAGCTTTAAAGCCTCTTTTATTCTTGCTTCGGCTTTGGCAGTTTTTCTTATTTCACCCGATAGGCTTATTTCACCAAAAAATACGCTATGCTCCGGTAGAGGCTTATTTGTAGCTGCGGAAATAAGGCTAGCTGCTACCGCTAAATCTGATGCAGGTTCGTTTATTTTAAGTCCGCCTGCAATACTTAAATATACTTCATAATTGGCAAGATTTAGTCCTATTCTGCTACTTAATACCGCAAGTATCATTGATAACCTGTTAACGTCCCAGCCGACAGCAGAGCGTCTAGGCGTTACCATATTTGACGGCACTATTAAAGCTTGCACTTCCATAAGTAGTGGTCTTGAACCTTCGATTCCAGCAAAAATTGCTGTACCTATCACATTTTGCTCTCGCTTCATCAAAAATAACTCGGATGGGTTAGTGACCTCGATAAGCCCGCTACTGCTCATCTCAAACACACCTATTTCCCCAACTCCGCCAAAACGGTTTTTATAAGAGCGTAAAATACGGAAATGGTTATTATGATCACCCTCGAAATATAGTACAGTATCAACTAAATGCTCAAGCAATTTAGGACCTGCTAACTGCCCATCTTTGGTTACGTGACAGCTAAGTAGAATAATGATATTATTTTGCTTGGCATAATTAACAAACTCATGAGCACATGTACGAATTTGGGAAACAGTACCAGGAGGGGAAGATAGTTCCCGTGTTGCAATTGTTTGAATAGAGTCGATAACCACTAAATCGATATTACCTTTATTCGCCTCAAGGCTTGCTATAATATCTTCTAAATTATTAGCAGCTAAAATATTTGTTTTATCATTAACTAAATCTAGTCTTAAAGCTCTTAGCTTTATCTGATCAAGCGACTCTTCACCTGTTATATATAAACATTTTACTTTTGAAGCAAAACTGCCGGCAACTAGCTGCAACAATAAGGTAGATTTTCCAATACCAGGATCGCCGCCTATTAATATAGCTGAACCGAGTACTAAACCGCCGCCTAGGACCCTATCTAACTCACCAATTGGCGTAGAAATACGCACCTGATCAGTTACATTACTAGATAATTGTTCGAAATCTTGTTTACTTCCTATTTTGGCAATATTCTTATTTGAAATTACTTTTTCTTCAACAATACTACCCCATACCCCACAATCAAAGCACTGCCCCGACCATTTAGGGCTAGTATTCCCACAATTAGAACAAATATAGTGCTTTTTCTCTTTGGTCATGTTATTTCTCATCAAGTAAAAATAATATAGTCAATTAAGAAAATAATTTCAATTTAAGAATTTATAAACGCTAGTATAGGATAAGATTTTAAAAAACCTTATCCTGTATTCATTCGTATTATAAAGATTGGGTTAATGCAGTTGAATTTAATTATAAGCTGTAAGAAGAAGCATCCTTATTATGTAGTGATTCACCGTAACTTTCTGCTTCTGATGCTCCTAAAATTGATACTCCATCATTTATAGGAGTTTTAGCTTCATCTTCTCTAGAAATTTCTAGAAAACTAAATATTTCTTTTTGCTTAGTATCCATGTTTTTATGAGAAAGTAGCATTTTAACTATATTAGTTTTTTCATTAGAAAAAGCTATCAATAAAGCGGTTTCTTTACCTTTGTTTAATTCATTAATTTTAATATCTTCACGAGAAAGTAGCACTTTAACTATCTCAGGCTTATCGTTATCAACGGCTTTATGTAAAGGAGTCTTTCCTTGGTTATCTTTTTCATTTACATCAGTTTCTTTACGAAGAAGTAGCATTTTAACTATCTCAGGTCTATTACTCTTAACCGCTCCATGTAAAGGAGTCTCTCCTTGGTTATCTTTTTCATTTACATCAATCTCTTCACAAAGAAGTAGCATTTCAATTATCTTATGGTTGTAACTACGTATAGCTTTATGTAAAGGAGTATCTCCATATTTATCTTTTTCATTGACATTAATATTTTCACAGGAAAGTAACATTTCAACTATCTCAGGGTTACTACTCTTAATAGCTAGATGTAAAGGAGAATTTCCTCCTAAATCTTTTGTATTAACTTCAAGATTTTTATAAGAAGTTAGGAATTTAACTACCTCAGTTTTTCCCTGATCAATAGCTGCATGTAAAAGTGTATTACCATTTTCATCTTCTGCGTTAATATCAAACTCTTCAAGATTTATTAGATATCTGAATATGTCTTCATCAAAATTAACTATTACTTTATTATCTACAGATCTAGAATAGAAATCTATTTTTTCTTCCATTAATGTTCGTATGATATCATTTTTATCAAAAAATGTAGCTATAGGAAAAATCTCTTTTCCTAACTCTGTAACGTTTATAAATTGTATAAGATCATCTAATATAAATTCTATGAGTTCATATATTGTACTATCTTGACTTTCATGCAATCCCAATAATATCTTAGTTAATTCATTAGATATTTTAATTCCTTGATAGTTACTTAAATTTTTGGTATCTTTTTCAAAGAATGCAGCTATTAGTTCTAACTCTTTTTTATCAAAATTATCTATTTTGCCAAGCTCAATAAGTTTTCTTAAAGTTAAAGGACAGATACCTGCAATAACGCATTCTATAAGTTTAAAATTAGATTTTATATCTATCTCATTTATTTTATATAATTCTCTGCTTTCTATGTAGTTTATATCAATAAAGCTAATTTGTTTGTCACTAAGCAGTTTTAAAATATTATCTTTTAATAAATCCACTGATTTTTCGTCTGGTATATCCATTAAATCTTTCAATCCTTGTAAAGGCTTATCAGGATAAAAATTACGAGCTGCTTCAAATAGCTTTTTTACCAAAGAAACTCCATCATCATCAGTCATATGACTATGCTCTGCTAAGGTGCATAGTAAGTCATAATTACTTAAATAAGGTTCTATTTCTTCTTTTGTCACTATTCCTTCTTTTACTAATTTATGTTCTTCAACATTAGTTACCTCTTTTCTTCCTCTTAAATTACTTTGCTGTTTTTGTAAGTTTTGAAAGTTTTGTTTGTTAAGATCTTGAAGAGAGGTTTTATACTCATTAATTAAAGCTTTTTTTTCTTCAATAGAAGTAATTTGATTTGGGTGCTAGGCGAAGTGGATAAATTACAGTTGGTGAGAATCCAATCTACGTAAAGTTTAGCCAGCAGCGTAGAACCAAATCTCACATGTAAGGAGGTAACGAATTATGTGAAGCTGAGAGGCGGGATGTATCGGGTTGTAACGCAAGTGAAGGATATAAGCTCCGAAATGTACAATATTGTAGAGGTTGACATGTTGTATCACATGGAAAGCAGAATGTGTAGTTGCGATAAGGCAAGCAACTATTGCTCTACCGGAGTCTCAGGCCACGACACGATACAAGATGGAATTTATCTAAATCTAGGAGATCCATTGTATTCTTACGTAAGTGAGTACTTTGAAACAAGTTGTCAAGAGCAAGGATTAAAGGAAGATACAATGGAAGTCGGACTGACTAATAGTACTTTGAGCATGGGAAAGCCATGTACATGGGGAAGTGGTCAGCAATATAGCGTTAGTTTAAGTACGCTTAATTCACTAATACACGGAGGTTAGAGAGTAGAATGGAAAGTAAACTTAAACTTATATCTGCGAAAGCTAAGGAAGATAAGAGACTAAAATTTACGGCATTAGTGCATCATGTAAATAAGGAAAATCTTATTGAATGTTACAAGGAGCTAAAGAAAAATAGAGCTTGTGGCATAGATGAAGTAACAGTTGAAGAATATGGCAAGAATCTTGAAGAGAATATAGACAATCTGCTACATAGACTGAAGGATAAAAGCTATAGAGCCAATGCTGTACGACGGGTAGAAATACCTAAAGCTAATAGTAAAGAAAAGCGAGGGCTTGGCATTCCGACAGTTGAAGATAAATTAGTGCAGCTAGTAGTTAAGAAGTTATTAGAAGCAATATATGAACAAGATTTTCTAGAGTGCTCTTATGGATTCAGGCCTAACTTAAGCTGTCATGCAGCAATAAAAGCGTTAGATACAGTAGTAATGAAAAAGCCAATTAACTATGTTGTAGAAGTTGATATTAGAAAATTTTACGATAACATAAATCATTACTGGTTGCAAAGGTGTTTAGAAGAGAGAATATTAGACAAGAATTTTATATGGCTAATAAGAAGGCTTTTAAAAGCAGGAGTAATCAAGGATGGTGTTGTTAGTACCAGCGATCAAGGTACATCGCAAGGCTCAGTGGCAAGCCCAATTCTTGCAAATATCTATTTACATTATGTTTTAGATTTATGGTTTGGGAAAGTTGTTAAACCAAAAGCTAAAGGCTATGTTGAACTAATCAGATATTGTGATGATTTTGTGGTGTGTTGCGAAAGTCAGAAGGATGCGGAAGAATTTTTAAGCCTACTACATGATAGATTAAAAAGTTTTGGATTAGCTATATCAGAAGAGAAAACAAGGATTGTTAAGTTTGGTAGACGTCCTTGGCAACTCGCCAGTAAAAATAAAGAGAAATTAGAGACATTTAACTTTCTGGGTTTTACCCATTATTGCGGGAAAAGTAGGCAAGGATACTTTATAATGGGTCATAAGACTATAAAGAGTAGCTTTGCAAGAAAACTAAAAGAAACGCAAGAATGGTTAAAAGCAATAAGATCTCAAGCAGTTTTAAAAGACTGGTGGCCAATACTGAAATCAAAATTAACAGGACATTATTTCCTTCAATTATAGAATAAAGTTCTTTAGCTGGTAATAAGTTAACTTTTGCTTTCATGTTAATACTTTATTAAAATTTTTGATGTATTTTAATAAATAATTATTAATTTGTCAATAATTTGTGTTGAGTAAATTAAGGGATATCGTTTAAAAGTGCTGTTACGTGAATTAGCTCAGCTAATGTCACCCCGTGGCTTGACCCTATAGTACCGGACAGTTTTAAAAAAGTGTTATATTTTATTCAGGTGTAGGTGACCTTATATGTCATTCCCGTCGTTGCTAAGAATGACATAGAAGCTATGCGATAATACTCGGCAGGCAAATGACATAATCATATTATAACATCTTTATAGTATTACCTCAAATAGAATGATAACATATATAAAATATTATATAATTTCAAGAAAATCTTTAGTTTATTTAGCACTTAAAAAAGATACTATTAATTACATAATTTTCTTATAAAAAAAATATTACAAGCCATAACTTTCTTGATCTTCTTCTAATCCTCCTAAAACAGATGTATCTAGTTCTATATTAGAAATCGGCACAGAATCATTTTGCACTTTTTCAGTAAGCTTAGCTTCATGTAAACGTAAAATTTCAGCTATTTCAGTTTCTTTCCACCAAATAGCACACTCTAAGAGAGTATTGCCAGTACTATTTTTTTCATTTACTTTAATATCCGGGTGAGAAAGCAAAAGCTTTACTAGTTCAGTTTTACCCTCTCTGATAGCCTTTTCTAAAGGAGCTCGATTCCATTTGTCTTTTTCATTAACTTTAATATCTGGATGAGAAAGTAATAATTTAACTATTTTAGATTTACCACTATCGATAGCTTTCTCTAAAAGAGTTTCTCCCAGCTGATTTTTTTCTTTAACGTTAATATCTTTATGTGAAAGCAAAAGCTCTACTATTTCAGTTTTACCATGACTAATAGCCTGCTCTAAAGGAGTTTTATCCCATCCATCTTTTTCATTTACTTTAATATCTGGATGTGAAAGTAATAGCTCTACTATTTCTTTTTTATCCAACCAAATGGCTTGATTTAATGGGGTATTTCTGGCGTTATCCTGTTCATTAATATTAACCTCTGAAAAAGAAAGCAGTTTTTTCACTATAAATGTTTTACCAAGATTAATCGCTGAATGAAAAACAGTATTACCAGAACTGTTTTTGTCATTAATTTTAATATTTTTATAGGAAAGTAAACTTTCTACTAATTCAGATTTATCATAAAAAATTATACTATTTAAAATATTGTTACCATATTGATCTTTTTGATTAATATCAATGCAGTTATGAGAAATTAAAAGTTCAAATATTTCCAGTTTAATAATAGCAAAATTTAAAAGCGAATAATTATTTTGATTTTCTTTATTAACATCTAGATGAGAAAGTACTATTTTAACTATTTCAGGATTATTACTATTGACAGCTTGATATAAACATTCTTTTTCCTCATTGATATTCATATTCGGATGAAAAATTAATTTCTTAACTATCTCAACTTTATTACCTTTAATAGCCAACATTAAAGGAGTATTTCCCCATTGATCTTTTGCATTAAGTTTAACATCGTTATGGGAGAGTAACTTTTCAACTATTTCAAGTTTGTCATTATTGATAGCTCGATGTAAAAATGTTCTATTTTCTTGGTCTTTTTCATTAACATTAATATTCGGATAAGGAAGTAGCATTTCGACTATTTCAGCTTCAGCACAAATAACAGCTAACTCTAAAAGAGTACTTCCATTCTGATTTTTTGTACTTAAATCAATATCTGGATGAGAAAGTAATGCTTCAACTACTTGATATTTATTGCTACTAACCGCACACACTAAAGGAGTATTACCATTCTGATCCTTTTTATTAATTTTAATATCTTTATGAGAAACTAGTATTTCAACTATTTCGATTAAGCTATTAGTAATAGCCTGATGTAGAGGAGTATTACCATGTTGATCTTTTCCATTAACTTCAATATTTGGATGTGTAAGTAGGAGTTTAGCTATTTCAAGCTCTCTCTCTTTAATAGATGCTTCTAAAAGAGTCTCGTCGTCTTCACCTAGTTCATTAACATTTAACCCCTCAAAACCTAATAAATATTCAAATATTTCTATATTATCAAAATTGAATTCTAAAGACTTAATTAAAGCTTTAGAAGAAGGGTTAATTTTGGCTTCTTTTAATTTTTTTATTATATTTATATTTTCATAGCATGCAGCCGCTACAACAAGTTCTTCTGCTACATTTTGTACATTTATAAAAGGTATTAGATCATCTAAATCATAGGCAAGTTCTTCATTTAAATTTAATAATAGTTTACTTACCTCATTAGATAATTTTGTTTCTTGAGATTTATTTAAAGCATCAGTATCTTTTTCAAAAAATGCAGCTACTAGCTCTAATTCATTTCTATTAAAATTATCTATTTTATCGTCTTCAATAAGTTTTTGTAAACTTAAAGGGCAGCCACCTGCAATAATACATTCTAAAAGCTTAAAATGAGCTTTTATTTCTATCTGATTTATTCTATGTAATTCTTTGCTTTCTATATAATTTATATCTACAAAGCTAATTTGTTTGTTGTCAAGCAATTCTAAAATATTATCTCCTAATAAACTACTTGCCTTTTGGTATGGTAACTCCATCAACTCTTTTAACCCTTGTGATGGATTAGAATAAAAATTTCTAGCTATTTCAAATAATCTTTTTACCAGAGGAGTATTTTCTTCATTCGTTAAACTGCTGTTTTCGGCTAATAAATTAAGCAATTCATAATTGCTTAAATAAGGCTCTATTTTTTCTTTTGTTACTATTCCTTCTTTTACTAATTTATGTTCTTCAACATTAGTTATTTCTTTATTATCTCTTAAATCATCTTGCTTCTTTTGTAAATTCTGAGCTATTTGCTTATTAAAAGCTTCAATTTCTAGTTTGTATTGACTAATTATGACTTTCTTTTCATCAGGTGAAGTAGCTTGATCTAATCTATTTAAATATTCTTTTTCTAATTCAGTACTTGGTTCTAATTTAGTATTTTGTTTTATATTTTTTAGAATTCCATTTTTTATTAATTCTGCAGTTTGCGTATATATATTTTTTTGTTCTTCTTTAGTAATTTTTTTATATTTACAGTAGTCTATAATTGCCTGATTAATTTCCTCAATTTCATCATCTAATCCCGAATAATCGCTATTTTTTTGGATTAAACCAATGCTTGTTATTTGCTCTACAATATATTTAATAATATCTTCTTGCTTATTTGATTCTAGCGGGAATATATTTTGTATTATTGATTTTAAGTTTATTAAAATCATCCCATAAAGTTCTTGATAAATTATCTTTTTCTTTCATGTTACTAACTTAATTAAAAATTCCTAACTCGTCAATAATTTATTAACTATTTGAGATAGGATAGATTAAGGAATGTCGCTCGTTAATCAAAAAATACTCTATATGTCATTTCCGCGGAGGCTTTGTTGCGTGGATCATTTTTCTCTGTCATCCCGCGACTTGATCGCGGGATCTTGTGCTATAGAATGTGCCTGAGATACCGCGGTCAAGCCGCAGTATGACAGACTTTTTCCTGGATTCCTGCTTCCGCAGGAATGACATATAGAGATGAAGCAAAATTAGTCAATCAACTATATGACAATTATACTTCAAAACCAATAATTTAGTATTGCCATATAGTTTCTCACGTATAATTTCGATATTTTCGTCTAAAACGTAATCATCTGTTTTAGACATTTCAACCACTATTATAGCGTTTGTATTGAGCCAGTTATTCTTTATAAGCAGCTTCATTACTTTCGGCACTATTTTGTTATGATAAGGGGGGTCAACGAAGATAAGATCAAAAACCGTATTTGCTTTCGGCAGATTTAAGGCATTAATATTAACGAAATTAACTTTATCCTGAATATTTAAGGTCTTAGCAAATTCTTCTGCTATTTTTAATGAATATAGATCAATATCAATTAAAGTAGCAAAGCCTGCTCCTCTTGATAAACTTTCGAAAGCTAGGCTACCGCTACCAGCAAATAAATCTAGTACTTTAATATTTTCATTGAATAATTTATTACCTATAAACTTACCGGAAGTTAATATGCTAAATATTGCTTCCTTAAGTTTACCAGTAGAGGGACGATATTTAATATTTTTAGCAATAGGTATTTTCTGATTTTGAAATTTACCTAATATTATTTTTAACACTTATATAATTTTTTAGTTACTTCTCGGTATTCATTCGGCTTAAGATTATCAAGTTTAAAATCACCATACTCAGTTCTAATTAACTTATTAACTTTTAATCCAAAATGCTCGAATATTCTTCTAATTTCCCGATTTTTGCCCTCAAACAAAATAACTTCAAGCCATGAGTTAGTGGAATTTTTCCTAAGCAACTTTATTGATTGTGGATTATAAAATATTCCGTCAATTTCTAAATTTTTATAATTACTTTTTAGTAGAAGATCAGGATTTCCATAAGCTCTAACATGATATACTCGTTTTAACTTACTTGAAGGTAGTTCAAACTGCCGAGCTAAATCACCATTATTGGTTAGTAGTAATAAACCCTCGCTATTTAAATCTAACCTACCTATCGAAATTACACGCGGTAACCCAGTTAATTGTTCAAATACAGTTTTACGAGATAGTGGATCTTTATGAGTAGTAATTAAACCAACAGGCTTGTAGTAAATCCATAGCCTTGATTTTTGAGAAGAAGTAATTAATGAACCTGATACCTCAATTTGATTATCGATATCAACATTTGTAGCAGGTGACGTAACTATTACCCCGTCTACTTTCACTTGTCCATCAAGAATTAGCTTTTCGGCATCTCGCCTAGAACAAACTCCTGCATTACTAATTAATTTGGCTAACCTTTGCACTTTACTATTTTTTTATGCTGAATTTATTTTGGTTTATGATTTGCTGCCACGCAACAAATAATCTAATTTACGGCTAGCTTATATTTTAAATTAACCAGTTTTATATGACAATTGATACTACATTTATTGTTTGCTAACTTAGTAGAAGAAGGTTTTTTAGGGCTTTTAGCAAGAGTCTTAGTTTGTGGTTTTTTTATATTAATATTCTTTAAAAATTTTTCTGTTTCAGCATGTAAATATTCTATTTTTACTTTAGCTAAACCTTGCTTTTTAAAAGCTAAAACCTCTGCTGCTTTTGCAGATACGTCTATTATACGATTTGGTTTATAAGGTCCACGATCATTAACCATTAAAATCACTGATTTATTATTAGCTTTGTTAGTTACTTTAACTAAACATGGAAGAGGAAGAGTTTTGTGAGCAGCAGTTAATAAATTTTTATTAAAAATATCCCCATTAGCAGTTTTTTTACCATGGAATTTGTCTCCACCTCCACCATACCAAGAAGCATAACCTGTTTCAGTAAAGCTTTTTGGAGCATGAGGTTTATAAGTTTTGCCCTTTATTTTATATTGGTTACCAACCTTATAATGCCCTTTATAAACTAAATTATGGGGATCGTCTTTTGATAGTTCCTTATGTGAATGCTTACGAGAACATGGTAGCTTTTTTGAATTATTACAACCACTTAAAAAAAAACAATAAAAGATTAATAAAATTAGTAAAACAAATTTATGATTCATCACCCTCAGTGTTACTATTAAAATTATCTGCTATTTTAGCATAACACACAACTTTTTCAACACCTTTTATTTTTGAGGCAAGATCAGCAAAGTTTTCTAGCTCTTCTTCTGACCTTGCAACTCCAAATAAATAAACCACATTATCTACTGTTAAAACAGTATAATTAGCAAATTTAATGTCCTTTCTGACGAGATTCTTAGCTTTAATCTGTGCTGTTATCATACTATCTCTAGTATATTGTGCTAAGTCAAAGTGATTACTATTTTTACTTACTTTTAACTCATTAATTACTTCAGTTACGCCTTTTTGATTCCAAGCAATTTCTACTGCTTTCAACGCATCTTCCTCTTTCTGAATATTTCCTGTTAACAGCACTCTACCTTCAGACACCTCAACTTTGATTTTAGCCCCTAATTCTTTAAAATTATTTTTTACTAGACCAGCTTTAATACCGGCTGAAATTCTTGAATCATTTAATGTTCCAGATATTGGCTGATCTTTTGAAGCAACAATACCAGTAGTAGTTGCTGCGGTAAAAATAGCCGGTAAACAACCTGAAAGATTAAAGACTAGAGTTATGAAAACTAAAATTCTTAATATAGTATTATTAATAAATGAAAAGTTGGTAGACAAGTATACCTTTAATACTTCAAGATTTGGCGAGCCAAATTTCGGGATTCGTCTTTGCTCACGTAGTTTATCTACGTTCCGCAGACTCACCGCTTATTTGACTTACCAACTTTTGAAGTATTTGCGGTATATATAACTATATTTTACTATCGGGTAACTTATTTTTCAATAGTAGAGGCAATTGAAGTAAAATGAATACAAAAGTAATCGGCACTACGCCGAATACTTTAAACTTAACCCATGTTTCATCTGGGAAATTACGCCAAACTATTTCGTTAACTATAGCCATGAAAAAGAAAAAAGTTGCTGTTCTGTAGCTTAAAGTAATCCAACTTTCTTCTTTGAGGCGGATTATACTTTCTAAAGCATATTTAATAAAAGGATTTTTCTTAATACCGCTTGTAAGGAAAATTATTCCAAAAATAACATATAATATAGTCGGTTTGATTTTTATATACATCGAATCACCACTAATTAAAGTTATAATACCTGAAACAAGTAATACAGCTGTAGAAATAATGGAAAGCTTTGACACTTTTTTATCTATAATATAACAAAGGGTAATACAAATAACAGAAGTAATAAGCATATAGAGGGTAGCACTCTGTATGCCGCCACCATAAAAAAATCCTGCGAAGAATGCTACTACTGGACCAATTTCTGATAAAAGTTTAAACATATTTTGATATTTCTTAACTTATTTGTTGTGTATTTTCTTTTGGTAATGGTGCTAAGATATTTTTAGAGTATCTTAGTCGCACTTGTATGAAAATATTTATTAATAATATAGTGGTAAAGTAAGCAAGCACTTGTAAACCATTAGGTCTTGCAATATAACCAGTAACAATATGTAAAATTTTGCCGATCATACTTCTATCTGCTACTAACCAAGAGCTATCCCAAACTTGATCAGATAAGAACATAACTAAACCAGATGAGGTTAAAATTCCTGCCGCACTCGCTGCAAAACCACCTGCGATCAACATTAATAATATAGTAGAAATTTTAAAAATATATTTTTGATTAGCTATTTTAATTAAACCAAAATATATTATTAGACCAAGTAGAAAGCCGCTTGTAGCACCTATGATTAAGCCCTGTATATAGTTACTACTTGTTATAGTTTCAACTGAAGAAATACTATATACCAAAATAATAATTTCTGCACCTTCTCGCAATATAGTGCTAGCGACTAAAAAAACCAACATTAAATAGCTGGAATTACCTTCATGAATTTTTGTTGAAATATTGTTTATATGTTGTTTAACTTTCGTTCCATAGCCTTGCATCCATATTATTGTCCAGCTAAGTAAAATAGTGATCAATATCATAATTCCGGAGTCAAATAATTCATCCCCCATGCCGCCGAAAGATAAAGATAACTTACGAGTAAAAAAGGCAAAAATTGAAGCGGATACTACCCCAAGCACTCCACCAGCAATAATATAAATACGTGATTTTTCTATATGCTTTGTTACGGCTAGTATTATACCAACTAACAAAGATATTTCCAAACATTCACGAAATACTATTAAAGCAATTTTAAACATATTTTTACTTAATCCTTAACAATTAAAAACCCTTGTGCTGTATCTTGGTGAAAATCTCCAAAAAAATCATATTTTCCCGGCTTTAAAGGAGCAAGTATAATTTTTATAGAATCATGTGGCATCACGATTTTTTCCCGATGTAAATCATGACTTTCAAATTCTTCTACAGTATCATCTTCATTATGAATAACTAGCCTTATTTTAGTAGATTTTGGCACTTCTACTATGTCTGGAACAAATTTATGATCCTTTATAACTATTTTTATTTCTAATATCTCATCATTATTATTGTTAGAATTTTTATTTGCTAAAATAAAAAGACTTATCCCTACTATTAATAAAAATATTAAACTTGCCAATATAATAATATTTTTATTTTTTTGATTCGTTTGCATATTAAACTCCCAGCTTAAATAAAGTTTAAAACAAATTTTTGTTTATAAAATTTTTAATATTCTCACATATCAATTAAATCTCATATCTTTAATAATTATAAAATTCACCCTGCAAATTTTATTAAAGCTATAAGATATACAATAATTATCATAATGACAAGCACAGATAATAAAATATAATTTTTTTGTTTCTTAATATCAGATATTTTACGTTGTTTCATATTTATTATTTAAAATCATTAATTTCAAGCATTAGATATTCATTTAAAGGTAGTGATTCTTGTGAAATTATCTTATTTATATTAGACCCTAATGCCTTAAAAGTCTGTCCTTTAGCAATAACAGTTCGAGTACCAACTGGTACTTTACCTTGCAAAGCATAAGAAAAAATTAGAGGATAGGTAATATCACCAATTTTCATATCGACTTTTTGCCCTTTAGCTTTTGAGTCATATAACACTTCGCCATTTGCAAGGCGAGTAATTTTAGCATTAAAAGTTATCTTTTCATTACATAATAAAGGAATACGATAAGCTATTTCATTATCATAAATTTTAACTTCATTACTGTTAATAAAATTTTGTGGCAATATAGATTTGAGCATTACATTAACTCTATATGCACTATCGGCATTATCATTATTAGCACCAACACTAGCAGCATATTTAGCAGGAATAATAGCTTCTCTTGCTTGCCCTACATTCATTCCTACTATTACGTTATCAAGACCAAGCATTACAGCACCCGAACCTATAGTAAAAGTTTTAGTATCTTCTGAGATTAAATTATTACTCATATCCGATATTTGATAAAATACTGTAACTACATGACCACAAGAGGCAGGACCAACGTTCCCAGTACCAATTGTATTAATTTTAAATAGAGAGGTTATTAAGTCTTTATGTACAGGAATGGTATAATCTTTAGTATCTATAGGTTTATTTAATGGCTGTAAAATATTTTCGAAGAATGCTTTACCTTCCTCAGTTTTAAGAGCATTAATTACTATTTTGGAAATTGTTCGTTCAAATAAATTGCCATTTAGAGAGACAGGAGGCTCGTTATTAATACTAACTTGATTTTCGTTATTAGCTGAGTTATTTACACTTGCTTGTTCTATAATCGTAGCATTATTATCATCAGAAGAGATTTTTAACTTTGCTATATTATAAAGTACTAAAGCTACAATTATTAAAGATAGAAGTTTTTGCATATTAATAATATTAGTATTACAATTAAATTTACTATAACAATCAATTATTTAATAATCAAATGAGAATAAAAATAATTTGATTAATATGAATAATTGTTTTAACTTGATTATAGTATAGATCGGGAGTCGTCATTGCGAGGAGCGTAGCTTTGATGCAATCTCATGAAAGAAATATAAAATTCCTAAGATTGCCGCGTCGATGCGTTGCCTCTCCTTGCAATGACAAAAAATAACAAAAAATAAAGTGGTGAAAAGTGAAAAAATTTATATTTTGTTTTTTATGTTTCTGGACATTAAATATATTTGCTGCTTCCAAAGGCTATCCTAATAAGCTTAATCGTTGTAAAATTACAAGAAATATATTTAATGATTATGAACCAAAAGTTTTTGAGTCTACCAATAATTTATTACGTAAGACAGGGCAGATATCTAGATTTTATGGTGAAAAAATCATAATAAAAGGAATAGTACTAGATCAGAATTGTGTACCAGTTGCAGATGCTAAAGTTTATTTATGGCAAGCAGGTAGCGGTGGTAAATATCCTTATGAACCTTTAAAAACACATGTTGATAAAAGAAGATTTACCGGTAAAAAAGATTCTAGCTTTACTGGTAGCGGCACTGCTACTACTAATAATAAAGGGGAATATTACTTTGTCAGTATGTTACCTTATAAATCTGCTGGTAATTTAAAAAGTGTTAATATAAGAGTAGAACATCCAGATCTTAAAACATTAGACACACGTTTAGATTTATCTAATAAAAATATATGCAGCAATGAATGTGGTGAGATTAATCCCGCTTTGATTGAGCCTCAACAACATCTGAAATCATTTTGTTTTGACTTAGTATTACAAAGGTACGACATTGAAGAGATATTGATATCTGTCATGAGCTACGCAACTGCAAGGAGCTTGGCAATCTCATGAAACAATACTAAATTCCTGAGATTGCGTGCGTACAATTACTTTGTAATTTCCTCGCAATGACGTCATTGTCATCAGTCGGTGGTTCTAAAGGTTTTTTTATGCCGCAGCTACATAACATAGTGCATAAAAGTAAAAGTACAACGAAATCAAATTTTTTCATTACAATAATAAATTATTTTATGGGTTTAAGTAATTATAATAAATATTTTTTGACCATTACAGTATTTTTATTATTAATAATAGTTTTTACTCCTAAAATTTATGCAAATCCTAAGAATGGCTCAAATGTTCCTGATGATATAATTTTTTTTGATGAAGAAAAAAATCAATATTCTCTTGATCAGTTCGAGGGAAAAACTATATTATTAGTATTTTGGGCTACTTGGAGTGCTAATTGTGTAAAAGAGATGCCCGATCTTGATACATTACAGAAAGATTTTAGAAAGTTGCCTTTTTCAGTGATTCCAGTTTCAGAAGATTATCAAGACGTAAAAGTTATTATAGAGTATTATAAAAGTTACCAGATAAGATATTTACCAATTTATCAAGATTATAGAAATCAGCTATTTAAGGCTTTAGGAGTAATTAGTTTACCTACAAGCATATTAATAGATCCAAATGGTAAAATAGTAACTAGTTTTATTGGTAACACTAATTGGTATGATGAAAAAATTAGAGAAACTATTTTATCTGCTATACCAGGAAATTATCCAGAACCTAAAAATAGCTATAATGGGCAATCTTTGAATAAACCAGCAAAGCCTTTGCAGCCTATAAAAAAAGGAACAGTAAAAGATCTAATAAATCCTTTAGAAGCACCTGCTGAAGAAGCACCAAAAGATAACAATGAGCAAGATAATGAACGAAGTAAATAAATCAACTATTGCGAATGCAGAGTTTGAACCAATAATAGCTAAGCCTCAGATAAGTAAATTAGAGCAATTATTTGCTTCGATCTTTGGTGATTCTAAAGAAGTAGTTGCCGTTTTACGTTTAAACGGTGTTATAGGTAAAGTTAGTACTGTGCAGTCAGGGCTTACTTTAGAGTCACTAAATGAGCTAATAGAAAAAGCTTTTAAAATAAAAAAGCTAAAAGCTTTGTGCCTTATTATCAACTCCCCAGGTGGATCGCCTGTACAATCGGAACTTATTGCAAAACGTATCCGCACGCTTGCTAAAGAGCATAAAATCAAAATTTATAGCTTTATAGAAGATATGGCCGCCTCAGGTGGTTATTGGCTAGCTTGTGCTGGTGATCAAATATATGCTTTGCATAGCTCGATTATAGGTAGTATTGGTGTAGTCTCAAGCGGCTTTGGCTTTCATGAAGCAATTAATAAGCTTGGAATAGAAAGAAGAGTTTATACAGAGGGGAAAAATAAAGCAGTTTTAGATCCTTTCAAACCTATTAACAAAGAGGATGTAAAAATTATTAAAGATCTACAAAAGCAAGTTTATGAGCATTTTGTTGATTATGTAAAAACAAGAAGAGTCGGTAAATTAACTCAACAAGACGATATTTTATTTAATGGCGAATTCTGGGCAGGACGAACAGCTCTTGATTATGGTTTAATTGATGACCTTGGCGATATGTATAGTACTATGAAAGCTAAATTTGGTGATAATATTAAATTTCAATATCTTTGTGCTAAACAGCCATGGATTAAAAGAAAGCTTGGTATGGCAAGTAAAATACTAACTGATAATTTTGCTGACTCCTTAATTAATGCAGTTGAAAATAAGATTATTAACGATAAATTTGATATAAAGTAACATGACTATAACACAAGTTAAAATTAAGAAATTAGATAATTTTTTTGGCAAATTACCTGAATATGCTACGGATCATAGTGCTGGTATGGATTTAACGGCAGCAAACGAGCAACCTATAACTATAAAAGCAGGTGAGATACAGCTAATTCCAACTGGTATAGCTATTGCACTACCGGAATTATTCGAAGCACAGATAAGACCACGTTCGGGTCTTGCCGCTAAAAATGGCATTACAGTTGCTAATTCCCCCGGTACTATTGATGCTGATTATCGTGGTGAGATAAAAGTTATTCTTATTAATTTAGGCAAAGATGACTTTGTTATAGAAAAAGGTATGAGAATTGCTCAAATGATAATATCAAAATATGAGCGTATATCATGGAAAGAAAGCGAAACTCTTGAAGAGACTGCAAGAGGTAGTGGCGGCTTCGGTTCTACAGGAGTATACCTTTGATACTTCAAGATTTGGTAAATACTCAGATAGAACTTCAGAAATTGGTGACAATGTTCTATAAGTACTGCGATGCTCACGTATTAAGTAACTGCTGCCGCTCCTCGTCTTATGAACCGATTACTCTTTTTGAAGTTGATCTTCGTATAAGTCAAATTTCGGGATTCGTTTTTGCTCACGTAGTTTATCTACGTTCCGCAGACTCACCACTTATTTGACTTACCAACTTTTGAAGTATCTGCGGTATATAAATTTAGTCATTATAACTCATGAAAATTCTAGCATTTGATACGGCAAATAATACGGCATCGGTAGCACTTTCAGATAAAGACAATATCTTAGCGTATGCGGAAGAAGTACGCCCGTCTATGCAGGCAGAAAATCTAATGCCGATGATAGAGCAGATAATGAAAGCTGCTCAGTGTTCGTATGATGAGCTGGATTATTTAGCTGTAACAAACGGTCCAGGTAGTTTTACAGGAATTAGGATAGGGCTTGCTTGTGCTAAAGGTATATTATTTGCTAAAGAGAATATTAAAGGTGTAGCGGTTAGTAATTTTGAGCATGCTTATTTTAGAGCTATAGGGCAGGTTAAAGATTATGATAAGATATATGTATTCTTAAACGCCTATCGTAGTCAGCTTTATTTACAGATTTTTGATAAATCAGGTAAAACAAATGAGCCGTTATTAATAGATTTTGACTCTGCTATAGGACTACTTAAAAACGAAAAAGGGAATATAATTTGTTGTGGTAGCGGTCTTGAATTTATATATACTCAAGTTAAAAATCTGCCGAATATAATAATTCTGCCACGCTTTGCTAGAGTTAAAGCTTTTATTATTTGTAGATATGTAGCAAGCTTACTTGCAAATAAGGCGGAGTTAAATAGTGCTATAGAGCCGCTTTATATCCGCCCACCTGATGCTAAAATAAGCGTCATAAATAGCAAATTACAGAAGTAATTTAACTAAACCAATATTGCTTTAGAACAATACACATCATCAATACCTAACGTTTCAATAAGAGGCATAGAATCTTCAATATAACTTGTATTGTGATATAAATTAGGTATCTGGATATTTTTTTCAATAGAGATATTTTGCATCACTTGGGGTAAATCGTGATTTGAAATAGTAGTTTTTAATAATCTTTCATCTGAGGTTGTATCTAAAGCTTTTTCTAAATAAATAGCAGGAAGTATACTTTTCAATTTAACTATAATAAAAAACTTTATTTTATCAGAAGTCATATTTTGTTTTTTAGATTGTTCAGCTTTATTAAATTCAATTATATTCTCTTCACCGAATATAAATTCATCATTAGCCTTAAAGGAAGCAGGTTTAAAGGATTTGTTTCTTCCAAACGAGTTAAATATTTTTGTTAATCTACTTATTGCTATTATCATAATTCTATCTTATTTATTAATTTTAATAATCAGCGTTGCAATATATTAGGAATTACAGAATAATCAAGAAAAAAGTTAATATAATTTAATATTTTATTACAAAATTACTTGAAAGCCTAGTAAAATAAGCATTTAGTAAAATACAAGTTTTAATAAAAAACAGTTAATATTCCTCAATAATTATCCTTGCATTATTTTTTGGATAAAATTATAAATTCTATTTCATTAAATTAAGAGGAGTTATGCCTATACATCCGAATACGTTGCTTAATTATTAACATTTCCCTTGCTAGTATTATTATATAGCCTTAAAGTTAAATATTAATATTAGTGAGAGATATATGAATTTACTAGCAAGTATTACCGGCAAGAATTATGTAAACGGGCAGTTTATAACGGCTTCAAAGCAAATCTCGGTTGTTAATCCTTCGACTTTAAAAGAGATTGCGACTGTGCCGAATTTGGAATTATCAGAAATTAATTCTGCAATAGATAACACAGTGCAAACCTTTTCAGCATGGTCGCAAAGTTCTTTTGAAGAAAGGATAGCGATTCTCCGCAAATGGCATGCTTTAGTAATCGAAAATATTGATGAGCTAAGTCATATATTAACCTTAGAGCAAGGGAAAATACTTGCTGAATCAAAAAAAGAGATCCTATATGGGGCATCTTTTATTGATTGGTATACATATGCAATTCATAATATTCATTCTGTTGTAAAGCCTGGCAATAATAAAAACCATAAAATCGTTACGCATTATGAGCCGGTAGGTCCAGCTGCTGCTATAACACCTTGGAACTTTCCAAATGCCATGATTACCCGCAAGGTAGTTCCTGCAATAGCAGCTGGTTGTAGCGTTATATTAAAGCCGTCAAGCCTTACACCGCTTTCAGCATTAGTACTAGCAAAGTTAGCTTACGACGCCGGATTGCCGGCAGGAGTGTTTAACGTTATTACTGGTGATTCTAACATTATCGGTAAGGCTTTTTGTGAAGATTTTAGACTGCGTAAATTATCGTTTACTGGTTCTACAAATGTTGGCAAAATTCTATACCAAGCTTCGGCAAATACTGTAAAGCGTTTATCTTTAGAGCTTGGCGGTAATGCTCCTTTCATTATAACAGCTGATAATGATCTAGAAAAAGTTGCAGATGATTTGGTTATTTCTAAGACTCGAAATAGCGGACAGTCTTGTACTTCCCCTAATAGAATATTTGTAGAAGAATCTATATATGAAAAATTTATAGAAATTCTAACTCCTAAATTTAACAAACTTAAAGCAGGTGACGGATTTGATAACGCATCGGATGTAGGTCCACTAATTAATTCTGCTGCTATAGAGAAAATCCAAAAATTGCTTGCCGATGCTCAAAATAGAGGGGCTAAGTTAATTTGCGGTGGTAAGGCTAATAATAATTTCATTGAGCCAACTATTATTATTGATTGTTTAGATAATATGGATATTTTTAAAACGGAAATATTTGGACCAGTAATTGCTTGCTATAAATTTAAGAGTTTAGACGAGGTAATAGAGCGTGCCAATAATACCGAATATGGTCTGCAAGGATATGTATATTCACGAAATTTAAGTGTTGCTAAGATGATGGCAACAAAGCTTGATTTCGGTATGATATCGATTAATGATCCGCTGCCAGCTAATGCTAAAGCTCCTTTTGCAGGACGTAAGGCTTCAGGTTTTGGAGTTGAAGGGTCATTTGAAGGGATATTTGAATATTTAAACACCAAATATATAAATTTACAACAAACATAGAATGAAAATATATGCCTACATTTAGCTCTCTTAAGCCAGAGCTAAAAAAGGAAATAGAAGATATCATTAATTTAGCCATACAAGAAAATATTAATAATGAAGAATTGACTATAAAATGTAAAAGTTTTTTTGAGTCAGTATTTTCAGATAATAACAAATCTTGTATTGATGAATGTTATCAAATCTTATTTAATTGTGTGAGACAGAATTTTAAAGAGTCTATTTCTATACCTGATCCCATTACAATTTTAACAGTTCAATTATCATGTTTATATGATCCTTCTTCTCTGCCTTTAGGTGTAACTAATTTAGATAATAACGAGGAGTAAAAATTATGCCGGTACTTATGGATAATTTTGAAAAAAAATTAAAGAAGTTAGTGAAATATTAAATATAAATAATAGAGAAATAGTTGATTTAGAGTTACGAGAAGCATCCAATGATTTTGCTCAATTATTAGATCAATATAATTTGGTTTCTAGAGAGCAATTTTATCCTCTTAAAATACTAATAGAATTATTTGATGAGAAAAAAATAATAATACCGACAGAACTCAGTAACGCTTTGTTTTATCTACTAATTGATATTCAAGATAATTTTATTGATTCAGAAGACTTTGTAGAAGATGTAGATAATTGTTTAGAGATTGTTGATGCTTTAGGTGATTATTATTAACTTTATATATAACTAATTAATAGTATGAGAAGTAAAAATTATGCCGGCACTTATAAATGAATTTGACAAAGAATTAAAAGCAATTTATGAAAAATTTTATTTAATAAAAAATAAAGACTTTACGTTACCGGAAAATCAAAAAGATATACAAACTTTCTTGATGTTAGTATCTGATTATTTAGGAAGAAATTTAGAGGAAAAGACAAAATTGTCAATTGGTTACTTACCAATTCTAATAAAATTAATAAAAATATTTTTTGAAATAAATAAAAAATTATCTGATGAGCTTGAAGAGTCTTTGGATAAAGTTTTAAATCTATATAAAGCCAAAGAGGATACTAAAGAATTCCAAATAGAGATAGAAGAAAGCTTAAATATTGTTAGGACGCTAGGATTGTTATGTGATGAAAATATGGAAGATTTTTGAATTGATTGATTTTTTAAGAATATATTGACAGCTTGTTATATCTCCGTGTATTAAATTAATATAAATCTCGGAGTTTTTATGACCATAACTTTTCAACTTATACAAGAGTTTAATTTTACTGAAGCAGTTAAAGAATTAACAAGAGAGAACGTAAACGAGCGAGGAGATATCGTTGTTACATTAAATTTTAACAATAAACAATTCAATTATGCAGCGAAGAACGTTAATACTTTAGAAGCTTTATGTTTTATGAGTTCGGTATTATCTTTAACTTCCACTTCTCAACAGCAATTAAAAGACAGATTAAATATATTAAAAAGTTGTATCAAAACTGCATATAATAAAATGCACGAATATGATAATGCAATTTGGAATGGAAGAGATGATAACAATAACAGCACAGCAATATGGCTTGCTTGGGGAGGAGTCTCAGAAAAGCTTAAGGATTTGTTAGATAAGCACCCTAAATTGATAGAGGATGAACAAGAACTTACCCGTAATGCTTTTGACGTAACAATGGAAGTGGGGCATTTAAATATAGAGCAAAAAACAGAATTAGCTAAAGTTTTAATTCCTTTAGGAATACAAATTAATAATTTAAATACATATAACATCATATTGCAAAATGAAAATTATTTAGCAGCTTTTAAAAATATCATAGAAGATGCTAGTAATTTATCTTCAGAAATATTTAGTAAATTTGTAGATAATGTAATTAGCAAAATAGGTATTTTAATTAGTAATTCTAAAGCCCAAAAAATAGATAATTCTGTTATTAAAAATGCTATAACAAAATGTTATGAAATAATTGAACAAATATTTAAGCATGAAGAAAAAATAAATATTAAAGACATATTAGAAAAAGATTTAAGTACTTCAAATACTTATGTTTCTCCATTTTTACACTGGTTATTAGAATTGGGTAATAATAAATTGACTTCTATTTTACAAAATTATGATCAAAATAAAAAGTTTGATTTTTATGTAAAAGATTGGAATGGTAAGGAAGCATACAGAAGTGCATTAGAATGGTTAGCTAGTTATAAATTTGATCTTTTAAAAGATAAAACTTTTACAGCTTATTTAAATCCATCTAAGAAACAAGAAAATGAAAAGATACTAATAAGTTTAGTAAGTAATAATACTAAAGTAAATAGTGAAAAGCCAATAGCACCTTTCTTTGAAGAATTATTAAAGCATAGGCCTCCTTTATTTGGTAATGATCTTAAAGGTACAAAACAAGCTATTTGCAATAAAATGTTTCAAGAATCAGTAAATGCTAAAAATATTGAACCTACGTTGTATACAGATCAAACGCTAGATTTTGCTACATGTTTAATTGCTATACAACAATTTGAAAAAGAAATGGTGGATAGTCTAGGCGTTGCTAATCTTAACCCGTACGATTAAAGTTTTGTTACGTGGATTCTTTCCTACCTGTCACCCCGTGGCTTGCTAACTAGGTCCAGCTAAAAAATACTAATAATATTAGTATTTTTTATTATTCTTCTGGATCTAGTTCCCAAGCCACGGCATGACAGCGTACGTGTTTTTCAACCCACGTGGGCAACGCTTATGCGGTGATGACACCGTCTTCATAGGTAATAAAACTACTTCCATACTTACTTTACCCTTTACCCTCACAAAGTTATTGTTTGTTTTACTTTTTGTGATTATTATCGCATAGAAAATTAACTTAATTCTATGTCAAATATAGACATTCTTATTTTTACTAGTTTTTTAGCGATTAATTTAATCGTTGGATTTGCGGATATTAAAAATATAAAAAATATTCGGGAATATGCGATTGGGAAAAGAAATTTCTCGACCGGTACGATAGTTGCAACTCTAATTGCTACTTGGATCGGCACTAGCACTTTCCTAATCGATAATTCACGAATATATATTGACGGGTTGTTTTACTTGCTTCCTAGCATACTCGGTAGTGTTGTTAGTTGGCTATTAATTGCCTATTTTCTTGCTCCTCGTTTCGAACATTTTTTAGGCAGTATGTCAGTGGCGGAAATAATGGGGGAGGCTTACGGCAATAAAGTTCGAAATCTTACCGCTATTGTTAGCATATTAATGGCTATAGGCAGGATTGCTATTCAGTTTCATATAGCCAGTCTAGTGCTAGAGTTATTTTTTGGTATTTCAAATTTTTACGTAGATTTGTTTTTAGCGACTTTCATAATAAGCTATTCGGCTTTCGGCGGCGTTAAATCGGTTACTTTTACCGAAGCCGTACAGTTTTTTACCTATAGTGCCGTTATTCCAGTAATAGGGATTATAGTGTGGAATGTTTTTAGTGATCCTACTATTTCTATCGACTCAAATGTGCAGCATCGTCTTACCGATTTAGGTATGGTATTTAATTATACGAACCCTAAATTTTGGATATCCCTAAATATCTTTATATATTTTGCCATTCCCTCACTTGGTCCTTCAATTTTTCAAAGAATATTGATGGCAAAGGATATACACCAGATATCAAGAACCTTTTTTATTTCAGCAATTATTTGCCTTTGTTTATCTGTCTTATTCATTTGGATTGCGATATTATTGCTTTCCCAAAATGCTGTCGATAGTAGTCAATTATTTTCTCAGATTACTAAAAGCTATATAGGATTTAAAGGCTTAATAGTTGGCGTTATTATGGCAATGATAATCTCAAGCACTAACTCTTATATTAACGTTGCAACAGTAAGCTTTATTAATGATATCTGTAAAAAAACCTCGCTGCAATATAGCTATGTAACTGCGATTATCATAGGCTTGATAGGGTTCGTTATCTCACTTTATACGAAAGACCTAATTAATATATTCTTATTACTCACCAGCGTCTATTTGCCTATAATTACCTTACCGTTAATTCTCTTAATATACGGCTTTAAATCAACTGCTAAAACCTTTTTTATCGGTACAGTAGCAGCATTATTAACCATCATAGCATGGCAATTATTTTCTTTAAGGCAGATTATAGGAATTTATCCGATCTTGCCAGCTGCGATCATAAATTTACTCTTTTTCCTTGGTAGTCATTATATTTTAAAACAGCCAGGCGGTTTTGGTTCGTTAAAAGAGCCGCTGAGCGTAAGGCTGATAAAGCAAGAGCGAAGAAGAAGATTCTGGGGTTTATTCCGCTTAATCAAGAATTTTAATCCTTTGATATATTGGAATAATACATTACCACGCCAAGAAATCACTTATAGCTATGTTGGGATATTTATTTTAATCTCTATCTTTTCATCCTTATATCTTACGCCTAACAGTAGGATAATGAACCATCTAAATATATATAATATCATTTATCACTGTACGCTTGTAACTTCTGCAATACTTATCACTTATCCGTTATGGCCTTTGAGATTTCAGAAGAAATATATTATATCGTTGTTCTGGTTTATTGCTAATTTTGGGATATTGATATTTTTTAGTAGTTTGCTTGTTTTATCAAGCAACTTCTATCAATTACAATTGATGAGTTCAATAATTAACCTACTAATAATTGCGACATTGTTTAGATGGCATACTACTTTACTTATGACTATTATTGGCGTATTTGCTAGCATAGAGTTTTATAAATATTTTATGGATGAGAAGCTGTTAATTAATATAGATAGCTTCCAGTTCAAAGTGATATATTTCCTTACTTTATTCAGTGGGTTGTTAATCGTTTTCTTAAGACCAAGGCAAGAGCAGGAAAGACTAATTAACCTAAAAAATACTCATTTAGGGGATAGGGTTAGTTTTAGAGAGCAGGAACTTGAAAAATTACTTGATTTAAAACATGAATTTTTACGTAATATAAACCATGAAATAAATACGCCGCTAACCGGTATTATTAGCCTTGGTGAAACTTTATGGGCTAATTACGATAGATTTAGTGATGATCAACGTCGTAATGCAGTAGAGATAATAGCTAAAAGCTCTAGTAGGTTAAATAGTTTGATAGGCAATATTTTAGATTTCTCAAAACTATCTAGTCTTGGTTATGAGTTAAAAAAAGAAAGCATAAATTTAAGCGAGCTATTGCATGAGCGAATAAAAATATGTAAGAAATTATATTTGAACAATAAGAAGTTAGAATTTATAGCTGAAATTGAAGAAAATATAGTGCTTAAATGCGATCCTCATTATATTAGCCATACATTCGATAATTTGATAATTAACGCTATTAGCTATTGTAATGACGGCATAATAAAAATTGATTTACAAAAGCAAGAAAATAATATTTTATTTACTATTAAAGATGATGGAATAGGCGTTCCAAAAGAGGAACTACAAACTATATTCGGTGTGTTCGTCGTAAGCTCGAAAACCCGCTCACCTGCAGGTGGTAGAGGAATGGGGCTTGCTTTGTGTAAAAAGGTAATAGAGCTGCATGGCGGAAAAATCTGGGCAGAAAATGATGAGCAAGGGAAGACGACTTTTGTTTTTACTATGCCCCTTTAATGTCATACCGCGAGCTTGTAGCGGTATCCAAAAAAACAATAAAAAATACTAACGTATTTTTAACTGGCTCTAGTTCCCAAGCCACGGGATGACAATGAAACAATAACAAAATAATAAGTATATGAAAACAATTTTACTTATAGCATTACTTAGCACGCAATATAAAGGTGATAACGATAATGTTTTAGCAATTACTGAGGCTTTAAAACAACAATATCAAAAGGAAAACTTACAGATTGATATAGTTAATTTGGAAATCGATAAGCTAGATCCTAATCAGATAGAAAAATATCCAAATCAGGTAATTATTATAGGTGCAGGGCTTGATGGTATTAAAGCATTTACTATTTTAAACTCTAACAAAGGCACTAGTAAATTTATTTGGAGTGGTCATCAATTAATAAATGAAGTAACAGAAAATTTAAAGATTCTAGATAATATAGTGTTACCATCCTATGCTTTAAATCAAGAGCAAATTAAACAAATTCAAGAAGCAAAGGTTAAGTTAATAGAAACTACAGGCATACCTCATACTCTTACAAAAGAGGATTGTATAAAGGAGTATAAAGATTTAGCTGATAAAAAGTTAATTCCTGATTCTTCTAACGGCTATATATTTACCTGTCTATCAGGTGATGCTCCTGATTCAAATGGAAAAATAAAATTTTATACCCAAGAAGAAGCTTATAAATTGGGTGAGCAATTAGCTCAAATTGTAAAATTAAAAAATATGATGCTTTTAGTGACAAATGGACCTAGAACCGGTCAATATGATCCTAAGGCTTTTCCTGATAAAGTAAAACTTCCAGTACATGAAAAAAATAGTGATATTGATTTAGTTAGTAAAGCTTTTTTAAAAGGAGTAGAAAGTATATTAGGTAATGAAGCAGAGGAAAAAGTAAAATTTGAGAATTTTGTATTTGGAAAGCCAAGTGTATTCAAAGGATATTTAGGTGCAGCCATAGAAAATGAAAAAAGCATAGTAGTTATTGGCGGGGAATCTTCAAGCCAAATCACGCAAGCTTTAGACTTAGTAGCAGGTAGGTTATATATTAAGAAAAATACTGCTATGAATGATGTTCATAAAAAGCAAGTAAATAAAATACTAGAAACTAATAAAGGAGCTAAATTATTAAAGGATAATGAAGTTAATTTAATTATTAATGTTATTACTGATGAAGCCTATAGTGATGCTGAAACAGTTGCAAAGGAGTTTGAAGAAGAAAATCATTTTTTTAATGAAGAGGAATGTTTATATGGAGATAGAGGTTTAAAAATTATAGGATATACATCAGAGCTAGGAACGGCATAAAAAACATGAAAAAAATTATTTTTAATAAACAACAAGATTTTGTCTCAATTATAGCACCGGCATCAAGCTGTCCTGATGCACAAGATAGGTTAGCTAAATCAATTGAAATGCTGAATTCACAAGGATTTAAGACCTTAGTAGATGATAAAATATTTATGGGGGATGAGCTACCATTTTTTGCTGCTCCGAAGGCTGAAAGGCTGAGAATGTTTAAAGAGGCGATGGAAAACGAGCAAGTTAGAATAATCTGGGCTTTTCGTGGTGGATATGGTTGTAGTGAGATTGTAGAAGATTGTTTTAACATAGAGAAGAAAGGTGATAAAATCCTGATAGGTTATAGCGATATTACAGCACTGCATCTACTTTTAAATGGTCATTATGATATTCCAACTATTCACGGCTCAGTGCTAACTTCTTTTTTGCCGCCTGTAAATCAAGATATTAATTCTATCCTAAATGTTTTAAAAGGTGAAGATAGTAAAATTGCTCTTTCGCCAATAAATAAAATTAATGACAATCCTATAGAGGGAAAAATACTAGGCGGTAATTTAACGGTTTTTAGCAAGCTAATTGGCACTTCTATTAATCTAAAAACAAACAATATATTGCTACTCGAAGACATCAACGAAAAAGGTTATGCAATTCATCGTAATCTAGTACAACTAAAAAATGCTGGTATATTTGATGGAATAGAGGCGATAATTTTTGGTGATTTTACTAGCGGGGATGAAAATACAGAATTAGCTATAAAAAGCTTCTGTTTAAATTATATTCCAAATATTGAGACTTATAGAGCTGAAGGAATAGGGCATGGAGCAGTAAACCAACCGGTTATTATGAATCATGAAGTAGTTATAAGCGGTAATTACTTAAGTTTCTCTAGTCCTTTTGCCTTAGAAGATTAATATATGATACAAACCATTAGAATAGGGACTAGAAAAAGTAAACTCGCTTTAACACAAACTAACCTAGTTATTGAGCAAATCAAAAAGCATTTTCCTAATATTAATTGTGAGATAGTAGAAATTACTACTAGCGGTGATTTGATCCAAAATAAACCTTTATATGATATAGGCGGTAAGGCTTTATTCTTGAAAGAAATAGAGCAGGCTTTGCTTGATAAAAAGGTTGATTTGGCTGTTCATTCTTTGAAAGATGTTCCAGGAATAATACCTGAAGATTTGAGTATTGCAGCTGTTTTAGAGCGGGAAGATTCAAGAGATGTGTTTGTTTGTCTAACACATAAATCCATCGAAGAACTGCCAAAAAATGCCGTAATAGGGACTTCTTCGGTACGCCGAAAATTATGTGTACAAAGAATAAGACCGGATTTAGAAATAATAGTGTTTAGGGGTAATGTTGACTCAAGAATCAATAAGCTAATTAATAAGGAAGTCGACGCAACCATACTTGCATATGCCGGCTTAAAAAGGCTTAATGCATTTAATCCGGAATATTGTCATTTGATAGAGCATTCGCAGATGTTGCCATGTATAGGGCAAGGTGTTATTGCGATTGAAATACGAAAAGATGATCATGCTATGATTGAGATATGCAAACAAATTAACCACCTACCGACTTTTGAATTGGTAAAGCCGGAAAGAGCACTTTTAGAATATTTAGATGCAAATTGCCGCACGCCTATAGGTGCTTATTCGAAATATTTAGATAATGGTGATATACAAACCGATTTTATGCTTGGTAATCTCGATGGTAGTAAAATAGTTTCCCATACAGAAATATCTAGCCCAAAAACCTCAAAAGAAGCAGGCATAAAAGCCGCTAAAATAATGTTAAGTAACCTCGAATAATCTATGAATTTTCAACAGTAAGATGGTATTGTTACGTGGATCGGTTTTTCCGTCTGAGCTAAGGAAATTACGAAGTAATTGACGAAGCAATCCAGCTAAAAAATGCTAAAATTAGTTATTTTTTACTATTTTTCTGGATTGCCACGCGGTCTACGACCGCTCGCAATGACAGTTTTAATAATACTCCAATTTTCTCCGGACACTACTGTGCCTACGCGGGAATGACATAGGATAATAACTGCCCGGTACTATAGTGCTATTGATACGGTAATAACTATAAATCCCTACTCTTTCTCCGCATTCTTTCTAGCAGATGGGGATAGCATGACACTTAGTTCTTTTAACGCCTTATCTTCTACGTAATTCGGAGCGTTCATTAATAAATCTTCGGCTTGCTGATTTAATGGAAAAGCGATTATCTCCCTTATATTAGTAGCTTCCGCAAGTAACATAACGATTCGGTCTATACCTGGAGCTATGCCGCCGTGTGGAGGAGCTCCAAATTTAAACGCTCTAATCATACCGCCAAATCGTTTATCCACTTCTTCTTCACTATAACCAGCTATAGCAAATGCCTTATACGTTATCTCAGGCTTATGATTTCTAACAGCACCGCTAGAAAGCTCTATGCCATTACAAACAATATCATACTGATATGCGGTAAGCTCTAGCAACTCTTCGGTTGTTTTTGCGTTCTCAAGAGCTTCTAACCCACCCTGAGGCATAGAAAACGGATTATGGCTAAAATCAATTTTACCGGTTTCTTCGTTTAGCTCATAAAATGGAAAATCGGTAATCCAGCAGAATTTAAAGCAATCTTTTTCAAGTAAATCTAGCTCATCAGCAAGTTTAATTCTTACCTTACCGGCAAGTTTAGCAGCTTTATCTTTCTTATCGCTAGCAAAAAATACCGCATCTCCATTGCTAATATTAGCAGTAGCCTTCAAATCTTCTAACTGCTGAGTGCTTAAGAATTTTGCAACTGGTCCTTTTGCTTCCCCGCTTTCGCTAAACTGAATATAGCCAAGTCCTCCAGCTCCCTCCGATATTGCGAATTCTATCATTTTATCGAAGAAACTACGAGGCTGACTTGCAGCACTTGGTGCAGGAATTGCTCGGACAATACTACCTTTCTTGATATTTTCCCTAAAAATAGCAAAGTCTGAATCTCTAAAAATTTCCGTTACATCGGCAATAATAATAGGGTTACGTAAATCAGGCTTATCAGAGCCGTATTTTAACATAGACTCATTATATGGAATGCGGATAAATGGTGCTTCTGATACTTTCTTATCTGTAAATTTAGTAAATAGCTCATACATTATAGGCTCGATTGTGGTGAATATATCTTCTTGCGTAACAAACGACATTTCGATATCTAGCTGATAAAACTCGCCTGGTGACCTATCTGCTCTTGCGTCTTCATCACGAAAACATGGAGCGATTTGGAAATAGCGATCAAATCCCGATACCATCAATAGCTGCTTAAATTGTTGTGGTGCTTGCGGTAATGCATAAAACTTGCCTGGATGTAATCTACTTGGGACTAAGAAATCCCTTGCTCCCTCAGGTGAGCTAGCGGTAAGAATTGGTGTTTGAAATTCGGTAAAGCCTCTTGCAGTCATTAAATGACGAATATAAGAAATAATTTGTGAACGTAGCATTATATTATTATGCAACTTCTCACGTCTTAAATCTAAAAAGCGATGTTTAAGCCTTGAGTCTTCAGGTGCGTCTTTTTCCGTATTAATCACAAACGGCAGAGTATCAGCAGCTGATTCAACAATAAACTCACCAGCTAAAACTTCTATATGACCGGTAGGAAGTGTGTTATTAATAGTCTCTTCTGATCTTGCTACTACTTTCCCAACTACTGTTACAACTGACTCATAACGTAAACGGCTAGCATCGTCCATAAGCTGCGGATTTTGGTCGGTAAACACGATTTGTGTTATGCCATAATGATCACGTAAATCTACAAAAACTAGATTGCCATGATCTCTTCTTCTATGTACCCAACCAGACAGTTTTACTTCAGTCCCAACATCGGAAATTTTTAATTCATTACAATTATGAGTTCTATATTTATGCATTTTATCTTTGTTTTTTAAATCAACTCACTATAATCAAAATAGCTAAATCCTGCAATAAAATTATCTAGGTTCTGTGAAAGGTTCTAATTGATTTTGAGTTTTGAACTATTTTTTAGCGAAAATTAATAAGATTTTTGACGGAATAGTTATTCATATTTCAAAAAAATCTTGTAATTTGCAGCAAAAAAGAGTCAAAATTAAATCTTTTTAGAAATCTTCACAGAGCCTAGGATACAAAAGTAATATTTAGGAATTTTAAGAAATTTTTTAGTTCCTGACGAGCAACTATATGTGAGCTGTTAAATGCTCGGTCATAATTTGCGACTTTTAAATCAAGTAGAGTTAAACCTTGCAGAAATAACTCTCTATATATTACACGTTCACTAAAACCATCAGCGAGTTTAAAATTGATTCTTTTAGCAAGCTTGTTCAATACGTTACTAACACGTCTTTTATTTAGAGCATCAAGGTTACTTAAACGATTACGCAAAATTATCCAATCTATACTCCCTCTATCACGACTAGCACGCTGCATTTTCTGTTCCCATATCATTTGGCTATAGATTGAGGGGCTGATAATTTCATCTTTATTGTCAACTTTTGCTATTACGTCTAAATCTAAAAAGCTATCATTTATCGGCGTAATAATGGTGTCAGCATAAGAATGAGCAAGCCTTGATAAAGCAGTATGGCTACCAGGCGTATCGATTACTATATAATCAGCATCCATATTATCCTTTAATATCTGCTCAAAACTATTTGCTTGCTCTTCTTCAGAACTTTCTTTGACATGGAAATGCTTTGGTACTAATACCGGTTTGTCAGGGTTTTGCTCATTATACAAATCTCGATTTTTTAGGTAATTAGTTAAAGAGCTTTGGCGAGAATCAGTATCAATACTTACAACTGAATATTTTTGATAAAGTAGTGCCACTATTAAATGGATAGAGCAGGTTGTTTTACCTGCCCCACCTTTTTCATTACCTATAACAAATATATAAGGCTTACTGCTCATAATTTTCCTTTATAAATTTCTCAAGTAGCCTTACACCATAACCTACAGCACCCTTCGGGCCAAGCGATGAGGGTTTATTGCTATTTGCAACGCCTGCTATATCTAAATGTGCCCATTCTACCCCTTCTTGAATAAAACGTTTGATAAAATGAGCAGCGGTAGAACTTCCAGCAGCTCCTGGCACATTACCGATATTTGCCATATCAGCTATGTCGGAGTTAATCATTGCATCATAATCTTCATGAAGCGGCATTCTCCATAATTTTTCATTTACTTCTTCACCAGCTTTTATTAGCTTATCAGCAAGCTCATCATTATTAGAAAAACAACCAGCATATGTAGGACCTAAAGAAACGACTATAGCACCGGTTAACGTCGCAACGTCAATCACGCATTTAGGTTTGAATTTTTCTTGTGCATACCAAACAGCATCAGCAAGAACTAAACGCCCCTCTGCATCGGTATTTAAAACTTCAGCAGTTTGACCTGACATAGTAGTTACAACATCCCCAGGACGCTGTGCATTACCTGATGGCATATTTTCAACGAGCCCTACAACACCTACGATATTTACCGGCAATTCTTGACTAGCAACCGCAATCATAGTACCAACTACTGCGGCAGAACCACACATGTCATATCTCATTAAATGCATATTATTTGATGGTTTTAGAGATATACCTCCTGTATCAAAAATAACTCCTTTTCCGACTAGAACAATATAAGGAGCCTCTTTGCTTGCACCTTGATATTCCATTACCACTAGCTTTGATTCATTTTGTGAACCTTGACCAACTCCAAGAAGAGCACCCATGCCAAGATTTTTCATTTCTCTTTCACCAAGAATAGAAACATCGACATTTAATTCTTCTAGTGTTTCTGCTATTCTTTCAGCATATATTTGTGGAGTTTTAATATTTGATGGTTCATTACTAATATCTCTTGTGAAAAAGACCCCTTCAGCAATTAATTTTTTAACTTCAAACAACTTTGCTGCTTCTACGTTATTATCTGTAGAGATTTCAAATGATTCTACAACAAACTTATCTGCTTCTTTTAAAGTAGTTCTATATTTATCGAATCTGTAGGAAGCAAGTAACGCACCACTAGCAATTAAAGATGCAACAAGCGATGATGTAAAGCTGCTTATTCTATTCTTAATTTTTAAGCCAATAGTAGCGATTTTAGCATTAGTAGCATTTTGTAGGATTTTACCCGCTAATTCTTCAATCTTAACCTCAGTTAGTTTTTCTTCACTTCCAAGCCCTGCTAATACTAAATATTTTACTTCCCCTGACTTAACAACAGAAGGAATAATTTTGATCTGCCCATATTTACCAGTAAATTGTAATTTATTGGCAATAGTCTTGGAGATCAAACCATGATGTTGTTGGTCAAGGTTTATTAGTTCACTATCAAGTTTTAATTTGTCATCAATAAACACTATTAATGCTTGAGTATTTAATGATTCTTCCTCAGTAAATTTTACATGTAGCATATTTATTTTTCCTTATTAACATTTTCCTAGATAATTCTATTTATCTTATGAAACTTTGCAAGTATTAATTGCCTATAGAGAAACCAAATTAAAAACTAATTGACATAATTTAACGTTTTTTATATTTTTTGCCTAGTAATAATTAAAATTAAGTAATTTAATGCTGAGTCTAGAAGCTAAAACCTTTTTACACATTGAAAATAGATATAAAGAAATAAAAGAATTTCATAATGTTTATGATCTTACACCTCATCCAACAAGATATAATATTCTTAAATACACATTAAAATTCATTTCTTTACCATTTATAATAGCTATTCAAGCTATAAAATTTGTTACATTAGGTACTGTTTCACTTACATATTTAAACATTGGTAATACTCTTTTAAAAAAAATAAATAAAAGCATTGAAAAGAAAATAAAAGAAGGTTCATGTAAAGAAACTGATGACAATATCCCGAAAATTGTTGAATATATATTAAAAAAATATGAAGAAAAGCCTGAATTAATAGAGCAGCCTAAATTTTCATTGTTACAAAATTTTATAATAAAAGTTAAAAAATATGTACCATTCGCTTCAAAACTTATAAATTTCTGGGATAATGGGGGAGTAAAGCATTCTGAGGAAATGGTAGAGAAACAAGAATTAGTCGAAATCATTTATAAGAAAATTGTTTCTGCAATATATATGGCAGGTAAGAATGGTGAAACAATGGAAACGGAAGATGTAAAAAAACTTTTTCCTGAAGTAGATTTTAAAGAATTTGAAGAAAAAGTTGAGTTGGTTAATACCGAAGCAGTCAAAATAAAAGATAACAACCCGGTATCTTTACCATGTAGTCAACCGCCTATTATCCTAGAATCTGAAGAAGTTGAGGTTACTACTGGCTCTGATGATATCATAGAAATTCCAGCAGAACCGGCTATTGCTATTCCAAATAATACTATAAACCCGCTAGTAAATCTAATGATGCTGAAAGCGGTATATGATGGAATAAATCGAGTACAGCAAGGAATGGCTGAATTTTATCAGGAGCAGGTAGCTATAGAAAATGATATAGAAATTCAAAATGCACTTTTTGATGAATTTTGTCAAGAACAGTGGGCTATAGAAAAAAGCATGAAAATTGAAAATGCCCCTATTCCATATTACATAGAGCCGCACCAATATTATGGTTATGATAATGCTCTTTTAGGAAATAATTATATCCCACAAGCAATAGCATGTTGTTGAAAATTTAACGTCATTGTGAGAGAAAACTGACATTATTACATGGCTCACCCCCACTCCTGTCACCCCGTGATTTATTCACGAGGTCCAGTTAAAAATGTCAATATTGTTGATATTTTTAGTTGTTTTTTAGATTCCGTGGTGGCATTGTTGCGTAGATCAAAACACGTGTTCGGTGTCATACCGTGGCTTGACCACGGTATCCAGAAAAACAACTTTTTATACTAATAATATTAGTATTTTTTAGCTGGACCTAGTTCCCAAGCCACGGGGTGCATTGTTGTGTGGATTGAGAGTCGTCATTGCGAGGAAATTACGAAGTAATTGACGAAGCAAGGAAGTAAAAAAATGCTAACTTTATAACATTTTTTATTATTTTTTTCTGGATTGCCACGCTCCTTGCAGTCGCGTAGCTCAGACGATTTGGTATCCACGCAACAATGCCTCCACGGCATGACTACCTTAGGATGTTTTTCAATGCATGCGGACAAGCCTCTGCGGGGATAACACAAAACACTTTTTTCAAACTATACACAAAGCTTGTGAGAGAGTTAAACCTACAACTTAACTTTTAATTTAACAAAACCTTGGTGGCTTTTATACTTCTTTTGTAAGTGACAATTATACTCGACTAATACACTTATATTACCTTTTTCAGCTAAAATATTAGCACCGATATTGTAGCCAATTTTAGGTTGTTTTGGTAATACAACAATTTCAGTAACTTCTCTATCTCTCCATTTTATTTTAGCCTCAAGTTTGTTATTTTTGTTGTTAAAATAATTCTCTACAGAAGCCATAATTGTTGGTGTAATGCTTACTGCTCCTATTTTCTGTGGAGCTAACGATACATTACCGCCTACAATACTAGACCATATATTTTGCTTTTTAGAGGCAATACTTAAATGCTGAATACCAGCTCCGCTTTCTTGATAAGTACCATCTTTAATATAACCATATCTTATCCCGATATTTGGAGTGAAGCTCACTTTATTGCCGATAAGATAATTATAACTTAATAAACTTTCAAAATTATAATTATTATTCTTATATTTACCGTTTGCAATAGTGCCTAAGCGGTTGATCTTACTCTTTACAATATTATGGTTATAAGCAAACATACCTTGGATCATAAAGTTTTTTGGCAACTCTTTTTGACCATATAAAGCTATGATATGACTATCGACATTAGTATTTAATTTACCGCCGTTAGATTTAAACTTTGAATCTAGTCTAGTATAAGCGATACCGACTAAATCTTTATCATTATCAGATCCAATATCAAAACCGATAGTACCACCAGAAGTATGCCCTCTATACCCTATAAAACCTTTTTGAGTACCTTGCTTACTGATTCCATAAGTTCCTGATATCCAAAAACCTTTATCAAGCACTCTTTCATCTTCATCACCGGCAGCAACTCCAGTAAAACTATTTATTCTGCTAGATACAGTACCTTTGCTTACAGTATAAATGTCTTGAGTTGAATTAAAAATCGTTACGACTACTTTCTCATCTTCTTTTACTGCTACCTGCATTGTCGCTACTTCTAAAGCTTCAATTCTTGCTTCTTCTGCACGTTTTGTCTCGAAGATAACAAATTCTTCTTTAGCTTTTTCCTCTTTATCTAATTCTTCTGCTTCTTTAAAAGATTCACTGCTTCCAGTTTGTTCTTGATCTTGTCTTCGGTTTTCACCTTGAGTTTGATTTTGTGCTTGCAGATGAACTTGATTTTGACCCTGCTCCTGTAGTCCTCTTAATTTTAATATTACCGTCCTTAGATCCCCATTCTCTCTTAATAATTCTGCCATTTGTGCTTGTAGTATTTGCACGGCTTCATTTTCCGGTAAAACTATTACCTCCTTTGCTTCTACATTTCCTTGGCGAGTTATTACTCGTGCTACAGGTACTGGATTTGGAGATAAATCAGGAATTATCGGATTTGCTTCAATTCCTGTTCCAAATTTATCCGTTGTGATATTTTCTATTGTTCCGTCTGCTCTTTCAATTGTAAGTCTAGTATCATTTATAAGATTGGCTCTCTCCATATTATCTATATATGCAATAACAGCTCTTCTTTTTGCATCCTTTATTAATTCTTCTTCATATATATTATATTTAACTTGTGTAACACCAGGTTGTGGTTTAAATGGAGAGCGTATATACTCAGATTCCTCGCCATAATTATCAACAACTAAGTTAGCCATCTTATCATCATATTGCTGTTGAGTAAGGTTACCATTTTGGAATTGATGAGTTAAAAGATCCATATCATTTTTAATCATTAATGCTTTCTCTTGATAAGCTAATACCATTCCTCTTCCATCTTTTATAGCATTAATTTCTGCTTGTGTTAGATATTTCTTATACTCATTTTTTTCTTCTGATTTATCAACGACATTATCATAATATAAAGTATAATTGTTACGTTCTTGGTGACGTGGAACTTGAATATTTTCAACAGCTTTTACTATATCGACACCATTTATTACTTCTGTTCTAATATCTTCTTTCAAATTTTTTAGTAATACTTCTTTTTCTTTTTCACGAAGTTGATCAAGTGTTAAGTCCTTATCTCTAAATGCTCTAATCCCCTGTAGTTCAAAAGTTCTTCCTGCTTCAATAAGTTTATCAGTAACATCTATTTCTTTAATTATATTATCTCTTACATGAAAATATTTTATTTTATAATTATCACCTACAGTAAAGCTACTTTTATATCCAATTGTAGGATTAACATTAATTGGTTTTACTTGAACTGGTGGAAGAACTTTATTAGGGTTTACCGGGATATTGATTATATCATCTTTATTATAGTGCCAGTCATTTGCCTTTATTGTTTCAAGTATTTGTACTTTTCGAGCTAATGTTAATGGTGAATTATTTTCTTTTACTTTATTTAAGGTTCTTTCTATTTCTTTTCTTATATTTTCATTCGGAGCTTCTCTTAATATAGGTTTAAAGAAGCGAATACCATCAAAATTATCATTAGCTCCTGTAATTTCTGGGTTTATTGCTACATGCGGTACAAATCCTCCTATTTTAATAGTATTCATAATTATATTTCTTGCAGCTCTTTCTGCTTCTCTTTCAGCTGCAGACCTTAATACGTTCTGACCTTTTGCAGCTTCATTTCGAGCATTTAGCTTTGCCTCCACTACTTTTTCATCAATTATCTTTCCTTGTTCATCTCTTAAAATAGGTTTTAAATTTTTTCTTCCTTTTAATGCTGCATTAGTACCGACTGCTGCCATATTATTAAAAGCTTCAACGTCCATACCTTTTTTAATAACACGCTTACGAGCTTTTTTAATATCCGCCTCTGCTGTAGCTTGAGCTTCTAGATTTATACCGGTTAATATAGTAGTTGCAGCACAAATTAAAATTAATTTAGAAAAGTTTTTTGATTTTGTATTAGACATAATATTCAGCACCCCTTAATAAATAATTATTAATTATAATTTAAAAATATTAGTATTTTAGTTACTATTAATGGAAATTATACACGAAAAAAATATTATGTCAAAAAATTTTTATTGAAATTATATAAGATAATATGTAGGGTATTTGTACCTTTAATATTTCAAGCTTTGGAAGTTGTAGTAAAATGATTTGAACGCATGTAGCAAATTATTCGTTGTCTCGTCTATTGTTATAGGTTCTACCCTCACGCCTGTCATAAAATTTAACTAAGTTTACTATACATTTCGGGATTCGCCTGTGTTCAACTATTCTTGTATACCTAGCTGGCATTGCCCACGTGGGGCTTTGTTGCATAGATCACTTCCCCCTGTCACCCCGTGGCTTGTCCACGGGGTCCAGAAAACAACTTTTAATACTAGTAATTTTAGTATTTTAAGCTGAATCCCGCTACAAGCTCGCTAGATGACACAAGGGAAAAATCGATCCACGCGGGCAATGTCTCCTCGTAATGACGAAAAAATCAAACTATGCAACAACTGCCTCTATAGAATATTAACTATCCTCGCAATGTGGTGTTTTACCAAGTTTGTCTACCTCATCTATTTTATTTTCTACTGATGATGTTATATATGAACTTATAGTTGAACAAATTAAATCCACTGGAGTATAATCATCATTATTTTTTATACATATTTTTATTCCTGGACATTTTAGCAATATCTTTATTATATCTAGGTTTCTTTTTTCATAAGCATAATGCAGTGCTGTTTTACCATAGATGTCTTGTTCGTTTACGTCGCATTTTTTATGTAAATATATCCTTATATTTGAGACATTACCGTCCAAAACTGCTTTATGTAGTGGCGGTAATTGCTTAAATTTATCTATCTTAATTCTTGCTTTATTTTCAAAAAAGTCCCACATAATATGCTGCTATAGGTTGTATGTGCGTCTTATAGCATATTATGTTTAGTAAAGCAACTACTAATTGAATAAATTTTTAGTTATTTCATACCAACAGTTTTCGGGGATATTTGATTTGTTACTAAAACCACATATAATTAAATGATCTTTAGCCCTAGTCATTGCAACGTAGAGCAGCCTTATATATTCTTGTAGATCTTTTAGCTTTTCTGCATCTTTCATTTTTTGTAGAAATTCAGGAGTGTCAGCAGCATTAGCAGAAAAGAACATTCGACCACTTGTATAACTTGCTTCTAAAGGTAATTTATGCGTCAATCCGGTACTCGCATCCTCACGTACTAAAGTATATGCTGCGGTGCTGCGTTCCGTGTTTCCTATAAATTCCTCTTTATTAGCTGCGTTCTCCAAATGGTCTATTCCCCCATTATCATGCCAAATAAATTTACTACTGCTGATAGGTAGGGTGGTGGAGTCGCATAATATAACAATTGGTGCTTCCAAGCCTTTAGAACCGTGTACGGTCATCACTCTTATTTTATCGGAATGCTCCATATCACGCTTAATCCAAATATCGTTATTCTCAAACCAAGCTACAAAACCTTGCAGAGAATTATCCATATCATTTGCGTAATTACTGCTTAGTGTTAGCAGCTCATTTACCATATCATCGATATGTAAATTTAGAGTATTCGCGACTAAGATAAAGAAATTATCAAGAGTAGAATTTTGATAAAGTTCAATAAAAGAAGTAAGTTTATTATATATATCCGTATATGAGGACAGATTTTCCCACAAACTTTCATCATTTTTATTCATTAGAAGTTCGTATAATTGTTGCTCGCTAATACCGATAATCGGTGATTTAAGTAAGGCTGCAAGGTTTAAATCGTCGTAAGGTAAAAGTACGAATTTAGCTACCGAAATTAAATCCATCATCGATAAATGCTCTTTAAGGTTTACTTTATCGCTTGCCTCGACTTTAAGGTTAGCTTTGTTAAGCTCTTTTATAAGATTATTGCTAAATTCATCTCGCTTTCTTACCAAAATCATAAAATCTTTTTCGGATATAGGATTACCGGTTGCTGGTAGAATTTCTTTGCTGGCTATTTTTTCCTTTATGAAGCTAATAATTTTTTCTATAAGTAAATCAGCTGATGAAAGAGCATTGGCATAATCTTGTGGCAATGCCCAAAAAAGTTCCTCCTGCTTTTCGCTTGTTACCAAAGACCAAACTGTTACAGAACCGGTATGTGTACGAAATGCAGAAATTACCGGATTATCGGATAGGAAAAGAGTAGGGTAATGAGCTTTTATATATTTAAAAACCTGATGAGTAAATTGTAAAATTTCGCCGCATGATCTATAAGAATATTCAAGTGTAATTTTCTTAAATTTTTTATTTGCTTTAGCGAGATTCGTTTGTAATTTCTCATTCACTAAATTAAAATTCGCAAGATCAGCACCTTGAAAACTATAAATAGATTGCTTATCATCACCAACTATAAAGATGCTACTATCAGGTCTATTAAACTCGGTTATTAGAGTGGTGATTATGTTCCACTGATTACGGCTTGTATCTTGTGCCTCGTCGACAAGTATGTGATTAATCTCACTTTCAAGCTTATGCGATAACCACTCATGTATAGCTTTATTCTCAAATAATTTTTCGGTATAATAAATTAAATCATCATAATCAAGCAAGTTATTTTCTTCTTTAAATTTCTCATATTTCTCTAGCAAAATATAAGCAAGTTTACAAAGTAAATTAGTATGATATTCTAGCTCTTCTATGCGATATTCTTCATCTAATTTATAAATCTGAGATGTTAGCTTCTCTAACTCTAACAGTAATTTAGGATATTTTTGGGTTAGCTCTTTCGATAAAAGGCTTTTACGTTTTTTTCCGTCTTTGGTAAAAAATAACTCTTTCGGCTCTATTTCTAAATCATAATCTGCAAATAAATTTTTTACCTTATCATAGATATTATTTAGCTCGGATAGTGCTAATCTCTTATTGTGTATTTCTGCCGGAATAGTTTTATAAGTGAATAATTTTTTGAATTTAATTTTTTGGTCAATAATCTCGCTGAAAATATCCTGCAAAGTTATTTCATGAAAACGATTTAGTAAAGTTTTAATTAAATCATTATGTTCATCGCTTAAATAAATCTCATTTCGTATTTTTAGAAAGATATCTTGTAATTGAGTCTCTTCAAGAATCTGAAACTCGGGTGTTATGCCGGCTTCTACGGGAAAAGTTTTAAGGATTTTTTGGCAAAAAGCATGGATCGTATAAATGTTTAAAGGTTCATTATTATCAAGCAATTTACTATATAGATTTTTTGCATTTTCAAGCTCTAAAGCAAGCGGCTTTTGACCACTCATTAAGAAAAGCTCTTGTTCTAGTTGTTTGGGATCACAAAGAGAGAAAGTTTTGAGTTTGTTACTAATTCTTAGCTGCATTTCTACGCTAGCTGCGTTAGTAAAAGTAAGGCATAATATATTTTGAAAATTTACTCCTTTGATTAATAGGCGTAAAAACCGATCAGTTAGAATTTTGGTTTTACCAGTACCAGCAGACGCCGACACCCAAACGGAATAATCAGGATCAGAAGCTTGTTGTTGTAAATTGTTCATTAGTTATAATTTTAAATATATGTAAAAAATAATATTAAAATTATAACGCTAACTAAAGATTATACAATATCTTCATCTGAATTATATTCTACTCCCATAAGAGCTAAATCATTTTCTGCGTATGGTTCTAGAGCTTTCATTTGTTTTTTTCAAGGTTTAGTATGTAATTTATTATGTGATGTTTTTTTGTGAGTGCTGTTGCTTATCTATAATTATCTTTAAAGTAGCATCAATTGTTTGAGGATAATTATTAGTACTTGAGTATTTAGATTTAGCGTAATTATAGTATGATAGAGCTTTTTCGTACTCTCCTAATTCCATATAATCATCAGCAATGTTTAAGTAATTTTGATATGTTTTTTCTTGTAATAAAAGCTTTCTATGTTCTTTAAGAATAGTATATTTTTTTAAAAAAGCAGTTGAACTGATATTAAATATATTGCTAAAATCATTTGCACATTTTTCTATATCAAGATTTTTTTCTATAAAAAGAGATTTGTTTTCCAAAGCTTTCTGTACATATATTTTAAATTGTATTTCATGTAAATCTTGTATTTTCTGAATTATAAGAGCTTGTTTTTCAAGATTATTAATTTCTAAAAATCTTGCTTTATTATAAAATTTTAAAGCAAATTCAAACATTACGTTTTTAATATATAAATCACCAATTTCAATATATAAATCTGAATTAGCTAAGCTAGGATTTTCTTTAATTTGCGATTTATATTGGCGAATTAACTTATAAGCTTCCCGCTGTTTATCAAAATCTAGAAGATTGGATATTAGATGATTAGTCATAAACTCCTGCAAAATCAAAAAATTATACTCATAATATTTATTTGTTTTGCTTTTGCAAGTAAAAATTTAAATTTTGGAAAGGTTATTTTTCTTTCTATATATTACATAAATTACAACTAAAGATGCGGCGAGTCCAAACCAAGTAAAAGCGTATTCTAAATGATCATTTCTAATAGCTGCTAAATGATTTATTGAAAGCGGTAGCAAAATATCTAGATTGCTAATATCTTTGCTCTCTTCAATGAGATAAAAATTTTTAAGATTTAATCCTAAAACTTTAGATGCCTCTTGTAAGTCTAAGGTCAACCATACGTTGTTTTTAATATCATTTGCAGGTAAGTAGCTACGAGTTTTTTCGGATGTCATAGTAACGCCGATAAGCTCATGGGGTTGGTCATTGGTTGCTTGTGTAATAATATTTTTATTGCGGTTACTAAACCAACCACGTGCTACTAAAATAATTTTGTCTTCATCGGTCTTAAATGGTGTAACTAAATAATAGCCATCCTTTTCACTCGACATTGACCGCCTACCATATAAATATATGTCTTTATCAGGTAAAAAATGCCCATTAAGTTTTATTTTTTGATAAGGTAAGTTGTCATGAATTTCAGCTAAATCGATTGCAGGGGAGGTAAGATTTTCTTGCATCGATGCTAAAAATAGCTTCTTTTCTTTTAAGCGATTAAGCTGCCAAAAACCTAAAGAGATGAGTATTATAAAGGTGATGAGTACGGTGAGTTTGGTTTTCATAATTGGGTTTTAGGAATGTTAATAATCGTCATTGCGAGGAAATTACGTAGTAATTGACGAAGCAATCTCATGCAATAGTATAAAATTCCTGAGATTGTCACGTCGATGCTATGCATCTCCTCGCAATGACGCTTTACGAAGCAGGTTTTAAAATCTTGCTTAAGAATTCCTTATGTTTTTGTAATTCTTCTTTTGTTGGTTTAATAACGGGAATATTCCTATGTGCCTGAGAATCCAAGCGATTATAGCTAAAATTATTTACCTTAGCAGCTTTATCAAGCATCTTAAAGGCTGACTGCCTACCGCCGGTTAGTTCTACATATACTTCAGCAAGTAAAGCTGCATCTTTAAGAGCTCCATGAAGTTGTCTGCCGGAATTATCCACCTTAAATCTTTTACATAAAGCATCAAGGCTATATTTTGATCCAGGAAACATACTTCTAGCCATCACTAAAGTATCAATAGCATGTTCAAGTTCTAGGAGTTTAATTTCAGCTCTTTTTAATAATGATAATTCATGATTTAGAAATTTAACATCGAAAGGTGCATTATGAATGACGAGCTTACTATCGGCAATAAACTCTAAAAAATCATCTGCAATAGTATGAAATAGTGGTTTATCTTTTAGAAACTCGCCGGAAATGCCGTGAATTCTATAAGCCTCAAATGGCATGTCTCGTTCTGGATTAAGATAGAAATGAAAATGTCTGCCGGTTAGTACCTTATTTACCATTTCAATAGCACCGATCTCAACAATTCGGTGACCGCCTTTTGGATCAAGTCCCGTAGTTTCGGTATCTAAAATTATTTCTCTTAAACTTGACATTCCAAATCCTCTATTAACTTTGCTATCTGAGTTTCTAATTCTAACATATCAACGCCGCTATTTATAGCAAAATCTGCTTTTGCTATTTTACTCTCCTGCGAAAGCTGAATTTCCTTTATCTTGTTATAGATTTCCATATCAAAAGAAGATCTGGTTGTTGCTCTTTGCATTCTTATTTCTTCAGAGCAATGCACAGTCACGACAAAATCAAAATATTTATCAAATTTAGCTTCGTATAATAGCGGTATTTCGGCAAATCCGAATTTGGATTTTATGTTTTCCTGTTTAAATTGAATTAGCTTATCTATTAGGAGTGGATAAATAAAGTTTTGTAATTTCTCACGTGCGAGATCATTGTTATAAATTAAATTACTAATCTTTCCAATGTTAAAAGTTTCAAGCTCCGGCAATAATTTTAAAATACCGGTTTGGATCTTTGAATCTTGATATAATTCTTTTATACATCTATCGGCACAAAAAGTCTTATATCCTTTTTCTGCTAAATAATCCAAAATAAAAGTTTTGCCCGATGCATAGCTACCGGTAATACCTATTGCTAACATTTTGTTATAAAAATTTTATGTTCATTAGCGAGTTTTATAGTTTTCTCTTCTTCAGCTATAATTACTTGGTTTTTTTGAATTGCAACGCCTTTGTAATTATATTTAGCAAGATTTTTTATAGTATTAACGCCTATAGTTGGTAAATCTAGCCTATTATCTTGTCCTATTTTTGAAAGTTTAATAAGCACTCCACCGCAAGATTTTTTACGTAAGTCTGCACATCTAGCTATTAAATTATCCGTTCCCTCAGCCGCTTCTATGCCAAGCACATAACCATCTTCAACTATAACCGACTGACCAATATCAAATTTACTTAAATGATTTAATAATTTTACCCCAAATTCAATATCTTTTTTATCAGAATTTGTAGGGCTAGTATCAGTTATAATATTAGAATCACATTGTTGATTTTGATATATCTCACTACTTGAAATTATCTTAAAACCATAATTCTCAAAGAATTTAGCTACTATTCTTAATAAATTATCATCCCCACGAATTTTTTGGCTAATTATTTTAAGAAGTAATAAACTACCTATTTTATCCACTGCTAAATTTTTAAAATTTGGTCTATCGACTCCTCCTATAAGAATAATATTTTTTACGTTATGTTGTGTAAAATATTTAATAGCTGCTCCAACCATACCGATTTTAAGAGGTTGATACTCAAAGTCTTTAATTAACTCTATATCAGCTTCGCCCTCTATCGCAGCTATATAACAATTACCACCTTGTTTTCTATAATTACCTGCTATTAAAGAAGGTAATGAACCTTTACCAGCAATAATTCCAAGATTTGGGAGCATAAAATAGTTTGTAATTTAAAATCTAATATTGATTATAAGCGTATTTTAAATATAAATCTATAAAACCTTTACAAATTAATCAAATTAAGCGATAATAGTAAGTGCTAATATAGCTATAGTAATAAACGTAATTTAGAATAGAGGTTGCGGACTCGGGGGCAGTACCCGACGCCTCCACCAATACTCATACTCGATGAATTTCAAAAATTTGCTACGTTGTCCTACAAGTACTCCGGTACTCACGTATTAAGTATACGCTCCGTTCCTCGTCTTGTGGACGCCTTGCTCTTTTTGAAATTGATCTTCGTATAACAATATGATGCAAATACTGCTTGTATTTTAAAAATTGAATTTTATTTTGATGGGTGAGTGAGCGGAGCGTATACTTAATACGTGAGCATCACGAATCCCTGATAAAATGAAAGAGCAATTTTTAAAAGATAAGTAGTATTTTGAGGGGGCGAAATAGGATCGACGTGCCTAATAAAAAAATTGCTTTTACTCGGGATGATTCCGCCGCAGGCTTTTGCCTTACGGGTCAAAACAAAGAAACGCAAACGATAACTATCGTTCTGCAGGTACTCCAGCTTTAGCTGTAGCATAAACCTGCGCGGTTTGGGGGTTTACCGGGCAACAGAAAAACCCTCATGTATACTCGTTTTATTTGAAAAATTGGCGTCGTTGTTTTTTGCTTTTAATCCTCACGTATTAAGTATACGCTGCGGTTAAAAGCTTCAAAACGCCTTGCTCTTTTCCAAATAAAACTTCGTCTACTTACTTACTATTATTTAGTTCTTTTATATATGAATATCGAATATAAAAAATTTTTAAATGAATCTATGTTGGAATTTGTAAAAAAGGTTTTGGCAAGGATTCAGCATGAAAATTTATATTGGGACCAATTAATATATATATCATATAAGACCGATCATCCAGCTGTCATTTTGCCTTTAAAAGTTAGACAAGCATACCCAAAAGAAATAACGATAGTACTTCAGAATCAATTTGAGAATATAATAGTAAAAGATACCGGATTTTCTGTAATGTTAAGTTTTAGCGGCATTAAGGAAACAATTTATATACCATTTGATGCTCTTATTAGTTTTGTTGATTCAAGCAATAGTTATAGTTTTACTTTTAATCAGCAATTAAATATCCAAAATAATAATACAGCTGAAATATTGAAAATAGAAAAGCAAATTTTGGAAGAAGAAAATAATGATAAAATTGATGAAGCTTTATTGTCAAAAAATGTTATTATGCTAGATAAATTCCGTAACTCTTCTAAGTCTAAACCTATTAAACCTAGTTAAAATATTGAAAGAAGATATATCGAAAGTAGTTATATATACCGATGGTGCATGTTCTGGTAATCCAGGTCCAGGAGGGTGGGGAGCGTTACTTCAATTTAATGAGGTGAATAAGGAAATATTTGGACATGAGCTTGAGACTACTAATAACCGTATGGAAATTACAGCAGCTCTTGAAGCACTAAAAATTCTAAAAAAACCTTGTCATGTGGAAATTTATACTGATAGTAAATATTTACAACAAGGTATTACCGTTTGGATCCATAATTGGATAAAAAACAACTGGTGTAAAAGCAACAATGAACCCGTTAAAAATGCTGATTTATGGCAAAATTTGTACGAAGAATTAAGCAAACATACTATCATTTGGAAATGGGTAAAAGGACATGCAAGTAATAGCGGTAATATTGCTGCTGATAAACTTGCAGTACAAGGAAGACAAACTGCTATAGAAATTTTAAAATGTCGTGGATAAATAAGTTTTTTATTACTTTTTTTCATAAAAAAGTAGGAGAAGATGAGTTACTAAACCAATATTACGAAAGTAAGAAGCTTGACTATTTAGGGCGTCCTAAAAGATTTGTTATTTATAAAAATGCTAACGAACCAACAAAAATTTCGCCAAGTTGGCATGCATGGCTGCATCATTTAGTAAATGAAGTGCCGAGAAATGTTAAGCTTTTTTTTTGGCAAGAAAGTAACAAAATAAGCCAAAAATCATCTAAATCGTCAAATGCTAGATATAGTAGATGGCAACCATAAATTAACTATTTGGTATAAAAAACAATGAAACAAAATATTATTGAAACAATTATTGGTTTTGCAGTATTAATTATTGCTTTCCTATTCTTAATTTTTGCTTATAAAACTGGCAGTTCTATGACTAATGCCAAAGGCTATCAGCTCACTGCCAGCTTTCAAAGTGCGGAAGGGATATCAGTCGGAAGTGACGTGATGATTTCAGGTATAAAAATCGGTAATGTTAAAAAGATTTTTTTAGATCCAACCAGCTATTTTGCTACTGTATATTTAAATGTCAATGAGAATGTTAAAATACCTAAAGACTCAAAAGCTCAAGTAGTTACTAGTGGTTTACTCGGAGGTAAATATATTGCAATCGTACCAGGAAACGATAATGATGATTTAACACCTAATGAGGAAATAAAATATACTCAATCGGCAATTAATATCGAATCCTTAATTAACAAAATTGTTTCTTCATTCGGTAGTAAGTAAATCCCTCAATATCTGGGCTTTGCTTCCTCTTTTTGGAATTATAAATTTAGTTTTTATATTATATAGTTTTTTAAGAAAACTAATAATTGATTCAGAATTTTGTATCGGTACGTTAATTATTATTTCTTTAGCAGGTTTTCTTGTTTGATAAAACTGTCCAATAAAAGACTCTAAAACTTTTAATTTAGTGCTTGTTCTGCTATAAATGGGGGAATAGTTTTGCTCCCCCCATTTCTGTCCTCCCCTGTAAAGTGTAACCTTAATATAAAATCTATCATTTTCTTCAGTAATAATAAGCACATTAGCATCTATTATCCTTTCATATTGTTTTCCGATACGTAATTTAGATAATTTTATAAGATTAATTCTATCTCTAATCAAAGCTGCTTTTTCAAAATGAGAATCATCGCTTAGAGTCTGCATTTTAAGAGCTAATTTTCCTAGTAATTTTTCTATATTGCTTGATAAAAAATCGTTAATCTGTTCTATCAATTCGGCATAATCTTCTTTAGAAATATTACCTGTGCAAGGAGCAAAGCATTTGCCAATTTCATATTCTAAACACGGACGTTTTCTAAAGGCAAAATCGCTATCGCTACAAGTTCGTAGCTTAAAGATTTTTTGTAACTCTGTAATGATCAAGTCGATTTGATGTCCAGAGGTGAAAGGTCCAAACAATTTATTTCCTGTTGAATTATCTACATAACATTTTACTAATGTAGGGAAGTCATGGTCTGATCGTAGCTTTATATAGCTAGCTGATTTATCTCGTCTAAGTAATATATTAAAACGTGGTTGATGTTGCCTAATTAATTGTGTTTCCAGCAAAAAAGCTTCGCTTTCTGAAGTAGTAACTTTATATTCAACTAAATAAACTTGACGCACCATTCTAGCTATTCTGCCACGCAAATTATTTTTACTATAATAGTTTAAACGTTTTTTTAAATTTTTAGCTTTACCTATATAAATAATTTCCTTATCAGAATTATACATTAAATATATTCCTGGTAGAGTAGGAACTAAAGGTAGTAACTTTTTTATTAGGTTTGCTAACATCTAACAAAATAATTAAAATAAATAATAAATATAAATATCATTTTTTATGCAGAAGCCAAGTTATTTAAATTTCGACAATAAAAATTATAGATGGAAAAACGATATTGATTATCGCAAGGAGCCTGAAAAATATAGAGTAGGGAAAGGTGAGCAAGGCGTGCTTATTTGTCAGCCTTATAAAAATGAAATATTACCTTTCTGGAAGTTTAAAACCCCTGAAATTGCTAAAGAAAGTAGTGAAAAAATATATGATATGTTTTTGGAGTATTTAAATGATGATGATTTTGTGGGGGCAGATATGGCTCGTAAATATTTACAAATGGGTTTTACCAGAAGCAGACGTTACACTAATTATAAGGGGGGTAAAAAATATGATGCTGAGCATGATTACGAGCAGTTAGAAAAAGGAACAGGTGATCCTGAAAAAGCCATAAGTGCTGAGATATTTTTTAAAAAATGGCAAGAAGCGGAAGAAAATGAGAAATATAAAGCTATGAAGAAAGAATGGAAAAAGCAATTTGGTTAAATAAAAATAATGTAATTAAGCTATTGTAAAGAAGATTTTAGAGGTGTATCATCTAACTATAAGCAAAATAATTTGCTTAATAAATACATAAATTAATAAAGGAGTAAATTATGAAAGACTTAAAAGTTGGTTCTGCTAAAGAAGATATCGAAGGAATCAAAAAAGATATAGAGAGCCTAGTTTCAAGGTTACATAATTTAAAAGGTAAATCTGGTGACATCCTAGACGAGCAGCTAGATAATTTATCATCTGTTATGGATCATTACAAACATAAAGGAATAGAAAAAGGTAAAGCTAATGTAGCTGATTTATGTGAGTCGACACGTGACCACCCTTTGCGGAATCTCGCCTACGCTTTTGGTGCAGGTGTGTTACTCGCTATTCTTATGAAATAGGTAGTTCAATGTTAAAATCTCTAATATTTGAGTTATTAAAAAGTAGCATGGAGCAGGAAAAAAAATCTTACGGTAAGCCGTTTGTATATTTTTTCAATGTTCTAGGTTTAGCTTTAATAATTGCTGCTAATTATCTTTATGTTGCGGATGCGGTAAAATTCTGTTCTCTTATGAATATCGGTATAGCATCTATAGTAATTTCTATTATTATTGAAGCTATCAGATGTTATCTAAAATACAAAAATAGATATCGTACAATAAATATGTTAAGGGATAAAAGTAGAAATCTAGTAGATGGTGTAAGTGATCAGTTTGCAGATTTAATTCCTAATAAAACCTTGATTAAATATTTACCAACGATTATCCGCTATGTTCCAACCACTATGTTAACATTTTTAATAGGTGTTTACATAAAAAGAAAATTTGCTAAAAATATTACAAATCCGCTTTTAGGTAAATGGTAATAAAATAAGATAATAGTAATTTAAAAATTACTATTATCTTATAAATAAAATTATGAGTATAATTCTACGTGATCAAATATAGTTTCGCCTAAGCCTATAATATCATCATTTATGTTGGTTTCTAATATTGGGGCTTCAAGGTTATTTGAGATTAATTGCTCATGAAAATCTTTTACCGGCATATACTGAATAAACTTGCCTTCATAATTTCCACTAATGTGAGGCGTAGATCCATCATAATTAGAAAGAAATTCTACAAGTGTTTTAGTATCTACTTGTTGATTTGCAAAAAATTCGCTAAATTTTTCACAATTAAAACTTGTAACTAAAGAAGACTCGTTTTCGCTAGCAGTGGTGAATAAAATAGCATTTTTGCTGCTTTCTTCCCAAGCTTTATGATATTGACCTGAATAGCAACTTCTAATAAGATATACAGTTTCCTTTGCTAAATCATCTGGAAATTCTGATATTACTTTTTGTAATTTTCCTTCTTCTTTTGAGTCATGAGAATGAATCATTACAAAAACAAAATCTAGTTTTTAGTCTCTAATATTTTTTGCTTCTTTTTGAAGTGTTTCAGATATTTGGTCTGAAAAAAGATATTTAGAACCGGTGCCATATGTTACTAATTGATCAAATAAAGGGCGTAAATTATTATATTCATAATTACAACTATTATAATTCCAAGTTTTCCCCCCATCATCTTGTATAATAAAAGCTAAGTTATTTTTATCTATACTAGTAATTTCGGTAAATATATTACTAAATAATGAATAAAGAGGTATATCTTTTTCATTAATTTTAAGAGTTAAGTTATACTTAAAATTATCTTGATTTATAGCAAAATTCATGAATCTAAGTTTGTTTCTATATTATTGCTGGTCAGGTTTTTTACACTTTCAAAATCACCTTTAATAAAAGCGATATCTAAATCAGTTGCCTCTAAACGTTTTAGTTCTTTCACTCTTTCAGGGGAGTCAGCTAACTTTTTAATTGTTTTAATAGCAATAGGAAGTAATGCTGTTATTTCTTCATTTTCAGGGTCGTGACTATCTGTTATAGCTTGATCAATTGCACATCTTATAATATCAATATAACTATTATTTGCTTTACTAGTTTTAACAAATTCTACTTTTTTTATATTTTTTAATTGAGTAATTAAACCTTGTAAATTTAAATTAAAAATATCTGTGTTATGACTATCAAAATTTAATTTTCCATGCATAAATAATTTCCTTTAATAATTATAAATTAACTTTTAGTGCATTACCATATAATATGGTTCTAAAGTTTGTCAACAAAAAGTTTATAATAATTAAGATTTCAGTATAATAAATATTAATATAAATTAAACTAATGATTAGTTTATCAACTTTCTTTTGAAGCAGCGTAAATATTTTACATTAGTTTAATATCAAGCTATTCTTGATTATTATTAAAAAATCTTTAACAGAGGTGATTATGACTAAAAATAAAAAATCAGTTCGATTTAATGAAAATCCACAAATTAAAGAGTTTGATCCAAAACTCGATAAAAATAGCGATATCTATTCTATAAAGAGAAAAATAATTAATATAGTTGACGATGAGGTAGAAAATGAAACTAAATTACTTACTGAAACTCAGTTTCTTGTTAAAAAAACTCTGCATGGTAAAGATTTCAGATATGAGATAACTGGTTTTATTAATAAAGCTGGGGAATATATAACTGAACCTGAACAGATAAAACAAAATTTAAAATTATACGCTTTTGCAGAATTTGCCGATTTACAAAAAGATATTTTAGGCAAGTTTGATAAGGAGGGTAATTTAAAAATATCTAAAAATTTTGAAGCCGATGAAGAGATAGTATTACGAAAAAATGGTAAGTTATTGTTTGTTAAAACAGAGAAAGGCTTAGTAATATAGGCAAGGAGAATTGAAGAAAGTGAATAAAATTTTACAAAAAGATGGATTCTTTTTTGAAGATTCAGGTAGAGATGTAAAAGTTCCAAAAAGTGCAATAAGTCCTAATGGAAAGCCAAAAAAGTCGATTCTTAAAAGAAGTTAAAATAATATTTTATTCTTATCGTAAAAAAGAAATTTAAAAATTATTTAAAATAGTGTTTGACAACATTCGAAATTATGGATATAAAATCAATCACACAAGGTTTGAAACACAAAACTTTGTAGCTGTTTAAAAAGTTGATAAAGCTAAAAACTAAATACACCGCGATAATAAAAATTTATATCGTGAGTTAGATACTGAAGAAATTGTAAAATTAATTCTGTATGCATCGTGTAATCTCAAGTAATAAAGCGTAAGTAAATATAATAAGAGCATTTGGTGGATGCCTTGGCATTAGAAGGCGATGAAGGACGTAATACGCTGCGATAAGCTTCGGGGAGCTGCGAATAAGCTTTGATCCGAAAATTTCCGAATGGGGAAACCCACCTAATTTATTAGGTATTGTATAGTGAATACATAGCTATATGAGGCAAACCCAGCGAACTGAAATATCTAAGTAGCTGGAGGAAAGGACATCAACCGAGACTCCGTTAGTAGTGACGAGCGAACGCGGACCAGGCCAGTGGCTTCAAAAAAATAACTAAAACAACATGGAAAGGTTGACCGTAGAGGGTGATAGTCCCGTATAGGTAAAAAGTTTGAAGTCCTTGAGTAAGGCGGGACACGTGAAATCCTGTCTGAACATAGGGGGACCACCCTCTAAGCCTAAGTACTCTCTAGTGACCGATAGTGAACAAGTACCGTGAGGGAAAGGTGAAAAGTACCCCGACAAGGGGAGTGAAATAGTATCTGAAACCAAATGCTTACAAGCAGTCGGAGCAAGCATTTATGTCTTGTGACGGCGTACCTTTTGTATAATGGGTCAGCGACTTAGTTTATCTAGCAAGCTTAAGCCGTTAGGTGTAGGCGTAGCGAAAGCGAGTCTGAATAGGGCGACTATAGTTAGATGAATTAGACCCGAAACCGAGTGATCTAGCCATGGCCAGGTTGAAAGCGGAGTAAAATCCGCTGAAGGACCGAACCCACTACTGTTGAAAAAGTAGGGGATGAGCTGTGGTTAGGGGTGAAAGACCAATCAAACTCGGATATAGCTGGTTCTCCGCGAAATCTATTTAGGTAGAGCGTTATAGCGGTTACCATCGGAGGTAGAGCACTGAATGAGCTAGGGGGTCCCACAGACTTACCAAACTCAATCAAACTCCGAATGCCGATGAGTATAGCATAGCAGACAGACTATGGGTGCTAAGGTCCATAGTCGAGAGGGAAAAAGCCCAGACCGCCATCTAAGGTCCCTAAATCATGACTAAGTGTTAAAGGATGTGAGAAGACCAAAACAACTAGGATGTTGGCTTAGAAGCAGCCATCATTTAAAGAAAGCGTAATAGCTCACTAGTCTAAATAAGTTTTCTTGCGCCAACAATGTAACGGGGCTCAAGTCATGTACCGAAGATGCGGATTCACACATTTAGTGTGAGTGGTAGCGGAGCGTTCCGTAAGCCTGTGAAGGTGAACCGTAAGGTTTGCTGGAGGTATCGGAAGTGAGAATGCTGACATAAGTAGCGATAAAGAATGCGAGAAACATTCTCGCCGAAAGTCCAAGGGTTCTTGCGTAAAGTTAATCTGCGCAAGGTTAGTCGGTCCCTAAGGTGAGGCTGAAAGGCGTAATCGATGGGAATCAGGTTAATATTCCTGAACCTGAAGGATGTGACGAAAGTAGTAAGTTGTACAGTCTTATTGGATTGATTGTGCAGCGAATATTTTCCAGGAAATAACACCTTCATTATAGACCGTACCCGAAACCGACACAGGTGGACAGGTAGAGTATACCAAGGCGCTTGAGAAAACGATGCTGAAGGAACTAGGCAAATTGCATCTGTAACTTCGGAAGAAAGATGACCTACATATGGGCAACCATTTGTGGGTGGCACAAGCTAGGGGGTAGCGACTGTTTATTAAAAACACAGGGCTCTGCAAAGTCAATAGACGAAGTATAGGGTCTGACGCCTGCCCAGTGCTGGAAGATTAAGAGGAGGGGTGCAAGCTCTGAATTGAAGTCCCAGTGAACGGCGGCCGTAACTATGACGGTCCTAAGGTAGCGAAATTCCTTGTCGGGTAAGTTCCGACCCGCACGAATGGCGTAACGATTTCCCCGCTGTCTCCAGTATCGACTTAGCGAAATTGAATTCTCCGTGAAGATGCGGAGTTCCCGCGGTCAGACGGAAAGACCCCGTGAACCTTTACTATAGCTTTGCACTGGTGTTAGGAATCAAATGTGCAGGATAGGTGGGAGACTATGAAGCAGAGGCGTCAGCCTTTGTGGAGTCATCCTTGAGATACCACCCTTTTGGTTCTTGACATCTAACCGAGATCCTTGAATCAGGATCCGAGACAATGCATGGTGGGTAGTTTGACTGGGGCGGTCGCCTCCCAAAGAGTAACGGAGGCGCGCGATGGTTAGCTCAGGTTGGTCGGAAATCAACTTTTAGAGTGCAATGGCATAAGCTAGCCTGACTGCGAGTCTGACAAGACGAGCAGAGACGAAAGTCGGTCATAGTGATCCGGTGGTCCCGAGTGGAAGGGCCATCGCTCAACGAATAAAAGGTACTCCGGGGATAACAGGCTGATGATTTCCAAGCGTCCATAGCGACGAAATCGTTTGGCACCTCGATGTCGGCTCATCACATCCTGGGGCTGGAGAAGGTCCCAAGGGTTCGGCTGTTCGCCGATTAAAGTGGTACGTGAGCTGGGTTTAGAACGTCGTGAGACAGTTCGGTCCCTATCTGCCGTGGGTGTAGGAAGTTTGAGAGGATCTGCCTTTAGTACGAGAGGACCGAGGTGGACGTACCCCTGGTGGACCAGTTGTCGTGCCAACGGCACAGCTGGGTAGCTAAGTACGGAAGGGATAACCGCTGAATGCATCTAAGCAGGAAACCCACCTCAAAACTAGACTTCCCTATTAGAGCCGTGGAAGACCACCACGTTGATAGGTCAGGTGTGGAAGCACAGTAATGTGTGTAGCTAACTGATACTAATAGCTCGATTGATTTACTTTGCTGTGAGATTACACATGTATATAGTGTTTATTCTATAATATGTCAGTATCAACTCACAAAGTTATCAGGTTAAAATAGCTTTATCAATTAATAAAAGTGTTGTTGCATGATTGTTATCCCGTGGCTTGACCACGAGATCCAGTAAAATATAATGTCATCTCGTGGCTTGTCCACGGGATCTCAGGATACAAATTGTGATACAAGATAATTAAGCCATGCAACAACACTAACAGCAACCAATACAAATCTACTATTTAAAAAGTTTGTATTGCTAGCTTGGTGGTTATAGCATGAGTGAAACACACGATCCCATCCCGAACTCGAACGTGAAACCTCATAGCGCTAATGGTACTATGTCATAAGGCATGGGAGAGTAAGTCGCTGCCAAGCTTGCAATGCAAATTTTTTAATTCCTCTTGTTAAATCTTCTTTTTATACTCAAAAAATTAAGTTCAATTACAAAAAGTAGAGACTATAAATAATAAAATGAGCTATGAGCGACAAAAAGCATCGTTAGGACATTCAATCATTTTATTATATACTCCTAATAAATGAAGAGTTGGGTATACGAAGATCAACTTGGAAAAGAGTAATCGGTCTAAAGCCCTCTGAGCGAAGCGTATACTTAATACGTGGCTACCTGCGATCTTATAAGACGACGTAGCCAATTTTTCAAGTTCTATCTGAGTAGATACATAAGATATGATTTTTCTTTATATATTTTTTAGTATTATTTTTTTAACTAGCTGTCAGAATGATAATCACAGAAACAGCGATCTTAAATATATTTATAACGAAATTCAAGAAAATCATCCTGGTATTTTTAATAAAGAAGACCCTACATTTAAGGAAAACCTTAAACATAATTATCTAAAAGCAAACAAAGCTTTTTATAAAACATCTCAACAAAACCCTAAGCAAATTATAGAAGCTTTTATCAGCACTTTTAACGATACTCATTTAAGCGTTAATTGGTATAATGAAATGCCAAAAATAATACCTTATAATTTTAAACCATTTCAAATTAAGTATTTTCTTAAAAATATTGTTTGGATAGAGTTACCTAACTTTGATTTAACTGAATCGCAACAACAAGAATTTAATTCACTTCTTGCTGCAATTAAAAACTTTAGAAAAAAGAATATAATAGTTTTTGATTTAAGGGGTAATCAAGGAGGAAACTCTGATTATGGTAGCGAACTTATTAACCAATTATTTGGGAAAAATTATGCTACACAACAAAGAAATCTAGCTTATAAAAATGTTTATGTAGATTGGCGGGTAAGCCTTAATAATTTAAATCATGTTAAAAATTTATATAAACGATATCAAAATCCTTGTCTTAAAAATATTATTGAAGGTTTAGAGAAAAATTTACAAGAAAAGCAACCTTATTATAGAGAGTTACTATTTGATAAATCTTTACCCTTAAATACTTCTTTACTAAATCCGGTTAAAGCAAAAATTGTTATAATTATTGATGAGAAAAATGTAAGTAGCACACTTGATTTTATCGATGAGTTAGAAATAATGACTCAAAATGTAATTCTTGTAGGAAAGACTACAAAGGCAGATCGGTTATATATGGAATTAAGAACGGTCGAGCTACCAAGTAAGCTAGGCGTTTTTTCTTTTCCTATTAAGGTTTATAGGAATCGCAATCGAGGCGACAATATACCTTATATTCCTGACTTTGAAATCGATCCTAAAAATACGCCTAAATTAGAAGATTTTATTTTAAATAAAAATTATGATTAATAACTTAATTTCTGATATCCGTTATTTATAACGTTTGGTTTTGCATTACCAGTATATTTTAGTGATATATAATAATTACTAATCTGTTCTAGTTTTATGCATTCATCAATATCATATATATTATCTGTATGTAACATTTGGTGATTAGCAAAAAGTTTATTCCTTGCTGCTTTTATTGCTTCTGCTCTAGATTTTGCTACTGTTAAAGTCATAAAATGACTTTCGCCAAAATTATCTTGTAGGTAATAACCTAAATTGACAAAAAATAAACTATTAGGCGTTGGTTTTATTTTGCCTTGATTAACTTCTATCTCAAATCCATCAATATTTTCTATCATAAACCAAGAATCTATATGGAAAGATTTAGGGTTGCCAATCCATTTTTCTTTAACTTTATTTGCTATTTCAATATCAGATTGTCCTATAACAAACACTACATCATGAATTTCTATATTGCATTTATCGATTTTTCCTCCTAAATAAAAGATAAATAATTTAGGTTTATTATTATTTTGGTTTTCAAAAAATTTCATAATATAATATTAGTATGGATATATTTAAAAATAATATAATTAGTAAATATAAAGAGCAAGGAAAAGCTTGGCTTGAAAAATGGTATTGCTAAGTAACGACTGATAGTAATAAATTTTTATTAAAAAGTAGAAGAATAGAGTTATAGATCATATCAATAGCCTTACTGTATCGCTTAGTTTTACGATTGAATCTAGCAAGATAATTCCGTATTAGAGAGTTAAATGACTCTACTAAAGCAGTTTCTTTTTTAGTAAAATAATGCCGTTTTGCTATCTTATATGCTCCATAAACATCGTAATGATCGCTGCATGAAATATCTATCTCATAATTCTCCTCGAGCCTTAAAGCCATAGGTAAATATGAACTAATATCTCGTCCTTTACTCACTTCAAAGTCAACAACTTGATTTCGGACTCTATCAACAGCAAGCCATACATAGACTTTGTTAGTTTTTTTTGACAATACGAAAATAACTCGTCTAATTCTATTATCTCTATTTTCTTTACATCTTCAGGTATCTCTATCTCATTTAAACGTTGACGCAATATTTTTGAAAATTTACGTATCCATTTTATTATTAATGGATTTGGCACATTCTCCATTCTCTCTATTGACATTATACCAGCTCTTTCCAGATACCATTTAATTACTCTGAGTTTTTGTTCTGTACTATATCTTTCTCTTAAATCTCCTTCTCTATAACTCTTCCCGCAACTCTTATATTTATATCTTTGCTTCCTTTTTACATAACCGTTTTTACTCTCTCTGCTGACCCGCAGCTCTTACATTTTCCTTCCATTTTAAAACCCTTTTTCTTTAACTTTAACACTTCTTTCTATACTTCTCTATACTTAGTCAGTAATGCCGTATTTTTTATCTAAAAAATACCCCACTTTTTTTATTATTAATTATAATGGAATTTTCGTTACCGTTGCTATCATTAAAATCTATTTGTTCAAGAATGCAAGTACTATTCGGAATAATTTTTTTCCAAATAGTACTAATAGGTCCTTTGGTAGGAATATGAAATATACCTGAAGCAAATACTTTATAGCCGTAAGGATTATCGGGTAAAATAGTTATATTACCAGGCAACATAATTATTGTTTTTTCAAACCCTAAAGCAGTAGTTGTATTTTGAATTAATAATTTTAAATTTGATTTTATAGGATCTTCTTTAAGTAGTATTCCTGCAGGAAAAGGAGTTCTTAAAAGTAATGTACCGTTATAAGAAAAAGTTCCTTTTATATTAATGTTGTAATCACACTTTTCATCACTATCAAAAGCTAATTGCTCAATAAAATTTGTGTAAGGAAAATCTTTTTCTTTACATTCCTCAAAATCTTCAACGTATACTAAGCCAATAATATTTCTTTCTTCTTGACCGTGAACTGCAATATTCTCTGCAACCAAATAATAAATCAGTTCTACTGTTTTTTCTTCAGTGATGCCTAGCTGCATTAATTTCTTTTTAGCGATCTCCTTAGACCACATTAACGAGGGAATACTATGCACAGAAGTAGGAAAACCTGTATTTTTTATTCCATATTTGTATGTAAAGTACCAAAATGCTTCAGCTGCAAGTTTTTCTATTAATAAAGGGTTAATATTCATATGTTTATTTTCTAATAATACAATTATGTTTTATACAACTAATAATATATAATATAATTTAGCTTAAGCAACTATTAAAAGAATAAATTATCTAAATTTTTAATTTCTATTCCATTTTCTTATTTATATATCCCTTTTATTTTTACTGTTTATTATTTATATTATTAGCTTCATTTTTTATTAAAAGGAATATACTCAAAAACATTATAAATTAATATTTTTTACCATTAAATAATTTGTACTACCTTTAAATGCACCGCTTTGTGCTTCATATTTTCCAACTTGCTTGAAACCGGCTTTATTATAAACATGTATAGCCCGTGGGTTATTTTCATCAGGATCGATAAAAAAAATATCGCTTAATGGCTCAATAGATTTATGATAAAATTTTATAAAAGCTTCTAGAGTATTGCCAGCTAACCCTTTACATAAAAAGTTTTTATTACCTATACCAAAATCAAGAGTTATAGTATGACCTGATTTAGATAGATATTTTTTTTGAATATCTGACAAATTTTGATCTTTTTCAAGAATATCCGATAAAATAAAACAAAGCGGTTTATTATCTATAAAGCCAATCCAATAATAAGTTGTTCCATAAAAATAATATTGTTTCCTACCATTAATAAAATTTATAATATCTTCTTTATGCTCTTTACTATTATCCAAAATTCTTTTATATGAGGCTCTTCTAGCCAACTAAAAATAATATAATCAGTATATATAAAGAGCAAGGAAAAGCTTGGCTTGAAAAATTGCCTAAGATTGTAACAGAGCTAGCTATAGATTGGAATTTAACGGAACTTAAATCTATAAATAATTTATCTTTTAACTATGTTCTTTCAGGCTATCAAAATAATACACCTATTATATTAAAAATAAGCTTTGATAACACTGAACTATTGAAAGAAGCAGAAGCCTTAAAAGCTTTTAGAAATTTTGGTGCTGTAGCTATTCTAGCTCAAAAACATAATGCATTATTGCTTGAAAGAGCAGTGCTAGGTGTTTCCTTAAAAGAATATACTTCTTTTCTTTCAAAAGTAGTATTTCATACTCCTTTTGAAAGAAGATTATAATAATAAGTATTCTAGATGGAAAGCGGTTCCCATCTAGAATACGAATTTAATTTATTTCTTTATTTTTCCAACTCTTCATTTATTAGCAATATACCTATTTACAAAGAGCAAAAATTTTGAGAGATAAGCTACTTGAGCGTACCGAACCTCAAACTTTACTTCATGGTGATTTACATCATGACAATATACTACAAAATGGAAAGCAGTGGGTGGCAATTGACCCTAAAGGAGTGATTGGATATCCTATAAATGAAATATGGGCATTTATTATAGATATAGAGAAAGATACAGAATTTGTAGCAAATTATTTTAGATTTAATCTACAAGAAGTTAGAAATTGCTATTTCGTCCAGCTTATTTTAGCCATTTGCTGGAATCTTGAATATGGGATAGAAAATAAATTAATTTCTGAAACTAGCTAAAAAAGCTTATGAATTAGTTTAGTTATTTCTTAGCAATCCAGAAAAAATAATAAAAAATGCTATGCATTTTACTGGATTGCGTACGTACAATTACTTCGTAATTTCCTCGCAATGACAGGTTCTTTTTTAATAACTGTCGGGTACTATTAAAAATCTTATAAATTACTTACGTAAATTGAAATAACCCGTTAAATATTGCAATAAATCAACTAGTAAAGTTAATTTGCCTTTCTAAAAGGAAAATCCATCCATATGTCATCATCAAAATTTTCTTCTTCATTCAATTTATTTAATATATCATTTAGTTTCTGTGTTTTGTCTATCTGCTCAGATATATTTTTTAAGTTCATATCATCAATTTTTAAAATTTTTATTTTTGCTTTGATCATGTTCATTAAAGTATTTTCCTTATTTTTGTTTGGTGTCTCTCAGTAAGAGCATAAATTACTTTAAGACATAATATATTAGTAACTAAAAAAATAAAAATAATAATTATTTTTCATCTAACTTTATTAACAATAGTTGAATTATATGTTAAAAAGATATCAGTAAAAATTACGGATGGTTTTTAAATTTATAATTGATATCATTTATTTCATATTTATTTTTAGTACAGAATATTTTATTGATTGTATAATTATGTCTAGTTTAGCTGAAATCAATGCTCTTGCTTATCAATATTACTTATCTACTCAAAGAGATTAAAAACTATATATGATCATTTAATAAGCCTTGGAGTTCCCTTTTTTGGATATATAAAAATTTTTAAGGATGGTTCTTATTTACCGCTTATATCAAATATTACAACTGAGTTTATGCAAGCCTATTTTTCTATAATAAAAAATCAAGGATTTACGGGTACTACAGTAATTAATAAAACAATTAATACGAAATATAACTATGTATTTTTTCCAACTGAAATAGAACATTACGATAAAAGAAAAGATCCAATTATGAATCTTATGTATGATTTCAATATTTGGAAAAATATGCTCGGTATATATAAGCTAATTAACTCAGAATTTATAGAATGTTATATGTTTAGTATGGAAGGTAGTGCTATTCAAGCTATGAATTTTTACTTAAATAACACTCAATTACTAGAATATGGTATAGATTATTTTGATGTTAAAGCAAAAGATCTTATAGATACTACTGATAAGACAAAACTAAGTATGAAAGAAATAGGAAGTATTTTAAATTTATCTCCTAGAACTGTAGAACATCATTTAAATAGTATAAAGCAAAAAACAGGCTTATTATATAAATCACAACTAGTTAAAGAGTTTATTAAAAATGCTCCCTAAGCACTTTTTAAAGATATAAGAACCTAAATAAAATTCATAATAATATTGTAGAATTAAAGATTGTAAAATATAATATTTCTTCAAGTTTTTCAATTTTTTTATGAACCACTCACCTAAACCCATCCCTTTTTTATGGTCGATTATAAAGCCATATAAATATTTCTATCTTATTATGATGATTGCACCGATTGCAAGCGGTGTTTATCCTATCATATATAATTATGCTGTAAAGCTGGTATTAGATTTATTTACGCAAAACGAGAAAATTACATTTGCTCAAAGCTATAAACCAATAATGGTTTTTATAGCGGCACAAGCTCTACTTGATGGAGCTTGGCGAGCTCATAATTTTGCTCAGCTTAAAACGATGCCTTATGTTTTTCAAGATATGATGGATAAAATATGTAATCATTGTTTCAATTTACCATATAGTTATTTTCAGGATAATCTTTCCGGTTCTATAGTAGGGAAAGTACGTGGCATAGGTGATAATTATTATAAAATACATGAAGCAATCGAATATAAATTAAGTAAGCCATTATTAATTACTATATTATCTAGTATCACTCTTGCTAATACTAATCTTAAAATATTTATCGCTGTCATCGCTTTTACTGCTGTTTATTTACCGCTTGCATTACAATTTTTTACCAAGCTTGCTAAAGTGGAACAAGATAAGCAAGATTCTTGGTATAATTTATTTGGTATAGTAGCCGCTTGCATAACAAATATTTTTACTGTTTTTTCATTTGCAGCAAAAAAGCGTGAGTTAAATAAAGTACAAGATTATTATTGCAAAGTGCATAACCCTTTGACAATCAGATATTTTAAATATGATCTTATTATCTGTGTAATATTATCTTTAGTATATTGGGTATATTTAATAGGAATATTTATATATGTAATTTACTTGCGTAATTTAGGAGAGATTAGCATTGGTGATATAGCTTTTATTATGTCGCTAACTTTTTTAGTTGCTGAAAATTCATGGCATACAACTATGGAGCTTAAAAGCTTTTTAGAGAAAATTGCAGCTTTCCGTTCCGCCTTTACAATTATACAAGCACCGCAAGATACAATAGATAAAGAAAATGCAGCTGAAATAAAAATTTCCAAAGGTGAAATAATATTTAAAGAAATATCTTTCGCCTATAAAGAAGATAGTAATGTATTTAAAAATCTTAATTTGCATATTAAAGCCGGCGAGAAAGTTGGTATTGTCGGGCATTCAGGCGGTGGTAAATCTACTTTGATTGCGTTGTTGTTGAAGAATTTTAAAGCCTCAAGCGGCGATATTATTATCGATAAGCAAAGTATTTATGATAGTTCCTCTGATAGTTTGCGATCACAAATATCGTTAATTCCACAAGATATTATGCTATTCCATCGCTCTATAGGTGAGAATATCGGTTATGCCAAAGAAAATGCTACGCAGGTCGAAATAGAAAATGCTGCAAAAGCTGCAAATATTCATGAATTTATAGAAAACTTGCCGGAGAAGTATAACACTATTGTCGGTGAGAGGGGCGTAAAGCTAAGCGGCGGGCAGAGGCAACGTATAGCGATTGCTAGGGCTATTCTTAAGAATGCCCCGATCTTAATTTTAGATGAAGCAACCTCAAGCCTTGATAGCCATACCGAGCAGGAAATACAGAAATCCATTAACGCAATGCTCGATATTGATAATGTAACTATACTTGCTATAGCTCATAGACTATCCACCATCAAACATATGGATAGAATTATAGTTATGGATAAAGGTGATATCGTTGAAAGTGGTAATTTTACGGAACTGCTTTCCATAGAAAAAGGTAAATTTAAGGAGCTATGGGAACATCAAGTTAACGGCTTTGTTTAATTTACTATATGCCTTAATATTTAACCTTTTAAACAACAGATGATTACTTTTCTATTATATTTTTGTACAATCTAAGTGATTTAAAACAATATTATAATTTTTAAGTTGTGAATATAAAGCAATATTTAAATTATTTTTAATATATTCAAAATCAGAGTTTTTCTTAATGTCAATATTGAATCTAATATAGAAAGTTAAGCCGTTATTATCTACTTTTGTTAAAAATACATTCGCTTCTTCATTAGGAATTATAAAATCTAATTTGCCTATTGATGTTTTAAGTTTATCCATCAAACTTTCAGGATTTAATTTAGTTTCGCTACTCGGGAATGTTATTTCTACCTGATATTTTACTATATTATTGTCTAGGGTCCAATTTGTTACATTATTTAAAATAATTTCACTACTAGGAATAAGGATAGAATGATTGGTAGTAGTTTGTAAAATAATACATCTAATACCTATTGTTTTTACTTTTCCGATTACACCTTTTATTTCAATTATATCCCCTTCTTTAATCGGTTGCTCGATCATTATAATAATTCCACTAATAAAATTAGTAATTAATGTTTGCGTACCGAATCCTAAACCGAATGCTAATGCTCCGCCTAAAATGGCTAAGCTTCCCATAGGGATATTAGCTAGAGACATAGCAATAATTATATATAAAATACGTATAGAATATGTAATTAGTTTACTTATAATACTTGTGCTAGTGTTGTTACCATTAAATCTATGACTTACAAAGTTATTAACAGATTTAGATAAGCGTTCTGAATATTTAATACCAAATAGTAAAAGTAGTATGAAAATACAGATATTACTTACTGTGATCTGGTTATTAGCAATAGGAAACAATTCATATTTCCATAAAGCAAGAAATTTTTGAGAAATTAATTCAATTCCCTCTTCAATATGATACATATTAATTCCTTTATAATAATTTGTTTTTTAAAAAATATAACAAGAAAAGTTAATATATAAATAATATAGTAAATTTAAAATGTATCAAAAATATAAATTCAATTTAGAAAATCAATTGATTGATAAGTTGCTTTTGAGTAACACATAATTTAATAAAGCTTGAAAGAAAAGTTACATTTTAGCTTTTACAAAGATTACAATATTGGTTTTAAAAAGTAATATTATGGAATTTAAAATATGGACTTAATTCCTAAAAAGTGATACTATTTAGGAATGTACTCCTAAATAGTAAGGAAAAATGTATAATAGATGTTTAAAATTAAGCTTGGATAAAAAACAGACAGCTTTTTTATGGGGGGCAAGAAAAACAGGTAAATCTACTTATCTAAAAGAATTATATCCAAACTCTATATATTACGATTTATTAAAAACAGATTTACAGCTGAAATATTTAAAAAAGTCTTCAGACTTCCGAGAAGAAATTTTAGGGCTTGAAAAAGATAAACTCGCTTTACCTATTATAATAGATGAAATCCAAAAAGTACCTGTATTGCTTGATGAAATACATTGGCTTATAGAGAATACGGATTGTTATTTTATTTTATGTGGTTCAAGTACAAGAAAATTAAGAATTGCCGGTACAAATTTATTGGGAGGCAGAGCGATAAAATATAATTTTTATCCATTAGTATATCCAGAGATAAAAAAAGATTTTAATTTACTCAAGATATTCAATAATGGCTTAATTCCATCACATTTTATCAGTAATAACCCTCGTAAATTGTTAAAAGCATATGTAGAAGATTATTTAACAAATGAAATCAGAGTCGAAGGGTTAGTACGAAACATAGCAGCTTTCGGTAGATTTATGGATAGTATTGCTTTTTCTCATGGTGAGTTATTAAACTATTCTAATATAGCACGTGATTGTAGCATAGATGCAAAAACAGTTAAGGAATATTATCAAATACTTGTTGATACTTTAGTAGGATATTTACTTTATCCATATAGCAAAAAAGTTAGCAGAGAAATTATATCATCTGTGCCAAAATTTTATTTTTTTGATGTTGGGGTTGCAAATAATATTACCCAGCATCAATTTGATAATACAAAAGGGCAAGAAGCAGGAAAAGCCTTAGAACATTATATATTTACCGAGTTAAAAGCTTATATAGGTTTAAATGATCTTGATTATCGTATAAATTATTGGCGTACTAAAACAGGTCTAGAGGTTGATTTTATAATTAGCACAGTTCGTGGTAATAAGATTTTACCGATAGAAGTAAAAATCTCAGAAAATGTACATAATAGTGAGCTTCGAGGTATTAAATCTTTTATGGAAGAGCATAAAGTACATAAAGGCTATATAGTATGCTTAGAAGAAAGGCTAAGGAAAATAACTTGGGACACGCAAGAAATAGATATAATACCTCTGCAACAATTTTTAGAAAAATTATGGAATAATGAAATTATTTTTTAAAGTTGTAGATCCGTCACCCTATTGTGGTATTGTTGCATGACTCATTTGTCTCCCAGATTCTGCGGGAATGGTATAGAAATCATGCCGCAATACTACTTTTAGCTAAGAATGAATTAAAATATAAGCTGTCCAGTTATCATTTTTTTATAGCAGTTATAAATTAATTTTGAAGTTTATACTTCCTAAATGCGATATAAATTTATTTGCTTTAGTTCCATTATAATTTATTCCTATCTCAATTGATTTTGTTTTAAGGCTTAATTTTGCCCCATAACTAAAACTTAAAGGTAGTTTCCTAATATATATAGGTAATATTCTATTATCTATAATATTTGTTTGAGCACTTGGTATTTTTGACTTAATATTTTTATGGGCAAAAGCATATATTTCAGGAGTAATAATTACTGATTTTAGTGTATTTGGATTTGCTAATTTTACCCCTAAGATACTTTCAATCGTCTGCTCTTTAACACTTGCTATTGATAAATTATCTTCTAAATATGATGCTTCTCTAATTTTGTTATATTTAAGTCCTAACATAGGCTTAATATGCGTAGTACTAAATAACTTATAGTTAGAGCCAAGCATTACTTGTATAGTACTAGTATAGGCTTTGTGAGTATTTTTTCTTTGATTAAAGTTAATTATATCACTAATTCCATATATTCCAATTATACTTGTAAAGATGTTTTGGTTTGAAGGTATATATAGTCCATACAATGAGTAGTAATTACTTCTAACTGTAGTTTTATATTTTGGAAAATTAAATTTTGTTTCTACTCTAGTAAAATTTGCTCCAAGTTGCAAAGAATTGTTTAAGTGTGCATCATGCCCTATTATTGTGCCTCTACTTGTACTATGATATCTACTTATTTCTTTTGTTTCTTTTTGAGTTGCTTTGCCTATAAATGGATTAATATAAAATCCATAAATTTGCTCTTCATCTCCTGCGGCTAATGCTCCAAAATTTCTTGTTAATGAATTTAATCTATTATCAATATTAGATATTAAAATATCGGTATTATTAACCACTCTACGTGGTGCAAATTCTGTGGTTGTAGAATTTTTCGTTGATGTTAAGCTATTGTTAGCATGATGTACTAAATTATTTTCAAAATTTTCTTCAGTATTACTATTTATTTTGCTTTCATCATTTAGATTATAATTATCAGCTACTCCATTTTTAGCTAAATTATCTATATTTTCGTTTAAACTGTTATCTGCATCAAAATTATGCTCGATCAATTCAATTATTTCGTTATAATTTGACTCTAATTCTTCATCATTTAAGGCTATAACGGAATTATTATCTGGTATATCTTGCAAATTATCTGCTTCATTGTGGGTATTGGAGCTTTCCTCTAATATTTTGAGAGGAAGGATAATATGACAGAGAGTGTAAAACTAAATCATCAATTATACTATCATCTATAAGATCAGTATCGTCCCATAAAAAATCATTGAGGTTATTACTTTCTATAGTTGGGTTTTCTGTATGTGGAGATGCTTTAATTTGAATTGATATTAATATGACTAATAAAAAAATATATTTCATTACTTGTTACCTATTTTTAATACTTCAAATAAAAATTAAATTACCATATTTTATGGTAATAATCAATTAGAAATTAAAGTAGTTAATTAAAATCTTTCTTGAACGATTTTTTATTTAGAAAAAATGAAGAAGTGAATAATAAAGTAAGTCAGCTTTTAGGTGGGGAAAAAGCTAGATTAAGCCTAGCTAAAATTGCAGCTAGCTCACCAAAGCTTTTAGTACTTGATGAAATCACTAACAACCTTGATTTAGAGACAAAGGAGCATATAATACAAATTTTAAAATCATATCTAAGTGCGATGTTAATTATTTCACATGATATGGATTTTTTGAAAGTAATCGAAATAAAGGATTTTTTTAGAATATAAAACATGATTATTATTAATGATTTAGCCATGAGTTATGGTGCAAAAATATTATTTACAGATGTAAACTTACACATCAAAGATAATAAAAGATATGGTTTAGTAGGTGCCAACGGAGCTGGTAAAACAACCTTTTTTAAAGTTTTAATGAGAGAGGAAGAACCGGCATTCGGCGAGGTTAATGTACCTAAAAATTCTAAAGTAGGATGTTTAAAGCAAGATCAATTTCTCTTTGAAAATACCAAAATTATAGATACGGTAATAGCAGGCAATAAAGAATTATGGCAAGCCTTGCAAGAAAAAGAAGAAATATTGAATAAGCAAGAATGTAGTGATGAAGATGGCTATAAGCTTGGTGAACTTGAGCAAATAATATTTGATAATGATGGATATAGTGCTGAAGTTTTTGCAAGTAGTTTGCTTACAGGGCTTGGGATAAATGAAAAATATCATTATGAGCCTCTTTCTATATTATCAGGGGGTTATAAATTGCGGGTTTTACTTGCTCAAAGTCTGTTTAATAATCCTGATATTTTATTATTAGATGAGCCGACAAACCATTTGGATATTGTTTCAATTTATTGGCTTGAGAATTATTTAAAAAATTCTTTTAAAGGAATATTAATTTTTATTTCACATGATTTGGCTTTTTTAAATAATGTTGCAACGGATATTTTAGATATAGATTATGGAGAAATAAAATCATATACGGGTAATTATGATAATTTTGTTCAAGAAAAAGCAATAATAGCTGAACAGAAATTAAGTGAGCGAAATTTTTTAGAAAAAAAAATAGAAAATATGCAAGCTTGGGTGGATAAATTTAGAGCAGGTACAAGAGCAAGGCAAAGTAGCTCGCGAGAAAAGCAGTTAGAAAAAATACAAGTGCCGGATTTGCAAAAAACTTCACGAATTAGTCCGTTATTTAGATTTTTGCAGCTAAGACCTTCAGGGAAGTTAGTATTAAAAATTGATCAGATAACTAAGAGTTTTGAGGATAAACAAATATTAAATAAAGTAGGTTTTAGCGTATCACGAGGCGAGAAAATTATCATTATCGGTGCAAATGGTATCGGCAAATCTACTTTATTAAAAATTTTGATGAATAAAATAGAAGCTGATCAGGGTAGTTATGAATGGGGATATGAAGCACAAATATCTTATTTTGCTCAAGATCATCATGAATTACTTAATAAAAATATTAGCATTCTTGACTGGCTTAAAAATTACGCTGAAAAAGAAACAGAGAACACCATAAGAAATATATTAGGGCAGGTATTATTTCGTAGTGATGAAGTAAATAAAAATATTCTAAATTTAAGTGGTGGAGAGGGAGCAAGATTATTACTTGCTAAAATGATACTAGAAAAAAGCAATATTTTAGTTCTTGACGAGCCAACAAACCATCTTGATTTAGAATCACGAGAAGCACTTAAAAAAGCCTTGGTTGATTTTGAGGGTACAGTAATATTAGTTACTCACGATCGTGACTTTGCAAGCCTAGCAACTAGAATTATCGCTCTTTCTCATAAAAGAAATATTATCGATTTTAAAGGTAAATATAAAGAATATGTTGAAAAATACGGCAATGATTATCTAAAAATCTGATAATAAAAAATATATATTTAATTCATTAGCACATTCTTATATAGTCATAAGCCAGTATATAAATAATTTTACTTGGTATGAATTTTCAAGAGTTTAAGCATAAATATGGTTATGATGCTGCTACTAAAATGATGCAGCAATATTTAGATATTAAATTTGCTCACCTAGATTGCTTATTGCTTTTTAGAATGGGTGATTTTTATGAAATGTTTTATGAAGATGCCGTGCTTGCTAGCGGCGTACTCGGTATTGCTCTAACTAAGAGGGGTAAGAATGGTGATGAAGAAGTCCCGATGTGCGGCGTACCTTACCATGCTCTTGAGAATTACCTAACTAAATTAATCGAAGAAAATTATAAGGTCGCTATTTGCGATCAGCTTGAAACCCCTGAAGAGGCAAAAAATAGAGGAGGTTATAAGGCAGTAGTTAATAGAAATGTTACCCGGATTATAACACCTGGCACAGTGATTGAGGAAAACCTAATTACCACTGCTGAGCCGAATTATCTAGCAAGTCTTGTTGTGCCGAAAAACAAAGATACGGCAGCACTTTGCTATGCTGACCTTTCTACTTCCACGATTTTTGTAGTTAATGTTCCTGAGCTTGAAATTCTTAATGAACTTGCTCGCCTAAAACCTCATGAAATTCTGCTTAGCGAGCATTTAAGGTCTTCTGATCTTGCGAGTAATATTTCCAAGCAACTAAATTTCCGCATTACTTATCAAGTCGATAGTTTTTTTGCCGCTAATAAGTGTGAAAAGATTATTCTAGATTTTTATAAGATGCAAGATATTAAAGGGGTAGGGGAAATATCTAGCAGTCAAATTTGTGCGATAGGTAGTATCTTGGAATATCTTACCCTAACGCAAAAAGAAAATATCCCCAATTTACCAAAGCCAAAGATTATCGATTTTCATAGCTACATGACAATTGATTTTTCAACAAGACGTAATCTTGAGATTGTTACAAATTCATGCGGAGGGAATAAAGGAAGCTTGCTTAGCACCCTTAACCACACTGTTACTAAACAAGGTGGGCGGTTGTTATATAACTTCCTATCAAGTCCGTTAACTGATACTCATAAAATAAATCAGCGTTTAAATATAACGGAGTTTTTCCATTCTAATCTAGATATAACCGCAAAAGTCCGTGAGCTACTAAAGAAAACTAGCGATATAGAGCGTTGTTTAACCCGTATTACTATGAATAGAGGTTCGGGGCGTGATTTGCTTAGTATTAAATATACGTTAGAGACGGCTAACTCTATCAAAGAAATATTTTTCGATAATTATGGCTTTGAGCTACCAAGTTTTATTGAAAAAATTGTTAAGCCATTAATAAGAAATGATGAGCTATATAATTTAATAGAAGAAAGCATATGCGAAGATGCCCCGAATAATTTAAATGATGGTGGTGTTATAAAACATTCATATCACCCAAAAGTATTACAGTTACATGATCTAATTAATAACGGCAAATTACATATTGAAAAACTAAAAGATCAGTATAAAAGAGAAACGGGAATAGATAGTTTAAAAATATCTCACAATAATGTGATAGGGCTGTTTATCGATATCACCGCTAAAAATGCTAATAAGATTAATGACCCTAAATTTATTCATCGTCAAACGACTGTTAATAGCGTGCGTTATACTACAATTGAATTGCAAAAACTTGAAAGTGATCTAGTTAATGCTAAAACCTTGGTAGTGAGTTTGGAAAAAGAGTTATACGAAGATATATGCAAGCGGGTAACGAAGCAATCCGATTATTTGCGGATTCTTGCCAGTTCTCTAAGTGGTATTGATGTATTTTGTAATTTTGCTTATATTGCAAGTGAAAATGATTATGTCAGACCTGAATTTACCGATGATTTAAGCTTTGACATCGTTAAAGGGCGGCATCCAGTAGTCGAAGAAGCTTTGAATAAAGAGAGAAAAAGCTTTGTGCATAATGATTGTCATTTATCGGAAGCGGAGCGTATTTGGCTAATCACTGGTCCTAATATGGCAGGTAAAAGTACTTTCCTAAGGCAAAATGCCATTATCGCAATCATTGCTCAAATAGGTTCATTCGTGCCTGCTAAAAGTGCTAGAATAGGGATGGTGGATAAAATATTTAGCAGAATCGGGGCAGCTGACGACCTGATTAAAGGACAATCGACTTTTATGGCAGAAATGCTAGAGACGTCAGCGATCCTTGCACAATCTACCAAAAACTCCCTAATTATATTAGATGAGGTCGGCAGAGGTACTTCAACTTATGATGGTGTATCTATTGCTTGGTCGGTGCTTGAATATATCCATGATAAATTAAAATGTCGCTGCTTATTTGCAACGCATTATCATGAGCTAACTATTATGGATAATTTTCTGCCAGCTATGCAAAATTATACTATTGCTATTGAGGAATCAGGCAAAGATATTTTATTTTTACATAATATTATAGCAGGTGCAGCTGATAGATCGTATGGCATCCATGTTGCAGCCTTAGCGGGGCTGCCTGCAAGTGTTATTAATAGAGCCGAGCAGATTCTGCTTAAATTCGAGAAAAATGCAGCAGGTAAAGGAAAGAATATTTTATCGACAGAGTCAAATAATTTGAGTTTATTTGCTCTTGAGCCTCCTAAACAGATGCAGAATTCTAAACTTGAAGAAAAATTTAAAACCATAGATCCCGATAAACTCTCGCCTAAAGAAGCTCTTGAGTTGATTTATGAACTGAAAAAATCGTTTTAAAATAAATGCAATATATTAATAATTTTCTAATTTAACTGTTGCAATTTATTCCATTATTTCTTATATTCAAAGTCGCTTAAATAAAAAGCACAAGGGTGTTTTAATATTAATAATGAATTTTATCCCCTTAAATTCAAATATTAAAATGCCCACAGCTAATTATTCTATATTTAAGCGGGTGTAGCTCAGGGGTAGAGCGCTACCTTGCCAAGGTCGAAGTCGAGGGTTCGAATCCCTTCACCCGCTCCAATAATTTTCTTCCAAATTTCTGCTTTTAGTTAAAATGATATTTTTGTTAAATCAATAGGATTGGTGACAACATAACGCCATAGCTTATCTATGCCTTTAGTTATGCCGATGCGTGTAGTGGTAGAATAGGGGAGTTTTAAATTGATGTCGCTAACAAAAAATTCGTTGTTATTGATTAGGTCAATTTTATTATGAGAGATGTTAATCCCTAAATATTTACATAGCTTGCCTGGTCCATCTACCTTTGATACTTCAAGATTTGGTACGTCAAATTTCGGGATGTGCCTTTGCTCACGTAGTTTTCTATGCCTAGCTGCCTCACCACTTATTTGACTTCCAACTTTTGAAGTATCTGCGGTATATAAATCCTTAGTAGAAATAATATATGCTCCTCTAATTAAAGTAGCAGCAGGAAAGCCATCAGTTTCGGTTACGAAGTTTAGACAATAATACATGCCGTAAATCAGATAAACATAGCTAAAACCAGCCGGACCAAACATTATATCAGTTCTTTTTGTACGACCTCTTGCAGCATGACAAGCTGGATCGTCTTGTCCAATATAGCTTTCAGTTTCAGTAATAATAGCTGTTTTGCCTTGAAAATATAAAACCTTACCCAGCAGCTCCTGACTTACTATATTAGTATCTCTTGCAAAAAACTCACGTCCCAAAGGGATTAATTTATTATTCATTTTTATTTAGTAGGTGGAACAGGATCATATCCGCCATCACAAAAAGGTTGGCATTTGATTATTCTTTTAACAGCAAGCCATAATCCTTTTATATTGCCGTGCGAGGTTATAGCATCTTTAGCATACTCTGAACAAGTAGGGTAAAAGCGGCAATTATTACCTAGCAACGGGGAGATAAAGTATTGGTAGAATTTGAGTAACAATAATAATATACTAGTCATTTTGCAGTTTATTTATTAGCTCTTCCATCTTTTCCGGCGTTAAATCTTCATAATAATCGTCGTTAATTTGCACTACCGGAGCGTTAACGCATGCTCCTAAACATTCAATTTCAATTAAGCTAAATTTCTGATCTTTTGTAACTTCTTTATCTTTTATGCCAAGTTTTTCCTTGCAAGTTTTCATTATATCATCGCTACCACGTAGCCAACAAGGGGTAGTAGTGCACACTTGGATATGATTCTTACCGACAGGCTTAAGGTTAAACATAGTGTAAAAAGTTGCCACCTCATAAGCTCGCATATACGGCATTTCTAGCATATTAGCTACATATTCAATAGCAGGAACAGGCAGCCAGCCACCATTTTGACGTTGAGCTAAATCAAGAAGTGGTAATATGGCACTTCTTTTGCCCTCCGGTGGATATTTTTTTATGATATCCTCCGCTAGACTTAAATTTTTCTTATCAAAACTAAAATTTGTAATTTTTGTATTCATATACTCCTAATATCATGAATAATTTAGTAGACGAAGTTTTATTTGGAAAAGAGCAAGAAGCCTCGGAATTTTTGACCGCAGCGTACACGCGAGTAAAGTGAGGATCAAAAATGAGAAGCGACGTAGCCAATTTTTCAAATAAAACGAGTCTACCTATCGATCTCACCAAATACTATATCAAGCGTTGCTATAATAGTAATAACATCTGCCATTAAATGACCTTTGGACATAAAATCAAGACCTTGTAAGTGAGCAAATCCTGGGGCTTTGATTCGGCATCTGTAAGGTCTATTGCCACCAGTAGAGTATAAATACACACCAAACTCACCTTTTGGGGCTTCTACTGCCTTATAAGTCTCACCAGCTGGAACATCATACCCCTCGGTATAAAGCTTAAAGTGATGGATCATTGCTTCCATAGATTCTTTCATTTTAGCCCTTGTTGGTGGTGCTAATTTTGGATCATCGGTTTTAACCGGACCTTGCGGCATTTTCTCTATACACTGTTTGATTATCTTAATAGATTCGTACATCTCAAGCATACGCACTAAATATCGGTCATAACAATCGCCGTTTTTACCGATCGGTACTTCAAAATCCATTTCACCATACACGTCGTAAGGGTTTGATTTTCGCAAATCCCAAGCTATGCCCGAACCTCTGAGCATCGGACCTGAAAACCCCCAGTCCATTGCCTCTTTTTGGGAAACAACGCCAATATCCACTAAACGCTGCTTCCATAACCTATTTTCATTTAATAGATTTTCAATATCTTGCAGCTTAGGAGGGAACTGATCAATAAATTTGTCTATATCCTCGAGTAAACCATCAGGTAAATCCTCAGCAACGCCGCCCGGTCTGAAATAGTTTGAGTGCATACGAGAGCCGGAAACACGCTCGTAAAATTCCATGATTTTCTCACGCTCTTCAAATAGCCATAATAAAGGGGTGGTTGCTCCGACATCTAAAGCTTGGCTGCCTATATTCAAGGTGTGGTTCAGGATTCTCGTTAGTTCTGAAAATAGTACCCTGATAAACTGAGCTCTTCGTGGTATTTCGCACTCTAATAGCGACTCAGCAGCTAAAGCAAAAGCGTGTTCTTGACACATTGGTGAAACATAATCAAGGCGATCAAAGTAAGGGATAGCCTGCAAGTATGTTTTATGCTCAATCAGCTTTTCGGTACCTCTATGCAATAATCCAATGTGAGGATCAGCATTATTTACTACTTCCCCATCCATTTCAAGAATTAGCCTTAAAACGCCGTGCGTTGCCGGATGCTGCGGACCAAGATTTAACGTTATACTTTTGGTGTTATTAGTCATATTATTTGTCATTGCGAGGAGCCACAGGCGACGTGGCAATCCAGTTAAATAATTTCATCATATAAATTTTTCCAATTTACGTTCATGCTTTGTTAGTAATAATATCAGTCGGTTGTTTCATAATTTTTCCTAGATTGCCGCGTCGGGACTATGTCCCTCCTCGCAATGACATTATTTTATATTTCTTCTATATTAATAGAACCTAAGGGTAATACTTCAAAATTATCGGTTATTATACAATCAAATTGAAAAGGCTTAAAATAAGCAAAAGTATTATATAATTCTTGATTTTGTTTATTTGCTAAAACAAGTTGGTATGAAAAAGAAAACTTATTATAATTTATTTGCCATACATAATTAGACTTAGAATCTTCAATGTAACGTATAAATGATTTATTTACAGGATCAATTACCATATGTTTTGAAAAGTCATTAATAGTACATAGATGTATATAGGGTACTTCTTTTTCAACAAATGCTTTAAAAAATTCTGTATCTATTTTTAATGAAAAATTTTTATCTAAAGTTAATTTATTTCGTTGACCTTTTACGATATACGGAATCATTGCTTTACTAGTAATCACTCTAATCATTTAGCTTTCTCATCTCCTGGTAATACATAAGTAGGGCTGTGCCAAGGTGAGCTAAAATCAAACTCCCGATATTCTATATCTAAATTGACCGGTTCGTATGCTACTTTTTTCGTCTGTTCATCATATTTAACTTGCGTATAGCCGGTTAACGGAAAGTCTTTACGTAAAGGATGCCCCTCAAATTCATAATCGGTGAGTATTCGCCGTTTATCATCATTGCCGTCAAAATTTATGCCGAACATATCATAAACTTCACGCTCATACCAACAAGCGGCATTAAATATATTGATTATAGATGGTACGCTTTCTTTTTCAGACACATAAGTTTTAATGATAAGACGTTTATTTAGTTTTAAGCTTAGTAAGTTATAAACTACCTCGAACCTCTTATTTATTAAGTCTATTTTCCCTGGCTTCTCGCTTTTGCGGGAATAACATCGGTCAGGGAAATCGCTACCAAATAAGTCGGTTAGTACAGTAAAACGTAGCTCTTCTGATTCTTTTAAAGCTTTTAAGAAAGGTAATAAAAAACTTGGCTCAACTTTATACGCTAGGTAATCCTTAACTGTGATGGAAGTTATCAATATACTTGATTTAGCGGCAAGCTTCTCAATGATTTTTTCTAGCGTCATATTTAAAACCTGTAGTGCGTTTGATTTTCTTTTGTAATTGCATAAGCCCGTAAATTAAAGCTTCCGCTGTAGGAGGGCAGCCAGGGACATATACGTCAACCGGTACGATGCGGTCGCAACCTCGTACTACTGAATAAGAGAAGTGATAATATCCCCCGCCATTAGCACAGCTACCCATTGAAAGCACCCATTTAGGTTCAGCCATCTGGTCGTATACTTTGCGTAATGCCGGTGCCATTTTGTTGGTAAGCGTTCCTGCAACTATCATAAGATCGGACTGTCTTGGGCTTGGTCTAAACAGCATGCCAAAGCGATCCATATCATACCTACTTGCTGCTGCTTGCATCATCTCAACAGCACAACAAGCAAGCCCAAAGGTCATAGGCCATAAGGAATTGCTTCTCGTCCAGCCAATAACATCATCGACTTTAGTTAATAAGAACCCTCGATTTGAAAGCTCATTATTTAGCAATTCGTCTTCCTGATAAAAATTATTATGCATTTTTATTCTTACATAAAGTTAAATATAGTTGCGTAAATCGAGAGCGTCATTGCGAGAAGAAACTGCAAGTTTCGACGAAGCAATCTCATGAAGTAATATAATATTCCTGAGATTGTCACGTCGCTACGCTCCTCGCAATGACGAAAATTAAGCCGCAGGATGACATCCCGTATTTCTCACTCCCAATCTAAAGCTCCTTTCTTCCATTCATACACAAAGCCTACAGTAAGTACGAATAAGAAGAACATCATTGAGAAAAAGCCTATTTTGCCTATTGTTCCAAGGCTAATAGCCCAAGGAACTAAAAATGTGATTTCAAGGTCAAAGATAATAAATAAAATAGCGACTAAATAAAATCGTATGTCAAATTTTGATCTGGCATCGTCGAAAGGTTCAAACCCACATTCATAAGGCTCTAATTTATCTTTATTATATTTTTTAGTGGCTAATAAATTCGGTAGAATCATTATTAAGCTAGATACTAATGTTGCAATACCAAAAAATATAGCAATAGGTAAATATTCTTGTAAAAGTTCTGAGTTTTGCAGCATATATTTTATTGTTATGTTTTGGTGTCATTGCGAGGAGAGGCGAAGCATCGACGCGGCAATCTCAGGATGCTTGACAAGATTGCTTCGTCGCTTTGCTCCTCGCAATGACACTGTATTCTATATTTACCCCAAATAACATTATTTATCAATGACAATATCGGGTTTGACTAATAACTTCATTAAAATTAGTACCCAAATGCTGCTTGCCACCCACCATATTTGCCAAACATTATATGAAATCATGCCGATAATGTAATAATTTATGAAACATGCATAAGAGCTTGCTCTAAAATTATCATTTCCTATATTACCAATTTGTTTAAGGTATTTGTAAATCAAGATTAAGAATAAAGCTAATCCCACTAGCCCTAGTTCAAGAGTAATTTGTAGTATATTGTTATGCGGGTGAAGCGGCAAAGGATGCCATTTTTCACCTTTATAATCGATCATTTCACTATCTTTAACTTCTATATATTTAGAAGAGTTAAAGCCATTAATCATAAGCGGTTTTTCAGCAATTTTATTTGCAACGAAATGCCAGATAAATAAACGATGTGCCGCTGATGGATGGGTAGATAAATATTTATCTGATAACTCCTTAGGATTAATTTGTATGGCTATAACTGGAAATAGTAACGAGCCGGTTATTAGACCGAATATTATTAGTTTAGAAAATATCGGCTTTATAAGTCTTGCTAAAATAAATACTATCCCGCCTAAACTAAATCCTAGAAAACTTGCTAAACTATCAGAGATACTTAATAAATAAAGTACTAAGATATATAATATTAGAGCGTGATAATATTTTTTATCATAAATTAAAATAGCTATTACTACCCACGCAGTAATTGAAAGTAAAGCACAACCTCGATCTAGCATATAAAGGTTAAAATTTGCCTTAAATATTTTAGTTAAGAAGCCAGGGGAAAAATATTCAATAAAGAATAGTAAAATTGCCGTAAGAGTACCAAATATTAAAGCTTTTTTAAGCTGTGGGCGATTTTGAAATGGCTTGAAATTACTGACAACAAAGCCAAGAAATAAGATTGTAAAGACTTGAACAAAATTAATTAGGTTGTTGGTAGGTTTAATTGCAAATAAACAAGATATCAAGCACCAACCAGCGAATAGTAGTTCTGTTTTTATCGTCATTGCGAGGAAATTACAAAGTAATTGACGAAGCAATCTCAGGATGTTAAATGAGATTGTAACAATGCTTTGCTCCTCGCAATGACGATTAGGTATCCATGCGGCAATATTTTGTAGTAATGATATGAGTAAAAACACCGTTACAGTAGCTGCGACTGATAAGCCGGCAACCATGCCAAGGCTTGGGATTAAGAATATAAAAAAGTAGTTTATCATTTTAACTTAAAAACACTCTTTAGCAAAGATTTCATAAATAGGGTGTTCGAATGTGGAAAGTGAAATGCTGCCGGAGGTCATCCACCCTTGAAAAAGTAATTTAGGGTCTTCGTCAATTATATATTCCGTTATAGTCATCAATATATAATTATCTTCGTTATACGGATCAAGGTTTTTAACACATTTATGTATTTTAATTTTTATATTACCGAAATATTGTTCTTCCCCAACTTTAAACGTAAGTTTTTCAGATTTAGCAGTAGTCTTATTTAAGGCAATAATCTCACAATTATCACAATTTTTGAATTCTGTACTATCACTAATGGCTTGATTGGAATTTAAAACCGGTGGATCATTATTAATAAGGTTAAATATATCATTCTCAATATCTTCAGTAGTCGTAACAGAATCTAACTCTTCTGCAAATATGATAGGCGAGTAGGTAAATATAATAAATGCTAAAATGATCTTTAAATGCTTCATAAGTAAATTAACTATAGTTTTTTAAATTATATACTATGAGAGATTAATGGCAACTAGGTTTTGTGGTAATTTGTAACAATGTGTCATCCCGTGGCTTGACCACGGGATCCAGAAAATAATAAAATTTATCTCGCTTTATGCTGGATCTCGCAGTCAAGCCGCGGGATGACAGGAGTGAAGCCCTGACTACTACAATAATATATTATGATCTATTCAAAAGAATTATTAAATTCGGTTTTGCGTCAGGATTTTCCTAGTTTTATAATTAAGGTATTTAATACTATTAATCCAGGTGCTGAGTATTATCCCAGTAAACATATTAACATAATTAGCGATTATTTAAGGGCTGTGCAGAATGGTGATATTAATCGTTTAATAATTAACATACCGCCTAGGAGTTTGAAATCTATCTGCGTTAGTGTTGCTTGGACTGCTTTTTTATTAGGACTTGACCCAACCAAGCGTATTATGTCGGCTAGCTATTCTCAAATGCTTAGTGTTAAACATTCGCTTGATTGTCGGTTTATTTTAAATTCCGATTGGTATAAGGAACTTTTCCCAAATACTATACTTAGCAAAACTCATAATCAAAAAAGCAAGTTTCTAACAACTGCTAATGGTTTTAGATTTGCAACATCGGTAGGTGGTTCGGCTACAGGGGAGGGCGGGGATATCTTAATTATCGATGATCCGCATAACCCTACGCAAATACATTCTTATAAAATACGTCAAAAAGTGATAGATTGGTTTGAACAAACCTTTGTCAGTAGGCTTAATAATCGTAATCGTGGTGCGATAGTTTTGGTTATGCAGCGTCTACATAGTGATGATTTAGCTGGATATTTGCTTAATAGTAGCAATGGGTGGCATCACTTAAAAATTCCGGCTATTGCTGATTGTGATTATTCTTTTGAACTAACAGCAAATTCTTATGTTAAAGGTGAAGTATTGGAGAATTATAAAGAGCCTGCTGATTGCTTAGCAAAATTAGAACAGGAAATAGGTAGTTATAATTATCATGCTCAATATTTACAAGAGCCTATACCACAAGGCTCATCACTGCTTAATATGGAAGATATTAGCTTTTATGAAAATTTGCCTGAGAAGTTTGATTATTTAGTCCAAAGCTGGGATACGGCGATTAAGATTTCTGAAGATTCTGACTATAGCGTTTGCACTATATGGGGTATTTTAGGGCAGAAATATTACCTTATTTCATTGGTTCGGAAAAAAATTAATTATCCTGAGCTGAAGAATTTGACGGAAAAACTAGCAAATCAATATAAACCAAGATTTATATTAATAGAAGATAAAGCAAGCGGTCAGCAACTAATTCAAGATTTAGGTTTTTTAGGTGATAATATTAGAGTGGTGGGTATTAAGCCTAAGCTTGATAAAGTTACAAGATTTGCTTCGGTAGTGCCGTTATTTCAAGCTGGTATAGTGTTAGTGCCTAGACAATCAACCATAGCCTTAAAGGAATTACTAAACTTCCCGCATATCAAAAATGACGATATAGTAGATTCAGTTAGCCAATTTCTAAACTTTATGAAAAATAAATCGCAAAAACTTCCTGCAAGAATCAGGAGTATAATTGTTTAGTAATTAGGGCTAAACTTAATAGCAATCCGGCATAATGATTTGCTTTAAATCTTGTCATGCAATTAGCCGGATTATGAATGTCTAAAGTTGCTATTTGTAATATTAATAAGGTTGAAGCACCGAGGATAGGTAGATAGTCTAGATTATAGACGGCAGCTGAAATAAATAATAAAATAAATCCAACGTAAAATATATAAAGCAAAAATTTATATGCTTTATTCTCTAAATAAATGCTTAAGGATTTCACTCCTATTTTCTTATCGTCATTTATATCCATAAATCCATATATCGTATCATACCCTATCGTCCATAAACAGCAGGCTAAATACATCGTAATTGCTGCTATATCCAGCTTATTCTGAACTGCTGCATAGGCTATTAGCGTTCCTAAATTAAATGTAAAACCTAAAAAAACTTGCGGGAGGTAGGTAACACGCTTCATTAGCGGATATATACTAATCATCATCACTGCGAAAAAACCTATATATATGGCTGTCTTATTCAAAGCTAGCAAAATAAAAAGCGAGATTACACCAAGAATAAAAAGTATGGCAATAGCATATTTTATAGACAAAATACCGCTAGCTAGAGGGCGGTTTTTAGTTCGTGCAACATGCTTATCGAATTTTCGGTCAAATATATCGTTGATAATACATCCGCTACTTCTTGTTGTGATGCTGCCTAGGATAAATAGTGGTAGTAAATATATTAAATCTGCTCTAGATGGATTGGCAAGCAGTAAACCAAATAAGGCAGGGAAGAAGACTAGTAAATAAGCTACCGGCTTATCTGCTCGCATTAATTTTAAAGTTAATAATAATTTATGCATGATTTTTTGACTTTCAGATGATTATTATATTTAGTTTTCTATCATCTGATAATAAATTAATGCTAATATAGCTGAATTAGCTAAAGATATTATAGGAAAATATACAAATATGTATAATGAATTTAATATTTAGTATATTTATGATTAATTGCGAATAATTTGAATGGTGGAAGCAAATAGTACGATTTGCTAACCACCATGGATAAAAGACAGTATATAAACGACCCTTTTTTATGCAACAAAATTCACAAGCAGCATAAAAATTTAGAGAGTGGGGACTGATTGTTTTCGTGTTTTTCTAATCTATATAAAACTACTATCACCCTCTGCTCCTGATATGCTAATATTATCATTTATATTTTGGTGGTCGATTATTGCATTAATATCATCTTCTAAATCTAGAATATTTCCTTTGGTAATTTTGTTTTTACTTAAAAGGTCTTGTAGGTTATTTGTTACTTGTTCTATATCGACTTTATTAATTAGAAGCTTAGCTTTATATGCAATGTTCTTTAATTGTTCTGCTATTTTAGTTTTATCATTAACATTAATAGTAGCATTATTAGATATTTTATCGTTTAAGTCATCCGTTAACTTTTGAAATTTATCATCCGTTTTTGCTATATTTTTATTTCGCTGTAAATATTTCTCAATTATAATTTGACTTTGTTGATCTATATTATTTTGCTCTAAATCTATATGCGTAATAGTAGTATTTTCTTTTAAAGCTTTAATAATTGCGTTTATTCCTACAGTCCCTATATAATTCGCATTAAGGCAAAGATGCGTAAGAGTCTTAAGCTGTAAGATTTCGGCTAACACTAATATTTTGTGATTACCTAACTCACATCCGCTAAAATCAAGTTTCTTTAATTGTGTACTTACTTTTAAAGCTTCAGTAATAATTTTTATACCTTGTTCACTTATAGTGCTACCCATAAAATCGATAGCGGTAATTGTCTTAATAACTTTTAATTTATCTGCGATTAATTTAGCAAAATCATTTGTTATTATCTGATAACAAAGACTGACAGAGGTAGGATCGTGAAAAAATTTATTTACTGTTTCGGCAAGTTCGTTATTTTCTAAAAGTATTTGTTTTTGTTGTTCTTCATATTTCTTTTCTGCTTTTTCTTTATTCTTCTCATATAAGTTTTCTTTGCTATAATTATATCGCTCAAGTTCTTTCTTAATTTTTATTGCTGCTTTATATTTTTCTATGGCTTCACTGTATTTTTCTTGATTGTATAAATCATCACCTGCGGCATTTAAACTTTCTGCTTTTTTTTCTGCTATAGCTTGATTTCTTTCTAGATATTCTTCAATTGTTTTGAATATCGGTTTGCCTATGTTGTTGGCTCCAAAATAGAGCGATGTAAGAGTAGAATTATCTTTTAGCATTTCAGCGAATTTCGTTGCTCCGGCGTCGCCTATTTTGTTCTTTGAAAGATTAAGCGAAGTAAGAGTAGAATTATCTTTTAGAACTCTAGCGAGTTCCGTTGCTCCGGCTTCGCCTATGTTTTTAATTGAAATATCAAGCGTTGTAGCATCTTTCCTTAAACTATCGGCTTGCCGGTTCAATCCTCTTTTTTCTAGAAATTCTATTAAGTTTTCATGAAGTGTTTAGATAACTAAGTATATTGTTATAATAATCCAGTAATTCTTCAGCACAATTTACCACACTAGCTAAATAATCCTTTTTTTCAGGATGATCCTCTATTTCATAAAGGGCTGTTACTAATGAAAAAATCCCATTACATGGAATCTTTAATCCATGTACCATATTTTGCACCACATCTCTTTTAAATAACTCAGATTCTTTCAATTTATTATTTGCTTCTTGTAATTCTAATTTACATTTAATTATATCAGTATAATTTGTGATCGTCGAGTTAATGATATTCTCTTCTTGCTGATATGGTATTAATGTGACAGATATGGGAGATAATTGAAGATTCCAATTTGTTTTAGTAATATTATGATTATCTTTTGGTTGATTTTGATTATTAATTGTCATAGCATCTCCTTGCTGTTAAAGTTAAGAAAACAGCTCAGAGGTTAAAGTGCTAAAATTTTGTAGTTTTAATTTAACCTCTGAACTAGAGTTGCACCACGACCACTCTTAACAAGGACAGATATCCTAACTATTCCATGAAGTACAGAGGATTTAAGAGCTTTTTTGACAGATTTTTATACAATTAGGCAAACAGCTGCACAAATGAGACAGAGCTAAATTACTATTGTTTGTTATCTCAACTTTTTTATCCATTACATCTAAATCCAAAGTAGCATTAATTATGCTACAAAAACTATCAAAAATTCCTTTGAATATGGTATTTTGCTGGCATTTAAGCCTACTTTATACTATAATTATAGTATAAATATTTTAATAATAATTTCATGTCAGTAAATAACTCAAACAAAACACAACCATTTCTACAATGGGTTGGCGGTAAAAGAAAAATAGTTGATCAATGTAGCAGCCTTTTAGCTGGCACATCTATTTGTGCTATAGATTTTTCTTTTATTGAACCGCAAAAAAATGATTTTGTTTATTTTGATCCTCCTTATCATAAATCAGGTGAGAAGTTTTATACCAGATTACCCTTTGATGAAAATGAGCAAACGAGACTTAAAGATTTTGTTACAGAACTTAATGATAAAGGTGTTAAAATAATGGTTTCTAATAGTAATACTCCCTTTATTAGAAACTCATACAAAAATTTTAATATTAGTACTATTAAGGTTAAATATTCCATGCCTGAACACAATAAAATATCTGATGAAGTAGTTATTACAAATTATCAATTACAACAATAGCTTAGTTATATTCAAACTTGATTAATTCAAAGCAATAATCTTGAGTCTTAAAAGCTTCTGTAAGATCTTGCATATGACGATTTCTAACATAGTAATCATTAAAAGCTGTTGTTGATTTAAGGATTAGCTTTTTGTTGACTATATCTTCCTCTACCACTACTAATTTACTTAATACCCCAAAATCAATATATTGGTTATAACGTTCAATAAGAAATTTCCTCACTTTATACCATACTGAATCAGGATTTAATTGTCTGCTAAGCTGCAATAGATAATTTTGTTGTGCATCTTCAGTGTTATACTGATTAGTTGCAAGCTCAGCAAATGGTATGATTTGTAACTGTCCAATACTATTGCCATAGATCATTCGTACTTGCTGCAATATTTTATCTTGGCTATGTTCTGAAAGAAGCATATTTTTAAGCAATTTTATTTGATACCTATTATCTACTACCCCAATAAAGCAGCAAGAGCTTAATAATTCATAGGCAGTATCATGATCAAAAATACCGACGATTTTACGTTTTAACTGGGCTTGTCTGCTAGTATTGTTACTGCTTTCTATTTTATCTAGATATTGCTCCTTAACTTTATGCACATTGCTAGATTTAAACTGAAACTTCTCACAATTAGCTTGAGTAGTTTCTCTCAGTTCATGAGCTAAAGCTTTAGCCATGTAATTTAAAAACACTTTTTTATGACCAAAATGATGTTCTGGGTATTGTTCGGCTAATTTCAATAAGAGCTTGTTAATAAAAGTAAGATTAAATTCTCGATTTGATTTTATCTGTAATAAATCAGCCTCTTCTTGGGTTAATGGATGGAAATCTGTTAATTTTTTTCTTTTGAACCAGCTTTTATGATTAACGGCATTAATTGATGCATTATTGCTGTTTGATGGTGTAGAGTTATATTTTTTAGAGATTTTATTAATAACTGCTTGAGTGCAGTATTAATCCGTGTAGCACCTATTGTGATATTAGCACTAGAGAAATTAGTATTATCAGCTTGTTGTTGATCGTTGATTAAGCTTGTTGCCTTGAATTGTAAATTTGTTTCAAGTTGTTGTTCTTGTAACTGAGTTTGGTTATTGTAATTAGATTCATTTTTTTTATTTTGAAAAATTGTAGATCTGTTAGATCTAGATTTATTAGATATATTTTTATTATTATCTATATATAAGTAGTTGGCGAAATTTTTTTCAGGTTGACCTGAAATTTCTTTCGGGTTGGAGCGAAAAATTTTTTGTGTATGGCTGAAAATTTTTTCGTTTTCAGCTGAAGATGTATGATTATAAGGCTGGAAATCTTTTGCTAATTTTATACAAGGAGTGTTACGACATTTGATACCATATTTAATTACTGTTGTGGTAGAAAGATTGATGAACCCGGATTGTTCTAGTTCGAGTAGACATTGTCTTACTCTTCGTTGACAAACTCCTAGAGATTCTTCAAAGAAATGATAGGTTTCCTGGAGTTCGTCGATAGAATTGTTATAATAGATTTGTAAGCGGAAGACTATTAGGGATAAGAGCTGTCTTGAGGTTTTACTTAAGATTTTACCATTATTAGAGGTCAGATTATTCCATTCAGGTGGAATAAAATTACCGACAAAATTGTAGAATATAACAGAGCTATTATCACTATTGTTTACTAAAGAAGCATTACATGAAATTAAAGCTCCACAGGCAAAACGAGATGTATATAAAGATACCAAAGAAAAAGGATTATTGCTAATCGTATCATATGGTGGTAGTAAAATATTTTATTTGGGCACAGTACTTGATAAGAAATATCATAGAATTAAAATAGGTGTGTTCCCTGATCTATCAATTATTGATGCTAGAGCCAAAGCATCTGAATTAAAAGGGGAGATTGCAAAAGGATATAATCCCGTCGCAGAAAAGATTAGCTAAGGAACTGACATTTAAAGAGCTTTATGACAAATACCTTAATGAATATAGTAAAATTAATAATAAAAGATGGAAAGATTATGCTGCCTCGGTAGATAGATATGCCAAACATTTATATCACAAAAAAATATCCACCATTCAAAAAACAGATATTCAAGAGTTGTTTAATAATTTAACTAAAACTGGTAAATATGGAGCTAATAGATTTCTTGAAGTTTTAAGTCCTGTATTTAGTAAAGCAATCGAATGGGAATTGCTGACAATAAATCCAGTTATTGGCATAAAGAAGCACAAGGAACAATCCAGAGACAAGTATTTAACTAGGGAAGAAATACCACGATTTTTTACAGCAATAGCAGACGAGCAAAACCAGGTAATGCAAGACTTTTTCTTAATAGCTTTGTATACATCAGTTCGTAAGGATAATTTACTTACTATGCGTTGGGAACAGGTAAGTTTTGCTGATAAACAATTATATCTTCCAGAAACCAAAAATGGTGATCCTCACCGTTTACCTTTACTAAATCAGGCAGTAGAAATATTAAAAGCCAGGAAAGAGCAATCTACTAGTATGTGAGTATTTCCAAGTGAGACCAGCAGTAGTGGTCACCTGCAGGAACCAAAGAAAGCGTGGAAGAGGATTTGTAAAAAGGCAGGAATAGAAAATTTAAGAATCCATGATTTAAGAAGAACAATACCAAGCTGGATGGCAATGACCGGAGCAAATCAATATGTAATAGGACAGCTTCTAAATCATAGAGATCCAAGATCAACGGCAGTTTATACTAGACTTGCCACTGATACTGCTCGAGAATATATGCAAAGAGCTGTAAATGCTATTATAAATACAAAATCTTAAATATATATTAATTGATATATTTATGTTATAATAACTCCTGTAAGTGAGTTCTATGAGAACAGAAAGACCAGAAGAGGAAAGTGGTAAAGCAATTATTACAATGGCTTAGAAGTTCCTCTTTTGTTTCTTCTATACTCTTAAGAGTTATTAAGTCTTTAAACGCGAGCATCTGTAATGCAAGTCAATAGTCAATTACGCAAGGTCACTAAAAATAAAAGAGTTTTTCCAAATGATAATGCTGTTTTTAGGCTCTGTTGGGCTCTGTTGGGCTCTGTTGAATTTATTTACACACTTATTTGGACCATACGCATCAAGTTAAGAAAAGCAAGTAGGTTATACTGGTATTACGGTAGTAAATTATGAATTAAAAAGAAGCTAATATATGGTATAAATTTTTGCAAGATTAACAACTAAATTGTGAGAATTTGTACTATGGGGAAAATAGTAAACTTAGCAAAACTATGCCAAGAGTTTTTTGGAGAGACAGCCAATAATTTATCCATTACAACAGGATTTATTAAGAGACAACGAAAAATAACTGGTTCAGCTTTTCTAAAAGCTATAGTGTTTGGTAATATGAGCGATAGTAATTGTAGTCTTGATGGAATGCGTAACTTTTTAAGTGAAGAAACTATAGATATTTCTGCCCAAGGCTTAGACTTTAGGTTTACTGAGGTAGCAGTAAAATTTATGCAGTCAATGTATGAACAATGCTTGAAATTATTTAGAAATACTATGCCGCTTGATTGCAACATTTTGCAGCAATTTAATAGCGTTAAATTATTGGATAGTAGCCATATTATTCTACCTGCCAATATGGCGGATATGTATAAGGGTTGCAGTGCTTGCTATAAGGGGCGTAGTAGTACAGTGCAATCTTCTCTTAAATTACAGGTAGTATTTGATTATTTAAATCAATCGTTAGATAAAGTCGATATAACAGAAGGTATAAGGGCTGATCAAGGATATAGAGAACATTTATCAAACATATCTACTAAGGACTTATTAATATCTGATTTAGGTTATTTTGTCCCAGCTTCATTTATTCAAATTATCGAACTTGGTGCATATTTTATTAGTCGTTATAAAGCAGATACTAATATATATGACCATATCACTGAGGAAAAAATTGATTTATTAAACTTATTAGATAATAAATTCTTTTTATCAAAAGATGTACTTTTAGGTAAACAAGCAAAAGTTAAGCTACGGATTATATGTCATAAATTGACTGATGAACAGGCTATTGGTAGAAGAAGGAAGGCTAATTTATTAGCTAAGTCTCATAAATATAAATCTTCTTCAAGAAACCAGAGATTACTAGATTGGTCAATATTTATCACTAATATATCAGAGGATATGGTTAATGCTGAGCATATAATGATAATTTATCGAGCAAGATGGCAAATTGAATTATTATTTAAATTATATAAAAGTCATGCAAAAATTGAGAATCTTAAAGGGAGAAGTAAACCTGCAAGAGTTTTGTGTGAATTATATGGTAAATTATGTAGTGTGCTTATTTTTCATGGATTATCGAATTGTGTAGAATTAGCAAATGATAGAGAAATTAGTTTAACCAAAGCATTTATTGAACTACAGAAAAGGTCAAGAGAATTATTCCTGTCTATTACTGGACGTCTTAATGATTTAGAGCAGTTCCTTAAGAAATTAATTATAGATTGGGGGAAATTTTCTTTGAAAGATAAATATCGTAAAACCAGATTATCTTCCTTAAATACACTAAAATTATTAACAATTATGGCTTAACTTGATGCGTATGCTTATTTGGACAGAGCCCCTATTAACTCAAAAATTTATAAATCGAATCTTACCGTAATTGTTCCTGAGTGTGTGCTATATTTCTTGTGCATGTAGTAGTTGTAATCAAACTGTAATTTAATATTATTATTTTGAGCTATTACTCCGGCACCTATGTTATACCCTAGTCTTGAATTTCTTGTCATATCTACTTTTTTGATCTCTTTAGGAATATCCTGGTTACTTGTAAATGTAGCTGTTATTGCCTTATGACTTGCAAAAAAATTTCTTTCTATACTGCCTTGTAATGATGGAATTAGTTTAAGATGCGAATTAATATCTGTAGAATTTAATATTATCTTACTGCCTATAGTACAGTTGAACACCTTTCTAGATTTCCTTGAAATCTTTAACAAATAATCATATGCTCCTTGTTCCTTGTATAAATTATTCAGCATATTATAATATTTTAGACTAATGTTCGGAACTAATTGCATACCACTTGTAAAATTGTGATAATAGCTTAAATTACCTTCAATGCCCATACCACGAATATAGGATTTACCATGTCTCTGGGCATTGATTACATTTTTGATATTGCTACCTGATAGTGAACCAATTAATTGTAGAGAAACGTTTCTATCTAAATCTTTTTGGTAATAAGCACTGACCATGTGTGAATTAATACGGCTTTTGCCTAGTGTTTCACTAAATCGTAAGTATGAATGAATATTGCCGTAGGCAATGCCTAATATATAGCTATCATTAAATGATATTTCTCCTCCTAGTATTATGGCTAGCATTCTTCCTGTGTAAGATGATATGCTGCTACCACTGTCTTGTTTACTAATAGCGTAACCACTATTATCCCAAATACTAAAACCTCTATTCTGCTCATCGCCCCCTGATATTGGTTGTGATTTACCATTTAATCCTATTAATCTGTTTTGGATTATTTGATTAAATATCTTTAACGCTAACATTACCTCATTATTACTTGCTCTGAACTGACTGATGCGGTCTAATATCCTGCTGCTTGGTTCTTTTAATTCATCTTTTAGATTAAGATCCTCAATGTTATTATTCCTATCAGATGATTCTAAGTTTTGATTACTGTTGTAACTACTATTTGGAGTATTATGATTAGTCTGATTACCACCACTACCATCTACTGCATCTAGTTCATCTTTTAGGTTAAGACCCTCAATATCATTATTTCTATCAGATGGTTCTAAGTTTTGGTTACTGTTGTAACTACTATTTGGAGTATTATGATTAGTCTGATTAGCGCCACTACTTACTGCATCCAATTCTAGGTTACAATCATTAAAAATATTAATTCCATTGTCTGATGATAAGTCTAAGGATGAGGTTAAAGCATCTAAATTATCTGATCTACTAGATTGAGATTTTTTAGGAGTTGAAGTAACAATATGACCTTCATCAAAATTACTATGTTTTGATATCATATCATCGATTTTTTTTAATTCTTTCTCTAATAATTCGGTTGAAGATTCATCAGAGCTTATAAGGCTTTGTTGGGATTTTTCATATAGTTTTTTTCTATTATTTAATTTTCTTAGTTCTGAATCTTCATATTCAATATCTTCCAACTCTTCTTTCCTTTTTTCTATAGCATGATTGATTGATCGTATTTTGTTATTAATGTTCTCCAGATGTGATATCCTATAATCTCTACGATCGTTTGACGTCTTTATTAAATCTTGCTTTTTTTCCAAAAGTTCTATTATTCCAGTATGATCACTAAGGATATTTGTTGGGAGTGTATTGGAAGCAGCTATAACATTATTGCCAATGAATATTATAGTAATACTATAATTTGTGTATCTAAAAAATAGATATATTATTTTTTTGAGCATAAGTGTATTTAGAGCTTTTAAGGATTATTGTGGCTCAAGGGTTAATGTTTGTGTTTTATTTTGAGTATTAGGTTTAACAGTTTAGTAAGTTTTAAATTCACAGTAGCACCATCATATATACGCGAGCATCTGTAATGCGTAAACTACTTGCTTTTATGCATGCCATTATTAAAAATAATTCTTGCTGGACACCTAATTTTTGTTAATTCTTATTGACTTGCATTATAGATGCTCGCGTTTTAAAGATTTTACAACATGTAAACTTTTATCTGGACTATTATCTCATAGCAATAATTTAATACAAAATTATAGCTTATTGAAAATATAATGCACTATTAAAAAGCATCATAAAAAATTTTATAATTATGAATACTAAAGAAAAAGCTAAAGTACTTAGCTGTTTTGATGTAGCTAATTATTTTTTAGTATTAGTTGATAGAGAAGCAGGGGATAGTATAACCCATGTATGGACCTTCCCAATAAGGCAAGAAAAAAATAACACTTAATAGCAAAAAAGCAAATGCAGTCATGTATTCGACTTATAGTTAACAAATTAACTAATTTAAATTAGCAAATTTATCCTATTGCCCTGATGGAATTCGCTGGCTTACACACTATATACTTATCAGTTTTTCGGCTTCTAAAGAGCCGTTGGGTTATTCAGTTTTTTTGTAAGCTAAGTTTGTCTTATTTACCACCATTATCATTTTCTTTCGCATATTCTAGATCGGAATTTCATTAATATTTATAAAAATTTATATTTTCTATAAATTATTTTTGTTATTTATTATATTACTCATTTATTTAGTTACACATTTTACTTTCTAAGTAATCATTACCTGAACTTAGTACAGCAAATACTACTCTTGCTAATTTGTTAGCCACAGCCACTACCGTTTTATTATGACCATTTCGTTCAATTAAATTAAACATCCATGCTGTAAACTTACTATAAATTTTCTTGGACTTTTCTTCTTTAGATATAAATCTTATCTTAGCATTAAGTACTGCTCTACTACCTTGGATTAATAGGGTACGTAAATATACATCACCTCGTTTACTAATGCCTAATAATTTTTCTTTACCTCCACTAGAATGCTGTCTTGGGACTAGTCCTAACCATGCTGATAATTGCCTACCATTCTTAAAATTTCTTGCATTGCCTATTGAGGCTACTAAGGCAGTAGCAGTAATTAAACCAATACCAGCTATGGCCATTAATTGTTGACATTGTACCAAGTTCATAGCTATTACTTTTAGTCGTTTTTCTAATTCTTTTATTTTTTTATCATTCTCTACAAATTCTTCTTTTAATTCATAAAATGTTTGGTAACTTAATGAACTCAATTTCCCCTCATCTAAAATTTCAGTTAATTTCACTACAACATTATTAATACCTTGTGGAATAATAAAACCAAATTCATTTAACAATCCTCGAATTTCATTAGCTAGTGCAGTGCGATTTCTTACTAATCTTTCTCTAACACGGTGAATTGATAAAACATCTTGTTGTTCTATTGTCTTAATTGGTACAAATCTCATGTTAGGCCTTGCCACAGCTTCACATATTGCTTCAGCATCTGCCTGATCGTTTTTATTAGTCTTAACATATGGTTTTACAAATTGTGGTGCCATTAATTTTACTTCATGACCTAGTTTTATTAATTCTCTAGCCCAATAATTTGCTCCTCCACATGCCTCTATTCCTACTAAACATTTTGGTGTATTGACCATAAAACTTAATAGCTGATCTCTCATTAATTTTTTCTTTAACACTGTCTTACCATTTTTATCTACACCATGAATTTAGCTGGTAGAGCGATTAGTTTCCTGAATCGCCCCCCATTTAGAACCGCATCATGCCCTATTAAGGCAATGGGCTCAAGATATTATCCTTCACACGGTCTTCATTTATAAGATTTGATGGTATATTTTTACTTTTGGTAATGGGTTGCGTTCGATAAACAATTTAAATTTTTCCCAAGTAAACGATTTCCTTTGACTGCGTCGATTTAGCCATTTGAACAATATTCTCACTGCTTGATATACAAAAATACTCACTGCTTTATAATTGAAACTTACTCCATAATATTGGATATGTCCTCTTAACTTGCTGCAAAAGCTTTGCCATATAGTAGGCAGTTTATTATTGCTCTTAATGTCTTTACACCAGTCCTTAACTCTCGTTAGTTTGGTACTTATCCGTTTGCTGCAACTTTTTACCTTAGGTATTACCTTACCTTTTCTAGACTTGCCAAGGTAAAAAGTAAAACCTAGAAAATTAAATGCTTCTTGTTTTATGCCTTGTCTTAAACCTTTCTTTGAAAATCTTACCAACTTGGTCTTTTCCTCATTAAGTTTAAGATTATATTTCTCAAGACGCTTTGTTAAAGCTGTTCTAATTTTCTTTGTTTCCTCTTTATACCTACAACATATCACAGCATCGTCACCATAGCGAAACAATGTTACAGTTCCTTTGCAGTGCTGTTTTACTACTTCCTCAAACCATTGATCTAAAACATAATGAGCGAAGATGTTTGCAAGTATCGGACTGGCACAGATACCTTGCACTATCCCTTCTTCTTGAATAATCAGCTCTCCTTCACATAGTACTCCGGCTTTAAACATGCGAACTATGTTTCTTATCAACTTCTTATCATGAATCTTCTCTTGTAACATTTTCATTAGTATGTTCCTATCAATGGTACCAAAAAAATTGGCTAAGTCTATATCCAGTATGCTCTCAACTTCATTTTTATCAAGATGTTGCCTAAGCTCTCTCAAAGCATCATGACTCCCAATTCCTACTCTGAATCCATAAGAACATTCATAGAATATTGGTTCATAAATACTTTCAAGTGTTTTCTGCATCATCTTTTGACAAATCTTATCTTCAAAATTGCTAATTCCTAAAGTACGGTATTTACCCAGTTTACCTTCTTTTGGTATTTTTACTTCCAAAATGTTACCTGGCTTATAAGCCATATTCTTTAGTTTATTAACTAATTCTTTGATATTTCCTGTGAGCTTCGATCCATACTTAACCTTATTCACTCCATCTACTCCCATTGCTTTATTTGCATCAAGCTCTTGGTAGCAAACTGTAAGTGCTTCTTCATTGAACAAGTGCATGAGATTGTTAAAGACCTTGCCTTTATCCTTTGAAGATAACCATGCTATTCTCTTCAGTTTCGTTTCTGTCTTTGCTTGATATTCTGTTGTTACCATAACATTTCCCTAAAGAGATCGACTCTACCCACGGGCCTTCCCTCCATTAGCATTACCCAACTTCGTCGGTACTATACCCGATCTGACTTCCTATACTTCTTTTCAGCTTCCTCGCTGTTATACTTGTCAGCTAATACTGCCCTTTCAAGCAGGAATTATAGGATCTCCCACGTTCCTAAATAAACTTTTATTACATGCCATGCTCTTAGACCCCGAAGACCCCACCTCCAACTGCCTATTTGTGTTGCCTGTGATGTTGCATTCCTGATTTTTCACTCAGTCTGCGGTCTTATAAATTAAAGTTAACGAGGCTCAATAACTTCAGCCTTTCAGCTTACGGCCTATAATATTTCTGTCTACGCTTAACTGGTTTTGTTACCAAAACCAATCCAAGACTCGATACATAGTGTGCTAGGTCAACACTTCTATGACTGCTCCTTCCTCAGCTAGTTTATTTACGCTTCGTGGCGCACGAAAAATTCTCTTTGCAATATCTATGCCAATTGTGGTAACTTCCATTTTAGCCTCCTGATTTTTTTAATAATTTAATATTAATTATAGAAGATTAGCTTCCGCTTTTCATTCTTTATATCGGGAGGTCCATTCCATTAGTTAAAGCTGCAGAAATTAATATATTTTGTTCAAGGCATTAATCTTGCTTTATTTGATAAAGTGTTGTTTGAAGAAGAGATCAAGGCTTGGAAACATGGGTCGGTAGTACCGGCTTTACGCTCAATATTTGGCAGCTTTAGAGATAATGTAATTCCTTTGCCCGGAGAAATAGACTTTGCTATTTATGACTTAGCAACAAAAAAATTACTTCACAAAGTATATTCTTTTTATGGTGAACATTCAGCTGCTTATTTACGTCATTTAACACATAAACATTCTATTTGGTATGAAGCTATAGAGAATGCAGATAATACTATTACTAAAGAACAGATACAGGAATTTTTTAAAGCTAATATAATAAATGATATTAAAGATTATATTTTATCAACTACTAAAGCAGATATTGTACAAATAGAAAATGCTGAAGATGGGTGGTGGATGAATTATGATAGTGGCGTACCTGCTGAAGATATTACAGAATACCTTTTGAAGGTAAAGAAGAAAAAAGAAGGTAATAAAAGTTGAAAGTCATTTGGTCTGATGAAGCCCTAGAGCAGTTACAATTCTGGAAACGTACTAACTCTAAAATAAGTAATTAGAATTAATGGTTAATTTAAATTAGCTTTATTATTAAAAAGGAATTGAACCGGCACATTTTCACTATTTTCTACAAGAAAACGATAATATTGTTTTGCTACATCCACAGCATCATAACTACAGCAGGACTGAATAGCAAGTTTTAAACATTCTAATTTTAACTCTACATCACTTCTAAACATACACAACTCACCCATAATTTATTTCATTAATATTAGCAAAATTACTGCTAGTTATCAACAAATTCATGGATAGAGCTATAGATTCTATCTCCAGATATCCACAGTTTTAGATGAATTACAACTTTTTTTGTGATGGCTTAAAACTCCACTGGCAATGTAAAAATTAGGATGTTAATGTCATGACTAGCAAAACTTATCTATTAATGGAAATATCACTTAATTAATATGAATAATAATTGTGCTAATCAAAGATTATATTGGTCACTCTCTACTCCCCTAAAATATATGGGTTTAAGCTTAGATGAGTGGTTTGTTATCTTACTTGGTATAGTACCTGGAATAGTGTTACTAAATAGCGGACATGCTAAGCTTGGGATGATATGTATTATAGCTGGAGTTGTACTTTGTTATGCATTTAAGAAGTTTAAGAAACTATCGGAGTATTTTGTACTTAAGAGTTATTTAGTTGCTAAGAAATGGCTATATGCTCCTACTTCTTATCCTAATTTGCTTGGTAAAAAAATAGGTAAGTAATGGATCATTTATTTAAGCAAAGCTCTATTCAGCAGCTAGTTAAATATAATAAGAGATTATTGCTTATCACATTGCTGCTTGCGTTTACGAGTCTTCTTGGGATGATTAAAACAGTTAGCACGGAAGAAAAATGGTTATTAATTCCGGCAATGGAGCCAGATAGAAGAATGATAGTATCATCCAAAAGCTATCATGAGACCTATCTTAAAGAATGGGCAGTTTTTGTAATGAAAGAATTATTTACTACTTCGTCTGAGGAGGTGGAGAGACAAATAGCTGATATGAAAGTAGTATCTAGTAATACAGAGCAATTGGATAAATTTTTTAAGGAACATTTAAATTTTGTTAAGGGCTCTAATATTTCATCGGTATTTTTTCCTAAAAAAGTAAAAGTCATTGAGGATGGAGTATTAATTAACGGAACATTTCGTTATTGGTTTTCCGAAAATAAGCATATAGCAGCTGATAAAACTTATTTGTTAACCTACAAGCGAGGAGCAAATCATTTATTATTACTTACAGGTATTAAGGAAGAAGAGGCAAATAAGCAATGAAAAGTTTGAAGTCAGAGTTACAGATATTAGTAGTTTGCGTTGGAATAATGCTTGCAAGCTTTAGTAGTAATGCTTATGGGATAAGCTATATGTTACATGCTGATTCTTTGTTAGAGCTGCAAATAGCCAAAGATGCTCCAACTAGGATTAATATCGAAGGAGAAAAAATTAATGATATCTTTATTCATCCGCAGGAAGCTGCAGAAGTAGTAGTACATGATTCAGGCTGTTTATTTATTTTACCGCAGCAAGATAACAGTAAACTTTACCTAACTCTAATTGGAGAAAATGGTACGACCCAAGATTTAATCTTGAATTTTACTAAAACTAAACCAGCTCCTATTAGACTCATTAAGTTTGATTTAGAAAAAGAAGTAACAAAGTTAACTAATAATAAGGAAGATAAGCATCATGAATGTAAAAAACAAAGATGTAATAGAAAAAGAAAATAATAAACAGTATTTAAGAATAATATATCCTTTATTGCCGGTATTGTTAATTTTTTGTGTAAATGTAATACTATCTGAAGTTGCTTTAGGAGAAACATTAGAAGGACAGTTAGATCGCATTGGTGGGCTCTCTACTGGTAAACTTAAAACTATCGGGATATCAGGAGCAACGATTTTATCATCAATCTGGGCAGTAGTCAGGGGTAATTTAAGACTTGCCGGAGCAATTGTAGCCATTGGTATTATTTTAGGGTTTTATTTAGAGTGGGTCTCTAGTGGGATGAAAATCAGTTAGATAATTAAGATATTGATTAAAAGCAATGGATCAAGATTTCAATAAGCAGGAAGAAATAAAAGGTAAAGTAGAGAATCATACATTACCATCTGCATTTAGTAAAAGATTATCAGGACTCATAGAGATAATTAAAAACAGATCATTAGTTACTTTAGCTTGCATAGGAGTAATAATGGTTTTGGTATTTTATGGATTTTCAGAAAGTGAGGTAAAAGCTTCCCGAGGTTTACAAGAAGATAGACAATCAAGGGAAATATCAGGAATAGAAAAGGCCATAGATCCAAGGGCAAAATGGACTGCAGAAATATTAAATGAAGTTAAAAACATGCAGAACCATTTAGAGAAGCTAATAGAGAATAAATATTTAGAAACTAAAACTAAAATTGATGATTTTAGTCAAAAGTTAGAATCATTAGAGAAGCCTCATGAAGAAACTATATTATATGATGGCAATGATTTTAATAATAATCAAAAAATAGAAGATTTACTAGATAATAACCTTGAGCAAAGCATTGTTGCTGCTCCTACTGCTCCAGTAAAAAGATTACTTGGCTATGTAAAAAGAGCTGACTTAAGGATAAAAAAAGACGTTAAAGATTATATTACTACCGGCAGCTTTGCACGAGGGGTGCTGCTTACTGGAGTAGTAGTTGGAACCGGCACTAATAACTCAGCATCTCCTGAGCCAATAATGATAAGGCTTGTTGATACAGCTATTTTTTCTAAAGGATATAAAACGGAGCAAATCAAAGAAGCAATTTTAATTGGTTCTTGCAGCGGGGATATTTCATCAGAGCGGGCTAAATGTCGTTTGGAGACGGTATCTTTACTAAATAGTAATGGAGAGATAATTGAAAAACCGGTAGAAGGTTGGTTAATAGGAGAAGATGGTAGACCTGGAATTAAAGGGATAGTTGTTGATAGATCATCAGATATAGCAAGAATGGCGGTGCTTAACGGCGTACTTGGCGGGATAGCACAATTTTTCCAGAACCAGGCAAGCAATAGCATATTTCCGGTGTCACCGATTACCGGGCAACAAAATGCTTTAAAAGCTCAGGATTCTTTGAAAGCTGGTGTTTATGCCGGCACTGGTAATGCTTTAGAAAAGCTTGCTGATTTTGCAATTAAACGAGCAGAAAGTATGAGTCCAGTGATTGTTGTAGCTTCAGGTAGAGTAATAGATGTAGTATTTAGAAAAGGTTTTGATTTAAGAGAGAATAAAGAGGCTGATAAAGTAGATAGATTACTGCCGCCAACTACTACTGATTATTCGCAAAATAGCACAAATTATAGTAATGATCAAAATTATTCTGGGAATAAAGTGACAAGTTTTTCTAAGGCAAAAACTAAATTGCAAGAACATTTTATCAAGGATAATGGGACTGATGAAATGACAGATATTGATTTGCAGTCAGAACAACAATATCCGGGTAATTTTTAATGAATAATAAAATAATTAATCTGCTTTTGTTATTAATGTTAAGTTTTAGCGTTGCTAATTGTAAATTGATGCCATATAGAAACGATTTTGATTGCCCGCTGCCCCAAGGACTAAAATGTAAATCATTATATGAAGTAAATAAAATGGCAGATCTTGATATATTTAATCCAAATAGTAATAATGATAAGCCTAATTTTAAATCGAGATACTCTGCTAGATGCTTTGGAAGGTATAATAATGATATCAGGAATTGATAAAGATTTTGCTCGGGAAAGACTAGCTAAACATTTTGTTTATGAATCATATGATGAGGAGAGTAGCTTGTTTTTTAATAGAGCTTCAGTAGGATTTGTCCTGCTTGGCTGGCCGTTAGTTGGAACAAGCTTGCAAGCTCAAGGAGAGATAGCTGAATTTTTAAAAAGTGATGAGAATTTACCGGCAGGAAGTAGTTTTCAAATATTGATGATTGGCTCTGATCATATAAGAGAATATCTAGATAACTGGCAGTTACATAGAAAAAATACAATCTTTGCTGAGCTTAGCAGTAGAAGAACAAAATTTTTAGAGCAAAAAGCAAAGGAAGAGGGAAATATCAAAGATGTAGTTTTATTAATTTCAGTCACTATTCCGATGCTAACTATTGATATTAATGAGATGATACGAAGAAGAGAAGTACTGCAAGATACATTTAAATCAATTGGGCTTACTACTTATAATGTTGAGGCAACATTGCTATTAAAATTTGTCCGTTTAATATTTGGCTGGAGGGAAGAAGAACATCCTGAACTTAACCCTTATGAAATATTATCTGAGCAGATTTTACCCGGTAATTTTTCTTTATATGAAAAGGAAGATTATGTAAGTCTTAATGATAATCAAATATTTATAAGCTTAGAGGCAGGAAAAAGACCTTCTGAGTGGCGTTTATCAGCCATGGATTTATTTTTAGGTAATGAGCTAAGACGAGATGAATATATTAGAGCAAATTTTTTAATTCATTTTGGTTTGCAGATTATACCAAATCAGTTAGTGGCTAAAACATCTGCTATTACCAAAAGAGAAGCTTTAGAGAGAAATATTAATGCCGGGATGGGTAAATTCTTTCCTAATCTGCAACTAGAAGCACAAGATTTAGCAGGGGCAGTAGCGTGCTTGCAAAGCGGTGATAGAGTAGTAAATATCCACTTAAATGTCATTATGTGGGATCAGAAGAATAAAGCCAAAGGGGCAGCATCACAGTTTTGCTCACAGCTGCGAAGAAGTGGCTGGTATTTTGTCCCTTGTAAATATGATCATTTAGCGGTGGTGCTTGCTAGTTTACCTATGCAGTTAGTTGAAGCCATACCAAATTCTTTAGTGGGTAAGTTTAATAGATTCAATAATATATTTAACAAAAAGACTCGGGGAATTGGCGTAGCATTATCAAATCTTGGTAGAGGCATAAGGACTATTGCCTCAGAAAGTAAGGTGTTACTGCCTATCATTGGTGAATGGAAAGGGGATTTAAGCTCTCCTGGAATGTTACTTACCGGTAGAAGAGGACAGATTATGTATTGGTCGCCCTTTGGTTCAGCATTAATTGGCTCAAATTTATATACTGCATCTGCAGCTCCAAATGAAAATTTTAATCTTTGTATAGCAGGAGTACCAGGATCCGGTAAATCAGTGTTTATGCAAGAATTAATGCTATCGGTCTTAGGTACTGGCGGCAGAGTATTTGTTCTTGATTATGGTAGATCATTTAAAAGAACTTGTTTGTTATTAGGTGGTAATTATATTGAATTTGATGTAAAAAATCCGATATCAATTAATCCATTCTCAGAAATTCCAGCAGGCGGCAGTGAAGACTCAATTGAAGCACAGGCAGATTTTCTAGCAAGTTTTCCATCGATTCTAGCTACCATGGCAGCTCCTCAGTATGGCACTAATGATTTGCAGCAACCAATGCTGCAAAAAGCCTTAATAGCTGTTTGGCAAGAAAAAGGAGCAAGAGCTGAGATAACTGATATAGCAGATTGGTTGCTAAAAAGAGAAGAGTCTTACGCACAAGAACTTGGTAATATGTTATTTCCGTTCACCAGAGATGGTCAATATGGCAAGTTTTTTAGTGGTAAGGCAAAATTATCCTTAAGCTCAGATATAGTAGTAATTGAAACTGATCATCTTCGTAGTAGCCCGGCATTACTTGCAGTAATTGTACAAATCATGATTGTGCATATTAACCAAAGCATGGTTAAAGGTGATAGGAAGCGTCCCTTTCTAATCATGATTGATGAAGCATGGAAATTACTATCTGGCAAGAGATCTGGAGAATTTATTGAAGAAGCAGGAAGAATAGCTAGAAAATACAACGGCTCAATTACTCTTGCTACTCAGCAATTAACTGATTACTTCAGGGAAGCAGGATCAGCTGCTGAAAAAGCTTTTGAGAACTCATCACATAAAGTTATTCTTAAGCAAAATCCTGAGAGCTTTAAAGCAATGAGAGCCAACCCCAAACTTGCAGGTTTTGTCGATGAGGACTGGAAGCTAAATTTACTACAATCAATTCATTCGAATCCACCGCATTATAGTGAAGCAGCGATTTATGGACCTAATGTCCATGGAGTTGTAGCAAGATTAATGTTAGATCCATTTACTCTAATGCTAACATCTACTAATGCTAGGGATTATAGGGCTTTAGAAGATAGAATGATTGCGGGAATGAGCGTTACAGATGCCATCAATAATATACTGGAAGAGCGAGGTTTGGTTTAAAGTGATTAAAAAATATGAGAAGGTATTTAGACATAAAAATTATTGTCATCAGCTTTTTTGTTTTATTTTTAGCTATATTGCAAGTCAGTAATGTTAATGCGGATGGTGTTAATAAGCTTGGCAAAAGCAGCAAAATATTAGATTATGGTGTTAGAGGTCATATATTTCCCATTATTGAAGAATCTTTACTAGAGATAATTATGGCGAGGCTCAAAATAGTAAAACAAAATGGAAATTTAGAGAAAATACAGGAAGAATTTCAAAATAGAGCAAAGCAAAAAATCTCTAGACCAACTCCTGTCTTAGCTCTAGCAAAAGCAAATAAAAACCGTAGCTGGTACTATGATCCAAGCTTTATACAAAAGACAGATATAAAAGATCAAGCGGGAAACATCATAGTAAAAGCTGGAACAAGTGTGAATCCTTTAGAAAAAATAAGTTGGGGGGAGCTATTGATATTTATTGATGGAGATGATGAGCAGCAGGTTAAGTGGGCTAAATTACAAATAGGAAGATTAGTACTTACTAAAGGAAACCCTATAGAGCTTGGGCAAGAATTAAACAAGCAAATATTTTTTGATCAAGGGGGTGTGCTTACTACTCGTTTTAAGATAAAAGCTATTCCAGCTATAATAGAGCAAAAAGGGATTTTATTAAAGATTAGTGAAATAAAGATTAATTGAAATATTATAGTATTTGAGTAAAAATTAAGGTGTGAATAAAAACTGATAAAATCCGGAGGTAATCTATGAAGAAATGGCAATTACCAGAAGCAAAGCAAAATTTAGAAAAGATAATAGATCATGTATTACAAGGTAAGGTGCATGCAATAGTAAAATCTAGTGGAGAAGTAGTATATCTAATTGCAGGTGAGAAAAATAATATGATAGCTGAGCAAGCAAAGGTAGGTTGTCAAGCAAATACAGATTTAGTCACTTCTGAAATATACAAGTAATAATGAAGTTAATAATGTTTATTATAATTATTTTGCTTGGTAATTATAGTTATGCATCAATTGGCTGCGTAGGCAGGTTTGTAAATCCAATCACTGATGTTTGCTGGAAATGTTTATTTCCAATTACTATCGGAGGAGTAAAAATTGTATCAAGTTCTATGGCTGATACTAATAACCCAAGGCAAATTGTTTGTTTTTGCCCTAAGCCTTCGATTCCGATGCCAGTTCCTGGTATTCCAATTGGATTCTGGGAGCCGGTAAGACTGGTGGATGTAACTAAATCCCCTATGTGCATGGTAAGTCTTGGAGGCATTAATCTTGGTACTAGCATGCAAAAAGGTGTTAAGGATGATATAGAGGGAAGTAGCTTTTATCATGTTCATTGGTATATATATCCGGTTATTTACTGGCTTGAGATCTTACTTGATTTTGCCTGTTTAGAGATGTCACAAGTAGATATCACATATTTAACTGAATTTGATCCATTATGGGGAGACGATAGCAAAGCTGCCATATTAAATCCTGAAAGTTTATTATTTGGCAGTATTACAGCTCAAAGTGCATGTATAGCTGATTGTGTAAGCTGTAGTTCTGGTAGTCTTTCTAATGATGCGATGTTTTGGTGCGGTGGATGTCAAGGATATCTTTATCCCTTTACCGGTACAACTAGCTCTCATAATTGTGGAGTTGGATCTTCTGCATTAATAGTAGCTAAATTTATGGCTAAGTTACATAGGGAATTGTTACTCTGGGGGTATATGGGAAGAGAAGGATTATGTTCTAAATATCCAATGCCAATAATCAAAAAGAGCCAATATAGACTGCAGATGACTTATCCTATACCAGAGGTGCATTCTTGTAAAAAAATTGGTGAGACTGAAATTATCTGGCAGCAGGGAAGAGAATTTCCTGTTAAAGGTGAAGATTTTGGTTATTCGATCTGGCGTAAACGCAGTTGCTGTTTATTTTAATTTGTAAAATTTTTATAAAATTGAGAAGTATGCAATTTAACCTAAAAACAATAATTTTAACTTGTTTACTAATATTAGGTAGCACAAGTTCTTTGGCACAACCAGAAGTATTGTTACATAATATAGTACAACCTAAATTAGAGACTAAAACATATAATCAAATCTACATTTTTGTTTCATTTTCAATGCCTGATTCAGCATTAAAGAGTTATTATATTGAAGCAGAACAAAAAGGTGTAAGACTTGTAATGCGAGGTTTAAAAAATAATTCATTTGTTGAGACTAAAGCAAAAGCCGATGAAATTGGTATTAGTTTTGATATTGATCCAAATCTATTTGAGAAATATCAAATTACTTCTGTACCGATAGTAGTGATAGATAATAACCAAGGCAAAGTTAAAAAACTAGCAGGTCATATAGGATTAAATGATGCATTGCAGATAATGCAAGAGGAACAAATGTGAGACAAAGTATTCAGGCTGTTGAAAAAGTTATAAAAAGAAGTAGAAAAGAGTTAATCTAAGGAATAAGCTGTATTTTTATGCTTAAATGAAGGTGTAAAGATGCAGGGTTATAAGCTTGATCAAAGTGTGAGATGTAATAGCCTTAGCTTAAGGCACATGATACCTAATGATCATTTATTAGTGAGGATTCATGAAGCTAAAGAATTAGAGTTTTCTTTTATCTATGAAATAACTAAGAATCGTTATTGTGCTAATTACGGACGTCCATCAATTGATCCTGTATTATTTTTTAGGATGCAAATAATAAGTTACTTATATGGTATAAAGTCAAATAGACGATTATGTAAAGAAATTCAGTTAAATATAGCATATAGGTGGTTTTGTGGTTTAAGTTTAGAGGATAAAGTACCGGATCATTCATCATTAAGTAGGATAAGAGATAGATTTGGGGTAGAACTATTTCAAGAAATATTTATAAGCTTGATTAAGCAATGGTATGAACTAGATATTATAAAAGGAGAAACAATTATTTCAGATGCCTCTTTAGTTGAATCTAATGCCTCTATGAATAGCCTAATATTAAGAAAAGATCAAGGTGATTCACAAAAGAGAGAATTAAAAAAATATGAACGTCGTTATCATGATTTCCGAGAAGGGAAAAAAGTAAGGAAAATATCTAATCAAACTCATGTCAGTAGGACAGATCCTGATTGTAGTCTTGTATCAAGAACTAATGGTTATAAAAAGCTATGTTATAAGACCCACTACTCAATTGATTCAGATTCACGTATTATAATAGATTGTTATGTAAGTACAGGATCACAACATGAGTGTATTGTACTTCCAAGTAGAGTTTGGAATATATTAAATAATTTTTCTTTTAGAGTAAAAGAATGGATAGCAGACAAAGGTTATGGTAGAGGTCCAACCTATGGATATTTTAAATTACTTGGAATTACAACTTATATACCTTTACATGTAGATAATCTTGGTGAAGGAAAAATAAGTAGGGGGGAATTTCAATATGATAGAGAACAGGATAGATATAAGTGTCCACAGGGACATTATCTTTATCCGTATGATAAATTAGATAAAAAACAAATAAAACGTTATCGTATTACAGGAGGGCATTGTAAAAATTGCTCTCTAAAATCAGGTTGTATTTCTGATAATTATAGTAATAGAGGACGATTTATTTATCGTAATCCTTATCAGGATGAAATAGATGAGGTAAAGGTCAGACAGAATAGAATTGATTTTAAGAAAAAACTAATTGAGAGAAAGTGGAAAATAGAAGGTCTATTTGGTGAAGCTAAGGAGAATCATGGTTTACGAGGAGCAAAATTTAGAAGTGTACAGAAAACACAGATTCAAATACTGATGATTGCGATAGTACAAAATTTTAAACGGATACTTAAAATTATTTTTTGGTTTTTTTATCTACTGCTATTAAAGATAAAAAAATATTAAAGTATTTGCAACCTTATTGATTTTTTCAACAGCCCTCTTGACTTCTACAATGTCAATTAATACAATTTTTGACTGTCAACAACTTTTACCACATTCCGTATCAACTACTATCAGTTAAATATTTTATACGAGTTATTTCTAATATATAATGTGTGTTACCATCATTGTGTATATCCTCGCTTTTAAGTATCTTACAATTCAGTTGATACTCTGAGCATAATTGCTCTATTCGTTGAATTTTTCTTAGTGATGAAGTAATAAATATTCTTCCTTGATTTGATAATAAATTAAAACCTTGCAACATAATATCTTTTATGAGTGCATTATCAACATCATAAAAAGCTCGGCTGATTGATTGTCTTGCAGGTATTATACCGTTAAATTCATTTTTAGATAAATTATCCCAAGGCACCCCTGAGACAAGTATATCTATCTTACCGAGAAATTTTGGTAACAACGGTAATACACCTTCTCCATTAAATAAATACATATTGTTTGTAATACCATGAAGTATCAAATTATCTTTTGCACATTGTATTGCATGTTCACTTATATCACTACCAATAATTGTATGAGCCCCGTTCTTTGCAGCTATTATACCTAAGGCAAAGCATCCAGATCCTATATCTGCAAACACCTTATTTTTTACTAAATTGTTGTCTATTAAAAATTTTGCAAACATGGCCGTTAATTTTCCAGGAGGATAAGCGTTAACATTATTGATAATAAAATTATTGTTAAGAACACTTACCTGATATGGTACATGTTTATTAAGCATGCTTGATATATATTGTTCTGCTTCTGGATTTAGCGATGCCATAGATTTTGTACTTAATAATAGTATTATATAAAAATAATACTTTAAAAATTTTAGCATCATTTATGCTCCCTGATATGACATATCTCAGAGTCTGTATTGAAAGTAGATTGATAACAAAAATAATTCATAATTTAAATCCAGTCAATTTATTCAATAGATTTCTTTCGGGCTTGCCCCCGAGATTTACTCTGCGTAGTTAAAGGCATAACTCCTAATAATACTTCTTGTATAAGTATTGTTACAGAGATACAATATTATTGTAAGAAAATATTATAATGGTACCCAAAAACTGGGCAGTAAAATTATAAAATAAAATATAAATACAACATGCAATGATATTTATAAAAAAGCAAAATAATATAGTGCATCAGAAAAAACAAAGATAGTTTTAGAAACAATAAAAGCTGAAATGATAATAGAGCCAATTAATAGCAAATATTGGAGTACATCCATAATAATTGAAAGGTGCAAAAATGATGAAAAATCAGCAAGAAGCAAGAGAGCTTACTGTAAGGCAACGGATGGAAGCTATTGGCTTATTATCTGTAGGCACATTCTTAGAGTATTTTGATCTAATGATTTATGTGCATATGGCAGTGGTCATTAATGAACTTTTTTTCCCAAAAGCTAATCCTGAAACTACAGCTCTTTATGCAGCAGCATTTTGTTCTACTTTTGTTTTTAGACCTGTTGGAGCATTAATTTTTGGTTGGATTGGTGATCATATTGGACGTAAAATCACAGTAGTTATTACTACTTTTATGATGTCTATAGCCTGTATAATTATGGCTACTCTCCCTACATATGCTCAAATAGGTATTACTGCCACTGTGATAATGACTATATGTCGCATTGTACAAGGTATGTCTTCGATGGGAGAACTGATGGGAGCACAACTTTATCTCACTGAAATTACTAAACCACCTGCACAATATTCAGTTGTAACATTAATAGATGCTGTTGCTGCTGTGGGAAGTACCGCCGCTTTATGTATGGCATATATTGTTACCTCATTTGCATTCAATTGGAGGATAGTGTTTTGGATAGGAGCATTAATTGCGTTCATAGGAACGATAGCTAGAACTGCTCTTAGAGAAACGCCGGAATTTGCAAATGCAAAAGCACGAGTAAAAAAAATACTGCAAGATAATGATACGCATCACAGAATATTACAAGATGACCCTATGTGGTCTGAAAAACCTGACAAAAAAAGCATTTTAGCTTTATTTTTAATAGATTATAGTTGGCCATTAACTATTTTGCTTTCATTTATTGTGGCAATATTCTTAAAAATCAATTCGGTTATACGCCAGAGGAAGTTATTAGTCACAACTTTTTGGTATCAATAGCATATTTAAGCCGTAGAATATATCCACTGAAAATACTAAAAATAAAAATAATGACTATGCTTATTTTTATTCCATTTTGTCCATATATATTAGAGCATGGATTAACAACGCCATTTTGTGTGATGTTATTACAACTATTTTTTGTAATATTTGGTCCATCTAAATCACCAGCATTTCCTATTTTCTTCAAATATTTTCCAATATTTCAACGATTTACTTATAGTAACTTTTCATATGCGTTTTCACGTGCAATAGTATATATACTAACCTCTTTCGGTACTATTTATGTTATAAAATATTTTGGTAATTGGGGATTATTAATTATTTTGATACCAGTATATGGCGGATATAATTATGGATTATCGCATTTTGAGCAGTTGGAAAAGGAAGCTGGTAATTATCCTTAAATATAATTGTTTGATCCTGTAACATACGTTTTTTTATAGGTGAATAATGATGGCATAGTTCGGCTATTTTGTTTGATATATTTAATACTCCATATACCTGATCTTCAAAATAAATACCTAGGGTTATAAATTTTTTAAGAGTTTCATTTACAATCTTTCTGATTTTTTCAGGAAATTTTACCCCTAGTGTCTGCATATTATGTAGCCTATCAAAAAGTTTTATTAGCAGTACATCATGTTTCTTCTCTTTGTATAACATCTCTACCATTTCAGCAGAACTAATCTTTATACCATTATCCTTAATCCTAGTCAAATCCATTACTTGATTGGCTATATTCTCTCCAAATTCTTGTAATATTTTCTCCTTGGTAAGTTCTGTATCCTCTATAGTATCATGCAATATACTAGTGACTAGTATATCTGTTCTAAATAAGTAATCTGATATCATATATGCCACCTCTATCGGATGTGAGTAAAATGGTTGGATGCTTTGCTATTACTTATAGGCACTTACATTTATAATTAATAAACATGGATTATTATTGGACTAAAGATCATAAATATGATAACTTAAGTACTCAGGATTATCTGTTTGGTACTACTGCCCACAACAAAAATGAAAAAGGTGTGTATGAGTAAATTACTTGGTGGTTGGAGTATGTCTTTAACTCGTTACCCATTGAATGAATTTGACTACATAATGTATGGTATGGTTACAAATCTTGAGGAACTAACAACAGGAAGCATGACTTCTCAAGGGTGGAGTCCAGAACATGAACCAAAACCAGAGTATAATCCTTGTTTTACAGGTAAAAGACTTTGGGTTTATGGCGGGGGTGGATGTACTCCTGAAGGAAAACCCTCTAGTATGAATGATGTATCCCGCATTATATCTGCGACCATTAATAATGGTTGGGATGGCGTTGATTTTGATGACGAGTGTAATATGAACACTGCATTTGTTATTGAAACAATGAAAATGCTAAAAAAAAATAATAAAGAAACTAGTTTTGGTTTTATTGCAGGTTATTCTTATAACAATCCAAATACAGAAAAAGGGAAGAAGATTACCGACAAAGTTAAGGCGATTATCGCATCAGGTCAATGCGATAGATTAGTGCATTATTGTTACGCTGCTGCAATGTGGAATCAAGATGATATTATCAATAATGTAAAACAAGCATTAGTACAAAGTATCTCTTATGGCATAGAACAAGATAAAATTGTGTTAGCCTTGACTACCGTAGGGCTGACAGACTGGAATTTAAATTACTTTCTAGATCAAATTATTGATTTGAATTTAGGGGGGGTATTTATATGGCGATATGATGAGTTGACCCCAAATCATTATAGGATCATTAAAGAACGGTTAAATAAGTCTTGACGGCACCTTGGTAACTGATGTATTGAAGGAATCATTAAGTAAGTATCAAGCTCCACAGATATTTAATAGTGATCAAGGTAGTCAATATACCAGTAATGGATCATATACAGATTCTCAAAGATAATAATATTCAGATATCAATGAATGGTAATGGCAGGAGTATTGACAATATTGTTATTGAGCGTTTCTTTAGGACACTGAAATATTTATTAATGATTATCAAAATATAGAAGAGCTTAAGGAGGGCATCAATGATGACTCTGTCACATCTGTAATAAAATGGCCAAATTTCTGCCTTGAAACCCGCATAGCGTCGTTATCATTTTCTATAATTTTGCTAGATGTGACAGAACCTATATTACTACTTCTCTCTATTTGTAACAGTGCAGACTTACAACAATGATACAGAAATATGGCAGTAACATAAATTTAATTATCTAAAAAAAAAGATAATATGCTAGCTTGAAAGTAAGGATGAGTGCACATATGACAATAAATACTTATGTTAACCTCATTCTCAGCAATTTTTATAATTAAGTATAAAGATAGCTTATTATTCAGTCTATTTTTATATTAAGAACAATTTTTTTTTAATAAATTAGAGGAGGTTATTATGCCACTATCTTATATAATTACAGCAAAATGGGGAAAAGACTTAGCTGATTGGTATATACCATTAGAGCTTACAATCAGAAATAACACTGATCAGGATGTAAATTCTCCTGAAATAAGCTTTGACGTGAATAAAATACACAACATTACTCCAGGTAGTGAAATTAGAGCATACACAGGTTTTGCTCAACAAACATTTACTCCTCCTGTAATTAAAGAAAAATTATCAGAGCATTTATCTTTATTAAAAGCTAAAAGTTCTACAACTTTAACTTTTGGTGTTAGTTTTTCTAGCACCTCCACATATCCTTCATTACCTACTGACTTTACTTTTAGCGGTGAACCTATAGTAATACCTGAAGATCATACTCCTCCAACACCAGTCAAAAATATAACAACAACTTCTTCTGGCCCTACAAGTTTTTCTTTAAACTGGACACCAAGTATAGATAAAGATACAGGTGTTGATAAATATATAGTAAAGTATAGAGTCACTAATGAAACAAAATATCATGAAGCATCTACTATAACTAATAGCATTTCTTTAAAAAACTTAACTACTAATACAAATTACGAAATTTATATTACAGTGTTTGACTATGCTAATAATACTTCTGTGCCTAGCTTATATTACGCTTCTACCGGTGAAGCTTTAAAAGGTCCTGCAGCTTGGCAAGAAGGTAATCATATTAAGGGTTCGCCTTTCGTTGATGCAACGGCTTGGCCTACACCACCTATTGATAAATGGGCTGAATCAACAAATTTAAAAGGATATTTCTTAGGGTTTATTACTGCTGCTACCGATAAAAATACAGGTGAAGTAAAAGCTTGTTGGGGCGGTAACCTAAGTATGTCTGATGGAAATGATAATCAGCAATATGAAGGAGACGTAATTGTTTCTGATTATTATAAATCTTATATTAGTGGTATTAGAGAAAAGAATGGTGATATAATTTTATCTTTTGGCGGTGCATCAAATGAACCAATAGAGGGACCAATAACAGACATTAAACAAATTGTAGATATTTATTTAAAAGCTATCAAAAATTATGATTTGACTGCAATTGATTTTGATTTCGAGGGTGGGTTCTTAGCCCATAATGAAGCTTTAGATAGACATATTGTAGCAATAACTGAGGTGATTAAAGCACATCCTGAATTAAAAGTCTCTTATACCTTACCTGTAGACGGTGCTCCTGGGTTAATGGGATTTAATGCAAATGGTGTAATTTTCCTTAACAAATTATACGAAGCAGGTATTACGCCATCGCTTGTTAACTGTATGTCTATGGAATTTGGTCAAGGTTCAAGCTCTAATCTTTTCGAATGTGCTAGACTTTCTCTTGAAGGCGATGCTGCAAATGACACAGACGGCAACAGAAAAGGTGCAATAAAACAATTAAAAGAGATTTGGACTAACTTAAGCACTGAACAAATTTACAAAATGACCGGTCTAATGTATGCTAAGCATTTAAACGGCAAAGTAAACACTGTTGAGGATCAAGCAGAAATAAACAAGTATTTCATTGGTGCTAAAGGGCTTGGAAACGTAAGCGGTTGGGATGCCTCATTAGATATGGATCCTGCAAAAGGTGGCGGCGGTTATAGTGTGGGTGATTATAGTAAAGTAGTTGCTCAGTATGAACCGGATTTACTTGGAAGCCATTCATTAGATTGGGTGCCGTCAAGTTAAGTAAAATAGTGTCAAAAAGAGCTATATTTTTAGATTTCAGGCAGCAAGCAGTCTTTGAGTGGCTTCTCATCCCAAATGGATTTAACGGATGCAAATGCAATTCTTTGCTCAGGTGATGTTTTAGTATATCTTCCAACATTTACGGCAAATATATTGCTGACTTTTCCCATCAGTGATAATGTACATTGGGCTGAATATAGTATAAACCTTCAGACGGGCTGTTGAAAAAATCAATAAGGTTGCAAATACTTTAATATTTTTTTATCTTTAATAGCAGTAGATAAAAAAACCAAAAAATAATTTTAAGTATCCGTTTAAAATTTTGTACTATCGCAATCATCAGTATTTGAATCTGTGTTTTCTGTACACTTCTAAATTTTGCTCCTCGTAAACCATGATTCTCCTTAGCTTCACCAAATAGACCTTCTATTTTCCACTTTCTCTCAATTAGTTTTTTCTTAAAATCAATTCTATTCTGTCTGACCTTTACCTCATCTATTTCATCCTGATAAGGATTACGATAAATAAATCGTCCTCTATTACTATAATTATCAGAAATACAACCTGATTTTAGAGAGCAATTTTTACAATGCCCTCCTGTAATACGATAACGTTTTATTTGTTTTTTATCTAATTTATCATACGGATAAAGATAATGTCCCTGTGGACACTTATATCTATCCTGTTCTCTATCATATTGAAATTCCCCCCTACTTATTTTTCCTTCACCAAGATTATCTACATGTAAAGGTATATAAGTTGTAATTCCAAGTAATTTAAAATATCCATAGGTTGGACCTCTACCATAACCTTTGTCTGCTATCCATTCTTTTACTCTAAAAGAAAAATTATTTAATATATTCCAAACTCTACTTGGAAGTACAATACACTCATGTTGTGATCCTGTACTTACATAACAATCTATTATAATACGTGAATCTGAATCAATTGAGTAGTGGGTCTTATAACATAGCTTTTTATAACCATTAGTTCTTGATACAAGACTACAATCAGGATCTGTCCTACTGACATGAGTTTGATTAGATATTTTCCTTACTTTTTTCCCTTCTCGGAAATCATGATAACGACGTTCATATTTTTTTAATTCTCTCTTTTGTGAATCACCTTGATCTTTTCTTAATATTAGGCTATTCATAGAGGCATTAGATTCAACTAAAGAGGCATCTGAAATAATTGTTTCTCCTTTTATAATATCTAGTTCATACCATTGCTTAATCAAGCTTATAAATATTTCTTGAAATAGTTCTACCCCAAATCTATCTCTTATCCTACTTAATGATGAATGATCCGGTACTTTATCCTCTAAACTTAAACCACAAAACCACCTATATGCTATATTTAACTGAATTTCTTTACATAATCGTCTATTTGACTTTATACCATATAAGTAACTTATTATTTGCATCCTAAAAAATAATACAGGATCAATTGATGGACGTCCGTAATTAGCACAATAACGATTCTTAGTTATTTCATAGATAAAAGAAAACTCTAATTCTTTAGCTTCATGAATCCTCACTAATAAATGATCATTAGGTATCATGTGCCTTAAGCTAAGGCTATTACATCTCACACTTTGATCAAGCTTATAACCCTGCATCTTTACACCTTCATTTAAGCATAAAAATACAGCTTATTCCTTAGATTAACTCTTTTCTACTTCTTTTTATAACTTTTTCAACAGCCCGTCTCAACTATTACATATAGACTATCTGGGTTTCAAACTTTCTTTTGTGATACATACTACCGCCCTAGACAAAAAGCATTAGTGGAAAAAAAGAATTATTGCATCATTTAAATTAGGCAACATAAGTGTTGATAAACTCATAATTAGTGCACATGTCATCATCTTATCTAATGCCCATACTCGCCAAAAATATTTTTTCACACAATTGCTAGTCTCTTGCGACTGGTTAACCACCTTATTTGTATAATCTTTGCTTCTCATTATTTTACTACTTTATATTTTTATTCTTGATTCTTATATTCTTTAAAATTTAAATCTTTAGATAATTCTGCTTCTAACGCTTCTATGGTAGGAAGATCTGTTTTTATTTCCTCCGGTAGGTTTTCTGTTAATCTATATTCAGCTAAACCAATAGGTTTACTCATATCTCGTAATGTATATTCGGCTAATACATTATTTTTAGATTTACATAAAATTAGCCCAATAGTTGGGTTATCACTTGAATGCTTTAATAAATCATCTACTGCTGATAAATAAAAATTCATTTTTCCCGCATATTCCGGTTTAAAGTCCTTATTCTTTAGCTCAATCACTACAAAACAACGTAATTTTAAATGGTAAAATAATAAATCAATATAAAAATCCTGATCTCCTACCTCTAAGTGATACTGTCGGCCTACAAATGCAAATCCTGCACCCAATTCTAATAAAAACTTTTCTACATGTTTTACTAATTCTTTTTCTACTTCTCGCTCATGTGCTTCATTACCTATATTCAAAAAATCAAAAATATATGGGTCTTTAAGTGTATGATAAGCTAAATCTGATTGTGGAGATGGTAATGTATCTTGAAAATTTGTTATTGCCTTACCTTGACGCTTATGTAACGCAAGTTCGATTTGCATAACCATAATATTGCGTGACCAACCATACTCTATTGCCTGGTGTATATAAAATAATCTAGTGCGTTTATCCGATATTTTGTCTAATAGAGTCACATTATGATACCACGTTAATTGTGCAAGCACCTCTTGCACAAATTGAAAATCTTGATATTCTTCAGCAAAGCGTCGCATGTATTTTAAATTTCTACTACTAAAACCTTTCATTTCAGGAAAAGCTGAGTGTAAATCTTGACTTAAATTATCTATTACTTTAGAACCCCAGCCATATCTCTTTTGACGATCTAAAATCTCAGTACCAATATAATGGTAAAGTGTTGTTAGCTCCGTGTTAACTGCTCTAGCCGCTCTCAATCTGCTTGTAGCAACTCGATTCTTTAATTTCTCTAAAAACTCTGCATATCCTTGAATATTAATGCTAGTACCATCACTCCCACTATATTGCTTTATTACCATGATTACCTTATTACCTCGCTTTAAATTCTTCTTGACTTGTTGCTATTATTACTTTTAACTTATTTATGTTAGTAGGTTTCCTGCTCTTCTTCTTGTCACCTACTAACGTTATTCTTTATGACTCTTGCTGCTGGAGGCGTTCTTTTTTCTATTCGTCGCCAGCAGTTATTTTACGTCTAATCTAAATCTTGATTTCAGATATCTTAAGCCTCTTGCCGTCTTGTACCACTATCGCCGGAACTTGCTCAATACCAAACTTATTCGTTAACTCACCTGCCTGATCAAAATATAATGTTCTACCTATATCCTCTTGTAACTCCAGTATTTTTCCACCTACAAGAATTATCATTTCTAAATTATTATATTCTTCTTGGCGTTCTTGTGTAACTATCATCTGCGTATTATTTTGTTCTGCACCATCTAATCGCTGCTTAAGCCACTCCATTTGCTCCTGACTTCTTCCATCGATGAATATTAGCTCGCGATCAAACACCATGTGATCTAGAGGATTCACTTTTGTACCTGCCTTATGTAATATCTTGCCGTCAGATAATTTTATATCCTTTGTTAAGGTAAAACTTGGATCATACCAAAACTCCCTTGGCTTACTTGTAGCTCTTATGCCAACAACAGGTGCTGGCTCTAATACCTGACGTCTTGCTGTTCGTAGCATCTCTTCTTGATGTTGCTGCAAATCAAGCGTCGATAAACGATTCTTAATCATGCTGACAAACCCTTCCTCTACTACCTCGTATGTTGCACCTTGCTTTCCTGGATCCATAGCATGGGCATCAATAATAAATATTACTTTACAAATTATTAGTATTTTAAATGTTAATTTAATCATTATATACTACTATTTATGACATTTAATTGATGCATTACTTTTTCATATACTATTTTACTAATAGATTTAGCATTTCTCCCTTCCACATAATTATCTCCTACAAATATCACACGGTGATATTTATCCTCATAATTAATCGCTTCTCTCCGAATTAAACTGATTGCCTTATTAATCTCTCCAAAAAACATCCTGCCCGCAGGATCTTGGCTCTGTTCAAGTCTTGCTTTTTCTAAATCCATTATCTCACTGCGTGATACATATAATATTTGCATTTTATCTTGGTAATTAGAGAGCATTTGCGATCCAAGATGTCCACAACAACACCCAATTAGAAATATTAACAATATTATCATAAGTCTTGTCACATTCACTTGATGCTTATTTACTGTAATATTATTTACAGCCTCCACCTGAAGTGATGTCTTAGACTCGTTATTTGATATCTGATTCTGATTCATATTAGAATTATCTCCTCTCTGCCGCTTTTTGGCTCTATACTTTTATGATCCACTTTAAATGCCGGTAGTTTCTTGCCCTTTCTTTTGATAAGCTCTCTAATTGCCGTATCCTTATCTATTCCATTATTCTTGCATTGATGCAAAAAGCCATAATCCTCACTCTCCGTCGAATACAAGCACTCGCTATACGGATCTACCACTAATCTTCCTACAACACGTAAGTTACTGCCCATGATCATAATCTCAGAATATTTATTTTCCGGATCTTTGGTAATAGTCTCGATTAATGCCGCACAGTTCTTAAATTTCTCAGAATGTCTCATCTGACCAATCCCAGCTGGTTCTTGACGCAGCACTGCCGTCCAGCTACTGTTATTTAAAATTGCTTGATGCTTCGGTCCGTTATCTAAATCTTTGTACTCTTGTACGCAGGTGATTAAACTCCCACCGTATTTTCTGACAGTTCTTGCAAATGCTTCTAAAAAACCTACGCTATGATCTATAATTCTCCATGCTTCATCAACAATTAATACAAATCTCTTATACTTCTATCCCCACATAAAAATTGCATTGTTATTTGCATTAATATTATGCCCAAAATGACTGACAAGAATACCTCATCACCTTTAACTTCTTCAAATTCAAATACAGTTAAAGGTGAATTGAATTTAGCATTCTTTCCTTGCCTAAAATACCTGCCATGAACTCCACTCGATGTATATGGATATAGAGATATTGCAAGATCTCTTCCCATACCATTTTCCATCTCTTCTAGAACCCCCGCATATTTATCTAAGTTTAGCGTATCCCCGTATTGCTTTATCCCTTCATTTAATCCCTTTTCAATTATAGCTTCTTTTGTGTTATCTCCGCTCACACCGCACATTGTAGCTATAGTAGTTTTTGCATAAATAATCGCATCCTTGGTTACAAAATGCTCTCCAATCTTTAAAACCTCAATAGTCTCATTCTCGGCGACCTCTTTTGCCTTATTATTTTCCAAGAATAATATTTCTAATCCTTCAGCAGTTAAACCGGTACGCTGCATAATCTCATCTTTGCTTTTACCTTCTCGCTTTAGCTTCTGAGCTTCTAAATAAACAGCTCCGCTACCTATAATCCCATGAAACGGATTAAGTGATAGATCATTTAATGCATTAAATCTTAAGAACTCACTATTATCCATAGCCTCAGCAATATTTTGGTAAGACGATCCTATATCTAGCACAAATACTTGTACATTTTGCGACACTAAACTAGTAGCGAGTTCCTGCAAAAAAAATGACTTCCCACTGCCTGACGGTGCCATCACGCATACATTATAGTTACCGGCACCTCCTACCCTATAAAATGGATTCCAGTTAAACATCTCACCTTTGTGACCAAGTAGTAATACACCGCTTCTATTAATACCTTTCCATTCTCCATGAATAGGTAATTTAGCAACTACCTCACTTGCAGGAACGTTTTTTACTAATTGAAAGAATTTTAAAGACTTCCAAAAAACTGCTTGCTGCATTGGCAGTATTGATAATAAACCAACAAGATGCAATTTATCGTTTCTAGCTAGTTGAAAATCTAAACTATTATAATGGCTCAGCAGTTTCTCTTCTGCTATTTCCACTCCATTTTTTGTAGTTGTGATAAATATTTGCAAATTCTCAGTTAAAAATCTCTCACCATTCTTATTGCGATCAATTAATACTTTCCACCACTTCGCTTCATTCTGTAAACTAATGTCATCGGACTGTTGAAAAAGTGCTTTATACCTAATCCTTTCTATGTAATAACTTAAAATTTTACTAAATAAACGCATTTTAGCGTAAACTAAGAGTTTATATTTTGTAATATATTTAAATCATTGTAGACTTTTTCAACAGCCCGTATTAATATTATTATGTTAGTTACTTTAGTGATGAATGCAATCAGTTCTTACTCTGCTACTATGGAGGATAGTTATAATAGTGCCAGACAGTATGAACACAGTATTAAGCTTGGTAATCCTAATCAAATGGGCAATAAGATAATATTTGATAAAGAGGTAAATATATCAAATTTAAGTAAAATGAATGATCAAGACTTAACAAATCAAGGTAGTGTTATGCTAAATAACTCTGCACAAGGGCAATTACTGCAACAAAGTGAGCTGAAGAAAATAAATGCAATGCAAGAATATGACCTTAATCCTGACAATCCCTTAATTAGTAATTCAGCTAAGATTGAGGCAGATCCATTAAAGCATACAGAAGGGACTGCACTTAATGTTAGTGAAAAAGTATTCAAAACCAAAATTAATAAGAGTTGCTGTGAAGGGGCAGAATTTGAAATAGATATTATCAGGAATCTTATACTAGATGCTGAATTAATAGATAAATGGGGCGATTGGCAAGATAAAGCAATAGCATTTTCAGGTTCTGAGATAAGTAACAGTTATCATCACTGGCTTTATCCTGTCTTTTGGAAAAAGAAAAGACATTTCGGTAAGCGTAAAACAATATACAGCATGCATATGCATAATAATCAAGCAATAATGCTTGATGTAAGAGCAGCAATTGCCGGTAAGTTAAATGTTTCTCTTGATCATATTGATACATATATTGGCATTTCTTCTCAAGGAGAAGGAGCGTTAACTGAAGGCTGGGATAGAGATATAGTAAAATGGGATAGATATGTTTTTACTTATAAATATCGTGATAAAATCAAGGAATTTAGAGAAAAAGGTGAATATTTCCAAATAGTAAATAAATCTTTAGAAGCTTTGCTTGAAGAACATGAATGCCATGAAATAAATCGCATATGTCTTGAAGCTGGTGATAAATTATTTTTTAATCAATATAATGTTAATCGTCCATGCTGGAGTGAGCAAATTAAATATCAATGTAGTAGTGAGCCAAAATATGGGTGTGATCATTTAAAGAAGCAAGCTTGTGAACTTGCAAGGAGCAATTGCGTTAAGCAAGCTGCTAGTATTTGTTTGCAATGGCACAAAGATTACATATGTATAGCCCAGAAAAAAGAGTTTAGCTCCTCTATAGCAGGATCAAAAATGTTTTGTTTAGGAGGGAATTGTCATACTGCAACTATTGTGCCAAAGAATGATATTGCAAGTATTGGTCACCTTGCCATGCTAAATGAAATGAAAAAAGATATGCAGACAAATCCGATTTCAGTATTTAAAGGGCATGCCAGCAGTTGCCGCAAAGTAAATATTGGTAATTTTCTTAATTGTTGTTCTGGGTTTAAAGGCTGGGGCAAAGATTTAGGATTAAGTAGGTGTAATGCAGAAGAAAAAGCCTTAGCCTTAAAAAAAGCAAAAGGTCAGTGCTACTATGTTGGTACATATTGTGCTAAGAAAGATAAAATATTTAAGACATGTATTACTAAAAAATCTACTTATTGTTGTTTTAATTCAAAACTTGCAAGAGTATTTCAAGAACAAGGCAAAAAACAATTAGCTATTGGTTTTGGCACAGCACAATATGCTAATTGTAGGGGATTTACAGTAGAAGAGCTGCAAAGAATAGATTTTTCTAAGTTTGATTTAGAGGAGCTATTTAGTGATTTACTTGATCATGCTAAAAGTAAAATGAGTAAGAGTTTTCCACAGCAACTAAAAAACCAGATGCCTATAATGCAACAACAAAGGTCTAATAATAATTGTACTGATTCAAATTTATCTTATTAAAATAATGAAGTGGTTAGTAAACACAATAACTAAATCATCACTAGCTATTACATTACTAGTAATTAATTTATGGTTATTAATCAATGATTGGTCAAATCATGCATTTGCTGGTACTATGGAGTTAGATAGTAGTAATAAAAATGAAATGATCAGGTTTAATGTAAATAATCAATTTTGGCAACAACCTCAAGGGTTTTTATGGTATAATGAGGATCATGTTTACAAGCCAGAAATATTAAAATTTTCTCAAGATAAAAAAAAGCAAGAGCCAGAACTTGAGCCTTATGATGAAAGGATAGAAGCTTTAAAGAAGGAATTTAATAGAGCTCAGCGTCAAGCTCTTGATAATCCAACGCTAGAAAATGTCATTATTGCTCAAAGGTTACATAAACAAATTTTAGAAAAATCACATAAATTTGCCACCATGTGGCAACTAGCAACGATACTAGATTACAAGCTAGTAAACATGGATGAACCAGTAAATTCCTTACATAAAAAATTATATGAAGTAAGGCAAGAAGAAGAAAACAGCAAAAAACTAAGATTGTTAGCTAAGAATTGGGGATTAATTATGCAAGTAAATCAAGGATGCAATTACTGTCAGGCATTTACCCCTATTGTAAGAGAATTTGCAGATAAATATGGCTTTCAATTAATTTTTGTAAGTAATAGTGAAACTAGATTTCAAGGGATGCCAACCATTAAAGATACCGGTTTATTACAAACACTAAATCCTGCAAAGCTTGTACCGGTATTATATTTAGTCGATAGCAGCGGCAAACAAATATATCTAATTGCAAAAGGCATTATTAGTGAAAATAAAATTTCTGAAAATATTTTATTGATAGTGCAGTACTATAATGTACTAAAGGTTAGTGATTATGATTGGTAACAATAAGTTTAGAAGAGTGATCTACATAAAACATGTGATGCATATTTTCATGATAGTTTTATTGTTACAAGCGACAACATCTTATGCTTGGGATTTACAGGATGTATTTGAAGGGATGAGTGTTAATGTAACGAAACCTGGTTCATATCAATCTCAAGCTGCCGGCTATTATGCAGCAGGAGGACTATCAATGCGGACTAGTAAAACAGCTTTTAATCCGATCTCTATAACTCCGCCAACACTGACCATGAGCTGTAGTGGTATTGATTCTTATCTTGGTAGTTTTTCTATTATTTCAGGAGATGAGTTAGTACAGCTGATGAAAAATATAGGTTCGCAAGCAAAAGCTTATGCATTTTCATTGGGCCTTAAGACCTTTGCTCCGCAAATAGAAAATGCCCTAAAAGATTTAAGAAATCTTGCTATGGAAATGAATCAATTTGCTAAGGGCGATTGTGAAATGACTAAGGCTCTTTTTGCTTCAGTACTGCCTAAAGATTCAGCAATGAGAGAATCAGTTTGCAAGGATTTACAATCCAGCTCTGGCTTTGATTATTTTGCTGCCGGTAAAAAATGTCGTAGTGATTTAGAGCAGAAACAAGCTTTAGCGAATATCCAAAATAAAGATCCAGAGCTAATGCTAGATAATTATAATATTTTTATCAGGGCAGCAGAAAAAGCAGGGATTCCTGAAAATATGAGAAATGCCATTATGTCAATGACGGGAACTATAATAGTTCGAGATAATAATGTCTATTTCTTTGCGTCACTTGCTCAAGATGAAAAGAGCTGGATTGCTCATTTAAAAGGCGGAGAATCAGCCTCAATTTATACTTGTGATAATATTCATTGTTTAAACCCAGCTCTAAGACGCAATATTACTATTGCTCCAGATCAATCATATCAAGGCAAGGCTAAAACAAAACTAGATGAATTAAAGAGTAAACTGGCAAGCAACAATGAGTTTAGTAATACAGACATATCTTTCCTATCTTCAATAGGAGAAGCATTTCCAATATATGATTATATTACTTTAGAGGCAATATCTGGGGTAACTATTTTAGATAGCTCCTCAGAATTAGTGGCTAGTTACAGCTTGTTGCAGCATTTAAAGGAGGTAGTCTCTGAGGTCAGAAAAGCAGTAACTATGCTAAAATCCAAGCAAGTAGCAGATCATCATTTAACTGCCTACTTAAAAGCTTTAGATCAAGTACAACTTTTTGCTCAGGAGAAATGGAGTAATATGCTAACAAGTAGTGATCAGATTGATAGAAGAGCAAGATTAATAGAACAACATTTAATTGCTAAAGAGAAGGTTTAAAAATTAATTATAAATTAAAATTAGATGAGCAAGCAGATAAGCAGTACAAAAATAAGCAAAGCAGATAAAAATTAAAAAGAATATGGCAGATTACGTAATACATACATTTGGTGGAGGAGATATATTATGGCAAATTTTTAATGGTATAGGAAGAGTCTTTGCCTCAAATAGTGAGTATTTTACACCGGTAGGTAAATTTGCTTTGACAATCGGTGGAATTTGGGCAGCAACTCGTGCTATTTTTAGAGGTAATATTGGTATTTTTGCCATGGAGTGGTTTTTTCCATCCTTATTTATTTTTATCTTTTTATTTGCTCCAAAAGCAAATGTATGGCTTAAGGATGAAATATCAATGCAGGCTCCTGTTAAAATTGATAATATTCCAATAGGAATTGCTTTATTTGCCTCTATATCATCAAAAATAAGTTATTCCTTATCAGAAATGCTAGAAAAACATTTACTACCACCTGATGAAGGGTTATCAAGCAGGAAGAATGGGATTATGTTTGGGGCAAAAGCTGTCGGTAAAATCAAAGATATTCAAATAGAAGATCCAGTAACTTTAACCAACGCAAAAGAATTCTTAAGACAATGCTTTATGAAACCTTATATAATCGGTAATATTTTAGGTAAAAAAGCCGAAGCACAAAGAGCCAGTGATATAATTGCTTTTATCGAACAAAATATGCCGAATAATTTTGGTATTTATTATAAAGACCCAAGTAATTCTGCTATTTCTTTTAAAACTTGCAAGCAAGTAACTCCTTTAATTAAGGCAGCTATTAATAAAGAATTAAATGATGGGTTATTAACTAAATTTGCAAATATCATAGGGATTCAGTCTGATAGGCAAGAGATATTATCTAGCAGATTAAAAACTATGACCTCTGATACTCTAAAATATCTTAAAAAAGAGCAAACAGATATTCACCAGTGGATGAGGCAAGCAATGTTACTTAATGCTAATCGTGAAGCTTATGATGATTTAAGAGAAAAATTTTTGCTATCTAGAATATATCCTCAGTTAGTTAGTATGAATGCTACCCGCGGATTATTTCAACAATCATTTTCTTATCTGGTTGCAGGAGAGATGGCAGCAAATATAATGCCTATCTTACAATCAGTATTTTTTGCCTTAGTAATTTGTCTCATCTTCGTAGTATTTCCAATGTCGATGCTGCCAGGCGGTTATACTATCTTTAAGACCTGGATCACATTAATTATCTGGGTAACTAGCTGGTCGGTATTTTTTACGGTGATTCATTGTTTAGGGATGATTAGCTTAGCTAGTAAAGGCGTGAGTCACCTTACTGGTTTAAATATCTTATCGCAGGGGAGTTTTTCAGAAATTCTGTTGCATGAGTTTGCAACATTTCAGATGTTAGCAGCTTCAGTTCCAATGTTATCATGGGCAGTATTAAAGGCTTGTGCTCATGCAACTACCACTTTGGCTAATCAATTTTCTCCAGTACCGGTTGCAAGTAATATTGGTGCTAATATTGCTGATAATAACCTTGCTATGGATAATTATAGTATCGGCAATCGAACTGTTGCTCAACAAAATCTTTCCCCACTACTTCAAATGGCAGGAGGAATTATTGATGATGGGGGAATGAGAGTCACCAGTACTGCTAGTGGTAGACAAGTGCTGACTCAAGCAGTAGACTCACTTGTTAACAACTACCGCTCTTCTAAATTATTACAGGATAGTTATCAATCTCAGTTTATGAGCTCACAAAGTTATCTTGACTCATTAAATGATAGATATAGTGATTTAACTACTACAGGAAATTCTATAGCAACTGAAATAGGAAAAAGATTAAGCTATGAAGAAGCAAAATCTATAGGTATTACTGATAGCCAGTATCTAGCCTTGCAGCAGATGAATTCAGATAGCATCGCTGCTACTGATCATACTGGTAGCAGTAATAGAAAAGGAACTGGTACTAGTGCTGAGGGAAGTATAGGGTTAAATACTATGGTTGGTACTGCAATATCAAGAGTTACATCAGATCATGTCCAAGGAAAAGAACAAGGAAAATCAGTCAACCAACAACAATCATATAATGAAGCATTATCTAAGATTAAAAGTGCCACTAAAGAGGGTAGATTAGGTCACACAAATAGTGATCTGCAGTCATTTAGTAATAATCTAAATAGTAATTTTTCTGAGCAACAATCTGTAGGGCAAGAAATAGCCAGAACTAAACAAAATATCGAGCAATTAAGCTATAATATGAATTACGTGTCTCAAAACTCTGCTGCTATTGATTGTAATTTAAATGAACCGGTATTAAATAGCATAATTGCCAAAAATATTCCTGGAGTAAGTAGTAAAGAGCAAGCTGCTATGTGGGCAAGTACTCACCAAAAAGATGCTGAACAAATAGCGTTAGATATAGCTAAAATTAATAATACTATACCGCAAAATTTAAGTTCTACAAGTAGCTCTCATATTCCATCTAAAGAAAGCTTGCGATCAAGTTTTGATGAAAATAAACAACGATTAAATGATCAAGCGGCTATTAGTAGTATTGATGACAGAAGAAATGATATTTATGATAAAAATGTAGAACAAATGCTAATTAATAATGTAGATAATAATGAAGTAGAAAAAGTAAAGATTCTTGAGCAGTTATCTGCTAAAGTAAAAGATAAGAGGGAACAAATTGAAGATGAATTTAATAAAACTCCTGAATCAACGATTGTCAGAACTGGCCAGCAAATAGCAGATAATCTTGAAATAAGTAGCAAGGCGATAAAGAAAAGAAACACTAAACTACCAGGCTATAAAAATGAAAATAATTAAGGATAAGTTTATGAAAAATATCAAAAAATTAGCATTCATATTCATCTTACCATTAATATTTTTTAGCAGTGCTTTTGCAGAAAATACCACTAGTATTGTTAATGACAAACCACAACCAATAGATCTACAAAACAAGATTCAAGATCCAAATATTTTAATTGAAGAATATTTTAATATTGGTAAGTCATTATATAAATTAGGTAAGTATGAGGAAGCAATAAAAAATTTAAACCTCGCAATTGAATATAAACCTAATTATGCCGATGCTTATAACTATAAAGGAATGGTTTTAGCTAATTTAGGAAAATATGAGGAAGCAATTAAAAATTATGATTTAGCTATTAAATATGAGTATGATTTTGCGGAAGCATATAATAATAAAGGAGTATCATATAAAAAATTAGGTAAATACCAAGAAGCGATTGTATTTTATAACATAGCTATAAAATATAAACCAAATTTTGCATCAGCATATAATAATAAAGGTAGTGTATTAAATGACTTAAGAAAATATCCAGAAGCAATAGAACAGTATAATCTTGCACTTAAATATGACATAAAATACCCGGAAGCTTATTATAATAAAGGAATTGCTTTAATAAACTTAGGTCAATATCAAGAAGCAATTGAAAATTGTAACTTAGCAATTCAATATAAACCTGATTATGCATACGCCTATTATAATAAAGCAACATCTTTAATGCATTTAGGGAAATATGAGGAAGCAATTAAAAATTTTGACTTGGCTATCAAATATAAGCTTGATGATGAAGCAACATACAATTTGAAAGGCTATACATTGAGTATATTAGGTAAGCACCAAGAGGCAATTAAAAATTATGATTTAGCCATTAATCACAAACCAAATTATGCAGCGGTATATTGTAACAAAGGTACATCTTTAAGAAAATTAGGAAAATATAAAGATGCAATTAAGAGCTATGATTTAGCTATTAAGCATCAAGATGATTATTCTGAAAGTTATTTTGAAAAAGGTATTGTTTTAGTTAATTTAGGTAAACACAAAGAAGCTACAAAGAACTTTAACTTGGCTCTTAAATATAGGTCTAATCTTATAGAGGAATATGAAAGAGCAATTAAAGGTCTAAGGAAATTAGGTAATGATCTTATGGCTAATGAGTTTGAAGAAAAATTAAAGATAATGCAAGATAATTTGTAATTCTATGCAACCACAAAATCAAAATAATTTTACTCGTGGTTCACAAATTTTTGCTCATCAGCTACGAATGTTTAGTCAAGGAAGTATCAATGCTTTAACTATTGGGTTAGTATTTACTGTAGTTTGGTTAATGTGGCGTATATATCAGAAATTATCCTTAGTAAGCTTATATTATTTTATTATAGAGAGATACGTACAATTAAAACTTGCCATAGGAGAGCATTTTTACCCTATAAGCCAAATAGGCATTAAATTCTATTATTTAGAACAAAAAGCTTGGGTTTACCGTAATGCTGAAGAATTTGTGCATAAATTCTGGCATATTACACCACATTCGCATAATATCAATCAATTTGGGCAATTTTTATTGCATTCAGCTTGGCAAGAAGGTATCATTACTTTTACTGTTGGAATATTTACTGCTATAATCTTTTTTATGTATCGAGGTAAAAAAGCTGTTATTCAAGATAAGATCAGAGGAGCAGATTTTGTCAAAGCAGGTATTTTAGCAAAAATGCTTTATAAAAACAAGCAAGCTGCTAATATTTGCTTTTCTGGATTACCATTAGTTAAAAATAGTGAAAGGAGACATATTCTTATTACCGGTACTACAGGTAGCGGTAAAACTAATATGTTAAATGAGCTATTACCTCAGATTAGAAAAGAGCGAGGTAGAGCAATTATTGTTGATTTAACAGGTAGCTTTACTGATCGATTTTTTGATTCCAAATGTGATAAGATACTTAATCCCTTACAAGAGAATAGTTCAGCATGGTTACCATGGAATGATTGTCATGAAATTTGGGATTATAATGATATGGCAAGTAACTTTAGTAATTATAATCCAAAATTAGATGATTTTTTTGCTAAAAGTGCTGAGTTGGTACTGGCTGAAGGATTAAGATTATATCAGGATAGTAAAGACATCAAAAAGCTAATAAATACTATTCTTTATGCAAATAATAAGGAATTTGTTAGGGTCTTTAAAAATAGTGCAGTAGCCGGTATAATTAGCAGTAGTGCCCCTGAGACATCTTCAGGTATTCAAGCAACTGTTAGTAAAAATATTGAAGCTCTGCAACATTTAAAGCCTGATGGTAGTTTTAGTATTAGAAAGTGGTTTACTGCGGACAAAGGTTGGTTATTTATAACTAGTACTCCTAATCAAAGAGTAATGCTTCGACCACTTATTGCTGCATGGATTAGCATAGCGATAAAAGCATTAATGAATAGAAATATCAATAATACTCATAGTAATATGTGGTTTGTGATTGATGAGCTGCCAGCTTTACACAAGATATCTTCACTCCCTATAGCTTTAGCTGAGAGTAGGAAATATGGTGGCTGCGTTGTTGCAGGTATGCAAAATATTCATCAATTAGAGGAAATATATGGTCATGCAGGAGCAGCTTCAATGCTTGATCTATTTGGCAGCAAGTTTATTTTTCGAGTAAGTGATCAACAAACAGCACATAAATCAGCTTTAATGCTTGGTGAGCAAGAAATTATTGAAACTCAAGAGAATCTCTCTTATGGTGCTAACTCCATGCGTGATGGAGTAAATATGCACAGCTTAGAGAAAAGAAAATTATTAGTAATGCCTTCTGAAATTATGAATCTAGAAGATCTTACCTGTTATGTAAAACTTGCGGGTAATTTCCCTATTACTAAACTTAAAATGAATTTACAAACTTGATTTAAATCTAAAAATATAAAACCATTTTAATGGTATTTTTAAAAGATTTCAATTGTTTGATGGAGGGGGGGAACCTTATAAAGAAATATTCTATTATAATGCCCCTTTAAATCGCTAATTTAGTATTACGAGTTTTAGAGGTAAGCTGTGTATAAAAAACTTTTTTGTTATTTCAGAATTTTTATAAATGATTTTTCAAACAGCAGAGTAAATTTTACAAGAAATATGTTTACTCTAAAGAACTAATAAAAGCTTCATCAAGACCGGTTACACTAGAAATTAAAGCAATATTACAACCTTGGGATAATAGTTTTTTTGCTATTTCAACTCCTTCCTCAGCTTTTCCTTCAGCTTTTCCAATTTGGATACCTTTAGTTTCACCAACTTGTAAGCCTTCAAGAATACCTAACTCTTTTCCTTCTTGTTGCCAATGCTCTGCTAAACTTCTTATAAGCCTTGTTCCTATTTCCGTATTCAACTTTGTTGATAATAAATTCTCTAGCTTTATTTTATCAGCTTGCTCTATCTTTGTCAAAGTATAATATAGTATCATTTCTAGATAATCATAGCCTATCGTTATTTTGGTTAATTCCGGTAATATATCTGATATTTCTTGCCATCTTTTTAACAACTCTCTCTCATGTATATGCTTGAGAAAAAATTCTAATATCCCTGACCATATCCTTTGTTTAAACTCTTCATCTGGTATTTCATGGACATTCACTAATTGGTAATCATTAATCCATAATTCTCTTGCTAATTTGTTATTGGCAAATAAATCCCACAAATTCCTTGCAACATTGTATTTCTCCTGACTATTGTAGAATATCATCGGGTATACCAACGGTAAAGTTTTAGATTTAGGATTTTGTATTAAATATCGCTCACAAATATTAATCATATATTTAAATAGCCTAAAAGCCATAAAATGATCTGCTTTTGATTGATGTTCGACAAGCAAAAATAAATATCCATCTTGTTTATCAAATTTGCATGAGAATAAAACATCAGAGATAGAATCTTTTAAAGAGCTTTCTACAAAAGTGGTATTTTCCATTGCTAAACTAGGAAAATCTATTAAACTTTTAATATTTGGGGGCAAATGTGCATTAAAGAACTCATTAGCAACTAGAGGATTCTCCAGTGCCTTACGAAATATCTTATCATGCTTAGCTTTCTTCTTATCCTGATCTGGATCACCCAGCAGGTTTCCTTGTTCACTCATATATTTATATTTTTTAACTTGATAAAATATTATTACACTACACTCTAAACTCTTATTCCTTGATTTAGCTTGATCTCAGATACTTGCTTTACCGCACTTCTTATTTCTTTAGCTATTTCTGAGCTTGGACTTATATATTGCATTATTTGTTTATCTCTTCCTATGGCATTTAAGTAATCTTCAGGGACGAGATGGCTTTTGCCTTGAAAATCATGTACTACTATATCACAAAATTTTTTATCACCAAGATTATAATTAGGATCAAATTTATTCTGCATAATTTGTAAATCTTTCTGTATCTTCTGCTCTATTGCTGCTATGCAAATCTTGTTACTATAAGCAGTACAAGAATCTATACCTTTTTCTCTGTAGATTTGTAAAGCAGTATCGATATTTTCTGCTGTGCCAAACTGTGCTAAAGCTTTTATTTGCTGTTGTTGCAAATTATTTAGTTCGTTATTATCGTTATTTACCATTTTTGACAATAGTAATTCTATAGACTGAAATTGTGATTTGCTATCATCACTTGCTTTTAAGGATGACTGTTTAGTTATTTTACTAGCTACTGTTAATTTTGCTATTTCAGGCTCTATAAGCTTGTTTATAGATTCTGCTCCTTGGGATTTTAACATATCGTTAAAATCGCCTTTTTCTGGTGGTCGTATTATTGATACTACAGCTCCTTTGCTAATTAATTCTTCCTGAGCTTTCATTACAGTGTGAACCGATACTGCTTCTTGACCATCATTATCAGCAGCAATTATTATTCTCTCACCTTTGATAGGCTCATAGTTCCTAATGTTACTTACACCTAAACTACAAAGAATTTTGCCTTTAATACCAGCTTCTGCAATGCTTAAAGCCGTTTCTACCCCTTCTGCTATAATCGTTATATTACTAACTGAATTATTGCCATCTGTACTGCTTTGTACATTCCTGCTTTGTACGTTCTGCTGTTCGTTATTTTTATTAATCTCAACAAAAGAACCTCTGATTCTACCAAATGAACGTTTATTAACCTCAATATCAGCTTTATTATTTGTGTCTTTGTTTAAATAAATTGATTGTCCACCGGTAATATTACCATCTTTATTTCTAGCAAAAGCAATTAATGCAGGATAATATTGTTTGCTATTACTGTCCCACATCATATTGGTTCTAAGATCATTATTTAGTTGATATCCTGTTAATATTTTTTTAATTCCACGATGTTCTAATAAATATTTTTTTGCTATATTATTTGGCGTCATATAGATTATAGAATCTGATTTTTCATATAATTCTTCAGCTCTCTTTATCTTAGATATTTCAGCATATTTCGCTTGTTGATCTTGATTCTTAACTTTTTGGTCAAATTGCTCTTTTATCTTATCTTCTAATAACTTGCTATTGTTTGACACACCAACCATATCTTGTAAATATTTCTTAGCTTCTACAAAATCACAATTTTTTTCTCTTTGTACTAAGGTAAATAAATCTCCTCCCTCTCCTTTACTAAAATCATACCATCTGCCAGCTTTACTGCCACCTATCCTCATCACTATTTTGCCATCTTTCTCCCAGCGTAACACTTGACTATTTGATAAATGCTTGTTTGGACTGCCTAGCAAATTTCTACCTATTTCTTCCGCTTTAAATGATAATAGTTGCTTTAATTCTACTGCTTTTTGTTTATTAATAGAATTATAATCTATTTTATTCTTTGCCATAATATCCTCTTGTAACTTAACACTGATTGTTGTATCTTGTTTATTACAATTCGTAAGGTTATAAGAAGAGCTTTTTTGCTCTTCTTGGGCTTTATGGCTTGTGGCAAAATTTGTGCTAGTGCTTCTTAGGATTTCTGCTACTTTAGCAGATGATCTTGATCTCACTCTTAAGTGGTAATAGTTATCATTACTGTGTAATCTATCCTTAATATCTTCTACTACCCCTTTAAACCAATTACCTACTTTATCTATAATATTAGGACTCTTATTTTTTTGATCTTGAATCGCTACTAATTCTTCTAAAGTTTTAAAATTAATGCTAGATAGCCTATTATCTATTTTACTAAGTTGCGATATTAAACTGGCCATATTCCTGGTAGCCTCCCTATTATAATAGAGTTTTACCTCTTCTATATGTCTAGTCATGGCTACATAAGAATTTCTGCTATTTCCTGCTAGATTATGTAATACATAGACATCTTTAATTGAGGCTCCTTGTGCTTTATACACTGTAGAAGCATAGCCATGTTTAAAGCTTACATCTTGAGGATTAAATTCTATTTCTTTCCCGCTATCTGTTTTAGTAACAAACTTATCGTTGCTTACTGAAGTTATCGTTGCAAATTCCCCATTTTCTATTTGTAAATCTTTAATAGTTGTTTTAAACAAAATACGATCTCCTGCCATATAATCTTCATACTGCTGAGCTGGTAGATAGCATCTATATTCTTGACCAGTAAGCAAGCCTTTAGCTTTTAGTAACTCCCTGATCCCTTGATTAATACTATCTACTTCAGCATTACGCATGGTAATTATTAAACGCTCATTTAGAGCAAATTTGCTGTTACTCCAATCGTTAATTAATCTTGCCATTGATTCTTCTAGCGTATGATCAATCTTTAAACATTTATGCTGTGCAAGTAAACGCAAACCACCGGCAATATCTGATTTTGCAAAGCATGAAGCCATTTCTCTTGCCCATGCCTTGCTTTGTCTTCTAATGTTACTTAATTCATATGAGCCAAATTTACTAGCCAATACTGTAAACATTCCTCCTCGCTCAACGGAAGTTAGTTGTCTCTCATCTCCAGCCAGTATTAGATTACAATTGTTACTCCTTGCTACTTTTAGTAATTCTAAATAATCACTATTACCTACCATTCCTGCTTCATCTACTACTAGCGTAGTATTTCTTGGTAGATTAGCTTTACCATTATACAATTTAAATAAAAATCCTTTTACTGTATGACACTTCTGGTAGCCTTTACTTTTAAGTTCTGATGCTGCTTTATGAGTAGGAGCGAGTCCTATAATATTTTGCCCATGATTGGTGGCAATTTTATAAGCTTTCGCAAGTACTTGTGACTTACCGCTGCCAGCTCTACCTTGAAGGATTCTAATACCTTGACTATTAATTAATATATGATGCAGGCTTGCTCTTTGTGCTTCATTAACACTAGCTAGGTTGTCGATAGCACTTTTAAGCTTAATAACGTTATTAAAATGAATCTGACTATTGATCTTATCTGCTATTCTTAGTATCCTTAATTCTTCATCCCTTATCTCTTGAGTAGTATAGTATTTAGTATCAGTGCCATCTTCATTATATAGTTTTACCAGCCTATCTGAATTTAATATTTCCCTTATTAGTTTTTGCTTTTCTGCTTCTTCTTTAATCTCTTTTACTGCTTTTTCTATATCCAATTTAGTAAAAATAGCTTGATGACGAATCATGCGATCAAGCACTCCATCCGCTCCTTTGATAATTTCAAGATGGGCAAGCCTGCATATGTTATTTTGCTCAGATATTTCATTGATAATACTTCTCATTCTAGTAGGACCAACATGCTGCTGTGGCATAAAACTTATCGGGTCTACTCTGATTTCTAAACCTAACTTAGCAAAATATTGATTGATTACTTCTTTAGCTTTTTCATGAATAATTTTATCTTCGGGGATAATGAATGCTTTGCCCTTAACTTTGGCAAATTTAGGATTTAAATCTACTGCCTTAGCTCCTAAAGCTTTACCGTCTTCTGTGAATCTTCTGGTGGTAACAAGCAGATGGGCATGCCAATTCTTCTCTCCATCATGTGGCTGATGAATATCAACCTGAACTCCAAGTCCATTTCTTACCCATCCCATCTCTTCGATTATTTTATGGGTAATAGTTATTCTATCATCTAAATCTAATTCCTTATCATCAGGTAGAGCTATAACTACATCTTTTAATAATTGACTATTTTTTCTTTTCTCACTCCTTTCCACTTCATTCATCAAGATACTTGGATTTTTGAATTTCTGATCTACGTGGCTAGGTAATAATACTGCATGGTAAACATTATCGCCTTTTTTGCTAAAATTATAAGTAATGTTAGTTCTCTCATCTTTAATAATCAGCCTTGCATTATAAGCAGCTTTCAGACAAGCATTTTTACCTTCACTTCTGCCAACTATTTCTATTCTTGCAAACTGTATTGCCATGGTTTGTTAATTCTAACAATGTTCAATCCATCATTGACATTACCATGCAATCTTAAAATCATCCACTGAATCTCAAACATATGAACCAGCAAACAAAAATAAACCTTTAGGTTTATATATTGCGTCTCTCCCTGTTTTTACAAACAAGCAGAGAACAAAATGCTAAGCATTATGTAATAATATAGACAAACTATTAGAGGTAAGTTATCAACTATAAGGATATTATAGGTATTTTGTGTTAAAGTTTAAGTTAGCCGAGTTAGTTAAAGAGCTATAATCGGTGGCTTTTAATGGTACGGTTTAAGCAGTCCGTAAGAAAGCATGATTTTGGAGTTGTTGGTAATATCATTGATGGTGTTGTATGTTTTATTAATATATAAGAGACCTCGTTTAGGAGATTAATTTTTAACACCACTCCAACTTTAAATTAGCTCGGTCTGATTGTGAACGTAGGAGGTTGTATGCCAAATAGTAAAAATAATAAACAAAAACTATCTGTAATTAATCCCGATGCAGCGTGTATAGATATTGGTTCTAGAGAACATTACGTATGTGTACCAGCTGACAGAGATGATAAGAATGTTCGCAAGTTTGCAGCTTTTACAAGTGATTTAAAAGAAATGGCAAATTGGTTAAAAAAATGTGGTGTTAAGACTATAGCTCTGGAGTCAACAGGAGTGTATTGGATACCTATATTTCAGATTTTAGAGAGTAGTGGTTTTGAAGTAATATTAGTTAATGCCAGACATGTAAAAAATGTACCTAGTCGTAAGACAGATATTAAAGATTGCCAATGGTTACAACAACTACATAGCTATGGATTATTAAATGGATCATTCCGCCCAAAAGATCAAATATGTGTACTCAGAACTTTTACAAGGCAAAGGGACAGATTAACAAAAAGTGCTGTAACCCATATCAACCGTATGCAGAAAGCCCTTAATGAAATGAATATTCAGTTACATCATGTGATTAGTGATATAACGGGCGTTACTGGGATAAGTATAATAAAAGCAATTATTGCTGGTGAAAGAGATACAAATAAATTAGCAGCGTTTAGAGATCATCGTATAAAGAATGATGAAGAAACTATAATTAAAGCACTAGAGGGAGATTATCGTAAAGAGCATCTTATAGTATTAAAGCAAGAATTAGATATTTATGAGTTTTACCTAAAACAAATCAATGAGTGTGACAAAGAAATAGAAGCATATTACAAAGAGTTTGAGAAACGTGGTGATGGTGAGTTAATAAATAGTACAAAACAATACAGAAGTAAAAATGCTCCAAAGTTTAATTTACAACAATCACTATATAATGCAACAGGAGTAGATTTTACTACGATTCCAGGATTAAGTGAATTAAGTGTACAAACAATAGTATCTGAAGTGGGATTAGATATAGACAAATGGGTTACAGAGAAACATTTTACATCTTGGCTTGGTTTAAGTCCTACTAACAAAATTACTGGTGGTAAAGTGTTTTATACTAGAACAAAGAAGGTAGAAAATAAAGCAAGTATGGCTTTTAGAATGGCTGCTTTTAACCTAGGTAAAGGAAAATCAGCATTAGCAGGATTTTACAGAAGGATCAAAAGTAGAGCTGGTGTACAAAAAGCTATTACTGCTACAGCAAGGAAGCTGGCATGTATATTTTATCGCTTACTAAGATATGGTCAAGACTATATAGAAAAGGGAATTGAAAATTATGAAAAACAATATCAAGAAACAATAGTAAAAAACTTTCAGAAACAGGCAGCAAAACTAGGGTTTAGTGTGATTAAAATAGAGCATTCTTGAGATCTAGTTTGTTAGGAGAAAAGCTCGTACCCGTCGTTTAATTGAAATCGGTGGCTTAGTTGTTAAAGCTAAACTTGATGATTTACCCACTAACAGTTTACTAGGAGCTTTTGTTTCTTTAAAAGAAAAATTAATACAAAATCCTAATATCCAAGATCACTGGACTAAAATCGGCAAAAATATTTTTGATAATCACGAATTAAGATAATTTAATATTAATATCATATATAAAATTTTTAATATTTAAATTAAGGAGTAGATAAATTGTATATCATCTGATACCATTATATGGTATTTAAAACAGTCAAGTAATGATAGAATATATTAAACATAATGAAGGAACATTTACTTCATTAACAACAGAACAAAAAAAAGCTGTAGGATTATTATCAATTGGAACATTTTTAGAATATTTTGATCTGATGCTATATGTTCATATGACAGTTTTATTGAATGAATTATTTTTTCCTAAGGCAGACCCTCATACTCAAGCTATTTACTCTGCTTTTGCATTTTGTTCCACTTATGTTTCGAGTAACCCCTATTGCTTCCAAAGCTGATTTCTCAGGTCTGTAGCCATAAGCATACGCATCAAGTTAAGGTGTAAACTGCCTTTATTACAGTAGTTTATGAATAGTTTGATGATAGGCATCATATGTACCTATGAAGACATATTTAAATATAAATGCCTTATTTAGGGTAAAACAAAACATAATGATTTTACACTTAAAATGCTTGAATATGAGATATATCCCTTAACTTGATGCGTATGGTAGCCATAAGAGTCTGGATAAAAATATGGTTCTACTAAAGGTTCAAAAACTAACTTTACTACCATCTGAGCTATCCTATCTGATACTGTTGGTATCCCTAGTATTCTTTCACCACCAGCTTTCTTCGGTATGGCTACCACTTTGACTGGTGGTGGAAAGTAACTGCCCGATGATAATCTATTCCATAATTTATAAAGATTTTCCTTTAAGTCTTCTTCAAAGCTTTCTATGGATTGTTGATCTACCCCAGCAACTCCATCATTTGCTTTGACTAGTTTAAACGCTTTCATTACTAGTTCTTTTGGAATAGTAAATGGTTTTGTTGTACTCAAAATATCCTCCTTTTGCAAGTTGCTTTTTAAATATAACTACCTAACGCAATCCCTTCGCTCCACCTCCATTACAGAAGCTTCTCCGCTACTACGAATTGCTCCGCCCTAGTTTCTTGCATCGGTACTCTCATATTCACGATATCCACCTTTTATATTTCTCCCTTAACATCAAGACGACTAGTTCCCATAGTTCCTTATAAAAGCCAAGATCAGAATCACGCTACCTCTACGCCGAACACCACCTGCACAGTAAATCAGGTTTCTTGCAAATTTATCCTAGAAGGAGGACACGCTTCTAGTTTTGATGTCAAACTTCTACTCTTACGACGCGTCAACAGTAGTTCAGGTTTATTCGTCTTTCTGATCCATACCTGCCGAGTTTATCTCGATTTTTCCTCAGTCGCTCACAACTATCACTCTTTATGATAGCTGCACTGGGTGGTTTGAAGCCCGCTCCTGTAAACCGACTCCGAAGGACCTTCCTTCATCTTCTATAAAGCTTATGAACAAGTAGTTGTTATTCTCTTGTTTCTCTATGGCACACTATCCTCTATAGTATCATGCAATATACTAGTTACTAGTATATCTGTTCTAAATAAGTAATCTGATATCATATATGCTACTTCTATCGGATGTGAATAAAATGGTTCTCCTGATTGACGCATCTGACTACCATGATATTTCTTAGCATAGTATATAGCTTTCTTTACCTCCAATACACCCACTGGTGGTACTTTTACTACACTATTTAAATATATTACTTTATCTAATAACTTCTTAGCATAAATACATATCTCAAAATTTGTTTGATAACCTTCTATCTTTTTCATTAATGCTTATTAATTATTTTCAATACTTTTTACCTAAATTTTCCAAGTAATCCTATATCTTTTGATTATATGATTATATATATAACAGCTGTGATTTCTCCACCAGCATATGATCCAACAAAAAAGCCAGTTTTTCATACCTACCACTATGCTCGTTCAGCAACATTGTTATCAATCTCTATTTTACCATTATCTAAAAACCTCATTACAGAGTTGTCTCATTATTTAGAGAACATAAGCAATAGCTCTATTCTTGGCACTTTTTTAAGTAGTATATGATACGGGCGCTAGGCGAAGTGGATAAATTACAGTTGGTGAGAATCCAATCTACGTAAAGTTTAGCCAGCAGCGTAGAACCAAATCTCACATGTAAGGAGGTAACGAATTATGTGAAGCTGAGAGGCGGGATGTATCGGGTTGTAACGCAAGTGAAGGATATAAGCTCCGAAATGTACAATATTGTAGAGGTTGACATGTTGTATCACATGGAAAGCAGAATGTGTAGTTGCGATAAGGCAAGCAACTATTGCTCTACCGGAGTCTCAGGCCACGACACGATACAAGATGGAATTTATCTAAATCTAGGAGATCCATTGTATTCTTACGTAAGTGAGTACTTTGAAACAAGTTGTCAAGAGCAAGGATTAAAGGAAGATACAATGGAAGTCGGACTGACTAATAGTACTTTGAGCATGGGAAAGCCATGTACATGGGGAAGTGGTCAGCAATATAGCGTTAGTTTAAGTACGCTTAATTCACTAATACACGGAGGTTAGAGAGTAGAATGGAAAGTAAACTTAAACTTATATCTGCGAAAGCTAAGGAAGATAAGAGACTAAAATTTACGGCATTAGTGCATCATGTAAATAAGGAAAATCTTATTGAATGTTACAAGGAGCTAAAGAAAAATAGAGCTTGTGGCATAGATGAAGTAACAGTTGAAGAATATGGCAAGAATCTTGAAGAGAATATAGACAATCTGCTACATAGACTGAAGGATAAAAGCTATAGAGCCAATGCTGTACGACGGGTAGAAATACCTAAAGCTAATAGTAAAGAAAAGCGAGGGCTTGGCATTCCGACAGTTGAAGATAAATTAGTGCAGCTAGTAGTTAAGAAGTTATTAGAAGCAATATATGAACAAGATTTTCTAGAGTGCTCTTATGGATTCAGGCCTAACTTAAGCTGTCATGCAGCAATAAAAGCGTTAGATACAGTAGTAATGAAAAAGCCAATTAACTATGTTGTAGAAGTTGATATTAGAAAATTTTACGATAACATAAATCATTACTGGTTGCAAAGGTGTTTAGAAGAGAGAATATTAGACAAGAATTTTATATGGCTAATAAGAAGGCTTTTAAAAGCAGGAGTAATCAAGGATGGTGTTGTTAGTACCAGCGATCAAGGTACATCGCAAGGCTCAGTGGCAAGCCCAATTCTTGCAAATATCTATTTACATTATGTTTTAGATTTATGGTTTGGGAAAGTTGTTAAACCAAAAGCTAAAGGCTATGTTGAACTAATCAGATATTGTGATGATTTTGTGGTGTGTTGCGAAAGTCAGAAGGATGCGGAAGAATTTTTAAGCCTACTACATGATAGATTAAAAAGTTTTGGATTAGCTATATCAGAAGAGAAAACAAGGATTGTTAAGTTTGGTAGACGTCCTTGGCAACTCGCCAGTAAAAATAAAGAGAAATTAGAGACATTTAACTTTCTGGGTTTTACCCATTATTGCGGGAAAAGTAGGCAAGGATACTTTATAATGGGTCATAAGACTATAAAGAGTAGCTTTGCAAGAAAACTAAAAGAAACGCAAGAATGGTTAAAAGCAATAAGATCTCAAGCAGTTTTAAAAGACTGGTGGCCAATACTGAAATCAAAATTAACAGGACATTATAATTATTTTGGAATTAGCGGTAATTATCAATCTATCTCTAAATTCTATCATAGAACTGTGCAGATAGTACATAAGTGGATAAACCGTAGAGGTAGTAGGAAAGTAAGCTATATATGGTTACGAAACTATTTACAGTGGAATCCACTACCAATGCCTAAAATAATGTATTCTCTATATAGTAAAACTATTGTTGTAAAGCAGAATAGCTATATTGAAGAGCCTTATGTGGGAAAACCACCTGTAGGGTTCTGTGAGGGCTATCATAGCAATGAAACTTCACTAATTAGGAAGTGGTAAGAGCTATGATTTCTACTCGACAATATCTCCTGTTAACTCTGTTGGTTTTATAAAAAAGTTATCTTGTTGAACCGTAAAAACAAATTCATTATTAATAGAACAGTTATTTTGTTGTTGTTTATCTTGTATACCAACATCATAATTATTGAGTCTTGTTAAACCATCTATTACTTTAGATATAACAGCATCAAAGGATTTTATTATTATTGTTTCTTGATTTTTTTCTGATGTTCTACCATACATTTCTGTTCTTACAGTTGTGATAATTTTAATTACATCATCAGCTGATTGCACATCTTGTAATTTATTGGCAAAATTTTTAATCAAGATTAGTGATATATCAGCACATATCCCAGAATCAGGTTGTTGTAATCCAGAATATATAATATTCATAGTTTTAATTCCTAAACTTAAAAACTGATTTTTTAGTTTTATAAAACTATTGCTACAGCTTGATATATAATCAAGAGGATCAATAATTGATAGACTATCGCCATATTTAAAGAAGACAACAGCATGGTTATTGTTCTTATAATCTTGTATACCTAAAATGCTTAAATATTTATTATACTCATGTACATATTCAACTATTACTTTACTTTGATTTAGTATTCTTTTAGCACCATTTATATTTTGCAGATTATAGTGAATTGATTTTTGATCCAAGCCATCCATCTCGTAAAAACCATTGTATCTAATATCATTATGCTCATAATTATTATACCACTGAAATATCGGCTCTCTATTCATATGTAACATGCTTATCTGCTGAACCATATTTTGACTACATTTATTATTTATATAATTTAGTGATTGAGCAAGATCATCTTCAACATAATCATTAGTACTGTCATTAACCCCATATTTTCTAATATATTTTACATAGTATAAAAATACTGGTGTATTATTTACATGTGCTGTTTCTATCAATTGAACTGTATTTGTGCTGCACTTTATAAGTATTTGGTGTAGTGATTGTATTATATCACATTTAAAATTTACACAATAATTAACATACCAAAAGAATATGTTATTATCATTTATACGTAGTTGTTCTATCGACTGTATTGTATCTGTACTACATTTCATAAGTATTTGGGTTAGTGATATTTCAATGTCATTATCTATTAATTCCTCTACTACATTATTTTCATAATTGTTAAGATTTATTCCATGATTTTCTATATGTTGCATATACCAATGAAATATTAATTTATCATCCATATGTAATTGTTCTATTGCCTGTATTGTATTTCTGCTGCACTCCATAAGTATACTATATAGTGATCGTGCTATATCATTTATATCAATAATATCATTATATGTAAGGTCTATCATATGTTGTATATACCAATGCAATATTGATAATCTACTAATAGTAGTTTTAGTATCTAATTCTTTAAGCAATAATTGATTACAGTTAGTTATAATATAATCAATAACCTCGTAAAGAGTAGTATCACTAGTTTGATTGTACACAGATATGATTTTTTCTATATGCTGTATCATCTCACTATGATTGACACTACTTAAGTACCAGTTAATTGTTAGTTGATTATGAATTGTGACTTCTCTTCCTAAAGCATCAATAAGATTTAAATTATCTACATCTAGAATATCGTTTATAATTGTTAAGATATCATTATCATTTAATACAGAGATAATAGTTTTTATTGCTGTAACTTTGTCATTATGAGTTACACTGTTGTGAGTACCTAAGTACCATTGTATTGCCGACTGATTATGTACCTGAATGTGTATTAATTCTTTTTTCAGGTCTGTACTATCTGCAGTTAGAATATCTTTTATAATGGTCAAGATATCATTATCATTTAATACAGGGATAATAGTTTTTATTGCTGTAACTTTGTCATTAGGAGTTACACTGTGACTACCTAAGTACCACTTAATTGCCGACTGATTATGTACCTGAATGTGTATTAATTCTTTTTTCAGGTTTGTATCATCTGCAGTTAGAATATATTTTATAATTGTTAAGATATTATCATCCTCAAATATAGGGATAATAGTTTTTATTGCTGTAACTTTGTCATTATGAGTTACACTGTTGTGAGTACCTAAGTACCATTGTATTGCCGACTGATTATGTACCTGAATGTGTATTAATTCTTTTTTCAGGTCTGTACTATCTGCAGTTAGAATATATTTTATAATTGTTAAGATATTATCATCCTCAAATATAGGGATAATAGTTTTTATTGCTGTAACTTTGTCATTAGGAGTTACACTGTGACTACCTAAGTACCATTGTATTGCCGACTGATTATGTACCTGAATGTGTATTAATTCTTTTTTCACTGTATCATCTGCAGTTAGAATATATTTTATAATTGTTAAGATATTATCATCCTCAAATATAGGGATAATAGTTTTTATTGCTGTAACTTTGTCATTATGAGTTACACTGTTGTGAGTACCTAAGTACCATTGTATTGCCGACTGATTATGTACCTGAATGTGTATTAATTCTTTTTTCAGGTCTGTACTATCTGCAGTTAGAATATATTTTATAATTGTTAAGATATTATCATCCTCAAATATAGGGATAATAGTTTTTATTGCTGTAACTTTGTCATTAGGAGTTACACTGTGACTACCTAAGTACCACTTAATTGCTTGCTGATCATGAACCTGGATATTTATTAATTCTTTTTTCACTGTATCATCTGCAGTTAGAATATCTTTTATAATGGTCAAGATATCATTATCATTTAATACAGGAATAATAGAATTTATTGCTATAACTTTGTCATTATGAGTTACGTTATGATTACCTAAATACCACTTAATTGCTTGCTGATTATGTACCTGAATGTTTGCTAGTTCTGTACTAAAACAAGTATAGTCATCTTGAGGGAAAAAAATAATATACTCAATTAGCTGTATTATTAAAGTGTCATTACATTTTCCTATAATGCTCTTTAATGCTTCTAATTTAGTATTATTATTTATATTTCTATTGTTAATATACCATTCTAAAAATTCTTGACCATCAATCTTGATGTCGAGTAAATCTCTAATAATATCTTGATTACACTTAATTAAAATGTTGTTAATTGCCGCTATCAAATCTGTGGGTGTATTATCAGCAACGTGCTCACTTATTGACTTGATATACCACGTAAAAAATGGATCAATACCACGTAGTTTTCCTCCTTTTGCTTTAATAATTGGTATATCAAGCGTCAAAATATATTGACAAAATTCTATAACATAGCTATCGCTATGTCGCAATAAACTATTCGTTACTTCAATTCTATTTTCTTGATCTTGTTGATTATTAAAATACCATTTGTACGGTGCTTGTTCATTGATATTTATCTTTTTTAATGTCCTTTCATTACATTTGGTTAAAATATTTTTTACTTCTTTGAGGAATTCAGGAAGGGTAGGATTATTAAAACAAGTGTTAATGTACCACTGAATTACAGATATATTACCAATTTTAGCATCTTCTAATTTCGCAATAACAACACTATTGCTTTCTACATCTAGTTCTAGAATGTACTCTATAAATTTTATTCTCTGTTCTGTAGTAATATTAACACTATTAGTATAGAAATATTTATCAATAAGTTGATAAATATGTATTGGATTTTCATGTTGAGCTAATAAGGATTCATCATTCGAGAATTGAAAACTGAATTCCGAATTATCATTATCCAACATACTTATAATTGCATTTTTATTATATATTAAAAATTTACCATGGTTTTTTTTATAATCTTTATTAATATACTGAATAAACTCAGTAGCAAAATCTTTTTTATTGAGAAATATTGTTAAAAAATTTTTGTGTTTTGATGTACAAAAATAATCCATAGTATTTTTGTCATATGTTTGTTGTTGTATAGTTAACAAGAGCAAAGATAAATGTTTACGTGCATCATATAAGATTAGATTGAAATAATCTTGTACTAAGTACTTAAGTGATTCCTCATTATTTTTATAAAATCTATTTATATTCAATGTTTTTGTATTCTTGATACCTAACGCTTGTAAATTATTTATTATTTCGTAATATTTATCATCCATGTGCTGTTTCTGTGCAGATAAACTGTTAAGTAAGCTTTGTACTTTTCGTGCATTTATTTTAATTTCAAGTTTTTTATTTTGTAAATATTTTATGTATGAATTGAATTCATCTCCTGCTGAAGAATTTAGATTTTTTTTGACATTATGTACAAGAAATAATAGTATTTCTTTCAGATATTGGTTTATTACATTTTCATCCTTGATATTGCTTATCTTAGTATTTTGTTGTATAAAAATAGGTATGTCGAGTACTTTAAATAAGCTATTACGTATGTTATATAGTTGCTCTTCCAAATTGATACTATCTAAGGAATATACTAAATTATTTACTTTTTCATTAAGACTTCTTACTAAAGTTGCTTCCTGAGATACTTCATATTTACTATCAAAGTGTTTAGCACTCACTCTTGTATCCCAGACATATAATAAATATGGTATAAAAATACTACTAAAAAATACTTGGACTTTCTGTTGACAGCATACACTGTCATTTTCATCTATTCTGTTCTGAAGTTCATCTTTTATAACCTCATATTCCTCTTTAGAATTTGGGATTTTATGAAAAAACTCTAATAAACATTGTGCTTTTGAAAAGCAATCATAAGTTTTGCTTCCAACAATGAAAAAATGTTTAATAAGTGATAGAAAAAAGGTAATAGGAATAATATGATTCCCATCATTTCCTGTACCTATTCTCTTATAGTGTATATTTGAAATATGAAAAGAACCTTTTTCTTTTACTACCTCAACATATACATTGATAATATTAAATGTATATAAAAGCCATTTTTGTAATATTTGGCTATTATTGTTAGTAGAACTACTAGGATTAGACATTATTTGATTCATTATTATCCAATTTTACTTAAAATTTATGTATTTTATATTCTTTATAAGGCAGATTTTAATAATGCAGCATCTTTAAAATATCCTGTTACTTAAAGCCACTTGTTCTAAAACATAGCGTGAGTTTAGATTTTTACTCACCTTACGCACGCAGGAGCACATATTTAAGAGTTGATAGATAAAGTGCAATTATTAAAAATATCTAACTTTAGAGTTAAAATATTATGCTACATCTACTATCTAATTTCTTTAAAAATTCAATGATATAATCACTATTAACTTTAGGATTATCAGTTGTTACTAAATTTAGACTCTTTAGATCAATCGCACCTATAATATGCTTACGTTTCCAACCACTAAAACTTGGTAAAGTCTTAGCTACATTCTTCCTAATCCAACCAAATCTTGCTCTAGATTGATATTGAGGATGAACACTATCCATAAAGTAAATAGACTTGTCCCTAGCTAAATTATTTCTTAACAAACTATATTGTAGCTTAAATTCCTCTTGTTTAGCTAAATCTATTTTCCCAGAAAGTAACTTAGGTTTTTTATAACTAAAACCCAGTCTATGTAAAAGATTGATTACCCCAGCTAATGTATAAATTACTCCATATTCCCTTTCTATATATAAACCTATATCTCTAGCATAAACATAATTATTCATTTCTAGGTGGTTTATTAATTCTTCTTCCTATCCTCTAGTAAGGTTTAATATCACTACCCCCATTTTCGGGCTTAAGCTTCTTATCATTATGATAGTCTATTAAATGTTTTCTTATCCCTTCATTGCTCAGTAATAAAACTTTTGCTATCTCAGCAATACTATAACCATCATCATACATGAGAACGGCTTTGATTCGATCATAAATTCTCTTATCCCTCTCACCTCTATGACACAGCTTTAATTCTTCTCTTTCTACTGATATTAATTTCCTATAACTCATCCTGATTTTATAATACTTTCTTACTTCAATGACAACTATTCATTTATTAGAGGTATACTCATTATAATAATCTATTAAAATAATCAGTAAGAGAAGAAAATGGTACTGTGTTATTATATAAATTTGATTTTTTGTAATTTGTAGTTATATTAAAACAATGTGTGTGTAATTGTCTTGCAACTTTTGGCATTTTTAGGTAAGTAGCAATAGTGAAGAAGAACTGTAAAGTTTCTAAAATCGTTTTCCACCCTTTTTCAGGAGATTTAGCTCCTACTGTTTGTATATTATGTAATCGGTCACATAATTTAATTAATAGCAACTCTTTTTTCTTTTGCTGATATAATATTTTAACTATTTCTGCTGCACTAATTTTTTTAGCATTTTTAACTCGTGTTAAATCTTCAACTTGATTAGCAATCTTATGGCCAAATTCTTGTATAATCATTTCTTTAGTAAGTAATGTATCTTCAATACAATCGTGCAATATGCTGGTTACTATGATATCTGTTCTAAATAAATAATCAGAAACCATATATGCTACTTCTAAAGGATGTGAATAATACAACTCTCCTGTTTCTCGTTTTTGTCCGCCATGATATTTTTTAGCAAAATAAATTGCTTTTTTAATTTTATTAAGATCAACTTTGTGCTCAGAAATCTTATTAATAAGTATGATTTTAGTTAATAGCCTTTTACTATATCGGCAATTTGATAGATCTGTAATTTTTACTTTGTCTAGCTCAATATCTATACCTTTAAGTAAGTTTAACTTTCCTACAATAGGAGCTATAGTTTTTTGATGATTTTCTTGATTTTTTGCCATCTATCTATCCCTAATATTATTTAAGTGTAGTAAGAATCATAGCAATAATCAAGAAAATCATACTTGTTAATTAATAGAGTACTTTCAAAACTTTACTTTTAGAGATAATTTGTGTGTGTATTATCATCAAAACCTTATAAGTATCAACATTATTTATCATAAATCAGATCATCAAGAAGAGGTAACTTAATTGGTATATTACAGACGATAGTAGTACTTTTACCTTGTTCACTTGTTACTTCAATCTCTCCATTTAGCTCACCAATTAGACGTTTTACAAAACTTAATCCTGATCTAAGTCCATGATATTGCATAGCAATATCAAATTTATCAATCTTTTCATGAAGATGTTGCCTGATTTCTTTAGATAAACCAACACCACTATCATGTACCATAAATTGGAATACCATTTCTCTATTTTGTTGTTCTGATTCTAATAATGCAGGACTAATAGCAAACATGTTCACTGTTACCACAACTTTACCTTCTTTAGTAAAGTTAATAGCGTTATCTATTAACTGCTCTAATATTACTCCTATTCGATAAGTATCACTAATTATAGCATTTGTTAAATCATACTGAAAATTACAAGATAAATTTAATCCCTTACGTTGAGCTATTGGCATCGCTTTATCAATAATCTTGTTTACCAACTGTTTTGGATCAAACTTATTTAAAACTATAGGAGGTAGTCCAGAATTATTCTGTAGATAACTAATTATGTTGTTATAATAATCCAGTAATTCTTCAGCACAATTTACTACACTAGCTAGATAATCCTTTTTCTCAGGATTATCTTCTATTTCATAAAGAGCTGTTACTAATGAAAAAATTCCATTACATGGAATCTTTAATCCATGTACCATATTTTGAACTACATCTCTTTTAAATAACTCAGATTCTTTCAATTTATTATTTGCTTCTTGTAATTCTAATTTATATTTAATTATATCAGTATAATTTGTGATCGTCGAATTAATGACATTCTCTTCTTGCTGATATGGTATTAATGTGACAGATATGGGAGATAATTGAAGATTCCAATTTGTTTTAGTAATATTATGATTATCTTTTGGTTGATTTTGATTATTAATTGTCATAACATTTCCTTGCTGTTAAAGTTAAGAAAACAGCTCAGAGGTTAAGGTGATAAAATTTTGTTGTTTTTAACTTAGCCTCTGAACTCAGAACTGCACCACGGCCGCTCTTAACAAGGACAGATATCACCACAATTCTGCGAAGTACAGAGGATTTAAGAGCTTTTTGACAGATTTTTATACAATTAGGCAAACAGCTGCACAAATGAGACACTGTTAAATTAATATTGTTGGTTAACTCAATTCTTTATCCATTACATATAAATCAAAATCAGCATTAATTATGCTACAAAAATTATCAGAAATTCCTTCGAGTACAGCATTTTGCTAGCATTTAAGCCTATTTTATACTATAATTATAGTGTAAATATTTGAATAATAATTTCATGTCAGTAAATAACTCAAACAAAACACAACCATTCCTACAATGGGTTGGTGGTAAAAGAAAAATTGCCGATCAATTAATTAAGTTTTTTCCATCAACACTAAATAACTACTATGAACCATTCCTTGGTGGTGGGGCTTTATCTGATATTAATCTAGAGCTAGTGACGTCCTATAATGCGGTTAAGAAGAATCCAGATAAGGTTAGTAAACTATTAGACTCCCATAAAGAAAAACACTCCAAAGAACATTATTATCAAGTTAGAAGTAATAATGACAGTAATGACCCAGCGAAGATTACTGCAAGATTTATCTATCTTAATAGATATTCATTTAAAGGCATTTACCGAATTAATATTGATGGCAAACCAGCTCAAACTTTCTCTGGTAGAAATTATAGTAAATCTGATATTGCCTTTAGATTAAAACAGTGTAGTCAGCTTTTATCTGGCACATCTATTTGTGCTATGGATTTTTCTTTCATTGAACCACAAAAAGGTGATTTTGTTTATTTTGATCCTCCTTATCATAAGTCAGGTGAGAAGTTTTATACCAGATTACCATTTGATGAAAATGAGCAAACGAGACTGCGAGATTTTGCTACAGAACTCAATGATAAAAATGTTAAAATAATGGTTTCTAATAGTAATACTCCCTTTATTAGAAACTTATACAAAAATTTTAATATTAGTATTATTAAAGTTAAATATTCCATGCCTGAACATAATAAAATATCTGATGAAGTAGTTATTACAAATTATCAATTACCACAATAGCTTAGTTATATTCAAACTTGATTAATTCAAAGCAATAATCTTGAGTCTTAAAAGCTTCTGTAAGATCTTGCATATAACGATTCCTAACATAATAATCATTAAAAGCCGTTGTTGATTTAAGGATTATTTTCTTATTGATGATATCTTCCTCTACAACTACTAATTTACTTAATACCCCAAAATCAATATATTGGTTATAACGTTCGATAAGAAATTTCCGTACCCTGTACCATACTGAATCAGGATTTAATTGCCTGCTAAGCTGCAATAGATAATTTTGTTTTTCATCTTCAGTATTATTCTGCTTCGTTTTAAGTTCAGCAAATGGTATGATTTGCAACTGTCCAATATTACTGCCATAGATCATTCGCACTTGCTGCAATATTTTATCTTGGCTATGTTCTGAAAGAAGCATATTTTTAAGCAGTTTTATTTGATACCTATTATCTACTACCCCAATAAATGAGCAGGAGCTTAGTAATTCATAAGCTGAATCAGGATCAAAACTACCAACAATTTTACGTTTTAGCTGAGCTTGCAAGCTAGTATCAAGGCTACTTTCTATCTTATCTAGATATTGTTCTTTAGCGTTGTTTAAGTCGCTAGATTTAAACTGAAATGCACTATTATTAGCTTTAGTAGTTTCACGTAACTCATGAGCTAAAGCTTTAGCCATATAGTTTAGTAACACTTTCTTATGACCAAAATGGTGATTGGAATATTCTCCTGCAAGCTTTAAGAGCAATTTGTTGATAAAATCTAGGTTAAATTCTCTATTTGATTTTACTTGCAGTAAATCAGCATCTTCTTGGCTTAATGGATAAAAATCTGCTAATTTCTTTCTTTTGAACCAGCTTTTATGATTAATAGCCCTAATTGCAGCATTATTGCTACTTATAACTGCTTGCAGTGTAGTATTAATCCGTGTAGCACCTGTTGTGATATTAGCACTAGAGAAATTAGTATTATCAGCTTGTTGTTGATCGTTGATTGAGCTTGTTGCCTTGAATTGTAAATCTGCTGCAAGTTTTTGTTGTTGTAACTGTTGTTGATTATTGTGAATAGATGCATTTTTTTCATTTTCAGATGGTATTTTGCTAGAAGTAGGTTGGAAATTTTTAGCCAGCTTAATACAAGGAGTATTGCGGCATTTAATACCATATTTCACGATTGTTGCATTATAAACTTTAATAAAGCTACTTTTTTGTAATTCAAGTAAGCATTGTCGTACTCGTTCTTGACACACGCCTAGGGACTCTTGAAAGAAGTGATAAGTTTCCTGAAGTTCATCAATGCTATTATTATGATAGATTTGCAAGCGAAAGACTATTAGAGATAGTAGCTGTCTTGCAGTTTTGCTTAAGATTTTACCATTATTAGAGGTAAGAGTACTCCATTCAGGTGGAATAAAATTACCAACAAAATTGTAGAAGATAGTGTGATTTTTATCACTATGATTATGGATTACACAATCAGGAGTGAAATGTGAGCAGCATATAGTGTGCATAAGACCTCAACTTAAACATCAGGTTTAATCGAGGTAATAAGGCAATTAAAGCAGTATTTTTAAAAATGCGAGGAGCATATAAGCAGCATACAGAGTAGGGAGGTAAAATTAGTAGATTATGAAAAGCTAGGAGGTAAGGTGGTGGGCGATAGAGGATTCGAACCTCTGACCTTTACGATGTCAACGTAATGCTCTAACCAACTGAGCTAATCACCCTTATAAATATTAAGTTCTATATTTATTGTATAATATAGTAGATTTCAAGCTTTATTTACATTATTTATAGTATTTTATTATCTATTCTACAAATTTTTTATGACAAACTTAAAATCTAAAGCTTTAGACTTTTCACAAAATTTTGTTATTGCACTTGATGGTCCTGCTGCTTCCGGTAAAGGTACTATTGGGCTTATGCTTGCTGAAAAATTTTCTTTAAAATATGTTCAATCTAGTATTGTTTATAGGCAGCTTGCTTTTAATTGTATTAAAGAAAAAATAGACATTACAGATATCAATAAAGTAATCTCCTTATCTAAAGAAATAGATATTACAGATAAGTTTGACTTAGAGGATGAAAATATAGGAGGCGTTGCTTCGCAAATTGCCGTAATAGCTGAGGTAAGAGATAATCTAAATAAGCATTTAGTAAAGTTAATTAATATTACACCTCGAATTCTTATGGAGGGTAGAGATATAGGGACAATAGTTGCACCTAATGCCGATTTTAAAATATTTATAACCGCAAACCCTAAGGTTAGAGCTGAGAGGCGATATAAACAGTTGCAAGCTAAAGGGAAAGCATGTATACTTGACGAGATTTTACAACAGATAATTCTGCGTGATAAAAGAGATAAAGAGCGAGAAGTAGCACCTTTATTACCGGCTTTGGATGCTTTAATTATTGATACTTCCAAGCTTTCACCCTTATCGGTTGTAGAACAAATAACGCAATTTATATTAAAAGAATAAAATAACTTGGTGCTTATAGTTTATTTTATTTAGAGGATATTTTTCCAAACTCGCTTATAGATAGAAATGTCATCTAGTTGCTTGACCACGGGAGAGATTGCCCGCGTGGATCGAGAGTCGTCTGAGCTACGCGAATGAAATGAACGTGGCAATCCAGAAAAAATAATAAAAAATGCTATAAGTTAGCATTTTTTACTGGATTGCTTCGTCAATTACTTCGTAATTTCCTCGCAATGACGGAAAAACTGATCCACCCAGGCAATGCCACCACGGGATGACAGTGATATTTGGAAAATATCTTTTTTATTAACCCTTTAAAAAGATTATCTATTAGTTCAGCACCGCTAATATTTACAAGAAAAATATGACAACAAAATTAAAACAAAGATTCGTTCCACAACTTGCAGCAGTTAATCATGAATTTGAAGATAATTTTTCTAAAATGCTTGAAACTGTTGATACGAGTCATATAAAACCTGGAACAGTAGTAAAAGGTCAAGTAGTTGATATTAATGAAGTAGTGGTTGTTGACGTTGGATTAAAAAATGAAGGTAGAATACCTAAATCTGAATTTTTATTATCACCGGCACATAAATTACCTGAGATTGGTGATTTAGTTGATGTTTATATTGAAAAAACTGAAGGACATAGCGGCAAAACCCTAAGCCGTGAGAAAGCGATAAAAGAAGAATTATGGGGTCAGTTAGAACTCATGTGTAGCAAAGGTGAGTTTGTTGATGGTACAATTTTTGGTCGTGTAAAAGGTGGGTTCACTGTTGATTTATCCGGTGTTGTAGCGTTTTTACCAGGAAGCCAAGTTGATGTTAGACCAATCAAAGATCCTAGCTCTATAATGAATATTAGACAGCCATTTAAGATCCTAAGCATGGATAAAAAGCTTGGTAATATAGTTGTTTCAAGAAGAGCTATATTAGAAGAATCACGTTCTGAAGCTAGAGACGAGATGCTATCTAAAATCAAAGAAGGAATGATCCTTGAGGGAACAGTAAAGAATATTACAGATTATGGTGCATTCATTGATCTTGGTAGTGTTGACGGCTTATTACACTTAACTGATATTTCTTGGGGTAGAGTTAACCACCCATCAGAAGTGCTAGAATTTAATCAGAAAGTTAAAGTAATGGTTATTAAGTTTAACGAAGAGACAAAAAGAATATCTCTTGGTATGAAACAACTTGATTATAACCCATGGGAAAAAATTAAAGAAGAATTCCCTGTCGGTAAAAAAATGACTGGAAAAGTCACAAATTTTGCTGATTATGGTGTGTTTATTGAATTAAAGGATGGTTTAGAAGGGCTTGTCCACTCAAGTGAAATTAGTTGGCTTAAATCTAATCAAAATCCTAGAAAGACTCTGACCATAGGTCAAGAAGTAGAATTCATGGTGTTAGAAGTTGATACAGAAAAACATCGTGTTTCTTTAAGTATTAAGCAATGCCAGCAAAATCCTTTAATAAAATTTGCTGAAACTAATCCTGTTGGAACAGTGATTAAAGCTCCAATTAGAAACATTACTGATTTTGGAATCTTTGTTGCACTTAGCGACAATTTAGACGGTATGATTCATGAGGGTGATATTACTTGGGAAGATAATGGCAATGAGTTACTCAAAACATACAAAAAAGGTGACGAAGTAGATTGTAAAGTTCTAACAATCAATATTGAAAAAGAACAAATTAGTCTAGGTATCAAGCAATTAACTCCTAATCCATATCAAGGAATTGCTGATGAATATAAAAAAGGAACAGTAGTTAAAGCTGTTGTGACAGCAATCAAAGACGATGGATTGGAAGTATTAGTAAACGATAAAGCCGCAGGATTTGTTAAAAAATCTGATTTATCAGATGAAAAAGAAGAACAAAAGCCTGAAATGTTTGCAGTAGATCAAGAAATCGAAGCAAAAGTTGTTTCTATCGAAAAGTCAACCAATAAAATTTTATTATCAATAAAAGCCCATAAAATAGCAGAGCGTCAAAAAGCTCTTAAAGAATATGGCTCTAGCGATAATACAACCAATATGGGTGACATACTTGCTAATGCTTTAGAAGATAGTAAGAAGTAGGATTGTTAGTCAATCTCCTCGGTGTGTCATCCCGTGGCTTATCCACGGGATGCATTGTTGCGTGGATACTAAGTCGTCATTGCGAGCGAATGAAATGAGCGTGGCAATCCAGAAAAAATAATAAAAATGCTATAAGTTAGCATTTTTATACTGGATTGCTTCGTCAATTACTTCGTAATTTCCTTGCAATGACCGAAAAACTAATCCACGCGGGCAATGCCACCACGGGGTGACACATATCCTTCCAACAAAAACTTTAAGGAAAAATATCCAATGTCCTACGTACCGATAGTAATTGAACAAACCTCTAGGGGTGAGCGTGCTTATGATATATATTCAAGGTTATTAAAAGAACGCATAATCTTTGTATGTGGTCCTATTGAAGACCATATGGCAAATTTGATTACTGCTCAATTATTGTTCCTTGAGGCAGAAAATCCGGAAAAAGATATATATATGTATATAAATTCTCCTGGAGGAGTCGTAACAGCTGGTCTTGCAATTTATGACACGATGCAATATATCAAGCCTAAAGTAGCTACTCTTTGTATCGGTCAAGCTTGTTCTATGGGGTCATTTTTACTTTGTGGTGGTGAAAAAGGAATGAGATACAGCCTGCCGCATAGCCGTGTTATGATCCACCAACCATCCGGAGGTTATCGAGGTCAGGCAACAGATATAGAAATTCATGCTCAAGAAACATTGAAAATCAAAAAAATCCTTAATAGCTTATATAGTAAACATACTGGGCAAGATGTGAAATATGTTGAGAAAAGTATGGAGCGTGATAATTTTATGTCACCTGAAGAAGCAAAAAAATTCAGCATAATCGACAAAATAATTACGTACAGAGATATTAAGTTATTAAAAGATAAGGAATAAAGCCAGTAGCAAATCTTCATTGCGAGGAGATGAAAGTTTCGACGAAGCAATCTTAGGATGTTTGACGAGATTGCCGTGTCAATGCTTTGCATCTCCGAAGTTGTTGCGTGGATCGGTTTTCCAATTGTCATCCCGTGATTTATTCTATAGTACCGGACAGTTTAAAAAAAATATTATATTTTTTTCAGGTATAGGTGACCTTATATGTCATTCTTAGCAACGGCGGGAATCCAGCATAAAGCGAGATAAATCGAGCTTTTAATTTAAAAAACTTGCTGCTTTTATGTTTATTTTACTGGATTCCCGCCGTTGCTAAGAATGACATATAATAATAAGTCCGGTACTATAGATTTATTCACGGGATCCAGTTAAAAATACTAATATTATTAGTATTTTTTCTGGATTGCCGCACTCATTTTATTCGTTCTCAATGACATAAACGAGCCATGCGACAACTCCCGAATCTCCTCGCAATGACAGTATCTTAACACAACACATAAAAAAACTTATAGATTTAATACTATTATTAGAGTATAAACAATTATCTTTCTATTAGGGGTCATAGCTCAGTTGGTAGAGCGTTTGAATGGCATTCAAAAGGTCGGGGGTTCGATTCCCCCTGGCTCCACCAGTTACTTTAAGGCTTTTTAGCCTTTCTTAAATCTTCTAAAAAAACATATGTTCCTTATATGTTCCAAAATACTTAATTTTAATATTGAGATGATATATTTCTTAATAGTACTAACTTACTATTAACTAAAGCCAATAATCCATTTTAATTTCATTTATCTTCAACTGCTGTTACGGGGCATTTCAAGCATCAACCTTGCGGCAGAAACTTAACCGAAGTGAATACGATAATGCCGCCGATGAGCTCCTTAGATGGGTAAAAGCTAAAGGCGGTGTGAAGCTGCAAGGACTCGTTAAACGTAGAGAAATAGAGCGGTCTTTGTTTTTGAGTGAAGCAGCTACAGCAGCGGTTGTTAGTTCTGCCTAAAATACTCTCTACATTTACATCTTAATAAAAATTCTTTAAATATTCTGTTATAATCACAAGTAGTAATCATTGCTAATTATTAAACTTCCTATTATTTCCATGTATCCCTTACTAATATTTACATTTCACAAATTATTCCTAAGTTATTAATTTATATCCTTGGTTAAATTTCTATTACATTATTAAATCTTTTTATCTAGATTTTTTTCATAGCTCATTTTTAACAAAATATTAAAAATTATAGAATTTAATTAAGGAGTAAATGTATGAAAGAATTAATAGGGTTTTTAAAAAAACACGAATCTATTGAAGAAGTTAAGGAAGAAGTTAATCGTTTAACTGCCCCCCTTAACCTTAATATTGAAAAATTTTATCAAAAAGACAATATAGAAGAATTAATAGAATTTTTAAAAAAGCATAAGTTTATCGAAGAAGTTAACCGTTTAACTACTCTTAACGTTAATGGTGGTCCTGATGATAGTGAAACAGTACTATATAATAAAAACATAAAAAATTTTACTAAAGCTTTAAAAAATAATAATACTATTACCTCTCTCAATATTATAAGGAACGATATAGGGAACATAGAAATTGAAGAAGTTATTAAAGTTTTAAAAATTAAAGCTTTAAATGGTAATAATACCCTTGCTTCTCTTGACCTTAGTAGTAATAATATTACAGAGGAAGGAGTAGCAAAAATCGGTGAATTTCTAAAGCTTAATACTCTTAAGTCGCTTAGTCTTGATAACAATTCTATAACAGATACAGGATCCGCAATAATTGTTGAAGCTCTAAATGGTAATACTTCCCTTACTTCTCTTACACTTAGAGGCAATTTTATAGCAGATGATGGAGCAACAAAAATCGGTGAATATCTAGTAAATAATAATTCTCTTACTTCTCTTGATCTTAGTGAAAATAATATAGAATTTGCGACAGGAATCGCTAGAGGATTAAAGGATAATTCTACTATTACTTCGCTTCATATTTATCGCATGGAACACGACTATGAAAGTAACTATACTTATGAAGTAAATCCAATAGGCATTGAGGAAATAACAAAAAAAATTGAATTAAATTGTAAGTTATTTAAAAAATTCAGTTCGTTATTATACGATTATTTTTTTAAAAATGATAGTAATAAAATTTTTAAAGTTTTAAATGCTCATAAATATTATCAAATAGTTAACAAACAATTATTAAAAAAGGATTTGATGAAAAAGGTAAGTGATAATCCTATGAGACCTGAGGTTGATGATATTGAAGATAAGCTGCAAGAACTAAATAATTTTATTAAAACAAACATTTTTACTATTAAAGGTGTATGTAAAAAATTAACGTCCAGCATTTCTGGTGATGTTAAACATATCTCTGACTTATATCCGAAATATTAGATCATATAGTATCTTATTTAGATGATACGCCTTGGGGATGTGAAGTTAAAGTTGCAGGAAATAACGAATAAAAAAGGGGATAATTTGTTCCCTTAAATTCTTATGCTGCTTGTGAATTTTGTTGCATAAAAAAAGCGTCACTAATTTGGCTTCTGTGAGTGGTATTGGTTAGCAAATCTTACTACTTGCTTCCACCATTCCAAATTTCTCATTTATTTGTAGTATACTACAGATACTTTAAAAGCTGGAAGTCAAATAAGTGGTAGTAGATAACTAGGTTAGCAAAGGCAAATCCCGAAGTTCGACGTACCAAATTTTGAAGTATCAAAGGTATACATCACAATAAATTTTTTATTTGGGTTTGTTCTAATTTTTCTTCTTTTTCTAGCTTATTTAAAAAATCCTTATAGAAATTATTCGTAACATATACTAGCTCCATGTTCGAGTTATCTTCAGATGATTCAAGTATTACTAAGCAATCATCATTTCTAAAAGTAGCCATTTTTCCACTTTCTTGTTCTATTACATTATCTACCAAAATATATTTATCTTTCAAAATCTCATAAAATTCTTCAAATTTATTTTTATCTATAGTTAAAATTACTGCTTCTATTATATTAAAATCATTACATATTACTAAAGCTTTAGATATGTATTTTTCATTAGGTTCTATAAAATAATTATGCCCTTGCCAATAATTAAGTTCCTCTCCAGTAATTTTATATTTTTTTATTAAATCTGAAGTGGTAGCTTTATTTAGCTCAAGCCCAAGCGGAGTAGGGTTAGAGTAAGAGTTTAAGGATAAAAATACGATAATAAAGTATAATAAGTTTTTTATAAACATATGAAAACCTTAGTGAATTAGATCGGGGAATAGGTAAGATTATTTTTTATAAATTGATATCCGTACATTATTAATATCATAATATTTATAATTTTTCAATTAAAAGTTAAATAAAATCCTCTTAAAACTTAATATTAAAAATCTTTACAAAATTTAGTGAAAAAAGATAAAATCTAATATATTATAGATAATTATATCTTTAGCTCATTACATGGTAATTTTTAGTATAGTTTTTTTTAAAACCGTTTCAGTGTTATTAAGTGTAGTAATCGGGTTTTTAGCGGGTAAATACTCAAATGTTGAAAGGGACAGTATCTCTTCTTTATTATTCTATTTTATATCACCTATAGTATTCTTTACTATTCCTGCTAGCACAACTTTGACATTTTCAGCATTAAGTGTTACAGTTGTAACCTTTGTAATTGCGACATTGTTGTCATTATTTTCTTACTATTTTTTCGGTAAATTTTGGCAGGATCATACACGTAATATTATAGCTTTGTCTGCTGGTACAGCAAATGGGGGATATTTCATGTTGCCTATAGCTGCTGCACTTTTTGATGATTATACGCTAAGTATTTATATGATGGCAGTGATAGGCGTTAATATTTACGAGTGTTCGGTAGGCTTTTATATTTGCATGCGAAGCTTTGCAAATACTACTGATAGTATATTGAAAGTAGTAAAATTGCCAATTTTAAATGCATTTTTTCTAGGTTGCTTATTTAGTTTTTGTGGTTTTACTTTACCTGATTTCTTGGATGATTTTATATATAATATGAAAGGTTCTTTTTCTATACTTGGTATGGTTATGGTAGGACTTGCTCTTTCATCACTTCAAAAATTTGAAGTGGATATAAAATTTACTCTTGCTACTTTTGCTGCTAAATTCTTATTTTATCCTTTAGGGGTAGGGCTATTTATCATGTTTGATCATTTTGTAACAAAATGGTATAATAATGATTATTATAATGCGTTAAAGCTACTTTCTACAGCTCCCTTAGCTGCAAATACCATAGTTATAGCAAATTTACAAAAATTTTATCCTGAAAAGGTCGCTGCCACCGTGTTTTTATCGCTACTTTTTGTAGTAGTATATATGCCGACAATGGTCAGTATATTTTTAAGTGATTTAAATTAGTAGGTTTATATGAAAATTAACTCAATTAAAGTTGGTCCATATATTAACTTTCTTCCTCTTCAATATATACCAGAACATAAAATTTCTTATGTAGAATTTGGTGATCCCCAAAATAAAAACGTAGTAATATGTGCTCATGGCTTAACAAGAAATGCTCATGATTTTGATAAAATAGCTAAGGAATTAAGTAAAGATTATAGAGTAATTTCTCTAAGCTATCCCGGACGCGGGGATAGTGAAAATTTTAAAAAAACCAGCCATTATAACTATACTACTTGATATTAAAGATACGTTGCTGTTTTTAAATAAGTTAAAGATAAAAAAACCTATTTGGCTAGGTACTTCAATGGGCGGAATTATAGGTATGGTTCTTGCCAGTAAATTTAAAAATATTTTTAAAGGTTTAATATTAAATGATATAGGGGCGTTTATAGATTCTGCTACTTTAGTCAAAATTGCAGCTTATGCTAAAAAAACTGTCATATTAGATGATCTAGAAAGTGCAAAAGAGCATTTAAAGCTTATTTATGGACAATCAGGGATTAAAAATGAAGAAGATTGGGATTATTTAACAAAGTATAGTGTCATTTCTACGTTTGGCGGAAAATATAAAATGAATTATGATCCTGCTATAACAAAAGGCATAAGAAATGTCAAAAGCCAAAAAGATGTAGATTTATGGTCTGTATGGAATAAAATAGAATGTAAAATATTACTGATTCACGGCATTAAATCTCAAGTTCTAACAAAATCTACTGTTGAAAAAATGCAAAAAACAAAAGATTTTGATCTTTACGAAATTAAATATGCAGGTCATACTCCCTCCTTAACAAATTCTAATGAAATTGAACATATAAAATCTTGGTTAGAAAAATTATAAAAAAATAAATTAAATTATGAAAATTACTACTAAAGTACTGATAATCGGCTCAGGTCCTGCCGGTTTAAGTGCAGCTATTTATGCAGCAAGGGCGTCTTTAAATCCAATATTAATTAATGGTATTCAGCCTGGCGGTCAGCTTACTATTACTACCGATGTTGAGAATTATCCAGGATTTGCAGAAAGCGTACAAGGACCTTGGCTAATGGAACAGATGCGTATGCAGGCTGAAAATGTCGGCACTAAAATTGTTAATGATTATGTTGAGAAAGTGGATTTGTCACAAAGACCTTTTAAAGTGTCTACAGGATCTAGGACAGAGTACGAAGCTGAAAGCATAATTATTTGTACTGGTGCGGAAGCAAGATGGCTTGGTATTCCTACAGAGCAAGAATTTATGGGATTTGGGGTGTCAGCTTGTGCTACTTGTGATGGTTTCTTTTTCAAGAATCAGGAAGTAGTAGTAGTTGGTGGGGGTAATAGTGCTGTTGAAGAGGCTTTATATCTGACCAATCATGCAAGCAAAGTTACTATAGTACATAGACGAGATAGTTTTAGAGCTGAGAAAATATTACAAGAGCGGCTATTTAAAAATCCTAAAATATCTGTGATTTGGGATCATGTAGTAGAAGAGATAGTTGGTAATAATAACCCAAAATCTGTTATTGGAGTTAAAATTCAAAATGTTCATACTAAAGAAACAAGCTTAGTAAATTGTAACGGCGTATTTGTAGCTATTGGGCATAAACCAAATACTGCTTTATTTGCAGGACAAGTTACAATGGACAGCGATAATTATATTATTACTGCACCTGATAGCACTAAAACTAATATAGAAGGTGTTTTTGCTGCTGGTGATGTTCAGGATAAAATCTATAGGCAGGCTATAACCGCAGCAGGTACTGGCTGTATGGCTGCCCTTGAAGCCGAGAAATTTTTGAGTTCTGTATAGATACTAACTCGTCATTGCGAGCGAGCAAAGTGAGTGTGGCAATCCAGAAAAAATAGTAAAAAAGTACTGATTTTAGTATTTTTTTACTAGAGTACTTCGTCAGTTATTACATAACTTTCTCGCCATGACGGATCTTTTTTTAAATTTTTTATTGTTTTTTAGAATCATATTTTATAAACCTCGACCTTGAGGAGATGATGATCTACTATTTTGAACACGGTCAGCAAATGATTTATTATCAGCTGATTTTGTATTACTTATAATATTTTGCTTTGTATCCTTTTGTATATCTACATTTTTTTGAGGCTGCCCTATCTGAGTAGTTTGTACTGGTTCTAGTTTATCAAACATTCCATACATAATCGCTTTATAGTCTTCACGTGTAGGTACTAAATTTTCATTTGTTCCTTTATAATTAGGGATATAGTCTTTTATATGATTAACAAATTCCTGATTTATTTTTGCTAATATTTTTTGCTCAGCTATAGTAATATTATTAGGAGCATTAACATCTATCATCCCACTATCTAAACGCTCCAAAGCATCTTTTAATGCTGCATCTTTCATGATAGTTTCATCTTCTTTTAATTTATTCACCACTGTCTCTATAAAAGGTGCAATGTTATTGTCGTTAATAGCTCCTATTTTATTTGCTTGTTTTTTTTCTTCTTCTTTATAATCTGCAAATTTAGTAAGTAATGTTGTGTCTATTTCTGAAGCACTATCTATAATTTGTGAATATGTTCCTTGAATACAAGCACTAGTATTCTCTCCATAAGTTGTTGCTGCTACGTAGAGCTGTTTAGCTAAAGTAAAGTTTTTTTGTTCTTTCCAAATTTCATCTATATTAAACCCACTTACATTGTTAAATAAGTTATTTAATTTATCATCACCTATATTATTCAATAATTTATGAAGATTTTCTCTACTACTTAATTGTTCTAAAGTAAGATTTTGATCATTTAAGATTTTTTTAACCTCAGTAAATTTTGCTTCAGTCAATTTAGGATTTTTTGCTAAAAGAGTAACACATAATTCTTGTTTATCCCTAGTGGGGATAGCTGCTTTATCTATTAATTCACTTACTAGACCAATTGATTCAGGAATAGTAGTTTTCTTTTCTGATCCCTTTCTCCAATCATATTGGATCAAAGCCTTATATTTGGAACTGTTTTCGTTTAAATATTCATTTTTTAATATATTTTCTGATTTTTCTTTCACCTCCTTAATAAAATTTTGATCATCTGGAGCTTTATTATTTCCTAAAACCCTCTTCATTACGCTGTGTTTTTCGCCGTCAGTTAATTCAAGAAGTTTAATAGCTAGAGGGTTATTATCTTTATATAGCTCAGGAAGTATTTTATTTTGGTATTCTTTAGCACTTTCTTTGAGTTTATCAGGCGGTAACTGGGTCGATTCCATTAATTCATTTGTTATAAAATTAGTCTTCTTTACAGCTTCACTTTGATGCACAGATTGATTATCTCTTGCTATCTCTTCTAAAGTTTGATCTTTCATTTCTGGAGGAATCATGCCATGTTTAAACAGAAACTCCTGCATCTTAGGAGAATGAGTATAGAAAAGTGCCAAATCATAACCATCTGTACTTGTTGAATTGATTGCAAAAGGAAATTTTGCTGAATTTTCTATTATATATCTGATTACATTACCTTCTTCATCAGCTGGTGCTAAATCAAATACCAAATCTTTTACAGTATTTTCTATTTTAAAGTTTGGTTTATCCTTACTATCTCTTATTTTAACTAAAGCATTATAAAGCTTTTGTTCCTTTGATAGGGAAAACTCAATATTTTTAAATGATGACTTTTCAAAGCATAACACTACTGTAGCCCCTGTTATTTCTCTACAATTATACAAACTAAGATCAGTGATTTTATTATCAGGAGCATTTACTAACGCCTCAAATCCCTTATCTGTTATATTAGACCCCGCTAAACTAAGTTTAGTAATATTTTCCAAATTAGGAGAGTCTGCTAAAGCCTTGAAGCTTTCATCACTTAATTTAACACAGTATGATAAATCAAGATCAGTAATATTTTTAGCGTTAGGAGAGTTTGTTAAGGATTTAAAACCCTCATCAGTTAATTCCCAACAACGGGATAAGTTAAGATTAGTAATTTCAGGATGCTTGTTTAAATATTCTAATAGATCCGGAATATCATCATTACGTAATTTACCATTAAAATTTAGTATTTCATTTTTTTTGTAGCTATCGAAATTCATATATTACCTAGTTTTAAAGTATTAATAAAGAAAATTAATATTCACTTTAACATTTATATATAAATATTAACTTTTATTTATATGGCACACAATTTTATTATTAATTATCTTTAAAAAAATTTAGCTAATATTTAATTTAAGTAATAAAAACACAATATAGGGGTTTAAAATATAAAGGAGAAGTATTTGCAGTATATACTCATTTAATAAATTAAACTTTATCTAGTAACTTTTCACTTATTAGAGTATATCATCTTGTAGATAAATCGGCATTTTTTTGAGATCAAAAAATGCTTTAAGGTAGTCATCACGTGGCTTGTATATAGGTTGTTGCATAGCACTTATGTTATTCCTCGCATGAGGCTTGCCTGCGTGGATCAAAAAACATGATCGGTGTCATCCTGTGGCGGCATTGTTGCGTGGATCAATTTTTCCTCTGTCATCCCGCGACTTGATCGCGGGATCCAGCTTAAAATACTGAAATTATTAGTATTAAAAGTTGCTTTTCTGGATACCGTGGTCAAGCCATGGTATGGCTACCTTAGGGCGTTTTTTGATCCACGCAACAATGCCATCACGGGATGACAGAAGAAAAATTGATCCACGCAGGCAAGTCTTACGCAGGAATGACATAAGAGTCATATAGTAAAGTTTACTATTATTCTAAATCTGTAGTCGGTGTATGTTGTTCACCCATCAAAGTACCAGCAATAATTATATTGGACATACCACCGACAATAATGTCTTCAGTATTTGCTAAATCCATAAGACCTTCTTTTAGCTCGTTAACCTCTTCTTCAGTAGCTAGATTATTTTTAAAAATAGTTGGTGTTGCTTCTGCAAGAGATTTATAATATAGCAGTTTTTCCTCTTTCGTTTTTAGTAAAGTATTTTTAAATTTGTAATCTGAATCTGAAAATTTTAAGCCTGCGTCTTTATAAAGCTTTAACAACTTCAGACCTAAATTATTATCTTTATTTAAATGCTTGTTAAGTTTAGCTGCTAAATTAACTAATTGTGGTAAAGCGGGGCTATCTGAAGAACTAAAAGCTAACTTAGATATAAGTTCTTGTGATACAATAACGCCGGTATTTAATTTAAGAACATTTTTAACAATATTTAACGCTTCTTGAGGGTGAGTTAATTGCATAAAAAGAAATCTAGAAAAAACAAAATCTATTGTGCCATTCAAGCCCAAATTACCAACATCGTTCACAGGCATTTGATGAAATTCTATATTAACTCCTGCTTTCTCTGCAGCAGCTTTAGCTATTTCTAGTTGTTTTTCACTATTATCTATTGCAATAACTCTACCTGAAGATGTCACTTGTTGTGCTAGCCAAATAGCCATTGTTCCCGTACCACATCCAAGTTCTAATACTGTCATCCCTGGTTGTAAGCCCTTTTTTAATAAGAATTTACAACTTGAAGGATTATTTAACCTGTTTATTAAATCGTGACGATCTTGCCCTTCTTTTCCTAATGCAAAATGATAGACTCCTTTTTCTTTTGCCATATTTTAACCTTGGATTAAATTGAAAGTAGTAAAATACTATATGAAAATATACTTTTGTCTAGATTAAAATAAGTAAATATTTAATTTAAAGTTTATAATTGTTAATTGACTTTTTTGGGGAGTTAAGTATAAATTTTAACTGAAGCAGTTAAAACTGTTTTGGGGCTTAGAAAACCCTATTAGAGATGGTTACATTTTCCAAAAAAAATGTGTTCCTCGACTTGGTCGGGGTGGTAGTAGCTATGTTCAAGGTATAACCTAAAGGTTACTACGGCTGTTTCTCTAACGGTTTTTCTAACGCCCTGGCCACCAAAAGGTATAATTATTGGTGGTTAAGTTTAATTTAATAAGTTTAACGGTGGCAAGTCCATGGCTAACCAAGATCAATTAATAAAAAACTCTATTCTTTTACTAGAACCTCCTTATAATTCCAGAAGCGACAAACTTAAAACAAGAATTGCAGCTTATTGCAAAAAATATAATTTAGGTATACCTGAAACTATTGAATTGAAAAATCCTTATGATCATGAAAGTTTAAATGAGCTAGTAGTGCAGGTAAGAGATTGTTCTATTAAACCGGTTATAGTCATAATTCAAAAGCTTTCAATGAATTCGTCTATCAATAAAATACTTTGGGCGGTGCTTGGTACGCTTAGTACTTTAAAACTTATCAAAGTTAAAACTTATTATGAAATAAATAAGAAAATAGTGTTAGAGATTATAAACGAAGATAATAATTTTATACATAAAGCTACAATTTTTGCTAAGAAATATGGATATAATGAATGGCAACCGCTGGAATATCTAACCGAAAAGCTTGAAGAGTAATGAGGCTTAAAATAGCATATATGATTTACTAACCTAAAATAGTTATAGGGGGTGAATAAGTGATACTTTTTTATACAACGAAATTCACGAGCAGTATAAATTTAAATGGTGGCGGCAAGCTACCGCCACCTATCCTTACTTAATTAATTTTTGTTATATCATATCCTACACTCACTAATCCAGCTAAAATAAGCTCCTCATCATTATTATTAATTGCCTCTTGGATTAAATCAGAGCTTAATTTATTCTCTGCAGCAGCTTGCAACAATTTTGGATTACTCAAAAGCGGATTATCATAAATTATTTTTGTTACCGCAAGTATTGGCATATAGTTGGCTTTTTCATTCGTTTGCATTGATATCGTTGCATTGATTTCATCTTTTAAATCCAAAAGTTTGCCTTTTTCAATTTTTCCTGTTGTAAGCTCTTTCATACTAGCCGTTATTTTCTCTATATAAGATATATCCGTTAATAGCGGTACTCTGCTTATTATTTCATTTATAGAATTTTGCATTGTAATTTTATTACCTGCAGTAATAGCATTATTGTTTTCCAAATTAGCAATTACCTTTGCTGTTATTTCTTTGAATATACTTAACTTATCTTGTTTTATTTTTTCAGCTGAACTTTCTAAATTATTTTCAGGTTGATTTTCATTTCTCGTAGTTAGACTCAATTTATTTTGTTGTTGTGTTATTAATTGATCTACATCCTCTTCTAAAACTGCAATTCTTGCTTTAGTAATTTTATTTTCAGCAAGTTTTTCTATGTTCTTAGCTATCTCTTCTATATCACTTTTATCGTCCAATTTCTGTACCTTACTTACAATTTCCTTTATACTGTTTTGCATTAAATTTTTATCTTGTTCATTAATAGTTGTACTGCTTTTTATTTTAGTTGTCAGCTCTGTTACTTTGTTGTCAAATTCAGTAAGTTTTTCCGTGCGTATTTTATCATTTAATAAAATCTGCTGTTCTATTATGTGGTTTAAATATCTTTATAAAATTTCAATGCTTTCTATAGTAATTTCACCCTTTGCAGAGTTTTCCATATTTATAATCATAGCATTTATGTCATCTTTGTTTGTAAAAGTATTTACCGCTTTTGCTATCTCATTTATTCTTTCTTGTAATTTTCCTTTATCTTGTTCGCTAATATTATTGTTATTATTTAGTTGAGAAATTACTTTGAATACTATCTCTTGAAATGTAACCAATCTCTCTTCAAATGTAGCGTGCTGTTTGTCATACTCCTCTAATAGAATTTTCGCTTTAGATATTTCTTCCCTACTTGCTTGGGTCATTAATAATTTACTTATTTCTTTTAAACCTTTGCTAGCCGCTTGCATTAATGCTGTCTGGTCATTATTATTAATTTTATTAATAGCTTCAAAAGACATTTTAATTATTAATATTCTTGCTACTTCAGTTAAACCTTGTTCTATTGCTAAATGTAATGCGGTATTAGAGTTCTCATCAACATTATTGAGTATATGCCCGCTTATATCCTTAGCCAATTTCTCTGCTTCTTCTAGATTATTTTCTCTTATCGTTGATAGTAATTCTTTAAATTGTAATTCTTCTTGTTCTGCTTTCTGTATTGCTAGTAGCTCAGCTTTTTGTGCCTCTAGTTTTGCTTGCTGCTTAGTTAATAACTCAGCTTGTTGTTTTTCTTGTTGTATTTGAGTTAATTTTGTAGTTATAAGTTCGACAATTTTATTGCAATTTCTTGATTTTGCTATATCCAACGCTGTTTTACCATTATTATCAATGACATCAATTAGTTGAGGATGCTCTTTTATAAGTAATTCACAAATTTTTTCTTGTTCGCCGATAGCTGCACAATGCAGAGTTGTATAGCCATGTTTGTTAACTTGATTAATAAGCTGATAAGTCATTTTGGATATAAGCAATTCACAACTCTTCATATGTCCTCGAGAAGCTGCTTTGTGTAAAACCGTATTACCCTCATTGTCCACTATATTAATTAATTGATGATTATTTTTTATTAGGAGTTCACATAGTTCTTCATTTGGTTTTTCAGTAGCATAATGCAAAATTGTACGACCATTATTGTCAGTAACAAAAATTAGTTCAGGATTTTCTTTTATTATTAAATCATACATAAATAGTCCTCTTTTAACTGCATAATGTAGAACCGTACTACCCCATATATTCTTTATATTAATTAATTGAGGATGTTCTTTTATAAGTAATTCACAAATTATCCCGTCTCCAGAAATAACTGCTTTATGTAAGACAGTATTACCACGATAGTCCTTTATATCCAATATTTGAGGATTTTTTTCTATAAGTAATCTACAAACTTTCTCTTTTCTATCTGTTCCTTTAACTGCATAATGTAGAGCCGTATTACCTTGATTATCAACAATATTAACTAGATCAGGATCTTTATCCGTCAATAATTTACAAATTTCAAAATCTATGTTATTTACCCGAGCATTATAGAAACTAGCTGCCAAATGCAGAGCGGTACGACCTCCTTTATTCACGGACTTAGTTATTTGAAGATTCTCGTTTATAAGTAGTTCGCAAATTTTTGTTTGTCCACTATTAGCTGCTAAATGTAAGACAGTATTGTCCTGTTTATCAACAGTTTTAAGTAATTCAGGTTTTCTATTTATAATTAATTTAAAAATCTCAAAATTTCCATTTTGAGCTGCATAATGTAGTTCTGTATAACCTTTATCATCAATATTATCAAGAAAGTTAGGATTTGCTTTTATTAGTAACTCGTAAGCTTTTACAATTCCATTTCTGGCTGCGTAAAGTAGCTCTGTATAGCTATTATTATCTATAACCTCAAGAAACTTAGGATTTTTCTCTATTAGTAAATTACAAATTTCCTCATTTCTTTGGGTGGCTGCTAAATGTAGTACAGTGTTGCCATTTTTATCAGTAATATCAAGAAGTTCAGGTTTTTGTTCTATCAGTAGATTACAAATTTTTTCATTTCCACTGTTAACTGCCCAATGCAGAGTTGTATAGCCATTTTTAGTAATAGTATCAACTAGTTTAGAGTTTTCTTTTATGAGCAATTCACAGGTTTTTTCTTGTTTATGAATAATTGCTAAATGTAAAGCTGTATTACCATCTTTATCAATAGTATTAAGAAGTTCAGGTTTTTTTTCTATAAGTAATTTATAAACTTCTTCTAGTTTATTATTAGCTCTATTTTGGAAAATTAGACAATAACCCTTATTATCAACAATTTTCAATATATTAGGGAGCATTATTCCTGGTTTAGCTCTCAATTGTTTAGTATACTTAGTGTGCTGTCCTCCCCCACTAGCTATTGAATATAAAATTGTATGACCATCATTATTAGTGATATCAATTAGTCCAGAATTTTCACCTAAAATTAATTCAGAAATTTTTTCATTTCCATTAACAGCTGCAAAATGCAGAATTGTATTGCCTCTTTTATCAAAATGATTGATTACTTTGGGATTTATATTTAGTAATTCATAAATTTTTTCATTTCCGTTACTAGCTGCAAAGTGTATAGCTGTATTGCCGTTTTTATCAGCTACATCTATTAAACCAGAATTTTCTTTTATGAGTAATGCACAGATTTTTTCATTTCCATTACTAGCTGCAAAATGTAGAGCTGTATGACCTGCATCATCAATAGAATTAATAGCTTCTTTAGACATGTTGGATAGTAATAATTTGCAAATTTTTTCATTTCCATTACTAGCTACGTAATGCAAAGCTGTATAACCGTATTCATCAACAGCATTAATAGCTTCTTTAGACATTTTGGATAGTAATGGTTCGCAATTTTTTTCTTACCCTCTAATAACTGCTAAATGCAGAGCTGTATAACCGTCTTTATCAACAGCATTAATAGCTTCATCAGACATTTTAGATATTAATAATTCACAATTTTTTTCTTGCCCTCTAATAACTGCTAAATGCAATGCCGTACATTTATTACCATCAACTTTATCTAATTCCGCAGCACTCATTTGAGAGATTAGATTTTCTATTTCCTCTATTTTATTTAGTGGATTATAATATTTATTTATTGCTTCTATTAATTGGGTAAACATGAATTACATCCTCTATCAAATTCTATAATTTTTAATATTTTGTTAAAAATGAGCTATGGAAAGAATCTAGATAAGAAGATTTAAGAATGCAATAGAAATTTAACTAAAGATATAAATTAATAATCTAAGTATAATTTGAGAAATATAAGGATTAATAAGGAATAAAAGGAAATAATAGAGAGTTTTAATAATGAGTAATAATTTCTATCTATAATTATAACAACATATTTTAACTATATTAACTTTAATATTAAAAAGGATTTTTATTAGGATGCAAATATAGTAAGTATAAATTTTATTCAAATTGAATTATTGGACAGAATTTTATATTTTATAAGTCGTATCTATAAATATGATGAGTTATGTTAGAACCAGAAGCCACGAGGCAGCAATAACAAACGGTTTTAAATAATACAGAATATACGCCAAATATTATATACATATATAATGATGAGGGGGCGGGTGAAAATTCCATAAAGTATGTTCTTGATACCTTAGCAAAAATCGCTACTGCTTATAAAATTAGTTTTATAAATGCACAAGATATTTTAGCTAAAGAGTGGGCTAAAAATGCTGTTTTATTAGTAATACCTGGTGGTGCAGATATACCTTATACTAAAAAACTTAATGGTGAGGGAAATAAAATTATTAAAGAATATGTAGAAAATGGTGGAAGTTATTTAGGATTTTGTGCAGGAGCATATTATGGTTCTAATTTTGTTGAGTTTGATAAAAATGGTGCATTAGAGATTCTGGGTGAAAGGGAGTTAGCATTTTTCCCTGATAAATCTGTCGGTCCTATTCTTGCTAAATATGACTATAAAACAAATAGTGGAGCTAGAGCGGCACTACTCAAAGTAAACATGCCTGATGATAATGACTTCACTAATATAAGTGTTTATTATAATGGAGGAGGATACTTTTATAATGCTGATTCTTATAAAGATGTAAATGTATTAGCATATTATCATATTGAAAAAGATAATAATTATCTACCGGCGATCGTGGAAATTAAGTGCGATAAAGGAATAGCTATTCTTTCGGGGGTGCATTTTGAATGCTCTTCTAAATTATTAGATGTTAATGATCCATATGAATCAAAGTTATTGCCAAAATTAGAAATAGAAGAAGAAAATAGGATCAAATTTAATATTTCAATATTTAAAAGATTAGGCGTTAGAATTGAATAATTAAGTTAAAGATTCTGTTCTTCAAGTGAATTTTTACTAGTTATATGCCTATATTATCACGTTTATTTGCTACTAAAATGCGTTATACGGCTACAGCGTTAATTTATAATAGTGCTTATTCAGTAGCAAGCTTTATTCCAATCATAGTTTCCTATTTATTACAGAAATATCAATCTCCTTTAATATTAGGTATTTTCTTTGTAGTAAGTATAATTCTGGCACTTATTTCTACTATAGCAGTGCAAAATAGAAAAAATTATTATTAAATTTTAGATTGATTTATTCTATATGTTTATATATTAGTACATTTTTAATTTTCTAATCTATTTAAAAGAATTTATTATGCAACACACAAGCGATGATGAACCTATAAAATATAAAGTCAAAGTTAAAATAAATGATAAGCTTAGAATACATCAGCGTATGAAAGAAAATGTATCCGAGATAATTTTAGAACCGCATGCTAGAGTAATTATAGAACCTGAAATTGAACTAAGTAATAATACATCTGATAAAATACATATATATACTGTTGATGATAGTGAATATAAGCTTACTGGAGATATACCTTATTCAGCATAATTAGGTGTTCAAATAAAAGTAAGAAGTAAATTTGCTAACCTGACGCTAAAACCTCAAAACCTTGATTATACCTTGCGTTCGCCGTTCAATACGTTCGTACAGATAGCAAAAACTGAAGAGTGGCGCACCCGAGAGGAGTCGAACCCCTAACCTTATGATCCGTAGTCATATACTCTATCCAATTGAGCTACGGGTGCTAAATCCTAAAGAAGCATATATAAAAGCTTATAGTTTGTCAAGAAACACTTCAGGTTAATGATTTATACCCAATCTTTCCAAATAAAACTTCCTCCACTGACTTTTCATTTATTAAGAATATATGTTATAATTCCATTTCTTAAAAAACAATAAAATATAAAAATAATTACAATTAATAGTTGAATTACTATTTTAGATATTGTATATAGAGTTTCATAATTAATAAGAGAAAGAAAATGCATAAAATTTTTAAGCTAATTATAGTTTGTTTGCTTGGTATTAATATTACTGCACAAGCTGAAAATATGTCGGAAACTGCCAAAAAGAATCTAGAGATAATTAACTCCTTAAATGTTGAAAGAAAATGGCAGAAAGGTAGCGTAATAAACTGTAGGACAGGTGAAACTTTATTAGAAGAAACAGAAAAATACGACTCTCCCAAGTTAAAGCGTTTATCACATTGTAGTTGTTTTGCATATGCTGCCTCTAAGGCATTAGGTCTTCCGAATAAGTCACTACTTCCTCACCCTGAGGGTGATAAGGAGTTTATACCTGCTTTGTCAAATAAACAAGCTGAATGGCTTGAAACAGAAGGGGTAAAAAATGGATGGAGTTATATTAAGACTGCAAATCGTGATGATAGTTTTGTTCAAGCACAAAAATTTGCTAACCAAGGACATTTTGTTGTATCGGTATATAAGAATGCTAACCCAAAAAGAGCAGGGCATATTGCAGTTGTTATTCCAAGTAGTAAAGATATAGAAAAGATAAAATTAGAAGGTCCTGATATTGCACAAGCTGGTACAAGTAACTTTTCTTCTGGCTCATTAAAAAAGGGTTTCAAAAATAAAAGAGATGCTTTTAAAGATAATGAAATAAAATTTTATTACTTTAAAGCTTAATGTAATTATAATTGTTGGGAGGATCATTTCCGTTCCTCTCATCTAAGTGCTTGTCCGGCTTTGTTACATGGATCGGTTTTTCCGTCTGAGCTAAGGAAATTACGAAGTAATTGTACATACGCAATCCAGCTAAAAAATGCTGACTTATAGCATTTTTTATTATTTTTTCTGGATTGCCACGCTCATTTTATTCGCTCGCAATGACGGAAAAGCTGATCCATGCGGGCAATGTCCCCACATGGTGGCGTTGTAGCAGGGTTTTATGTTGCAATTCGTATCTAAAGGATACCTAAGGTACAAGCCGTAGTATGATATTGGAGGTTAATGGATTGTATGGTAAAGTGCAGCTTGTTAGTAATATAGCTATAATAGTTATAAAATAAATTCTCATTATATCCTCTATGTAAACATCCTAACTATTGGAATATTTGAAGGATCGAGTAGTTTTTTCATTTGCGTGAAAGCTTGCACAATATTTTCTACAGAACTATCAATAAATTTATCGGTATTAATATAATTTTCTGAGTCATCTTGAATATAAAAAAGAATAGATGATACATAAACTGAAAGTAGTAAGCCTCGTTTAGTATAATAATTATAATCAATCGATTTATCACCAGCATATTGCCAAATAATATCACAGCTGTGGAATGCAACTTCTGTACCTTGAACAGGATTTAATGCGAAATATGCAGCATTCTTGCTATGAATAATAGGTAACACAGCTTTAATTCTAGTTTTTACTGCTAAGGATATTTTTTCTCTAATTTTATTTGGTACTTTCTGCTCATTTAAACTTTCTAACGTAATATTATCTAGATAGCTTTCAAAAAATTTTATTATTTCGGCTAATCCATCTGGAAAAAGTATTAAACTATAGACCTTAGCAAAGCCACATTTTTCTTCTGCTTCATTAATTATTTTGTCATTCCATTCATTAAATGGTAATAATTCTAGCAATGATTGCATGAAGCTTATTTTCTTTGTGTAGTGTTCTTCTTGAATATTCATATTTTTAACCTTGACATTATAACTTATTATATAGATAATATAGCTTGTTACCAATATATATTTATTTTAAGGAGAGTAATTTTAGTGATACTAGTAAATGTTCACGCCGGTAATTGTAATAATACGCTTAAGAATTTTAAGAAAAAGCTACAAAGAGAGCTTTATTTTCGTAAGATGAAAGAACAGCGTTACTACGAACCGAAGTCAGTAAAGCGTGTTCGTAAAGCACAAGAAGCTGTACGAAGAAAAAGAAAGTTTGCTCGTAAAAGAATGTACGAAGATTATAATTTCTAATTAGTTTCAAATAAAATGAAAGGCAAGTTATTGTTAAATAGCTTGCCTTTTTTATTATGTGTAACGTCATTGCGAGCGAATGAAATGAGCATGGCAATCCAGAAAAAATAATAAAAAATACTAATTTATCGGTATTTTAAACTGGATTGCTTCGTCAAAGCTTGCAGCTTTTCCTCGCAATGACGACTTGGTATTTACGCAAGTAAGCCTTACGTCGGAATGATATAAGAGCCACTTAATAATTCCAATTTTTCCTCGCAATGACAGAGAAATACACCCCCCCATAAATCAACGAGCCAATTATTATAACTAATGGTGTTAGAGGTAGATCAAAATAAAAAGAGGCAGTAGCAGCACAGAAATTAATAAATAGCGAAATAAAAATTGATATTATAATCATCATAGCAGGGCTGCCTACCATAAATCTTGCAATCATAGCAGGAATAAGTAACACAGCTGTCACCATAAGAACCCCAACTATTTTAATTGCAGAAAATACTGAGATAGATAAAATAAGTAAAAATAGTAGTTCTATAATATTAACTTTTACGCCTTTAATTACGGCAATATCTCTGTTAATAATTATAAGAAGAATTTTATTATAAAAATATGCAATAAAGCATATAATAGCTATAAGCATTATTGCTAGCACAATTAAATCATCAAAAGCTACAGATAAAATATCGCCAAACAGTAAATTTACTATATTGTTTTGAGCAGAAGAAAAATAATTAATAATTAAAGCAATAGCCAGCATAGAGCTAGAAATTAAATTAATAACTGCATTTTTTTCAGAATTATTTTGGAAGATAAATACAAAAATTGAAAAAAGAATTGCAACAATTAATCCTGAATATATTAACGGAAAATGAGTGATAATACTAATGCTGACTGCAAGAAAGCTACTATGAGCAAGCCCATCGCCAAAGTAAACGTATCTTTTCCATAATGCTATGCAGCCAATGGGAGCAAATATGCAGCTAATTAAAATTAGGGCTAGTATTATTAGTACCATATAAGTATATTATAGCTATGTCTTCAGTTAATAAAAACGAATTAGAAAAATTTGAGAAAATCTCTCATAGTTGGTGGAATAAGGATGGGGAGTTCGGTATTTTACACAGCATAAATCCTATTCGCCTTAACTATATAATAGAGAAGATAAAATCGCATTACAACGATATTTCTGATTTGGAAATATTAGATGTAGGTTGTGGTGGCGGTTTAATTGCTACTAATCTTGCAATGCAAGGTTTTAAGGTTACGGCTATTGATGCTTTGCAAAGTAATATCGATACTGCTTTGGCTTATGCGACGGAAAATAATATTAAGGTAAATTATTTAAAAAGCACTATAGAAGAATTAGAAAACGATAAGCAATATGATGTAGTGATTTGCCTTGAAGTTATCGAGCATGTGGAAAATGTTCAAGAATTTATGCTTAATTTGGTAAAGCGTATTAAGCCAAAAGGTATGGCTATAATTTCTACGATTAACCGCACCAAAAAAGCTTATTTACTTGGGATAATAGCAGCTGAGTATATACTTGGATGGGTGCCGAAAAATACCCATGATTATAGTAAGTTTCTAAAACCATCTGAAATTTATGAGATGCTAGAAAATACCAATATAGAAATTGAGGAAATAAAAGGCTTGGTGTATAACATGGCAGAAGACAAATGGGTATTAAGTGACGATGATATAGACGTAAATTATTTTATGTATTTGAAGAAAAATGATAACCCGTCATTGCGAGGAGCGTAGCGACTAAGCAATCTCATTAAACATCCCTAGATTGCACGCGTACAAAACTTATAGTTTCTTCTCGCAATGACATCTATGTATAAAAAAATGACTAACAACGTGATTACTAGATTTGCTCCGTCACCGACGGGGTTTTTACATATAGGTTCAGCAAGAACGGCTTTATTCAATTATTTATTTGCTAAGCATAATAACGGCAAATTTCTATTACGTATTGAAGATACTGATAAAGAAAGATCAACAGAAGCAGCGGTAGAAGCCATATTTTCAGGACTGAAATGGCTAGGGCTTAATTGGGATGATGAAGTTGTATTCCAATCTAAACGCAATGATCTTTATAAGGAAGCAGCATTAAAGTTGCTTGCAGAGGGTAAGGCATATTATTGTTTTACGCCTCAGGAAGAAATAGAAAAGCAAAGACAAGAAGCTCTAGAAAATAAGCAGCATTTTATTTTTAATAGTAGGTGGCGAGATAAAACTCCTGATACTTACCCCAAAGATATAAAGCCAGTTATACGTTTAAAAACTCCTCGCACAGGCAGTATAACAATTAATGATACTTTGCAGGGTGACGTAGTAATTGAGAACTCTCACATTGATGATATGGTACTGCTGCGTAGTGATGGCACTGCTACTTACATGTTAGCCGTGGTGGTCGATGATCACGATATGGGCATAACTCATATTATTAGAGGTGATGATCATTTAACGAATGCTGCAAGGCAAATCGCTATATATAACGCTTTTGGTTACCACGTTCCAAGCATGACTCATATACCGCTAATTCATGGAGCAGATGGTGCTAAATTGTCTAAAAGGCATGGGGCTTTAGGTGTTGAAGCTTATAAGGATATGGGGTATTTGCCGGAAAGCTTATGTAATTATCTATTGCGTCTTGGTTGGAGTCATGGGGATGATGAGATTATCCAGATAGATCAAGCTATCGAATGGTTTAACCTAGATTCACTTGGTAAATCACCTGCAAAACTTGATTTTACTAAAATGAATAGTTTAAATAGCCATTATTTAAGAATGCTTGATGAAGATAGTTTAATTACTAAAATTTTAGAGATATTAAATCGAAATTATAAGGTCAGCGAGCAGGAAGTAAATTATATAAAATGTGGTCTACAAGGTTTATTAGTTAGAAGCGAAACCTTACTAGATTTAGCAAATCTTGCAAAAATTTATTTAATAGATACTCCTATTGCTTATGAAAATGATGCAAAGGAAATTATAGAAAATTGCGATAAAAATTTGCTTAGCAATGTTGTAGAAAGCCTAGAAAAACTTGAGCAGTTTGATAAAGAATCAGTACAGTCTGAATTTAAGAAAATAGCAACAGAAAATAGTTTAAAGCTAAATGAAGTTATGAAGCCTGTGAGAGCTTTAATTACGGGTATGGTTGGCTCACCTAGCATATTTGAAATTGCTGAAATTTTAGGGAAAGAAAATATTTTAAAAAGGTTAAAAGTAAAATGAAAAATTACATAAAGAAAATTATATTTGTTTGTAGCGGGTTATTTGTAATAGCTGGGGTTTTTGTATTATTTAGGGTGGAAAATGTTAATGCATCAACAGCACCTAAAAAATATGGAGCTTGGAATTTAAATTGTAATCTTAATAATGAACAAAAACAAATTTGCTTTTTATCACAACAAATTAATAATACCGAAAAAGATAAAGAGACAGAAATATTAGCAATGTACCATATTGGTTATTTCAATAGTGATCAAAGTAAAAAAGAATTAAAGCTAATTAAAGTACTACCGCCAAATGTTCAAATTCCTGCCGGCACAGCTATTAATAGTGGCGAGAAAAATATTGCACCAGGAATATATATAAATTGTACGATAAATAGTTGCCAAGCTATAGCTACTATTACACAAGATGATATTGAAATGATTTTATCAAATGATAATTATTTAGAGTTTATAACGGCTGATGGTAAACAAGCTAAAATTACATTTATAAAACATGGTTTGAAAGAGGGGCTAAAGGTTTTAGAGAAATAAATATTTGATTTATCTGTACTTTATCTGCATAATGTAATAATGAACTATGCAGATAAAATGCCGTTATTATGCAGATAAATCTAAAATTTAAACCAAACTATAAAATAACTCCTCAAGTTATGAACTCATTAATGCGTATTGAAGCTGTTAAAGCTGAAATACTGCATTTGCCATTAAATCCTACTGTTCTTAGTTCTTTAAGAGAAACTGCACGTCTTTATACTACACATTATTCTACTATGATTGAGGGGAATAGGCTTGATGCAGATCAGATTAAAAACATAGTTCAACATCAAGAGCATTTTCCAGGAAGAGAACGAGATGAGCATGAAGTTAAAGGTTACTATGCAGCTTTAATGCAAGTAGAAAAATGGGTAGCCCAAAATATAAAAATTACAGAGAGTATAATACAAATTATTCATGCTTTAGTTATGTCTAATGGCAAAACTAATGTTAAGCCTACAAAATATCGTGATGGACAAAATGTCATTAAAGATAGCGGGACAAAAAAAATTATTTATATGCCTCCGGAAGCAAAAGACGTAAAAAATCTTATGCACAATATGGTATTATGGATTAATAATAATGAGCTGCCTTTTCCTGTTATTGCAGCAATAGCTCATTATCAATTTGCAACTATACACCCTTATTATGACGGTAACGGTAGAACTGCAAGACTACTTACAACCTTAATACTTCATTTAGGAGGTTACGATCTTAAAGGCTTGTATTCTCTTGAAGAGTACTATGCTAAAAACCTAGGAGCTTATTATGAGGCTATTAGCATAGGACATCATAATTACTATATGGGGCATGCTGAAGCAGATATAACAGGCTGGGTAGAGTATTTTATAAATGGTATGGCTATATCTTTTGAAAAAGTACTTAATCAAATGCAAGAGGTAAGTAATAAAGAGCTTCCTGACATGAGTGCATTACTTAGAAAGCTTGATCCTAAACAGAGAAAAGTTTTAGAGCTTTTTAAGCAATTTGAAGTTGTAACTAGTAGTCAAATTGGTAAAGTTTTTGGTTTTAAACCTCGAACAAGTGCTAAGCTTTGTGCCGATTGGGTAGATCAGGGGTTTTTGAAAATAGTAGATTCTTCTAATAAAGGGAGAAAGTACGGTTTAGATGATAAATATAGTAAGTTAGTTTAGTATCTTTTCTAAAACTACTATATCACTAAAGCCACCGTTAGATTTCTTTTTTTGTTTAGTATATCTTTTAGTTTATAGTTATTAATATTACAAATTGTTTCAAGCACTTCTAATATGTCGGCAATTTCTTCGATACGTTCAAATTCTTCTATTTCCTCTAGTAGTTTATTTTTCAATAGTTTTTTATATTCATATGATTCTGCAATATAGGTAATCGGTATTCTGCCTGATTTTAAGATGGCTTGCGGAACTAAATCTCTAACTAGCTTTGTCATTTTATTTTATCGATATGGATTTAAGCGTGTACATGTATTTTTCTTTTTGAGCTTAAGAAATTACGAAGTAATTGTACGTACGCAATTCAGTAAAAAAAATGCTATAAATTAGTATTTTTTATTATTTTTGTAATTCCCTACGACTTTCGGTCGTTTGCAATGATACGACAATTTATTCACGATGGCAAAGTATTATTCATTGGTATACTTATCCAAATTTCTTATCATTTCTAAGTAATTAACCTTACCATTTGCAAGTAGCGGTATCTCAGGTAAAGTAATAACTATTTTCGGTATATAGAGTAAAGAAACTTGTGCTTTGCGTACGTTATTTGTAAAATTTTCTCTATTTATAATAGTACTGGTAGTAAATAAAATAATCTTTTCCCCTTGCGTTTCATCTTGTGTAGAAATTGCAGCATGCAAGGAGCTAGGATCAATCTCACTTGCAAGCTCCTCGACTTTTGTAAGCGAAATCATCTCGCCAGCTATTTTAGCAAATCTTTTTAAACGTCCTAAAATGGTTATGTAGCCTTCTCCATCGATCTTAACTATATCACCCGTATCGTGCCATTCTTTATAAATATAGTTACCATTTTCGTCTAAATAACCAAGCATGACGTTAGGACCACGAATTAGTAAACGTCCACCTTCATCTATCCCTTCAACTTTTTCAAGTTTATATTCAATCTTTGACAACAACCTCCCAACAGTACCAGCTTTACTATGCATAGGAGTATTGCAAGCAATGATAGGTGAGCTTTCCGTTATACCATATCCTTCAAAAATACGTATGCCATATTTATTAAGCCAAAATTGTCTGGTAGTTTCTTTTAGTTTTTCACTACCTGCAAATATATAACGCAATGAATAAAAATCATATGGATGAGCATAATTGGCATAGCCATTTAAAAATGTATCAGTTGAAATTAATATGGTTGCTCCAACATCATATATCATTTCTGGTATGCTGCGGTAATTTAAAGGTGAGGGGTATAAAAATAGCTTAATGCCGTTTAAAGTTGTAATAATCGCTCCGCCAAGCCCAAAGCAGTGGAATAATGGCAGTGAGTTAAATACTATATCGTCAGGGCTAAAAGGTATTTTAGCAGTTGCTTGATATCTATTAGCTTGCAGATTTCTATGAGATAACATTACAGCTTTAGGCTCCCCTTCAGTGCCTGAAGTAAAAATTATTACTGCTGGCTTTTCATCATCACGATTACGACAAAAATACTTATAATAAGTTTTAGAAAAACGGATGCCCATTGAGGCTTTTAATTTTAGAGCTAGATTGATTTGGTTTTTAAAATCTTCTAAATATATTACTTTAATACCAAAATCTAATAAATTAGTTATTAATTCGTGTAGCTCTGCTTTTTCTATAAATTGCTTTGAGGTATAAATTACTTTTAGCTGTGCAGTTTTACATGAGTTAATAATAGTATTTATCCCGCTGCTCCAATTAATTATAGCTGGAACAAACCCGCTAAATTGCATGGCATAAAAGGTAATTAGGGTATTTGTCGTGTTAGGTAGCATTAAACCTAGATGCTTGCCAAAAATATTATTTCTTTTGATTAAATCACCAAGAATAAAAGATTTGAGTATTAAATCACGATAAGTAGCTTTGTTATTTTCAAAATCATTAACTATTCTTTTCTTAAACCCATGAATTTTGGCAGCTTCTATCAGCGATGCAAATAAAGTATTCTTATAGTCTGAACTCTCAAACATCATATCAGCCATGATATCATATAGAGTTCTTGCTATATATTGGCGTCTTTCTTGACCGGATGTAGCACCAATATCAGCAAATTTTACTGGCGGTAGAACAGTAACAGTAATTTTAGGAAATATTTTTCTCTTTAATATATTTTGTAGCTTTGAGAAATGAGTAAATTGTGTGCCATCTATTCTAACCGGTAAAATAGTTGCATTTGCTTTATCGGCAATCATCCCAGGACCCTCATAAATCTTCATTAAAGAGCCGGTAACACTTATTCTGCCCTCCGGAAAAATAGCTATTTTTCGGTCATTTTGTACTTCTTTTACTAAGGTCTTAATTGCCATTGGGTTGTTTGGATCAACAGGCAAAGTATTAGCCATACGCAAGAATGGTCTAATCCACCATATTTTGCGTATATCAGGGCTTATTGCAAAGGTCATTTCCTCTTTTAGATAGGTTGCAATTAAAGGTGGATCGAGATATGAAATATGATTGGCAATTACTACTACTTTGCTACCTGCTTTCTGTAAGTTCTCAAGTCCTTTAACTTCAACCTTATACATTAAATCAAACCAAAATTGGAATATTCTACGCAAGACAGGGTAAGGAATAATTTTAACTTCAGGGATTAGGCGATAAATATAGATAGTAACGATGATATTAGATAGGCTGATAAATAATATTATCCAAGGTATCGTAAAATTTAAATAAAATAATAATGATAGGATAATAGTTGATCCCACCATAAAGATAGAATTAATTAGGTTATTTACGGCAATAATACGGCTGCGGTGAGCGGGATTTGCGTAATGCTGTAATATAGCAAAAAGAGGCACAATATATAATCCACCAATTGCTGCTAAAAAGAATAGATCAATAACTATTCGCCAATTATGCCTTTTTGATAAAAATACAAAGATACTTTTTAGTTGAGCTGGTTCATAAGCAACTGCACTAATTCTACTAGCAAAAAATAAATCGATGCCAAAAATACTAATGCCAAGTGCTGAAATAAAGAGGTATTTAACAGTGATTTCATCTTCAAATATTTTACTACATAAAAATGAGCCGACACCAACGCCAAGCGAGAAAACCGCTAAAAATAAATTAGCAACATTCTCATCAGCTTTAAACGTTATTTTAGCAAGCAAAGGTATCTGAGAAATTATAGCAGCTCCAATAAACCAAAACCATGAAATGCCTAGTATTGCTAAGTATATTTGCTTTTTGGTTTGAGCATATCTTATCATATTTAGGCTTTCGTTTATGATATTAAAATTTATCTTAATATCACGATTTGCGTTATTTGATTTTGGTGTAGTAAGGCTTGAAATAAAGCCAATAGCTGCAATTGTAATTAAGGAATAAATTATGAAATTATTACTGATTGTGTAATAACTGCCGATTATAGTACCAATAAAAATGGCAATGAAAGTTCCGGCTTCAACAAAGCCGTTAGCTCCAAGCAATTCCTCTTTACTCAAATGATCAGGAAGAACGCTATATTTAATTGGACCAAAGAAAGTGGAATGAATACCCATTAGGCAAATAGAGCAGAGCAGTACTATAATATTATTATGATGAAAGCCGTAAATAGCAAAAGCAATTATAGCAATCTCGCAAGCTTTTATTATTTTAATTAGGGTAGAGCGTTCATATTTATCAGCGATTTGCCCGGCTATACTTGCAAATATTATAAAAGGTAAGACAAAAATAGCATTGGTAACTAAAACAAGTAAGTTATTATATTTGCTTAGAGAACCAACAACTCCATAAGTAATTAGAATTACAAGAGCATTTTTCAAGATGTTATCGTTAAGACAACCACATAATTGTACTATAAAATTCGGTAAGAATCGCCTATCCTTAAAGAGATATAATTTATTTGAATCCATAGTATATAGTAGTTTATTAGTTTTGCTTCTAATTCCTGCGTAAGGTTGGCGAGGTTTTGTAGTTAGGAAAATGCGTCCGATGTGTCATCCCGTGGCTTGTCCACGGGATGACATAGGATACATGATTTTAATCATTACCCTAGGTTTGAATTATTGTCAAATTGTATGGCTTTTTCGTGATTTTGGTTTATTTGTTATATTAGGTTTTTGTAATAACATTTTTTCTTTTTCTGATAAATTTGGCATTTTAGACAATTTATTCAAAATTTCATCTACATCGCCTTTAATTACTGGTGATATTTGTGGCTTTCTATTTATATTAGATTTATTTTTAGCGATTCCTATTTTTTCTGGTACTTTGTTAATTATTGTCAATAAATTTTCTTCATTAAAATTTTTGAATTTGCTAAATATATTAAGCTTATTTATTTTAATTTTTTCCAATCCTTTAGTAATTATATCTACTATTTTTTTGCTATTTATAACTAACGTCGGATAAAAATTCTTCTCTAGCTTATTGAGTAAACTATCGTTTAGTTGATCGGTTAATATTTTCGTTACGTTTGTTTTAGTTGAATTATCTAAATTTAATTTGTTGTTATTTTCATATTGTTCTATGGCACTTAATACTATTTTTTCTGTAGTTATACCTAAATTATTACCGTAAATAGTAATAATATTATTAACTTTATCATCTGAAGATATATTTTTTTGTGGGTCTGAGTTGAATTTTACTTGTTTATGATTGATTGCATGTTGTGCAATATTAGAGTCACTTAACTGCTTAATATACTGACCTTTCATATCTTGCAATGCTATTTCAGTACTCATTTTAGTCTCATCGCTCCAATCTTGGTAAGTTTTTGTAGCTCTTAAAAGAGAAGGATATAAAAGAAAGTTTATGCTTTGAGATACTAAACTATTGATATCATAATTAGATTTATTATTCTCTCTTACCTTAGTATCATTATAGAAATGTTTTTGTAATGTATTATAATGAGCTAAAATAGCGTCAGGAATGTCTTGAGGCTTTAGAGGTTGTGCGTTATTATTATTGTCAAATTTTATTTGCATACCACTACGTTTAGCTTCCATTACTAGTAAGTCAGCAAAAACTTTCTCTTCTTGCGTCCTACATAAAAGATTCGGTGCGTCACTTAAAATGTTAGCATGCTTCATTACTGCGGAGTTTAATGCATGTAAATCCTGATCTGTTAAAATTTCATCTAATACGGCAAGAAAAGCTTTGCGTCCAGGGATATCGTTACCAAAAGCACTTTTTAGTGTTACGACATCATCTTTTGTAACTTGTTGTGTTGCTATTCTATTTATTATTTCATGCGTTATAATCATATTCGTTTCCTCCTCATTAGTAATTTGCCGTGCATTATTATACTTTATTTTAATATATTACAAGCTAAATTATTTGCTAACGGTAAAGAAATCTTAACTTCTGAAATATTTTTATAAGAAGTTACATCTTTTCATCTTTTTCTAGTTTGTTCTTTGCTATCTTTGGTAGATGACATAAATTATATTATTCATTCTCAGCTTCTAGAAGTCTTGATTTTATTAATTCATCCGCCAAAGAAATTTTCTTTCCTTTAGAATCTGTATAATTTTTTATCTTTTCTTGTAGTTCAGATAAGGTTTGATTTCGAATAGTAATATAATTTATATTTTCTTCAATAATATTTGTTTTTTATTATTACTTTAAGCTTGAGATAGCGTCAACTTAAATTATATTTAGTCCTTTTAATAAGGGTTGCCTAAATCTTCATAATAATCACGGGTGGCTTCTCTATTAGCCGGAATATCATTACTAGATTTTTCTATATTTTGTTCAGGAATAAATAAAGAGAAAAAATTACCAATTTTAATCATTAATGTATATAAATTCATATTTTACCTTTTTAAAATATTTAATTGTTAGGTTTTTCTTCCTTAGCTTTTTTTCGTCTCTGTAAATTCTTTTTTAGAGCAGATGATAAATTGCTAAAATTAGGCTTTATTTTAGTTTTTCTAGTTTGTTCTTTGCTATCTTTGGTAGATGACATAAATAATTATCTTTTCACGCTAACATTATTATATTATACTACGGATATTTTGAAAAATAAAATTATAAATATCTATGAATCAAAGTAATATAATCTCTGCGGAGTTACTTGACGAAAAAAAAAATATTGCGAGGCAAGGGGGTGGTGAAGATAGAATTAATACCCAGTATAAGAAAGGTAAGTTAACAGCACGTGAGCGAATAGAGGTATTATTAGATCCTAATAGTTTCACCGAAACAGGAATGTTTGTAGCTCATAGATGTGAAAATTTTGGGATGGATGATAAGAAGTTTTTAGGTGATGGTGTTGTAACGGGTCATGGCACAATAAATGGTAGATTAGTTTTTATTTATAGCCAAGATTTTACAGTGCTTGGCGGTTCACTTGGTGAGTATCATGCTAAAAAGATCTGCGATATTCTAGATCAAGCTATAGCAACTGGTGCTCCCGTAATCGGCATTAATGATTCAGGTGGTGCAAGAATTCAGGAGGGTGTGGATGCTCTTGCTGGATATGGTGAGCTATTCCAGCGTAATGTTTTAGCATCAGGTGTTATTCCTCAGATTACCTTAATTATGGGTCCTTGTGCGGGCGGTGCTGTTTATTCGCCTGCTTTAACCGATTTTATATTCATGGTTAAAAATAGTTCCTATATGTTTGTAACCGGTCCTGATGTAGTAAAAACCGTTACTGGTGAGGAAGTAAGCCAAGAGAAACTTGGTGGTGCACGTATGCACACTACCAAAAGCGGTGTGGCTGATCTTGCATTTAATAATGACATAGAGGCATTGTTGGAAATTCGTAGGTTCTTTAATTTTCTGCCATCATCTAATCGTAGTCCTCTTCCTATTCGTCCTACTGTTGACCCTGCTGATAGGGTTGATATGTCTCTAAGTACTCTAATCCCTAATACTCCCAATAAACCTTATGATATGAAAGAACTTGTCGAACGTATTGTAGATGAAGGAGAGTTTTTTGAATTACAACCGGATTTTGCTAAGAATATCATCATTGGTTTTGGCTATATGGAAGGATATCCAGTAGGGTTTGTTGCGAATCAACCATTGCATTTAGCGGGGTGTTTAGATATTAATGCTTCAAGAAAGGCAGCAAGATTCATTAGATTTTGTGATGCTTTCAATATTCCTATAGTAAGTCTTGTTGACGTGCCAGGGTTTTTGCCAGGTACTTCTCAAGAGCATGATGGTATTATCAAGCACGGTGCTAAACTTTTATATGCTTATGCTGAAGCAACAGTCCCTAAGATTACTGTAATTACTCGTAAAGCTTATGGCGGAGCTTATATAGTGATGAACTCTAAACATCTTAGAGGTGATATAAATTATGCTTGGTTTAATTCCGAAATCGCAGTTATGGGAGCAGAGGGAGCAGCTGAAATAATATTTAGAGAAGAATGCAAAGATCCAGAGGCTAAAAAACAAAAAATCGATGAATATAAAAAAGTAGTAACATCACCTTTTGTTGCAGCATCTAGAGGCTATTTAGATGATATAATAAGACCACAAAATACAAGATGGCGAATATGTAAAGCCCTAAATTTCTTACGTACTAAAAAGGTAGAATTGCCTTGGAAGAAACATGATAATTTGCCGTTATAGCTGTCATCCTTGCGTAGGTAAGACGCATTTGATGTCATCCCGTGGCTTGACACCGAGGGTGCTTTTCGATCCACGTGGGGCAAGCCTTAAGCGGGAATGACATATGTTCTACGCAATAACGCCAACCCTATGAAAGAATGACATTATTAAAGTTCATAATAATATAAACAAAAAACTATGACTAAACCTTTATTTGATAAAATTTTAATCGCTAATCGTAGCGAAATTGCTGTTAGAATAATCCGTACTTTAAAAAAAATGGGGATAGGGTCGGTTGCTGTATATTCTGAAGCCGATACAAACTCAATGTATGTTCAGCATGCAGATGAAGCTTATTATATAGGTGATTCACCGGCAACCGAAAGCTATCTATCTATTAAAAATCTTGTTTCCGCAATTCGTGAAAGCGGTGCAAATGCCGTACATCCTGGCTATGGCTTTTTATCTGAAAACCCTAATTTTGCCAATGTTCTTAAAAGAGAGGGAGTAGTTTTAATAGGTCCTAATGCTGCTACTATAAAGAAAATGGGCGATAAAATTGAAGCAAAAAAGATAGCAATAGAAGCAGGAGTTAGTACTGTTCCTGGCTATATGGGAACTATAAATGATGTTAAGCAAGCAATAGATATTGCAAAAGAAATAGGTTTTCCGGTCATTGTAAAAGCGGCTGCCGGTGGTGGCGGGCGTGGTATGAGAGTGGTAAATAACCCTTCTGAAATGGCAAATGCTTTTGAATCTGCAAAGCTTGAAGCCGGTAATAGTTTTAGTGATGATAGGTTGTTTATTGAAAAATTGATCCAAAGACCTCGTCATATCGAAATTCAATTGCTTGCTGATCAGTATGGCAATAGCGTATGTCTTGGGGAACGTGAGTGTTCAATACAGCGTCACCATCAAAAAGTAATTGAAGAGGCACCAAGCTCATTCATTACCGAAGAAATAAGGCAAGAAATGTATAGGCAAGTAATATCTTTATCCAAAAAGGTAGGATATTATTCAGCAGGTACTGTTGAGTTTATAGTAGATAGTGAGAAAAATTTCTATTTCTTAGAAATGAATACGAGATTGCAGGTAGAACACCCTGTTACTGAATTAATAACTGGTATAGATATCGTTGAAGAAATGATAAAAATTGCTGCCGGTAAAAAATTATCATTTACGCAAGATGATGTAAAATTAAAAGGTTGGGCGTTTGAGTCACGAATTTGTGCAGAAAATCCAAGTCGTGGTTTCCTGCCTTCTAGTGGTAGGATTACGGCGTATTCTGAACCTGTAAAAAGTCCAAATATTCGTATAGATACCGGTATTGGACTTGGCGGTGAAGTTAGCATGTTCTATGATTCGATGATCGCAAAATTATGTACTTACGGCGAAACAAGAGAGCAGGCAATTGAGGTAATGCGTTCTGCCTTAAGCTCTTATATTATTAATGGTATTTCTCATAATATTAGTTTCTTAGAAGCAGTGATGCTTCATCCTCGTTTTGTTAGCGGTGATATTTCTACTGCTTTTATTCAAGAAGAATATCCAGATGGATTTTCTGGTGCAAGTCTAACCTCAGAAGTAACGGGAGTATTTTTAGCAACCGCTATTTTTATTTATATATCTGAGCAAAGACGTGCTTCTTTAATTTCTGGAAATATCAATAACCAAGCTAATAAAATCGGTACTAGATGGGTGGTAACGATTGACGATAAATTATTCCCCGTTCTAATTACGCCTGTTGAAAATGGCTATAATATACGCCATGAAAGTGACCGAATATATATTCGTAGTAACTGGAATTTAGGTAATGAGCTTTTTGTAGCTATAATTAATGGCAAAAAGACAAATATTAAAATTGAAAATATCAGAACTGGTTATTTACTATCACATGCTGGTATTAGCGTAAAAGCCTTCGTTCGTTCTCCTCGTATTTCAGAACTTGAAGGGTTAATGGTTTCGAAAGTAGTAACAGAAGAAAATTCTGAACTGCAAGCTCCTCTTAACGGTCAAATTGCATCAATTAAAGTGAAAGAAGGACAAGAAGTAACAATAGGGCAGGAAATTATGATCTTAACCGCTATGAAAATGGAAAATATCATCTTAGCCGAACGTGACGGGAAAATAGCTAAAATTTTCGTAAGTGAAAAGGATAATGTGGTCAAAGGTCAGATGCTGCTTGAATTTAATTAAATTACCATCTTCATTTATTAGAAAGCATAAAAGCTAGAAATAGTGGTATTTCTAGCTTTTTTTGTTATTATAGTCAATGTTATTCCTGCGTGAGACTTGCTTGCGTGGATGGATAGTCGTCATTGCGAGGAAGAGGCGAAGCCTCGACGTGGCAATCTTAGGAGTTCTACTTCATGAGATTGCCACGCTTCCTTTGGTCGCTCGCAATGACGATTTACGAGCCATGCAACACGTTAAAATAACAAACGAATTAAGATTTTAAGATAGCAAGATGCCGAAATTAAAAATATTTTTATTTAAATATCTCTATAGTAAAAGATTTATAGGTATTTTAGTCGCAATAGCTATTATTTTCTCTTATTTCACTTATTACACAATATCTATCGGCACAAAAAATGGTGCAGTTAATTCTAGTAAAGTGATTTGGTTTTTACTAATTGATTTAATAATTTTCTTAATCCTTGGCATATTATTAACTCGCAGATTTTTCCAAAGTTTTTTCTTTAAAAATAGCGATCAAAATACTTCTAAGTTACAAAATCGTATAGTAGTTGCATTTAGTCTAGCTGCTGCTATTCCCACTATAATCGTTTCAATATCTTCTGCTTATTTTTTAAACCTTAGTATTCAGGCTTGGTTTGATCGAAAAATTTCTGTTGTACTTGATCAATCTATAATGGTTGCTGATTCTTATATTGCTGAACATAAAGTGCTGTTACGAGAGACAGCACTTGCTGTTGCTGAGGATTTAAGTGATATGTATTACGATTTAATTCATAATCCCGCTTTATTTACTAAAACATTAAACACCGAAGCAGAAATGAGATCGCTTGATGAAGCAATAGTGTTAAATAAGTCGACTAATACAATAATTGCTAATAGCTATTTAAGTTTTTCTCTATCATTTGCAACTATTCCTGCCCATCTAATTAAAAAGGCAGATTCGTGTGAGCCTGTAGAAGTAAAATCTGATCCAACTAAAATAAGAATGTTAATTAAGTTAAAAGAATATAATGATGTGTATTTACTAGTTGGTAGGTCAATTGATAATAAAATTATTGATCATATAGATGCAACTAATGGAGCGGCAGCAGAGTATCATCGTCTTAAAAACCAGATAGGGAATATACAAATAAAATTCTCAATTATTTTTATCTTTATAGCCTTATTACTTCTTTTAATAGCGATAAGTTTTGGTGTTATAGTTACTGCTAAAATAGTAAATCCCATTAAGAAGTTAGTTATTGCAACCGATAAAGTAAAAAGCGGTGATCTAACAGTGCAAGTCCCAGAGAATGAAGTAGATAAAGACGAAATAGGAACGCTTTATGCGGCATTTAATAGAATGATTAAGCAGCTTTCACGCCAACAAAGGGATTTAGTGATAGCACAACGGGCATTAGCTTGGTCGGATGTAGCAAAAAAAGTAGCACATGAGATTAAAAATCCGTTAACACCTATTTTGCTTGCTTCTGAAAGATTGCTTAAAAAATTTAGTCCTGAAATTAAAGAAAGGGCAGAGTTTGAGAATTATTTAAAAATGATTATTCGCCATACTAATGATATTAAAAATATTGTATCTGAATTTGTTCTTTTTGCTCGTCTTCCTGCACCTAAATTTACCAATTGTGATTTGATTTATGTAATTAATAATATTGTAGAAGCACGTAAATTACTTAATGATAATATTTCCTATAGTTTTGAAACTAATATCGATCAATTTAATTTTACGTGTGATACTACTCAAATAAATCAAGTGATGATAAATTTGCTTAAAAATGCTGAAGAATCATTAGAGGGAAGTAATCAAGCAGCAATAAAAATTAATGTAAATGCGAGTGAGCAATTTATTAATATTGCAGTCATAGATAACGGCAGAGGGTTCCCGCCTGAGCTAATAGGTAAGGCTACTGAAAGCTATGTAACCACTAGAAGTAAAGGTATGGGAGTAGGGCTTGCTATAGTCAAAAGAATAGTTGAAGAACATTGCGGTGTTTTAGATATTGCAAATAGAGAGACAGG
>NZ_OZ034963.1:515000-1484098 GCF_964030815.1 Rickettsia endosymbiont of Seladonia tumulorum
GTCAGTATCTTGCAAAGCCTCACTTCGATTCAGGATCATTTACTATCGCAATAGCAGAAAGTAGTCCTGGTCTTCGAATTGGAACAAATCCTGAAGATTTGGAAGTTGTCAGACATAAAGAAAATAAAGCTATTTTCTTTATTTCTAGTAATTTTAGAAAAATAATTGATAATGAGCTACTAAAACCTGCATGGCATGACGTAATTCAATTAGATAAATCTGAGATTGGCAAGTCTTTTTCAAGATGGGCGATTGTGGCGTTTATTGGTGGGCATTCAGTTGAAGCTTTACCAAGAAGTAAAACCCATAAATTTTTTGTAAATATATAACTTTTATGAATCGCAATTGTTGGCAGATGTGCATTCCTGCCTATTCAATCAGGTTGGTCAGTGCCGCAATTTGGTATTGCATATTTCATAAGAAAAAGTCAAAGATCTAAAGGTTATGCTACTACTGCAACTCATATAATGGCTTTACTAGCTTTTAGAAGTCTGAAGGCTAAGAAAGTTGAGATCCATTGTGATGCAGAAAATTTACCAAGTATGCAAATTCCTTTAAAGCTTGGATTTAAGCTAGAATATTCCCAAAAAGGTGGATGGTTAAGGCAGGATAATACACTAGCCGAATTAAAGACTTTCTCTATATTTTCTGAAGATGAGCTTCTGCATTTAGAGATTGATTTATTTTAATTAAAAATCTCTTCTTTTTTCTGTACAAAAGGACGAGCATCATAAAATAATTCTATACGAGAAATAAGCCCGTCATTAAAAGATAATAGTGAAGCACCTCGAAAAATACCGATAGGTGCAGGGCAATCAAATTCAAGTGCCAGCATAACTTTATCATTAGAAGAAAATTTTTCACTAATTGTAAGATTCTTAAAGAACATAGCAAAGTTTTTCGCTGCCTCGACAACTGATTCTTTACCATCCATAACTGATAACGGTCCTATAAAATGAATATCAGAATGTAAGCAGGAAGCCATTTCCTCAAATTTCTTGTTATTCATGGAAGTATAGTAAGTTATTGCTATATTCAGATTCTTATCAGTCATATTATAATTTTCTATTAGTTTTTATACCTACAATATATTATTTAAAATATATTTAAAGAGAAAAATATGCTTACTGATATTATTTTCTAAAAAATATAAATGAGTCAATATACCGAAGCAGTAGAGCTTTTAGTGTTGTTCAATTAGTTCTTTTGCTAGTCCTGATAATTCTTCATTAATTTGATCAAAGCAGCTTAGCCAAGGAAAGTGTCCTGTATTACGTAATTCGACTATTTTTATATTAGGACGAGACCATTCTTTATCTTTCAAAAATAGTTCAATAGGCAGCGATCTATCATCATGACTTCCAATAATTAAGGTCGGTAATTTACTAGGTATCCAGCTATATTTATAAGAGTTATAAAAATTTTGACTAGCCCATATTCTTGTTTTTATGTTATATGAACAAAGCTCTAATAGCTCCTTTCCTGCAGGGATCTCATGTTCGCAAAATATATATGGAATATTTGCATAAATAAATGCCTTTAACTGATCATCTGTTGGGTTTGTATATAGCTCATTTATATCATTGGTTAAATCTGGTAAATTATATTTAGTAGCAGTTTTTTGTAATAATTCCATCCATGAACTATTAGGGGCACTATTCATTATAACTAAACCGGTTAATAAATTTTCTAAATTATCTATAGTTAATGCAAACATACCACTAAAAGAATGGGTAACAAGTATGCAGGGTGCTAATTCAGTTACTACTTCTATTAAACCCTCTTTCCAATCTTCATAACTTATTTCTTTAACATTACGATCATTGTTGCCATCTCCAGGAAAATCCCCTATAAACAATGAACCTGGTAAATCTAATTTTGATACGAAATCAATCAAGTAATTAGCTCCCATGCCAGGACCGCCAGGAAGGAAAAGCCAATTAAGTTTATAAATACTATCTTCCTTTAATTTATTTAACCTATTATTTTTTATAAATAGATAATTAGCCTTTATTTCTTCCTCTTTCATATAGCACCTTATAAAACGACTATTTAATTTTATACAATTTATAATATAAAAACTCAATTTAATATATCTCATTTATCCACGCTTTATAAAAAATTCACTTACTAAACAATTAATTAATATAATTAAAATATTTTGTTATAATCATAGGTAGTAATTATTACTAACTATTAAAACCCTTTATTATTGCTCTTAACCCCATACTAATCCTTACTTTTCTCAAATTACTCCTAAGTTATTAATTTATATTTTTAGTTAAATTTCTATTGCTTTCTTAAATCTTCTTATCTAGATTCTTCCGATAGCTCATTTTTAACAAAATATTAAAAATTATGAAATTTAATAAGAGTATAAATTATGTTTGGGTGGTTTCAAACTAAGCACGAAAAATTAATACAAGCAATAAAATCAAGAAATGAATTAGAAGCACAAAGATTAATTACTGCAATGAATATTACAGAGTTAAGCAAAGTTGATAATAACAGCGAGACAGCTTTAACTTGGGCTGCAGGTAACGGCTTAGAAAAGATTTGTGAGTCTCTTATTCTTAAAATGTCGCCACAGGCTATTAATCAGATTACTAAATACGGTGAAACAGCTTTAACTTTGGCTGCAGGTAATGGCTTAGAAAAAGTTTGTGAGGTATTAATTCTTAAAATGTCGGTGCAAGCTATTGACAGTGTTGTTAAAGATGGATTACTTAAAGGGCATACAGCATTAAACATAGCTAAGAATAAAGGTTTAAAAAAAATATGTGATTTATTAACTCACAAAATAGATGAACAAAACAATCCACCTATAGAAGTAAATAAGCAAGATCAAACTCAAGCAAATCTTCCAGCGTCAGAAGAAAATCTTTATAAAGTACTACAAAAAATGCTTGAGATACAAAAGCTAGTAGAAAACACAGCCGATTTATATACGCATCCAATAAGTCAAAACATAAAAGAGGTTATAAACAAGGATCAAATTAATAATGATATGTTAATCGATTTAGCAGGCAAACTTGATAAAGTATTAGAAGAGCAAACTATAATAAATAATCATTCATGTAAAGAAAGGCTTGTTTTATTCAGCAAAATAGCGATGGATATAACGGCTAAGTTAGATGATGACAATACTATTAGCTCAAACAATAAAGCTATAATGCAAAACGTCATGAACAAAATAATAGATAGGGTAGCAAATTTAACAAATATATCTCTCATAGAAAAAATAACGACTAGTATAACAGAGCTTAAAACTGGAAAAATTACAAAAGGTAAGCTTTTAGACATAGAAGATGAAATGGAGGGGTTTATACTTGAACAAACTAATAAAGAAGCTAACATGATGCTAACTTGGTCAGTAAAAGAAATAGTTTATGATAAGCCGCTTTTGAATCATCCAAAATTGCTAGAGTTAGCTTTAAGCAAATTTAGCCTGCAAAAAATAGCCGAGTTAAGTGATAAGTTAAGCCCTGATATAGTACAAGAAGCTATTACTAATTATGATTATGAGCTTGTCTTAGCCGCATTAATGAGCGTCGAAAATGCTGAAGTATAAAAAATGCTAATTTATAGTATTTTTTATTATTTTCTGGATGCCGCGGTCAAGCCACGGCAGGCATTGCCTGTGTAGATCATTTTCCCCTGTCATCCCGTGATTTATTCACGGGATCCAGTTAAAAATACTAATAAAATTAGTATTTTTTATTATTTTTTGAATTGCTACGTCGCTATACTTCTCGCAATGACGACTTTCAATCTACGTTTAAACTCTAAATTTATTCAGAATATAATTCTGGGTGACTGCCACTAAGTTCTAGGTATTTGTCGTTACTATATTCTAAATGGTGGCTTCTAAAAAATCTATCAGCCTCGTTATGATTACCCTTATGATCAAAATCTATTAACAGCTTCCCATTATCATTTGCATGTAGAATATTTGTAAATAATCGATCTCCTTCTGATCCTTTTAGCTCAATGGCATTATTTCTTATAAATTTAACACCAGTTCCCCCTTTACTATGGTGTAATATACCTTTTTTTAGAGCGTTTTCGTAGGAATCTATATTATTATCTAATTGAAGATTTTTAGAAATTTTCGCATAACAATCTAGCCCTTTATATTTTCCTATAAAAGTTGTATCTGTGCTTTTTATAATATCTTTATCAATATACCATATTATAACATCATTTTTAATAATGTTTTGGCTAGCTTTATAAAACGCTTCTTTCTTTAATAGCTGATAATGTTCATGGATCTTCTTTGGATCGTGCTGCTCAACAAGCTGCTCTATATCTTCTGCTGGGTTCTCGTCTAAAGAATAGCTTACGATAATTTCTTCTTGTTTTTCTTGGCTTAGTTTATTAGCATACTCCTTAGCTGTATCTGTATCTTTATTTAATAAGGAAGTAGCTACCCCTATTTCTAATGTTTCTTCATTATTAGGGTTATATTCTAAGGCTTTTTTAATAGTTTCAGCGGCTTCGCTAGGTTTTTTATCCGCAAGTAAACAAGTACTACTTGTATTAAGTACCTCAATGGCTTCTTTATCAGAGAATTTAGATTCTTCTATAAATTTTAGAATCTTTTTTAAACTCAAATAATTATTAACGAGTAAGTTATATTGCTTTAAAGTTTTACTATTAGCTACTTGTTCAGCAGGTATTTTATTAAAAATAATATGTGCTGTTTCGTATTCATTAGCATAAATTGCTAATGTAAAAGCATGCTTATAATCTAAATAATTATGTAAAAATTTAATAAAGTCATTTTTTATTTTTAAATCCATTATTTTATTATGCTTATTAATATAAGCGATGTATTTTAAGGCTTCATATTTTTCTTTACAATATGGAGATAACGCATCAGGATTAATTGATTTTAATTCTTCATCTGTAATTAAAGAAGTTTTAAAGTTCATCAAAAGTATTTTTTTTAAGTATCCATTAGGTAATTTTCCTACAAATTCGTCTATTTTATCAATTTCATTTTGAAGAGTAAAAATTGATATTAAGTTACAAATTACATCCTCATCTTTACAATTCTCAAGAGCCTTTAAATAATATTTTTCAGCCTCTGTATAATTTCCAAGTTTACAATATGCTAGAGCAAGGTTAGAGTAGCAATTAGTGAGATCAGGGTCTGACTTATCATTAGGAAGTGGTTTCTCAGTTAGTAATTCTATGGTTTTGTTATAATAATTATTATCTACTAATATTTTAGAGAAGTTAGACAATGCATTAAAATCATGTAGCCAGTATTTTTTAAAATCCATAATAATTTCTATTTGAAATTTAGGCTCTAAAAACATAGTAATTATTGCTGTAATAGCTTGAGTACATTTTTCATATTGTAATTTATTAGTAGTTTGCAATTTATCTAGAAATTTTGCAGTATTTTGTAGTAGATATTTTATAAGCTCATCTGCCATTGCTAAATTATTATTCATTGTAGCGGCATGTATAGCAGAGAAATATGCCATAGCTTTTGAAAAAGCATCTACATTTATATCTTTACTGCTATTATTTATTTTATATATTTGAGTTTTGTCGCCTATTTTATATTTTAAATGAGTCGTTTTATTACGCTCAATATTATACTTTTTAAGTAATGCGTTTTTACTATATTCATGATATTTATAACTATCAAATAGCTTTGTCATAATATTTTTAGTAGTCGTTACATCCCCTTTATTATGGTTAATAGTAAAATTAACTATTTCCACTGCTGCATTAGCATTTTCTACATATAAAATATCGTTATAACATGTTTCAAAATTTAATAATAAATGTGCATACTCAGCTATATTAGCTTTAGCTTTTTCTGAAATAATTTTTACATTGGAGGAATAAATATCCTTAATCTTATTTGTCTTATACATAATTTTACCAATATTAATTTTTTAAAAAAGAATTAATATATAGCTTTTTTTGTAAAAACTCAACTACTATTAACTTCCTGTAATAATAATTAATTTATAACTTTTCAATTTATAGTTTAAAAAACCTATTGACTTTAGAGTTAAAAGTGTTTATTACCATATCTATATGTAATTTATAGTTGAAAAATATGTTAGGCTTATTAAATAGTACGACTAATCAAAAAGAGAAGAAAAGATTTGTATCGATAAATAATAGAGTTACAAGAAGTGATCTAGATGAATCGTTTTGGCATTCTATTGCGGCAAATAGTTGTGATACTAATTGGAAAAATATCCCAATGCAAAAAAGCCCTTTTCAAATTGTAACTACTCAGAATTTAATTCAAGAGTTAAAGCCTAAAACTATTATTGAATTTGGAAGTTTTAAAGGAGCTTCAGCTTTATGGTTAGCTGATATACAAAGTCTATCCGTAGAAGAAGGGAAAGTAATTAGTATAGATATTGATTTTGACAATATCGATTCAAGAGTAAAATTTGATGATAGAATTGAATTTTTACAAGGTGATTCTAATAAAGTAGAAGAAATTTTTCCCAAAGAAAAAATATCTGAAATAATTCATCCGCTACTTTTAATAGAAGATGCTCATATTAATACTACAGGTATTTTAGATTATTTTCATAATAACATATTTAAAACCGGTGATTACTTTATTGTTGAGGATACTAATATTGACTATAACAATGCGTGCTATGATATTTGGAGAAAAACCTTGCATAGAAAAACTAGAAAATTTAAACAATAAAATTGTTAAATTAACTAACTGGTTGAGAGAGAAAAAAGATTTATATTTAGTTGATACAAAATATGTAGATTCTTTTGGTATTACTAATGCTTCAAAAAATTGGAATTCAGTAATAAGAAAGTTTTAAGATAAATTATGAGAAAAGAAATTTATCTTAAAAATTTTGATATTGGATATAATGATATTTTAAATAATCTTTCTGATAATCCTCATCAAGCTAGTATGTTTTTTAAAGATTTTTTAGAAAAAACATATCCGGATTATATCAAAGAAATTAAGGATGCAATAAATAGTGGTGCGGAAATTATACATATAAAGAATGCTAGTAAGCAGAATTATAATGTTCTAACTCCTTATAACGGTGAAGTAGAAGTCACAGGAATAGAGGATTTAATTTGTCATATGTATGGAATAATAAGTGCAATAGATAGTTTACATATATTGTATAAAGATGAAGATAAAAATATTATCAGGGCAGTAGCACCTCGGTATGGTTCTCATAATGAACACAGCTCTCAGTCACCTTTTAATGATTTAGATTGGCATGTTGACGCTGCGTATAGACCAATGCTTGAAAAAGCTAATAATCTATCGCCTATAGTTGATTATTTGATTTTCGGCATTGTTCATAAAGGGCATGAGAACTTACCTATAGTTTATATCAGCCTTAAAGATATATTAAACCAATTAAGCTATGATGATATTTTAGTAGGGCTAAGCAAAGAATTTACGATTATGAGTGCGGACTCTTTTTTGCATAAAATATCGATCAATAATATGCCTTTATTAGTAGAGCATTCTACAGGATATTATAGTAGAATAAAAATGGACGTTATAGCTGAAACGCAAAAGGCACAAGATTTTTTAAATAGAATTAGAGAGATTGTAGATCAGAAATCAATTCAGAACCATATATACGTTAACTCTGGGGATATTGTTATATTGAGCAATAAAGCGGTTTTACATAAGAGAGATAAATATACCCCTAAATGGGATGGAAAAGATCGTTATTTCACAAGAATATATGCAGTAAAAGATATAAAACAAGGAGTGCTAGCAGATCCTGATAAACCTTGGATATGGATATAAATATAGATATTGTCAGTGGTAAATTGTATTGCCCGCATGGACCAAAAAGCGTTCTCGGTATCATATCGAATAGTATTGGATAGTTTATTATTATAAGGATATTAAATAGCTTCCAAATCGTCATTGCGAGGAAATTACGAAGTAATTGACGAAGCAATCTAGCCAAAAAATGCTACTTATAATTTTTTATTATTTTTTCGGGATTGCCACGTTCGTTTCATTTGCGTAGCTCAGACGAATCTCGATCTACGCAACAAGGCCTTGCAAAGAGTGAAGCTTTGTTGCAATCTCATGAATTAAAGTTATAACTTCTAAGATTACGTACGTACAATATTTCATAATTTCCTCGCAATAACGAGACCTTTTTTAATAACTGTCCGGTACTGTAGGTTTGCGTGGATCGAAAAACGTTCTTGGTGTCATACCGTGGTGGCATTGTTGCGTGGATCATTCTCCCCCCTGTCATCCCGTGGACAAGCCACGGTAGGTATTGTTGCGTGGATACCAAATCGTCTGAGCTACGCGACTGCAAGGAGCGTGGCAATCCAGAAAAAATAGTAAAAAATGCTATAAGTAGCATTTTTGGGCTAGATTGCTTCGTCAATTATTTCGTAATTTCCTCGCAATGACGACTCTCAATCCACGCAACAATGCCTCCACGGTATGATACCGAGAGCGTTTTTCGATCCACGCAATAATGCCTCCCATGGCTTGGGAACTAGATCCAGAAAAACAATTTTTGATACTAATAATTTTAGTATTTAAAGCTGGATCCCGTGATCAAGTCACGGGATGACAGGCAAAAACTGATCCACGCAATAATGCCTCTGCGAGAATGACATACAGGACGTTTTTTGAGCCATGCGACGACACTAGTACTATAATGGAGTGACAGAGAAAAATGATCCACGCTGGCAATGTCTACAAAAGAATAAATAAGTTTTACTAGATCGTATGAAATAAAAATTATTTCAATTTTAAAACATGCTCTAAAATTTTCTCTGCGGCAGCACTAGCAGATAAATCGCTAACGTCCAGTTCTAATAAATTAGAATGTGAGATATTAATTAACTCTATCCCCTCTTCAATTTGTAGAGATTTATAACGCAAAGCTCTTTCAGGGTTTGCTACACGTATTTTATTTTCTTCTTTTGAGATAAGTAGTTTTACCGGCACAAAAAGCGAATCACGCTGCAAAGCCATATTCTCTACTTGTTTAAAAAGCTTGTGATCTCGTTCAATTTCACCGAGTACATTAGTTAGCACATAATTATTGCTATGTTTGCAAGAAATAAATTCAAAAATATTATCCCGAATTTTCCTAATTATTTCCCAAGCAAATTCCGGAATCTCTTTAAATCCATCATATTCAAGCAACGCAAAAATAGGATTATTGATTAGTTGGTTGTCACATACAATATATCCACTTTTGCTAAGTTCTTTCGCTATAGTATATTTATACCTTTGATACTTCAAGATTTGGCATGTCAAATTTCGGGATTCGCCTGTGCTCACGTATTAATATACGCTGTGCAGGCTCACCGCTTATTTGACTTACCAACTTTTGAAGTATCTGCGGTATACCCGTTCTAGGTTTTCCTATCAAATAAATAATGGCTGTCATTTTCTAATTCTTTCCTCTAATTCCTTATCTAAAAGCCAAATATGTTCTTTTTCAAAAATTTCATAACGTAATTCTTCTTTTTCTTTATCAAGGATAGGTAAAGGGGCTATTTTAGCGGCTCCGTAATGAATACCTTGAAAATCAATGTTCATATCTAGGCAAGCTTTTTCAACCGATTCAAGATATTTTAGACTGTCATCAATAAAAATAATTTTTTTAAAATGTAAATTATATTTCTCAAGAACAGCTTTAAGTACTAAACCTTTATCTGCTAAGGAAGTTAGAATAACTCCTGATATTAACATCGGAATCCCGTTTTCATTCTCAAATTCCGGAAAAGTCGTATCTTCTTTAAAAGGTGAAGTATTAATGAAAGAAATATCCACTTGTTTTAAAGCATCAAATCTCAAATTTTCCATTTTATCTATTTTACCATACTTCCCTGTCCACCATCCGGTTAAAGCAATTGCCGGAATGTTCCGTTGTTCTAAGCTTTTAATCAAGCCTAGCATATTTGGTTCAACAGGCTGAGCATTACGTCTTTCAAAGACGCAACTATACAAATATTTAAGCTCATCTTTTGAGTAGTGTTCTCTTAGTTTTTGCGTTAGTGCTACTCTAACGGGAGCATTAAAAGCAAACTCATCGGTTGGTATTGCAAGCACATCATCCACATCAAAAATAACTAAAGTATCTTTATCGGCTTTACATATTCCTCTATTACTTTGAAATCATTAGTCGGAATAATATCCCCGAAACAATTAGCGGATAAACAAAAGAGGCTTAAGAGGATAAAGTTTAGAGGTTTCATTACTGCTCTATTTTTAATTTAGAAATTGGAAAATTACGAATTGTTGGATGCATTACAGAGTGTAAAATTATGATAATTATTATACCGCTTGGTTGTTTTATATAATAAATTACATGCTTTTTTATAGGAAAGCTAAATAGATTTTGATAGATATTAGAACGCAATACTCCAATATTAGGATTGGCACTTAAATCAAGCGTCTTTTTATATATTTCATCTAAATATTTTGTAGTCTGCTGTTTACCCCAATTTTTTAAGCTGTAATTTATAATATCTTCAATATCACGTTTAGCACTATCGGTAAAATCACATTTATTCATTAATTTTCATTTTTAAACTGTCAAAAACACTTTTGTGTGAGTGAATTTTACCTTGAGAAATATCATTTATTCCTTCAGCAATAGCAATTTTTAGGAATTGCTCCTTAAAAGCTTCCAGCTCTTTAAATTCATTGTTAGAAATAATTACTGCTACAGGCTTACCATTTTTAATAATACTAATAGGTTCTACTTGAGCTTTAATAAGCAATTCTCCAAATTCACGTTTTGCTTCAGTTGCGTTTAATTGTTCCATAAAATGATCATTTTAATTATTTTAATCAATTAAACCATAAATTATTAATCTAATCAACTTATTTCTTACCACTTTCCCACAAACTTTCTACATCTGAATCTCTAAGTAGATGTAAGTTTTGCTTTATCTTATCATCGCTCCAATCCCACCATTTAATTTGTAGTAACTTTTCTATATCTTCGTCAGAGAAGCGTTTTTTAATCAAACGAGCAGGATTACCACCCCATATTTCATAAGCTCCAATGTTTTTAGTTACTAAACTCCTTGCTCCTACTATTGCCCCATCTGCTATTTTAATCCCAGGCATAATTAAGCTTTCAGTACCGATCCAAACATCATTTCCAAGCACAGTATCACCTTTGAGCTTATAAGCTTTCGGTGGGACGGTTTCGTAATTGTCAAAATCTTCATCAAAAGAATCGAGAGGATAAGATGCTATCCAATTATAATTATGCCCTTGCGTCCCACCCATCATGAATTTAACACCGGTAGCAATGGAACAGAATTTGCCAATAATGAGCTTATCAATTTCATCAGCGTCACAGTTATTATTTTCTACATCTAAATACGTAACGCATTCATCAAATGCCACACCATGATAATAGCCTGAGTAATAAGAATATTCGCCTGCTATAATATGCTTTGATTTGACATGATCTTTAATATAAACCGAATCACGATAACTATTAAATATTTTCATTTTTTATACCAATATAAATATCTAAAACAGCTTCATTATGGTCGTGGCTTCTTTCATCATATATTTCGAAGTCAGCTATATAAGCTCTTTTACCACCTAAAGCTGTATCATCCATTTGCCAAATCTTTTGCCACATATCAATAACGACTGTCGGTATTTGCCCGGGATCTGATGTAAATTTTGCATAATTCTGTAATGGGATAGTTAACTCTTCAAATCCTTGACTAACATTTTCAAAAGTAGTAACCTCTTCACCCAGAAAATAGGTATATTCTCCATTTTCATCGCTATCGTAATTTGTGTAAACTGCAAAAATTTTACCGGGATTTTTTCTATTCAGAATTTTATCTTGTAAGTTATCAGCAAAAAATCTTTGCAACATAGACTTTATTTTAGCAGTATCAGGATTGAATTCAGCTGCGTTAGAAGTACGAGTTGTAATACCGACCAACTTAATTTCGGGTAATTGTGTAATAATTTTATTCATTTAGCACTCCTTAAAGTAATTTGAAGTAGAATATTGTAACATAAACAATTTTTAAAAATATGTATACTCGTTTTATTTGAAAAATTGGCTACGTCGTTTTATAAGATCTGCGGTGCTCAAGTATTATTATACGCTCCGCTCCTCGCCTTATAATCTCCTTGCTCTTTTCCAAATAAAACTTCGTCTACTTAAGCCTTTATTTATTTGATGTATAAAAACTTAATTATTAATCTTTGTTTGGATGATAGAGAATGGCAGGAATATCACCGCATACGAGCGGAACAAATTTTTGATCCTATAAATGTAGAATATGACTCTAACCATTCGACTATAACTGCAAATAATCATTATCATTTTGTGCTTTATAAGGCAAAAGAGATAGTTGCAACCGCTCACATAGAATTCTTAAATAAGAATGAGGCAGCTTTAAGATCGCTTGCGGTGGATAAGCTCAGTCAAAATAAAGGATTCGGTAAATATATGATGCAGCTTTTAGAAAAATGGTTAAGAGACCAAAATATCAAAATTCTAAAAATGCATGCAAGAATAAGTGCTGAAGCTTTTTACCGCAAGCTTGGATATATAGATGTGGAGTTTAACGATATTTCGATACAAAAAAATTATATAGATTTAGGAAAGGTATTATAAATTTATGAGTGCTTTAAAAGATTTAATTACCTTAGAAAAAGACGCACGAGCTTATGGGTTTGATTGGTCTGATTATGAGATGATTTTAGAACAGGTAATTGATGAATGTAGAGAGATAAAAGAAGCTATTAACGATGGTGAATCTAAAGAAAGAGTACAGGAAGAAATAGGCGATTTACTCCACACAGCAATTTCTTTATGTAGGTTTTTAGAGTTTGATGTAGAAGAGACGCTTAACAAAACCAGTACAAAATTCGCTAAGCGTATGGAGGCAGTAAAAACACTTACCAAAAAACATAATTTGCTAAATCTACAAGGACAATCCACAGAATTTTTGCTGAAGCTTTGGAGAGAGGCAAAAGAGATGGCTAAGGAAAAATAAATTATTTACTATATTCAGTCGATATAATATTTTCATAATACTCATCGCCTATTTCTAAAAATAAATCAAAAAAAGTAGAGCTGATTATAGTTTGCGGGAAACAATACTCTCTTCTAGAATTTTTTATTGTCCGATTCTCTGCAATAAATTTGTTCGCTTTTTGTCGCATTTTACTTATAATTATAGCAATAATATTATCTTCGCTGTACCGTAATAAATTTTGTCTAATGAAATCTCGTATTTTACTCTACTTACTGCTTGCCATGATAAGTTAAATATTTGTCCTACTGAAAAATCTTCAAATAAATCTGTAAAAGTTGATAAAGCTTGCTTTTCTGCATGCTGATCCATTTCAGGAAAGCTATGTTCTTCTAATAAACATTTTAAATTTTCTAAACATTCATATTTAGTGATTAGCTCCCGCATTTTAATAACATCGTTTTTCCATGAGAAAGACCATTCGCCTTTAATAATATTTAGAATTGAATTTAAATATTCTATTTTTTCTCTAATATCCATATTAGGTAAAAGCTCCCATAATACTCTATCTCGATAATAACCTACTACCTTGTCGTTTAAATCAAATTTAAAAACATCGAGATTATTTTTTAAAGGATTAATTTGTATGAAGCCTCTATGATTTAGATGTTCTATAATATCATATATTAACTCTTCGTCTGGTGCTAAACTTGTTACAGTAGGTCCTTCTAAATATGGTTTTATAAACTCAAAGTCTTTAGTAGCCGAGTGTTCTGCTGCAGAAATTAAATATACCGCATCTTTCAATGTCAATTCCTCAACTGCAGGAATATCAGTATTAACAGGCAAAAATGTTTGCATTAAAATATTTCTTTTATTTTCTTCTTCAGCTTGTTTTTTTTGTTTTCTAATATCTTTGCAATGAGAACATGAGCAGTGTGAATTGTCTCTATGATCACATGCAGGGCAAAATTTTTCAAAATGTACTATGTTACAATTAGTATGACTCCTACCTTCTAGTTTACTTACTAGGTTTACATCTGAGCAATATTTACAAAATAATTCATTATGAATTACAGGAGGAAAGAGTTTAATTAACGTATTAGGATGTACGTTAATCTTAAATTCTTCTAATAAATCAACCATTTTTTCATGATTATAGTAACGTTTTATTAAATCTTTAATTTGTTCTTCTGTTAAATGTGATAAATCTTTATGAGCCATAGGTTAATATAAATTAGTTGATTATTAGGTATATAATTGTAACTTACAAAATTGGGCTTATAATAGAGAAAGTATTATTAATATGCAACTATTTTTAGTATAATAATTAGTAGAACAATTTAAAGAGTGAGTCAGGAAAATATAATTTGACAGAAGAAAGGCAAGAAGTATTAGATTATTTTGAAAAAACGAGCTTTTAGAGTTACCTAAAAAATAGCTAGAAGATCAAATTAAAACTGCGGTAGCTAATTTTTTCAAATAAAACGAGTATATAAATCCTCATTTTGGTCGCTTATACCGCTTATGTTAATTTTATATTCTTGTTCTAGTTTTGTGATAATTTCTATATAGGAAAGCGATAAATTATCCATCAAATATTTTTTACTTTCATCGGGATTTTGAATTAATTTAAATTCAGCAAAATGTTTCAAGGTTAATACTGGTCGTAATGTTTCAGTTAAATCTTGATTACCTACATATTCATGGATTTTCTTCTCTAAAAGTTCTTTCGTTTTTTTGCTAACCATAAGAGAATCATCATTTAAATAATTATTTAGGGTGAATAATTTGTAGATATACTTACTTAAGAGGGTTTTATTATTTTTGATATATTTAGGTATTTCAGCCTCTGCTTTCCATATTACAAAATCTTCAAGATGAGCTTTGGTAATATAAGCTTTTTCTACAATTTTATATATTTTTTTATTACGGAATAAATGTTCAAGTTCTAATAAAGCTTTTAAAGCTATTTCTTTTTCATCAATTATTGATCTTTGATCTCTATAAAAATTATTTATAATTTTTGAAATAAATTTAGCATCATATTGTAATAGCAGCTTAACAATATCGAAATTAGCTTTAGAAAAAGACATAGTCGCTGCCTCTAATGGAGTAAAACCACCAAAACCTTGAGTATCTATAAAAGCACCGTTTTCAAGTAAAATTTTTATTATATTAGTATAGCCCTTTTGAGCGGTTAAATGTAAGGGAGCATCTCCAAAATTATCTAAGTTGTTAGGATCAGCTCCTCTTTTTAGTAATAATTTAATTATCGTATCATTTTCATTTTGCTCCTTTATAACCCAATGTAAAATTACACCGCCTCCTTCAATATCATCTTGATAATTTGTATTAGGGCTAATACCATGCTCAAGCAAATACTCAACTTCTGCAATATTTTTCTCTCGTATCGCTTTAAACAATGCTTCCTGAGTAATTAAAGAAAGCTTCTTTTTGCTGTTATAGTGCTTCTTAATATATAATTTTATTCTACTTAACATTGAAATAACCTATCCAATTATTAAGCTATACTATAACATATTTTTAATTATTACATAACTATTACTATCAATTAACTTTTTTAGAGGTAAAAAAAGATTGTCAATCGTCAACTATGTTTTAAATTTAAAAAAAGAGATTTTAATTTAGCATTAGAGATAATGATTAATTTACGCATAAGAGCAGTAAGAGCGATCATTTTCTTTTTAGTTTAAAACATAGTCGACGTCAGTTAAATATGTATTGACAAAAGGCATGCAAAACCATAATATTAAAATATGCAGAAACAACACTATTTTGAATTTAATCAAGAAAAAAACTTTTTTTATTTAAAGAAAGAGGAATAACGTTTGAACAGGTAATTGCTTTAATAGAAAAAGGCTATGTATTAGATTTAATAGATCATCCTAATCAAAGTAAATATCCAAAGCAAAAAATGTACATAGTTGATATAGATAATTATTGTTATTTAGTACCCCATATTATTCAAAAAGATAAAATTTTTTTAAAAACAATTATACCAAGTAGAAAAGCAAGTAAAAAATACTTAAATAACTAAGGTTTAGAAATTATGAAAAAATATAAATTAACAGAAGAAGAACAAGAAATATTAGATTATTTTGAGCAAGATAGTGTTGTTAGAAAACCTATTACTGTTGAAGTAGAAAAAGAAATAAATATAGCTAAAACTGCGGCAGCTAATTTCTTTAAGAAGTCCGAAAGAATCAATATTAGATTAACCTCACATGATTTAAATCATATAAAACGGATTGCAGCTCAAGAAGGAATGCCTTATCAAACTCTTGTTTCAAGTGTATTGCATAAATACGCATCTGGGTATTTAGGTCTAGATAACTAATAATTAATCTATAATTTCTTTATACAAATAACCTTTCTTATTGATTAGCTTTTGTAAAGGTAAAAAAAGATTGTCAGGTAGTTTATCTAATGCAAACCATTGCCAGCTTTCTACTTTATGGGGTTCTAAATTCTGTAATTCATGCTCGTTTAAACAATGAGCTTTAAGGAAAATCGATATGTAATGTTTTTGCTCTTTTTCAAAAACATCATTAGTAACAGCTAAAAATTTAGGATCTTTAATGATCAAATTTGTCTCTTCTAAAACTTCTCTAATGATACACTCTTCAAAAGTTTCACCAAACTCTAAATGCCCACCAGGATTGCCATAGGTAGATTCACCATGCGAGTTAATACGCTTACCAAGCAAAATCTCATTTTTACTATTAAATAGGATAATCCCGATACCAACACGTGGGTAGTTAGTCATAAATCCACTTCCTTATAAATAGTGCGGTAGAGGTCAGAGGTTTTTAGTAGATGAGCGTGCGTTCCTTCGGCTTCTACTACTCCTTTATCTATTACCAAAATATTGTCTGCTGATTCTATACTGCTGATGCGGTGGGCGATTGAGATAATGATTTTTCCTTGCATTATATCCCTAATAGAGTTTAATAGTTTCTGCTCGCTTTCGGTATCTAAAGCACTCATTGCTTCATCAAGAAGTAGGATTTGCGGTTTGCGTAGTAAAGCCCTTGCTAAGGCTATTCTTTGCTTCTGCCCGCCTGATAGCCTAACGCCTTTTTCGCCAATTTTGGCATTAATCCCATCAGGAATTTTATCAGCAAAATCAGCTATACCGGTAATTTTTATTATTTCGGTTATTTCCTCTTCGCTAGAATCATTACCAAACATAATATTTGATTTAATAGTACCAGAAAAAATACTAGCTTCTTGCGGAACATAAGCGATTAATTTACGGATTTCATTAGGATTTAAAAGAGCAATATCTTGGCTATTTACCAAAATTATACCGCTTTCTTGGACATAAAAGCCTAATAGTAACTGCATCAAAGTACTTTTACCTGAGCCTGATCTGCCAACGATACCAATAAACTGAGTAGAATCTATTTTAAAAGATATATTGTTGAGGATTTTTAAATTAGGTCTTGATGGGTATGAAAAATTTACGTTTTTAAACTCTAACGATATAGAATTAACGGGCTTTAAATTCGAATAATTAGTATGATTAATTATAGGTGATTTATCAATGATGGTAACTATTCGCTCTAAAGCAGCAAGCGGCAAGTGCATCTCGCTTAATAGCTCAAAAATACCACCACTACTAAAGCCGGCAATAATTGCATAATAAATGAATGATATAATTTGACCGGAGGATAAATTACCTTTTACTATATCCAAAGCCCCAATCCAAATAACGAGTGTAACCCCAAGAAATATAAAAGCCATTGAGAATGCGAAAAACAAAGCACGAATTTTTAAACGAGTTGCCGAATAGGTCAAATAATCTTGCAGCAGATTATTAAACTCAGTAATTTTAGCTGCCTGACCGCCAAAAGCATGGATGGTTTTGATATTACTAAAACTTTCGTTAATATCAGATGCTAAAAGTGATTGAGATTCTAAGGTTTTTTTGGATAAAGCTTTAATATGTTTACCAAATTTGATTATAGGAATCAGTAGCAAAGGAATAGTGATAATTACTATCGATGCTAGTTTAAAGCTTTCAAAAAACATCAAAATAATGCTACCGACTAACATCACTGAATTGCGAATAAAAAAAGATAGGAAATTAACAATAAGCTTAGATATTTGATCTATATCACTCGTAAGACGGGAGATTATATCGCCAATTTTTAGCTCTTCAAATTCAGTAATTTCATAATTAATTAGTTTGCTATAGGCTTCCTTTCTTATTTGACTCGAGACTTTCTCAGCAACATTATTAATAAAATACGAACGGAAAAAACTAGCAATGCTTAAGATAATAATAAGCAGGCAGATATATAATATGGATTTATCAACTGCCGCAGTGCGATCTAAAACCAAACCCTGATCAACTAAATTTCTGAAAACATTTCCGATTAGTAATAACGCAAGCGATACGCTAAGAAGAGAGATTATAACAATGATCAAATCTTTTTTATAGAATCTTAAGTTTTTAGCCAGTCTATATAAAAGTTTGGTGTTCATATGAAAAGAATTATGTCATTCCTGCTTAAGGCTTGCCCCGCGTGGATTAGTTTTTCCGTCATTGCGAGGAAATTACGAAGTAATTGACGAAGCAATCTAGTTAAAAAATGCTAACTTATAGCATTTTTTATTATTTTTCTGGATTGCCACGCTCATTTCATTCGCTCGCAATGACGACTCTCGATCCACGCGGGGCAAGCCTTAAGCGGGAATGACATGTAATAAAAAATGGGGCGAGTGACGGGAATCGAACCCGCGACCCTCAGAACCACAACCTGATGCTCTAACCAACTGAGCTACACCCGCCATAAGTTATCAAAGTAACAGCGTGACTTTAAATTATTATCACTATTTAGTCAAGAATATTTATACCTTACCTCGTGTTAATTTCATTATTTCATCGGTAGACATATTTGAGGTACTTTTACCTGATAATTGTTGTATTAATTTTGTACCTTTTTTAGTGTTGTCTATATCTTTGCTTAAAGCACTCAAATCTTTACTATTAATAGTTTTTTCTTTAATAAATATTTTTGTAGTCATAAAAATTTCTGTATATATTTTATATAATTGTATTATAATTACTCTTAATAAAGAAATGAATATAGAAATGAAAAAAGCGGTTATTTTAGTTAGTGGTGGGGCGGATTCTGCTACTGTTCTTGCAATAATGAGAGAGCAAGGTTATGAGATTCATGCTATAAGTTTTAACTATGGGCAGCGTAACAATGCTGAACTACGGAAAGTTACGGAGCTAGTAAAAGAGTATAACGTCAAGCAACATAAAATTGTCAATATAGACTTAAGAGCTTTTGGCGGTTCTGCTCTTACCGATGATAATATAAACGTTCCTCATTATCAGGACGGGAAAGAGCTACCTGAAGATGTACCTGTTACCTATGTACCTGCTCGTAATACAATCTTTTTAAGTTACGCATTAGGGTTTGCCGAAATAATAGGTGCTAAGGATATTTTCATAGGCGTACATACTAGCGATTCAGCAAATTATCCTGATTGCCGCCCTGAATATATCAAATCTTTTGAAGCAATGGCAAATCTAGCAACCAACATAGGCGGAGTTACTATTCATACTCCTTTGATTAATATGACTAAAGATCAAATAATTAAAACAGGGCTTAGGCTTGGAGTAGATTATAAAAATACCATATCATGTTATGATCCTAGCGAAGATGATCTATCTTGCGGCACTTGCCTTGCTTGCACGATAAGGCTTGATGCTTTTAAAAAGAATAACGTACAAGACCCTGCAAAATATTTATGATTGATAGAAAATATTTATACTCCCCCTTTCCTACGCTCGATTTAGATGATATAATATTAAGAGAGTTAACGGACGTGGATGCTGAAGATTATTTTAATTATATGAATAAGCCTGAAATGGCTATTTATATAACAGAAAGTAACAGACCAAAAACTTTAGAGGAAGCTAAGGAAGAAATTCGTTATTGGTCTAGTTTATATAAGAATCACAGAAGTTTTTATTGGGGTATTGCACTTAAAAGTGATAATAAACTTATTGGTACTGCCGGTTTTAACATAATAAATTTAGAGCATCATAAGGCAGAAATCAGTTATGATTTGGATTATAGCTTTTGGGGGCAGGGCATAATGTTAAAATCTATAAAAAATATTTTAAAAATTGCTGATCATATTGGAATTGTCAGAGTTCAAGCAACAGTAATTACAGATAATTTACGCTCAATTAATTTACTTGAAAGATGCGGGTTTGCACGTGAGGGAATACTTAAAAAATACGAAATAGTTGCAAATGAGCATAAAGATTACTATATGTATGGTAGGGTTTTGTAACAAAAACGTCATTGCGAGCCACTGAAAGTGGCGTGGCAATCTTATGAAAATGTCCTTAAGATTGTATCAAAGCTATGTTCCTCGCAAGGCATTGTTGTGTGGATCAAAAAACGCCCTCGGTGTCATCTAGTTGCTTGACCACGGTATCCAGAAAAGCAACTTTTAATACTAATAATTTTAGTATTTTAAGCTGGAACCCGCTACAAGCTCGCGGGATGACAGAGGAAGAATTGATCTAGACAACAAAGCCTCCACGGGATGATAGAGCTAAACCATGCGAGTACGTCACCACGATAGACAATAAGTATATAAACATAAAAAAAGAAAAATTGATGGTAGTAGAAGCTAATAAAAAGGAATTAATTTGTTCATTCTGTAGCAAAAAGCAGCATGAAGTGAAAAAGTTAATAGCAGGTCCTGCAGTATTTATTTGCGATGAATGTATAAATTTATGCATGGATATAATGGAAGAAGAAAGTAAAATAGCGTTAAAGCAGATTACTTCCACTATTCCAACTCTGCAAAAAATATGTTCAGTTTTAAATGATTATGTAGTTGGTCAAGAGCAAGCTAAAAAAGTTCTAGCAGTAGCGGTATATAATCATTATAAGAGGCTTGAATATGTCCAATCAGGCAATAATGATGTTGAGCTTAATAAATCTAATATTTTGTTAATTGGTCCTACCGGTTCAGGTAAAACGTTGCTTGCTCAAACACTTGCTAAAATTTTAGACGTACCTTTTACTATGGCTGATGCTACCTCTTTAACGGAAGCTGGTTATGTTGGTGAGGATGTTGAAAATATTTTACTTAGATTACTTCAGGCTGCCGAGTTTAATGTGGCTAAAGCACAAAAAGGTATAATATATATTGATGAGGTTGATAAGATTGCTAGAAAGTCCGAGAATCCTTCAATTACTAGAGATGTATCAGGGGAGGGCGTACAACAAGCACTACTTAAAATTATGGAAGGAACTGTTGCTTCTGTTCCTCCGCAAGGTGGTCGAAAACATCCACAGCAAGATTTTGTGCAGCTCGATACCTCAAATATTTTGTTTATTTGCGGTGGTGCTTTTATGGGAATTGATAGTATCATAACTTCTAGAACAAATAATAGTTCTATAGGTTTTGCAGCAAATGTAAATATTGACAAAGAAAAAATTAACAGAGAAATTCTTAAATCTTTAGAGATTGAGGATCTAACAAAATTTGGATTAATTCCTGAATTTATCGGAAGATTACCAATCGTTACAACCTTAGATGATTTAGATAAAGAAGCTTTAGTTACAATTTTAACTAAGCCAAAAAATGCTATAGTGAAGCAGTTTAAAAAACAATTTGAGCTTGATGAAGCTGAGTTAATAGTTGAGGATTCTGCATTGGAAGCTATTGCTGAAAAAGCTTTAGCTAAAAAAACTGGAGCAAGAGGTCTTCGTTCGATAATTGAGCATCTTTTACTTGATAGTATGTATAAAGTTGCTGAGCTGAAGAAACAGCGTGTTACTATTACAGAAGATGTAGTTAAGGGGCTAATAGAGCCAATAATTACTTCTATTATTACCCCAGCAGCAAAAACAAGTAAAAAGCAAGCAGCTGTTGAAGATATACCGGCTTAAGGTGGGTGTAAGTCATTGCGAGGAGCATAGTTTTAATGCAATCTCAGGAGTTTGCTTTATGAGATTGCCACGTCGTGGCTTTTGTAATGACGGAAAATTAATCCTCTTATTCTTTTTATTTTAAAAGATTTAAATATCTCCTAAAATATTACAATTTTCTATAATACCTTGAGAATTTATAGTAGTTTCAAAATTTATTGGATATCCTTCATATTTTAACGCTACTTCAAAAAGTTCAAGATTTTCTGGGGCAGTAATATTTTTTGCAATTTCTTTAATAAACTCTTTATTATCAATCTCTATCTCTTTGCTCTTAATGATATCCCTGCTCTTAATGAGAGTTCTAGTAATTTCAAAAAATTTATTAGAAACAGCTTTCTGTATAAAATTTTTCATTTGATTATCTTCAATAAATATTTCATTATTCGTACAATATTCAAACAATAATTTGATAATTTTAATATCATTTTTATTTATAGCTTTTTGTACAAAATAATTAATTTGCTCTTTACTAAAATCTTTGAGGTTCTTAGGAATCAAATGTTTATATTTATTTTTACCAAAACCTGAATTTTTAGGTTTAAGGTTGACGTGAGGATTAAATAATTGCTCTAAAGTATGTATATTTTCATTTTCAGAAACTATATAGAATAATTCTTCAAGTTTAAAATTTTCTTGATCTTTAAGAGTATTTGTATTGGGATTTGTAAAATATTCTTCTAATATTCCAGAAATAGTATTTTTTTTAACTTGGTCAAAACCTTTAATATATGGTTCTATTAAGTCAAATGATAAATCCTTAAATCCTAACTTAATTAGTTCTAAAGAATTAAAACTTGCAACTTCTTTAATTCCAAACTTTTTCAATAAATGTTTTAATTCTTCAAATTTATTTAAATCTTTTGTATATTTTGTAGCCGCTTTTATGTAGTTACTTTCTTTATTCAAATATGTTGATTTTAAATACTGCAATAAATAATTTTTATTTAAATCTTGAACAACCGGATGTTCGAATATTATTTTTATATTATCTTTAGACCAATTTTCAGCAATTGAAATAATGTTTTTAGCAGATATTTTTTTTGAATGTTCTAATAAAGTTATAAATGATTTTATATCTTGCCTTTCAATTAATTTAGTCAATAAATTATCGATGTAAACTTCTTTTAGCTTTTCAAAATCTTTATCAGCTAACTCTCTAAACCTAAAAATTTTAACTGATTCTACACCTCGACTTTGAATTAATTCATTCAATAGGTTGTTGTGGTGATCATCTTTTAGTTTCCCAAAGGCTATATCAACTAACTCTTTTAATCCAAAATTTATAACTCTTTCTATACCTAATTCATTTAAAAAGTTAGCTAATCCTTTAATACTATTATATTTTTTGATATGTTCAGCTATTACATCTCCATAAACCATTTCAGTTAAATTTTCTAATTCAAGATATTTAAAACCTTTTTTATGTAATAAAGATTTTATTTCTTTATCTTGCCTAATATTCTCATTGTATTTAGCTATAGCATTTATACTAGCATTACTTAAACGATTTCTTTCTATATCTAAAAGAAAATCTTCTGGATGTATTTTTAAATGCCTAAAAACTTCTTTTATAAAATCTTCATTACCATTTTTGGTTATCATATTTAAAAATATTGGATAGCTTACTGCAAACGTATTTATGAAATTTTTATAACCTAATAACTTTGCAGCATTAACACTATTACTTTCAATAATCAAATCAGGTTTTCCGTAAGAAGCTAAGTGCGGGGCTAATAAATCTAGAGCTTTTTTATTATCAATTTTAATAGCTAAATTACAATAACGACTATAAATATCACTTGTTATTTTGTCTTGACTATATGTTATATAGCGGGCAATAGCCTCAAGAAAATTAGGATTATTGATTAAATGTTGTTCCTCAATATTTCTAGAGTTAACTTTTCTCCCCATTTAATTTTTATCATATTTGTAATATATTTATTTTAAGAAACTTACTATATATTAATACTTAATTTTTGCAAGCATTTAATTAAATTTTTAACTATTTCTTAAAAAGAATAAATAGTGCAAATTTAAAAAGATCAAGTATAATTAAAATCAAAACTGCTTATCATATTTTATGAATTATTTACTACCAAGTGCTGCAATAGTTTTACTCGTTTTAGTGAGCTTAAATATATGGTTTTATATAAAAGTTAGAACTTTAAAAACAGAGCTACAATTCTTAACAGATCAAAATTTGGAAATTACTAATAATAATCAGCTACTTAATCAAGAAAAAATAGCTTACTTACAGAAAATCGAGCAACTAAAGTGCAGAGTAGAGTATCAAGAGCAATCTATTAAGGATTCTGAAAAAATACGTAGTGAATCTTTTTCTTCAGCTAAAGCTGCATTATTTGATTTAGGCAAGGATTTATCTAAACAACTTATCGAAATCCATAAAATGGAAAACACAGCAGCAAGAGAACTAGCTGAGAAAAATATTGCTACTGCTTCTGGAAAGTTTAATAGTGAGTTTGAGCGTTTAATTACTATGGTAGGGACACTTAATAAAGATATTGAGCAGTCTAAAAGCACAGTGGACTTAATAAAACAGTCGTTACTTTCGCCTATTGGGGCAGGGCTACTTGCTGAGATTACTCTCGAAAATATCTTAAAATCATCAGGATTACGTTCTAATTTAGATTTCATCATGCAATATGGTTTAACTACTGCAGATAGTACTAAATTAAGACCTGATGCACTTATTTTTCTGCCTTCCGGTAATTTGATAGTGATTGATTCAAAAGCTTCCAAATTTTTAGTTGATGAGCAGGATAATAGTGGGAATCTTAGCAAAACTATGAATTATCATTTAAAATCGTTAGCTAATAAAGATTATGCTGAAAATATTTTAGCTGAATTAAATAAAAAAGAGCAGAATTATAACAATGTTATTACTTTAATGTTTTTACCCACTGAACAAGCCGTTGAAAAAGTTATTGCAGCTGATCCTAATTTTCTACAAAAAGCATGGGGCTGTAGTATTTTCCCAGTAGGACCTAGTGGGCTTATGAATATGCTTTCATTCGCAAAATTTCAAATTACTGACCATAGACGCTCAGAAAATTATAAAGTAATTATTGAAGAAGTAAGAAAGTTATTAAGCTCTATTGGTACTATAGCAGATTATTCTCAAAAAATTGGCAATAATCTACATAATATGGTTACTAATTATGATAAGTTTGCGGCTTCTTTTAATCGTAATTTTATGTCAAGAGTTAAGAATATACAAAAACTTGGTATTGATTCAGGAAATAAAACGCTACCTGCAAGTCTTGAACGTTACCAAATTGTTTCTTCCAAATCCGAAATTATTGAAGTAGAAGCAGAAAATTCTCAACCACAACAAATAGAAGAATAAATTGATAATTCAAATGTTAAGAAAAATTTTTATAATTTGCATATCAATATTATTAGTATTTGTCTGCATATATGGTATAGAAAATTTAAAGTCCAAAAAAAATGAAAATATTCTAAGGGTTAGTTTCATCAATATGTGGTCAGGATTTACAATAGATGAACTGCCAATGATAAAAGAAGTAATAGAAGAAAGTGGAAGAAAAATTGTTATAGATCATAAAAATTATGACCTTATAATTGAGAGTGTTTTCGGTCAGAAAAAAATTAGTAACAAGAATAGTATAAAAATATTTTTTACTGGTGAATCTATTAGACCTAACCCTGATAATTATGATATAGCTATAGGTTTTGATTATATAGATCATCCGCATTATATAAGAATACCTCTATATTATATGTATTTTACTAATGAGATAAGCACAAATTATAAAAGACCTAAATGCAACCCGAATAAGCCGCATTTTGCTTGTTTTCTTGTTAGTGCACATATAGATGATACTGAAAAATTTGATGGTTGCGTTGCAAGAGATAAATTTTTTCACAAGCTATCATCATATAAAAGAATAAGAAGCGGAGGTAAATACTTAAATAACGAAGCTAGAGTAGTACCTAAAGAAAACACTAGAGAGTGGTTATCTGAATGCAAATTTGTAATTGCTTATGAAAATAAGACGTATGAAGGCTATGTTACTGAAAAACCTTTCCAAGCTTATCTAGCTGGAGCGGTCCCTATTTATTATGCAGATAAAAGTTATGTTAAAGACGTAAATCCTAAGGCAGTAATATTTGCTAAAGATTTTGCTTCAGAAGAAGATCTATATAACTATATTATTTCTGTTGATCAAAATGACGAAAAATATTGTGAAATATATAATAACTCAATTGTACCCAATTCTTTAAATAATTACCCTATAATAAAAGAGAAATTAAAAGAAAAACTTTTACCTTTATTAAATGAAAAATAAAATTTATCGCATAAAAAAGTATTTTTTTATATTACTTATCAGTTAAAAAATAATCCGATTAGTGAAAAAGATATTAAAATTTTTGTAATTAATCTAGATCATAGTACCAATAGATATAATAATATAAATAAACAATTTATTCATATTAATTTACCTTATGAAAGATTTAGAGCAGTAAACGGTTATGAATTATCTATAACAAACCAAAAAGGAGAAAAGTTTACCGGTTTAGATGTAAAGAATAATTCTTCCCTTTTATCATTAGATAATAATTATACTATTGTTTGTCCATCAGAGAATATAAATTATTATGCAAATAGTAAGATATTAAATCGCACCTTAACCGCGGGTGAATTTGGGTGTTATTGTAGCCATAGAGAAATTTGGCTTAAAATGGTTGAAGAAAATATTCCATATGCCTTAATTTTAGAAGACGATGCTATATTAGAAGAAAATTTTTATAAGAAATTCTCAACCATAATCAAATCTTTACCTAGTGATTGGGATCTAGTCTATTTGTTTTTGATGCATCTACCGAGGCAAAAATTTTATAAAATTTATAATAATCCTTATCTTAAAAAAATTAATACCCAAAGATATTTTTATACTTCTACAGGTTATTTAGTAAATTTAAAAGCTGCTACGAAGCTTCTTAAATATAGTAAAAGCTTTAGCGAGCCAATTGCACAAGAAGTAGCTAATAATAGAATACAAGCTTATATTACCGTACCTTTTTTAATAAATACTGATTTTAAAGATTCAACTATTATTGATATGGGAAGACCAAACTAGAAATATAGTAAAATGAATCTTTCCTAACCGTATCCTTAAGATACCGCAATCGAATCGCAGTATGACATACTATTATTAGAGTTTTATCAAACCATTTTAGCTTTAGGTTGTTTAAAATTAGCTTGGTCAAAATCGTATATGAAGCTTTTAAGGTACTATAAACTGTTTAAACTTACTGCCGCTAAATACGCCATAATGTCCTGCACCTTTTTGTAAATGATATTTCTTCATTGATTCGGGAATATTGGCACAAAGCTTTAAAGCTGCTTTGGTTTGACCAACTGCTGCAATATCGTCAAGTTCTCCCTCTATACCAAGTAATGCACATTTAGTAATATTTTTTAGATCAATAGGACGTTGCTCTGAAACTAATTTGCCTCTTGCTAGTGAAAATTGTTGGAATACTTCATCGATAGTTTGTAGGTAAAATTCTGCCGGCATATCCATAGCAGCTAAATATTCATCATAGAATTTAATAGTATGATCAGCTTTTTGATAATCGCAATTTAATAAATTTTGCCATAATTCCAAATGCGAATCTATATGACGGAATAGATTTAAGCTTACAAAACCTGCAAGTTGTAAAAATCCTGGATATACTTTTCTACCATGACCAGGATAATTAGGTGGTACTTGCATTGTAACCATTTTGCAAAACCATTCTAAACTTTTGCTTAGAGCAAATTCATTTACTGCTGTTGGGTTTTTTCTAGCATCAATTTTAAATCTTTTATCGATTCAAACATTATTAGAGGGATTATAGCCATATTTAATCTTGCTGCATCATTATAATAAAAATTTTGGAAAAATATGTTATTGCTTAACTCCTCTCCAGTAACATCTTGAGTAATTTTATTACCATAGTAAGATGATATTAATAATGAAGCAAGCCTTGCGAATTTAATAGAAACTGAAGCATAAAACATAGGATCTTCATAGAATATGGTTTCTGGGTCTCGGAAATAAAAACAAATATAATCAATTAATAATGTAGCCATAGCAAGATATTTAGCCACATCCTGCCAATTACTATAAGTATGAATATTATTTAATTCAGGATTATTAAAATCTATATCCTGATCTGTAAGTCTTTTGTATATTGCTTGTAATTTCTGCTCATTAAGATCATTTTTTTTTAGATGTTTAAACAATACATAAAAATAAGGTTTAATTTCTTCAGACGAAAACAACTTATTTTCAATTAAAGCAGGAACAATTTTATTGTGCAAAAATCCAAGTAGCTTATTGTGCATAAAGCCCGTAACTTTACTTTATTCTTCGACGACTCCAGCTGCGGATAACCAACGTAGAGCGGTACATGTTATAAAATAATTTACAGTATCATTATTTAATAAATCAATAGGCTGTAATAGTAGATTTGCTGCATATCTAAAACAAATAACTACATTATTTATCAAATTATCAGAAAAGGTAGGAGTATTATCAAATAAAAATTTAATATCTTCAAAATGACTTTTATCGTTTGTTTTACTTTCTAATTCCTTAAACAGATTATAATTAATGATTTTGGTTTGTTTACTTGATAATACGGTACTCGGAAAAGATAATAAAAGTTGTAATATAGCAAGAATAGTAGTTGGTAAAGCACACAGCTCATATAGTGGTTCTTCTTCATCAAATACATATGAACGAAGTAATATTACTCCTGTTATAAGAGTACTATAAGTCAATGCTATTTTGCCAGAATGGCTGCTAATAGAATTGGATTTTTCTATTAGCCAAGAGTTAATTTTATGTTCCTCGTTAAATTGATCTTTAGCTTTTTCTAGCTTAAAGTAACTTTGCTTTAATGAACTAATATACCTTACAAAATTTAAATGTATCTCTTTTTCTTTGTTAAATTCCTCTGCATAATTCACGTTTGGCTTATATAATATTGCCTTAGCAACATATCGATATAGGAAATATTCTTTAGTGAGCGGATATGACGTATTAGAAATTTTTTCTGCTGATTCAAATAATTTTGCGTAATGCTCAAAATTATTCTCTAAAAACAACTGAACTTTATTACGTAACTCAATAAATTCTAGTGATTTTATATCTCCTATATATTTTAGAATTGCGTCAATAAGATTTTTATTTTCTATTCCTATTAATTTTTGTAATTTTATATGTAAAAAATGATCATAGTTATTTAGTTCGTTAAAAATATTTTGCCAATTTTTATCGGTAATATTTTCACCTTGATATTTTTTAGTTTTTGCTATGCTGCTTAATAGTGCTTGTAAATGTTCTGTGTAAACAAAATTTTTTGTTGTTGTGGGTAAATTATCAAAATTTTTATCATATCCCCATATTTTAAATAATTTACCAAAATCAAACCTTGCAAGTGCAGTAGTACTTTTCCATAAGCATGTTGAAAAAGCTGATATATTATTATAATAGTTTAATATTATTTCAAGCTTGCTGCTCATAATTTTTCATAATAGTTAATTTAAATTAACTATTATGAGCTATAGCAATTTTTAATGCAATTATTCTTTTGTAAAATTTTTAAGCAAAATTAAAGCCTTTGCCGGTAAGAGGTAGTATTTCTTGAGAGATGATTTAACACATAAAGTTAGACCTGTGTTATAATCAACGTTTCCTTTTTGATCAAAATAATCTAATAATAATCCTATATCTGCATGATATTGCTCTACTATTTCTAATAATTCTAGTTTGTAGTATCATCTAGTAACGTTAGTTTACTCTATTTTTTAAGGGCTTAAGTGCTTTAGCCGGTTTTAATAATTCCGGCGTTAAGATGAATTTAGTTTTTCTCTCGATATTTGATAGAAAAAACAAATGAAAATTGTGGGGATGATGTATTACCGCATATTTATCCCATTCAGGATATTGTCTATTTAAATTTTCCTTTGGGTTATAGGGACCATAAACTTCTATATCACCAAATTTATATTTTTTTAAAGGTAATAATTCATGATCATAAAAGAAATCATTAGGATATTGAGTGCGTGTTTTTAAGTTAGAATGAATAAATTTATTTTGGTCTTTTTGAAAAGTAAAAATATCAATGCAGCCTTTTTGACATATTTTATAAGCTAGATCATGAGAAATAGAATAACCTAGTTTTTGAAACTCTGGAAATATTTGTTGTAGCCTTATCTCATCTTCTTGCATTATGCCAATATCAAGATCATCATCATAAGGTATTATCCCTTGATGACGAACTGCCCCAAGCAAGGTGCCTCCGTCTATCCAATAATTAATATTGTGCTTAGTTAACAACTCATGAGTATCTTTCATTATTTGATAGAGTGAGAGAGTCGTATTCTCACTAATTCTATATTTTTTTACTTCTTCATCGGTTGGCACTTTATAACGCCAATCATGTTCAAGCACGTGAGTATAAAAAAATATACTGGCAAAAAGCAAGAGAATAGAACCTAAAATATTTTTAGGTGAGAATACTGACTTTAATTTCATTATTTGTTGGTTTGAATTTTATTTCTTTTGCTGATGTAACATTTTTTAAATCTGATGTCAATTCTTCGGATAATTCAATGCCGCTAACTTCAAGCAATTGTACTTCTGCTTTTATGGATAGATTCTTTTCAGCTTTAAATTTTCTAACATGATCTAAAATCTCAAGCAATCCTTCCGGCTGTTTTGCATCTATTTTATAGTTTAAATTACCATAATTAATCCGATTACCTTTAATGTGAATAGAATTTTCACTATATAATATTTGATACAACTCCTCGGTAATATGTGGCATAAATGGTGCAAATAGTTTAAGTAGGGTTTGCATGACGTGATAAAGCGTTAATATGCTACTATATTGTCCGCTAGGGTTTTTATTTTCTTCATCATAAGCACGTGTTTTACTGATTTCTAAATAATTATCACAAAATACTGACCAGAAAAATTTTTCCGTTAAATGCATAGCGTTAGCATATTCATAATTTTGCAACTCGTTTGTTGCATTGTTTACTAGCTCTACTAATTTATTAATTATCCACTGATCGAATTCATGAGTAATTTTTTCTTTCACATATATAAGATTTGCTTTTTTGTCTTCATCAGATAATTTATCAAAATGTTGCGAGACAAATTTAGCAGCATTCCACAGCTTATTAACAAGCCTTTTACCATTTTTTATTACGTCTTCTGAATAGGCAGTGTCAGCTCCTAATTTTGAATTAGCCGACCAATAGCGTATAACATCAGAACCATATTGCTCTAGCAATTTTTCCGGTACTAATACATTTCCTTTGGATTTAGACATTTTACTACGATCTTCAGCCAAACACCAACCACTTACCATAATATTTTTCCATGGTAGAGTATTTTGATGTAGATGAGCTTTTAAGATAGTATAGAATGCCCAAGTTCTAATAATCTCATGTGCTTGAGGTCTTAAATCCATTGGGAATAAGTTATTATGCCTATCCTTATTCACGGCAAACTCATCAGAAATACCCCATGTTGAAAGTTGCGGCGAAACAGAGCTAGTTGCCCAAGTATCCATAACGTCTAAGTCGGGTTCTACTTCATCTTTGCTATAGCCAATAGGCAAATCCTTTAAAGGATCAACAGGTAACTGCGAGATATCGGCATATAAAATTTTACCCTCTTCGCCGATTCTTTTAGAATACCAAACAGGAAATGGCACGCCAAAATAACGCTGCCTGCTTATACACCAGTCCCAAGATATGGCATTAATCCAGTTGTCTAAACGAATCTTCATATTTTTAGGATACCAATTTAGTTCGTTTGCTCTTTTTAATAGCTCATCTTTATGCGATATAGTTTTAACAAACCATTGTGGCACAGTTAGTACTTCAAGAGGTGCACCTGAACGCTCAGCACATTTAACAGTTTGGGTAATCTCTTCTTGCTTAACAAGCAATTCTTGCTCTTTTAAAATATCTATTATCTTGCTTCTTGCTTCTTTTATTTTTAAGCCGTCTATTCCGATCTCATGAGGGAAATCTATCGTACCTTTTTTGGTAATAATAGTATTCAAAGGCAGATTATGCGTTTTCCACCAAATAATATCCGTTTGATCACCAAATGTGCAGCACATAACAAGCCCTGTGCCTTTATCTTGCTGCACTAACGGGTCAGCTAAAAGCGGGACTTTAACATTAAACAGTGGAGTAACGGCAAACTTTCCTGCTAAATGCTGATAACGCTTATCGTCTGGGTGATAGAATACGGCAACGCAAGCAGGTAATAGTTCAGGTCGTGTAGTTGCGATGGTAAATTCATCATTTGCTTCAGTTTTAAAAGTGATATAGTTCATGAATGAGGTTTTTTCCTTATCCTCAATATCAGCTTGAGCAAGGGCTGTACCATCTACCGGATCCCATAAAATTGGCTGATTATTACGATAAACTTCGCCTTTTTTTACTAAATCAAGGAAAGACATTTGCGAGATTTTACGAGATAGCGGACTGATTGTTTGATATTCTAAATTCCAATCTACCGATAAAGCGACTTGATTAAACAAGCTTCTAAATTTTTCTTCTTTGCTTGCTACTACCTCATTACAAATATTTATGAATTCTTCTCTGCCCATATTATACGCCTTGACTTGTCTTTGCTTTTCAACAAGTCGCTCAGTCGGCAGTCCGTTATCGTCAAAGCCCATAGGATAGAAAATATTTTTTCCCATCATACGCTGAAACCGTACTATAAAATCGGTCTGTGTATAGCTATAAACATGCCCGATATGGAGCTGTCCTGAAACAGTCGGCGGAGGCGTATCTACAACAAATGTTTCATCTTTAGCGATATTCTCATTGTATGCATAAACTTGTTTTTCTTGCCAAATTTTTTGCCATTTTTTTTCGCTTTCGATAAAATTATAATTTTTCGGAAATTCTTTCATAAATGTTTTTGCTAGTTTGAATAACTAACATTATAAAGATTATATTTAATTATGACAATAATGCGTTGCTTTTTTTGAATAGGATATAAATTATACAGCAAACTACTGCACAATTAATTACTTTCTATAATTGAGCGGATAAGGGTTTCTTTTAGACCAGTCAGCTCAGCAATAACGGGAATTTTGAAACCTTGAGAGAACATCTTTTTTGCTATCATCACCGCTTTATTATACTCACCTTCCCGCTTTCCTTCTTGCTTTCCTTTTCGTTTTCCCTCATCTATATACACATCTGCTATAGTTTTCATAATGTTATCCTTGTGTTGTGGTGATAAATATTTATCAAATACTTGCACTAATCTCGGTTGTTGCTTTTTTGAGATCTTTGCATCAGTATACCATAAAAACGATTTTAGGTAAATATAACCTTTTTCTTTATCAAGCATTATAACGTGATTAAAATTTGCTAAAAATTGCTCCCATAATTGAATCATATCACGTTCATATATATGTTTAAGTATATATTCTAACATTCCGATGTGCTTTTTCTTAACGATTTCATTATCTGACATGGCTTGTAAGTCTACTAGCTGATAATCTTCCATCATTAGTTTTTTTGCCATTACGCTATTAGTAAACAAATCCCATAAATTCCGAGGAGCGTTATAAACTTGCTTACCATTATAAATAACTAAGTTATATACTAACGGCAATTTATTCCTTTTTTCTTTATGCCGTTCACATAAGAGCAAAGTATATTTCCATAATCTTAGAGCAGTCCAATAATCCACAGTTGATTGTGCTTCAATTAATATATACACAAATCCCTTGCCATATTCTTTCGTTTCAATTCCATAAACTATATCACTGTATTTTTTACTTAGAGACTCTTCAATATAGCTTTCTTGTTCTACAGTTATTTTTGATAAATCTATCAGTTTTTTAAAATCCTTAGGTAAATAATATTCTAAAAATTCTTGTGCCGCTATTTTATCGGTCATTATTATTTTTACTAAGGAATCATGCTTTAATTTTTTGACCACAAAATCTAGTAATTTTTTGCGGCGTATTTTATCCTAATTTATATATGATGTCTATATTTATTTAAACTTAAGGTTTAACATCAATAATACAAAATAAACTTCTATTTACATAAAGCTTTAGTAAAACTTAGGCGATGATAAGGGGATAAGCCATATTCTTTTATAGCCTGAGCATGCTCTTTTGTGCCATAACCTGAATTTTTGTGCCATAAATATTGCGGGAATTCATTACTTAATTCTAGCATTAATCGGTCTCTAGTAACTTTTGCTATAATAGAAGCAGCAGCAATCGATATTGATAAATTATCACCGTCTATGATGCTGATCAATCTTTTATCGCTGAATTGCATGTTACCATCAACTAAAACTATTTCCGGCTTAGTACTAAGGTTTTCCGCAGCAAGAAGACAAGCTTTTTTCGTTGCTTCTAATATATTAATCTTATCAATCTTAGTGTGTGAGATAATACCGGTTGCCCAATTGTAATTAGCAGTTATCTGTTCATATAATAACTCTCTCTTCTTTTTAGAAAGCTTTTTAGAATCCTTAATGCCAGCTATAATATTGTTTTGATCCACTATTACAGCGGCAGCTACTACTGGTCCGGCTAGCGGTCCTCTGCCAGCTTCATCTATGCCAGCTAGAATGAAATTTGGGTATTTTTTTTCAAAATGTAATATATCTATTTCCATAATTGTATTTTTTATATTTTTAATATATGATAAAGCAGTTTATGAGTTACAAATAAAGTGCAAAATTATTTTGAATTGCTAGGGTTAGAGCAAATTTATAATATTGATTTGAAGATATTAGAAAAGCAATATTTTTCTATGCAGATAAAATATCATCCTGATAAAGCCAAAAATTTGCAAGAAAAAGAGCAAAATCTTATTATAGCATCAAACCTAAATAAAGCTTATTCTACCCTTAAAGATAGTTTAAAGCGTGCTGAATATATGCTGCTTTTATATGGTGTAAACTTAAATGATGAGAAAGTACGCAGTAAGCTTTCTGCTCTTGAGTTAAGTATATTCTGGGATGAAATGGAGCTTATAGAAAATACTAGCTCATATAAAAGTTTAGAAGAAATAAAAAGTAAATATGAATTAATGGAGAAAGCAGAAGTAAATTTTTTAGCTGAGTCTTTCAAAAAGCAAGATTTATCAGATGCGACTATCAAAACTAGTAAACTTAAATATATTCATACATTGCTGAGTAAGCTTCAGGAAAAAATGAAATTATGCAAATAATAGAAATTAGAGAACCAGGGCAAGCAGAATCTAAACAAGAAGCTAAAATAGCTGTGGGTATAGATTTTGGCACTACTAACTCGCTAATAGCTATTTCAGCTGGTAAAAAAGTTAAAATTATACAAACTGAAGATAATAAAGAATTAATCCCAACTACTATAGAATTTACGAATAACAATATTATAGTAGGTAGTAATAAAGGTTTACGTTCAATTAAAAGGTTATTCGGCAAAACATTAAATGAAATTCTAAATACTCCTGCTCTTTTTTCTTTAATTAAAGATTATATAAATGTAAATAATCAGGAACTTAAATTAAATTTTGCCAATAAGCAAATGCGGATTGCTGAAATTGCAGCAGAAGTTTTTATATATCTAAAACAACAGGCAGAAAAAGAGCTTACAACCGAAGTAACCCAAGCTGTTGTTACTGTTCCAGCTCATTTTAATGATGCGGCAAGAGGGCAGGTGATGCTTGCAGCAAGGCTTGCAGGCTTAGAGGTTCTAAGGCTAATTGCAGAGCCTACTGCGGCTGCCTATGCTTACGGATTAAATAAAAACCAAACAGGTTATTATCTTGTATATGATTTAGGTGGTGGTACTTTTGATGTATCAATTCTAAATATTACAGCAGGTGTTTTTCAGGTTATAGCAACAAGTGGTGATAATATGCTTGGCGGCGATGATATAGATAAAATCATTGCTGATTATTTTTGTAATAAATTTAACTTACCTGATAACACTGATACTCTACAGTTTGCTAAAAAGGCAAAAGAAGCATTATCGAACCAAGATAATTTTGAGTTCAATAATATATCGCTTGATAAACAAACATTTGAACAGTTAATTACCCCTATAATAGGTCGTACAATCAATATAGCCAAAGAATGTTTGGAAATAGCAGGAAATCCGAACATAGATGGCATTATTTTAGTAGGTGGTGTAACTCGTATTCCGTTAATCAAGGATGAATTATATAAAGCTTTTAAAGTAAATATTCTTTCAGATATTAATCCTGATAAAGCTATTGTATACGGGGCTGCACTGCAAGCAGAGAATTTAACAACACCAAATATAGACTCATTATTGATTGATGTAGTACCATTATCTTTAGGTATGGAGCTATATGGTGGCATTGTTGAAAAAATTATCATGCGAAATACTCCGATCCCTATTTCTGTGGTAAAAGAATTCACAACTTATGCTGATAATCAAACCGGCATACAATTTCATATACTACAAGGTGAACGTGAAATGGTAGCAGACTGCCGTACTTTGGCTAGGTTTGAGCTAAAGGGACTTCCTCCCATGAAAGCAGGAAGTATTAGAGCGGAAGTTACTTTTTCTATTGATGCTGATGGTATATTATCTGTTTCTGCTTACGAAAAAATAAGTAATACCTCACATATCATAGAAGTGAAGCCAGATTACGGGATTGATACAAGTGAAGTTGATAAGGTTTTAGAAAATGCTTATAAAAATGCTAAACTAGATCATGCTGCAAGATTATTACAAGAAACAGTTATTGAAGCTGAATCTTTGATTTTTAATATAGAACATGCTATTAAAGAATTAGTAGATTTGCTATCAGAAAACGAAAAGCATATAATCAGTAGTTTATTAAATAACATAAAGCATGCAATAGATGCACGAGATCGTGCTTTAATTAATAATGCTGTTAAAGATTTTAAATCTAAAACAAAAAAATCTTTAAATACGAAGATTAATGTAGTAATTAGTGATTTATTGAAAGGTAAAAATATCAATCAAATTAAATAACTTACTTCTAAAGGTAATTTGTACGTCAATCCGTTACTCGCATCCTTACGTACGTTTATGTATGCTGCGTTCCGTGTTTCCTGCAAATTCCTCTTTATAAGATAAGTTATATGAAAAATCTAAGGAAGAAAGAGGATAATGTCAAAAACAATAAAAGTTACATTTGTTATAAATAATGGGGAAGAGAAAATAATAGAGGCACCACTAGGGCTTTCTATTTTAGAAGTTGCTCATAGTAATAGCATAGATCTTGAGGGGGCTTGTGAAGGTTCTCTTGCCTGTGCTACTTGTCATGTTATTTTAGAGGAAGAATTTTACAACAAATTAGAAAAACCTAAGGAAGAAGAAGAAGATATGCTTGACTTAGCCTTTGGTCTTACGGATACTTCTAGATTAGGGTGTCAGATTATTTTAACTGAAAAATTAGACGGTATAAAAGTACGTCTCCCTTCTGCTACTCGTAACATAAAATGATGGATTAAAAAAGTGATACGTAAAATACTTATTTTTGTTTTCTTAGCCTTTACTATAGTATGGTTTGCTGCTGCTTATACTTTGAAAAACAATGTAATAAATTTAATTAAAAATTCTGAATCGGATAATCTTAAAATATCCTATAATACAGTTAAATTTTCAGGATATCCGTTTCACTGGAAAATTACTATAACAGATCCAAAAGTAAAATTAATAGATCATGTAAATTCTAAAGAGCTTTCAAGTGAAAATATTGTTTTAAATATTAAGTTTAGTACTAAAAAAGCTACTTTAAATTTTGGACCATTTATTAAAGAAGTAGATAATTACGGCGATAAAACATTCACCTATGATATGCGTAGTAAAGAGGATATAAAAGGAATAGGGAAATTTAATAAACCTTTATATAAAATATCGAAAGATGATGATCTAAAAGAAGTAATAAAATCGATTCAGCTTAATAATAAATCATTATTAATATTCAAAGATGATGAAGAGATTTTTAAAATTAATGATTTAGCTTTCTTTATTTCTAAGAAAAATCTAGCAGATAGCGAAGATATTTCATTGATTTTAAATATGAATTATGATTCTGAGAAGAACATAGCTAATTTTAAAAATGCTACTTTAGATATTGCTGCTTTATTAAAATTTACCCCAGATGGTGAAAATTCTGCTATTTTACAAAATTTTAATATAGAAAAATTTATTTTTAGTTGTGATCATAACTCTAAAATCAATCTAAATGGTGCTTTACAATTTTTTGCTAACAAATTACCACAAGGTAAGTTATCATTTGAGCTTGAAAACTATCACTCTATTATTGATAAGTTATTACCTAATAACATTATGTTTTCTAAAAAGTTTATTAAAACAGTTATAGCTAAAGCAGTTAATAAAGCTTCCGATGAAGCTGTAGTTAAAGAATCAGATAACTTAAATCCTGATTATTCTAATATAGAAAAAGCTAAGTTTGATGTTGAATTTTCTGAAAAAGGAATAAATATCGGCTCTATTAATTTACTTGAGTTAAAACTTGGTGATAGTAAAGAAGAACAGCAGCCTGAAAATCATGCGAATTAATTATATGAATAACCTTAAATTAGTATTATATAGCTTTGTTTTTAGTATAATTCTTACATGTAGTGATATTTATGCTGATCAAAAGCAAAAAGTTTTTAAGATTGGTACTGGCTCTATTTTGCAAGGTTATTATTCTATAGGTCTTGATTTATGCAAAACAATTATAGGAGATGAAAAAAATAACGAAAATATAGTATGCGAAGTTGTTGCAACAAATGGTAGTATTGAAAATTTAAAATTATTGCAACAAGGTAAAATCGATTTAGCTTTAGTGCAAGCAAATATTGCAGTAGAAGCATATGATGGAATAGGTTATTATAGCGATAAAGGAAAAATGCAAAATCTACGTCAGCTACTGAATTTGCATGATGAATTTTTTACAGTTATTGTAAAAGATGAGGATAAGATAAAGTTTTTTGCTGATATTGATGGAAAGAGAATAACTAGTGGTCCAGAATATTCCAGCAGCAATATTACTTATGATGCAATGTGTTCTCTATATAAATTTGCTAAAGAACCAATAAATACTGATATTAATTACGAAGATTCTATCGATAAATTCTGCCAAAAAGAAATAGATGCTATAATCATGATGGTTGGGCATCCAAACCCTTTAGTGAATTTAATTGCTAATAGATGTGAAATTGATTTTGTTTCAATTGAAAACGATAAAATAGCAGAGTTAATACAACAAAATAGAGCTTTTCGCAAAGCGGAGCTTCATAAAGGCTTATATCCAGGTATTACAGGTGATCAAACAACTGTAAAAGTATCAGCAATTTTAGTAACTAGAAATGATGTAGATTCTAATATGTTAGATAAATTTATTGGTGCTTTTCATAGAAATGTTGCAAGTTTTAAACTTTCTAATTATTTATTGAACAATATTAACATTAACTATTTTGCCGATACTCAAAACTTTGTTTTACCAAAACATGACTCGGTAAGAAATAGAGAATAACTATTTATTAGAGTATTATATAGAAATACTATGTTTAAAAATATACTTATACCTATAGACTTAGCAGATAAAAAGTCTGTGAAAGCTCTTCTTTCTAAAGCTTTAATGTTTGCAACAGCTTCTCAAGCAAAGCTACATTTTATATATGTGATTTCTGATTTTGGTATGAAAATGGTCGAAGATTATTTACCTAAAAATTGGATTGCAGAAAAAAAAGCAAAATATCAAACTCAAGTAAAAGAGCTTATAAAACAATATGTACCAGATGAAATTGAAGCTGATTATTACATAGGTAGCGGTGCTGTTTATGATGAAATAATTAAGCGTTCCAATGATATCAAAGCTGATTTAATAATAATTTCAGCAGTTAGACCGCAGCTAAGAGATTATATGCTTGGTCCTAATGCCTCTAAAATCGTTCGTCACTCTAGTATATCAGTCCTAGTAGTAAGAGACGAGTAATTAAACCTCGTCTATTAACTCTTCATTTACAAAAAATATATTTTCTATTATTAATAGAAAATATAGTTGACATTTTAGAAAAGTTAGCTAAAATCCTTTGCAAGGATAGCAGTAATGCTATCCTTGGGTATAGAAGCCCTTGATCACAGATGGTTAGCATCATCCATTTAAAAATGCTCCTCAACTTTGTCATGGTTGGGGAGATAGTAGCTATGTACAAGGTTTTAAACCTAAAGGCTGTTATAACTGTTCTGTGACGGTTCTTCTAACTCCCCGGCCACCAACGTTATGCTCTTTGGTGGTTAATTTGAGTAATTTAAACTTTGTACACAGAACCATTAACCGGTATGGTACGGCATATTTTATAAAGTTTGATACAAGTGAATTTACGCTGTGTAGACTTATCTTGAAATTTATCTTGTCTGAAATTTTATAAAATATGCTTTAAATAGTATATAACTTTCTTATATTTTTATTTGGAATTATAAGTCAATTAAACCATAAATAACTTTATCTAAGGTGAAATCTGCTTTTCACCTTAGATGTTCATTATTATCTAAAGCTTTTTGAAAAAGAAGCACATATACCGCAATTTGGCTTGCCAAATCTTGAAATATTAAAGGTATACATTAATAAAACTAACTATTTTCTCATCTTAAACAATTCATATTAGAAATCTTCATAAAGCCTAGAAGTATAATCCTTAAATATTGGATTTATTCGGAATATACTTATGATAAGCTGAAATATCGTTGCTTATTTGCAACTCACTATTAGGAGCTAACTATTATGGATATTTAGTTCAGAAAATGATATAATAAAAATATTAAATAGAATAGTAAAAGAGATATGTACAAAGTTAATCCAAGAGTAGATTTAGCGTTTAAAAAAATCTTCGGAGTAGAGGAGAATAAGGATTTATTGATATCACTTATTAATTCAATAGTTAGTGAAAAAGATCAAATTGTAGAAGTAACGCTTCTTAATCCATATAATCCGAAAAATTTTGCAGCAGATAAATTATCTATTCTTGACGTCAAAGCTAAAAGTGAAACTGGTAAAATGTTTAATATCGAAATACAAGTGACCGATGAAGCTGATTATGATAAAAGAGCCTTATATTATTGGTCTAAATTATATGCAGAACAATTAAAAGCCGGTGATGACTATTCGAAATTAAATAAAACAATAGGTATTCATATACTAAATTTTACTAGTATTCCGAATACTGCAAACTATCATAGTGCCTTTGAGTTAAGAGATAGAGTAACCGGCTTAGTATATTTTGAAGATATAGAGTTACATACAATAGAACTAAATAAATTTACTAATGCTAAAGAAGAGCTAACAGATATAGTAAAAAAGGTTAAAGATTCTCTTGATATATGGCTAGCTTTTTTAACTCGCCATGATTTATTAAACAAAGATAGGCTGCCAAAAGAATTGGATAATAAAGTTTTAAAGAAAGCCTTGACTGTACTTGAGGTTATGAATTTTAACGAGGAAGAGCGAAACACTTATGAAGACCGCTTAAAATGGCTTATGATCGAAGCTAATACCTTAAAAAAAGCAGAAGTGAAAAAAGCTGAAAGCAGAAATTTAGAAAGGATTATTTAAGCCAAGTTTTCCGTATGTTTCTGAATTATCTATGGCTTTTATTCCTTGTTTGATTAGGCGTAATATGTAATACATTCCTGCCCCGAAAACAATCGTATATACTACTATAAAAGCCATCAAAGAAATAAATACATATTTGCCTAGCACCGGTGATGCCATATCGGCAGTTCTTAAAATATTATAGACAATATAAGGTTGTCTGCCTACTTCAGTGACAAACCAGCCGGCTAAAACTGCAATAAAGCCTGATGGTGACATTAAAATATACCAATATTGAAACCATTTAGCATTATATAATCTTTTCTTTAAATAAAGATATAATCCGGCGATGCCAGTAAATACCATTAAAAAACCAATCCCGACCATAATACGAAAGCTATAAAATACTGTAGCAACCGGTGGACGTTCGTCTCTTGACCATTCTTTTAGTCCTTTTATTTCACCATCTAAGCTATGAGTTAAGATTAAGCTACTAGCATATGGTATTTGCACAGCATATTTTGTTTTTTCCTCTTCTTTATCCGGAAAGCCAATAATATTTAAAGCTGCCCCTTTTTCTGTGTCCCAAATTCCTTCCATAGCCGAAACTTTAACAGGCTGATATTTAAGAGTATTTAAGCCATGCTGATCACCAATAAATACTTGTACAGGAGCAACAAATAGTGCCATTAATACTGCCATAAAAAGCATAATTTTAGCATGTTCTTTATAGCGATTATTTAGCAAATAAAAGCTCCCTACGCCGCCAATAACAAACGAAGTGGTTAGATAAGCTGCCGTAAGCATGTGAAGAAAACGATATGGGAAAGAAGGATTGAAGATAATCTCAAGCCAATTTAAAGGATAAAAAAGCCCATCATCCCTAATTTCAAAGCTGGTAGGGGTATGCATCCAGCTAATGGCTGAAAGTATCCAAAAAGCCGAGATAACAGTGCCAATGGCAACTATTAAAGTAGAAATAAAATGTACTTTTTTGCTGACTTTATTAAAGCCAAATAACATGATGCCGAGAAAGGAGGATTCTAAAAAGAAAGCGGTAAAAACTTCAAAGCCGAGTAATGGACCAAGTACGTTGCCTACCTTATCAGAAAAATTCGACCAATTAGTGCCAAATTGATAGGACATTACGACGCCAGAAACTACGCCCATACCGAAAGTAACTGCAAAAATCTTTACCCAGAATTTATATATTTCCTGATAAACAGTTTTTCCTGTTTTTAACCATAACCCCTCAATGACTGCCAGAAAGCTTGCAAGACCTATAGTAAATGCTGGAAATATGATATGAAAGCTTATGGTAAAAGCAAACTGAATTCTTGATAATAATACTTGATCAAATTCCATATATTACAAAACCATAACTAATAAATTTCTGTATTTGATTTAATTATCCGCCTTTGCTATTATCAAATTCTATCTGATTAGTTTTAACAAATTTTCCTTTTTCGGAGTTCCAATTATAATGAACATTTACTATTCTTACTTCTGTAACATTAACATCACCGTTTGGCAATTGCGTAACATCATATCCTTTACGGATAGAATCAGTAATTAACAGGCTTGCTTGGCAAATATATTTTACATCGAAGAATGGAGAATTATCATCTTTCATGTCTTCTTGTTCTTCTAAAAAATTATTAGATAATTCTTTTTCTTGCATTTCTAATGATTTTGAGTTTATTTTCTGATTTTTGTAACACTATTTAATACAAGAAGCAAGAGTTTTCAATATATTTAATAGTTTTAGGTATATTTTTACAAAAAAATTAAGTTAAATACACTGCTTTCTTAAAATATGAGGTAACATTATAGTGATAAAATATCCTACTTTATCCAAATCGACGCTTAGTTTAGGTATTTATTTTTTAAAATTCGATAAAGTTAAAATTCTCTTATTAACTGCTAGTTGTATCATATTTGGTATGATTCCGGCAGTTGATAGTATATTATTGCAAAAGATTATCGATTTAATTGAGTCATTTAGTGACGCTAATGCACATAATCTTTTATCTTCAATGATTTATTGGGCAGTATTTTATGCCCTTTGGTGGGAGGGAATTAATATCGCTTACCGCTCATACGATTATTTATATTTAAAAACCATGCCGGTTATTAAAGGAAAGATATTAAATGAGCTTTATAATTATACCCAGTATCACAGCCATAAATTCTTTCAAGACAATTTAGCAGGGCATATTAGCAATAGAATTACTGAGACTGCTAGATCATTTGAAATGATAATTTCGATATTTGGTGAGAAAATTCTCCGTAAGCTTGCAATTATTGCTTTTGCATTAGTTGCTCTATATTCGGTACATTATATTTTTGCCACCATATTTATTATATGGATTACAGTTTTCTTAGGGCTTAGCGTTTTATTTTCAGGTAACATTAATAGATATTCGCTAAATTATGCACGAAGCCAATCGCTTGTCGCTGGTAGTATTGTTGATGCAATCAGCAATATTAATGCGGTTAGAATGTTCACCTCACATAAATTTGAGCGTCAACATTTGGAAACAAGAGTAGAGAATGCCATAGCTGATGAGCAAACTATGCAGTTTTTTATGTTCAAGCTGCGTTATGCTCTTGGCACTTCCTGCTCGATAATGATTTTTGTCATGATTTACTACCTCTCAACACTTCGTAGTGAACTCGCTATAACCATAGGTGATTGTGTGCTGGTGTTAACATTATGCATAAATGTGTCAGATAATATTTGGGATTTAACCCAAGAAATCGGTGATATGTTTGAACAAGTAGGAGCTTTTAACCAAGGTCTATCGTTAATGGGACCACATATTATAACCGATATAGAAAACGCCTCTCCTTTAGATATAAAAGACGGCATCGTTGAATTTAGAAACGTTACCTTTAATTATCATCATAATAATAACTTATTCCGTAATAAATCAGTATTAATTCCAAGTAAGCAGAAAGTAGGATTAGTTGGGTTTTCTGGATCAGGTAAAACAACTTTCATTAGCTTAATTACCAGATTACACGACATCGAAGATGGTATGATTTTAATTGATGGTCAAAATATCAAAAATGTAACGCAAGATTCTTTAAGAAAAGCTATTAGCCTTATCCCACAAGAACCGATACTTTTCCATCGTACTATTTTAGAAAATATTAGATATGGTCGTAAAGAAGCATCATTTGAGGAGGTAGTTGAAGCAGCAAAAGCCGCTCATATACATGAGGTGATTAGTAAGTTACCAGAAGGGTACGATACTATGTGCGGCGAGCGTGGCAATAACCTCTCAGGTGGTCAGCGTCAGAGAGTTATTATAGCAAGGGCTATCTTAAAAAACGCACCTATCCTAATTCTTGATGAAGCAACAAGTAGTCTAGATAGCGAAACAGAAAGCTTAATTCAAGAATCAATGGAATATTTAATGCAAAATAAAACTGTGATAGTTATTGCTCATAGATTATCGACTTTGCTTAATATGGATAGAATTTTAGTTTTTGATAAAGGTAGTATCACTGAAGACGGTAGCCACTCAGAGCTGTTAAAAAATAGTAAGCTTTATCAAAAATTATGGAATTCACAAGTGAAAGGCTTAATAACCTAGATTTATGGGTAATGAATTTTCGCTTGATATTAAGTGTACAAAATCGTCATGAGTTCGGCGAATAAAATGAGCATGGCAATCTTATGAAACAGTATGATACTCCTGAGATTGCCACGCTCACTCGCAAGGCATTGTTGTGTAGATCGAAAAACGTGATCGGTGTCATCTAGTTGCTTGGGAACTAGATCCAGAAAATAATAAAAAATACTAATTTTATTAGTATTTTTAACTGGCTCTAGTTCATAAATCACGGGATGACAGGGGAAAATGGTCCACGCAGGCAATGCCCACTCGCAATGGCGTATTTAGTATTTACGTAACAAAATCACTAAAACCCGCTTAAGCTATTAGGACCAATAACAGCAGATGTAGCGTTAGTACTAAATATTCTAGCTGCTGTTTGTATAATATCCTCGGCTTTTATATTCATGATAATTTCCATAATCTCTTCAGGAGAGATATATTTACCGAAAACAGCATAATTTTTGCCTATCTCTTCTGATTTATAAGCTACTTTTTCCTGAGCCATTTGTAAATTACTGCGGATTTGTGTTCTAGCTCTTTCGATCTCTTCTTGTTTTACTTGCTCTGTCATTCTCTTTATTTCATTCTTCAGCTCTGCGGCTAATAGCTCTAATTTATCGTGAGCTGTACTTGCATAAATAGTAAATACTCCGCTATCAAAATAGGGACTATTATAACTTCCTACAGCATATGCAAGTCCTAATTTTTCACGAATATGTTGGAATAATCTTGAAGACATCCCACCGCCAAATATTATAGCAAGTAGCTGAGTTTGGTAAAGCCTTTCTAAATTAATGTAAGATGTTCCTTCAAATCCTAATATTAAAGTAGTTTGTTCTAAATCTTTATTTATAAAGCTATGACCGCCTATATATTTTGCAGGTGAAAAATTACTTTTCTTTCCTTGTGTTAAAGAAGAAAATAAACGTTCTGCTTCTTTTACTATTTCTTCATGGTCAACATTACCTGCAATCGATAAATAAAAGTTCTCAGCATTATAATGTTTACCTGTAAAGTTTAAGAAATGATCCTTATTAAAAGTCTCAAGGGTTTTGCTTGTTCCAAGTATCGGTTTACCAAGCGGCTGATCTTTAAACACACTATTATAAAACTTTTCATATACTAAATCATCAGGATTATCTTGAGCATGTGCTATTTCTTGCAAAATTACCTGATACTCCTTTGCTATCTCTTTTTCAGCAAAAGCAGAATTTTGTACTATATCAGCAATTATTGCTAGTGCTTTATTACAATTTTCAGATAACACTCTTGAATAATATACTGTCTTTTCATGACCGGTATAAGCATTAAAATGTCCGCCTATAGAATCAAACTCTTCAGCTATTTGCTTTGCTGTTCTGGTTTTAGTACCTTTAAAAGCCATATGTTCAAGGAAATGTGATATTCCTTCTTCTTCCGGATTTTCATAACGGCTACCAACTTTGGCTATCAAATTTATTGCTACCGAATTAACATAAGGCATATTATATGTTAAAATCGTTAAACCATTCTTTAATTTACTAACGTTAAAATTTTCTTTCATAATTACTTTTTTATTTTCTAAATCGTCATACAATATTGTCATCCCGTGGCTTGTCCACGGGATCTTGTATAACAAACTGTGTCTTGAGATCCTGCGATCGAGTTGCGGGATTACATTGCAGTGATGACTCTCTCAACTTCGCAAGCCGCAAAAATCTTGCAAAAGCAAAAATCATTGAATCTACAAAACCATCAAAGCCGAACACAAAATATCTTCTAATAAAAAATGCTTTGAAAAACCACCATATCATTTCGGTTGCTATTCGAATATTCGATGGTTTTTTACCCTGCTTAATTAAATCTTTTGCTTGCTCACCGGAATAAAAATTTGCTTTAGCTACTAGCTGCTCGATCGAAGTACCTGAATAGTGATAAGCAGCTTCATTTAATGTATAGATTTTATTTGCAAAATCAACATCCTTATTAAACACTACCGAATCATGAGTGGTGCTATTTATAGTATTTGCAAAACTAGCAAATTTTTTATTATACAATCTAGTGCATTTATTATAAGGGGCAAAAATTCTAGGGCGTGTATCATTACGATGCATTATTAAAAGCTTTATCTGATAAGCCAAATAACGATCTTGATTTTGAGAGGCAAAGATATATTCTATTTCGTCTTGCAACTCTTTAGAAAGTTCTTCATCAGCATCAATATTAAGAATCCAATCGTTTTTACATAGATCTTCAGCAAAAGATTTCTGCCCTACATAACCAAGCCATGGCTTTACTACTACCTTAGCTCCTAAGCTTTCAGCGATTGCTACAGTCTCATCAGTACTTTCGCTATCTACAACTATCACCTCATCAGCAATGTTTTTTACGCTATTTATAGCCCGTTCTATCCTTGCAGCTTCATTTTTAGTAATGATAAAAGCTGAGATTTTGTTCATAATACTTACACCGTCATTGCGAGGAAATTACGTCAGTAATGGTACGTACACAATCCAGTTAAATAATCTCTTCATATAAATCTCTCCATTCTTGATTTATTTCTTCAATAAGTTCCAACTTTCTTTTTCTTGAACCGCCTTTTATTTGCTTTTCCCTTGTGATTGCTGATATCATAGTGTCATGTAACTCATAAAACACCAGCATTTTACAATCATACTTTTTAGAGAATCCTTTTAAAAGTTCATTTTTATGCTCATATATACGTTTAGTAAGATTAGAAGTTACTCCAACATACAGAGTACCATTTCTTTTGTTAGTAATAATGTATACTACTGGTTGTTTCATAATAATGTCATTGTGAGCAAAAAGGAATATAGAAACAGAAAAATAAAAAAAAAATGCTAAAAATTAGCATTTTTTAACTGGATTGCTTCGTCAATTACTAACGTAATTTCCTCGCAATGACGAACATATTTAAACCAGCTCGTGCTATTTTTTTAGCATCTTTTTGTGCTTGTTTAGTATAGGCTCTGTGAACATTTCTAAAAAGATTTAATTTCGGCTCTTTTTTGCTGCAAATTATAAGATTTTTTTGAAATATGAATAACTATTCCGGCAAAAATCTTATTAATTTTCGCTAAAAAATAGCTCAAAATTGAAAATCAATTAGAAATGTTCACAGAACCTAGCGAATTATATACATTTATAAAAAATTACCAATCTAGTTTATTGCTACACTTTTCTATTGGTTCTTTTCGTCCTTCGGTTATAGACTTATGCATATTTGGAATAGATAGTAAATATAAAGTTTCTTCCATATTACGATAATCTTCTTCTGAAATTAATACTACCTTGCTTTTCTTACCTTTAATATAAATAGGTTTATGTATACCCCTAATAAATGAAGAGTTGAGTATACGAAGATCAACTTGGAAAAGAGCAAGGAGTATATAAGTCGAGGAGCGGAGCGTACAAATAGTACGTGAGCACCACAGATCTTATAAGACGACGTAGCCAATTTTTCAAGTTCATCGAGTATACTTATGTTTTCCTATTAAAAACCTAATTAGCTTTAATAGCATCACTACTCAAAATAAATTTCTTTATCTTCTCAAAAGCGGTGTTTTCTATTTGTCTAATACGTTCTTTAGAAATATTATATTCACTACTTAAAACATCGAGAGTTTTAGGAGTATCTTGCAATTTACGCTCTGTTAAAATACGTAATTCTCTGGCGTTTAAAACTTTCATAGCACTAGATAATAAAGCTCTCTTATGAGTCATATCTTCTTTACTAATGGCTATAGCTTCAGGGCTTGGGCGTGTTTCAGGTAGTAATTCTATCAATTCACCTGAACTTGCATCATCATTATTTATAGTATTATTTAATGATAAATCAGAACCGGAAAGCCTGATATTCATATCAGAAACTTCACTAACTGAAACGCCTAATTCATCAGCGATTTGGACAAAATCATCGCTTGTAATAGCTCTTGAATATAAATTAGTGATTTTATTTTTAATTTTACTAAGGCTGAAAAATAATTTTTTCTGTGCAGCAGTCGTACCCATCTTTACTAATGACCAAGATTTTAATATATATTCTTGAATAGCTGCTTTAATCCACCACATAGCATAAGTTGATAAACGAAAACCAAGCTCAGGATTGAATTTTTTTACTGCTTGCATTAAACCTATATTACCTTCCGATACTAATTCGGTAACAGGAAGACCATAAGTTCTATAACCAGTTGCAATTTTTGCAACTAACTTAAGATGGCTAGTTACTAACTTATGTGCCGCTTGCAGATCATTCTGCTCTAAGTAAGATTTAGCCAGCAAAAACTCTTCTTCTTGCGTTAGTGAAGGAATTTTGTTAATTTTCTGTAAGTAGCTATAAAAGCCTGATTCACTAGAGATTGCTAATGCATTAATATTACTAGTCATTACTAACCTTACCAATTAATTTTCTTTATAATATCATATATATGTTCTAAAATAAACTATTTCTAGAGTATTTTTAAATAAAATCAAATAATGTCTAAAAAATCTAATAAGAATTTAGCGTTTTCCTTATTAGGACTAATAATTAGCATGGTACTACTTAGCTTTGCTGCCGTACCGCTTTATAACTTATTTTGTAAAGTTACGGGATATGGCGGTACTACTAATAGAGAAACAGTAAGTATCTACTCTAAAGTCAAAGGAACTAGACCTATAATTATTGAGTTTGATGCTAATGTCGATAAAAATCTACCTTGGCGTTTTATTCCAAGACAGCAGAGAGTGCAGATTGTTCCGGGACAAAATACTTTAGTTTTTTATGAAACAGAAAATTTAAGTAGTAACGATATTATAGGAACTTCAATTTATAACGTTACTCCTAATAAAGCAGGAAAATATTTTGTAAAGATTCATTGTTTTTGTTTCGAAGAACAATTATTAAAAGCCGGTGAGAAAGTTTTAATGCCAGTCACGTTTTATATAGATAAGGATTTCGAAAACGATCCTGAAATGAGAGATGTAAAAGTACTTACCTTGTCTTATAGCTTTTTCAAAGTACGAGATGTTAAAAAATAAGGAATTATCAAAACATAAGATTTTAATTAATTGATTAATTCTATTAAAAACAGTAAAATCTAAGAAAACAATTATTTTTATGATAGTACAGAAAAGTTATATTAATAATAATGGTAGACTTGCAATTCCTATAAAAGTTAGGAAAAAGTTAAAACTCAAAACAGGTGATGAGGTAACAATAAAATATAATGATTCAGAATTAATAGTATCAACTTTTCATTCAAATATAGAAAAAGCCCGAAATATATTAGATAAGTATAAAAATATTGATCTAAATAAAGAATTAAAGCTTATGAGAAAGTATGATTCTGATGTCATTCCCGCGGAGGCGGGAATCCAGAAAAATAATAAAAAATACTAATTTTATTAGTATTTTTTAGCTGGATCCCGTGAATAAATCACGGGATGACAGGGGAAAATGATCCACGCGAGCAATGCTTATGCAGAAATGACATCAAAGTTTAACGAGTATACTCAATAATCCATTTACGTAATTTAACTATTGGTGAAGTATTTATAAGAGCTGTAGACGGCAATGCTTTACCATTAGTATTAAAGTTAATTATTGGATCTATACCATATATGCTATACCAAGCTTTTAACGGCGAACTATTCGAATTTTTACGATGAAACCAACTTAAAAGCGGCGTAGTCTCTTCATATTCTATTACTTTAACTGATTGTGGATTTTGGTGATATACAAGGCTAAGCACTGACTGGTCTGAGTGATGCCATTTATATTCGTCATAATTAGGATGAATATTATAATCTTTACCTGAAAGGACTCTAATATCCTCACAACTTTTTAGCCATTTTTCAATAAAGGAGCGAGCAAGCTTAGTATTACGTACTACAATAACCGCACTCCAAATATGATCATCATTTCTACATTCTTCATTAAGGCAATTCATCAAGGCAAAGCTTTCGCCTTTTACAAAACTGCCGTTTTTACGATCACGATCATGTACCAGTAATACATCATTATTGCCTAACAGATTAGTCAGATTGCTAATATGTTGTTTGATAATAAAAGCTGAATCTAAATATACTATAATAGCTTCCTCGGGAGCATTTTTCATTGTTTCAAGTATAATATAGGGTTTCCATAACCATAGACCCGCTCCTGCTTTTTCATTAAAAATTTCTTGATGTTTTTCAATAAATGTTTGATCAATATGTTTTTTCTTATAATTAAGTATAAAGTCTATACCTTTATTAATCGCATAATGACTTGTCGCATTCTGGTTACGATAAATATGTTCTGCACCATCAGCATAAGAAACTAAATAAATAGGTTCTTTTATTGAGTTTTGAACTGATAAATCCACTTTCTGCATCGATAAATCATTTATAAAACCTTGGCGAGCATATTCTAAAATAACAAGCACCAAATAAATAAATATTAATGCAGCAAACGTTTTACATAAAGTTTTAAGGGATTTTTTATATTGCAACGACATATTATTAGCTTTTAATTTGAATTAAAGTTTAGTGTAATGGTTTTCTAGTTTTTATGCTAATCATTGCTTATTTCCCAATCAGATTCGAAAGAACAATTTACTATATCATCATTTATTCTAACTGTTCCTTTTAAGAAACCAAAATAACTTCTTTTAATTCTTTTAAGGTGTTTTTTAAACATCTGCACATTAGTATTTATTCAGTATGTATAATAATAGCAGAAAAAAAGTAACATTAAAATTTAAATTTTTCATAAATAATTGGTTGTAATTTATCGTAAATCTAGTATAACTTGCTGTTTGTTTAGAAGTTCTTATGATTAACTCAAACAATAGACAGTCTACTTTAGTCGTTGCGATGTCTGGCGGCGTTGATAGTTCAGTGGTTGCTGGGATATTGTGCGAACAAGGCTATAATGTAATAGGTATTACCCTGCAATTATACGATCATGGTATGGCTGTGGGCAAAAAAAATGCTTGTTGTGCAGGTCAGGATATTTATGATGCTAAAATGGTAGCAAACAAGCTTGGCATGCCTCATTATGTGCTTGATTATGAAAGTAAATTTAAAGAATCGGTAATAGATAATTTTGTTGATAGCTATTTGCGAGGTGAGACGCCTCTGCCATGCGTACAATGCAATAAATCAGTAAAATTCAGGGACTTAATCAAAACTGCTAAAGAACTTGGAGCTGATAAACTTGTTACAGGTCATTACGTACGAAAAATAAATGGTGATAATGGTCCAGAACTTCATATGGGGCTTGACCCTTTAAAAGATCAAAGTTATTTTTTATTTGCAACTACTAAAGAACAGCTTGAATATTTGGATTTCCCGCTTGGAAGTCTTACTAAAGACGAAACAAGAAAACTTGCTAGTAAATTTGGGCTTGAGGTGGCAGATAAGCCTGACAGCCAAGATATTTGCTTTGTACCTGATGGGAATTATAAGAACGTAATAAATAAGATGCGTCCTAATGCAAGCGAAAGCGGTAAGATTCTGCATATAAATGGTTTTGAGTTAGGAACTCATAGCGGCATAATTAACTATACTATAGGACAACGACGTGGTCTTGGGATATCTTACCACGAGCCTTTATATGTGATAAAGATTGATCCTAATAGTAATATAGTATATGTAGGTCCAGAATCTGCGTTAAACGTGCAGGAATTCGTAATTAAGGACGTGAATTGGCTAGCCGGTAGCCTAAAAGATGGCGAGAAGCTGGAAGTAAGCGTTAAAGTCCGCTCAACAAGACCCCCTCGTTTAGCTGAAATAAGTAAGCTTGAGGGTGACAGAATGAAAGTAAAGTTTTTGTCTGAAGAAAAGGCTGTTGCCCCTGGACAAGCATGCGTTATTTATGACGGCACAAGAGTACTTGGCGGCGGCTGGATTACTAGGGATGTGTCATCCCGTGGCTTGACCACGGGATCTTAGGACGCAGTCTGCGACACAAGACTCCGCAATCAAGTTGCGGAGTGACATTAAACACATAATTCATAAAAAAATAAGCTCACTAAAAACAGGAGAAACTAATGAGTTTTTTAAGAAAGAAAAGTTTTGAATCAGTAAAGGAAATAGGTAGCTCGAGCGGTCTTAGTAAGACTCTTGGAGCATTTGACCTAATACTACTTGGACTTGGTGCTATGATTGGTACCGGCGTGTTCGTTGTTACCGGCATAATAGCCGCTAAATATGCAGGTCCTGCTGTAATGTTATCATACGCAATTGCAGGTATTACCTGTATTTTTGTAGCTTTTGTTTACACTGAGCTTGCGGCAATGCTTCCGACATCCGGTAGTATTTATACTTATTCCTATGTTGCATTCGGTGAAGTATTTGCTTGGATGATTGGTAGCGTTATAATATTAGAGTTAGGAGTTGCTTCAGGAATAGTTGCTGCCGGTTGGTCTGGTTACGTACAAGGGATACTCGCAGCTGGTGGAATTGAGTTGCCGAAAGCTTTAACTACAGTGCCGACAAATGGCGGTATAGTAAAATTACCTGCATTTTTAATTTCGGTATTTATTGGGTTCATTCTATTTTTAGGTACTAAAGACAGTAAAAAATTAAATGCTATTTTAGTATTTGTTAAAATGGCGGCGATATTCGTCTTTATAATTGCTGCTGCTCCACATTTTGATGCAACTAATTGGAGCAATTTTATGCCGTTTGGTTTTAGTAATGTCTTAGTTGGTGCATCTATTTTATTCTTAGCCTTTACAGGATTTGGAACAATTGCAACTGCTGCCGAAGAGTGTAAAAACCCAAAGCGTGATATAATGATCGGTATTATCGGCTCGCTCATTTTAACTACTATAGTATATGTAGCAATGGCAGGTCTTGTTACGGGTATTGCACCTTTTGATCAGTTAAATAACGATCAACCGCTTGCTTATGCTTTAACTATCAACAACAGTAAAATCGGCTCAGCTATCGTTGCAACCGGTGCAGTTTGCGGTATGATGACGGTGTTAATGATGAATATTTATGGTACTTCACGTATTTTTTACGCTATCGCACGTGATGGGTTACTACCAAAAAGCTTTGCAAAATTACATCCTAAGTACGATAGCCCATACATTACAATTATAATATTTGCATCTTTAGCTGCTATTCTTGGAGGATTTTGTTCAACGGAATTATTGACCCAATTAACTTCGATGGGAGCAATTATTGACTACATAACTGTTGCAACAATAGTGTTGTTGTTTAGAACAAGACTACCGAATGCTCAAAGACCTTTTAAATGTCCTTTGGTATATATTATTGCTCCTTTTATTATATGTGCATGTGTATATTTGTTATTTATTCAAGTATTTGATGGTGAATTTAATTTACATACTGCAGGACGTGCTTTATTAATTTGGTTTGTTACGATATTTGTTTTATATATTGTGAGATCATTTTTTATGAAAAAAGAAATATAGCTAATGTCCGTCATTGCGAGGAGGTTATTTTAATAACCGACGTGGCAATCTCATGAAATAATACGAAAATTCCTGAGATTGCTTCGTCAAAATTTTTAATTTTTCCTCGCAATGACATCAAAACCAAAAAAACAAAACTAGTACAATGACTGATAAACTCCAACCACTTCGAGGAATGAAAGATCTTTTGCCGGATGATTATAAAGTTCATGATTATATAATCAATAAAGCAAAAGAGGTTGGGGAATTATATGGCTATAAGCAAATGAGTACGCCAGTACTCGAATATACCAAAGTCTTTAATCGCTCAATGGGTGAAAGCTCTGACGTAATTAGTAAAGAAATCTACAGCTTTTTAGATAAAAGCGATGAATCAGTAGCACTACGTCCTGAATTTACAGCAGGGATTGTAAGAGCTTTTATTTCTAACGGCTTGCAGCATAAACTACCTCTCAAATTATTTTCTACTGGTCCTGTTTTTCGTTATGATAGACCGCAAGCAGGGCGTCAAAGACAATTCCACCAGCTAAATTATGAATATTTAGGGGCTAAAGGAGCAATCTCTGACGCTGAAACCTTAAAATTAGCAGTAGATATACTTGAAAGTTTAGAGGTTTTAGCCGATACTACTTTAGAGCTAAACTCTCTTGGTTGCAGTCAGTCACGTGCTACTTATCAGCAAAAATTAGTAGAATATCTAAATGACTTTAAGGATGAATTATCAGAAGATAGTAAAATAAGGCTAACTAAAAACCCGATGCGGATTCTTGATTCTAAAAGCGAAATCGATCAAAAAATAATAGCAAATGCCCCTATTTTATCAGAGTATTATACTGATGAGTCAAAAGAATATTTCGAAGAGCTATTAAAATATCTTGATATTTTAGGCATAAAATACACCATAAATGCACGCCTAGTTAGAGGACTTGATTATTACTGCCATACTGCTTTTGAATTTACGACTACAAAGCTAGGAAGCCAATCCACTATTCTTGCCGGCGGGCGTTATGATGGGCTTAGTCGCATTATGGGCAATAACGATGAAGTACCAGCGATAGGTTTTGCAGCAGGAATTGAACGAATAGCCTTGATGCGGGAATATAATATAGATTCGGTAACTCCAATATTTGTATTGCCAATAGGTGAGAATAATATTCCGCATTCTTTAAAAATAGCCGATCAATTACGCTTACATAACATATCTGCGTTGATAGAAGTAAGTGGTAAAATGGCAAAAAGAATGCAAAGAGCTTTAAATGATAATGCCAAATTCATTGTCTTTATCGGTGACAAAGAACAAGTAAATAACAAACTCAAAATCAAAGATTTAGAAAAGCAAGAAGAGTATATTTTGGACTTTTCGAAAACAATTGAGTTGCTAAAAAAGCCTTAGACTTCTTTTATATATTATTGTACAAAGGGGCTTTGTTGCATGGTCGAAAAATATCCACAATGTCATTCTTAGCATATGCGGGGATTCAGAAGCCTTTAAATGTCATAACGTGGTTTCGGAACTAGAGCCAGAAAAATAATAAAAAATGCTAATTTATAGCATTTTTTAACTATATTGCACACGTACAAAACTTGTAGTTTTTCCTCGCAATGACGCTAAATAAATTTTAAAAAATAATATATGAAAAAAAAACTATATGAAGGTTCAAGTAAAACCCTATATACTTCTGAAGAAGAGTTTTTGCTTGTAATGGCTTTTTCTGATAGAGCTACTTTAGAAAATGGTGAAATTATTGATGTATCAGGCAAAGGAGTGCTTAATAATAATATCTCTTCTTTTGTAATGAATAAGCTTGAAATGATTGGCATTGAAAATCATTTTATTGAAAAGCTGAATATGAGAGAGCAGTTAATTCAATATGTTGAGATGTTTCCTCTGCAAGTAGTCGTATCTTCTGTTGCGTGCGGTAGGTTTGTAAAAGAATTTGGCATGGATGAAGGCTTTGTATTTGATAAGCCAATAATTGACTTTAAAGTAAAAAGTCGTGAGTTTAAATATCCGATAGTTAATGAACATCAAATATTAAATTTTGGTTGGTTAACTAAAGATGAAATTAATACAGTTAAAAAGCAAGCTTTGCGTATATATGACTTCCTAAGCGGTTTGTTCATCGGCATCGGTATTAGGCTTGTTGAATGCAGCCTTGAATTTGGACGGGTATTTACCGGTGAGGAATCTTTGGTAATGTTAACTGATGAAATTAGCCCTGATACTTGTAAATTATGGCATATTAATAGTAATGAAAGACTAGGATTTGAATTGCTAGAAAAAGACCCAGCTAAAGCTTATGAATCATATAAATTAATAGCTGATCGTTTAAAAGAAAAATAAGTTAGAATAAAAAATGATAAATATTTCTTTCCCTGATGGGAGTGTAAAACAGTTTGAAAAGAATATTACCGCATTTGAGATAGCTGAGTCTATTTCAACATCGCTTGCTAAAGCAGCAATGATTGCTGAGATTAATGGTGAGCTTAAAGATTTAAGTACTCAAATTGATAGTGATTGTAAATTGCGTATTTTGACTGTTAAAGATCCTGAATGTCTTGAAGTTATAAGGCATGATGCTGCACATTTAACAGCGGAAGCGGTAAAAGAATTATTTCCTGAAACGCAAGTAACAATCGGTCCTGCTATCGAAAATGGTTATTACTATGATTTCGCTAGGGATAAACCTTTTACTACTGATGATTTAGCGGTTATAGAAGCTAAGATGCATGAGCTTGTTAAAAAGAATGAGAAAGTAACAAGAGAATTATGGGACAGAGAAAAGGCTGTAGAATTTTTTAAATCGATAGGTGAGCATTACAAAGCTGAAATTATTGCCTCCATCCCGTCAAATGAGCCTATTAGTTTATACAGGCAAGGTAACTTTATTGATTTATGCCGAGGTCCACACGCTCCATCTACCGGCTTTGTTAAACATTTCAAACTGATGAAAGTTGCGGGAGCTTATTGGCGTGGTGATAGCCGAAATGAGGTATTACAGCGTATATATGGTACAGCTTGGGCTACTAAAGAGCAGCTAGATAGTTATTTATTCATGCTTGAAGAAGCTGAAAAGCGTGACCATAGAAAATTAGGAAAAGAGCTTGATTTATTCCATTTTCAGGAAGAAGCTCAAGGAATGGTATTTTGGCATGATAAGGGTTGGAGTGTATATAATACTATTGAGCAATATATTAGAAGAAAGATTCGCAAAAATGGTTATATTGAGGTTAAGACCCCTGTTTTAGTTGATAAGAGTCTTTGGGAGCTTTCGGGGCATTGGGAAAAGTTCCGTGATGATATGTTTGCTTTAGAAACAGACGACAAGACGCTTGCTTTAAAGCCGATGAACTGTCCTTGTCACGTACAGATTTTTAAGCAGGGTATTAAGAGCTATCGAGATTTGCCGCTTCGTATGTCAGAGTTTGGCTTATGCCATCGTAATGAGGCGTCAGGTGCTTTACACGGGTTAATGAGAGTGCGAAGTTTAGTGCAGGATGATGCACATATATTTTGCAGCGAGGAACAAATTACTGAGGAAACAGTTAGCTTTTGTAAGTTACTGACAGAGGTTTATAAGGATTTCGGTTTTACTGATATAAAAGTAAAATTCTCTGATCGACCGGAGGTTAGAGCTGGTAGCGATAAGACTTGGGATAAGGCTGAGAATGCTTTAAAAGAGGCAGTAGAGAAAGCCGGTTATAGCTATACACTAAACCCGGGCGAGGGTGCTTTTTATGGTCCTAAGCTTGAATTTGTGTTAACCGATGCAATAGGGCGTCAATGGCAATGTGGAACTCTGCAAATGGATTTTGTTTTGCCTGAGCGTTTAGATGCTAGCTATGTTGCAGCAAGTGGTGAGAAAAAAAGACCTGTGATGTTACATAGAGCAATACTTGGCTCGCTTGAGCGTTTTATTGGGATATTAATCGAAGAATATGCAGGACGTTTTCCTTTATGGCTTGCTCCTGTACAGGTTGCAATAGCTACCATTACAAGTGATTTAAACGATTATGCTTTAGAAGTACAAAAAGCTTTAATTGAGAGTGGCGTGCGAGTCGATATTAATATATCACCCGATAAAATTAACTATAAAATTCGTGAATTTTCTAACCAGAAAGTACCAATGATTGCGGTAATTGGAAAACAAGAAAAAGAGAATAAACAAGTAACTATTCGAAGACTTGGAACTACCGAGCAGGAAGTATTATCGATTGAGCAGTTGATAGAGCTTATTAAGGAAGAGAATAGTAAGTATATTTAGAAATGTTGTGGTATATCGTCATTGCGATGAGCGTAGCGACGAAGCAATCTCAGGAAGTTTGACGAGATCGCTTCGTTAAGACTTAAGTCTTTCCTCGCAATGACGTTAAAAAATTTTATAAATGCAATATATATTTCCTTTTAATAATTCTTCAAAATATCACCCTGAGGAATTTATTGTTTCTGAGTCTAATGCTCTAGCTTATAATGCTTTACAAAATTGGCAGAATAGCTTTGGCGTTAATCCTTATAAGTTTACTTTACTAATAAAGGGTCCTGCCTCTTCAGGCAAAACCTATCTAACCAAAATATGGCAAAATTTAAGCAATGCTTATGTAATTAAAGATATTTTTTTTGATGATAAGATTTTAGCAAATCATAATGCTTTCATTATTGAGTATATAGAAAATTGGCAGGAAACAGCGTTGCTGCATCTATTTAATCTTATTAATGAAAAGCAAAAATATCTTTTGCTTACATCTAATAATAAAGGTAAAAATTTTACCTTACCTGATCTATCATCACGTATTAATTCTGTATTAAATGTTCTGCTTTATCCTCCTGATGATGAATTAATTAAAATTTTAATATTTAAACATTTTGCTACATCTTCTGTAACAATATCACAAATAGTAATAGATTTTTTATTAGTAAATTTGCCTAGAGAATATAACAAAATTTTAGAAATATTAGAGTATATCAATAACTTTGCGTTAACTTCTAAGAGAAAAATAACTATTCCATTAGTTAAAGAAGCTTTAAATTTTGTAAATATTTCTTACTAATTCTTTACTTTTTTGTTGACTTACATATAAAAAAATATAACTCTTTATTTGCAGTTTATTTTTTTATAAAGGAATTATGTTAGGATATCAAAAAGAGCAGACAAGTTTAAGTAGAAAACAAAAACAGGCTATAAGTTTATTATCCATAGGAAATTTTTTAGAATATTTTGATTTGATGTTATATGTTCATATGGCTGTATTACTTAATAAAATATTTTTCTCTCCTGATAATCCTCATTCAATAAAAGTACTTTCTGCTTTTGCGTATTGTTCAACATTTGTATTTAGACCTTTTGGGGCATTACTATTTGGCTGGATAGGGGATAATATAGGGCGTAAACCGGTAATTATAATTACGACTATAATGATGGCTTGCACCTGTATTGGTATGGCTATTCTTCCTTCTTATGATGAAATAGGTTTTGCTGCTACAATAATGGTTACACTTTTTAGAGCTATTCAAGGTATTTCCTCCTCTACTGAGGTAGTTGGTGCTGAACTTTATATTACGGAAATGGTAAAACCTCCTATGCAATATCCTGCTGTAGCGTCAGTCACAATTTTTTCTACACTTGGAACTTTAGCAGCACTTGGAGTAGCTACTATCGTAACTTCCGGAAATTTAAATTGGCGTTATTTGGTGCGTTGGTAGCTATTACCGGTACTATGGCACGTACAACGCTTAAAGAAACTCCTGACTTTATTGATGCAAAGCGAAGAATAAAATCTAGTCTAGAAAAAACCGGTTTAGACCCAAAACAAATCGATAATAATGATATTTTAAAACAAAAAACGAATTTAAAAACTTTTATTTCTTATTTTGTAATTCAATGTACTGGACCCGTATGGCTTTATTTTGCTTATTTTTACTGTGGAAATATTTTAACAGAAGTTTTTGGATATAGCCCTGCTGAGGTTATTAAACATAATTTTTTTATTTCAATTGGAGATGTTATCGGTGGCATATTATTAACTTATCTTAGCTATAAAATATACCCTTTAAAAATATTAAGAACAACATTTTATATTTTTGTAATATTTCTTTGTTTTTCACCTATAATAATGCAGAATTTAGCTCCTAATTATTTAATGCTAATTCAATTATATTTGCTCCTGGTTATTTTCCAGCTACGGCAATTTTTTATAAACATTTTCCGGTATTTAAACGCTTCACGCATACTAGCTTTATATTTGCTATATCACGTGCACTTATGTATATCATTACGTCATTTGGACTTGCTTATTTAACGGAAATTTTTGGATATATAGGAATATTAATGATTATGGTACCTGTAACAATATTCTATTATCTAGGATTACGCCATTTTGAAAAATTAGAAAAACAGGTTAATAATTTTAATATCCCTTGAGTTTAGTATTAAAAATAAGTGATAAAGGTAAGAGACAATTTTTACCTTTATCACAGAATTTATTTACCAACAGCATTTATTCAAAAAATCCATAAAATCTTCTTTTATAACAACCTTTCTTTCACAATATCCAGGTTTGCGTTTTTCATTCTCTTTATCTGTTTTAGATAGTTCCAAAGAACTTGTTTTTTCATTAATAATATCATCAACTTTCAATTTAAAAATCCTTAATTTTTTAAACTAATTTTATCTATTTCATTTTATATTTCAAGTCAATTAATTTAAATTCTATACACTAAAAATCCCTTGACTACGTTTAATTCCTATAATATCCTGTAATTTACCATTAAATCCCAAGATAACCCAAATAATACCAATGAATATATTTTTATCGAAATTTATCAATAATAATATTGATAAAAAGGGTAGGGTATCAGTACCGGCAAATTACCGAGCGGTATTAGGGAAAGAAGCATTTAATGGGATAATTGCTTATCCATCGATTAGAAATAATTGTATAGAAGCTTGCGGTATATCCCATATTGAGAAACTAAGACAGATGATTGAGTCGCTTGATCCGTGTTCTGAAGAGCGTGATGCTTTTGAGACTATAATATTTGGTGAAGCTGTACAGCTTTCATTTGATGGGGAGGGCAGAGTGATATTGCCCGCATCTTTAATGCAGCATGCGGGGATTGAGGATCAAGTATGTTTTGTAGGTAAAGGAGTAATTTTTGAAATTTGGCAACCGCAAAATTTCAAGGATTATTTAGCTTCTGCTCAAAAGCTTGCCCACGAGAAACGTTTAACTTTAAGGAATACGAATTGATGCAACAGCCTCATATACCCGTAATGTTAAACGAGATGCTGAAGTTTTTAGCACCAAAAGCCGGTGAATCCTACTTAGATTGTACGTTTGGGGCAGGGGGATATAGTAAAGCGTTATTAGAAAACTGTGATTGTTATGTCACAGCTTTGGATCGTGATCCAAATGTCATTAAGAAAGCAGAAGAGATAAAACATAATTATAAAGATAGATTTGATTTTGTAGAAACAAATTTTGGTAATTGTTTTGCAAAGCTCGAATCAAAAAAATTTGACGGCATAGTGCTTGATTTAGGTGTTTCTTCTATGCAACTTGATATACCAGATCGTGGATTTTCGTTTTTACATGACGGACCTTTAGATATGCGTATGAGTGGGCAGGGGCTTAGTGCCGAAGAGTTTATAAATACCGCAGAAGAAAAAGAGCTTGCGGATGTAATTTATAAATATGGTGATGAGACTTTTTCCCGAAGGATTGCTAAGAAAATTGTAGAAGTAAGAAAAGCCGCAAGGATTGACAGTACTGGAAAGTTAGCTGATATAGTGCGTAGCTGCATAGGTTTTAGAAAAGGTAAAATTGACCCTGCAACTAAGACTTTTCAAGCCATCAGGATTTATATAAATAACGAACTTGGAGAGCTTGAGCAGTTCTTAGCGAATGTAAAAAATATACTAAAAAAAGATGGTCGTTTAGTTGTTGTTTCGTTTCATTCGTTAGAAGACAGAATAGTTAAGAATTTTTTCAAAGAAAATTCAGAAAAGCCAGTAGCAAGGTCAAAATACGCTAAAGAAGATGTTATATTGAACCCGGATAAATGGCTTAAGATTATTACTAATAAAGCGGAAATACCATCAGATAAAGAGATATCTCTAAATGTAAGGGCAAGATCAGCAAAATTAAGAGCAGCGAAGAAAATATAATTATGAGTATAAAGAAATTTCATTATTTAGTGTTGCTAGTAATAATTATAGCAGTTTGCAGCTTGTTTACCATTAAGGAACGAGTTTCAACTATTGATTACCAATTAAGTAGTGTTTTAAAACAAATAAATAGTGAAAATAATAACATTCATATTTTAAAAGCAGAAAAAGCTTATCTCATCTCGCCAGCAAGGTTAAAAAATCTTGCAACTGCTTATTTAGAATTACAAACGGTGAAACCTTGTCAAATGGTAAGAGATCCATTATCACCGATTACTGCCTCAAATATTAGATTTGATCAAGATATTAATATTTTTAAAAGCAATAATAATCGGAGACATAAGAGAATTACAAATAATAAATATATACAGACAGTTTCAAGTCGGGAGAAGCCTTAAGCGTCATTGCGAGTGAACGAAGTGAGCGTGGCAATCTCAGGACTTTTTCATAAGATTGCTTCGTCAATTACTTTTCTGGATCCCGTGGATAAACCACGGGATGACAAGGTGCTTGAAACAAAACAAATTAATATGAAACAGATTTTAGAAAAGTGGAAACCTGATATTAAGAGTTTAATATTTTGGAATGTTTGTAGTAAAAATACAAAAATCCGATTATTGATAGTTATTGGTGCTTTTTCTGTTCTTTTCTGTACTTTATCTTACAGGCTTATAATAGTTGCTACTAATGTTTATGATAAAAACCTCCACGCTCTAAAAAAGAGTAGCCAGTTTAGAAAAGAAATAGTTGATCGTAACGATAATTTGCTTGCTGTAAACTTACCATCTGCGTCATTATTTGCCAATCCGCAAATAGTAATTGATCCCGAAAATTCCGTAAAAAAAATAGCTGAGATTCTGCCCGATATCAACAAGGCTAAACTACTTGCTGATCTTAAATCCAATAAAAGTTTTATATGGGTTAAAAGAGATTTATTGCCTAGTCAGCAAGAAAGAATAATGAGTCTTGGGTTGCTTGGTTTTGATTTTGAAGAAGAACAAAAGCGTATTTACACATTTTCTAACTTATCATCTCATATTGTGGGCTATGTTGGTAGAGATATGGCGGGGCTTAGTGGACTCGAACTTGCTTATGATAAATATTTAACTAATTCCGATCTTGATTTGAATAAACCAGGAAAGCAGAAAGAGCCGCTTAAATTATCAATTGATATTAGGTTGCAAAGTATCTTGAGCGAAGAAATCGACAAGACTTTAAAGCAATTCAGTGCTATAGGAGCGGTGGGTATTATTGCGAATCCTAATAATGGTGAGATTCTAGCTTTAGTTAGTAAACCGGATTTTGATCCGCATTATCCAAGTGCTGCAAAGCCTCAGCAGCTTTTTAATATGGCAAGCCTTGGAATTTACGAAATAGGTTCGGTATTTAAATCTTTGACTATGGCGGTTGGTTTTGATACTGGTGCAATAAATATGAATGATGCTTATGATATAAGCTATATGAAAGTCGGTGGTTTTCAGATTAAGGATTATACCCCAAGACAAGGGTGGCATAGTGTACCGGATATTTTTCTGCATTCTTCAAACATCGGCGTAAGTCAGATTATGCTTGAAGTAGGTAAAAATAATTTCAGGAAATATTTAAAGAAATTAGGTTTGCTAGATCAAGTGCAAATAGAATTGCCGGAGCGAGGTACTCCTCTTTTTCCTTCAGAAAAAAGATGGAATGAATTAACTAGTGCTACTATGTCTTATGGTTATGGTATTTCAATTAGTCCTTTACATTTTGTTAGGGCAATGCTACCTGTTGTAAATGGCGGTATTTTATACGATCTTACTTTGTTAAAAAGAGATGATGAAAAAGTTGAGGGGACAAGAGTATTTAGCGAAAATACTTCAAAGAAAATGAGGCAGCTATTTAGAACTGTGGTAAAAGATGGAACAGGTAAAAGGGCAGAGGTAAAAGGATATTTGATTGGCGGAAAAACCGGTACTGCTGAGAAATTATCAAGCAATGCTAGTAAAAAGAAATATCTTAAAAATAGCCGTACTACTTCATTTTTGGGATTACTGCCAGCCTCAAAGCCTGAATATGTCATCTATATTATGATTGATGAGCCAAAACCTACTAAAGAAACGTTTGGTTTTGCAACAGCTGGTTGGACTGCTGCACCTACCGCCGGAAGAGTGTTTGAACGCATGATATCGCTGTACGGCTTAGAGCCAATAGAACAAATAGGGGAGGTGGTGGAGTAAAGTAAGCGTCATTGCGAGTAGGCATTGCCTGCATGGATCATTTTCCTCTGTCATCCCGTGGCGGCATTGTTGCGTAGATCGAGAGTCGTCATTGCGAGCGAATGAAATGAGCGTGGCAATCCAGAAAAAATAATAAAAATACTAATTTTATTAGTATTTTTAACTGGCTCTAGTTCATAAATCACGGGGTGACAGGGGGAAACAATCCACGCGGGCAATGCCCTCTCGCAATGACGGGAAAACTGAAGCCGAGTCTAATAAACATTCTTTTAGAGGTTCATATTTATGCAAAATCAAAATACCGATTATAGCCCTGTTATTGAAGAACTTAAAAAAGCTTATAAGAACTATATTATAACCAAAGATGCATTAATAGAGGTTTGCACATTTGGAATGAATGCTGGAACTATAGGATTATTTTCGGTTCTTGGACCTGGAATGGTAGTATTATTAGTGGCTGGTTCTGTTTTGGCTATAGGGAAAGCTAAAGAGGCGTATAAAAAAGAATTATTAAATGCTCTTTCTATAGGTGAGCTGGGTGATGTTACGGAAATCGAGAAATATTATAAGCAGCTTCCTAAAAAATTACGAGAAGAGTGGAGTGATGATAATTTTTTCCCTAAATTAGCTAATCATCTGAAAGAGAAGTTTTTTGAAGATAAAATATTTGGTATTGATAAGAATCCTAATCCATTTTGTCAAGTAGAATTACAAGATTTTTACCAAGAAATAGATAATGAGTGGGTTGATCTTTCAGGAAAAGAGTAAAAACGTTGTATTTTTACAATGAGATTTAAAATTACTCTAATAAAATAGTTAAAAAAGCTTTTTAATTGTTAACTTGTTAAGTTTTAATTGCTAATATCAGTTAAATATTTTAGACATAGCATTATTTTAAGGCAAGACAATGGCAGATGATGGGGATAATAAGAAAGATGTACCAGATAAAAAAGATGATATTCAGGTAAAAAATGACAATTTGAGTAAGTCAAATGATAACCAGGCTCAAAATAAACAAGACGATGCTCAAGTAAAAAATGAACTCAATGCAATTAGAGCCCAAGTTACAGCCACTAACAATCCTGCCGAACTTGCACGTTTAGCTAGTGCCGCTGCGGGTCTTGCGTCCAGCACTAATAATCGAGAATTATTAGACCAAATCAAAAACCTCCAATCCTCCATTTCTAAAAAAGAAGAAAACGCCGAACAGATCATATATTCAGAAGCCTCTGAAAAAGGCTTGAATATGGAGGGGCAGGGGAATCAGTATGATTATGAAGCCGCACGTGAGAAAGAATTATATGACAGGCATGAAAGGCTAAAAGCTGGTCATGATCAGTTCATGAAAGAAGCAGATGAGTTTATTGAGAGTAAGAGGCAAGAAAAAGAAGAGTGGCAAGCTCTTTTAAACGATATGAAAGCAGGTAAAGAAATTGATCCTGAAAGATTAAAAGCATTAAATAAGACAGAAGCACAGCTAAAAGATGATCAGAATAAAAGAAATCCTATTAAAGAATATCAAAAGAAAGCAACTGAGCATTTGCAACAATTAAAAGCTGAGGAAGATAAATTAAAGCAGCAACAAGCTCAGAATGTTAAAGCCGCTGAAGAGCAACGTATTGTTAATAGCAAACTGGCTGCTAATTCCAAAGAACTGGAGCAAGGTCAGTATAAACTAAATAGTATTAATACTAGAATAGAGCAAACAGGAGCAAAATTATCTGCCCTCAGTCCAAAAATAGCAGAAGCAACAAAAATACAAGCTGATGCTGATAAGCAAGTTGAAAAAGATGAAAAAGAAAGGAAAGAAATACAAGATCTTAGAATAGAAACTCAAAAAGAAGCTAAGAAAGATCTTCAAAAATACTCAGCAATTAATGATTTTTCAGAACTACTTTTAAATCAAACAAAATCAGTTGAAACAAATGAACTTAAAGATAACGAATCACGTAATGAGTTTTTAAGTAAAGAGAATAAGAAAAAACCAGAAATAAAATTTCCAGGCAAGCCATCTCCAGATATAATTTTTCCAGGAAAAGACGAAATATTGCCTCCCTCACAAAAATCAACAAGTGTTGAAGCATCTACTACTAAAAAATTATCTCAAGGCGAAGAAGCATTAAAATTATCAGAAGAAAGACCAGTTTCTCCGGATAAGATAAATAAATTTACTAATAGAATAAAATCGTCTCTTGAAAAACAGAAATCTTCAGTAGTTACTAATAAAGAAACTCAGGTTAATAAATTAGCTCGAACTAACCAACAAAACAAAAAGAATGATAAAGGTCATTCGAGATAAAATAACGGAGTAGCCTACCATGTCTAAATCAGATAACCATTGCTATCTTGATAAAAACGAAACTATTATATGTACTGCTAATAATTTACATAATAGTGCATTAGAGTTTTTTAATAATATAAGAAATATAGAACAAAACCAAGGCGTAACTGCATTAGTAACAAAAGGTTATATTGCTGCTCGAATCGAGTTAACGCAATCGCTTCTTTTTGGAAAAATTGAAGCATGTATTGGTCTTGCTGTTTTTAATCAACGAGGTATTGGTGGTCCTATAAGTCGTTATAATGAAAAATTATTTCTGACTATTGGTAGTAAGCTTGGAAATCAACTTTGTAAGCAAACTCTAACACAATTATCAAATAATAATTACAATGTTGAGCAAGAAGCAAATATTTGGGCTAATCATATAAATACTTATAAAAGAGATTTAAATACAGAAATAACTACTCCAGAATTATCAGCTAGTTCAATATTTTTAAAAAATGATCTTAAAAACAATGGTATAAGCTTAGATGCTTATAATGCACATTTTAATATTTTAAGTGTAGATGAAGAGTCAGAAACAAATTACACCCCCACTCCATCTTCGGCAGTAAATCAGTATGATCATACCCCGCCACCCGTTCCTAAAAGAGCAGAGAGTAAACAAGAAGCTACAGGGTTGAAATCTTTTTTTAAGGGTATGTTTAAGGTTCTGAGGCTTCCGCCGCTCCCAAGGCTGCTTTAGTTCCGGTTGTTGCTCCTAAAGTTACATCCTCAAATGTTTCGTATAAAGATATTTTACTTAAAGATCCAACATATGGAGTTGTAGTAAAATTACAAGAAGCAACAATAAATACTAATTTAATAATTAGGGTAAATGGTCAAAATATATTTGAAGTTAAACAATATAGAGCCATTAAAATTCCTGACACTTTAGAAAATATTAAAGCACCTAATCTAAAATTTGTTTTCTCTTACTTAAATGGTGTAAAATTAAGTGATGAATTTGCAGCAGATAGAAAGGGGACAGCCCATCTAAGGCTTGATTATAATAATGATGGTAGATTAGAGAAATTAACCTTACCAAACGCTCCAATTTATTTTAAGGATAAGCCTGGTTATCCTGCATTTTGTATCTTTAAGAAAATTATGTGTACTTTAGTAGATAGCGGGCAACTTGGTCACCTAATGCAAATCGCACCTAAAGTAGAATTTAATAATGTTGACGAATATACTTATAAAGTAGAATTATTAGGCTAAAATAAAATATTATTTTGTAGCTGTGTTATTTTTGCATAACCATTACCCACGTGCATCATTTACCCCGTCATTGCGAGCGAATGAAATGAGCGTGGCAATCTAGGAAAAATAATAAAAAATGCTATAAACTAGCATTTTTTAGCTAGATTGCGTACGTACAATTACTTCGTAATTTTCTCGCAATGACTAATTGGTATCCACGAAACAATGCCTCCCTGCGTAGGCGGGAATCCAGTATTTTGTCATCCCGTGGCTTGGGAACTAGATCCAGAAAATAATAAAAAATGCTAATTTTATTAGTATTTTTTAGTTTCCTCGATAACACCGAAAGCGTGTTTTAACCACTGCAAAAAGACCTAAAAATACATATTTGATATTTTTTATATTTTTTTTGAAAAAATAGCTTGCAATCTTTTTTATTATAGGGTAGTTTTATAATATATATTTTGTCATAGCTCCCAAAGTGCATTAAGCTCGCATTTTGCTATAAAAAGGTATAAGTTCTTTACAATCCAATTTTTTGTAAGGAACTTATGCTGGGTCACAAAAAAGAGCAAGTTAGTTTAACTCGCAATCAAAAAGAAGCCATAGGCTTACTATCTATAGGTACATTTAATTTTTTATAAAGGATTTATGCTAGGTTATGCAAAAGAGCAAAGAAAGTTTGGTAGAGATCAAAAACAAGCTATAAGTTTATTATCAATAGGTAGTTTTCTTGAATATTTTGACTTGATGTTATATGTGCATATGTCAGTACTACTAAATAAAATATTCTTTTCTCCAGATAATACTTATTCTGTAAAAATATTATCAGCTTTTGCTTATTGTTCAACTTTTGTTTTTAGTCCTTTTGGCTCCATTCTTTTTGGTTGGATAGGGGACAATATAGGACGTAAACCGACAATTATTATTACTACTATATTAATGTCCTGTACTTGTATAGGTATGGCTATTCTACCATCTTATGATGAGATAGGTTTTACTGCTACTGTTTTAGTTACGCTTTTTCGTGCAATTCAAGGTATTTCATCTAATACGGAAGTTACGGGTGCTGAACTTTATTTGACAGAAACAATAAAGCCTCCTTTGCAATATCCAGCAGTAACATCGTTTACAGTTTCTACTGCGTTAGGAACAATGGCAGCTCTTGGTGTTGCAAAGCTTGTAACTTCAACAGATCTTAATTGGCGTTATGCTTTCTTATTTGGAGCATTTGTAGCTATTACCGGCACTATGGCACGAACAACACTTAAAGAAACGCCTGATTTTGTTGATGCAAAAAGACGGTTACAATTAGCTATAGAAAAAACCGGAATAGATCCTAAAAAAATTGAAAATAATGACATTGTAAAAGAAAGAACAAATTTAAAATGCTTTTTTCCTTTTATAATGCAAAATCTGACGCCTTCTTATATAATGTTAATTCAATTATATTTTCTTATATTTGCTCCTACAGCTACTCCTGCTAAAGCAATTTTTTATAAACATTTTCCAGTATTTAAACGTTTTACGCATACTAGCTTTACATATGCTATGTCTCGTGCATTAATGCTCTTAATAACTTCATTCGGTCTTGCTTATTTAACAGAATATTTTGGTTATTGGGGAATATTAATGATTATGATACCGGTGACAATAGGCTATTATTTTGGATTACGTCACTTCGAAAATTTAGACAAGAGATAATTATTATCAAGCTTAGAAATGATATTATTATTTTGAATAAAGTTATAACATACATTATATAGTTTATTTTCAATGCTCAGTACTTCTAAATGAGCAGCAACAACTAAAAAATCCGTTATAGTTTCTTCTATTATCTTTTGTGCCTTTTCAGGTGATTTTACTCCTAGTGTTTGCACGTTATGAATACGATCGAAAAGTTTTATTAATGCTGTGTCATATCTTTTTTGTTTAGCTAGCAAATTTAGACTTTCTTCAGCAGTAATTTTTCCATAAGGTTTAATGCGGGTTAAGCCTTCAACGTGTTTTGCAACTTCTTCTCCGAAGATTTCAGTAATCATTTCTTCGGTTAATGCCGTATCTTCGATAGTATCATGTAGTAGTGCTGCTTGCATCATTACAGATGTATAAAGTTTAGGTACTTCCATTGCCGTAAACTCTGCCACCATAATCGCTACTTCAATTGGATGGGAATAATATGGATCGCCTGACTTACGCATTTGAGAGCCGTGATATTTACGAGCGTAATATATTGCTTTTTTGATTTCTTCAAGATTTACAGGGTTTGCTACTTTAGTGTTTAAATAGTCAAGTTTATTGAGAAGCTTTTTAGCATAAATGCATTCTTCAAACTTTTCTTTCCAAGAGCTTAAATCTTCCATAAAAGTTTATTTTTAGTTGGTTAAAACAATTCTTGTACCAGCTTATACTCAAAGTGAAAAGTAAAAAATTATAAAGTCATATAATTAGTAGAGAAATTAAGCTCTTTCTTGATTAGTTAATTAAAATTATTTGACACCAAATATAAGTTATATTGACAACTAAAATAAAGGAAAAGCAATGAAAAAATTTTTATTATTATTCATAATATCTATTATCCCTTTAAATTTATTCGCTCAAGCCAAAGTAAATAATATAGTTGCACCAGTCAGCTATTTTATAAATCACGTTCAGCCACTAAATCAAATAAAGACTAATTTAGAAAAATACAGGCAAACAAGTATTGTAGGTGTTAGCGGGATGGGTAAAACTCAGTTAGCTAGAATGTATGCTTATGGAAATAAAGATAATTATAATTTAATTTGGTTTATTGATAGCAATTTAAATATTAACGATGAACTTTTAAAGCTAGCAAAAGCTATTAACAAAGCTGAAGAGAAAACTGTAATTGCAGAAGAGGCAGCTAATGTAAAAAAAGAGTTAATGGAATATTTAGGGCAGAGTGATAAATGGTTATTAGTATTTGATAATTTAAAAGTAGGTGAGAATAAAAAAGTACAAGATTTTATTAACTGGGAGCATAACGGCAATATTATATTTTGCTCGCAAGATAGCGATATGATGCCTTATATAGTAAAAGCTGTACCATTTGAAAAGCCCGAAACTATCAAGCTTGCCAATAATATTTTATTGGATAAAGATAATAATTTAGTAGAATTTTTGGTACAAGAGTTTAAAGGTTATCCAGTATTGATAGTACAAGGAGCACAAATATTAAACAATGTTCCAGGATTAGATAAAGAAAAATATAAACATCAAATACAAAAATCTAACGATAAAATAGATTATAATATATCGCTGGTGATTAAGCAATTAAGTTCTAGTGCAAAACAACTTCTAAGTAAAATAGCATTACTCAATAATCAAAGTTTTTCCAAAGATTTTCTTGGGATTATTACCGATAATAAAGATAATCTTAATGATGATATTTTCGAGTTATCAAAATTTGCTTTAATAACAAATATAGATGCTAGAGAAGATAATCCTGTTTTTGAAATGCATGATGTTATTGCACAGAAAATATTAGAAAAAAATGGTGCAAATAATAGTAAGTATCTAGAAGAGGCGGTTACTAAATTTATTAATGGTACACCAAAAAGTGTAATAAAAGCGTTTTTATATAGGAACGCTAAAACAGTACCTGACAATATCGAGGTAATGACGCAGAATGCTGAAAAATATAATATAAGTACTTATAAATTATTAGAGTTAAAGCTAAAGCAGATAGTGCAGTGTGATAATTCTTATGATTTAGCAGGTGGAAAGAAATTAGTTGATTGGTTTGATACAAACGATAGAGATGGGAAATATAAATTATGGTTAATGAATAATGAAGAAAAGCGGGTATATGCTGAATATTTAAACTTAATAGGATGGTATTACTTAAAAGCTTCTAATTACAAGATGTCTATAGAATATTTTAAAAAAGCTAACAAGATATTTGAAGATGTCAAAGGATATGAAGAAATGAAAGCTAATGTAATATCTGGTTTGACTAATACATATATTGTAATAGGAGATATTCAAAATGCACAAGAAAATATCAAAATTTTAGAGCAAAAATTAGCTGATAGCTCTGATCGAACATCAATATATGCTAACAAAGCAAGATTACTTTATGTAGAGGGAAAATATCCTGAAGCATTAGAACAGATCAATCAATCTATTCAAGCTGCTATTTCAAGTGGATTAGATCCAAATGCATTATTTTTAACAGGTGATTATTTAGTTAAATCTGGAGTATTAAGTAAACTTGGTAAATACCAAGAAGCTCTTAATCAAGTAGAACAAGTATATAACATGCAAAAGCGTGTAAAAAAGGAAACTAATATAATATTTGGTAGAATATTTACTCAAAAAGCAATAGCATTATTCGGTTTAGGTGAAAAAGATAAAGCTTTAGAATATGCAGATAAAGCAATAGAGATTTTTAAGAATAATGATAAAAGCTTTATGAGTAGAAGAATACCTGATGTATTCAACCCTGCAATAGCTATTACATGCACAATAAGAGGGGATATATTATTTGCGAGTGATAAGCTTGAGGAAGCTTTAGATAGCTATATGGACGCACGAGGTATATATTTTAACGTTTACAGAAAAAATTATAAGAACGTAGCACAGGTAAGTGAGGTAAATCTTAAAGGAGCAAAGGTTGCATGCAAAAGAAAAGACACGCTTAACTATAAGTTTTTTGCTAAACCACAAATTATAGATTTTGGAGCGGAGCATCCTGATTCAATTGAAATGCTTGAATATTGTAAAACTTATGGTATGGGTTTAATTAGTAACAAAGCTTATATAAATAAATCTAATAACTAAGAAGATTAAAAGAGGGGGTGCATTTTGCCCCCCCTTATACTTTGTAGAAAAATTAAGCTATTTCAGATGTAACTTCAGCTGTTTTACCGGTTAGCTCAAATTCTAATACTTCGGTTTTATCAATTAACTTCTTAGGTAACTGCTCGACTATAAAACTTTTATCATAATCTTCAGCAGTCATTAAAATACTGTCAAGTTTTTGTATAATTTCATTATTATTAAACTTTGGATTTCTTATTAAATGATTTTGAAGATTATATAATTCCTTTAAATGATAAGAAATAAATTCATGATTTTTAGGTAAGGTTGTCATTCGCCAATCAATAAATTCTTCTATATCTTTAACTGTAATGGAATTATCTATTATTTTGAAATCATTATCTTGGCATAATTTTAATAAACCATGTTGCAAAAGAAGTTTTGTTAAATAAATGCTTTGTTCTGTTTCTGAGTGTGTTCTTTAATATATAAAGGCGTAATCTGATCATATACAGTATTTCTAATATTAGGATCAGCTCCATTTTCTAAAAGAAACTGAGCTATCTCATATAATTTCATTGTACAGGAATAATATAGAAGAGTGCAATGATCTCCATCTTTCATATTAATATCGAATCCTTGATTAAGAGCTTGTTTAACAAGAATTTTAAAATCATTTATTTGATCTAAAGTTTTAACAATAGAAAGTGCTACACACAAAATGTCCAAATCTTTAGAATTAGGTGTAAGAACTTTGATATGAGTTGGATGCATATAATTTTTAATTTTATTATTAATGAATTTATTAATAGTTGAGTTATTATTAATTATCAAGTTAATTTTTTAGAAATTTTTTAATAAAATTAGTGCGTGATAAATTGAATAGTACCGGGCAGTTGTTAAAAAAGAACCCGTCATTGCAAGGAAATTATGGCGTTATTGTATGGCTCGAAAAATGCTATATATGTCATTCCCGCTTTGGCTTTGTTGTATGGATCATTTTCCCCTGTCATCCCGCGATGGCATTGTTGCGTGGAACAGTTTTTCTGTCATTGCGAGAAAATTACGAAGTAATTGACGAAGCAATCCAGTTAAAAAATGCTAACTTATAGCATTTTTTATTATTTTTTCTGGATTGTATAATACGCAGCAATGATTCGGTATTTACACAGTCTGTTAGTCTCATCTTACCATCAGGTGCTTTTAATTTTAACTGTAGACAAATTGTCGACAGTTCAACCCTATCTTCACTGCTAACTCGAGTTTTTATCTTAGACCAATAATCTCGTGGGTTTGCACTATCAGTTAATGCTCCTACTACATCAATTACAGAAAACCACCATTCGTTATTATATAAAATTCTTCTAATATTTTTATCTTTAAAAATCACTAATTTATTAAGTTCATCGTTATTATTCATTGCATTTCATATTAATTTTTTTGAATTATAAATATTCTAAATAAATTTTACAACTAATATTAAAAATAGTAATAATAAAAAACAACTAATGGTTTGTAAAATTTTAAGCATTAATGGCTTTTAGTAAAATAATAAAACTTAATTGCCAATTGACTTTTTTAGGGAGTTAAGTATAAATTGTAACTGAAATAGCTATTAAGCTATTTTGGGATGTAAGAATCTCTTGTTACATGGTGGGTATCTACCATTAAATGATACTATCCTCGGCTTTATTACGGTCGGGGTGTCAATAGCTATGTCCAGGGTTTAAGGTGCATACCTTAAACCTAAAGGCTATTGTAAACTGTTGTAACGGTTTTCTTACCTCCCCGGCCACCAAAGTTTCATTCATTGGTGGTTTTAATTAATCGGGAGCCATCAAATGTCAAATCAAAATAAAAAAACCATTCACAATATTAATTTAGATTTCATTGAAAGAGAAGTAAATATTCTAAAAGATGAAGTTGCACATTTATTAGAAACCCCCGTAACAGATAAAGATATTGAAAGAATAGAACAACGCTTAGAAGAATTAGAAAAAATGTTTTACAATTTGAACTGACGCTAGTTATTAATGTATAAGGGTTTTGCTTGCATGGGTCGGTTTTCTCGTCATAAGCTACACAATTGCAAGGAGGGTGGCAACCAGAAAAAATAATAAAAATGCTATGCCTTTTACTAGATTGCTTCGTCAATTACTTCGTAATTTCCTCGCAATGACGAAAAACCGATCTACGTAACAATGCTCGCTCGTAATGACAACTCCTAATCCACGCAACAAACGCTTGACGAAAAATAGTTTAAATTTTGTTTGTAGAGTCTATATGCATATCCATTAAATATTCTGCTAAATGTTTTTGTACTTCTTCTGACTTATCTTTTAAAGCACATTGATATACTTCTTGTATAATAGAAGTAATTTTATGCATAGAAAAATCAATATTTTTGTCGGAAATAATATTTGTAGTAAGGCTTACAACTTCGCCAAATAATTTTATTTGTTCTGGATTTAAAATATCAATTTGAGTTTCTTTATTATCAGAAATTAAGGATTCTACCTTAACATTCAAAGCATTTGCTAATTGCTTAATAGTATAAATGCCAGGGTTTTTAGAGCTACCAAATATTATACTATTAACAGTATTTCTACTTAGTCCTGTTAAATTTTCAATATCTTTAGCACTCATTTTTCTTTGAGCCATTAACTCATTAATTTTGGTTTTTAAATTTGACATAAAAATAAAGTAAATTCATCGCTTGTTTTAAATATAAAATATAAACAAATTTCTTTACATTTCTACAAAATAATATAATCTCAGCTGTATAAATTTAATAACTATAAAAAAACCAGTAAATATTCTACCTACCAAAATAAGTATATTTATTGGTTTAATATAAATCATAATATTGTTACAAGCATACTAAAATGCTTTAAAAAAAGCAAGAATATACCTAGATATACCTTAGGTATAGAAGATATCTAGTTTCAAAACAATTCAGATTTTACTCACATATCTTATAGCTTTTATTTGAACAATATCCTTAATAATTTATGCCTTGGGTTAATTTAAGTTCTTAACCCAAGGTACCAAATAAAATCAGGAGAATATTTTATGAATAACATAGAAACAAGAATATTAGATTATGGAAGAAAAATAGATATGAATCTACAAACTATTTCTGAGCAAATAAATCAAATACAGAAATTAATAGGTGAAATTCCTTTAGATGCAAGATTAGTTAAAGAATATGATGATGAAGACGATGAAGATGATTTTGATGATGGAGTATGGATAGAGTTTCCTTTTAGAGAAACAACATAAAATTCGTAATTTCCAGCTTGATATAGATAGACTGCTTGCTTTAAAAATGGTAAGGTATAAATTCCTGTAAGTAAATAAGATATAAATTATGATGTGGTTGTTAATAGCACTTTGTTTAACCGGCTTAGTTTTGATTATAGGGGTAGTATCGATGGCTATTGGTGGTAAATTTGATAAAAAATTTAGCTCAAAGCTTATGACTATGAGAGTTTTTTTTCAGGCAGTTGCGGTATTACTGTTATTTATAATATATTTTTATAAAGTTAATCCATAAACTACCTGAAAAGTTCTATAATTATTACTCGTTTTCTTGCATCTCTCCCCTTATTTTTTTCCATTCTGCTAAAATTTCTTCTAATCTTTCTTTTGAAACTTCTACTTCTTGATCTTCGAAATCCTCTAGAGAAGTAATCATTTCTTTTAGTAAGGTTTGTGCCATATTCGGTCTATAGTCATCGCTGTAATTATCTTCAAGATGTTCGGCAATTTCCTCGATATCATCCCAATGCATTAGTGTATTCCTCTTTAATTGTCATGTAAGCTTATTTATTTAACATGTTATCTGATATTTGCCATTATTTTTTAATAAATATTATTAACTCAATAAAATATTGTAAGCAAGTGAGTTTATTATGCAACTATATATTCTTCTGTTTTGAAGAATTGGCTCTGCAAAACTTCGGGGAACTCGTATGCTTACCTATTAAGTATAGGCTGTGCGTGCTCGCCCCTTGTTTTACATTCCAATTCTCCAAATCATTTGAGTATACTGTATTTAAATAAAGAGTGGGTATACTTAAATATATTACAAAGCTTATGTTAGTTTGTATTCTTTACATTTTAAGGGTTTTGTGATATAATTAATTAAATATTAGATGGAAAAATATGTCAATACTGCCTATCGTTACAGCACCTGATGAAAGGTTAAAACAAAAATCTCAAGCCGTTCCAGAGGTTAATAACCAAATCCAAAAATTTATGGATGATATGGTCGAGACTATGTACCATGAAGATGGGGGAGGGCTTGCTGCTGTGCAGGTTGGGGTATTAAAACGCATCATGGTAATTGATATAAAAGATCATGATCCGATTAAAAGACCAAAAGATTTCTATCCATTATTTATTGTAAATCCTGAAATAATAGAAAAATCAGGAGAGCTTGTTATAGCTAATGAAGGATGTATCTCAATACCTGAACAACGTTATGAGATAGCAAGATCGGAGTCTATAAAAATCAGATATTTAGATTATCATAACAAACCGCAAGAGCTTGAAGCTAATGATTGGCTTGCAAGAGTAATTCAACATGAGTATGATCATTTGGAAGGAAAGCTAATGATCGATTATTTAAGTAGTATGAAACGTGATGTAGCTCTTCGTAAGCTTAAAAAACTCAAAAAAGACATAGTGTGAAGATAATATTCATGGGGACGCCTGAGTTCGCTGTTCCTGCTCTTACCAAATTAATAAATTCAAATCATAAAGTTGTTGCAGCTTTTACGCAACCACCTAAAGCTAAGGGTAGGGGGCTTAATGAAACTAAATCCCCTATACATCAATTAGCTGATGAGGCTCAAATCCCTGTCTATACTCTTTCTACTTTACGAAATGAAGAAGCTGCAAACTTAATTAATAGTATCGATGCTGATATAATAGTCGTTATTGCATACGGTTTTATCATTCCGCAAAACATTTTAGATGCTAAGAAATATGGTTGCCTTAATATTCATCCGTCTGATTTACCTCGTCATAGAGGAGCAGCTCCTTTACAGCGTACTATTATAGAGGGCGATAAAACAAGCAGTGTATGTATTATGCAGATGGATGCAGGGCTTGATACAGGTGATATATTGATGAAAGAGGATTTTGAGTTAGAAGATAGGATAACTTTACAAGAGCTTCATGATAAATGTGCTAATTTGGGTGCAGAACTGTTAATTAAAACGCTTGCAAATATCGATAAGATAGTGCCGAAACCCCAATCTAATGAGGGTGTTACTTACGCTCGTAAATTAACTAAAGAAGAGGGTAGAGTTAATTGGCAAGATTCTGCCTATGCTATTAATTGCAAAGTTCGAGGTATGAATCCATGGCCAGGAGTATATTTTAAATATAATGATAAAACGATCAAAATTCTTGAAGCAGAATATTCAGATGAAAAACATAATTTTACCCCGGGGACAATTATTAACAAAAATTTAGAAATAGCTTGTGGAAAAGGAATATTAATGATAAAAAAACTTCAACAAGAGGGTAAAAAAGTCTTAAATACTGAAGAATTTTTAAGAGGAGTTAAAACCCCTATCATTAATAAAGTACAATAATAAAAATGTTAAATTTTACAAAATATTTTATATTTATAGTTTTTTACTTTTTCTATACTAGTAATATTTATGCAATAAATAATAATCATCAATTTATTGCGGTAGAATCATTAGAATCTCCTAATATAAAAATCAAAAAATTACTTGAAGAAAAAAATACCAGTCAATTTATTTTAGAGTTACCAAACGGCGTAGTAATTAATGAAGGTGGAGTTTTAACTGAAGAAGGTTATATTCTGCAAGATACTCAAACAAGCACAGGTGATCAACATCGTTTAGTGAATAAGAAACGAGATATTAACGAAGAAAACCCATTATACTTTAAAGGAAAGCTGGCAGTAATTTCATCTCCTGGCTCTGAAAATTGGTATCACTGGCTACTGCAAGTTTTGCCTAGATTAATTATATTAAAAGAATCAAACTTTGAGTATGATCGTATTTATGTTAATAATTTAAAATATCAGTGGCAAATTAAATCACTAGAAGTAGTATTAAATTATTTAAATATAAGTGAAGATAAGCTTTTAGTAGTAAATAGTGATTGTATAATTCAAGCTTCTAACTTAATTGTACCATCTGTACCGTTTATTCCTGTAAAAGGTACAGCTTTACCTTTTTGGTTAAAAAAAGATTTAAGGAATATCTTTCTTAAAAATAATAAGGATGATATAAAAACTTATGATAAAATATATATCTCACGTAAATATGCTTCTAGTAGAAAAATAATCAACGAAGAAAAATTAATAGAAGAAATAGAGAAAATTGGTTTTAAAGTAATATATTTAGAGCTACTTTCTCCTCATGAGCAAGCTCAAATTTTTAATAAGGCAAAAATAATAATCGGGATACACGGCTCAGGGTTTGCCAATCTTATTTTTGCAACTCCTAAATGTAAAGTTGTGGAAATTGATCACGGTACAAATCCTCCAAGAAGTTTTTATAAGAGAATGGCAAATTATATGTCATGCGATTATTATCCTTATTACGTAGATCAAACAACTGAAGAACATTTAGAAGATGATATAAAAATAGATATCAATAAATTTATGAAATTTTTTAATGAGTTAAATAAATGAAAAATTGAAATTCAATTCTAAAATCGTTGTTTAATAAGTAAGACTCGCTATTCATTTCATTTAACCTTGAGATAGTATACTTTAAAACTTGTTTTTTATTTAAGTTTTGACATTTTCTTAAAAAGCTATTATAATAAACTAGTTAATTATATGACCAGTTCAATTACGGCTTTTGATGGCAAAACTCATTTTTCTAAGCTATTAAATCGAGTAATTAAAGGTGAAGAAGTTTTAATTACTAAAAGAGGAAAAATTACTGCAAAGATTGTTCCGGTAAATGCTACACATGACGTAGAAGCTGCAATTATAGCTGCTAATAGAATTAAAAAACTTGCTCAAGAGATTAATTTACAGCCTTCAGAGTTTGAAGAATGGAATTTCTATAGAAAGATAGGTAGAAAATAGCATGGCTTCGTTTGTTTTGGATGCTTCCGTAACTCTTTCGTGGTTCATGCCTAATAAGACAAAGCAATATAAATTATTGGATAAAGCGACAACTGAAGGTGCTATTGTACCGATTATTTGGGGACTCTAAGTAATTCCTTACTATACGCAGAAAGAAGAGGGCGTATTGATGTATCTCAACGTCAAAGTGCAATTTATTTATTAAAAGAGATAGGTATTAAAGTTGATCGAACAAGTTTAGAACATATTTGGTCTGAAACAATGGATTTAGCAGAGCGACATTGCTTAACTATTTATGATGCTAGTTATTTGGAGTTAGCATTACGTTATGATTTACCTCTAGCAACTCTTGATAAAGCCTTAAAATTAGCAAGTCGACAGGAAAAAATTATTACACTTTAAATCAGTTTCTAAAATCGTTGTTTAATAAGTAAGACTCGCTATTCATTTCATTTAACCTTGAGATAGTGCGTTTGAATTCTTCAGCTCTTGCTGACCCCTGATATATTTTATTAGGGTTATCTTCTAAACTCATAAAAAGTAGAATTTTATAAAAATAGGCATTATCAATAAAGTTGATAAATCTGACTGCTAAATTAGTATTATCAGGTGGAATAACTTGCACATTCTGCACAATAATAATATTAAATTTCTGGCAAATATTGACATAATCAATATAGCTAAGATTTCTTGTAAATAATTCATTAAAATCAGTGATTAATGTTCTTTTATGAACTTTTTGAAAGGATATTTCTCTGCCTAAAACTTCAATAGTTTGTGAAGTGAAATTATTATCACTAATATCTGCAATAATTTTTTGGAACTTATCTTGATTTTTAGGTGTTAGAGGATAAATAACCCTATCGCCTTTAACATTTAAAGCTTTATCAAATCTGTAGTCATGGTGATTATCAAGATATTTAACGTAAAATTCGTTATTTATTTTATCGATAAACGGCAAAAATGAATTTCTTTGCAACCCATCCTTATATAAATTATTAGGCTGGGTGTTAGAAGTTATGAAAATAAAAACATTTTGTTTTATTAGCTCATCAAATAATCTACCGATTATCATTGCATCGGTTATATCTTTAATTTCAAATTCATCTATCCCAAGTACTCTAGTTTTTTTAGCATAATCTTTAGCAATTTTGGGGACGATATCTTTTTGATTTTCCAGTTGTAATTTATGCATTGTTTTGTGAATATCCTGCATAAAATTTTGATAATGAATAATTATTTTTGGCACGTTAAGCTTTTCAAAAAAAGAATTCATCAACATAGTTTTACCTGTGCCAACCAGACCAAATAAATAAATTCCGCTTTTAAGGTTATTTTTGTTAAAGAATTTAAGTAAGCTCTTAGGTTTATTAAGCTCTATTGCTATTTGGCTTAATTCTTCTAATAAAGTAGTTTGTTTTATGTCTAATGTTATCACTTGATGAGGTTTTATTGTACTCATACAATATATAAAAGATATTTAAATAGCTAATGGTCTTGATTAATGAGGAGAATGGTACGTAATGCGTTGCTCACATAGATTGCTTTTTCCTGTCATTGCGAGGATACACTGAAAGTTTTGACGAAGCAATCCAGTAAAATGCATAGCATTTTTTATTATTTTTTTGGATACGTAATATGAATTTCCCATGAGTATAAATTAGACTTAAGTAAGGCTTTTGTCAAGTTTTGTTATATTAGTTTTAAGTGAAGTGTATTTTTTAAATTCTTTTCTGTAAGTAAGTTATGACTGAATTTTGCAACATAAAGTTTAAAAAATATTTATTATTATAACTTTTTACTTTTAACTTTGAATATAAGCTGTTACAAAAATTGTTTTAACTAACTAAAAATAAACTTTTATGGAAGATTTAAGCTCTTGGAAAGAAAGGTTTGAAGAATGCATTTATGCTAAAAAACTTCTAGATAAACTTCGCTATTTAAATACTAAAGTAGTAAATCCAATAAATTTAGAAGAAATAAAAAAAGGGATATATTATGCCCGTGAATATTACGGCTTGCAAATGCGTAAGTCAGGCGATCCATATTATTCTCATCCAATTGAAGTGGCAATTATGGTGGCAGAGTTTACAGCCGCAGAAGTACCTAAGCTTTACACATCTGTAATGATACAAGCGGCACTACTTCATGATACTATCGAAGATACGGCATTAACTGAAGAAATGATTGCCAAAATCTTCGGGGAAGAAGTGGCAAAGCACGTAGAGGGTTTGACCAGAGTTAAACCATACGGAAAAATTACCGCTGAAGAAAGTCTGAATATATTAGTTAAACAAAAAAGATATGACACAGTATTAATTAAGCTATTTGACCGCATCCATAACGTACAAACCTTAGGTGCTAAATCACCTGAAAAGGCACAAAAAATTATAGAGGAAACTTTGAGAAGTTTTTTACTTATTCCTTTCTTGATAGAAAATTTAGCATTAGAAAATTATTTATATAAATTATGCTACAATGCTATATTTCCTGTTGATCATATGGAAAGGCAAGAATATGTATACTAATTTATTACTAAATTAGTATCTTTCTTGAATTCTAGTTTTTCAAAATAATTTAATCCTATTTTATAAAAAATAGTAAATGGCATTAACAATATAAGTATCCCCCAGTAGTTAAAAATTTTAACTAGATAAACTAAGCCAAAAGAAGTTAAAACAAACATTATGGCACGTACTATAGCAAAAGTTAGACTTACACATCTGAATCTTTTAAATACAGGAAAGTTTTTATAAAAAATTGGAGCAGCAGGAAATACCCTAATAGCAAACATTCCTATAAGTACTTGTAGTATAAGTAATTGGAAAACATTATCCATTTTAATCAATAAATATGGATAAAATAAAACCATACATGCAAATATTACCCATCTTATTCTTAAAATTTTTAAAGGATGAAATTTATAACTTAAATAAGTAACTATACCACTATTAATAAGAGTGATTATTGAAACGATAAAATTATGAGTAATAACTTGGCTAGAGGTATAAGCAAAGTGAGTTTTAAGTATATCTCCACATAAGATATATTTAAAATAAAAACAAATAGGTCCAGTTGATTCTATTGTAAAATAAGCTAATAAAGTTTTTATATTTAATTTATCATTTAAATTTATATTAGTTTCTATATCTGATTTATTAAGTCCAAAGTTTTCAATTTTATTTACTAATCTCTTGGTTGCATCAACGAATTCTACTGTTTCTCTAAGCCTTGTTCTAGCAATAGCCCCGATTACTGCGATGATAGTACCAAATAAAAATGCATATCGCCAATTAAAACCTTGCATAGTTACAAGGGTTGCGACTCCTAAAGCAGCAGCAGCTCCTAAATTTCCAAATATATCACAAGAAGCAACCACTGGATATTGTATGGGTGGTTTAGTTAATTCAGTTAAATATAATTCTGCTCCTATTATTTCGCCCAGGGAAGACATGCCTTGAAGTGCACGACAAATCGTAACTATTACAGCAGCAGTAAAACCAATTTCGGCATAAGTAGGCAAGATAAACATTAAAAAACAGGATAAAGCCATTAAGAACGAAGTCATTACCACTGTAGTTTTACGCCCTATCTTATCCCCAATCCATCCAAATACTAAAGCACCTATAGATCTAAAAGCAAAGGTGGAACAAAAGGCAAAAGCCGATAATAAGTAAGCTGCAGATTGATTTTGTTTTGGAAAAAATAACTCATTAAGAAGCACTGCCATATGAACATACAGCATAAGGTCAAAATATTCTAGAAATGTTCCTACTGACAATAATCCTATAGCTTATTTTTGTTCTTTACGTAAGTTTTTTTGCTCTTTTGCGTAACCTAGCATAAATCCTTTACAAAAAATTAAATTGTAAAGAACTTATACCTTTTTATATAAAAGTCAATAGGAATTTTTACCGGAGGTTAAAATTTTTTATTTGGATCAATAATATAATCGAATAGAGATTCAAAATAATGAAGAGTTCCGTATATTTGTTTACCAATTTTTTTAGGAATATATAACGGTAGAGAGAAAAGAAAAAATGCTAATTATATATTCAATCTTATCAAGTTAGTTTTAATTTTAGTTGGCGGATAGAGGGGGATTCGAACCCCCGACACGTTGCCGTGAACACGCTTTCCAGGCGTGCGCCTTAAACCGCTCGGCCATCTATCCATGAATAATGAGTATTTTAAATGGAAAGCGGTTTCCATCTAAAATACGAATTTAATTTATTATTTATTATTTGAAAAAATATTGTTAGCTTCCAAAAGTTCATTTTTAGTATTAACACCGACAATCAAATCATGATTATTAGATAATAAATAAGAAACTTTTTCTTCTTTAGCTTTGCACAATTTTACTATTTCTGTTAAATAAACTTCTTTATTATCTCTAAAATTAGTAGCAAATAAAGGTAAATATTTGTTTAAAATTCCAGGATTAAATGCCATAATTCCAGAATTACAAAGCTTTATTTTCTTTTGTTCTTCAGTAGCATTTTTATATTCAATTATTTCCAAAAATTCACCATTTTGATCTATGGAGATTCTACCATAAAAAGCAGGATCGTCTCTTTCAAAACATAATGTTACTAATGAAGCATTACTAAAATTTAGGTATTCTACTAATTCATTCATTAATTCTGGAGTAATAAGTGGGTGATCACCATATAATACTAAAATAGTTTTATTCTCATCAATCAAATCTATTGCTGCATGAGTAGCATGAGCTGTACCTTTAGGCTCTTTTTGTAAGGCAAAACGACACATATTTTCATAAGGTGTCAAATATTTTTTTAAATCTTCTGAATAAACTATAACTACATCATCAGTTATTTTAAGCGAGTTCTTTAATACTGTTTCAAGCATTGGAACGCCGCCAACCTCATGCATTACTTTTGGTAAATTAGACTCCATTCTGCTGCCTTTGCCGGCTGCTAAAATAATTATTTGCATATTATTCATCACTGCCTTGTAAAATCTCGTAAATTTCATCTGATAATTCGTAATTACCGAAAACTCTCTGCACATCGTCGCTTTCTTCTAAAAGATCAACAAGCTTTAAAAGTTTTTCAGCTTTTTCTTTATCATCAATAATTATTGTATTTAAAGGAACCCATCCTATATAAGCTTCTTCAGCAGTGCCATATTTATCTGTTAGAAATTCTAAGACCTTAGAAAAATTTTCAATATCGGTGTATATAGTATGTAGTACTTCATCTGAAACTATATCATCTGCTCCTGCTTCTATTGCAGTTTCTAAAATATTTTCAGCTGAGCTAATTTCTAGAGGATATTGAATGACTCCACAATGTTTGAATAAAAAATTAACGCTACCAGTTTCGCCCAAATTGCCGCCATATTTAGTAAAGCTGGAGCGTACCTCAGCAGCAGTACGATTTTTATTGTCAGTTAAAGCTTCAACTATTATAGCAATACCGCCGGGTGCATAACCCTCATATCTAATTTCTGTATAATTTTCATTATTAGCGGAATCATTAGCACTATTAATAGCTTTATCGATTCTTTCTTTAGGAAGATTTTGGCTGCGAGCAGTGGCTAAAGCAGTTCTAAGACGTGGATTATTATCGGGGTTTGTAGAGCCGGCTTTGATGGCGGTAACTATCTCACGGATTAATTTTGTAAAAACTTTTGCTCTTTTCTTATCTTGAGCACCTTTACGATGCTGAATATTTTTAAACTTTGAGTGTCCCGCCATTTTATCTATACTTTAAAAATATTTAACCTTGTTTTGCTTTAAATCTTTTATTCTTTTTATTTATTACAAAAATTTTGCCTCTTCTTTTAACGATTTGACAATCTTTATCACGCTTTTTCAATGATTTTAATGAACTAACGACTTTCATATATGTCCTAACTATATTTAACTTGAGGTGATAATAAACTTTTTTGTCCAATCAGTCAATTACCAATTTATATGATAGCTTATCTTTGAGTACTTTCTTGTTTACGATTTTTTGGTTTGGTATTTAATTTTGGTTGGATATCTAATTTTATATTCATTTTATTAAGTCTTGCGGTTTGAATTCCTTCTTTTCCGCTTCTATTATTCATTAATACTTCTCTTATATCTGAGGTAATATTTTGTACATTTTCAAATTTATTGATCTTGTTTAATGTTTCAGGATCGATTTTTGCTTTAAGGTCATTTGCTATCCCTTTAAACCCGATTTTTTTACAAAATCTTGCTAATTTATAATAGATTTTATCAGTTTTTGATATATCAAATTTATTTTCATTATTTATAAATTCTGTAGTATTTTTAATTCTCTCTTTAAAGCTTTTATCATTTTTAATAGTTGCTATATCTTGATCTGTCAGCAGTTTTTTATCTTTCATTATCTGAAGCGTATCATCATATAATTTTTCCATTGCTTCTGTTGTTATAGTATTTTTTGAATTATTTTTTACAAATTTCTGAGCTAATTTTTCAATTTCACTAGTAATAGCTTTATCTTCTTTATTAAGGTTTTTAACTATACTATCATCTTTAAAGCGTGTATTTTCTTTATAAGATTCATCAAAATTGTTTTTTATACCTAAATTTATAGCTTGATTTAGAAACTCTTTTTCTGATTTTGATATTGCAACTTGATTTCTAGATAAGATATATTTTAGAGGGTCTATGGATCGGTATTCTTTCTGTTTTTTTTCTACTTACTACTGGAGTTTCTTCCCATTTTCCGTTTGCATTTTTACTCCATTGGCTTTCTGTTACTTTTTCAGTTTTTACTTCTGATGTTGGTATTTCAATTTTATAATTATTTTCATGTGCCCATTGTAAAGCGTTTTTACCTTCAATTTGAATATCATTATGTGCGGCATACGCTACCGGATCTTGCATAGGCGAATTAGCCATATCTTTTAACCATTTACCATTTTCAAAATCTGGTGAAGGGTTACTATATTTTGCCACTATATCAACTTTTTTTGCTATTTCTTTCATATTGGAAAGATTTTCTTTAATATTATCTTTATAATATTTTCGTAGCTTTTGTTCGTTATTAAAAATAACACTTGTATCTAATCCCTTTATATCTAATTTACCTGGACATATTCCTTTAGCATCAAATCCATTTTTTACTAACTCATCTACTTTTTGGTCAATTATATTATCGATTTGATTATTGTCTAGTTGATTAAGCATTTGATTTAGTGATTTACTATATTCCTTAACATTAAATGTTAATTGTCCTTTTTCTATGTTTTTATTATATCCAAAGCGTTCAAACTTTTCATTTGCATCTTTAAGCATTGAAGTAAAATCTTTATTAAAATTCATAAAAGATCTTCCATGATCAATCTTTACTACAGTATTATTATTTTGAACCATTAAATTTTGAGTATGATAATCCGATTCACCTAATATATGAGAGGCGGCAATAGCTTTTTCAAAGCCTGATAGTTTGGGTGTCTTAGTTTGTTCTAATACATCTCCTAAATGTTCGCTATTCTCTAAAAATTTAGAACGTACGTATAAAATTTTAGAAACAAAATCAGGCAATTTAGAATTTGCATAGCCAGTTACTAACTCTTCTTTAGGAGCACGATTATATAATAATTGCTCATACATATTACCGCCGATTAATTCACGTACTGCGTCATTTCGATCCATCCATTGTTGAGTTGTTTCTACATCTGCTCCTTTCTTATAAAACCGTTTAAGCATAAAAGTGTTATGTGTTGCCTGTTCATCTGCTATATATCCTCCTGATACTCCCTCACTTTTATCAGCCTCTTTTTTAAATTCTTGAACATTTGCAACCCTCCTATCACGTATAAGATCAGAAACAGCTTTTGGGACAACTTTTCCTCGTTTTTCAAAATTTTCTTTTTCTTGATTATATTCTTTAGATTGTTTTTCTGCCAAATATTCAATTAATGGTATATCTAAAATTTCTTTTACATCAGGGTTTTGAATAGATGGTAAAGTATCTTTTATAACCGTTAGCATTTGAGCTAGCTTTTTTTCTTTAAAGTCAGGAATTTCTTTGTTGATCTTTTCTATTTCATTTAAATAAGCTGTATCTGTTTCTGAATTTAATTCCTTATTAATATTTATAATAGAATTAGCTAAATTGTCGCTTGAAGCTTGAATATTTGCATTTTTAGTTAGATCAGTATCTTTAAGGATATTAAAGAATTTAGAAGATAGTTGCTCAGTTTCATTTTCTGCCATAAATGCCTTTATAAATAAATTACTATTTATTAATAATAATTAAATTTTATAGTTGATTATGAATTTTTGTTAATAATGTAGTTTAAAGTGAGTTATTTTTTTAAAAAATGTGGTAAAAATACGAAATAAATTACCATGTTTCATGGTTTTTCTTGACATATATTAATAAATTAGAATATGATATCTTTACAAAAATTAATAAAACCGTATTTTATGGTTTTTGCCGCCACGTCTTTATAAACATATGGAGTATTTAAATATGCAGCAATATTCAATTCATAACCTTAAAGAAAATTTAGTTAAAATTGTTAGAGATAATAAAGAATGGAGTCTTAATGACTTTGGGGGTTTTGAAGCTCTTCAAAAGTTACCTGAGATAGTTAAAAATAGCCCATTATTTGCTAAAGCAGTAAAAAACTTTAATCCGACAGTTGAGGGAACAAGCTTATCTATATTTAATTCTGTAAATAGTACAATACCTTATACATTACCTATTAAATTCACAGAAGTTGCTCTTGAATTGGAAGCAGTAGGTAGAAATGCTAGCCATGTATGGGAAACCTTGTCAGTGATATTAGAAAAAGCTCAAGGGAAAGGAGTAACTTACTTAAGTTTAGGTAGAGGCTGGGATGGTAAGCAAGACATAGCAGGTGGTAAAAAGATATTAGATCTTATGTCGCAAAATTTACAAGCAACTCGAAATGATCCACTCAAGTCTAAAGTATTTAATATATTATTAGAAGAAACAGACAAAAAAGAACAAGGTTTATTTGCTATTCCTGATAGCCATAAAAAATATCCAACTGTAATGAAAGCATATGCAGAATATAAAGCACTTGTTGAAGATAGTGAATTTGTGGTATTAGGAGTACAATTTAACACCCTTGAAGTTCAGATTGAAGCAGAGCCACAACAATCAGGATTAGGAAATAACGCTCAAAATCCTCCGCTTGATGTTAAAGGGAAGATTAATAGTATCAACGAATTATTAAAAAATTATAATGAAGAGTTAAAGAATTTAACAGAGATGGGATTAGATGCAGAAGCTATAAAAACTATCTTTTAACAGAAGCAAAAGAGCTTACCAAAGAATTGCTTAAATATTATGGGAATCTTTCAATTTTAGAAAAAGGTTTTTTTAAAGATTCAGAAGTTTGTAATAAATATAACAAATTAGCAACAGATATTCGTGCTATTGATATAGGCTTATCTGATGATTTAAGATATCCCTTAATTAAAATTATGTTAAATGTTCCTAAAAATCCTTTTGAGTATTTGGGGGAGTTATTTGGAGGACAATCAGCTGAAGCATCTGAGCAGATATTAAAAGATTTTATAATAGAATATGAAAATACACATACTAGTGAAGAAGTTAATTCTTTAGGTGATTTTTCTTATTTAACTTAAATCAATCTTTTAAAAGTTTAATGTCATAACTTTTTTTGTCTTATAAAGAGAGTTATGGCATTTTACTTTATGTCTTAAAAACTCCTAAATTTTTTTTAACCATCTGTTTTATTGACAAATCTTAATAATATTCATATATTGCATTTCCAAAAATTAATACCATATTTTGTGGTATTAAAACTTAAACTTAATTTAAAAAAGGATATATTCTGTGAGAGAGTCTTTAATTAGCATATTAAAAAAAGCAACAGCGAATAATAAAAAGCCCAAATTTACAAATTATTTAGATATAATAAATGAGGTTATAGATCTTACTAATAATGAAAATAATATTGATAACAGAGAAGAAAAGTTTCAAGATATCCAAATATCATTAGAGCAGATTAAAGAAAAATCAAAAGAAGATATTATAGAAGTTAAAGAAAAGTTAAGGGAAATATTAGAATATTTTGTTCAAGATTTATATACAACTAAGAACGATCTAACGAAAGCAGAAATATTTAAAATCATAGTTAATGATTATAGAATTTGTGGCGATGAAGAATATCGATTGGGTTTAGAATTTAAGGTAAGATTTGATATTGTAAAACCTACCGAATCAGGTGAAGAGATATTTTATAAGCAGCCAGAATTAGCCTTAAGCAATAATACAAAAATACTAGAAGTCGAATTAATAAATCCATTTTCTGAATTAGAACAATTAGAGCAAGTATTAAAAACCTTAGGGGAAGTAGAAAGCAACACAGGCGTCAATAATCTAGAATAATTATTTAGTCTTTTGTAATATAACTTTTCTTGCTTAATTAGAAAAGTTATGTTACGTTAATTTATCCAAAAATAATAAAGTAATTTAGGGTAAATGTTTGTTAAGTTATTGATCTTCACAATTCCTTATATCTTCTTTTCATCAATAGCTATTGCTGATCCTGAAATAGCTGAGTCTTTAAAATGTTCTAAACTTTTCCCTTATTTTGAAAAAAAATTTAATATCCCGTCTAACACGCTTCATTCAATTGCTTTAAAAGAGTCAGGTAAAAAACATAAAACTCGCAATCTTAGAGTAGTATGGCCTTGGACTGTTAATGTTGAGGGTAAAGGTTATTACTTTAATACTAAAAGAGAGGCAGTAAATTTTGTAAGAAAAGAAATTATAAGAGGGCGTGAAAGTATTGATGTTGGATGTATGCAGATTAATTTAAGGCATCATTTAGGGGCTTTTAACTCTCTTGATCAGGCATTTGAGCCGAATAATAATATTCGTTATGGTGCAGAATTTCTACGTTCAAAGTATGATCAGCTTAAGAACTGGCATAAAGCTATAGCCCATTACCATTCAGCTACTCATTCTTTGGGTTTTAAATATAAACAGGATGTAGTAAAAATAGCAAGTAATATGGCACTTTATAAAGCATCGTTGCATGGTTACTTAAATAATAGTGAGGATATTTTAGTAAATAAGGCTGTAGTCAGTAATAATAAAGTTCAGAAAAAGCCATTTTTTACTAGTAATAAAAGATATAAAAGTAGTATTATGGTCCCGATCCCAGTTAAAATTAACTAAATTTATGAATATTAAATCAATAATATATTTTGTAATATTAGTAAGTGCAGTAAAAATTAATGCCGATTTTAACGATATTCAAGTTACAGAAACTACTCAAGATATAGTAATAGAGCAAGAAACTATAAAATTGCCATGGAGTGATTGCACCGAAATACATAAATTATTTGAAAGAAAATTTTCTTTTTCAGAAAAACAGGTTAAAAAAGAAAATAGAATTTATGAAGAATATAGAAAATTTTATTTAGATCATAATAATCCTAGCAATTTTTCTATGCAATTTAGTGAAAGAAAAACTGATGCTCAGAGAGTAGAGACGTTAATTTCAGGTTTTTTAAAATTTTGTGAAGACAATTTTCAAACCAGTAATATTAAGCCTAATTCCTTAAGCTATCAAATTAAAAAACAACAAGAACAGTTGTTTAATAATATAAGAAGTGAAAATTATAAAATATATTATAAACAAAGATATTATAATAATGCTGTGTTACCCTCACATAATAAATAATTAATTACTCATTAATACTTGCATTTTGTATTTATTAATTTATTTTAATAAACTCAATATAATAGGTAGGTATTATGTTTAGAAAATTTATATTGGTAGCATTATTATGTGTCAATAGTTATAAAACTTTAGCAGAAGATAAGAAATCAGAGAGCGTACCAACTAAAATTTTGATAAATATTTCTGAAAATTATAATTGTAGTGATAGCGATTTAGTAGAAAAACGAAAACAGCACATAAAAGAGAAAAAATTACAAATTTCATTACCTGATGATCAGATTAAAATTAAAGGTATTAGGGATAATTTTGAAATAGTAGAAAGAATTAGGGGTGATGATATTCATACTGCAAGAAAAAGAAAGCGTATTCAGGATCTCATAAATGGTGATCTACCACCTATCATTAATTGGATGGTAGAAGAGAAAGCAATTTTAGAAAAGAAAGTAAAAGAAAAATATAAGATAAATTGAGAGAGTTATATATTCAATAGAGTAAATATAAAAAATAACCGCAATAATGCAGTAGTTGGAATTAGTAACAGCTTGTTTATGAAGCAGGTAGCAGACGATCTAATTGATCGTTTGAAAATGATCGATAAAAATTTTTCTAATATTTTGGAAATATCAGCTAAGTGTGGTTATCTGACTAAATTATTAAAGGTTATCTACAAGGATGCTAAAATTACTGCAACTGATATGTCTAAGACGTTGCTTGATTCATTTGAGCATAATAATAAGTTATGTATTGATGAGGAGCATTTAGAACTTCCAGAAAATTCATTTGATTTAATAGTTTATTCCTTAGGCTTACACTCCATAAATGACGTACAGCGTTTTTTGCTTAATATAAGAAAGTTCCTAAAAAATGATGGTGTTTTTATCGGTAATTTTATTGGAGGTAGCAGTCTTCAAAATTTGCGTAAATCTTTAATAGAACTCGAGATAGAAAGCAGCTCTCAACATTCTCCTCATATCTCGCCTTTTATTCATTTCGATCACGTTCCAATCTTATTATCACAAGCAGGCTTCGATGAAGTAATTGTTGATTACGAAAATATAGAGCTGAAATTTGATAATCCATTAGAATTAATGAGAGAAATAAAAAATATAGGCGAGTCAAACTCGTTAATTCTACGTCAAAATTATGCTATTTCTAAAAAAATGTATTCTTTGCTACAAAACCATAAAAATAGCTTCGAAGATAACATTACCTTAATTAGTTTTATTGCTTCACCTAGTAAAAATAGTATAAGATTAAAGTTGTTATAAGAACTAGAATGCTGTATTTTTAGGGTTTAATATGGGTTTGTTATTGTGAGTTGTGTATACGTCATTGCGAGGAAATGCGTAGCATTGACGCGGCAATCTTGTCATGCGTCCTGAGATTGCATCAAAGCTATGCTCCTCGCAATGACGTGTATGTTGGGATGACATAAAGGACATACAGTTATTGATAATATTTATAAGGTATATATGCAAGAATTTGATTTAGTAGTAATAGGAAGCGGTCCTGCTGGTTATACTGGTAGTATAAGAGCCGCACAACTTGGTATGAAAGTAGCGTGCATTGAAAAAAATGATACGCTTGGTGGTACATGTCTAAATATAGGGTGTATACCTTCTAAAGCACTGCTTAATTCTTCTGAAAAATATGAAGAAGCTTTAAAGCATTTTGAGAATATTGGTATTAATGCGGAAGTAAAGCTAGATTTACAAAAAATGCTCGCTAATAAAGATAAAGTGGTTTCAGACCTTACAAAAGGTATAGAAAGTTTATTTGCTAAAAACAAAATTACCAGAATAAAAGGTGAAGCTAAAATTATATCTAATAATATTATTGAAGTAGGTGGCGAACAGATTTCGGCTAAAAATATCCTAATTGCTACCGGTTCTAGTGTAATAGAAATCCCAAATATTAAGATTGATGAAGAATTTATCGTCTCTTCGACCGGTGCTTTAAAGCTTTCAAAAGTGCCTGAAAATTTAATAGTAGTTGGCGGCGGTTATATCGGTTTAGAGTTTGGCTCTGTTTGGAGGCGTCTAGGTTCTAAGGTAACAGTGGTAGAATATGCTGAGAGTATTGTACCAATGCTTGATAAAGAAGTCGCTAGCCAATTTATGAAGCTTCAACTGAAACAGGGAATAGAATTTAAACTAAATACTAAAGTATTATCTGCGGAAGTAAAATCCGGTAAAGTTAACCTTACAATCGAGGAGGGTGGTAAAAGCTCTGTAATAACTTCGGATGTAGTACTTATGGCAGTCGGCAGAAAAGCTTACACGCAAAATTTAGGTCTTGAAGCTGTCGGCATTGCTACAGATAAACAAGGTAGAATCGAGATTAACGAACATTTCCAAACTGTTGTACCAAACATTTACGCAGTCGGTGATGCTGTAAAAGGTGCTATGCTTGCACACAAGGCTGAAGAAGAGGCGATAGCTGCCGCCGAAATTATGGCAGGGCAGGCGGGTCATGTAAATTATAACCTGATCCCAAGCGTAATATATACTTCCCCAGAAGTAGCAAGCGTTGGTGAAACTGAAGAGCAATTAAAGGAAAGAGGCGTTAGCTACAAAGTGGGTAAGTTCCCATTCTTAGCCAATAGTAGAGCAAGAGCAGTAGGTAAAACTGAAGGAATGGTGAAGATTCTTGCCGATAGTAAAACAGATAAGGTTTTAGGAGCTCATATTATCGGGGCTGATGCAGGAACTCTAATAGCAGAGCTTACGGCTTATATGGAATTCGGTGCAGCTGCGGAAGATATAGCAAGAACTTGCCACGCCCATCCAACTTTAAGCGAGGCAATCAAAGAAGCAGCTCTTGGGGTAGATAAAAGAACTATAAATATTTAATTGTCATCTAGTTGCTTGACCACGGCATCTAAAAAATAATAAAAAATACTAATTTTATTAGTATTTTTAACTGGCTCTAGTTCATAAATCACGGGATGACAGAGGAAAAACCGATCCACGCTGGCAATGCCTAATAAATCATGGGATGATAGAAAAACTTAATATATTTAAAAAATATGAAAATAATAAAAAAATTATCAATTATTATTTTGCTCTCATTAGCAGCAAGTTTTAAAGTATTTGCTGAGCCTGACAATAATATTGGGCAAGTTTTTTTATATGTAGATCAAAAAAATTGGTCGCAGGCAGAGCAGTTAGCTAGGGAATTAAATAACAAAGCTTTAACAAAAATTGTTGTTTCGCAAAGATTTTTAGATAGCGATTATCCGAATAATAGCTTTGAGCAAGTAATTAAGTTTTTGTGCGATAATCCAAATTGGCCTCAAAGTAAGCTATTAGAAGAAAAAGCAGAAAGATACTTAAATAGCAATACAAATAAAAAAACCATTTTTGAATGGTTTAGTAAGCATCCACCCCTTACTGGTAAAGGTTATAAATATTATGCATTGGCTGCAAGTAGCTTAGTTAATGATCAAAAAATATTATTGCCTATTATTAAAGATGCTTGGATATATGCAGATTTTAGCCCTGAAGAAGAAAGTGCATATTATAGCAGATGGAAGAAATATTTAACCACAAATGATCATTTAGAACGAATAGAAGAACATCTTTGGAAGTCTGATATTAGATCAGCTGAGCAATCACTAAAATATGTAGATCGTAATTGTCAAAACTCCTTTAGAGCTCAAATTGCTATTATAAATAAATCGCCAAATGTTGAAAAGCTTTTCAGAAAAGCCCCTGAAAAATATTATACTTCTGGTCTGTTATATCGTTATTTAGATTCTAAGAAAAAGCAAAAACCAACTGGTGAAATTATTACTTTATTTAAGAAAGCAAAGAATAATCGTAAGCATTTTGCTAAATGGTGTCGCTTGCAGCTCTACTATGCTCGTGAATTTATCGATTATAAAGATTTTGCTAATAGCTATAAAATAGCATCATTGCCTTTTGCTACCTGTCCTGAAACGATAAGAGAGCAGGAGTGGATGGCTGGATGGTTGTCTCTAAGCTTTTTAAAGAAGCCTGATCAGGCATTAGCACATTTTAATAAATTTATCAAAATTGTTAAAACTCCAATTAGTTTAGCACGTGGATATTATTGGTTAGGACGAAGTTATGAAGCGAAAGGCAATAAACAAACTGCTAAACAATTTTATGAACAGGCTGCTAAATACTCTTTTACCTTTTATGGTCAGGTAGCAAATATTGAGTTAAATAAAACTAATTTAGTATTGCCTCCTGTACCTATAGTTAGTAATGAAGAAAGAAAAACTATTGAAAATAAAGATATTATTAAAGCAATAAGATTATTAGTTAAATATGATAAAAATAAATTAGCTGTTATATATTCTAAAGCTGCTATTAAAGAGACTAAAAACCCTGCTGAAATTTTAGTAATCACAAACATTATTAAGTCAACTAATAATGCTAACTATATGGTTGATGTTGCAAAAATTGCTGCTCAAAATAATATTTTCATTCCAAATTGTGCTTTCCCAACTCCTTATAATCTAGCAGGGCTTCCTATTGATCCCCATTTAGCTTATGGGATTATTAGGCAAGAATCTGTTTTCGATCATAAAGCGGTAAGTAGTGCAAATGCTAGGGGCTTAATGCAGCTTATTGATAAAACTGCTTGTGAAACCGCTAAATCTATAAGTCTTAAATGTAGTGTAGCAGATTTAACTAGAAATCCTGCATATAATATTAAACTTGGTACTCATCATTTTAAACAATTACTGGGTGATCATCGTGGATCTTACATTTTATCGATTGCTTCTTATAATGCTGGCAGTCACAATGTTGCAAAATGGATAGATAGATTTGGTGATCCAAGGAATATCAAGGATATGAGAAAAGTTATTGATTGGATGGAACTTATACCTTACCGAGAAACAAGAGATTATGTTCAAAGAGTTCTTGAAAATATTCAGATTTATCGTACAATTTTGAATAAAAATAATACATTCAAGTTTAAACAGGATTTACACGCTTGTGATATACCAAAAAGTTAATTTATGTTAATGTTTTGTTTGACATAATCATAAAATATGAGTATGGTGCGGGTATATAATTAGTAAGTTAAGGAGAAAGTTATGCCATTAGGAAAAGAACAAAAAAAATTTGGTAAAAAAGTAGAAAAAGAAGTCAAAAAATTCTCTAATGATAATGATAATAACGTACACAATATTAAGGAAATGCTTAGCAGTTTAGGTATTAATCATGAAAATAGAGAGACTTTTGACATTACATCCTTTAAACCCTCTTAATGAACAAGAACCAGTTAAATATAGATGGATAGCAAGTACCTCTAATTCAGGAGAGGACAATCAAGAAAAGGGCGAACAAGCTAAGCTAGTATTAAAAGCTTTAATAGAAACAAAACGTAGCAATAATCTAAATGATGTAACGAATGAATTTAAAGATCATTTTTCAAAATTAAATCCTGGTAGTGTAGTAGCATATATGACTACAGCAAAAAAATTAGATATTAACCCCGACGGATGTGTTGGTACTGCTCTTAAAAATATGGGAAACTATGCTGCAAAATGGAATGGTATCTCAACAAAAGAATTATTTACAAAATACGATGTAACAAATCCATATTGTTCTTTTGACAATAAAATAGAACAGGACCGTCAAAATCAAGAGACTATACTAAATGTTGAGTTGAAAGCTCCAGAAAGTTTACCTGAACCAGAAGAACAAATTGTTAATACTAATTATACAGCTTCTTCATTAAAAATTTCGAAAGAATTACTTGGCGAGAAAGTAACGCTTATTAATGGTAAAGAAGTTGAAGTTAAGAAATTCTTAGAATTATTATATAATCAAAATACTAAAGAATTTGATTTTCTTTTAAAAATGTTACCATCTGACACTAGTGAAGTTATGAAAAAAGAAGTAACATTGAAACTAGCTTATGATTATTTTAAAGATTCTAAAAACTTTGATGAAACAAATGCAATATCCGAAAGAATAGGAACAAGTGATATATTTGAAGAGTATCTTGGTTTTAATATTGATCAATTTAAAAGTGAAGAAATGAATATTATGGGTGGTGATCAGCATTCTTATTTAGATTTTTCAGCTTAAAATTCTATCATAAGGCTTGCCTTACGTTCTCATTTTAAGGAAAAACTGGCGTTGTTGTATGGCTTGGAAAATGCCCTGTATGTCATTCTTAGCAATGGCGGTAATCCAGCATAAATCGAGCTTTTAACTTTAAAAACTTGCTTTATGTATACTTTTTTTCCTGGATTCCCGCCGTTGCTAAGAATGACATAAGAGCCATGCAACGAAGCCACTCCTAGCTAGGTATGACATAATAGTAAAACTCTAATAATAAATATCATGAAACTTAAAAATTTAATTTCATTAATATTACTATTTTCTTCATTATCAGCTTTTTCGCAAGCTACAATACCTCAATTATTAAAAAATATTCCAATTAATGTCGTTGCACCGGCTTCAGGTGCTGATAGCAAAACTTTATCTGATTTAAAAAGTATCAAAACTCTTAACTTAAATATGCCGGCTAAATGTTTTAGCAAAGGTGATTTACCATTTTTAGCAAGTACTGATGAGATAAGATTTAATTGTTTGAAAGATGCCTTATATAATGAATCTAGCAATATAGTATGGAGTTTAAGAGGCGGTTATGGTTCTGCAAGATTAATTCCTGATTTATTAAAACTTCCAAAACCAAATAAGAAAAAATTTTTTATAGGATATAGTGATATAACGGCTTTGCATCTTTTCTTATCGCAAGAATGGGGATGGAAAACAATACATGGTACTAATGTAGCTGGTTTGCTAAAACCTGAACAAGATCAAGGTAACTTTATAAAACTTGCTGAAATATTGCAAGGTAAAGTAAAACAAGCGGTCATAAATGATTTAGCAGCTCTTAACAATGTAGCCAAACCAACCGAACTTGTTAGCGGCAAGCTAACCGGCGGTAACCTAACTATGGTATTAAGTAGTATAGGGACTAGATGGCAAATAAAAACCGCTGATAAAATTCTTTTTTTAGAAGATATAAATGTAGCTCCTTATCAGTTAGATCGTGCTTTAATACAATTAAAACAAGCTGGATTACTTGAAAATATTAAGGCTATAATATTTGGCACGTTTGATAAAGATTCTAAACTCACAATGTTAGTGCTGCGTAATTTTGCAAATAATTTAAAAGTACCGGTATTTAAAACTGATAGATTCGGTCATAAGAAAATTAATGATCCAATTATTTATAACACAGATAGTAAAATTATCGGTAATGGTGAAAAATTTAAGTTGATAATGGATTTGTGATAACTCCTATTGTTTTATACACACAAATATACTATAATAATTAAACCTGGTAAATTTATTCCTGATAATGAAATGTGGCTTTATAATAAAAATAACAATGAGATAATTGATAGAGCTATAAAATGGGCAGAAATAAATAAAAGGCATGAAAATTTTGATGAAATAGTAGATTTGGTACAAAATGACTAAAATATTACTAGATATGAATTATCCTGCTTTTCAAGAACAATTATTTGGCATAGAAAAGCAAGAGCAACGTGCTTTACTTACTACTTTAAAGAAAATCAAACAAACGTGTTTGTTGCATGGCTTCGGTGTCATTCTCGCTTTCGCACAGTAGTGTCTGGAGAAAATTGGAGTATTATTAAAATCGTCATTGCGAGCGGTCGTAGACCGCGTGGCAATCCAGAAAAATAGTAAAAAATAACTAATTTTAGCGTTTTTTACTGGATTGCTTCGTCGAATTACTTTGTAATTCTTCTCGCAATGACGAAAAAACCTAATAATAACAACGTTTATTTTTTTCCGGACACTAACTGCGCTTTCGCAGGAATGACAATTAATGTCCCCTCAAATGCAAATAATCATTATATTTTGACATATCCAAATCATAAACAAAGGACTTGTTTGTAACATAATATTCAAGCAGTCTTATTAATCCTTGTTTATGTTTGTCTAGGGTTTCCATGCTTAAACTTATTTCTGTTGTTTGCACATAAGGCTTGGTGCTAGTTATTTTTACATAGGCAATGGTAATGTCTTCAATTGAATTCCCGCTTTCGTGGGAATGAGATAGTATATTAAAGCCGTTTTCGAGTATCATTAAACTTTCTATAATAAGCTGTGGTGAAAGTCCTAGCTCTATTTCTTTTTTAGTTGGGATAGTACCAGTTTTATAATCTAATATAGTTATGCGGTTTGATTTACTGATTTCAATTCGGTCAGCTATACCAATTATTTTTATATTCTGTCCTGCTATATTTAAGTTCAGCTCTCCCTTAATTTCAAAATAAATTTTTTGACAATTTTTTCTGCGTTCCATATCAAATAGAATAAAAGCTTTACTCAGTAGTGTTAGTTTTGTCTGCCAAGTTTTCTTTGTATATGTAGGGAGAATAGTGCTATGTAAAATATTATTGCCAATATTTAGCAAAGCTTGCTGTTTATCAAGCATATTCTGCTGGTCATAATTTTTAGAATATTCTTCTAAAACTTTATGAATAAAGTTCCCAAAATCTGATATTTTTGGCTCTTCCCATATCTTATCTTGAGTCCGTAGCTTCAGGATTTTCTTAGCATAAAAACCATATGGATTCCTGATTAAGGTTTCTATATCTGTTACAGATAATATATTTGGGAAAAAAGTACTGTGTGCTGCTTTTTTTCTATTGTCATCCCGTGGTTTGTCCACGGGATCCAGAAATATACTTTCAAAGATACCGCGATCAAGTCGCGGTATGACACTTTTATTCTGAGTGACATTTTGCAGCTTTAAAAATAAATTACAAGGAGTAGATAATTTTCCGGCATATTTTTTTGCATTTAATATGATTACTTCTTCATTTTGTAATAACAAATCAAAATAATCTGAATATAGTTTGGGAGTAATTTCATCATAATCTATATTCAATATTTGCTTTGCTTCTTTACTTAAATAAGGATGAGTAGTGGTAGTAGTACTCCAATTATCGCTATTAAAATGTGGTAATATAATTAAATTGAAACGAGATAAAGCAAGTTCTTCAGATGAGCCGATAACTATCTTAGATTCAATATTTTTATAATATTTAATACTAGAAAGTAATAGAGTAAAAATTTTAGGAAAATCTTTTTTACTGGTGTTTATACTATCGCTAAACTCTATTAAATTATTTAAAAATTCTAATAGCTCAGCTCCTTCCTCTTTTTCCCAAATTTCTGGTAAAAGCTTTTCAGCTATTTCTTTAGAAACTACTAATATATCATTGATATTATAAGGTTTAGTAGCAAATAAAATATCTACTAAATTATGGCAGTAACTTCTTAGATCCTCATTATCAAATTGTAATTGTAGTAAATATTTTGGCGAAGATATAAAACGATTTTTACCTGATAATAATAACTCAAGTTTCTGAACATTCGTGCAGTTTATTAAAGGATTTTTAAGTAATAAAAATAAAAGTTTCAAATCAAAATTATTACATAATATATTAATGATAGATATTAGTAAGCTACTTACATTTGTTAGTTTTAGATCATTACCGATCAAATCTTCAAACACTAACTCATATTTATCTAAATAGTTACAATATATCCTTTTCAATTTATCGTTATTTGTAACAATAGCTATTTTTTTATCCGCATTCAGCTTACATATGTGAGCTATCTGCTCAGCTTCTTCATAAATATCCGTAGGCTTATAATAATATATATTATTGTGAGCTAGTTTTATCTCATTATATTTAATTATTTGCAGTTCTTCTTCATATTTTTTTAAGAAAGAATCAGGCTTAAATATGCCGGCTAATATTACCTTTTTACTGCTGTTTTTGGTTCTTGCTATCTCTTCCAAAAGCAATTTTAATTTATAATTATTACTGCTTTGCTTTTCGTTTTTTTGCCATTTTAAAAAACTATATTCTAAGAATTTATAAATATTCTGCCAATATTCTGAATTATTGTAAGTCTCAATTAATTTTATATCGATATTATTATTTACTAAATCAGCAAATAATTTATTTAAAATTCCGGCAGTTTTTAATGCTTCCTCAGGAGTAAAATCTAATTTTTTATATTCGGTAATTATTTTTGACAAAGTAAATAATTCTTCCATTTTAGACATATAATCTTCCGAAGAATCTTTTTTTGAAATAATAGCATTGAATGGGATAATAATAGGTAAATTCTTTATATTATAATTGCCAGTCAAAAGCTCTTTTAATTCGATGCAAGAACGACTATTCGGCAATATTATTTTGAGTTCTTTATACAAATTATCTTTACCGAATTTACTTATAATAAATTCAGCAAAATCCTGTAAAAAAGAAATATTAGAAATCATAAATATCGTTTTTTATATCGAATATAGCATATTTAAAATCCAAAACAAATTTTTTAAAAAATCATATTTTATGGTAATTAACCCTTGATTATTAATTTTTGTTAATTATTATGAGAGAGATATTAATTTAAATGGAGGAGAATCATGGAGTATAAATTTGAAAAAGTTTTATCAATGTTAAACAAAGGTGGAATTGATATTAATTCCTTGGTTGAACACAATAACAAACACGTAAGTGGTGAGATATTTTCAGGTTACAAAACCACAGCTTTACATTGTGCTGCTTTCCACAATCATTATAAAATAGTAGAATTACTAATTGAGAGGGGGGCAGAAATTAATATTGAAGACTCAAATAATTATACTGCTGCTCTACGTGCTACACAATTTGGTCATTATGAAACAGTAAAATTATTTATTGATAAAGGTTTTTCTGATCTTGAAGATTTGTTATTTATGGCTGCTACTAATAATTACCTAAAGATAGCAAAGTTATTAATCGAGCATGAAGCAGATGTAAATTATAATAATGGCAAAATATTAAATGAGTTAGCATATTATGACTACGCAGAAATGTTAGAGTTACTCATTAAGAATGGAGCAGTCGTAAACCATATTGACTCTTCCACAAATCGAATCCCATTGGTAAAATCAATAATAACAAACCATGACGATGACAGCGATGATATTAACCCATTTGCTCAATATTTACTCGAATATCCTAATACTAATATTGAAGATGAAATATTAGAACCTGTGTATAAATCATATTTAAATAATCGTATAACAGGAATAGTTGAAGATATAGCAAAATGCGAGAAATTATATAAACAATCTAATTTAGAAGAGTTATATGAATATTTTAAAGATTGTGATTCAAAAGTACAAAATATTTTTTTAAATAGGCAAAAAAACAAATTTAATCCGGAAATAAAATATTTTAAGAATAAAGATGATTTATATAACGAAGCAACAAAATTAACAAAATTTACTTCTAATGATTTTGTTGATCCTGAACTAAAATCTTTAAGTAACTCAATATCTGAATATATTACATTAAAAAGATTAGCATTATTAGAAATTAAAGAGTCGAATATTGAATATAAAAATTCATATATACCTAAATCCTTAATTGAGGATTTAGACGAAGTTATAGCATTAGGTAGCCCCTCTGCTGATTAAGTTTTAATAAGCTTTTTAAACAAGACTAAATCTATATTACAAGAAAACCACAAAGTAATTTAACAAAGCAATCTAATTAAAATTTTTTAGATTGCTACCTTGCTTGAATTGTTTGCAATATAGATTTTTAAAGACTAAGTCGCAGGTGCTACATCGCCTCCCATAGTTTCAACATTTTCTTCTTCATAAATAGTAGCTGTAGTATGTTGACGCTCAGAAGCAAGTTGTTGATTAGAGCCTGCGTATTCTTTCAAATAACTTTTTATTTCTTCATTGCTGAGTAATTTCACAGCATTAGTCATGTTATATTTATCTATAAACTCTTTCGGCATAGTTTCTTTAAGAGCTTCAGAAGCGTTATCTAATAAATAAGATGATAAAAAATCTAATATTTTATTACCTTTTTTAAATGACAAAAAACTTAATATAGATTTATTAACACTTTCAGTTAGTAAACAAGTAACAATAATGCCATAATCATTTAATTTTTTGCACCATTCTTGAGTTTCGTTTATACCAAGATTTGGTTCTTTTATATGTGCTTTGGCAAATTTTACAGTTTGTAAAGCATATAATATTTGATTATATGTTTCGTCCATGGAAAATTTGGTTGGAGCTATTTTATAAGCTGATTTAACTTCTGATCTAACTTTTAATTCTTCTGCCAATTCTTTTATGTCATTAATAACAGGGTTTTGAGTATAGGAATTAAGACTAAGTATACTTGCTGAAAGTTTGCTTTTCATAACACTACCTATTAATAAGTTTTTAACATATTATTAATTACACATTAATTTTTATTAATAAATAAGTATTTTGTTTGGAAGATAAAATTATTATACCAGATGTGATAAATATAACGCATTAACATACTCGTTTATCAATTTTTCATTTATTCGTGGTATATTTCTAAGTGATGACCATTAATAAATATTTCAGCTTCTTTATGATTAGCTTCATGATCAAAATTTATTAATAACTCTTTTCCTGAGTTTTCATAAATTTCACTTGCTAATAACCTTTTATCAGCTCTAACCTTGATTTCAATAGCCTTTTCTTCAATAAATTTTACTCCATTTATACCATATTGATGATGTATTATTCCTTTCTCCATTGCTTTCTCAAAACGAGGCAATAAAGAACCAATTGATTTCTTCACTTTATCATCAATAATACTATAACAATCTTGTCCTTTATATTTACCAATATAAGTAGCTTCGGTACTTTTAACCTGACCTTTTCCTGGAATATTCCATGAAGTGGTATAATGAGTAATTTTCTGACTTAATATATGAAGCTGTTGTTCTTTTTTATCCTGATAATATTGATGAATTTTCTTAGCATCATATTGTGCAAGTAAACAATCTAAATCATCTATTTTTGTAGCTTCTTCAGAATCACCTATAAAGATTTCTTCTTGTTTTTCTTTACTTAATTGATTTGCATATTTCTTAGCTTTTTCTAGATCACTATTAAGTAAAGCAGCATTTATCCCAATTTCTAAAGTTTCTTCATTTTGGGGATGGGACTCTAAAACCTTTTCAACATTTTGTAAAACTTTTTGAACGTTTTTAGAAACTAGCTCACTTTTATCTTCTGCCATTAAAGAAGTATTGGCAGCATTAAGAACTTCGACTTTTTCTTCTTTTTTTAATTCCTCTGCATCATAAATTATAGAATCTGGATCAAGATAGCTTCTTAAGAGCGATAAATTTAACTTCTTACACTTCTCTATTTCATTTTCTGGAACTGTGTTTAATATGTTGCGAGCTATGTCAAATTGTTCTGTGTAAATAGCTACCGAGAGGGCTAATAATTTATCAATATCAGAATTTTTTTTGATTATTGTATTTAAATCTTTTGTAAAACGTGTTTTTTTACTAATTTTTTGATCAATTGAAAGAGAATTATATTTAGCACTATATTTATAAAGATCAAACATTTGAGTATGCTGAGGTTGTAAATCAGAGCGGTTAATATTCTCTAATTGGGAAGTAGTAATATTTGTTAGATTTTTGCCTAATTTTAGTAGATCTTTAAGACCAGATTCCGGCATTTGATTTAATAATGCTTCTATACTATCATCAGCATCATAATAACTATAAATACCCCATAAATTATAATTAATAGTTTGTATAATATATTTATCTGTAGCTGGTAATTTGTCTAAAGCATTCTTATAGCACTCTACAGCATATTCTCTCTGTCCATTTCTATGATTAAGATAACCTAATTTATAGTAACACCAACCTATATCTTGGTTTTTTGGTTTATCATCTATAGTCATATTATAAAGTGCTGCTGTAAGCAATTCTTCAGCTTCATTTGAATGTTTATTATTAATTAGTATATCTGTAGATTCTGCTGTAATATTAAAATAATGCTTTAAGTGAGAGGTTAGATCTATGATAGTTTTAATTTGATGTTCAACAGACATAAACTTGTTTACTAATTCAAACAAAATAGTCGTATATTTTTTATGATTAACATATTCTTGTTGAGAGAATATCGAATCTAAATTTGTTCTTGCATTTGAAAATATATCGGTAAATAATTTTTCTGCTACTTCATAGTGATTATTCTCTATGGTACACTCTAACGCCATTTTCATTATTTCAAGCTGTGAGAAAATACTTTCTATAGAATTATCCGCTTCAGTTTTTGCACTTTTAGAAAATTTTTCAGCATAGGCAACATTATTTACTAAAAAGGTAACGTCTCCATTAGATTTTTGCTCAGGATGATATTTTCTTAACACTTCCTTTAGTGCTTTATGTTCTTGAATATTTTTATATTCATAATTATTAAATAAAATTTTTAACACAAAAAATTTCATATTCTTATTTGTATTAATAGGAATTTTTTTTACTGCTGAACTGTTACCACTTAAAAAATTCAAAATATTTATTATTATCTCTGCTCCAGCTTCTATAGAACCTTTCATATTTGAAAGTTTTGACCATGCATTATCTTGTAAAATTATAGGAAGAGCCGGTACAAATTTTAGTACCTTATCTTTATCCAGGGCTGTAAAATTAAATTTTAATTCAGTAGGAGATTTAGACTTTTTCATAATAAATACTTAATACAAATTAGGTATAAATTATAAAATAAATTTAATAAATTGTAAAGCAAATATTAATTTTTTAAATAGGAATTAATTAGATAACAGAAAAACTAGGGTGGTAATTTTTTAGTGTTATGTTGTAGCGATGATATTACGTGGATCGTTTGTTATTCCGGCTTAAGGCTTGCTTGTGTGGATCGGAAAACGCCTTGGATGTCATTCCCGCGGAGGCGGGAATTCAGGGTAAAGCGAGATACCTAAGCTTTTAGTTTTAAAAACTTGTTTTATTTATGTTTTTTTATTACTGGATTCCCGCCTACGCGGGAATGACATGACCCCGTGAACAAGCCACGGGAGGCATTGTTGCGTGGATCGAAAAACGCCCTTGGTGTCATCCCGTGGCTTGTCCACGGGATCCAGAAAATAATAAAAAATACTAATAATATTAGCATTTTTTACTGGATTGCTTCGTCGTCTATGACTAGCATTGTTGCGTGGATGCCAAGTCGTCATTGCGAGCGGTCGAAGACCGCGTGGCAATCTCAGGAAATAATGATGAGATTGCTTCGTCAAAACTTAAAGTTTTTCCTCGCAATGACGAGAAAATGATCTACGCAACAATGCCTCTATGACTCCTCGCAATGACAGGAAAACGATTTACGCAGACATTGACACTGAGGCGTTAGAAGTCCATGCCTCCCATTCCGCCCATGCCACCCATACCGCCACGCATTGGCATTGGGTTTTCTTTGTCTTCAGGTTCATCAACAATTAAAGTTTCCGTAGTGATAATTAACGAAGCAACAGAAGCTGCATCTTGCAGAGCAGTACGCACTACTTTAGCCGGATCAATAATTCCTGCTTTAATCATATCAACATATTGTATATCTTGAGCGTTAAAGCCGAAATTCTTATCTTTATGCTCTAATAATTTACCAACTACTACACCGCCATTCTCGCCAGCATTTTCAACGATTTGCTTTATTGGATCTTTTAAAGCTTCGATTACTAATTCAATACCTGCTTGTTGGTCTTTATTGTCTACTTTCAGATTTTTTAAAGCTTGTGAAGCATGTAGTAATGTCACACCGCCACCAGCAACAACACCTTCTTCAACAGCAGCACGTGTTGCAGCAAGTGCATCCTCAACGCGATCTTTACGCTCTTTTACTTCAACTTCAGTAGCACCGCCGACTTTAAGTACAGCAACACCGCCAGAAAGTTTAGCTAAACGCTCTTGTAATTTTTCTTTATCATAGTCAGAAGTAGTTTCAGCGATATGTGATTTAATTTGTAATACTCTCTCTTCGATATTTTTCTTATCGCCGCTACCGTCAACAATTACAGTATTTTCTTTAGAGATTGTAACTCTTTTTGCATGACCTAAACTTTTAAGGCTAACATTTTCAAGCTTCATGCCTAAATCTTCGGTTATAAGCTCACCATTAGTTAGAATGGCAATATCTTCCATCATGGCTTTTCTTCTATCACCAAAGCCTGGAGCTTTTACAGCTGCAACTTTTAAACCACCACGTAATCTATTTACTACTAAGGTTGCAAGAGCTTCTCCTTCAACATCTTCAGCAATGATTAATAAAGGACGTTGTGACTGTACCACCGCCTCAAGGATAGGTAGCATTGGTTGTAAGTTTGATAGTTTTTTCTCAAATAATAAGATGTAAGGATTTTCAAGTTCAGCAACCATTTTTTCAGAATTTGTTACAAAATATGGTGATAAATAACCTCTATCAAACATCATTCCTTTAACTACTTCAACATCAAAGCTGAAATTCTTTGCTTCTTCAACAGTTATTACGCCTTCTTTGCCAACTTCTTCCATCGCTTTAGCAATTTTCTCACCGATTTCTTTATCACCATTTGAGGATATAGTACCAACTTGAGCGATCTCTTCTTGGCTATCGATTTTTTTACTAGCTTTTTTAACTTCTTCTAATACTGTATTTACCGCTAAATCCATACCACGTTTTAAATCCATTGGATTATAACCAGCAGCAACAAGCTTGTTACCCTCACGTGCTAAAGCTCTAGCAAGAACAGTTGCGGTAGTTGTTCCATCACCTGCAACTTCAGCAGCTTTAGTAGCGGCTGACTTTAACAGCTGAGCCCCAGCATTTCTAATTTTGTCTTTTAATTCAATAGATTTTGCAACAGTAACACCATCTTTAGTAATTTTTGGTGCTCCAAATGATTGCTCGATAAGTACGTTTCTGCCTTTTGGACCTAAAGTAACTTTTACTGCATCAGCTAAAATATCGATTCCCTCTAGCATTTGCTCACGTGCTTTTGAGCCGTGCTTAATAAGTTTTGTTGCCATATTTAAATTCTCCTTAAAACAAATAATTAATTAATAATACCAAATACATCGCTTTCTTTCATTACGATGAGATCTTCACCCTTGACTTTAATTTCAGTACCAGCCCATTTACCATATAGAACTTTATCACCTACTTTTAACTCTAAAGGATGCACTTCGCCTTTTTCATTACGAACGCCTTTGCCAACTGCTACGACTTCACCTTGCATTGGTTTTTCTTTAGCAGTATCCGGAATAATAATTCCACCTTTAGTTTTTTCTTCATGTTCGATAGGCTTTATTGCAATTCTATCGTATAATGGTTTAAAAGACATTTTAACCTCCAAATTATATAAATATTTTAAATGTACATACTATATATATTTTATTTTCATTAGTTCAAGAGTAAAAATAAAAATTTTTTAGTTACTGATTTAAGGCTAAAATTTATTTGCTTAATTACTTGAGATTTAATATTGCAAGTAATTTTTAATTAATTATAATACACTTCTCAACCTTTAGTCTTTAATTGGTTGAATTAAGCAAAAGCTTATAATCTTTATAATAAGATAAATAATAATTTTATTTTGAAATCGGGCGAGGAAATGACCTCAAACCTTGATTTCTACAACTTTTCTTTATAATAGCAATTATAAAAATTGATTTGCTACTGCTAATAAATTAAGGAGGTATTGTTGTTTCAAAAAGTTATTAAACATTTAAGTCATAATTTATCTAAACATGATATTACCGCTAAAATAACAGGTAGAATTAAACATCCCGTATCAATTTTATATAAATTGTATAGTAAGGGGATAAAAATAGAACAATTAACTGATATCTTCGCAATTAGGATAGTGGTATTAGATGAAGAAAAATGCTATAAAACTTTAAAAATAGTACATAATTTATATGAGTATGAAAAAGATAAGCTAAAAAATTATATTGATAATCCTAAACCAAATGGTTACCAATCTTTACATACTGTTATTATAACTGAAGATCAATATAGAATAGAAATACAGATACGCGATGAAAATATGCATTATCATGCCGAAAGCGGTGGAGCAGCACATTGGAGGTATAAAAGCGATTTAATTAACGCATTAAAATTTTAACTCGTTATTTAAATTCATTTTGAGAATCTAAAATAGAGTTTTTAAAATTTGTTGTATTAAGTAAGTCATTTTGTTCACCTTTTGAAGGGAAATTTTGTTCTATAAAATTAACACACATTTAATAATTGCTGCTCTATTGTTCTTATCTCAAGATATGCAGCTATAAGTAAAAAGCTTTCTATAGTTTCTTTGACTGTTTTTAAAGCTTTGTCAGGAGACTTAGCATTTATGGTTTGTAAATTATGTAGACGATCAAATACTTTGATAAGTGCTATATCATATTTTTTTTCTTGAATTAATAAATTTAACATTTCACCGGAGCTTATTTTTCCATGCGGTTTAATTCTTGTTAAGTGTTCTACATTATCTGCAATATCTTTATCAAAAATTTTGCTAATATCCTCATGTGTTAAATGAGTATCTTCTATTGTGTCATGAAGCAGAGCAACGATTATCATATAAGATTTATAAAGCTTTGGTGCTTCATGAGCTGCAAATTCAGCTAACATTATTGCTACTTCTATTGGATGGGTATAATAAGGCTCGCCTGATTGACGCATTTGTCCCTCATGATACTTATGAGCATAGTAAAGTCCTTTTTCGATTTCTTTAATATCTATAGGATTTTTTGTTGTGATGTTTAATTCTTGAATTTTATCAATTAGTTTCTTGCCATAATCGCAAGCTTCAAATTTATTCTGCCAAATGTCAATATCTTCCATAACTCTAATAACTTATTATAATTTTAATCTTTAATGTATACCTACTTAAATTACTATATTTTTTTAGGAAAATTAATAGTATTTTAAAAAGATATTATCTTTTGTATCAAAAAATTTTATTTTTGGGTAAAGATAGCGATATAATTTACATTTAGGCATAATTTTATTTAAATAATAACTTATCATTAAATCTTATACTGCTATTTCTTTTCTAGATTTTCTACTAAAGATATTTTTACCGGTAGGTGTGATTTTTTTACATTGCAAAATAACAATTTAATTAATTTTTATTAACGTAATAAATAGTATATATGCATTCAATATTTACTGCTAATTTCAATAAAATATAAACCTAATTAATAAATCTTAATTTTCTATAATATAATTTCTTATAATTTTTTCAATTATTTAGTTTATAATTTCTTGTTTAGCATCAAAAACTCTAGTAATCATATAATTATAAAGATAGTTTTGTTATTCAATCTATCTTTAATTTCAAATTAATAAATTATATGGAGGTTATTATGCCATTACATTATATGATTACGGCAAAATAGGGAAAAGACCAAGCTGAGTGGTTTATTCCTTTAGATATTACAATTAGAAATAATACAGATAAGGATGTAAATTCTCCTACAATAAGTTTTGATGTTAGTAAAATAGCAAATATAAGTGGTGAAGTTAGAGCGTATACGGGTTTTGCTCAACAAACATTTACCGGACCTGTAATTAAAGGAAGTTTGTCAGAGCATATGGCACTATTAAAAGCTAAAAGTTCTACAACTTTAACTTTTGGTGTTAATTTTTCTAGTACTTCTATTTATCCTACATTACCTACTGATTTTACCTTTAATGGTGAGCCTATTGTAATACCTGATGATCATACTCCTCCAACTAAAGTAGAAGATATAGTAACAGCTGCTTCTGGTCCTACAAGTTTCTCTTTAAACTGGACTCCAAGTATAGATGAAGAAACAGGTGTTGATAAATATATAGTAAAATATAGAGCAACTAATGAAACAACGGATCATGAAGCAAGTACCACAACTAACAGTATATCTTTAAAGAATTTAGCTGCTAATACAAAATATCAAGTTAATATTTCAGCAGTTGACTTTGCGGGTAATGCTTCTGCTTCTAGTGCATATTATGCTTCTACAGATGAAGCTTTAAAAGGTCCTGCAAAATGGAATACTGGTAATTGGATTAAAGGTTCTCCTTTTGTTGATTCAACTGCTTGGCCAACTCCTCCTATTGATAAATGGGCTGCAGAATATAATTTAAAAGGTTATTTCTTAGGATTTATTACAGCTCATTATGATACTGCTAGTGGAAGCCATAAAGCTTGCTGGGGCGGTAATTTAAAGATGTATGATGGGATTGATAATCAAGAATATGATGGTGACGTAACAATCTCTAACTATTACAAAACATATATTAATGGTATTAGAAAAAATGGCGGTGATGTAATTTTATCTTTTGGTGGTGCATCAAATGAACCAATAGAAGCTCCAATATCAGACGTTAAGAAAATTGTTGATATTTATTTAAAAGCTATTACAAATTATGGGTTAACTTTAATTGATTTTGACTTTGAAGGTGGTTTCTTAGGTCATACAGATGCTTTAGATAGACATATTGCAGCCATAACCGAAGTAATTAAAGCAAAACCTGATATAAAAATTTCTTATACCTTACCTGTAGACGGGGCTCCTGGCTTAATGGGCTTTAATGGAAACGGTACCACATTCCTTAAAAAATTACATGATGCAGGTATCACACCATCGCTTGTTAACGGTATGTCTATGGAATTTGGTCAAGGTTCAAATGCTAATCTGTTTGAGTGTGCTAGACTTTCTCTTGAAGGTGATGCTGCTAACGATACAGATGGTAGCAAAAAAGGTGCAATCAAACAGCTTTCAGAAATTTGGACAAACTTAACTCCAAAAGAACTTTATGCAATGACTGGTCTATGTACTATGTTTGGCAAACACCTAAATGGAAAAGTCAATACTGTTGCAGATCAAAGAGAAATCAATAAATATTTTGTTGGTGATAAAGGTCTTGGAAATGTCAGCGGTTGGGATGCTTCAATAGATAGTGATCCTGCAAAAGGTGGCGGTGGTTATAATGTTGGTGATTATAGTAAAGCTGTTGCTGACTATAATCCTGAATTATTAGGAAGTCATGTTGTTACAGACGCTCACTAAACCTTAAAATAATACAGTTGGTTAACTTAAACTTGCTTACAATTTAAGCTTTTGCATGCAAATCTAACTTAATTAGCTAGCCGTAATGCCTTAAATCTTAAGGCATTACTTCCCCTCCTTTTTTTCAGAGATAGTAATCCTTACTATTTCTGAAAGTTTTTTTCAAATAACAAGTATACTTTTTTCAAAATTAATATTTCATATTTTCTTTAAAAGAAGATTATAATATGTAGATATCTTCTATGTTGTATTTTTAACAATACATATTACAACTAAATTAACTTTTATTAATATTTAGACCATACATTTTCTCATCAATAATCCTAGTGCTTTAGTAAAATTTATAAAATAATTAACTAATCTTAACTAATTATTTATAATACTATAATATGTATTTCCTTGAATAATGGAGAAACCTCAGTAACTATTTTATTCATAAAAATAAATTTAAATTAAGTTTATTTTTATATAAATGCTAATTTATATAAATTTTTTAATTCAAATAAAGGTTAATTTATGTCGAAAAAGAAAGAGATTGATAATGATAATCTAGAAACACAAACAAATGAAACAGCTGAGGCTGCTAATGTTGGTTCAAATGAAAGTGAATCAAGTCGTGCTTCTACGCCAATAAGCCCTGAAACAATGGCAATCATCAGCAAAGAGTTAGAATCATTAACAAATGTTGAGAAAGGTGATGGTGAGCCTGAAGCTGAAGAGTCTTCTGATTTACCTAAAGATGCTTCTATGGTGATTTCATCTGAAACTGGTGAGGCAGTAAGTAATTTACAAGACTCTGATGAAGTTGATGCATTGGGTGACGTAGTACGCAGTACTGAAATTGCAGAATAATTGAAGTCTTATATGTGATTTGTCATTGCGAGGAAAATTACGAAGTAATTGACGAAGCAAGGAGGTATAAAAAATACTAACTTATAGCATTTTTTAACTAGATTGCCACGCTCATTTCATTCGCTAGCAATGACTAATTGGTATCCACGTAATAATACCATCACGGGGTGATAACAATAAAATCGAGCCATGCAACAATGTCCTTTAATTCTTGCAATGACTATTTCGCTATACTCAATCATAATAAAATTTAAAAATACCAATTATGTCAAAATATGTTTCTAACAAATATAATATTAAAGAAAAACAGGATGATGAAAATATATTGGGTCAATTGAAAGATTTAGAAGAAGAAATAAATGAAAAATATGAAGTTAATATAGTGGGTGATATTTCCTTACCCCTATCAATAAACTTCCTTTCTTTGAAAAGTAGTATTTCATACTCCTTTCCAAAGAAGCTTTAAATGATGGGTATACAAGGTGAAAAGCGGTTTCCACCTTGTATACAATTTTAATTTATATATTTTATTAGTTTATAGAGTATATTTTTCTGAAATAAAACCTTTATCGATATAGCTAGGTAATTTTGATAATTCTTGTTTTAGTTCGTTATCTACTCCTATAGTTTCAAATTTACGATCAACTAAGAAAATTATAGGCTTAGTATTGTGATTATAGAAAAAATCAAAATTTGGCTTGTTATCAAAATATCGATACACTCGAGGGAAATGATAAGCATGGGTAACAATAGCGATTTCAGTATTATTTAAATCAATATTACCGTCTTCATGTTCTTTATATAAAGTTTTAAACTGTCCGCCAGTGTTAGCCTGATTTTCCGGTAATGCAAAAATATAAAAATTCTCTTTTGGATAATCCTTGATCTCGTTCTTATCTAAATCTTTCTGTAACAAACTGTTACCTTCCGCTCCGCCATTAAATAAAATTATCGGTCCATGCTCCTTTAATTCTTGATAAGTTAAATCAGATACGTGCTTATTAAGCTTTTTAGCGGCTACTTCTCTTGCAATTTCAATACCAAGTCTCATTCTATTATAACCGTCTTCTTTATCTACAGCCCCTATATTTTGGGCATGAGAAATAATAGGCATTTTATTATAAGAATGTCTTGCTGACAAAACCCATACATATTTTATATTCTTATCTATCTCAGGATTTTCAGTGGCATAAATATTTTGTATCTCTGAAATAAAACTTTTACGTACCTGCTCATTATTAATCTCTAAATTATTAAGATCAGTTACTAGTTGTTCAAAATGCTTATCTTGTGTATGTTTTTGGTAATTCTGAAATCCTAGAATCGAAACTATAGCTATAATAATTATAGAAATAGCAATGCCAAAGTTTTTGCAGCTTTTCATATTGTGATAAAGTAATTAGGTTGAAATATGGGAGAGACATATCACGGCTTAATCGTAATATCAAGCAAAATAACTTTTGGTAACTGGTATTACTATTTTCCGTCTGAGCTAAGGAAATTACGGAGTAATTGACGAAGCAATCCAGAAAAAATAATATTAGTATTTTTAACTGGATTGCCGCGTCGATGCTACGCATCTCCTCGCAATGACGGAAAAATTGATCCATTTTATCTCCTACCACCCGCATTCATAGCTAAGCTTGCTGAGACAAATTCTTCGAGATCGCCATCAAGTACGCCCTTAGTGTCAGAAGTTTCATAATCAGTGCGTAGATCTTTTACCATTTGATAGGGCTGCAACACATATGATCTAATTTGATGCCCCCAACTATTATCCGTCTTGGCGGCATTCTGCTCGTTAACACTATCGGTACGTTTTTGCATTTCAAGCTCATAGAGTTTAGCTTGTAGCATTTTCATAGCTTGAGCTTTATTTTTATGTTGCGATCTGTCGCTTTGGCATTGTGTAACCGTGTCGGTAGGTATATGGGTGATACGTACCGCTGAATCGGTAGTATTAACATGTTGTCCTCCCGCTCCCGATGCTCTAAAAGTATCGATTCTTAAATCTTTATCGTCAATTGTAATTGCTATATTGTCGTCAATTTCCGGATATACCCAGCTACTTGCAAAGCTGGTCATACGTTTGCCTGCCGCATTAAAAGGAGAAATACGCACCAACCTATGCACTCCTGCTTCAGTTTTAAGCCAGCCATAAGCACGCTTACCGATTATCCTAATCGTGCATGATTTTATGCCTGCTTCTTCGCCATTAATCATATTAATGATCTCAGTTTTGAAGCCTAATCTTTCGGCAAAACGTAAATACATACGCATCATAATAGACGCCCAATCGTGACTTTCTGTTCCTCCCGCTCCGGCATTTATTTCTAAAAAGCAGTTATTACTATCTGCTTCGCCTGAAAACAAACACTCAGTTTCAAATTTTGCGGCAATAGTGCTTAAATTTTGTAAATCTTTCTCAACTTGCTGCATTATCTCAAGATCATTTTCAGCTTCAGCCATTTCTTCAAGCTCTAATGCATCTTTTAGATTAGACTTAATTTTATTATAAGCTCCTAATTGTTCTTCTAGATTGCTTTTTTCTCGTAGTAATTTTTGAGCATTAGCTTGATCATTCCATAGATCGGGACTTGCCGCTAACTCCTCTAACTCTGCTAGTCTAGTTGCTGACGTTTCGACGTCAAAGTGACCTCCGAAGCAGTTCTAAAGACTGCTCAATTTTCTTAACGTAATTCTCTATTTCCGCTCGCATTATTTTTTCCTGTTATATATTTTGGTTTTGTTATATTATCGTGACTATAGACGTCATTGCGAGGAAAAACTATAAGTTTTGACAAAGCAATCTCAGGATATTTTCATGAGATTGCCACGTCAAGGCTTCGCCTCTCCTCGCAATGACGGAGATGATAAAACGCAAATTATATCACAATAATTATGAATAATCAAAAATATATAAGGAACTTCTCAATAATAGCTCATATCGATCACGGCAAATCTACTTTGGCTGACCGGTTAATTGAATATTGCGGTGGCTTGCAGGCAAGAGAAATGAGCCAGCAAGTACTAGATTCAATGGATATCGAAAAAGAGCGGGGCATAACAATCAAAGCCCAAACAGTGCGGCTTGTATATAAGGCTAAAGACGGCAATACTTACTACTTAAATTTGATGGATACCCCTGGGCATGTCGATTTCGCTTATGAGGTTAGTAGATCGCTTGCAGCGTGTGAGGGGTCGTTGTTAGTGGTTGATAGTACGCAAGGGGTAGAGGCACAAACTCTTGCCAATGTTTATCAGGCAATTGAGAATAATCATGAAATAGTGCCAGTACTGAATAAGATTGATCTTCCGGCGTCAGAACCTGAGCAGGTAAAACAACAAATAGAGGACATAATTGGGATTGATGCAAGTGAGGCAGTACTGATTTCTGCCAAAAGTGGTATAGGTATTGACTTAGTTTTAGAAGCAATCGTAAATAAATTACCTCCACCGAAAGAAAGTAATACAGATATTTTAAAAGCATTGCTTGTTGATAGTTGGTATGACCCTTATCTTGGTGTAGTTATTTTAGTGCGTGTTATTGATGGATCGTTACGTAAGAATATGAAAGTCAAAATGATGGCAACGAATTCGGTTTATACAATAGAGAATGTTGGATATTTTACTCCCAAAAAACATATTTCGGATGTTCTGCATGCAGGGGAAATCGGCTTTTTCACTGCTTCTATAAAGCAGGTAGCAGATTGTAAGGTTGGAGATACTATTACCGATGAGAAGAAGCCTTGTGAGCAAGCTCTGCCAGGTTTTAAACCAAACTTGCCGGTAGTATTCTGCGGGCTTTATCCGACAGATAGTAGCGAGTTTGAGCATTTAAAGGATTCGCTGGCAAAACTTCGCCTTAATGATGCTAGCTTTGAGTATGAAATGGAAAGCTCATCAGCTTTAGGAGTTGGTTTTAGGTGTGGTTTTTTAGGGTTGCTACATTTAGAGATCATACAGGAACGTTTAAGTAGAGAGTTTGATCTAGATTTAATTACTACCGCTCCAAGCGTGGTGTATAAAATTCATATGCGTGAGGGTGAAGTGCTAGAGATTCACAATCCAGCTGATTTACCTGATCTGCAAAAAATCGACTCAATGGAAGAACCTTGGATTAAAGCAACTATAATGGTACCTGATGAGTTTTTAGGTGCGGTATTATCGCTTTGCACTGAAAAAAGAGGAATTCAGTTAGATCACAACTATATAGCAAATAGGGCAAAAGTAGTATATAAATTGCCACTAAATGAGATAGTATATGATTTTTACGATCGGTTAAAAAGTTGCTCAAAAGGTTATGCAAGTTTTGAATGGCAAATGGATACATACGAGCCGTCTGAACTTGTGAAGCTTGGGATTCTGGTTAACAGCGAGGTAGTTGATGCGTTATCGACAATCGTACATCGCTCACGTGCTGAGCAGCGGGGGAGGGCGTTATGCATAAGGCTAAAGGATTTGATACCGAGACAGCAGATCGATATTGCAATTCAAGCAAGTATTGGCAGCCGTATTATTGCCCGTGAGACTATTAAGGCATTGCGTAAAGATGTTTTATCCAAATGTTACGGCGGTGATATAACTCGTAAACGTAAGCTGCTCGAGAAGCAAAAAGCCGGTAAGAAGAGAATGAGGCAGTACGGCAATATCGAAATCCCACAATCTGCATTCATCGCAGCATTAAAAATAGGGGATGAATAGTAGTTTTTTCTTCGTCATCCCGTGATTTATTCACGGGATTCAGCATAAAGCGAGATAACCTAAGCTTTTTATATTAGTATTTTTTATTATTTTCTGTATTTAGTTTAACACCGGTTCGCAGCATCCTCCTCTCAAAGATCGCCTGATTACGACCAACCACCCCGCCAAGCCTTGCCTTCTCCGCCACATTACCAAAGCCAGTACCGTTCATTATCCCAGTCGTAACACCAGCCGCTAGCATATCCTTGCCTAGCGATCTTAAAGCCTTTTTGCTAGTAGATTCCTTTACTCCCTTTAAAATATTCCCACCATTATTTGCAGCTCCTATCACCACTCCAGACGCAAATCCACTCACCCCAGCCGCTATAGCACTACTTACGCCTGCTCCAACTGCACCTCCAGCTCCTATACCTCCTGCAACACCTGCACCAATCGTACTACCTACTCCGGCGGTTGCTGCCGTTACTGCTGTCCCTATTACCACTTGAGCTTGAGGGGTTAATGTACGTGTCTTACGATCCCAGTTCTTACTTTCTCTCTTTATCTCACCAATATTTACATTCTGCTTGCCCTGCCTTGCCTCCAACATACTCACCCAAGCAGACCTTAACCAAAAACCTACTTCTTTGGTATTTGCGGAGTTTCGATTAGTTTTAGTCTCGCACGTTTAGAATTATCATTTACTGCAAGATATTTAGGATTCTGTTTAAGCCCTAAGTTCCTCATAATATCATTAAAAATATTTTCTATTTCTTTGAACTCGTTTTCTAAATACTCAAGATTAGCATCACATTTACTATAACTATTAACAATGTTTTCTGTTAGCCTTTCTGTTGTCTTTACAGCCGCTTTGCCTAGATTTATAACTAGCATTCTTTGAAAAAGACTTTTTAATATTAATTTTAGCTTTTTATTAAGTATTAATTTTATTAAATTAACTATTCGGTGCATCACTTTCCTAAATCAAATATTTACTATTCTCTAAAATAGCATTATCTGATCCAGTTTGTAAACTATTAGTAGAAAATAAAAATAAGATGGTTTTGATTTTAAAGTTTTTTGTTAGAATTTTTTCTCTCTATTTCGAAAAATTTACTCATTATTTCTACTAGTTCCTTTTTTGTGTTTACACTAGCACGACCTACAGCTTGAGCTGGTTTATCAGAAACATTAGATAATACCTCACATTCATAAAAGTAATCATCCTTATCATAAATACAAATGTAAATTAATTTATTATTTCTTTTAAACCCAATAGAATTAAAATCGTCCCAATCATCTACTACAGAAAAAGTATCATCACCAAACTCCTTATTAATTATATCTATGAATCTTATTACTAATTGGTTTTTTTCTATCATTTTAAAAAATCTTTTTTTATTAATAATTTTTTAGCAGTTCTTGCTGCGTCTACTCTATTATTTGCATCATTTAAAATTTCTCTTAATGTTTTATCCCAATATTCTCCTGGAAATTCTTCTCTAATACTTCCTTTTCTATGTTCTGATACAAATTCTCTTGCAGTTTTATCAAGGCTTTCAAGAACTTTACGACCAGTAACATTATTATCTTTAATTTCATATTTTTTTCCATCCTTAGCTAATTGTTTTTCTTTCTGATTCTTATCTTTGTCCGGTTCGAAGTCAGGTTTCATTGAGCCAGAAGCAGCAACAGCCTTTTCTTGAGATTGAGGATTGGCTTTACTATTATTATTTCCCTTATTACCATGCTTACTTTTCTCTAAAATAGCACTATCTGCTCCAATTTGTAAATTATTAGTAGCAAGTAGAGATATAATAGTTCCGATTTTGGCAGAAGAAGCGGTTTCGTTATCAATAATTCCTAATGAGTTTAGTTTCTCTGCTAAACTATTGAACATATTCGAAAGAACTATTGGAACATCGGAAATACTAGGCAAAGAAATATCCGGCAATAATGGCTCGGCATCAACTTTTTCTCTGTCACCAATTACAGCTGTGGAGGTAGACAATAAAGCTTGCGTCATTAATGCTTGTTGCTGGAATAAATGCAGAGCAGCATTATACTCCACCACCGAAGAGGAGATGCTAGTTGCCATTTGCATGTCGGAGGCGGATGCACCGGCGAGCATCGCGGTAGCTGCGACTATAGTGTCGTTCCAATTAGATAAGCCAGTGCCGCTTTCGCCAGTGCCAGAAAACTTATGAGCTGGGGAAGAGGTAAGACCGCTTAAAGCCTCACCCATACCACCAGCGAGCATACCTATAGCAACATTACCCTTGCTCGCTAAGGCGTACGTCCCACCAAGTGCCGAATGCATCATTACTTTGGCTGCTCTTTCTTCACTTAGACCATATCGCTGTCCTATGTCCCCGATATAGCCTTGACCGACTGCTAAAGCCCCACGCAGCACCTCACCCATGAAATTATCACGAAGACTGCCGCCCTTAATCGCTGTATTAACACCGGTTCGCAGCATCATTCTCTCAAAGATTGCCTGATTACGACCAGTTACGCCTACATCTTTTGCTTTCTCTGCTACATCCCCAAAACCTGTGCCGTTCATTACTCCCGTTATAACACCAGCTGCTAGCATATCCTTGCCTAGCGATCTTAAAGCCTTTTTGCTAGTAGATTCCTTTACTCCCTTTAAAATATTCCCACCATTATTTGCAGCTCTTATCACCACTCCAGACGCAAATCCACTCACCCCAGCCGCTATAGCATTATATCCCTACATGTGATGATGTTTATTTAAAAGGATTAATATCTCTAACTTCTATGACACTTGCTAAATTTTTATCATTCCTTATAAGTTTTAATTATATTACGGTTTTCATCTTCTATTACTACCGTTCCATCTTGGTATTTTCTAGTACAATATTTATAGTCAATATCCCATAAAAATAACATTAAACTATATCTTCAACGTCCCCACCTAAAGTAGTAGGATTTTTCTCAATAATTTCTTCAAGAGAAAAGAATACAGATTTAGAAGAAGTATCCACTAATTTAGAACCTTTTTTAGATGGTTGATTAGTTTCAGCAGAATCCGAAATATACCCCTCATCTTTAAAATCACTTTTATTAATTACTTTCATATCTTCTATTATCTCTTCTTTCAGTTTATTTATAGCTTCTGTATAACTTTTAAATTTTGAAGTATCAGCTTCATATTGAATTAATAGTTTGCATATAGCTTTATATGTATCATTTTTTGGCTCAGCTATATGTGCAAATAATGCTATAAAAACTACTTTACCTCTTTCTAGAATTTCAGCATTAGGATTACCGCCATGCTCTAATAAAAATTTAAGTGTTTCTACATAATTAGATAAGTCTTTTTTTGTTTCAGAAAATGAACTGTCGGAATAAGTAGGATCATTGGCTGGAATCGCAGCATTTACTAATAAAGCAACAAGATCTTCTGAATAACCATCGTGAGCTGTTGCACCATATTTGAATAGCTTTTCTAAAATTTCTACATTACCTTTTAGTATTGCAGATATAACACCTTGAGATGCGATAGCACCATTTTTTAGGAGATAATTTATTACGTCAATATGTTCTTGCATGGTGGCAATACTTAATATAGCCCCTCCATGTAAAGGATTATTAATTGTAGTATTAACATCAAAATTTTTTTCTTCAATAAAATATTGAACTAAATCTAAACGACCTTTATGAACTGCTTTATAAAGATACTCATCAGGAAGTTCTGATGAAGATAAGGAAATTAATGTTTTAATTTCTTCTAGGGTATATTCATGACCTATTGCAAAATAAATAGCTTCATTTATATCAACTTTTTTTGCTAATAACTCTGTTATTATTTTTTCATCTTTTAGCTTAATCGCTCTATTTAATGCTGTTCCATGTTTAGGATCAACATAGTTGATTTGATTGGTTTTTATAAGTTTTTGAATATCGGCTTTTAAAATTTGTTTTTTAGTTTTAAAAAAATTTCCTAGAGCTAAAGAGGAGGATTTTTTCATGATAATTTACCTTAATTAATTTATAGCGGGCGTACTATAAAGTAATTAAGGTAAATTATCAATATAAAATATTAACTAAATATCAAAGAATTAACTATTAGTTTACTTTCTTAATCTTTAGTTGTAGTTTGTGGTTTTCTAGCTCGATTTCACTAATATGATCAGGAATAAAATCTTTAGCAAATTCACTTAAGGTTTGCTCTTTAATAAACTCACCGTAAATATCAGTTATTCTAGGCAAATTTATATCAATCAAAATCCTATCTGTTATAGCAAAATCGGCATTTTTTCGAGCTTGTTGTATAGACCGCACAATATCTCTAGCTATTCCTTCGTCTATTAACTCAGAGGTCAGCTCTAAATCAAGTATTAGCAGACTGCTATTATGGGCAAAGCTGCTAGCCCCTTTAATATGCGAATGAGGTTCTAAGATTAGTTTATATTCATCGCTATTTAAGGTCTCATTACAGATCCTCAAGCCGTCAGAGGTTACTTCCCACTCGTTCTTTTTAGAGGCAGCTATAATATCTTTCATTTTAGCTGGCAGACGCTTACCGAGTAGCGGGAAATTAATCGATAATTTTTTAACTGCATAATTTTCTAAATCATCACGATAAATTACTGATTTAACATTAATTTCATCTTTAATTAAATCTTCAAAATCTTTTAGTTTATCGTTATTTTTGCTAATAATAGTTATACTGCTAAGTGGTTGTCTTACACGTGCGTTTTCGCTACTTCTGATGAATAGGCTATGACTGCAAATATCTAGTACAGTATCCATAGTATCCACTAGCTCGCTGTTTATTTCAAATTTTGAAAGATCAGGATAGTTGCAAAGATGGACACTTTTTATGTCATTGCGAGCCACTATTGACTTGTCATCCCGTGGCTTGACCACGGGATCTTGAGCCATAGCTTTTTCTCCTGAGATACCGCGATCAAGTCGCGGTATGACCCTATTCGTTAGCCCCAAATATATCGCTTCCGAGATAAGTGGCACGAGTGATGACATCGCAATGGACATAGTCTCCAAGCACGTATATAGCGTGTTATAAGCATTTTGCTTGTCTAGATCTTTTTCGCTTTTCCAAAACCTAGCTCTGCTTCGTCTAATATACCAGTTATTTAGCACTTCAAAAAATTCTGAAACAGCATGATAAGCTATTTGAGTATCAAAATTGTCTAAACTTTCTTTAATCTTTTCTACCGCTATTTTGAGCTTGGATAATATATATATATCAAGCACATTGTCCGAGTTAAACTCCTGCTCGCCTTTAATATGATCGGCATTAGCATACATCGTGAAGAAATGGTAAGCATTCCAGATAGGCTTGATAAACAAACGAAGCGTATCAAATACCATTTTGTCGTCTTTATCAATCAGTAGCTCTTGCCCTTTAACAACATTGGAAGAAAGCATTGTTACCCTTAAGGCATCTGAGCCATATTTATCGAATAGCTCCAGCGGATCGGCATAGTTATTTAGACGCTTTGAAAGCTTTTGACCCGTAGCATCTAAAATCACCCCGTGGCATATACAATTTAAAAATGGTGGACGATCGAATAGGGCAGTAGATAACACCATTAAAGTATAGAACCAGCCACGTGTTTGTGCGGAATATTCAACTATGAAATCTGCCGGAAAGTGATCCTCAAACCACTGCTTATTTTCAAAAGGGTAGTGTGCTTGCCCGTAAGGCATCGAGCCGCTTTCAAACCAACAGTCAAATACGTCTTCTATTCTACGCATTGTTGATTTACCGGTTGGATCGTCGGGATTGGTCCGCGTTAACTCATCAATAAATGGACGATGTAAATCAGTAATTTTAACACCAAAATCTGTTTCTAGCTCTTCTATAGAGCCGTAAACATCTATGCGTGGATATTTTGGATCGTCAGACTTCCATACCGGCAAAGGTGTTCCCCAGAATCTATTACGGCTTATTGACCAATCTCTAGCATTCTCAAGCCATTTACCGAATAAATTATCTTTAACATGCGTCGGTATCCAATTAATTTGCTGATTTAGCTCTACCATTCTGTCTTTAAATTCGGTAACTTTTACGTACCATGACGGAACAGCCTTGTATATAAGAGGCGTATCGGTTCGCCAGCAATGCGGATAATTGTGAATATATTGCTCGGTTTTTAGCCAATTCCCTTGCTCTTTCAGCTTGATTATTATTTTATCGTTTGCATCAAATACTTGTAAGCCCTCTAAATCAGGTATTTCTTTGGTGAACTTACCACTATTATCCACGGGGCAAACGAGCTTTATGCCTTTCGATTCACAAAGTATTTGGTCATCTTCACCAAACCCAGGAGCCATATGTACTACTCCTGTGCCGTCTCCCTCAACAACAAAATCGCCGGCAAATATCCTAAAGCTATTCGGATGATTTTTGAAATAGTCAAATAGCGGCTTATAGCTTAATCCTTGAAGCTCTGAGCCTTTAATTATCGTGAATTGCTCATCGCCTTTTAGCTCTAATTCTTTAGCGTATTTAGAAACAGATGAGGCAGCTATGATATAACAGACATCGCCTTTAGGAACTAACGCATAATTAATATCACTGCCAACTGCTAAGGCTAGATTTGACGGCAATGTCCAAGGGGTAGTCGTCCAAGCTAAAACACGATACTCCTTATAATCACCATGAGGTATTTTGTCGTTCAGTACAAAACTAACTGTTACAGCTTTATCTGCTCGCTCTCTATATGAATTATCAAGTCTTGTTTCAAAGTTAGAAAGCGGAGTTTCGCATGCCCAAGAATATGGCATAACCCTCATAGATTCGTACAATAATCCTTTATTATATAACTCTTTGAATGCCCAAAGCACAGATTCCATAAAATTCTTATCCATTGTTTTATAAGAATTCTTAAAATCCACCCATCTTGCTTGACGTGTTACATATTGCTCCCACTCACCGGCATATTTCATTACCGAATCTCTACAATGAGAGTTAAACTTTTCTATCCCGAAATTAGTAATAGCAAGACGCCCTGAAATACCGAGTTCCTTTTCAGATTGCATTTCAGCAGGTAGTCCGTGACAATCCCAACCGAAACGACGCTCTACTTTCTTACCTCTAACCGTTTGATATCTAGCATATACGTCTTTAATAAAGCCAGTTAGTAAGTGCCCATAATGCGGTAACCCATTAGCAAAAGGCGGACCATCGTAAAAGATAAACTCAGCATCGCCCTCTCTAATATCAATAGATTTTTGGAATATATTATTATCTTGCCAAAATTTTAATATTTCTTTTTCTATGGTAGCAAAATCAGCATTTGAGCTAACTTCTGGGTAATATTTAGTGTTTGTCATTATTTTGTAAATTATTTATTATAACAGTTTAGTTTATTGTAATGTCATCCCCGCTTAAGGCTTTGTTGCGTAGATCGAGAGTCGTCATTGCGAGCGAATGAAATGAGCGTGGCAATCCAGAAAAAATAATAAAAAATGCTATAAATTAGCATTTTTTAACTGGATTGCTTCGTCAATTACTTCGTAATTTCCTCGCAATGACGGAAAAACTGATCCACGCAACAATGCCTCCCGTGGTCAAGCCACGGGATGACACCGATTTATAATAATAGATAATAGCAGAGAGATAAATAGCTAACTATGACAAATAGCGAAAAAATTTATATAGGGCTTTGTATAATATTCTCTACTCTTATAATACTTGGTAACTTAATATATCAAAAATTTGTTATGTTACAAATACCGTTTTATAAGTTTGAGTTATCAGCAGGAGCAATATTATACCCTTTAACATTTTTAATTACTGATATAATTACTGAGCTATATGGAAAAGAAAAAGCTAATTTTTGTATTAGATTAGCAATATGTATGAATGTCCTAGTTACTATAATTATAATGTTTGTAAGTTATTTGCCGGCTACTAATTGGTCAAAAATCAATGATGAAACATTTAATAAAGTATTTAGTTATTATAGTGTAGCATTCCTTGCATCTATTATCGCATGTTATATTGCTCAAGCAATTGATGTTAATTTATATTTATGGATACGCAAATTAACTAAAGGAAAATATTTGTGGTTAAGAAGTAATGTTAGTACTTGTATCTCATTATTTATCGATACTACTATCGTGATTAGTTTTATGGCAATGTTTAATATCTTTCCTGTCAAGCAAATATGGAAATTATTTTTTACCATCTGCTGCACACCATTAGTTTATTTGAGCCTTTTTTCTATAAGGGGTTTTATTAAATTTGATATGAGTACTTGGAAAAAATAGCAACAAAAAAATAGCAACAAATATATAAGTAATAATCGTCAGTGTAAAAATATTTGATTAATATTACTTTTTTAGTTTTTCTTATTTATTAAGTTTGGTATAATAATATTATATAGTAAGTCATATCAAATAATTATAAGTTATTAACATGTATATCAATACTTTAACCATTACCTCTAAAGGACAAATCGTTTTACCAAAAAAAGCCAGAGATATTCTAAGTAGCACTGTTATTGCTGTAGAAGTTAATGATAATCATCAGGTTATCTTATCTCCTGTTTTAGATGTAGGAGGTGTTTTTGCAAAATATAAAAAAAATACAGAAGCTTCTTTTGAAGAGATGAGAGATAAAGCTTGGAGAGAAAACGTAAGAAAATAATATGAAATATATATGTGATACAAATTTTATTGTAAGATATTTAGTTGCTAATGATCAAAATATGTTTGATAAAGCAAAAGAAATATTTGAAAAAGTCAAAACAGGACAAATTATTTTAATATTAGAGCAAACCACATTTACTGAAATAGTATTTGTTTTATCTTCTGTTTATAAAGTTTCACGTAGTGAGATATTTACTAATTTATCAGGCTTACTTGCCTATAAAGGCATTCATTGTGAAAAGGAATATTATTTAGCTGCTTTAGAATATTACAGTAGGCATAACATTCATATAGTTGATTGTATATTGTTAGCTAAAGCAAAGTTTTTAAATATACCGTTACTTACTTTTGATCAAAAATTACTTAATTTATCTAATAAAAATGACAATTAAAATACTTACCCCTCCAAGCGGTAAAATCTACTAGATTTATAGAATTTAATTATATTAAAAAGTAAAATCTTCGTGACGCCGGCTATTGGTATAGCGAAAAATATTCCAATAAAGCCGAATAAGCTACCGCAGGCAAAAATTGAGAATATAATCCAAAGAGGATGTAAACCTATTTTATCACCAATAATTTTAGGTGTTAGAATATATGACTCACAAATATTTCCGATTAAATAGACCACTATTATATAAAACAGTTTTGTGGTTGCACCAAAGGTTAAATATCCGACAGTTAGAGTTAGAAGAAAAGAGATAAAAGTGCCGATAAAAGGAATAATAACTAAAAAACCTGTTAAGATTCCAAGTAAAAGAGCAAGATCAATGCCTATTACACTAAATGAGATGCTATAATAAATCGATAACATTAAACAGATATTTAGCTGACCTCTTATATAAGCAGCAAGCAGGCTATTGATAGAGGATAATATTCCAAGGATTTTATGCCTGCTTTTTAGCGGTAATAATGATTTCATATTTTCGATAATTCTCATCCAATCACGTAAGAAATAAAATAATATTATAGGTATAAGTAAAAACAAGACAAATATATTAATTGTAATGAGAGTATAGTGCCAAAAATTATTAGCAAGGCTGCCAAGTATAGTGAATATACTATTTATGAAATTACTTAAAGAATCCCGTATCTTATCAGCGATATTAGGTTCTACAGCATAAATTTTTGTCATTATAGGCGGTAATATTTCTGCTTGAAAATAATCCTTATATTTAGGGATATTATTAACAAAAGTAGAAACCTGCCCATAAATTACCGGTACTAAAAGAGTAAGTGCAGTAAAAAATATACTTAAAAATATCAAGTAAACTACAATAGATGAAATTTTATTTGATAGTTTAAATTTTGACGCAACAAATTCTATAGCAGGTTGTAGTAAATAAGAAATTATAAAAGCAATAAAAAATGGTCTTATTGCTTCTGAAATTAGCATAAAACCGCTTATAAAAATTCCTATAAAAAGAAGCCAAAATATAGCGCTTTTATTCATATATATACTCCTAATAAATGAAGAGTTGTGTATACGAAGATCAACTTGGAAAAGAGTAATCGGTCTATAAGGCAAGGAGCGGCAGCAGTTACTTAATACGTGAGCACCGCAGATCTTATAAGACGACGTATCCAATTTTTCAAGTTCATCTAGTATATCTACTTTTTTGTTACTTGAACAGTCGCAGGTCTTAATAACCTATCTTTAATTTTATAACCAACTTGCATTATATTAATAACACTATTAGGTTTATGATCAGGATGCTCTATTTGAGAAATTGCATTATGCAAATTATAATCAAATGATGATCCTATTTCTGGCTTTATTTCTTCTATATGATGCTTATGAAATACTTTATCTAGTTCATCTTTAGTCATCTGAACACCAGCAATAATATTCGTTACTTCTACTGAAGCATCTAGTGGTTTATGCTCTAATGCTCTAGATAGATTATCGCTAACGTTTAAAAGTTCTTTAGCAAATGTAGTAATCGCATAATCTCTTGCATCATCACGTGCTTTTTCTAAACGCTTTCTTGTATTATCTATTTCAGCACTTGCTCTAATTAGCTTATCTTTTAGCTCTTCTATTTGGGCTTTTAAGTCTGCTATTTCTGAATTAGTTTCAGTATTTTCTACCTCTTCAGCAATATTATTTATTGCTTCTTCTTTGTTTTCTATATTATTGTCCGTCATCGTATAACTATTATTGATTTACTTATAGTATAAGATATAATAAAAAATCTAAAATTTTCAATGGGGTATACTTGTTTTATTTAAAATCTTTTCCAAATAAAACTTTGTCTATCTATTCTTCATCTATTAGAGGTATAAATATTATATTATGAGGCAGTCAGGCAGAAAAAGCAATCAATTACGTCCTATTTCATTAGAATTATCTCCTCTTATTAACGCAGAAGGCTCATGTCTTATTAAAATAGGTAACACTCATGTTATGTGTAGTGCAAGTTATGATACGACAGTACCGCCATTTTTACGTAACCAGAACAGAGGATGGATTACCGCAGAATATAGCATGCTCCCGGGTTCTACAGCTCAGCGTAATAAAAGGGAAGCGGTGCAAGGTAAGCAGTCAGGTAGAACGCAAGAAATACAGCGTTTAATTGGGAGGGCGATGCGTTCGATAATTGACTTACAAAAACTTGGTGAGCGACAAATTACCATAGATTGTGATGTGATTAATGCCGATGGAGGTACTAGAACTGCCGCTATAACAGGGAGTTATGTAGCTTTGCATTTAGCTATTAGATCATTAATGAAGAAAAGAATTCTGAAAGTAAATCCATTAATTAACCAAGTTGCTGCCGTTTCTTGCGGTATATATAAAGGTCAACCTATATTAGATTTGGATTATTTAGAAGATAGTGACGCTGAAGTAGATAGTAATTTTGTGTTTGCAGGTAATGGAAACTTAATTGAAATTCAAGGAACGGCAGAGAAAGAACCTTTTTCTGAAGAGCAATTTTTAGAAATATTAAAACTTGCAAAAGCTGGTGTTTCAGAATTGTTTAAACTACAAAATCAAGTATTACTCAATTTACAATGACTAAAATAAGACTTGATGAATTTTTACTGCAAAAAGGTTTTGCCCCAAGTATCCAAATAGCACAAAGTCTAATTATGCAGGGTAAAGTGCATAATAAACATGAGCAATTAACCAAAGCCGGAACTCAAGTTAATGTAAATGATAAGGATATTAAGGTAAAATTGCCGAAGCATAATTATGTTTCAAGAGGAGCATTAAAGTTAATTAAGGCTTTAGATCATTTCAAGATTAACCCTAGCGGTATGGTTTGCATTGATCTTGGAAGCAGTACTGGCGGTTTTACGGAAGTTTTATTGGAGCAAGGTGCAAAGTTAGTTTTTGCTGTAGATGTTGGTTATGGTGAGCTGCATCATAGATTGCGTGACAATCCACAAATTATAGTACTTGAGAAAACTAATGCACGATATTTAACCGAAAAACAAATAACTACTCAGCCTGATTTGATAGTTTGTGATGCAAGCTTTATTAGCTTAACCACTATTCTGCCTGCTTCATTTGCTTTAGCTAAGAAAAATTGTTTGCTTATAGCTCTAATTAAGCCGCAATTTGAAGTCGAAAAGCAGGAGGTAGAGGAGGGGGGAATTATTAAAAATCCGTTACTCCATCAAAAAGTGTGCAATAAAATTAAAGCTTGGCTTGAAGAAGAACATAATTTTGAGATATTCGGTATTGTAGAAAGCCCGATACTTGGAGCTAAAGGAAATAAAGAATTTTTAATAGTAGGGCAGAGAAAAAAGACACTTTAAATCAATTTATTATTAATTGCATCCTCTAATGTATAATTATTAAGTGTTTTTATAAATGCATTGCTTGCCTCCTTAATAAAATGTTTAAATTGGCACGAATTAGTGATTCTACATTGATTAGTATCCTTATTAAAACACTCTACTATATCCATATTAGGCTCTAACTTCTCTATTATATCTCCAAGTTTTATAGAAGAGGGGTTAGATGCTAATCTAATTCCACCTCCTTTTCCTTTACTACTAGTTATATATCCTAATTGTGCTAATTTGTGTATTACCTTTACTAAATGATTAAGCGAAATATTATAGTATTCTGCTATTTCTTTTATACTACAAATTTTCTCCTGTTTAGATGCAAGATATATAAGACTACGTAATCCATAATCTGTAAAACTTGTTAACTGCATAAAAATTTTATTTTTTATCTTGAATATACAAAAAAACATTTATATAAGTCTATATGTTATAATATGTATTTGAAATACATATTATAACATATTAATAATTGTAAACAAGGAGTGACTATGTCTAAAGTAATTACAGCAAAAGAAATAAAAGATGCTGCTAAGTTATTCAAAAATTTTGATATTACTAAATCATTAAATTTTTATGGGAGTTTGGTAGCTAATTATAAAGTTGTGGTAGATGAATATTTTAATAGTAGTAGCTTCAATTTGAAAGAACCAGAAAAAGGAACGCAACCAAATTTAATGAAAAATTTTTTAAACCTTACTGGAAATGCTATTTTAAAAGTTTTAGATTCATATAATGAAACAGATGAAGTAAATATTTCAGAAGTTATACAATCAGCTTTAGATAATGATAATAAATTTAATGAAGCGATAGCAAAAATTGTTGGCATACATGTAGGGCGTAATATTCCTGCACATCTATATCCACCCGTTGCTGAAAAGCTTATATTAAATGTAGGAAATGGTAATGAGCTAGTAAAAGAAATATTAAATGAAGTAGGAGCATATTTTGTAAAAACTGAAGAAAAGCAATATAATGAGTTGAAAGAATACAAAATAGAAAATTTTGAAGAGCATAAAATAAAAATCGAAATGAAAAACGCTGATGGAGATACAGCAAAAATAAAATTTTATAGACAGAATGAGCAGGAAGTAACACCTCATAAACACGGACAAATTATTACTATTAAAGTGGGAAGCAAGTATAGTGAATTTACAGTTATGAAAACTGGTCATGATAATGAGGGGCATTATTATGAATGTTTGATAAAGAAAAATCCTAATGGAACTGTAACAAATTACCTATTTAATGATAAAAATCAGCTAGTAAAAGTGCAGCCCTCATATATTGAGTCAGATATAGAAACTACAAAAGACCTTGTCCTTATTAGTAGTGGATCAGGAGAAAGCCATTCTATTTCTATAATAAATAAAAAGGATATTCCGTTCCCACAATCCATCCATGTTATTCATTCTACTAAAAGTGAAAATAGTGATAATTAGATGAAGTAATTAATGTTGCAAAATCATATAATATTAATGTTTCTCATCATAAACATTATACTCATTATAGTGGTAGAATGACTAAAGAATCTTTAAGCGATATTTTAGAAAATTATGATAGCCATTATGAAGTTTGTACTTCTAGCTCTTTTAGTACTGCTATACAGCAGACATTAAAGGGATGGGGTGTTGAAGACGTTAATATTCATGTAGAGGGATTCGGTTCGATACCAGAAATTCTTGATTCAGCATTAATAGGTGTCTGTCCGTTTCATTAAACATATAGTTCTTTTTATTGTTAAATAAATATTGCTTATATATATGAACTAGTGTATTCTGCCTTTTTAAGGGATACAATATTGGAATTAAAAAAAGGTGGGTTATCCCGCCTTTTTTGTTATAAAAGCCAAAGAATGCAAACTATTGAACAACAAATAACAGATTTGATACAAGAAACCTTAAAAGATATGGGGTTTGAAGTAGTGCTTGTACGTGTTAAAGGTCTAAGCTCTAAAGTAGTCGAGATATTAATAGATAGGCTTGATGATCAAAAAGTAACGGTAGAAGATTGCACTAAAGCAAGCAATACTATTTCGGCTATTTTAGATGTTGAAGATTTGATAGAAGAGGCATATTATTTAGAGGTTTCATCAAGTGGTGTTGAACGTCCATTAGTAAAATTTGAAAATTATAAAAGATTTGTAGGACGAGAAGTTAAAATTAAGCTTAAAGAGTTGTTAAATGGTAGAAGCCGTTATCAAGGTACGATAATTGAGGCTAAAGACGATAAAGTATATTTAAAATGGGAAAACCAAGAAGTAATAATTAATTACGATTTAATTAAAAGTGCTAACCTAGTTTTAACAGAAGAAATGTTTAAAAAATTATTAGGTTCTGAGAATAAAAGTAATACAAGGTAATGTAATATATGTCTAATATAGGTAACATAGAAATTTTACAAATTATAGATTCTGTAGCTCGTGAGAAAGGAATATCAAAAGAAGTTTTGATATCAACTGTAGAACAAGCAGTGCAAGTAGCAGGGCGAAAAAAATATGGCAATGAATATAATATCAAAGCACAAATAAATAGAAAGACAGGTGAAATAAATCTTTTAAGAGTGCTTAAAGTAGTAGAAAATGTAGAAGATTATTTAACACAAATTTCACTTACCGAAGCTTTACAAAAAGATCCTGAAGCTAAAATTGATGGTGAAATATATGAATATTTGCCTTCTATTGATCATGCGAGAGTAGCAGCTCAAGCCGCAAAACAAGTCATAACACAACGTGTTATAGAAGCAGAGCGTGAAAAACAATATCATGATTTCAAAGATAGAAAAGGTGAAGTTATAAATGGTGTTGTCAAAAGAATAGAATATGGTGATATAATAGTTGACCTTAACCGTGCTGAGGCAATAATAAAGAGAGAACAACAGATTAAAGGTGAAAATTTTAAAGTTGGTGATCGTGTTAAAGCATATGTACAAGATGTAAGACACGAAACAAAAGGTCCACAAATCTTTTTATCTAGAGCAGATGATAGGATGCTTGCTAAACTATTTGAGTTAGAAGTTACAGAAATTTATGAGGGAATGATCGAAATAAAAGCAGTAGCACGTGATGCCGGTTCAAAAGCCAAAATAGCTGTATTTGCTTCAGATAGTAGTGTAGACCCGATAGGTTCATGTGTTGGTATTAGAGGCAATAGGGTAAAAGCTATAACAAATGAGCTAAATGGAGAAAAAATTGATATAATATTATGGAATAGGGATGTTGCACAGTTTATAATCAATGCTCTTGCACCTGCTGAAATTTTAAAAATTCTTATTGATGAAGATAAAAGAAAAGTAGAGGTAGTAGTTTCACAAGAGAATCAAAGCCTTGCAATAGGTAGAAGAGGACAAAATGTAAGACTTGCTGCTAAACTTACAGGATGGAATATCGATATAATGACTGAAGAGCAAGAGTCAAAACGAAGAAATGAAGAGTTCGTAACTTCTACAGAATTATTTATGGAAGCTTTAGACGTTGAAGAAGTAATCGGGCAGCTTTTATCAGTTAGTGGATTTAATACAGTAGAACAAATTGCAAATAGTGATGTTAATGCTTTAATGAATATTGAAGGTTTTGAAGAGGAGCTTGCTGTAGAGATTAGAAATAGAGCTATTAATTATGTTAATCTCAAAAATGAAAAGATTGTTAAAGAACTTGAAGAGCTTGGAGTCGAACAAGAATTAATAGACATATTAGAAATACAACCTGAATTAATACTAAAATTTGCTGAATATGGTATTAAGACCATAGAAGATTTAGGTGAAATGAGCGTAAATGAATTTAAAAATTTAGCTCCAAATTCTAATATAACAGATGAAAATATTAAATTATTAATTAAGACGGCTAAACAACATAGCGAGCTAAAAGAAGAATAAAAAAATTTTGGTGTCATATTTGTCATTGCGAGCCACTGAAAGTGGCGTGGCAATCTCGTGAGAATGTCCTGAGATTGCTTTGTCGCTACGCTCCTCGCAATGACGGTCTCCAGTTAAGGCACCATATTACTCTAGCAAAGGGTTCTATTACTAAACACAAAGGTTTAAATATGACGGATAACCAGGAAAACAAACCCAAAAAGTTGACACTTAGCAATACGAAATTGTCACTTAACAAGTCTTTTGACTCTCTTGCGAGTACTCAAAATTTTGTTAATGCTAAGTCGAAAACATTAGTAGAGGTTAGAAAAAGCTCTAGTGGTTCTACTACTACCCTTTCATTAAATAAAGAGAAAGGTAGTTTAGAAACTGGTTCAAGTAGTGGTAGTGAAGAATTTAACAGACGCTTATCTATTCTAAAAAAAGCTGCAGAACAATCAAAATTAAATGATAATCCACAAATAAGTACTTTAAGTAAACTTGCAAGTATTAATCAATCTATTGCTTCACAAGAAGATCCTATAGAAGTTGAGCAAGAAGAAAGCAGCGATACTAACAAAGTTAAAGAAGAGACAAAAATAGAAGAAGTAAAAGATACTGAGGAGTCTGCACTTCAAACTCCTAAAAAGAAAGAGGATATTTTTGTAAAATCTCCGTTAGTAGGAACTAGAACTCGTTATGGTATAGAATCGGAAAAAGATGTAGATAAAGTAACCGAAAATAAGGTGATTGTACCAAAACCTAAAGTTGAAGAATCAAGAAAGTTTAAAAAGACTGACCTCTTTAATATGGTTGGTGACGATGAAAACGACAATAGAACTAGAACTAGAAGTCTTGCTTCTATAAAAAGAGCAAGAGAAAAAGAAAAGCGTAAATCATTAGTACAAGCCCCTGAAAAAGTATATAGAGAAATAACGCTACCTGAAGTTATTGGTGTTGGTGATTTTGCAAATGCAATGTCTGAGCGTGTATCTGATGTTATTAAAGAGTTAATGAAGCTTGGCATCCTTGTTAATGCTAGTCAAACAATTGATGCAGATACTGCAGAATTAGTAGCCACACATCTAGGTCATGCTGTCAAAAGAGTCCAAGAATCGGATGTTGAAAATATCTTAATTACCAATGATAAAGAAGAAGATTTAAGATCACGTGCACCAGTTGTTACAGTTATGGGGCATGTTGACCACGGAAAAACTTCTCTACTTGATGCTCTGAAATCTACAGATGTAGCATCCGGTGAGACAGGGGGAATTACCCAGCATATCGGTGCTTATAGAGTAACGCTTGCTGATGGTAGAGCTATTACATTTATTGATACTCCTGGTCATGAAGCTTTCTCAGAAATGCGTTCAAGAGGGGCAGGTGTCACTGATATAGTTATCATAGTAGTTGCAGCAGATGACGGAATTAAGCCGCAAACTGTTGAAGCGATTAACCATGCAAAAGCAGCAAATGTTCCTATAATAGTTGCCATTAATAAGATAGATAAGCCTGATATTGATATTGAGCGTGTAAAAAACGAACTCTATATGTATGAAATTATCGGCGAGGAAGCTGGTGGTGATGTTATGGTTATTCCGATCTCGGCACTTAAAAAAATTAATTTAGACAAGCTTGAAGAAGCTATTTTATTAATTGCAGAAATGCAAAATTTAAAAGCAAGTCCATTCGGATCAGCTAGCGGTGTCGTGATCGAATCAAAAATCGAAAAAGGAAGAGGTGCGTTAACAACCATGCTAGTTCAGCGTGGTACTTTAAAAAGTGGCGATATTATAATAGCTGGAACTGCGTATGGTAAAGTCAAAAAAATGACCAACGATAAAGGAATAGAAGTTTTAGAAGCTACCCCATCCGTTCCAATAGAAATTCAGGGCTTGAGTCATGTTCCTCATGCCGGTTATATGTTTAACGTAGTACAAACTGAAAAGCAAGCAAAAGACATAGCAGAATATAGGGAGCGAGTTGCTAAAGAAAAGAAAATATCTATAGCACCACGTTCAAGTCTAGAAGATTTATTCTTAAAAGCTTCTGGTAGTAGTAAAATTAAAGAATTACCTTTAATTATTAAAGGTGATGTTCACGGGTCAGTTGAAGCTATTGCTGGTAGTTTATTAAAATTACCAAATGATGAAGTTAAGCTCCGCATTCTTCACAGTGGTGTAGGTCCTATAACAGAATCGGATGTATCACTTGCTCATGCTTCTTCAGCTATCATTGTTGGTTTTAATGTTAGAGCAGGTGCAAACGCAAAAACTGCTGCAGAGAAAGAAAAAGTTGAAATTAGATATTACAGCATAATATACGATCTATTAGATGACGTGAAAGCAATTATGAGCGGAATGCTTGATCCGATTATCAGAGAACAATATATTGGATCAGTAGAAATTAGGCAGATATTTAACATTACCAAGATTGGTAAAATCGCTGGTTCTTATGTCACTAGAGGTATTATTAAGAAAGGAGCAGGAGTACGCTTATTACGTGATAATATAGTAATTCATGAGGGTAAGCTGAAAACTTTAAAACGCTTTAAAGAAGAAGTTAAAGAAGTCAGAGAAGGCTATGAGTGTGGTATCGCATTTGAGAATTACGAAGATATCAGAGAGGGCGATACAGTCGAGGTATTTGAGCTGATTCAAGAGAAAAAACAGTTATAACTTAGTTCCCGTCATTGCGAGAAGAAACTGTAAGTTTCGACGAAGCAATCTAGTAAAAAAATACTAATAATATTAGTATTTTTTATTATTTTTTGGATACTGTGATCAAGCAATTAGATGACACCAAGAGTGTTTTTGATCCACGCGGGCAAGCCTACACGGGAATGACATATAATATATGACTATGGAACTTACCGGAAATGAGTTAATTAAGTCCAAGCTTATAGATATCCCTGAGCGTTCAGGGGTCTATCGGATGTTTGACGCTAATAAACAAGTCATTTATGTCGGTAAAGCTAAAAACCTAAAAAAGCGTCTTACTAATTACATTAAAACAGATTTAGATACTAAAACGCTTCGGATGGTTGCAAATACTTGCTCGTTAGAGTATAGCATTACTAATTCTGAAGTCGAAGCACTGCTTTTAGAAGCTCAGCTAATCAAAAAATTTCAACCGAAATTCAATATTCTTCTTAAAGACGATAAATCTTTCCCTTTCATCAAATTACGTTTAGATCATGATTTCCCGCAATTGCTAAAATACCGAGGCAGAGCCTTAAATGATGGGAAGTTTTTTGGTCCGTTTGCTTCAGCAACCGAAGTTAACACTACTTTATCAGAACTACAAAAAATCTTTAAACTACGTTCCTGCACAGATAATTACTTCAATTCACGTACTCGTCCTTGCCTACAATATGAAATCAAGCGTTGTTATGCTCCATGTGTTGGTAAGATTAATAAAAAGGATTATGCAGAGCTAGTAGGGCAGGTTAAAGATTTCTTGCAAGGACGCAGTAAAGAACTCCAAGAAAATCTATCGAAGAAAATGGAAGAGTTAAGCGAGCAGATGCGTTTTGAAGAAGCGGCAGACATCAGAGATCGTATTAAGGCATTGAGTTATGTACAGCTTAAAGCTGGTATTACGGATATTGTTAAAGATGCAGATATAATTGCTATTGTAGAAAAGAATGGGCATTATTGCGTAGAGGTATTTTTATATAGAATAGGGCAAGCTTGCGGTAATATTCCGTATTTCCCTACTTCTACTGAAAATAGTACTAAAGAAGAAGTGTTAAGGCATTTTTTACTGCAATTTTATCAAAAGCAACAAGTGCCTCCGGAAATTATTATCAATCACGAAATTGATGATAAAGATAATATCATAGAAGCGATTAGGAGTATTAATGATTTTGCTAAGCTTAGCATTACAATTCCTGCTAGCGGCGGTAAGCTTAAATTAGTTCAAAATGCTGAGGAAAATGCTTTATTTTCACTTGAGCAATATTTAAAGAAATTTACTAAAAATCAAGAACTTATGTTTGAGGTTAAAGAGTTATTTAATCTTCCTGAAATTCCTGAGAGAATTGAGGTTTACGATAATAGCCATATTCAAGGTAAGTTTGCCGTCGGGGTTATGATAGTTGCTGGTAAATCCGGTTTTGATAAAAAAGAATATCGGGTTTTTTCGTTGTCATCCCGTGACTCGATCACGGGATCCAGTAAATCAACAAACAATGATGGTGTTAGTTGTTTTTTGGATACCGTGGACAAGCCACGGTATGACGCTGTAGGTGATGACTATGAAATGCTAAGACAAGTCCTTACCAGAAGGCTTACACGATTAAAACAAGAGCCGCATAGGTTGCCAAGCTTGATGATTATTGATGGGGGGAAAGGACATTTAGGAATTGTTAAAGAAGTGATGAACAAGCTTCAAATGGATATTCCGTTTGTTTGTATGTCAAAAGGTCCTGATAGAAATGCTGGTCTTGAGCAGTTTCATATGGTAGGTAGAGAAGTATTTACCTTGAACAAGAATTTACCGCTCATGAAATATTTACAAATCCTACGGGATGAAGCTCATAATTTTGCAATAAAGAATCATAGACTTAGTAGGTCACGTGCTATAAAAGTCTCAAGCCTTGATGAAATAGAGGGAATAGGGGATACACGTAAAAAGGCATTACTGCATTATTTTGGTTCATATAAAGCAGTATCAGATGCGACGCTAGATGAGCTTTCTAAAGTAAAAGGCATTAGTAAATCACTTGCGAAAATGATCTTTAATGCCTTGCATAAAAATTAAGCTATTAAGCTTTGTCTGTAGGGTTATTAGTAGTAGTGTTATTAGACTCACCTAACAATTTTTTTGCCCAAGCTTGTGCATCATCATTAGTATGTACAACAGTATTATCATGATGCTTATCATATTCTTCAGCAAAAGCAAGTTCTTCAGGTGATAAAAAGTTGTTATCTTTATTGTTTGGTTTCTTGGACATATTATTACCTACATATTTGATTATTTTTCTTTATTATAACATTTTTATTAGTATTTGGCAATGGATTAGAGTTATTAGATTGTAATTGATTCCCTAACTGTGATCCAATCATTTGAGCTTCATCTGTAACTTTTGTATAGCTTACTTTTATACCTAAATTACTATCATTAAATTTATAAGTCGGAGTTTTTTTATGATAATCTTCGCTATATAATTCCTGTGGGTTTTGTGCTTTAGGATTTAAGTTTTGTTTACGTAAAAATTCATCTAACCTAGTTTTATCGTGTATCTCTACTGTTTTTTCTTTAAGATTACCTTGTTCTATTAATATCGGTTTTTTACCTCTTTCCACATCATTGTCTACTATTTTATATTCAATATCTTTTCCAATATTCTTAGACATAATATCATGAAAATTCTTTGGGACATTAATATTTGCATTGATAATATAATCAGTTGGTACAAATCGTTGTTCTTCTTTTCCTCGTTCATATGCTCTTTCTACACATTTTTCTGTCGGAATTGAGATAACATCAATTAAAGTTTTTCCTCCATTTTTAACTGCCATATCAAGTATATATTGATTAGGCATTATAGTATCAACTAGCATATCAGGAGCTTTATTGTCGTTAACTTTTTTCTCATATAAACGATATGACATATTAGAAATAAATCCTGCTTCTGCATGATTAAGAGCTGATCTATTCTCAATTTTACTAGTAGGTGAGCTATCATCTATAAAATCTCTATGACTATCAGTGTTAATTTTTACTATATCAGCCCAATTTTTTCCTTCCCCTTGATTGCTTCTGATCTACGCATTGCTACAGATGTCCCTTTTCCGGATGCTGGTGCCCCATAAAAACAATAAGTAGTTCTATCTTTTGAATGTTCAGTTAATTTTTTAAATCCTTGACTTTCTGCTTCTTTTACTAATTTTGGTTCTAGATCAGATATTATTGTATCTTCTAAAGCTTTCATTCTAGTTTTATCAAATAATATTTTTTCCAAATATTGTTCTGGTGATTTTGAGTGTGATTCTTTAGGTAATTTGGAATAATTTGTGTTTATAGTTTCATATAAATTTTTTGCGTCTAGTTCTTCTTTATTTAATGTTGTTGTATCGGTATTATTAATAACTTTAGAAGCTAAAGCTTCGGCTTGAGATTTTGAGTCTATAGTTACCTTATTTACCTTTTCTTCAAATTCCTTGCTGTTACTATATTCTAATATGTAGGGATGTAATTTTTCAAAAGTAGGTTTTAAATCCGCTTCTTTTTCTATTTGCAGGTTAGTGTTTATAATAGCAAGAGAAGCATATTTAGCTATACGTGTTGCCGGTAAGCTAGCTACACTTGTTAAATCATTTGTACCTGTTAGTATTATATGTTCAGCAGTTGTTCTAGCGGAATTTTCTGAATTTTTAATAATAGTAGGAATTTCTGTATCTGTTTTTTCATTACTTAAATCTTTTGCCTTGCTAAGTGTATCAACTCCTGTAACTTCCCAGGCTTCATTTTGTTTATCTTTCATAATTATTAATTGTTTTTTAAATAAAATTGATAATAAGATTATTTGATGCATCATCAAAATAAATTAATAGTTGAATTTAATTTTAGTAGAATAGTAGTGTATTTTTGCAACTTATATTATTATTAAGTATTGATATAATTATTGTTAAGTTTTGAAATATTTTTCAAAATTATATTTGATTATTAATTAAAAAATTGATACTATATTAAATAATTAACTTTTTATTAAATAATGAGAAAGGGGATATGATTATATTTAATTTTAAGGATAAGTTTAGTTATTCACATTTGTTAGAAGTTTTAAAAACCAAATATAAAAACACAGGATATGACGGATAAGTATATATCATATACTAAAGTTGAATCATTAGAAGATATGGTTGTTAATGATAGAATAATAAGCTGTTATGATATTTGTAAAATATCCTTTTCTTCTGGAAATAAAAAATTAGCTATGCCTGAGGGTATGGTATATTCTGGGTTATCTGAAGTTACTGCTGAAGATGTGATGCATTTAATGGGACATGAAAGTATAGTTATGTAAAGTGCCATCTAGTTGCTTGCTAACTAGAGCCATATATCATTTCTGCATAGGCTTTATTGCATGGATACCAAATCGTCATGAGCTACGCGACTGTAAGGAGCGTGGCAATCTCATTAAACATCCTGAGATTGCTTCATCAATTACTTCGTAATTTCCTCGTAATGATGACTCTCAATCTATGCGAGAATGACCTTTTTCTAAACCTTAACTAATATATGTCTTTTTTTACCGGCAGAGAGTTTAATAACCTTATTATCAAGTAAGAAAGTAGTATTAATTATCATATTCTCGTCTTCTATAAGCTGATCATTTACTTTAGCTCCTTTTCCTCTTATAAGCTTACGTGCTTCAGATTTAGAGGTAGCAAGCCCAGCTTCATGAAATAGTTCAAACGCAGTAATGCCTGCTTGTAACATTTCCGGCTCTAGAACTATGGTGGTTAAATTTTCGTCAATTTGTCCTTGTTCAAATATTTTTACTGAAGTCTCTAAAGCGGTATTGGCTTCTTGCTCTCCATGACAAAGTTTAGTCAATTCATAAGCAAGCTGCTTTTTAGCGGCATTAATATCCGTACTTGCTAAATTTTCAAATGCTGTAAGCTCTTCACTTGTTAGCTCACTATATAATTTAGCAAATCTAACCACGTCAGCATCTTCACAGTTACGCCAATATTGGTAATAATCATAAGGGCTTAGCAGATCTTCATTAAGCCATACAGCACCTGCAGCCGTCTTACCCATTTTAGCACCTGAAGCAGTTGTAAGTAACGGCGTTGTCATACCAAACACTTCTTTGCTACTTATTTTGCGAGTTAAATCCGCCCCCATTACGATATTACCCCATTGATCACTACCACCAAGTTGCAGACTACAATTATAATGTTTGCTTAAATAGTAAAAATCATAGGCTTGCAGCAACATATAGTTAAATTCTAAAAAGCTCAAATGCTGCTCCCGCTCTAGTCTAAGCTTTACCGAATCCATAGTAAGCATACGGTTTACCGAGAAATGGCTGCCAAAATCTCTTAGGAAATCTAGATAATGAAGTGAGTCTAACCACTCCGCATTATCGAGCATAATAGCATCACTTTCACCGTCACCGAACTTGATGAATTTAGACAGAGATTTTTTGATGCCTTCCGCATTTTTAGCTATATCTTCCTTGCTTAAAATTTTACGTGCCTCATCTTTCCAAGTAGGATCACCGATTTTACTCGTACCACCGCCAATAATCACTATTGGCTTATGCCCATGCTTTTGAAGTAGTCGCAATATCATTATCTGCATTAAACTACCAATATGTAGCGATGTTGCAGTGCAGTCAAAGCCGATATAAGCTGCGATCTTACTTTCTTTTGTTATACTGGTTAACCGCTCTAAATCGGTACATTGGTGGAAATATCCTTTATTTATAAATTCTTCTATAAAAGTCATATTATTAATTTCAAAAGCCATTAAACCACGCAGTTTGGTATATATTAAGTAAATTGTCAATATTCAAGAGTGTCATTTAGGTAATAATTTTATATTTATAATATACTTTAACCTAAATTAATTTTAATTAACTTGTTAGCATTTTTAAATAATGATTTAATTAAATAAACTTAATAAGGAATTTTGATATGTCAAAAGATAGTGATGGAAAAGGAAATACACTTACTAAGGAACAAAAAGAAAAAATTATCTTAGAAAGATTAGAATATGTTGAAAAAGATATAAAAAATTTAGAAAATTTTGCAGCAGCTCAATTTGCAAATAAAGTTAAAGCTAACAAAAAACCAATCGACGTAAAGGATGAAGAGTTTCAAAAGGAATTAAACGCAACAATAGAAACGGAAAAGAATCAGCAAAGTAAAACTGGAGGGGTAAATGCGGTAATAAGCCTTAAAGCAACTTTAACAGATTTGAGGGAGTATTTAGTAGAAAAAAGCGTTCTTCCAGCGGTTTCTGATGGAAAAGATTTTGAAGAATTTCCTGCAATAAAAGAAAGAATAAATAATTATGATAAAGAATTTAGAGAAAAGTTTTCAACTAATGAAAAAGTGAAGGCAGCAGTAAAAAATCGTGTTGAATATGAAATTATAAATGAATCTTTGGATTTTAAAGAATTGAAAAATGATCAATATATACCATTAGATAAAGAAGCCAATAAAATACTTACTAATCAAATATCTAATGAAGTAAAAATACCTGAAGAGCTTTATGAAAAAATCATGAAAGGTAATGAACAACTTAGATCAAAATTAACATATCAAATAATTAGACCTGAAGTAGAAAAAGCTTTTGGTAATCCTAAATTTAATTTTAATCAAGATGGTTATGATTATGAAATAACCACTTTAGATAATTCCAAACTAACTCCAGAAAATATAGCAAATTTTAAAAACTCATTAAATGATAAACTTGAAAAAGCCAATGATAAGTTAATAGCGACAGAAAAATTAATGGATAACGTTAAGGCACAAAATCCTGATCTTACCGATACTCAGCTTGAGCAATTTGAAAAAGCTTTATCTAAATTAGATACCAAAAATTTAACCCAGCATAAAGATACATTGGTAAATACGATAAATGAAACAAGTAAAATCAAACTTGGATTTGCTGAAAAAATTTACACCATGGTTACCGGAAAAGATCAAGAAGTATATCTAAACAATAAAATAGATGAAATATTGAATAAGAGACTTTCTAGCATTATTAGCTCTCAAACTCCTAGTGTTCAAAGTCCAAGTTCTCAAAGTGCTAATATTAAGCAAGTTTTAAACAGCCCAACAAGTAATTTTGCCAAAACAAAAGAAATGCAAAAATCCATGAATAGAGAAAAAAGTTCTCAAAGTGCTGATATTAAACAAGTTTTAAGCAATCCAACAAGGAGTTTTGCTAAAACAAAAGAAATGCAAAAAGCTATGAATAGAGGAAGTATGATAAACACATCAAGCTCTATTTCAGTACCTACTACTCCTAATAAATCTATATCTAATAAAAGTAAACAAGATGAAAGATCTAGATAACTTAAATGACTACAAACTTCTGTAAGAAAGTCGGCAATCTTATAAAACAATATAAAATGCCTGAGGTTGCTTCGTTAATTATTTTATAATTTCTTCGCAATAACTATTCAAGTTTTGTCTAATAATCCCTATAAATATAAGTAACATTAACTATTTATTAAAAAATTAATATTCCTGCTTGACATAGTACGATATTTTGTGTATAATGTATTCAAGAAGAAGAATAACTCGTTGAAGCGAGTTTATAATTTTTAGCCGAAATAAATTAACTAATAATTAACTTATTAACTAAAAGTTAGACCTAATTAACAAACATATTTATCTTTAAAAGAGGAAAAATTATGCCAAATATAACATCTAAATATACCGGTGTTAAAATCTCTGAAACAACATACAACTACTTCTCTAGTGCTTCAGAACATTTTGCAAATGCTGGTCAAGCTGCAGTAAATTGTGGTATGTACGCTGGTTTAGCAGCTACTTATGGTGGTAAAGCAATGTTTCAAGGTGTACTTGGGCTTTGTGCTTATAAAGAATTTGCTGGTGAAGTAATGACCGGTCATGCTTTTGGTTTTGCTATGCCGAAAGTTTTAAGTGGATTAGTAGCAGGTGTTGCTGGGGCAATTTACCATCACCCAACAGCTGTTATGGCAACTTTTGTTACAGCAGCAATTTTAACTTCACCAGAAAATGCATACGAAACTGTAAAGAATGCAGCATTTACAGGTTTAGAAGCAGCACATTTCGTATACGAAAATACTGCAGGTATAGCAAACGGAGTAGCAGGAATATGTAATCTTGTTTACGAAAATTTACCAAGCCACAGCGAAGTATCTAATATAGCATCTGTAATAGAAAATAATGCACTAGAATTAGTTGGTAATGGTATGCTTGCACTTGAGTATAACGTATAATAACAATATAGTAATCTTATAATTGCTCTTTAAGCTCAGCGATTATGAGAAACGTATTATTTCCTTATCGTCATTGCGAGAAGAAACTAAAAGTTTCGATGAAGCAATCCAGTAAAAATAGTTAAGAATATTGCATATTTTTAACTGGATCCCGTGGCGGGGCCACGGGAGGCATTGTTGCGTGGATCGAAAAGCACCTAAGGTGTCATACCGTAGCTTGTCCACGGTATCCAGAAAAACAACTTTTGATACTAATAATTTTAGTACTTTAAGCTGGATCCCGCTACAAGCGCACGGGATGACAGAGGAAAAATCGATCCACGCAACAAAGCCGCCACGGGATGACAACGCCCTAGGTGCTTTTCGATCACAACAAAGATTTTTAACTACCTTTCAATCTCTTGGTCACTTCGACTATTCTTTTTCCAAATAAATTAGCAGTTAGTAAATCACCTTTTGTAGGGGCAATATTAGGGGCGGATTTATGATTTGATTGTGTCATAAGACCGGACCAGCTACCTAATCGGTTAGTTTTACCATGGTCAGGCATCTCATGATCGGCAAATTGTGGGGCAGATTCAGCTTGTCCAACCCAAATCATACAATGCTGCATTGCAAAATGAAATAACTGTTGAATACTACAAAGCTTATCGCCTGAATAAGAAGCAGAATTAGTAAAGCCTGCTGCTATTTTGTCTTTCCATTTTATTGAAGTAGAGTCCATAAATGTTTTAAAAGGACCAGCTAAACTACCCATATAAGTTGGAGCTCCAAAAATAATAGCATCTGCATTATCTAACAAACTCCAATCTACATTATCAGGTTTGTCTTTGCTTATTTGAATTAAGGAGGTTTCTGCTCCTGCTTCTTTTACGCTTTTATTTATTTCTTCGGCTACTTTAACAGTATGACCATATCCGCTATAATATACGATAGCTACTTTAACCATTCTATTCTCCTTTAAGTGTTACAACTAAATCGTCATTGCGAGGAGGCTTTGTTGCGTAGATCAGTTTTTCCGTCATTGCGAGGAAATTACGAAGTAATTGACGAAGCAATCTAGTTAAAAAATGCTAATTTATAGCATTTTTTATTATTTTTTCTGGATTGCCACGCTCATTTCATTTGCTCGCAATGACGACTCTTGATCCACACAACAATGCCCTGCGAGGAGCGTAGCTTTGATGCAATCTCAGGATAATAAAATGAGATTGCCACGCTCCTTGCAGTCGCTCGCAATGACGAGAACTCCTTACAAATTCACTATAAATTCAGCTTCTGTTTTGGATTTTATTTCTTCAACAGTAACGTCTTCGGCTTTTTTAGAGAGTATCATCTTATCTTTATCAATATCAAAAATTCTAAGGTCGGTAATTACTCTATTAACTACTTTAGCACCTGTTAAAGGAAAGTTACATTCTTTTAATAATTTAGCACCGCCATCTTTGGCATTATGTTCCATTATAACAACTACTCGTTTGGTGTTGGCGACCAAATCCATAGCTCCGCCCATACCTTTAACCATCTTACCTGGAATAGTCCAATTAGCAAGGTCGCCTTTTTCTGAAACTTGCATAGCTCCTAAAATAGTCAGATCAATATGCCCACCTCTAATCATCCCGAAAGAAAAACTACTGTCAAAATAACTACTTTCTGGCAAAGCCGTTATAGTCTGCTTGCCGGCATTAATTAAGTCAGGATCTTCATCACCTACATAAGGAAAAGGTCCCATCCCAAGCATACCGTTTTCGCTATGAAGCGTTATAGTTATGCCTTTAGGGATATAGTTTGCCACGTTAGTTGGCATACCTATGCCAAGATTAACATATAAGCCGTCCGTAAGTTCAAGCTCTGCTGTTATTTGATAAATTTGTTCTTTGCTCCAAGCCATTTATTTTGCTCTTGTTGTTAGTTGCTCAATGCGTTTTTCGTATTTTTCACCGACTATTAGCCTCTGCACAAAAATATTAGGAGTGTGAATATCATCAGGATTAAGTTCACCAACTTCAACTATTTCTTCTACTTCACAAACAGTGACTTTTGCCGCACCTGCCATTACAGCGTTGAAATTTCTAGCGGTTTTATTATAAATAACATTACCGCTTTTATCAGCTTTATAGCCTTTAATAATAGCAAGATCAGCCTGTAATGCTGTCTCCATTATATATTTTTCGCCGTTAAATTCTTTAGTTTCTTTATTCTCTTCTACGATCGTACCTATACCGGTTTTAGTATAGAAAGCGGGAATCCCAGCACAAGCAGCTCTAATTCGCTCGGCAAGAGTTCCTTGTGGGTTTAATTCAAGCTCTAATACTTTATCAAGATATTGCTGCTCAAAAATTTTATTTTCCCCTACATAAGAAGAGATCATTTTTTTGATTTGTTTAGTTTGAAGAAGTAAACCAAGACCGAAATTATCAACACCGCAATTATTGCTGATAATCGTTAAATTTTGGACGTTGCTCTTAAGTAGGGCATTGATTAGATTTTCAGGGATACCGCATAGACCGAATCCGCCTGACATGATAGTCATGCTGTCATAAAGTAATCCTTCAAGGGCTGCTTCAGTTGAAGGATAGATTTTGTTCATAAATTTTTTATTATTTAATACTTACTATTAAGAAATTATGGGGATTTTCACAATAAGTCAAGAATATTAACAACTTTAACTTATTAAAAAATTTACTTGTTAATTTTATAAATATTATATATAATGCCTTTCTGATAAATTAACAAATATTAATAATTATGAAAATAAGTAAATTAAGTTTAGCCTTTGCTACATGCATTTTGTCAGTAGCAGCAAATGCATCAAGCATAGATAATACCTCATCCAAAAAAGGATATAGTTATGTAGTAACTTATGGTTGCTAATCATGAAATAGGTGGGCATGGTGCTAGAATGAGAGAGTTTGACTTAAAAGTAACAAAGTATAAAGTTAATCCTTTCGATGGATTCACTCAATAATAAGGCAAAAGATTTTGATTCTTTACAGGTTCATAAAAAAGCAGCTATAGATGTTGGAGGAATGCAAGCAAGTTATCTATTATCTGAAAATATTAAAGATAGATATATGAGCAGTAATAAAATTAACCCTACTTATGGTATAGGTTATTTTATAGCAAGGTTAGATCAAGCAACTTATATTTTTGACACTAATTTTAATGAAACTGATAAAAAGGGCAACGATATTAATGCTTATACAAAACTGATGAATAGTATATATGGTAATAATTATATTACCAAAAGCAAAATGCGTTCTTATGCTTATTTAGATTTAATTGATCCATTTTTATTCTATTCTGCTTATTCATTTGTAATGAATACTAATCTTGATAATATTCCAATGATTAATTTAGGAAGAGTAAAATATTTACCAGCTACCAGAGCTATACTTGCTCCATATGGTTTAGAGCGTGGTTTAGTTAATCATTTTGTTATTGACGATAAATATATCCAACTTAATATTAACTACGGAAAAAATCAAAAATTTAAGTCTTATGGCGTTGGATTTAAAGCAAATAACTTAGCAAAATTTGATTTTATTTCTTTAGGTTTAGAAGCTGCTTATTGGAATCAGCCTAAAATGCTAACTGCTACTCCTTTAAAGGAAAAATGTAAAAAAGGTGGCTTTGGAGCTGTTAATTTTGAACTTAGTTTAAATGATACATTTAAAATAGTTGGTTCAGGTGGTTATAAAACAGCAGGATTTATAGAGGGTATGCCTTTAAAATCTTCAGCTATAGTTAGAGCGGGTCTAAAACTGGATTTATAAGCCTTAAAATAATGAGTACCAGAGATGAAAACCGCTTTTCATCTCTGGTACAAATTAAATAATTATTTTTATTATTCTTAAGAGGTATATATAATCATAATATTAAATAATGATATATAATTATATATGCTAACTATTTTAGAGAAATTTTTATTTTCCCCCATCAAAGCTTTTATTAATATTCGTGAAGATACTGCAGCTGCCCTTAAAAGGCTTGGTATTAGTAATATTCGTGATTTGCTATTTTATTCTCCTGTTTCTTATCAAACAAAAACATTATCACCTAATCTAACAGAGGTTAAAGAAGGAGATTTAATTCAAGTAGAAGTAATAATTGAAAGCGTTAATCTACCGAATAAAAGCCATCAGCCGTTAAGAATTACAGCAAGTAATGATACAGGCTCGTTGCTATTAGTATTTTTTCATAAACCACCCCCATTTATTTTTAATAAGCTGAAAGTTGGAACGAAGCATATTATTAGTGGTAAGGTACAATTTTTTGATCATCACTTACAAATTTCTCATCCTGAATTTATCGTTAATCCTAAGCTTACAAAGGAACTAGAACCTATTTATTCTTTGACATACTTAATTAGTAACAAGCAATTATATTCATATATCATAAAAGTAATAGATATGTTTGAAGAGAAATGTAAGAATGTGCAGGATAAAGAGGTAAAGGAATATTTGGATGAAGTGCTAGAGAGCTTGAAAGGGGTGCATGTTCTTCGTCATTGCGAGGAGGCATTTATGCCGACGCGGCAATCTAGTGATGTAAAATCATTAATTTCTGGATTGCCGCAGCCCCTAAAGGGGCTTCGCAATGACGATGTACATAAAAAATCCTTAGCCGCTAAAGAACTCATCGCCAATCAGATATCTCTTTTTAAGGCACGTACGCAAATAGTAGGAAAGCATGGTAATATTTACCCTAAAGCGGAGCAGGTTCAAGCTAATATACTAAATAGTCTTGGGTTTGAGTTAACTTTTTATCAGCAGCAAGTAATAGAAGAGATAGAGAAAGATCAGGCTAGCGGCATTGAGATGATGAGATTATTACAAGGTGATGTTGGATCAGGTAAAACTTTAGTAGCCCTGCTTACCATGACGAATGTAGCAGTTGTGGGGTTTCAATCAACCTTAATGGCACCGACTGACTTACTTGCCAATCAGCATTATGAGTTTTTTATTAGAGCTTTGAAAAATACCGATATAAAAATTGGATTACTTACCGGTAAAATACTTGGCTCGGCTAGAAAAAATATTATGATGCAGCTTGAAAATGGTGAAATTGATATATTAATTGGCACTCACGCTTTATTTCAAGAAAAAGTAAATTTTAAGAAGCTCGGTTATATAGTGATAGATGAGCAGCATAGATTTGGCGTGCAGCAAAGACTTGATCTAATAAGTAAAGGTAAAAATCCCGATGTTTTAGGTAGAAGTTATGACCGCAACACCGATTCCAAGAAGTCTTGCTCTTACTATGTTTGGGGATATGACTATATCTAAGCTTCAAGGAAAGCCCAAAAATCGTCTGCCTATTGCAACAAACACCATGTCTATCAATAAAATCGAACATATTATAGAAGCGATAAATAAGAAGCTTGTTGCAGGCGAGCGAATATATTGGATATGTCCATTGATAGAGCAGGCAAAAACCTCCGATGTCATACCGCGGCTCGACCGCAATATCCAAAAAACAACTGATAATGCTAATAATTTTGACTGGATCCCGTGGACAAGCCACGGGATGACATCAGAGGAAGAAGATAGACTATTAATGGATGTAATGAATCGTTTTAATTCGATTGAGAATATTTATGCAGGATGCAGCGGTATTATTCATGGTAAGATGAAAAATGAGCAAAAAGATGCTGTAATGAAGCAATTTAAGGATGGAGAAATTAAGATATTAGTTGCAACAACTGTTATCGAGGTTGGGATAGATGTGCCTGAAGCAACATTAATTATTATTGAGAATGCCGAAAGGTTTGGACTTGCTCAGCTCCATCAGCTGAGAGGTAGAGTAGGGCGTGGTAGTTTACAATCATATTGTATATTGCTATATAATCCTAAAAGACTTGGTAAAGTTGGGCGTGGTAGATTTGAGATAATGAAACAAACTAATGACGGATTTTATATTGCCGAGCAGGACTTAAAACTTCGTGGTAGTGGTGAGATTTTAGGTGTAAAGCAAAGCGGTGAGATGGATTTTTTCTTTGCTGATTTAGCAAGAGATTATGACCTGTTACTTAAAGCTAATAAGTTTGCTGAAATAGGTGCAAATGGTAATGCAGAGTTTATTGATTTCCAAATTAAACTATTTGCAAAATCGCAGATTAGCGAGTTTGTATAACTGATTGTCATTGCGAGGAGTGTAGCTTTGATGCAATCCCAGGACATTCTCATAAGATTGCCACGCCACTTTCAGTGGCTCGCAATGACGAGTTATATAAAATTTATTTGCTTTTTTCTCTGAATATTGTTAGTATTACTGCGATTATACTGGCTGGGTAGCAAAGTGGTAATGCCGTGGACTGCAAATCCTCTATTCGTCGGTTCGATTCCGACCCTAGCCTCCATCTAAAATTAAAAATTTTATGGAATTTATTTCACAATTCCTAGAAATGTTACTCGCTGAGCGAGCATTATCAAAAAATTCCATACTTAGTTATAAGCGTGATTTATTAGATTTTCATAATTATCTTGCCAAGCAAAAATTATCAGAATTAAATATTACTACTGACAATATTAGAAATTGGGTTGAGTATCTAGCAGAAAATGGTTTGCAAGCTCGTTCTATTAACCGAAAAATATCAACTATAAAAAGTTATTATGAATTTTTAATTAGTGAAAACCATACTAACTTAAATCCTTTACTAAATATAGATTTACCAAAATATCAAAATAAACTTCCTGAAATATTATCTATAGATGATATTAAATCATTGCTTGAATATTGCTCGCAAGATACTTCACCTGAAGGTATCCGGCTTAATGCAATGATCCACTTGCTGTATGCTAGCGGTCTTAGAGTCTCAGAGCTTGTTAGCCTTAAACTCAGCGATATTTTAAGTAATAAAGTGTCAAGAGAGGTAAAAAAAATATTTTCCGTACTTGGTAAAGGTAATAAAGAAAGAATTATAGTAATAAATGAGCCGGCTATTAATAGTCTTGTTAAATATTTAGCAGTTAGAGATAACTTTGTAAATAAAACAAAACCAAAAAATCTTATTTACTTATTCCCTTCTTCATCTGCTGCCGGTTACATGACTAGGCAAAATTTTGCTATCCTCTTAAAATCGGCTGCTCTTTACGCTGGGCTTAATCCTGAGCATATTTCCCCGCACGTATTGCGTCATAGCTTTGCAAGCCATTTGCTTGAGGGCGGAGCGGATTTACGTGTTATTCAAGAGCTATTAGGTCATGCTGATATCTCTACTACTCAAATTTACACTCATCTTCAAACCAACCATCTTAAAAAAGCATTGTTACATCATCCCCTCAGTAAAAATTAAAATATTTTAATTATTGTATAAAATTCTTGCTAATATTTACTAACTATGCATAATACGCTTTTTTGATATTCAAGGAGGATAAATGAAATTTACTAAATTTTTTTGTATAACAGTTGAGAGTGATGATAATGAGTATGATATAAATTATATTGCAGAACATATAATTTATAATAGTAAAAGCAAGAAAATTACGTTAGAAGATTTACAAGAACTACAAAAACTATCAAATTTACCGAAACATATAAAACAATTATTTCTATTGAATTTAGAAAGTAAAATATCTGATGAAAGGTTACATAGTCTTAACGAAAAAATAATGGAGCATGCTGTGGGTTTATCTGTTTCTGAAGATCTAAGTTTTTTTCTACGCAAATCAGATGATTCTATATTACGTAACTTACTTTATTTAGAGGCAATAAGAAATAATTTTACCGCTGAATTTAATGAAGAAGGAGATCTAACAATTAATTTTCCTAATTCAATATTGCAGCTTTATAAACTATTAGTTAATAATTTTTATTTGAAAAAGTTTAAAGATGATGAAACTCAGAAAAAAATATATAATTTATATCAAAAAAATTTAAAAGATGAAAGTAAAGATGAGTTAGAAAATCATTATGTTAAACAGAGCTTAGCAGAAAGTACAATGTGTTTATTTATAAGTAAATATATTAATGAGCATGATCTAAATAAAGTATTTAAGTTGCCTATATTTAAACGCAAATTAGATAATTCATTAGAATTAGGATATCCAGACAATAAAGATACTAGAGTAATAGTAGTTAATAAAGTATTAAATGATATAGATAGTATTTATATTAGTAATTTAGCATCTTCAGATATTTTAGAATCAGTAATGTATAGTAAATTAGATGATGAAATAATTACAGTAAAAGTTTTAGGAACTATTGAAACAGAATTATGACCTACGAGCTACTATCCTAAAATTTTAGTGATATAGTCAGTAAAAATTCATGGTAATTAGTTTATTACATATTTAATATAATTGTGTCATTAAGTTATTACCATATATGTTAAAAGAATCAAAGAAGAATCAAAATTCTATTACAAATAAAAATCTAGCAGATTTAGTTATTGAAGAATTAGAAAATGAGAATTTTGATTTAAAAGTTTTAGAAAAAATACAGCAAGCCTTTAGTACTGCAAGTAAGCAAAAGCAGAGAGAAGCTTTTATATCTATTATAAATACAAATCTTAAAAATAATCAGTTACATAAATTAAATAGGGCAGTAATGGAACATGCAAGCGAGCTAATGCCGGTTAATGACCCGAATTTTGTTTGTCGTACTACTGATAATAAAATTTGGGGAGAATTATTATTATTAGAGGCAAAACGTCATGGTATGAAAGCCGAACTTAACTCCAAGTTAGAACTACAGCCTCTTAATATCAAAAATATACCTCAAGAAATATTAAACCATTATTTCGTTCTCAAACAAAAATTTTATCCCCAAAGGGATTCCAAAGACTCAATAGATAGTAGGATTGCTCAAAGTATTAATTTTCTGCTATATGCTCCTCTTTTTCGAGAAATAAAAGAATATGAGAAGTTATCTGATATGGATAAACTGATCGCAGAAAGTGACATACGAAACCCTAACGGCAAATATGTTCAAAATTTGGTAGAGAAAAAATTAGCAGCATATATAGAAAAGCATTCTAATACTCAAGAAAAATACGAGAATAAAAAAAATGAAGAAAAAGAAGCTGAAATATCTTCAATAATTGAAACATCAATAGGAAAGTTAGAGCAAAATAAAAAAATAGCTATTGAAGGTCAACAACGAGAGAAAATTAAGAGACGTATATCTAGATTTTTAGAAGAATTTTCAATTGAATTACTAACTTCTAACAAAAAAAAGTTAGTAGATATAATCCATCAAGAGCTTTATCAAAAAAGATCTGTATGGTCAAAAATAGTTAATTATTGCGGTATAAAATATTATAAGATTTCAAAAGAAAACCTTAAAAATATAAAAGAAGTAATAGGTAGTAAAATTTGTTACTTTACTATGAAACCAGAAGTAAGAAAGCAGTTAGAGCAGCTTTCAAAGCAGCTACATAAATCAGGTGCAGTAATATCTTCAGTTGATAAAGATAAGCAGAAAAACCTAAAAGAATTAAAGGAAAATTTTAAAGAATTGAAGAAATTAAAAAATCCAGTATTGCCGTCGAAAATTAAACAAACTAAATCTAAAACAAAAGCAAATCCTCCCCTGCCTAAAATCTAGAGCTTTTTATTTATGCTATACCAGAAAGACGTGAGCAAGACTTAAAAAGGTGAGAAAACCTAAAGCATCGGTTAGGGTAGTCAGAAAGACGCCAGAGCCAGCAGCTGGGTCAATATCGAAATAGTGCAGTAATATCGGAATAGCAGAGCCAAATAACCCTGCTACCAGAAAGTTTAAGATTACAGCAATAGCAAAAATTACGCTAAGATTAAGGTCCATCAGCATCACAAAGCTAAGTCCTGCACCGATGATTGCTAGCACAAAGCCGTTAAAACCCGATACGGCTATTTCTTTCAAGATTATTTTACTTACGTTACTATAATGAATATCTTTATTGGCAAGTGCTCTAACCGTAACTGTCATAACTTGCGTACCTGCATTGCCGCCCATAGAGGCTACAATAGGCATAGTAGCTGCAAGTGTTACAAGCTTTGCAATAGTATCATTAAAATGATTAATAATAAGCGAAGTCATGCAAGCGGTAATCAGATTAACAAATAACCATGGAAAACGATGTTTTACAGTGTAAAAGAAGTTAAAGAAAGTATCTTGTGTATGCACACCGCTTAGCGATAATATATCCTTTTCGGCTTGTTCTTCAATAATATAGATTATATTGTCAATAGATACGCTACCAATTAATTTACCATTTTTATTGACTACTGGTACTATAGTTAAAGCATATTGTTTAAAAATGAAACTAAGTTCATTTAAATCGGTGAAACTATCAGCCAGTTTAAAATCTTTACTCATTAAATTTTTCACCAATTCATTTTTTTCATGCTTAATTAAAGTACTAAGCGAGATGATACCGATAGGACGCAGTTTATTGTCTGTAACAATAGCAGCGTGGAAGTCATTTTTGACAGTTTTTATAAAATTTAACGACTCTTTAACAGTCCAATTTTCTTGAAGATTAACAAAGTCTCGCTCTATTACCCTTCCTACTGTATTTTCTGGATATGTACACCCAATAGTGATTTGATGTTTTTTTTCTTTAGAAAGATTGCTTAATATTAAATCTTTAATATCATCATCTAAGTCAATTACAACTTCAATAGCATCTTCTATATCTAGCTTATCAATTAATTCTGCTGATTTTTTTATGCCAAGAGTTTCTATTATTAAAGGTTTGCTGTAAGCATTTAGTGAAACTAAAGTTTCAGGTTTGATTTTGTCTTGTAGTAGTGGAATGATTATTTTGTAGATTTTAGGACTTAAATTATCTAAGAAATCAGCTAAATCAGCATAATGAAGTTCTGCAAGCCTACTAGCCGCAGCATTATAATTATGATCTTCTAATAAATCATTAATTTGATCAAAAATTTCAGCAAATTGATCATGATGATCAGGTAATATGCTTTTGAACATACTGAAATTAGGCATAATCCCTTACCTATAGTCAATTGATTTGAACGCATGTAGCAGGTTGTTCGTCGTCTTGCCTATTATTATAAGCTCTACCCTCACGCCTGTCACAAAATTCAACTGAATTGACTATAATAGTCTGGCTTGCAGACTTATTTAATTATAATTATTTACTGGTTAGCTAGGTTTGACGTAGAATGGTGTACGATTTGTTAATCAATATAAATTACAGAACAAAAATAAGCAATAGTTTTTTAACTATGCTCAATAATAGAACCTCGTTTATCTACTCTTTAAATTTATTAGATATATACTTATAATAGAAAAGCTTGTATAATGCTCCCTTATTAGTTACAATAATAAAATTATGTCAGATAGAAAAGAGCATGATAAGTTTTTTCAGCAAGCTTTAGCAAATCCATTAATAGCTAAAGAATTCTTTGAGGAATATTTACCAACTGAAATAAAAGTTTTATTCTTACCCTCTACTTTGAAATTGAAAAATGATAGTTTTATAGAGCCAAGCTTAAAAGAAACTATTACAGATGTTTTATATTCTGCTAAAATTAATAATAGAGATGGTTATATATACATTTTGTGTGAACACCAAAGTAGTTCCGACCCTCTTATGGCTTTTCGCCTGTTTAAATATATGTTAAATATTGCTGAAAGACACTTAAATTCGCATCCCGATTCTAAAAAGTTTCCTTTTATATATCCGTTAGTATATTCAAATGATCATAAAAAATATACTGCTCCTTTAAATTTGTGGGATTTATTTGAAAATAGCGAGTTGGTAAAAGAAACTTGGAGCAACGATTATCAACTAATCAACTTGTTTGATATTCCTGATGAACAATTAAAAGAAAGATCTTGGCTTGCTCCTTTACAAATTCTAATGAAATATATAAATGAGCCTGATTTATTACCAAGATGGAAACAACTAGCCGATACTTTATCGGTGTTTGCTGACTCTAATAGTGGAGTCGATCATATAAAATCAGCTATATCGTATACTTTGACTAAAATAAAAGAAGATGATAAAATAGAATTAGAAAAAATACTTAAATCACATTTAAATCCTAAATTAGGAGCAAATATTATGGGAAGTTTAGCACATCACTGGGAGCAACAAGGTATTGAAAAAGAAAGAGCCAAAAGTAAAATAAAGTTAGAAGCTAAATTAAAAAAAGAAAAATTTACTATAGCTAAAAAGATGCTAATAGATAAAGAACCTATAGCAAAAATTATAAAATACACTGATTTAAAAAAAGAAGAAATTGAGAAGTTAAAGTAAATTTAAAAGTCAATGATATGGTGCGGTCGAGAAGACTTGAACTTCCAATCTTTTTACAGAACAGCACCCTCAATGCTGCGCGTCTACCAATTTCGCCACGACCGCTTAAAGCTTCTTATATAACAGATTATTAGTATAACATCAATAGTATTTGTTATGACCGTCATTGCGAGGAGATTCGCAGAATCGACTTGGCAATCTCAGGAGTATCATACTATTTTACGAGATTGCCGCACTCGCTTTGCTCGCTCGCAATGACGTCATCAAGACAAACTTACTACAAAACTTGGCATAACCGATTGTTTTTCAGCTGCTTTTCTTAAATTAGATAGCTTATCATCAATATTATCAAACTCGAGGTGATAATCTCTAGAATTACCTGTTAAAACTAAACCTGAATCTATGCCAAGCCAATTAGCTGCAAGTATATCAGTATAAAAAGTATCGCCTATCATTAATATACGATTCTTAGTTACACTAGGACATTCTTGTAAAACTTTGCTATATATCTCTTCGTAAGGTTTACCGCTATAGATTACTTTACCGCCTAGCTGTATTATTTTCTGAGCATAATAACCGCTACAATATCTATAAATTCCGTGTTGATTTATCCCAAGGTCAGGATTAGCACAAATATTGACTATCTTGCGTTCTACGACAATTTTAAATAGCTCATCAAATTCGTTTAAATCTAAATTTTTACTTTCATCTCTATAAATTGTCATTAGGAGAATATTAGCTTTTTGAATATCATCAGTGATAGGGCACTGTATGCCGTTTATGATATCATTTTCTAGATGACCTAAATGATATATTATCGGCTTTTCAATACCAAAACGCTCTTTACTCTCTAAAATCATCTGTACAGCTACTTCACCAGAGCTAATAATCATTTCTGGCTTAGCATTTAATCCCCAAGATTTGAGTGTCTGATGTAGAGAGAAAATATTTCGTGGAGCATTAGTAACAAAATATACTTTTTTCTGCTCAATAATTTTATTAATATTCTGCACAACATTAGGGTAGGTGTGACCGCCTTCGACTATTACGCCCCAAAGATCAAACAAAAATACGTCATAATCATCCATCACATCAAAAATATTTTTTAACTTTAATTTATCCATTGTTATCTCATCATATTTACATTTACTAATCTGATAAGTTCCGTTATAGTTATTTTTATTGTCTCTAGCAACAAATAAAAGTATACTCGTTTTATTTGAAAAATTGGCTACGTTGTCTTTTGCTGATAATCCTCACGTATTAAGTATACGCTGCGGTTATCAGCTTCAAGCCGCCTTGCTCTTTTCCAAATAAAACTTCGTCTACTAGCTTTTTATTTATCTTAATAATATAATATGTCGGAATTTGAAGAAAAGTTGAATGAATCATCATATGGTGCTGATTCTATTAAGGTTTTAAAGGGTCTTGAAGCTGTAAGAAAAAGACCAGGAATGTATATCGGTGATGTCGGTGACGGATCTGGTTTACATCATATGATTTATGAGGTAGTCGATAATGCTATCGATGAAGCATTAGCCGGTTATTGTGATTTAGTAAGAGTCGTTTTAAATAAAAACGGCTCGGTAACCGTATCTGATAATGGGCGAGGTATACCTGTTGAGATTCATGAGGAAGAAGGTATATCGGCAGCTGAAGTAATTATGACGCAGCTACATGCCGGTGGTAAGTTTGATCAGAATTCTTATAAGGTTTCTGGTGGTTTGCACGGTGTTGGTGTGTCGGTCGTAAATGCTCTTTCTGATTGGCTTGAGCTACGTATTTGGCGTAATAATACAGAGCATCTTATTAGATTTAATAACGGGATAACAGAAGCACCGCTTGCAGTTATTAAAGAAAATGTAGACAAAAAAGGTACAGAAGTTACTTTCTTCCCATCAGTAGAAACCTTTACTAATATAGAATTCGATTTCAATATAATAGAACATCGTCTTCGTGAGCTTGCTTTCCTAAATTCTGGAGTAAAGATTTTACTAACAGATAATAGATTTGAAGAGGTAAAAGAAGTAGAATTTTATTATACAGGCGGAATTGAAGCTTACGTAAAATATTTAGATCGTGCAAAACACGCTGTTCATTCATGTATCGTAGTTAATGCAGATAATACTGAATCTGGTATAAGCCTTGAGCTTGCTATGCATTGGAATGATTCTTATCATGAGAATATATTGTGTTTTACCAATAATATTAGACAACGTGATGGCGGAACTCACCTTAGTGCATTTAAATCAGGGATAACACGTGTTATTACCGCTTATCTTGAAAATACCGGTCTTAATAAAAAAGCGAAAAATGCTTTTAGTGGAGAAGATACTAGGGAAGGGTTATGCTGCGTACTTTCTGTTAAAGTGCCTGATCCTAAATTTTCCTCCCAAACTAAAGATAAGCTGGTAAGTTCTGAAGTAAGACCGATTGTTGAAAATGCTGTTTATACGAAAGTTCTTGAGTGGTTTGAAGAACATCCAGCCGACGCAAAGCTCATTATAAACAAAATTATGGAGGCAGCTAATGCTCGTGAAGCTGCTAGAAAAGCAAGAGAATTAACTAGAAGAAAATCAGTATTAGAAGTATCGAACTTGCCAGGTAAGCTTGCAGATTGTCATGCCAAAGATCCGGCAGTTTCTGAATTATTTATAGTAGAGGGAGACTCAGCGGGTGGTACAGCAAAGCAGGGTAGGGATAGCAAAATTCAAGCTATATTGCCTCTGCGTGGTAAAATCCTAAACGTTGAACGTGCAAGGTTTGATAAAATGCTTGGCTCGGATCAAATTGGTACATTAATTACAGCTCTTGGAACAGGTGTTGATAACCGAGAATTCTCTCTTGAAAAACTAAGATATCATAAAGTTATTATTATGACTGATGCTGACGTTGACGGGTCACATATTAGAACTTTATTACTTACGTTCTTTTACCGCCATATGCCAGAGCTAATAAATAAGGGATATTTATACATAGCACAGCCACCTCTTTATAAGGTAAAGAAAGGAGCAAGTGAGCTTTACTTAAAAAATGAGCAAGCACTGCAAGATTATTTAGTAAAATCAGCAATTAGCGATGCTACTTTAACTTTAGATAATAAAGAGCAGCTGGCAAACGAAAATCTAGAAGAACTAATGAGTAAAGTCATAAAGTTCAATAGCTTACTTGATCATGCTAGCAAAAAATTTAACCGCTCTATCACTGAAATTTTGGCAATTAATGATCTACTTAACAATAAAATATTTAATGATGAAAGTGATTCAAGACTTAAAAAAGCTTTAAATGCATTAAATAGTTTAGAGCAATCACCCGATAAAACAGATTGGGAAGTTTTAAAACATGAAAATAAAATAGAATTTTTCCGTTTTAGTAGAGGCTTAAAAGAGCGTAAAATTTTGCTAAGAGAGCAGTTAGAATCATTCGAATTTATAAATATATCAAAACTTGCTCTAACAATTTTTGATATATTTAATAAGCAATTAAAGCTAGTAGTAAAAAACCAAGAATTTGATATTTTAACTCCTAGCATATTGCTAAATACTATTATAGATTGCGGAAAAAAAGGCATCAGCGTTCAACGCTTTAAAGGACTCGGTGAGATGAATTCAGATCAGTTATGGGATACTACCCTTAACCCTGAAATAAGAACTTTATTGCAAGTAAGAGTTGCAGAAATCGATGAAGCTGAAGGTATATTCTCCACGCTAATGGGTGATGTAGTCGAACCTCGTAGGCAGTTCATACAATCGAATGCATTGAACGTTGTAAACCTGGACGTATAGTATACTCGTTTTATTTGAAAAGTTGGCTACGTTGTCTTTTGCTGATAATCCTCACGTATTAAGTATACGCTGCGGTTATCAGCTTCAAGACGCCTTGCTCTTTTCCAAATAAAACTTCGTCTACTTACTCTTCATGTTAAGAATATGTATATTTTTCTTGCGGTTTACTATGTCATTCCCGCGGAGGCGGGAATCCAGAAAAAAGTCTGTCATACCGCGGCTTGACCGCAGTATCTCAGGACACATTCTATGGCACAAGATCCCGTGATCAAGTCACGGGATGACAATATAATTGACTGGACTCCTGCCTCCGCGGGAATGACATTATAAATATTTATGCAAAAATTAATTATTCACGGCGGTAAACCTCTCAAAGGTATTATCAATATTAGCGGTGCTAAAAACGCTGTGCTTCCTATTATGGCAGCTTCTATACTGACTGATAAACTACATATTACTAATGTTCCAAAATTAACGGATGTTAGTACTATGAAAGAATTACTAAAAAGTCATGGAGCAGGCATTGAAATAATAGAACATGAAAATGAGTTCGAATTAGTAATTAATGCTGCAAATATCAACAACTTAACGGCAGATTACGAGATAGTTCGTAAGATGAGAGCATCTATTTGGGTGCTTGGTCCTCTGCTTAGCCGTTATGGTAAAGCAAAAGTATCTCTACCTGGTGGTTGTGCCATTGGAGCTAGACAAGTAGATCTGCATATTGCAGTTTTAAAGGCTATGGGAGCTGAAATTACAATTGAAGATGGTTATATTAACGCTTCAACGGCAGGGCGTTTAAAAGGTACTCATTTCATTTTTGATAAAATTTCGGTTGGAGCTACTATCAATGCCGTACTTGCAGCTGTTCTAGCAGATGGTGAAACATTGCTATTTAACTGTGCTAGAGAGCCTGAAATAGTGGATTTATGTAACTGTCTTAATAAGATGGGTGCAGATATTTCCGGAATTGGTACAAGCAAAATAAGAATAAACGGCAAAGATTCTTTAAGTGAAGCAAGTTACAGAGTTCTACCTGATCGTATAGAGGCAGGGACTTATATGTTTGCCGCAGCTATTACTAAAGGTGATTTAAAACTTTACGGCATTGATTATCATATCATAGAAAATATTGCTTTAAAACTCATTGAAACAGGTATAAAAGTTATGCCTATAGATAATGGAGTGCAGGTAACTTATGCAGATAAGTTAAATGCCGTAAATTTAGAAACTAATCCATATCCAGGCTTTGCTACAGATTTACAAGCACAATTTATGAGTCTTATGACTATTAGCCAAGGTTCTTCAATAATTACTGAAAATATTTTTGAAAATCGTTTTATGCACGTACCTGAATTATGTAGAATGGGTGCGGATATAACAGTACGGGGTAATCAAGCAATAGTACAAGGCGTTAAAAGCTTAAAAGGTGCGGAAGTTATGGCAAGTGACCTTAGAGCTTCGGTATCGCTGATACTAGCAGGTCTAAGTACTGATAGTGAAACAGTATTGCACCGTATATATCATTTAGATCGCGGATTTCAAAATTTAGAGAAGAAATTAAATAATTGCGGTGCGGATATAAAAAGAGTATAATACAAATTATTTATTGTTATAGGTTAATGTAATGCCGTGACTTATGCTTAGGTTGTTGCATGGCTTGAAAAATTGTATTTTTATTACTGGATGCCGCAGGTACAAGCAACTAAATGACACAAGAACTTAATAACATAAAAAATTTATTATTTTAACGGAGAGAATAATGGCAAGAATTACAACAGAAGATTGTAGTAAAGTTATAACTGATAGGTTTCAGCTAGTTATTTATGCAACTAGATATGCTAAGTTATTAAACTATAAAGTAGAAACTAATCAAAGCAAGAAAGAAAAGCGTGATAAACCTCCGGTTATCGCATTACGCAGAATTGCTTCTGGAAAAGTATCAGTAGCTCAGTTAGAACAAGATTTTATTAATAGCCTACGTACAAGAAGTAGAATAGAGCCTATTGTTAAACAAGACGAATCAGAAGATTTAGAAGAAAAATTTGAATATTTACCAGAAGTTTATATTGGAGAAGATTATTCTGATTTAGACGATCAAATTTTTACTGAAGAAACCGGTGAAGACTTTGAAGATAAATAAATGATTATAGGTGTTGGTACGGATATAGTACAGATTCCTAGAATTGAAAAGATAATAAAATTATATCCAGAAATTTTTCCTAAAAGAATTTTAAATACCGAAGAATTAAAAAAATTTGCTTTGCTAAAGAAAGAAAGTCATGCTACTTTTTTGGCAAAGCGTTTTGCTGCTAAAGAAGCAATTAGTAAAGCTTTCGGTGTTGGTATAGGGCGTGGTATTAATTTTAAAGATGTCACGGTGCTTAATGATGAATTAGGCAAGCCAATAGTAAAGATAGATTCAGTTTATACTCAAAAACTTCCTCCTTTTAATATCCATCTTTCCCTCTCTGATGATTACCCCATTTGTGTAGCTTTTGTAGTTATTGAGAAAATTATTTTATAAGTACAGCACATTCCATAAAGGTCGATACAAGCGAATTTTGTAGGATTTGCCTGTGCTCACGTAGTTTATCTACGCTGTGCAGGCTCACCTTTAAATTCATCTTGTCTAGACCTTTTTGAAACATGCTGTACCAACATCCATAATATAAGTCAATAAGAATTAAGTTTAATAATAGCATGAATAAAAGCTAAGAATGACAGCTAAAGCAAGTTTAGGCAGTTTACGATGATTTTTAATTTATTTATTATCAATCATATTAAGATTTGATATTTTTTTGTTCATAATTATGAAATTTATATATTAATTAGTTCAGAATGTAATTTTAAGACGTGTTTGTCATTATCTCCTTTAATATAATAAGCTGGATTTTGCTCACTAGCGTTACGTTTAATTTCTTTATCCTTAATCTTTTTAATTATAGGATCATAATAAACTTTTTGAACTGTACCCTTGAGCTTTTTTCCGTACCATTTCCAAAAAACTATAGAACCTTCTTTATGAAAATTTGACATCGTATTATTTATAATATGTTTTTTGCATGTATGTATTATAATAGTATTGGACAGTTTTTATTCTATGTCATTCCTGCGGAGGTGCAGTAGTGTCCGGAAAAAAATAAACGTTGTTATTATTAGGTTTTTTCGTCATTGCGAGAAGAATTACAAAGTAATTCGACGAAGCAAGGAAGTAAAAAAATGCTAAAATTAGTTATTTTTTACTATTTTTCTGGATTGCCACGCGGTCTACGACCGCTCGCAATGACGGTTTTAATAATACTCCAATTTTCTCCGGACACTACTGTAGCAACGGCGGGAATCCAGCATAAATCGAGCTTTTATATTCTAAAAAATTGCTGTATTTAGACTTTTTTTCCTGGATTCCCGCTTCCGCGGGAAAGTATTGTTGCGTGGATCGAAAAACGCCCTAAGGTATTCATCTAGTTGCTTGGGAACTAGATCCAGAAAATAAAAAGAATACTAATTTTATTAGTATTTTTAACTGGATCCCGTGATTTATTCACGGGATGACAGGGGGGAGAATGATCCACGCAGGTAATGCCGCCACGGGATGACACTGATGGTGCTTTTTAATCCATGCAACAGAATGAAAATGTTTTTAACGTTTTACTAGCTTGTTATAATATTCTGCTAAGACTTTTACGCCATATAGCCATATTAAACATACTATAATAAAACTGAACATTAATAAGCCTGCTATATCATTATGCACAGCATTTGGGAAGATGCTAAAGGATACGAATTGAATAATAGCACCTATCGATTTACCGATCTTAGTTCCCATAACATCAACGGCAGCTTTACCTTTGGTTTTCATTTCGCTATCTAGCGGAATATACACCATTTCTTTAGTAGCGTCAAAAAGTGAGTATTTTACTGATTTAGCAAGCACATGCCACAAACCGCCAATAAAAACTATTACAATAAGCGGTGAGCTATAACCCAGCGTATCTATAATATTTTTTAAGTGATTTTCGAACACTGTAAAGGAGAAAAACATCACGCCCGCTCCAAACATCATAATAGGTGTAATAATTGCTCCCCAGAACCAACCGCATAATCTAATTAAACTGCTTCCTAAAAATGCACTAACTAAAGTAAGTACCCCTGTCCAAAAAAATACCTTACCGTGATATGAAATAAAATCTTTTGTATCAGGATATAGTTGTTTTACTTTGGACATCCATAATCCTTCAATTAAGCTAATGCTCATCGAATAAGAGATTAAAAGAATACAAATAAAACCAAGATATTTAGAAGTTAATATTATTTTTGTACTTTCAATTAAGCTTAATTTTAATATATCTGTTCTTTGATTTTTAAATTTGATGTTTTTATCGGCTTCTACAATTTTTTTATCGATAAATTTATGCAGAGCTAAACAAATTAATCCTGAGACTAAAATAACGCTAACAAATGATTTTAAAAGAATTTCATTGGTGTCGCTTAAATGAGAAAATAATGGCAATAGGAAATGTTCGCTTTTAGCAAAATAGATAATTATTGTTCCGGAAATTAGTAGATTGGTTTGTCCAAATAAAGTAAAAAATGAGTAAAACCTAGGTGCTTCTTCGACCTTAGTAATTTTATTTGCTAGCTGCCAATATAAGAGAGTAAAAACTATTACAGGCCATAACTCGCCCATTATATAAAATAATACTAAGCTCCATTGTCCCCAAATTATTATAAACCATTTTAAATGTGGAAGTAATGTTATGTAATGTTTGACTAATTCAGGATCAGGATGAAAAAATTCTCTATATGGAAATAGAACAAAACCGAAAATAGCGAAAAAAAGCAAAAAAGTACCGGTAATTATTCTAAAAACCTGTTCCGTGGTCATTATATTACAGAGTTTAAAATAGAGAATAACGAATAAAACACCCATTGGCATTTCACCCCAAAGCTTGATAAAACTAAGTACCTCCGTACTAATTAAAGTAACAACAAAACTATCCTTAATACTGCGAACTAAGTTCTGATTAAGTAAAATAAAAAACATTAATAAAGCCATAGGTATGAATTTGGTTAATTCATATGATCTAATCGGCCAAACTATATGCCTAAATTTACTATTTCTTGCTCTATTCCAAAAGGTGAAGTTAGAATTCACGGCGTTCATTAATTTACCTATGAGCTTATTTTATAGAGTGTTAAAGAACTCTAATGCAACCTAGACTATAATAAAAATTATGTCAAGATTTTTAAATAAGGTCATAGTATATTGTTATATTTAATCGCTGCTTCAACAAATCCAATAAATAAAGGATGAGCTTCAAAAGGTTTTGATTTAAACTCCGGATGAAATTGTACTCCCACAAACCATAATAATTTTGGTAATTCAATTGCTTCCACAATCTTTTTATCTTCTGAAAATCCGCTAAACTTTACGCCATTTTTTTCAAAAATATCTTGAAAATCATTGTTGAATTTGTATCTATGACGATGTCGTTCACTTATTTTAAGTTCTCCATATGCATTAGCAGTAATACTATCCGATACTAAATTACATGTATAAGAACCAAGACGCATAGTCTTTTTTACATTTTCTATTGTGATATCTGATGGATTAAAATCCTCATCATTTTTGCTTATTCTTTCAATAATTTTTGTACCAGCTGTTTTAAACTCTTCCGTTACAGCATCTTTAAGACCTACTAAATTACAAGCTATTTCAATAGCAGCAAGCTGCATCCCAAGACATATGCCAAAAAAAGGTATATTATTAGTTCGAGCATAATTTACTGCTAAGATCTTTCCTTCTGTTGCTCGCTCACCAAATCCACCTGGAACTAATATTCCGTCAACACCTAATAATTTTTTAGAAATATTTTCATTGGTTACATTTTCTGCATTTATCCATACTAAATTAACTTTATATTTATGATATATGCCAGCATGGTCAAGAGCTTCGATTACTGATTTATAAGCATCTTTTAATTTATGATATTTAGCTATAATAGCGATTCGTACTTTTGAATGAGATTCTTTTAATCTTTCAATTATCTCATGCCATCTATTTAATTTAGAAGGTGCAATAGTAAGATTAAAAAATTTTAATACTTTATTGTCAAGCCCATAATCATGGTAAGCAAGAGGTACTAAATATATATTTTTCTGATCTATTGCCGGAATAACATACTCAGAGTCTATATTACAAAATAGAGCTATTTTTTCTATTTCGCTTTTAGCAATTTTGCGTTCTGCTCGGCACACTAAAATATTCGGCGAAATACCGATAGTGCGGAGTTCTTTTACAGAATGTTGAGTAGGTTTAGTTTTTAGCTCACGAGCAGTTTTAACATATGGTAATAAAGTTAGATGAATAAATAAACATTGTTTGCTTTTTAATTCATTTCCGATTTGTCTTATAGCTTCAAAAAAAGGCAACCCTTCAATATCACCTACTGTACCGCCTATTTCGCAAAGTACAAAATCAAAACCTTTGGTATTAGAAAGTATAAAATCTTTTATTATATTTGTAACATGTGGAATAACCTGTACAGTAAGACCGGTATAATTTCCTAATCTTTCCTCCTTAAGTAGTTTTGAGTATACAGCACCTGTTGTGATATTATCAAACTTACAAGCAGGCACCCCTGTAAAACGCTCATAATGCCCAAGATCAAGATCAGTTTCAGCCCCGTCATCGGTAACATATACTTCACCATGTTGATGAGGATTCATTGTTCCAGGGTCGACATTTAAATAAGGATCTAGTTTCCGTAAACAAACTTTAAAACCTTTTGCTTGCAAAAGCATTGCAAGAGAGGCGGCAGTTAGACCTTTACCTAAAGATGAAACTACTCCGCCTGTAATAAAGATAAAACGCACCATTCTTTAAACTAATTGATTCTTTTCATAAAATTTTACTGCTTTACTTAAATCTTCAGGTGTATCAACCGAAATAGGGACATTATTAACTAAACATGTGCCGATTGTCATGCCATTTTCAAGAAGTCGTAATTGCTCTAAGCGTTCTGTTTTCTCTAAAAATGTTGGTTCAAGAGCCACAAATTTTTCCAAAGCACTTTTACGAAATCCGTACATCCCCACGTGATATAAAAATTCTTCCGCGCCATTTGGAATAAGACTACGTGAAAAATATATGGCTTTTCCCTGAGAGTCAATAGCTACAGTAACATTACTTGCAGCTTCTACTGAATCTTTCTCTACTTTTACTACAGGAGTTACAATATCATATTTGCTATTTTTTAAATCTTCTATTACTTTTAAAATTGATTCCGGTTCAATGAAAGGCATATCACCTTGCACATTAACTATATAATTAATATTTTGATTATTTGGAATTAACTTAAAAGCTTCATAAGTACGATCAGTACCAGTTGGAATATTACTATCGGTAAATATAACTTTCCCTCCGAGCTTTTCAATTACGCTTGCTATCTCCTGTGAATCAGTCGCAACATAAATATGTTCAAGATTAGTTTGATTTACTTGTTTAAATACACGTTCGATTAGAGTAGATGTGCCGATTAGCTGTAGAGGTTTACGTGTAAGTCTAGTTGAGCTAAGACGGGAAGGGATGATTATAGCAACGTCTTGATGCTTCATGAATTTACCTTATTTAAATTAAATCCGAAAATAATTGTTGACAGATTAGCCTTTTTCAGCGATAAAGTAAAACATAATTTTAAATATTATTTATTATACTAAGTATAAAACTTTAACGTATAAATTTAAAAAGTAATATAGACGAAGTTTTATTTGGAAAAGAGCAAGGAGTTCATAAGACGAGGAACGAAGCGTATACTTAATATAGTTTCGTACCGCAGTACTTATAGAACATTGTCGCCAATTTTTCAAATAAAGCGAGTATATAAATATATTTAAGAGCTCGTAGCTCAGTTGGTAGAGCATTTGACTTTTAATCAAAGGGTCCCGGGTTCGAATCCCGGCGAGCTCACCATATTATTTAACCGTTTTACCGAAGTTAAAATAATTTCTTATCCTAACTTCGCATTCTATAGTTAATTCAGCCCTATTTGGTGACAATTGTGAGAAAAACCTAATAAGTAATAGGTAAAAAGATAAACAGCAAAACACCAAAAATATTAATTAACTATGGGTTTGTAGCTCAGCTGGTTAGAGCACACGCCTGATAAGCGTGAGGTCGGAAGTTCAAGTCTTCTCAAACCCACCATTCTCCAGTTCTTGGTATTTTTTTATAACACATCAAACGTCAAACATAGCTTAAAATCAAGCTTTTTGGTATTTAAAGAAAAGTTAAAGAATACTAGGTTTACTAAATTCCTTTTTTCTGCAATTTTCGAACTACTTTAAAAATCATGAATGTATTCCGGATAAATCTGATATTTAAGCGTTATATTCCTAATATAACTTTATAATTTCCATCCTATCACACTTTAAAGATATAAGAACCTAAGTACTTAAAACATTGTAACAGTTTATTATTCAGGGTGATTATCAAGGAAATTATTAATATCCCCTATCAAAGTGTTTATAACAGATAATTTTAGTTGGGCTTCTGAATCTTGTTCATACTTATTATCAGCTTTATGTAATAATCCTGTGTGAATACTATAAAGCTCTAAAAGAACGTTGCTAAGTCCCTCACGCTTAGCGTTTTCAAATCCAAATATTTTTTTAACCCCTCTAAAGTTTTAAGAGTCATATTATTACTTTCTATCTTATTTTCGATGTTTTTTAAAATTTGTTTATACATAGCAATACTCTTATCAAATAATTAATCCGCATATAAATAATTTAAGAGCTTAAAACAATCAATATATTATGGAATAATATAGAAGTTAATTTATAGTTGCAATGAGAATCAATTAGAAATGTCCACAAAACCTAATATTTTAGTATTTTCTTTTTCTTTATAATTATGCCAGTCTAAGGTTATATCGAGAGTATCTTTATTATAGTTTATATCTAATAAGTTAATATCAGGGTCATAGGTTAAAATGTTATTTAACATGTAAATAGTATAAGTTTTATTAAAGCTATTTAATATTATATAATTAAAATCTACTAAATGCCTCAAGGTTTTTATTTCTTTTAAATTAGCAAATCTCATATCTAGGTAACCTGCTTCATTTAATTCTAGCTTATCTGAATTTAAATAAATATTTTCATTTGTAGTTTTGCCCATTTGAAATAAGTATAAACATAGATATTTACCACCCATTATATGAGGAAAAAATCTATCACCCAATAGTCCAAATACAAATTCATTATTAAATATATTGTCTCTGTTTTTGCCATAATAAAAGCTTTTAGGCTTAAGTGCTACAATTGCACCCATAAATACTTCTGCATCTTCAGCTTTTTCTATCCTTAGCATATGTATAAGCTAGTTTGTTTTAAATCCTTATAACAAATTTCATAAAAAAATCTATAAATTTTTAATACTTTATTTAAGCTTAAATTCTAAGTAGAAAATCTTATATTAATATTATTGCAAATAAAACACAAAAAGGTTACGCAATAAGATAAAATAAATTATAATATCGCCAATCTAAAGTTTAATTATCAAAAACATGAAAACAATATATAAAACTGCTTTCTTAAGTAATTAATGTAAATCATTAATTAAATTTCTGTTGCATTTTCAAACTTATTTTTATAACCTTAATTATTACCAATTTTTAATAAAGAAATAGTTATGGTTAAAACACTTGTTCAAACAATGATAGAATTATGGTACGGACCATATGAAAATTTTATAAACGCAATAAAAGAACAAAATGAAGAAAAAGCACTTAGATATATTAACGAAATAGACCCCAAAGAATTTAACAAAGCTAGTGATAATGGCTACACAATTTTAATGTCGGTTGCTAATAAGGGGTTATATACAGTTTGTGAAAGGCTTGCTTTTAAAATGACATATGAAGCTATCAATCAAGTTAATAATAGGGGTGATACGGCATTAAGTTTAGCTGAAAATAAAAAATTTAAAGATATATGTAATTTATTATGTGAAATAAGTTTTCAAAAACTTAAAGATAAATTAAATGATAAAATTAAGAAAATAGCTATAGATCAGGAGCAAATAAAAGAAGCTGCGGATAATATATGGGATGCTGCTAATTCTATTAGTTGCAGCGAAGATAAAAGAGAAATAGAAAATCTTATAAAACCACTCTTAAATAATTTTACCAAAAAAGATATTTTTGGTGTGGAGATAAAAGTCAAAAGAGTGATAGAGCAGCAGAAGATAGAACATAATCAATTAAAAGAGCAATTAAAAGCACAAGAGGTTATTGGTAAACAAGTATTATCAGCAAAAATTGCAACATTTGAAGAATTAATAAATAAGCTAAATTGTGAAATAAGTAATAAGGAGAGCTCTTCAATAAAAACAATGTTAGGGGGTATATCAACTAACATTAATAAACTTAATAATATTGTCACTAAAAAAACAGCCAATACGGAGGAAATAACTGATGATGCAAGAAATGCAAATAATAACCTGCAAGCTCTTGTAAAAGATATAAATGAAATAACTGAACTTATAGAAACAGTAAATAAATATTTAAAATTTCTTCCAGCTAATGAAATTACCAAATATAATATTGCAACCTTGGAAGAAAAATTTCTAAAAGAAATAGAACATTTTAAGATAGATAATGATTCAAAAGTTTTAGGTGTTACCATTGAGGGATATTAGAATGAGATAAAGCTTAGTCGTCATTACGAGGAGATTTGTAGAAGAGGGCGAAAGCAATCTCGTTAAGCCCCCTGAGATTGCTTCGCCGAAACTTAAAGTTTCTTCTCGCAATGACGATTCTTAAGTCTTGTATGCATTGCTGCGTGGATCATTCCCTCCTGTCATCCCGTGATTTATTCTATAGTATCGGACAGTTATTATTCTATGTCATTCCTGCGTAGGCACAGTAGTGTCCGGAAAAAAATAAACGTTGTTATTATTGGGTTTTTTCGTCATTGCCACGCGGTCTACGACCGCTCGCAATGACGGTTTTAATAATACTCCAATTTTCTCCGGACACTACTGCACTTTCGTGGGAATGACATACAAAGTCACCTACATCTGAATAAAATATAACATTTTTTTAATAATTGTCCGGTACTATAGGCTTGTCCACGGGATCCAGCTAAAAAATACTAATAAAATTAGTATTTTTTATTATTTTCTGGATGCCGCAGGTACAAGCAACTAGATGACACCGAGGGCGTTTTTCGATCCACGCAACAATGCCGCCACGGGAACAACATAGAATAAAAAATGTACTTAGATACATATCTTAAATGCTTGCACTGTGTTTTTGAGCAAAAAAGCAATAGTCATAGGTCCGATGCCGCCCGGGACAGGGGTAATATATTTGACTTTAGATTTAACATTTTCAAAATCGACGTCGCCAATAATTTTATTACCGCCGATTCTATTAATTCCTACGTCAATTACTATCGCATTTGGCTTAAAATATTCAGAAGTTAATTTTAGAGGTGAGCCGATAGCTGCAACAACAATATCGGCTTTGGAGGTAATAGAACTTAAATTCTGTGATTTAGAGTGGCAAATAGTTACACTGCAATCCTCTTTTAAGAGTAATGCACTCAAAGGTTTGCCAACGATATTTGAGCGGCCAACAATTACGGCATTTTTACCGCTTAAATTTGGTTCATGTTTCTTAATTACTTCAAGGCAGCCAAGAGCAGTGCAGGGTACAAATCCGTTATCAATCCCGCTATGTAAATAACCAACATTTAAAGGATGAAAACCATCAACATCTTTAGAAGGCGAGATAGCAGATAAGATTTTATTTTTATCTATAGAGTCGGGTAAAGGAAGCTGAACTATGATTCCTGAAACATTTTGATCAAGATTTAATTCACTGATTTTTGCTATTAAATCTTCTGTTTTTATAGTAATAGGAAGATTTAATAACAGCGTATCAATACCTATTTTATTGGCATGTTTTATTTTATTTTTGACATAAATAATACTTGCAGGATTGTCACCAACTAAGACTATTGCTAGTTTTGGTGATTCTCCTGTTTTGTCTTTAAGTTTTTGAATTTCATGCTTTAACTCATTTAATATTTCACTTGCTAAAGCTTTACCGTCAATTACGTTATTCACTCTTATTTGCTTCTCCGAATTTGGTGGTTGAGTACTCAAAATGTAAAGCTTTGCCATCAAATACTTTACCATAAGCGTGATGAAGGCTGCTTGCTGCTTCAGCAAAACCGGTAAGAATTAGTTTAAGCTTACCGCTATAATGAGCAACGTCACCAATAGCATATATACCTGAAATATTAGTTTGGTAATGTACAGGATCAACTTCAATATGATGAAGTTTTATATCAAGTCCCCAATTTACTAAATTACCTAACTCCTGCTTTAAACCAAAAAACGGTAATAATATATTAGCATCTAGCTTTCGTGTGTTATTTTGTAAGTCTCTAACTATAACAGTTTGAAGTTTGCTATTATTTCCATCTAATGAATCTAGTTGATAGCCGGTAACTAACTCAATTTTTCCACTTTCTGCTATATCTTTTAATTGTCTTAAACTCTCATTTGCTGCTCTAAATTTATCACGTCTGTGAACTAGATATATTTTATTAGCAATTTCAGAAAGAGAAATAGCCCAATCAACAGCAGAATCACCGCCACCTGCTATAACTATATTTTTACCTGTAAACTTACTGCGGTTATTAATAAAGTAAAAAACTGATTCATTCTCAAATTCTTCAATATTTGCAAGAGGAGGCTTATTAGGACCAAATGAGCCAGATCCAGCTGCAATAATGATTACTTTGCTTTTAATAACAATATCTTTTGAGGTTTTTACTTCAAAAAATTCACCTTCTTTTTTTAATTCTACCGCTTGTTGGTTTAAGTGATAAACCGGATTAAACGGAGCTGCTTGTAATTCCAGTTGTTTTATTAGCTCTGCTGCGGCAATTTTAGGGTAGGCTGGTATATCGTAAATAGGCTTTTCAGGATAAAGTGTAATACACTGACCACCTATAACCTCTTGTGCATCGATTAAATGGCACTTCATTCCTAACATTCCTGCTTGAAAAATGGCAAATAACCCACTAGGTCCTGCACCTATTATTAAAACATCAGTATTGTGCATTATTATTTTATATTTGATTTTAAAACAGGATTTTATTGGATATTAGGGAAATAATCAATTGTTATTAATTACAATGTTTAAATAGATATTGATTTAATATGCCCTAACTTAGCCCAAGTAAGAATTTTTTGATCTCTAGTAAGTAATGTAGCCCCAAGACATTTTGCTGTTGCTACAATAATTCTATCGGCTGGATCGCCATGAAAATCATCCATAAGGGAAATGCTTTCTGCTGCAATCTCTGAAGAAATATCTTTAATAGCTAATCCATTAATATCTGTTATAGAGTTCAGAAAATCTTTTATAGGTTCATAGATATTAATACGCTTTTTAAAACTAAGCATGGCTATTTCCCATAAAGAAATAGAACTTAAAAATAATTGTGAATTTTCTTGAGCTAGATTAATCTTATGTTTTATATCATCTGATAATTCTTTAGGTTGTAATAATGACCACAGTAGAACATGTGTATCTAATACTAAAGTATTATTCATGTTCCACGTTCCATTTTTCTTCTATTGGTTCTAATATATTACCCTTTATCTCAGCTTTATTTTTTAGCATACCAAATAATGAGATTTTTTTATTATCCATAGGTAATATTTGAGCTACAGCTTTATCTCTTTTAGTAATTATAATAGATTCTTTATCGGTTTGTAATTTATCTATTATTTCAAGACAATGAGATTTAAAGTAACTGATTGCTATTTTAGTAGACATTTTATATCGCACAAAAAGTAAAATTATCTTTATATAATAATGGTCAGATGTAATAGTCAATTATATTTTTATCTAGTCATAATTACTTGTATCATTTTGGCTTTTAAATCTTTTTCTTATATCTTACATTAACTTCTCAACTTCTTCTTTGGTTAAACCTGTAAAATATATTATTCCACCCAAAGGTTTATTCTTTTCTAGCATTTTTTTTACCATAGTAGCTTTTTCTTCTTCTCTTGCTTCTGCTTTTCCTTGTTGCATCCAGTGGTAAGCTATACTTTTCATAATATTTATTTTTCTAAATCTTCTTTAGATAATTTGGTAATTTTTATAACAGAATCTAATGATATACCTTCTTTTAGCATCTTCTTTGCCATAATCACTTTTTCTTTTTGTATTTTCTTTGCCATAATAGCTTTTTCTTCTTCTCTACCTTGTTGCATCCAATGGTGAGCTATACTTTTCATAACGTTTTCTCTTTTTTTGGAGTTTAATTTTGACTAATATAAAACGCACTATATACATTTTCTACTAATAGTACAACAATAATATTATTTTTTTAATTAATAATAAAAATAGATATAAAATAAAACAAGTTTATTCCTTTAAAAACTCTGTGAGAAAAATATCATAAAAATCATTTAAAATGTAATTGTTTTTTAAACTATCCTTGTAAAATCGTTAAGATTTGTAAAAGATTAATAATAGAAATTAATTATTTTTAATTTAATACAGGATATTTATGAAGAATAACCTTAAGGTCCTACGTAATATTATTGTTGTTAGTATTTTAATATTAAACAGCAATAAAATTTTTGCTACTTCTGTAAATTTTTCAGTTACTGCAACAGTTCAGCCTTATTGCTCAATTGCAGCAACTAATTTAAGTTTTGATCCCTATACCTCTCAAAATAATAGCGATAAAACATCCGTTATTACCGTAACTTGTACTGCTGGCACAGGTTATCATGTAAAATTAGATTCGGGTCAAAACAGTAGCTCTACTAGTACTCGTAAGATGAAAGGTGCTGCAAGTGCTAGTAATTTACTTCAGTATTTTCTCTATTCTGATTCTGCTAGAACTGTTATTTGGGGAAATAACGCAAATAATAGTGATTCACCACCAGGAGCAGGTACTGGTCTTGCTCAAACCTATACTGTTTATGGTCGTATACCATCAGGTCAGACTACTGTACCGGTAGATAATTATAGCGATCAAATTGCAGCAAGCATAACAATCCCATAAATATCTAAACTTAATAATTATAAGGTTATATGTTAAAAAAATATTTTAATTTAGTGATATTTTCACTGGTATTATTTTCAAATCTATCCTCTGCTGCTAATTTTACTATTATGCCGGTAAAAATAAATATTAATAAAAATGATAAAATAGCAACCATAAAATTACAAAATAATGATCTAATGGAAAGAAGTTTTCAGTTAACAGTATTAAAAAGAGAATATGAAAACGGCAAAGAAGAATATAAAGAAAAAAAAGATTTGATAGCAACACCTTTAATGTTCCCTGTACAGGGTGGTAAAATCCAGATAATCACGATTGCTGTAAAGGATAAAAAAAATGTTTCCACAGCAGAAAATGCTTATAGAATTTCTGTAAAAGAATTAGCACATAAAATAAAAATAGATAATACTATCACTTCAACAGTAGATTTTATTGTCGAATTTAACGTACCCATAACAATTTCCAGCTAAAAATTTTTTAATTTAATAAATCAAAGCCATGTGCTTTTTATATAAAATAATATCATTATTTATAGGTATTATTTAATTCATTAAGCTATGCAGAAATTACAGATGATAGTGAATTAATTGTTTCATTAAAAGTAAATTATGTAGAGACGGATATATTCCCGACAATTATGCAAAATAAACAAGGGAATTATCTAATCCCCCTTGAAGATATTGAGCATTTTAACGTGCAGGAAGAATATCTAAAACAAGGCTTAGTGACTTATCATGATATACAATATGTTAATTTAGATTTATTAACAGGCACTAAATATAGTTTAAATCATGAAAATTTAGATTTAGATATTATTTTTCCTACCGAAAAAATGCAAGGTCAATCATTTAATGCTACTGATATACCTATTAAGGAAGTTGACAATAAGCTAATTAATGGAGCATATTTCAATTATAATCTTACCCTTACTCAAGATGATCATAGTAATTATCTAGCAGGGGTAGAGGAATTGGATTATGCCACTGAAAACGGCGTATATAGTTATAGCTTTTTATTTCAAAGCAAAGCCGTTAATTCAAATTTTTCCAAAGTAAGGAGTGCTCAAAAAAACTATAATAAGTTCACTCGTTTAGAAACTAATTGGACATATGAAAATGAAAATAAAATGACCAATTGGCGAGTGGGTGATAGTTTTACAAAACCGGCTATTTGGTCTAATTCAACTAGATTTGCTGGAATTCAATATGCTACTAATTTTTCTGTGCGACCAAATTTAATCATTTATCCTTTACTTGATTTCAGGGGAAAATCAGAGCTTCCTAGTAGTGTTGAATTATTTTCGAATAATATTCCTATATAATGCAAAAGCTAGAATGGGCGATTTTGATATAAGCAATATTCCGGTTATTACGGGTAGGGGGGATTTAATAGTTAAAACGCAGGATATAACTGGTAAAATCGAAACAATTACCATTCCTTATTATGCAGCACCGAGCTTACTACGTCCTGGACTTTCTGATTTTTCGTATGAAACAGGTTTTCAAAGGCAAAATTTTACTATTAAGAGTAATGATTATAAATATTTAATTCTTAATACTGATTATATGCTTGGTATAAATGATTATTTAACAAGTGGTGGACATTTTGAATTTTTGAAAAATAATGGAACTGTTGGTACAACCAGTAATTTTAAAATTGGTAATTATGGAGTTGCTGGAATTTCATTAGCAAGTAATATCAAAAACTTTGGACATTCTCAAAGAGTTAACTGCGGATATACTTATGAATCAGAATATTTTGATTTTAATAGTAATTTAGATTGGAATAATAAAAATTATAGAGACGTGTATAACTATCCTAATAAAACTTATTCAAATTTAAGATATCAAATCTCAGCAAGTTACGGTGATGGCGATATTGGTAATATAAGCGTAAATTTTTTAACTTATGCTATAAAAGGTACACTCAAAAATAAAAGATCAAATATTATATCAGTAACTTACCAAAAAAATATTACCAAAAGAGGCGTCTTAAACTTTACTATAGGTACAGATTTAAAGAATAGGCATACAGGTAATTTTGCTTATCTTTCCTTTAATTTAAATATTCATATCAAAATAATTACCATATCAAACAGCTTGGCTTTTCATCACCGATTAGCTCAAATATGGGCTGGGGGTATAGTGCTAACTTAAATTAAAGCTAAATCTACAAATTATAATGTACAAGTTAATCGTAATGGTGAACATAATGATATGGACTCTATTTGTATAAAAATGATGCATCAACAACTAAACAGTTCAATATTCAAGGTAGCGTGGTCTCTATTGATAAGAATTATTATATGACAAGACCAATTACCGGAGGTATTGCCTTAGTTAAGGTAAGCGATATGAAAGATGTTGGAGTGTACAATAATAATCAACTAGTTGGTTATACAGATGATAAAGGTAAAATACTTATTCCAAACGTAACCCCTTATATTCCATCTGAAATAAGATTAGATGATGAAAAACTACCTCTTAATGCAGAGTTTTCCGATATTGCATTAAATATTGCACCAAAAACGAAATCGGCAGTAAAATTAGACTTTGGTATTAAAATTGTTAGAAGTGTGGAAATGACAGTATTTGATAGCAATAAACATTTCATGCCTCTTGATAGCACTGTCACTATTGAAGGAGTAGATGAGCAATTATTTGTTGGTTACAATGGAAAAGTTTATATAAATGATATAAAAAATCTTGAAGTATTAAATGGTTCTATCTGTAATGAAAATGTAGAAAATAGTAAATGTTGCCATTTTAGTTTACCCGTTAATAAAGATTTAAATGATCCGATAATTGATTTAGGTGAGATAGTATGCGAATAAGATATTTGGTTGCAGTGTGTTTAATTAGTTTAGCTTTATCAGGTCAAACCATGGCAACGTGTAGCGTATCTGTACCAACTGTGGGATTTGGTAATGTTAGTACGTCGTCTAGCAAAACTACTTCAGTTACGGCTTCAGTCACTTGTAGTGCTTTAATTTCATTAATTGTGAGCTATACCTTAAAATTTAGTACCGGTTCAGCAAATATTTATAATCCGAGAAATATGCTTAACGGCAGTAATAAGCTAACCTATAATTTATATAAAGATGCTGCTCATAGTCAAATACTTGGTAATGGAACAAGTAGTACAGTAACAATTCAAGATAGCTATTTGCTTGCCCTTGGACCGGTTACTAGAAATTATACTATATATGCAAGCCTGCCTGCTCAACCTCTTGCTAATGTTGGTAATTATCAAGATACTATTACTGTAACTTTAACCCAGCCATAATTTCGAAAGATCATTGTAAGGAAAAACTGGCGTTGTTGCGTGGATCAATTTTTCCGTCATTGCCACGCTCATTTCATTCGCTCGCAATGACGATTTGGTATCCACGTAACAATGTCGTATAAACCACGGGATGATGGGAGGAAAATCGTGCTGTGCAACAACGCTTTTAATTGTTTGCAATGTCTATTGTATTAATGATTCAAATTCTTTAACTACTGCTTGATAAAGCTTACGTTTGAATGGAATAATAATTGATAGTAATTCATCAAGTGATGCCCAACGCCATTCGTCAAATTCTGGATTAAGAGTGTTTATATTAATATCTTCATTAGTGCCGGTGAATCTAATTAAAAACCAGCGTTGTTTCTGTCCGCGAAAATTACCGTCCCATAATTTAGGAATTAAAAAACTTGGTACATCGTAACTATACCAGCATTTACTTTCGGCAATTATATATCCTTTGCTGCTTCCTATTTCTTCTAACATTTCACGCATAGCTGCAATACTTGGGGTTTCGCCAGGTACTATTCCACCTTGCGGCATTTGCCATGCAGAGATTTTAGTATCTATTCGCTTACCAACAAATATTTTATTATCGGCGTTTAATATCATCATACCAACGCCTGGTCTATAAGGTAATGCTAGATGTTTTTTAGAAGTTTTATTCATAATTATAGTTTTACAACTTTATTTTTACCAGTTGTTTTAGCTTCATACATAGCTTTGTCCGAGCGTTCAATAAATTCTTCAATTGACTCACCTTTTTTATACTCTGTAACTCCTATAGACACAGTCTTTTTTAAAGGTTCTTCTTGCTCGTCTATTTGAAAGTTCATGCTTTCTATTTTAACTCTAACTTGCTCTGCTGTATATATTGCTTGGTCAATATTTATATCATTTAAAAGTATAGTAAATTCTTCGCCACCAAATCTTGCTATTAAATCAGTTACTCTAAAGGTATTTTTTAAAATACGAGAAGTGGTTATTAAAACTTTATCTCCTGCTTGATGTCCATAAGTATCATTTACATGCTTAAAATTATCGATATCACACATAAGCAAATATAATTTCATGCCTTCTTTATTAGCCTTTTCGACCATTTGCTTAATGTGTACATCAAAATAACGGCGATTAAATAAACCTGTTAATCCGTCTTTAGCTGCTAAATTTACGCTTTGTTCTAAATCGTTACGTAAATTATCTTGATATTGTTTGCGTCTTAGCTGGGTTTTAATTCTTGCAGCTAGCTCACTTTCATCAATAGGATAAACAAAATAATCATTAATGCCAAGCTCAAATCCTTTCATAACTAATTGCATTTGATTTTCGTTTCCGTTTTCATCTTCATAAATTTGTAAAATTAATATTACTCCACTTATTTCCGGTTTGCCTCTTAAAATAGCTCCTACTCTTAAAGGATCTTCATTTTCAAGAGTACTACTAATTACTATAAGATCAGGTTTATATTCATTTATAGTATCTGTCTCTTCAGAATTACTTATTACTTTTACGTTAGATGTAATTTTAAGCAACATTTGTTTTATGTTTTTAGCTTGTACTACATCATCGTTAATTAGCAATATTTTCTTATCTGCAAAATCATCATGTATTTCAACATTAATACCACCAAGTAATGCATTAGTACTATTACGAATTTTTAACTCATCAATTAAGCTTTTCATTCTTGATAATGATTTAATTCTTATAAAAAGAGCATTATCATTAATTGGCTTTGTCAAAAACTCATCTGCACCAGCCTCTAGCCCTTTAACACGATCATCAACATCAGAAAGAGCAGTTACCATTACTACCGGTATGTGGGTAGTTTCAGGATCAGATTTAATTTTTTTACATACTTCAAATCCATCCATCTCAGGCATCATAACATCAAGAAGTACTATATCTACTTTTTCTTTTTTTAAAATGTTTAATGCTTCTTTGCCGCTGCTCGCTTTAAAAACAGTATAATACTCATTTAAAAGCTTTGCTTCTAGTAATTTAATATTCGTTTCTATATCGTCTACTATTAATATGTTTGCACTCATAAGATTAAATTCTTGTTTTTAAAGGAAATAATTTGTATATTTATATTTTTTTAAAGTAAGTTTAAGTGTAATAATATATGAAAATTTCAGCGAATTCAATTAGAACAGGCAATATATTAGTTTATAATAACGATTTATGGGTGGTAAGCAAACAACCTGAGCATACTCAGCCTGGAAAAGGCGGTGCTTATGTGCAAGTTGAGATGAAAAATCTAAAAACTGGTACAAAGCGTAACGAAAGATTTAGTTCTTCAGATCATTTAGAAAAAGCTGAACTTGAACAAAAAGACTGTCAATTTTTATATTTTGAAGATAATAATATAGTATTGATGGATAATCAGACTTTTGAGCAAATAAGTGTAAACAAAGAAATTTTAGATGAAAAATTACCTTTTTTAACTGAAAATATGATTGTTAAAGTCGAATTTTATAATGAAAAACCTCTAAGTATTGAACTCCCTGCAACAGTTATATTAGAAATTATTGAAACTGATCCAGTAATAAAAGGAGCAACCGCAACCGCTTCGTACAAGCCAGCAATCCTTGCAAATGGTGTTAAGGTAAAAGTACCTCAATATTTAGAGATAGGCGAAAAAATTGTTGTTAAGACTGAGGATCTAACCTATGTTGAAAGGTCTAAGTAACATTGTCATACCGTGGCTTGACCACGGTATCTAGAAAAATAAATAAAAATACTAATATTATAATTACTAAATGCAACCTATAACTAATTTGTTAATTAATTCACTGCGTAAAGCAGTTAAGTTTGTACATAGAGATTTTTTAGAGCTTGAAATGCTTCAAAAAAATCCTATTAGAAATGAAGAGTTTTGTAAGCGATCTTATTTAAGATTAAAAACTTTATTATGTGAAGAATTACAAAAACATACGAAATATTTATTTTTTCCTGAAGATCAATTTGATCCCAACAATAATTATGAAACTGTTTTTTTAGTCAATCCTATAGATAGTCCAAATAATTTTGCTAGAAGTCTTCCTTTTTTTGCTGTATCAATAACTTGTTTGAAGCAAAATCAAGATGTTCTAACGCCTGTTTCTACTGTTATATATTTTCCGGTTCTTAATGAGGTATATTACGCTGAAAGGGGTAGAGGGGCTTGGGTAGAAAAAAATGATTTAGGCTCTAATCATAAAGGTTTAAGGTTAAGGGTTTCTGATAATGATAATTTGGAAAATTGTCTAACAATTATTGAAGATTTAAAAAACAATAATTTTCAAGAGATTAATAACAGTAGAACTTTTGGTTCTTCTTGTTATGCAGCGATGCTTTTAGCATCAGGTAAGGCTGACTTAATATATTTACCATTATTAAATTTTACGCTATATTATTCTTTTGATCTTTTTATTAAAGAAGCAGGTGGTATAGTTGTAGATTCTAGTGATAAATTTATATATTCAAATCGTTACATTACTAGAGAATTAAAAAAATCTTAAGCAAAACATTATTTTAAATTTGCATTTTTAGCATTAAGATATAATAATTAAGCATGTTAATTGTATCTGTAAGTGTATTATGAAAAAGTTTGACATTGATTGCGATTTTGGAGGACAAAAGTCTAAATTTACCATTTATATAGGTACACCGCAAGATGGACATCACCCATTGCAGTTCCAATCAAAATGGTTATCAGATGAGAGAGGCGGTACTATTCCTGATGCTGTTATGGATGCAGTAAAACAGCTATATGATCTTTCGAAAAAAAATAATGTATCGTTTGAAGATTTGTGTGTTTATGCTCTTGGTACTGCTCAAGAAGCTCAAACCACAAGTAACGATGAAGATGAGACAGAAAGAGAGGATAATGATGATGAAGATAATAAAGCAGAACAAGCATAAATTATCAGCTTGTGGGTACTCAATGTCATCCCGTGGCAGCATTGCTTGCGTGGATACCAAGTCATCTGAGCTACGCAAATGAAATGAGCGTGGCAATTCAGAAAAAATAATAACTATAGAGATTAAAATGAAACAATATAACGACTTATTTAAAATTATTCACCGTGAAGGTTACATATTTATTGCTAGTTTTGCATTAGTAAGCTTCTTACTTGCTTCTTTCAACGAGAAGCTTGGTTGTATGGGATTTATTGCTACTGCTTGGTGTATTTATTTTTTCCGGAATCCCGATCGTTTCGTACCGATAGGTAATGATTTGGTAATAAGCCCTGCGGATGGGGTAATTCAAGAAATCAAAGAAGCCTTACCACCGGCAGAGCTAGGGCTTGGTGATGTCGAAATGATTAGAGTTAGTATTTTCCTAAATATCTTTAACGTGCATGTGAATAGAATTCCGGCAAATGGTAAAATTTTAGCATTGCATTATAACCCTGGAAAGTTTTTTAATGCTTCTCTTGATAAAGCAAGTGTTTATAACGAACATCAATCTGTATTAATGGAAACAGAGCAAGGGCAAAAAATTGCTTTTGTTCAAATTGCAGGATTAATAGCAAGACGTATAGTTTGTGATTTAGAGGAAAGTAATGAAGTTAAAGCAGGCGAGCGATATGGTATAATTCGTTTCGGTAGTAGAGTTGATGTATATCTACCACTAAAAACTGCTTTATTAGTAAGTAAAGGACAAACTGCTATTGGTGGCGAAACTATTATTGCAGATTTTGGACGCAAAAAGACAGCTGAATTACAGTTTGAAAGAAAGTAGAAGCAACCGTCATTGCGAGGAGTGGCAAAGCCTAGGGCGAAGGCAATCTCAGGAATTCTACTTTATGAGATTGCCGCACTCGCTCCGCTCGCTCGCAATGACGTTATAATATCATAAACCATATTTTCTTGAGTATCTGCATTGTTAAAAATTCGTAAAACTATAATATCTAAACCTGTACCTATAATAAAATTAATACCAAACTTTGTAACTCTGCTTGGCTTAGTAACTGGTATGAGTTCAGTGAAATTTGCATTAGATAGTAAATGGGAAATTGCCGTATATTGCATTATAGTAGCAGCAATTATTGATGGCATTGATGGAAGAATTGCAAGGATGCTAAATGCTACTAGCCCCTTTGGTGCTGAACTTGATTCTTTATGTGATTTTGCTAATTTCGGTATAGCACCTGCTTATTTAATATATTTATGGTCTTTCCAGCAATATGAGTATAAAGTATTTTCTTCAGCAGTAATGTTACTATTCATAGTATGTATGGCTCTACGTCTTGCTAGGTTTAATGTTGGTATTTATCAGCCAAAACAAGATAAAAAACCTGAGCATTTCTTTACAGGTGTACCTGCCCCTTGCGGTGCTTTACTTGCCTTAGTTCCTGTAATGATAGATTTTGAAATCGGTACATTATTAAATATAAATGTTCGTATTCATACTATAACAATTAATATATATTTAGCTATAATAGCTTTTCTCCTTGCTAGCAGACTTCCTACAATTTCAACAAAAAATCTAAGTATCAAGCCTGAATATTTATCGCTTGCAATGATTTTATTTGCTGTTGTTATCATAAATCTTATAATATATCCATGGTATGCACTGCCATTTATTGCAGTTATATATATTCTTTCTATCCCGTTTTGTTATTTCTTAAAACATAAATTTAATAACAATTAATTATGCTTGATGTATTAAAACAAAATATTCAAAAATATAGAAATCACCCATTTGCTAAATATATCCTCATTATAGCCCTTATAGTAATAACTTATTTAGGTTATAAAATTTATGTTTGGGTAAATACAGAATCAACAGATAATGCTTATATTGATGCTGATATTTCAGATGTTAGTGCTGAAATTAATGGGGTTTTAACTAATCTATTAGTGACTAATAATACAAAAGTTAGTAAAGGCGATTTAATCGGCGAAATCGATGATAGAGACTATAAAGCCAAGCTTGCAGCACTTGAGGCGTCTATTGGAGCTTCAGAAAAAAATATAGAGATTATTGATCAAAAAATATCTATAGGGCAGAACCAATTAGAACAGTCAGGCGAAAAACTAAAACTTGCCGCAACAAGTTTTAATATTGTTTCAACTGATTTTACTAGAGTACAAGAGTTAAATAAGGCAAAATTTGCCAGTATTAAAGCGTTGGACGATTCTAAAAATGCTTATCAAAAAGCAAAAACTGATTATAAACAAGCACAGCTAGATATAGATATCTCTAAGCAAAACTTACAGCTACTTGGGCTTGAAAAAGCAGCAGAACAAGAAAAGCTAAAAGAATTAGAAGCAAATAAAAAAATTATCTTACGGAGCTTGCAGAACACTAAGCTTATTGCTGCGGTATCTGGTGTATTTGGTAATAGTAGTTTAGAAGTAGGAAATTATATAACGCCCGGTAGAGCTTTATTCTCTATAGTACAAGATAATTCAATGTATATTCAGGCTAATTTTAAGGAAACACAAATTAAGAAATTTCAGCCAGGCATGAAAGTAAAAATCCAATTTGATGCTATTCCTAAAAAAACATTTTATGGAAAAATTCGTAATATTTCCCCTGCTACCGGTTCTAAATTTACCTTAATCCCACCTGACAACGCTACCGGTAATTTTACTAAAATAGTGCAGCGTGTACCTGTTTTAATTGATTTTGATGCCCCTGTTGCTAATTTAATCCCAGGTATGTCAGTAGTTGTATATATTAGAACTGATCAAAAGATGTCTACTCGATGAACTTCAAAAATTAGCTATGAATAGTACCGGACAGTTTTAAAAAAATGTTATATTTTATTCAGGTATAGGTGACCTTATATGTCATTCTTAGCTAGAGGCGGGAATCCAGAAAAATAAATATAAAAGCAGCAAGTTTTTAAAATTAAAAGCTTAGGTATCTTGCTTTATGCTGGATTCCCGCTTCCGTGCAGTAGTATCCGGAGAAAATTGGAGTATTATTAAAACCGTCATTGCGAGCGGTCGTAGACCGCGTGGCAATCCAGAAAAATAGTAAAAAATAACTAATTTTAGCATTTTTTTACTTCCTTGCTTCGTCGAATTACTTTGTAATTCTTCTCGCAATGACGAAAAAACCTAATAATAACAACGTTTATTTTTTTCCGGACACTACTGCACTTCCGCGGGAATGACACATAATAAAAACTGTCCGGTACTATCATTAAGTATACGTTCCGCTCTTCGGCTTACAGACCACATGTTCTTTTTCAAATAAAACTTCGTCTACCCAACTTTTCATTTATTAGGAGTATAATTATCTTTTCATATCCGTTATTTCTTTCTTCAATTTTATTACTAGGGTTTGTAATTTTTCAAATTCTTCCCTAGTAACATAATTACCTTTAAGTATTTTATCCTCAATCACGTCGCAACTTTTATCTTTTATATTATTTATTGCTTTATGTAAGACGCTGCTAGCACCTGTCGCTACTTTTAATAAATCATTTGTTTTCATTTAAAATACCTCAAGTGATAGAGCATGCAAGCCATTTTGGAATTCATCGGCAAGTAGGTTATTAATAGTGCGATGATTGGCAATTAGGCTTTTGCCTTGTAAAATTTCTGCCGAAATTTTTATTTTAATATGGCTGTGAATTCCATCATAATGACTAGCATGTTTATGACTTTCGTCTATTATTTCGCAAAAATGTGGTTTTAAGACACTTAAGCTTTTAGTTATCCTGTCTATTCTGCTCATATTTTTATTTTATTTATAGAAAAAATACCTTAGTATTCTTAGAATATATAATTTTATTATCAAAATGGCAATGTCAGAATTAATCACAGAATATAAAGTTTTACAAGCTGAAATGGATAAAATAGGGATGGGAGTATGTTTTGCTTGTAAATTATTGAATTATGATGAAATTGCATTCATAGAACCAAATAAGAATTTCATAATTCAGGATTTAGAAAAAATTATTGAAAATGTAAGCAAGGAGCTTGATATTCCTCTAAAATTTAGAAAAACAAAAAAAGACATAATATTATTTGTACTAGATATTACCGATTCTGATCTAATTAAAAGTTTTGCTAGAAAATTATATTTATCTTCCCAGCTTTATATAAATGAGGAGCGACCGGAAATCTATATAAATTGTTGTATTGCGAGTAGTGAGTTCCCAAAAGTAAGTGCTAATGCAGAAGAGATTGAGAAAACACTAAATATGTTACTTTCACAGAATAATAATTATTATTATCGTGAATATAACTCTGATGATCATGATTTAGAGAATATAAAAAAGTCTAATTTACAACTCAATTTGCTTAGACAAGCTTTAGCTAAAAAAACTATGCGATTTGCTTATCAGCCTATAATTGATCGCAAGACTTTGAAAGTACATTATTATGAATGTCTACTTCGAATACCGGATGAGAATGGTGTTTATATTTCTGTCGGTCCTATAATTCCCATTGCTGAAAATAAAGGATTAATTTTTATAATTGATCAGATCGTTTTAGAGATGAGTATTCACGAGCTTGTAAACAATCCTAATTTAATGCTATCTGTTAATATTTCAAATATTGGTACGACTGATGAAGCTTTATGGGAGATAGCAGAAAGTTTATTAAAAACTTATGATGTTCGAGATCGTTTAATTGTCGAAATTACTGAAACTTCTTTTAACGAGAATTATAATAAAATAAACGTATTTATCAATAAGTTACGTAAATTTGGTTGTAAATTTGCTTTAGATGATTTCGGCTCAGGCTTTACATCCTTTAAACAACTTCAAAGCTTGCCTATTGATATTATAAAAATTGATGGCAAATATGTCCTTAGTATTACAAGTGATGTACAAAGTAGATATTTTGTCGAAAGATTAATTAAAATCTCAGAAGATTTAAATATTGAAACAGTAGCTGAATTTGTCGAAAACGGTGAAATAGCTAAGTTTTTAATAGATCTAAAAGTAGGCGGCTTGCAAGGCAATTACTACTCCGAAGCAAAATTTGATAGGGCGGAGTAGTGTCATTGCGAGGAGAAACGCAGTTTCGACGCGGCAATCTAGTATTAACATTCTGAGATTGCTTCGGCGATGCTATGCATCTTCTCGCAATGACGTTTTATAGTACTTGACAAAACCCCTAAAACCATATATGCACAACTCAATTTTAAAAATTAACTTAAATGCTGTTACTTGAATTAAAAAAAACTAATCAAACTTTAGAAACTATACATTTTATTGGCATTGGCGGCGTTGGAATGAGCGGAATTGCTGAGATATTACATAATCTTGGTTATAAGGTGCAAGGTTCTGATTTATCAGAAAATTATAATACCAAACGTTTAGAAGCATATGGCATTAAAATATTTGTTGGTCATACACCACAAAATATTACAAATGTCTCATATGTTGTTGTTTCTTCGGCAATTAATCGAAATAATCCGGAAGTAAAAGAAGCTTTGGAGCGTAAAATCCCAATTATCAGACGTGCAGAAATGCTTGCTGAACTTATGAGGTTAAAATGCTCGGTAGCGGTATCTGGTTCACATGGTAAGACTACTACCACTTCTTTAGTTGCTTGCTTATTTGAGGCAGCTGGTTTACACCCTACAGTCATTAATGGTGGTATTATTAATAATAGATCCACAAATGCCTATCTCGGTTCAAGTAATTATTTAATTGCTGAAGCTGATGAGTCAGATGCAACTTTTATAAGTATTCCGTCGACCATTGCAATAATAACTAATATTGATCCAGAACATTTAGATTATTACAAAGATTTTGATACGCTAATTAATGCCTTTAGGAGTTTTATCACAAATTTACCTTTTTATGGTTTTGCTGTTTGTTGTATTGACCATAAAATAGTATGTGAGTTAGTAAATAATATTACCGAGCGGAAAGTTATCACTTATGGTATTGATTCCGATGATGCTCATATTATCGCATTTAATATTAGTACAGATATTACTTCATCTACCTTTGATGTAAAAATTAGTTTGCCAAATGTAAGTGGTGTTACAATTATAGAGAAAATTACTATTCCAACCCCAGGAAGGCATAATATTTTAAATAGTTTAGCCGCAATCAGTGTAGGGGTGGAGTTAGATTTCGGTATTAAGGCTATTAAAAACGGCTTTAATAGCTTTAAAGGAGTAAAAAGAAGATTTACTAAAGTAGCTGAATATAATCAAGCTTCGGTTATTGATGACTATGCTCATCACCCTGAAGAAATTAAGGCAACATTATCTACTGCCAAAAATATAGCTAATAAACAACATGGTAAGGTTATTGCTATTTTCCAGCCACATAGATATTCGAGAATGCAGCATTTATTCGAGGATTTTATGCGTTGCTTTAATGATGCGGATTTACTTTATATTACAGATGTATATGCGGCAGGTGAAAGCCCTATAGAGGGTATTAGCGGGCAAAGTTTAATTGATAACATTATTAAGCTCAAATATCATAATCAAGCGAATTTCTTAGCAAAATTAGATGACACTGTAGAAGTTATAATGAATAAAGCATCCCCTGGTGATATGATTGTTATGATGGGAGCAGGTAATATTTCAAACTTTGCTAATGAATTACCACAAAAATTTGGTAATTTGTCATGAATCTCCCTATAGTAAAAGGTGAATATAGGAAAGATTATAACTTAAAACATTTAACATGGTTTAAAGTAGGCGGTAATGCTGAAATATTTTTTAAGCCTATAGATAACGAAGATTTAGCAAGCTTCTTAGTACAAAATAAACAAAAATTACCCATAACTACTTTTGGTGCTGGTTCGAATATTATTATACGAGATGGCGGTATAGAGGGAGTCGTTATAAAGCTTGGTCAAAATTTTAGCAATATCGATTTTACGGATGATGGTCATTTAATAGTCGGCAGCAGTTGCCTTAATTTTAGTTTAGCTAAATTTTGTCAGGTAAATGCTATTAGCGGCTTTGAGTTTTTAGTCGGCATTCCTGGCACTATTGGCGGCGGCGTTGCGATGAATGCCGGAGCTTATGGTTGTGAGTTTAAAGATATTTTAGTTAGGATTGAAGCAATCGACTTTGCAGGAAACTTTCTAACATTTACAAATGAAGAAATAGACTTTAAATATCGTGGTAATAATTTACCAAAGGATTTAATTATTCTTAAAGCTGTTTTTGAAATTACCAAAGGCAATAGTGAAGAAATATTAGCACGGATGAATGAAATAAATGCTGCAAGATCATCTACTCAGCCTATTAAGGAGCGTACTGGCGGCAGTACTTTTGCAAATCCGGAAGGATTTAAATCGTGGCAACTTATTGACAAAGCAGGACTTAGAGGCTATAGAATAGGCGATGCTTCTATCTCAGAACTTCACTGTAACTTTATGATAAATAATGGAAATGCTACCGCTAAGGACTTAGAAGATCTTGGTAATTTCGTCCAGCAGAAAGTATTTGAAGATAGTGGGATTAAATTAAATTGGGAGATAAAGAGAGTTGGGAAATTCTAACTTCGTCATTGCGAGCCACTGAAAGTGGCGTGGCAATCTTATAAGAATGTTCCGAGATTGCTTCGTCGCTATGCTCCTCGCAATGACGTTTACCTAGTAACAAAAAATGAAAATATGCATAAATATCAAACACATTGGGTTGAAAGCTCAGAAATCAAAATATTAAGCGATAGAGGCAAGAAGCATATAGCGTTAGTAGCGGGCGGTATGTCTGCTGAACGTGAAGTGTCGCTAATATCAGCTGAAGGGGTAGGCAAAGCTTTAATAGAAGCAGGCTATAAAGTTACTTTTATAGATATGGGAGCTGATATTGCTGTTAAGCTGCATGAAATAAAGCCTGATATTGTTTTTAATTGTCTGCATGGCACATATGGTGAAGATGGTTGCCTGCCTGGACTTCTTAATATTATGCGAATTCCTTATACTCATAGCGGGGTTTTAGCATCAAGCCTTGCTTTTGATAAAGTACATTCTAGAAGCTGGTTTTTGACTAACAATATTAATATGGCAGAAAGTATTGTCATAAGTAAAGGTGATAATGTTAAAACTGATCCTATAAAACGCCCATACGTGATTAAGCCGCTTACACAAGGCTCAAGTATTGGTGTTGAGGTAATATTTGAGGAAGATGATTTTAACTTTGCTAACTATGATTTTCCTTATGGTGATGAGGTAATAATAGAGAAATATATAAAAGGGCGTGAATTACAAGTAGCAATATTAAATGGCAAAGCCTTGGGAGCTTTAGAAATTAAGCTATTAAAAAATCGTTTCTATGATTATGAAACTAAATATACTGAAGGATTTGCCGAGCATCTATGTCCTGCTCCTTTGCCTACCGATATATATGATAAGCTACTTAAAGAGTCAGAAAAAATTTTTAAAACAATGAACTGCAAAGGGGTAGCTAGAGCTGAATTTATTTTAGAAGAAAGAACAAATAAGTTATATGCTTTAGAAATAAATACGCATCCTGGTATGACTCCTTTATCTATAGTTCCTGAAATAGCTGCTTATCATGGTATAGATTTTGTTAATTTAATTGAAGAAATTTTAAAGACGGCAAGCTTTGAATCATGAGAAAAAAAACAAGCTCAAATAAAAAAAATACCGCTAAAAAAAACAATAACATTTCATTGCGTCGGAAGTTAGGATTAATCTATAAGAAAACAATATTAATACTTAAAATCGTTTTAATTATCTTTATATGTTTGTTTGCTTTCACAAAATATTTTGCTTCGTTAAAAAGCTATTTAAAAACAAATATATATCAAACAACTACAGAATTTGGCTTTAAACTTGAGAATGTAATAATTGAGGGACAACAAAATGTTGATGAACCTACAATATTAAAAGTTTTAAATGCTAAAAAAGGTAGTTCTATTTTTGCTCTTAATTTAGATGAAATTAGGAATAATTTAAAGAATAATAGATGGATTAAGGAAGTATATGTTTCAAGAAGATTACCAAACACAATATATATAAAACTGTTTGAAAGAGAACATATTGCCATTTGGCAGATCAATAACCAACTCTTCTTAATTGATGAAGAGGGTTATGAAATCAGTAAGAACATAGAGCCTTTTCCTCATTTATTACATGTTGTAGGAGAGGGGGCAAATATATATGCTAGCAAGCTAGTAAATGAGCTACAAAAATATCCGGCATTAATAAATAAAACTTCATCTGCTATTAGATGTGGGGATAGAAGGTGGGATTTAAATCTTAAGGGTGGAATAAATATTAAATTACCGGCAAAGAATTTTGAAGAAGCCTTAAAATATATAGATGCACTCAATAAAGCAAATAAACTATTTAATCAAAACTATAAACAGTTAGATTTGAGGGACAAGAATAAATATTATATAGAGAAGTATTAATTAGATTCGTCATTGCGAGGAGATGCATAGCAGAGGGCGAAAGCAAGCTCAGGACATTTAACTAGATTGCTTCGTCGCTATGCTCCTCGCAATGACGTTTTTGGAATTACAACAAACATAAAAAATGAAAGAGAAAATATCGAATTTTGTAGCACTTGATTTTGGCAGTAGTAAAATTGCTGCCATTGCTGCCTATATTAGTAAAAAAGGTGAGATTAAGGTAGCAAGTCAAAATTTACATCATTCTAAAGGCATAAAATCAGGGGTTATAACAGACTTAAAAAATGCTGAAAGTAGTATTATTTCAGCAATTTATGCGTTAGAAAAAGATTGTAATAAAAATATCAAGAAAGTTATATTATCGCTATCAGGAGCTGCTACTAAATCTTATTATATAAATTATACTATTAAAATTAGTACAGCAACTATAACCGAGCAAGATATAAAAAAGCTTTTACAAAAAGCATTACAGGAGTTTAAATTTAAGGATCAAGAAATTATTCATTACTTTCCTCTTGAGTTTATTCTTGATAATAATAGGGTTGAAAACCCTGTAGGTATGTATGGAAAAGAACTTGGTTGTGAATTACATGTTATTGCAGCTGAGTCAAATATGCTATCAAATATCGTGCAGTGTTTTGCCAAATGCCATATTGAAGTTACCAATATTACTCTAGCGATTTATGCTTCTGCAATCAGCTGTCTTACAAATGATGAAAAAAACCTCGGTTCACTAATTATAGATATAGGTGATAAAACCACTTCTTTTGGTATTTTCTTTGCCGGTAAATTGATATATACAGGACACGTAAATATAGGTAGTTTTCATATTAGCTCTGATATTGCAAAAGTTTTCGGTACTGATCTTGCTACGGCTGAAAAATTAAAAATTTTATATGGTAACGCAATTTTATCCTCTTTTGATAAAGACAGTATTATTAATATGGAGGATTTTAATGTTGATGCTCACCATAGCCCTGCAGGAGCAGTAACGGTTTATAAACTTGCTGAAGTAATAAAAGCAAGAGCAGAAGAGATATTATTAATGGTAAAATCTGAATATGATAAGGCAATAAAAGGACAAATATCAGTGTACCGCACTGTTATTACTGGAGGCGGATCGCAGCTTAGAGGTTTAAAGGAGCTTTCAAGTAAAGTTTTTGAGAAGCAAACTAGAATAGGTAAGCCAGAGCTTATTGATGGCTTTACTGAAGATTATAATCCAGCTGCTTATTCGGCAGTTATAGGTATGCTAAAAATTCATGCTCTAAAACAGCAAAAAGAATTTTCCCATATGAAACTTGATGAAAATAGCAGCTGGATTAACAAAGTTTTCGATTGGCTAAGAGAGAATATTTAATATTTCTTTGCTTACTAACACTATCAATAATAACTGTCCGGTACTATTGGTCAAGCCACGGCATCGAGAAAAATAATAAAAAATGCTATGCATTTTACTGGATTGTTTCGTCAATTACTTTGTATTTCCTCGCAATGACGATCCTCGATCTATGCGGCAATCCTTAAGTATTGTTTTTTATTAGATTACTATTTAGGTCTGTGTTTAGAGCAGATTAATATATTACCTTTAACCTTGGTAATATATACTTTATCTCCTGATTTAGCTTTCTCGTTTGGTACAAGGTAAGCATTCATAATGACACCAGACCATTTTACTTGCCCAAGGTTTTCTTCTGAAATTACATCGCTATAAACTTCAGCTTCTTTACCTATCATATCGGAATAGTTTTCATTAGAAGTAGTTTTGCTATATACATATTTTTTGAGAGGATAATATAATATACAAAACCATATAAGGGATAATAAACCAAAAAGTGTTATTTGATTTGTTAAGTTAATTAGAGGATAATGATAAATTATAAGAGCGTTTGACAATGCTCCAAATCCAAAAAATAAGAACCCAATATTTGGAATTGCAAAAAATTCTGCAATTATACAAATTACCCCGATTATTAACCATAATTCAGTCACTGAGATATACTCCAAAATAAAATGAAAATTGAGCATTTTATTACAAACAAAAAATAAATTTATTTGTATATAAGATGGGAACCGCTTTCCATCTTATATACTCATTATTCTAATTATTCTTTCAAAAAGAGTATGAAATACTATTTTTGAAAGAAAAGAAATTACTTATCATGAACATAAGTTTTTAAAAATAATATAACATCTGCGATGTCTTGCGGTTTTGATATACCGGCAAAAGACATTTTAGTACCAGGAGCATAGCTACTTGGTTTATGTAAGAAAGCAAATAAACTATCATCATCCCAACTACCTCCAAGAGCTGATAGAGCAGGGGAATATTTATAATCCGTTATGCTTGCTTTAGGACGACCTGCTACATCCCATAAATGAGGTCCTATCTTATTTGGACCATCTTTATCAAGAGAGTGGCACATTAAACATTTTTTAGCTATTTCACGACCATTATCAGCATTTGCTGTTTTCATCAATTCCGGTATGTTGATTGGGGCTTGTGCTTGCGTGGTAGGTGCTTCTGAAACTTCTTGCACTGCAATACTATAACCTCGATGTTTTGGTTCTAAAACCGGTTTATATAATATATTTGCAATAAATCCAACCATCATGGCAATTAAACTTGCAAACAATATAGCTGCAACAATTTTATTTATTTCTTTTCCGTTCATATAAAATGTTATAATATGATAATGAAATCTTTTAATTTTTTATAATTTAAACTATAGAGTCGATTAATTCAATGAATAAAGAAAAAAATATTAAAAAAAATTTTTCTTTTGATGATTTGGAAATAGAAAAACTAAAAAGTAATTTTGATAAAACTTATCAACAAGAATCTGAAAAGAAAATTTTAGAAAAGCCTTTGGAAAAAAAATCTAAAATAGCTCAGTTTTTTGGAAATGTATGGGGTAAATTTAAAAATAGCAAAGTTGGTAAATTTTTAGGGAAGACATTTAAAATAATTGAGTTCTTTAAAAATAAATGGGATAAATTTACTCAAAGCAAAGTCGGTAAAATATTACTTAGTAATTCCTTAAATTATGCTATTTCGTTAACAGGTGCAGTAATTGCGGTTTCAGGGCTTTTTACACCTGTGTCGCCTATAGTTATAACAGTAGCTGCTATTACTGCGGTAGGTGTAGGAATTCAGGCTATAAATGAAACTGTTAAAATACGAAATTTGTGTAAACTTCATAAAGAAAATAATTTATTAGTACAAAATAGAAATGCTAAAGCCCAGCAAGATTATATATTATCGTTAGAACCTAGGTTAAAAGATAGTCTAAAAAGTGAATTATTTACACCACCTAAAAAAGAAAAAGATTTTAATAGTGATAAATATAAAATAAGTAGCAAAAATCTTAAAAGTATTGGTATAGTATTTTCAAATAATATAGCTGCTATATCTACTGCTATTATTCAAGGAGCAAGCGGTAATGTACTTGGAATTTTAAAAGCGACAGGTTATGGCATAATGACTTCTGTTTCGTTAATTACTGGTGGACTTAGTGAAAAAGAAAAAAAAGGAATAAAAACAATATTTAAGTTAAACATAAATGAAGAATGTAAAAAGCACGACACGCCAGATTATAAAAATTTAGATCAACTAGAAAAATACACTAAAGAACAAATTCTGCAAACAGCGGTGTTAAAGAAGTTAATCACTGATAAGAATTATTGGAAGATGAAAGATAATGATAAGAGAGAGAAATTTCATGAAATAAGAAATACATTTATTGGTGAAATAAGAAATAATGGGTTTAATGATTTTTGTAATAAAAATAAAGTATCATTAAATATTGAAAAAGAAAGTTATGCCAAAGATATTGGAAGAGTAATGAATCCATTCTATGAGAAGCCTAATAAAGCTCAAGAATATAGTAACTTAGCAAATGTTATGAATAAAAGAAGAAGATCTGCTATATCTCGCTAGCAGTAACAAATTTATGTGAGGTATTATCACTAAATATTCGTTGTAATAACTCGTTATTAAGAGCATGACTAGTTTTATAGCCATTAATCGAGCTTATAATGTTATTACCAGAAGTATATAAATCGCCAAATAGGTCTAATAATTTATGACGCACAAATTCATCTTGATAACGTAATCCATCAGGATTTAAGACTTTATCTTGATCATCTATAGCTATTGTATTCTCGAATGAAACACCTAGAGCAAGTCCCTTACTCTGTAAATAATCACCATCTTTTGTAAAGCCAAAAGTACGAGCATCAGCAATATTATTATTAAAAGATTCTTGCTTTGAAAAGACTAAATTTTGTCTTCCTATAGCTTTACTATTAAAATCAATAGTCAAATCTATTTTCATATGATCAGAAGGTGTACAAGTTAACTCGCAATCTTTATGAGTAGCTGTTACTTCTTTCAAAATTTTTAAATATTTTTTAGGAGCATTTTGTAGCTTTTTCCCAGCACACTCAATCATAAAGACAAAAGGTTTGCTACTGCCATCCATTATAGGAACTTCAGGACCATCTATTTTGATAACAGCATTATCAATTCCGCATCCCCATAATGCAGCCATTATATGTTCAATTGTTGAGACTTGTATTTTATTGCTATTGCTTATAGTAGTAGAAAGTAAAGTGTCAGAAACGTTAAAATATTTTGCTTCAATATAATTATTTTCTGAAGATATATCTGTTCTTATGAAAATAATACCTGTATTTTCTTTAGCAGGCTCAATAGTTAACTGAGTACGTTTCCCAGAGTGAACACCTATTCCGTAACAGCTTACGGGCTTTGATAATGTAACTTGCTGCATTTATAAATACTAATAATATATACTTAAAATATTAATATTCAATGCTGAATGGTGCAAGTTATATTATATTACAAATTATTACATATTCAAATTATATATCTTAAGGGTACGGCAAGGAATTTGTCAGAAAAGCTAATTATTTCATTGCCGTTATAAAGTATAATGCCATGCATAATTCGCGAGGTTAGTGCTTCGGATAAATCTTTCAGTCCTGCAAAATGTTGACTTTGAATAGTTTCCGTACTTTTACACTCTAAACCACAAAATATATCACCTTTATGTAGAAGAAAATCAACTTCTTTTCCTAAATGTGTGCGATAAAACGTTTGTTCTATTCCCGTAGTTAAAGTTAATAACTTCCTTAATTCTGCCCATAACCATGTTTCAAATATTGCTCCGTAATAAGGACTTTTTGGTAATAGATCAGGAGTTGTTATGCCATGTAAATATGATGCATAACCTGAATCATTCATATAAATCTTGGAAGTTTTAATTAATCTTTTACGGGTATTACTAAACCAAGGTGTTAACTGATTTACCTGAAAAGTTGTTTCTAAAATCTCTAAATATCTTGATATTGTTCTCTGGTCTAATCCTATCTCGTTACCTAAATTCTTTTGATTTAATAAATTACTGCTTTGTAAACCAATCAGACGAAAAAGCTTAGCAAAAGAAACGACATCCAAAAATTTATTTATATTTCGTACATCTCGTTCAATATAAGCTGATTGATAAGAAGAGAACCAACGTTCACGAAATCTTTTTTGCTTTTTTAGTGCGATTTCTGGAAATCCACCATAAAAAATATATTCATTGAGAAATTGAGTATTTATTTCCGGTTTATGTTTTAGCTCTTCAGTCCATTTATCCTTTAATTCATGGATAGTGCTGCCGGAAAAAATATCTGATATAAAAGAAGAGGGATTATTTTGATTTAAAATTTCTCCTAAACTTAACCCCTCAAGATGTATTACATCAATGCGTCCCGCTAGACTTTCAGATATTCCGGGGTAAGAAAAAATATTAGCTGATCCGGTTAAAAGAAAACGCCCTGGTTTCTTATCTTCATCTATTGATTTTTTTATAGCTTTTAAAAGATCGGGAGCTCTTTGAATTTCATCAATAGCAAGAGGATAGCTTGCGTTTTTTATAAATCCGTGAGGGTCTGCGGTTGCTGCTTCTAATTGCGAAATATCATCTAAAGTGATATAGGATTTAAAAATTCCCTCATCACACAATTGCTTTACTAATGTAGACTTACCAACTTGCCTAGCTCCAATGATAAGAACGGCAGAAAAATCTTTTAAAGATTGTTTTACAAATGATGTTATATGTCTATTTATCATGTTGTAAATTATAACATACCAATGCTATTATTTGCAACATTTATTTTTTTATAACTCTTAACCAAGCATCCCAGTCACGTTTGCCTAGATCTTCTTCAAATGATAATAAATCTTTTACAGTTTGTTTACATATTTCTTCGGATGGTATTATAAGATCTTGTTTATTAGCTGAATTTAGTAAACATTGTGTTTTGCAAGCTTGTTCCAAATGATAAGCATAAAACATAGCTTCATGTATTGTTCTCCCGCAAGTAATAACGCCATGGTTACGAAGTAACATCACATAATTTTTGAGGTCATCAACTAGCCTATCGCTTTGTTTATCGGCATCTAATATCAAAGAATTATATTCATGATAAGAAATTCTGTTGTAAAAATGTAACGCCCATTGGCTGATCGGCAGTAATCCGCATTTTAAAGCAGAGACTGCAATACTTGCTGGAGTGTGATAATGAAAAATAGCTGAAATATCAGGACGTGTTCGATAAATACTTCCGTGAATAAAGTAGCCAGTCTTATTATATTGATATTCCTCTCCCTCTAAAATTCTGCCATCTAAACTAACTTTTAGGAAATTATGTTCTGTTACTTCTTCAAATCTAAGCCCGAAAGGGTAAATATAATAAAAATCAGCATCTTTAGGTCTTGCAGATAGATGGGTATAGGTATGGTCATCCATCGACAAATATGCCATTATTTTATAAGCAGCTGCTAGGTTATATTTTATATCATTCATGAGTTAGTATTTTTTATTATTTTCTGGATGCCTTAGGTACAAGCAACTAGATGACTACCTTAGGGTGTTTTCCGAGCCATGTCACAAGACTAGACAAGCAACTAGATGACACAGAGGATATTTATAAAAAAGGTATATATATATTTTCTCTTTCTATATCTATAACCGCTCCTTTAGGAGTTTGTAAACATTCTTATAAATGTTTTTTATTTAAATATGGTGCTAAATTATAATTCAATATATGACATTGTAGATTATCTTTTTTATTACTAAAATTAAATGTAACTTCATTTCTTTGTTCTAGCAATTTTTTAATATTTGTTGTTTGCTCTATGAAATTCTTTTGTTCTAAACTTAAGTGCTTGATTCTTAGAATATTTTTTACTACTGAAAATGAAAAAACAGATAATAATAATATAAGAACAAATAATTCTTTTCTACTCTGTTTTTCATTTAAGAAAATACTACTTTTTACATATGCAGCAGCAATCATACCTATGCCTAGAACGTAACAACCAAGATATCGAAGTAACGAGGCTCCTCTAATTGCTTCTTCATAGCTAAAAGTAAAGAAATATAGATATAGTCGCCATAAAGCAAAAATTATACCGCAAATAAATGTAGCTATTAGAAAAAATTTATATTCTGCTAACAGTTTCGGTTTATATTTACGAATTCCATACCAAGCAATAAAACAAATAGTATATACAACTAAACTTCCTTCTTTTACTAAAAATTTTAAAAGAAACTTACCATAATTTAGTAATAATAATTTATGCTGTTCATTAAAATTTTCTACAATATATATTAAATTACTAAAACTATGCTCTTTTCTATCTAAGAAATCGTGAGTATTCCTAAAATAATCCATCAAGATAAGATTGTACAATATTGGTAAAGTTAATAAAATTACATAGGTAATATAATCATGTGATGTTTTAGGTTTTTTATCAAAAACTGTATAGTGTAATATAAGAATTATAGAAGCGAAACTTGCTAGCCACGCTCCAATTTCTCTAAATAAAGGAAGTAATATAGCGATAGGTATAATGAGCTTTAAAGCTTTTTTCTTATCTTCTTCAAGGATATAAATAGCAAGAATAGCCCCGAACATTAGCCCTATAGTACTATCATTATATATAGAGCGAAGCCCTGTTGTATATAATACTACCGCACAAAGTATAGCAGAAAATAGTAAACCGGTTTGCAAAATTTTCTTATTGGAGGCTAAAGGAGCTAAGAACATTAAATGTAGTAAGAAATGAGCAAATAGCACATTTCCATCGGAATAACCTGAAAGCATTAACATAAAGTAATGATAAACAGCGGCACCTCTTGGATAATGTGCATGCGTAGAAATAATAGAGGTAAGTGAAGTTTGGTTTTCAAAAACTCCTGAATATAATAGTTCTTTAGTAAATATTCCCCAATGAGAAAAATCATCATAAGCGTGCAGTGATGCTTCTCTGGTATAGAGAAAAAAAGCAAGGATCAATAAAGTAAAAAAGAGAGATTCATAAGAAAATTTATGCCAATTTTTCAAATAAAACGAGTATACTAATAATATACCGATGAAGTAAAGTAAATAGGTAGCAGCCATTAACAGATTTAGTATAGCACAGCAATATAGAATCGTGATTAATATGCTAATTGTTATAGGTATCGCATGGTTTAATTTTACTTTGAAATATTTTGAGAAAAAGCATGAAAAGCCAAGAAAACTTAATATTGGTATAATAATCATTTTATTTCTAGCATTAATTGTAATTTAGATGTCATATAATAAAGATCAAAAGTTTAAATGTAAACTTTTCTATTGTTTTTAGCGTGCAATTGACTATATTTAATAGACATTAGTAATTTATTTTAATAAAGAATAATTATTTATATGGCAACAGCAGATACATCCAAGCGTAGCGATAAGTTACGGAAAAGTTTAGAAAAAACTTTATCTTCCTCTAAGGCTAACAAGTTAGTTAATAGTGCAATTAAAGATTTATCCTCTTCAAATGGGTTAAGTTTTAAAACAATCTTACTTGGAGCAAAATTTGCTTTAACTAATCCTGTAAATACTTATAACCTTGTTAAACTTGCAAGATCTTCTGATACGTATCTTGATCTGGAATTTCAAAAATCACTTCTCGAGGAAAAACCAATATGGGAGTTTTTAAAAAAGAATGCCAGTAATTTACCTAAAATAGGGCAAATACTTTGCTAAAGCTGGATTTAAAGAATTTCAAGAAGGTAATTTCTTAGATCAGAAAGGTTTGGATATATTAAAAGAAAGTTTTAAAAATGATAATGTGCTTCATCAGCTCAAAGAAGTTGCAATTGAAGTAAAGAAAGAAGAACCTGATTGGAACAAAGTAACTTCTAACACTTTAGATATGCTTACTAAAGATAAAAACTTCGAAAAGTTTTTTAATGAAAAAGGAAAAGATATTACAAGCTATATAAAAATCGGGGCAACTGAAATATTACCAAGCGATTATGTCAAAAGTTTTGATGATATATTACAAAAACCGGAAAGTAAGCAAAGCTATGCAGAAGTGCAAAAAATCTTTGATAAAAATCCTGCTTTAAAGCAAGAAGTTGCTGAAAATATAGATAGCTTCACTTCTTTAAAGGAATTTAATAAGCTAAGTCCTGAAAAACAGACAGTACTAAATAGCTTTGTAGCAGATGCTAAACAGCAAGCTAAACCTGAATTAAAAGAGTATTTTGAGAGTTATAGAATTGACCCCGAAGTTTTAAGTACTCTACCTAGTTTGCTAAACCAAATCCCCAAAATGAAAGAAGTGTTTGATACTCTTAATGATCCAAATCAAGGAGTAATGATAGCTATTGAAAAAACTTTAGAAATGACTAAAGACAATAAAGAATTAAGAGATTTTTTTGCCAATAATAAAGAATTTTTACCAAATGCAGCTTTAGGCATTATTGAAAATAATCCTGATTTGCAAAAAATGACCAAAGACTATAATTTTGATAAGCAAATGCTTAATATAGTCGGGGAAATGATGTCAAAGCCTGAAATGGCACATGATATTATGTCAGATGTAAATAAAGGCGATTATATGAGCGTGACAAATAGTTTAATCTCAGCTCTTAATGATCCATCATTTAAGTTAAAAGATACGTTAGTGCAACAAAGTAAAGATGGCTTATTTGATAATTTATTCAAAGGTATAGTTGAAGTAGATGCAAAAGGTAGCGGTGATATTAAAAAACAGCTTGAAAATTATGGTCTACAAACCGAAGATGTTGTAAAGCTTAGCAAAGTGATGCCTTTATTGCTTGATAAGCCTGAGTCATTACAAAAAGTTTTTGGTAGTTTTATTAAAGGTGACTATACGGGAATTGCAAAAGAGCTATTTACTTTAACTAAAGATAGTCCTGAAATTCAGCAATATTTAAATGATAATAAAGGAATATTCGCAAAAGTAGGAGTTAAGGTAGGGTTAGACTATGTAACTCAAGCAGTAACAAATATGTTTAGTGGTGTAACACAACCGGTAGAAGATAAAATTACAGACAAAAATATTCTTATTGATCAAGCAGTTGATAAAATATTTTTACAAGCCAAATCAGAAAGTAAGCAAAACTTGCCTAATAAAAAAGAATTTGCCAACGAAGTAAAAACATTATGTAAAGAAAATCCGGAATTTGAGAATTATATTGTAGAAAAATTAAGTTCAAAACCTATTAGTAGTGTAGGCGATGTTTCTACCCCTAAAACAAATCAATACAAACATGCTTCAGATTATACAAATTCTCCTTTGCAAGTTCTAAATTCTTTATATGAAAATTTAGTAAATAAACAAGATATAAAGGCAGGACTATTAGCAAATATGCTAAGTGAACAAGTTTCACAAAAGCTATTTGATAAAGGGGATAATAGGGGAGAAGATTTTCATATGATTAATCAGACCTTAAAACAAGTAATTTCTGAGCATATTAAAGAAAATCCAAACATTGTAGATCATTTTTCAAAACCTAAAAATCAAGAAAAGCTGATAAACAATATTGCAAATACTTTAAACGCTAAATCTAAATATACGTGGGCTGGTCTTGCTACTGGTGGGATTTATCTCCCAAAAGAGATTTTCAATAACGAATTAAAAGATAATTTAAAAGCTGAATTTAAAAATAATTTTCATTCAAATACTTTAGCTGAAGCAAAGAATATGACTTCAAATTTAACTGAACAAATAGTTATAAGCACTAGTCATAAATTAAGTCCTCCCTCCAATACTCCTATTATACATAATAAAAATACGCAAGAAAAACAAAGATAATAATATCTATATAATACTTGACTAATTTACTAGGACATTCTATTGTAATGCCAATATTTATTGGTAAATAATCCCATGATGCTAACGACAAAAGGTAGGTATGCCGTAATGGCGATATTAGAGATGGCTTCAAATGTAGGTGATGAGCCTATAACTTTGAATGAAATTTCTTTAAAACAAAATATATCACTTAATTATTTAGAGCAAATATTTTCTAAACTTAAAAAAGCCAATTTAGTTAAGGCTATTAGAGGACCAAACGGAGGATATATTTTAATAGGAAAATTAGAAGAAATAAAAATTTCTAATATTATGGATGCTGTAAATGAGAACTTCATAATGACCGGCTGTTATAAAAAGTCGATAAAAAATTGTGCCTCGAGTACAATAAAATGTAATTCGCATAAATTATGGAAAGGGCTTGGTAAGCACATTAGAAATTATTTTGAAAATATTTCGGTTAAAGATGCTTTAAACCTGAATTTAAATATATGATATATTTAGATCATAACTCTACTACTTCTATTGCACCAAAGGTTAAGGAATATGTAATAAGCTTGATGGATAAGGAGCTTAATTCTTCATCTGCTCATAGCTCAGGTAGGTTTGCTAAGAATATTATAGAAACAGCACGCTCTCAAATAGCAGCAGCTTTAGTAATATCATCTAGAGAATATGATATTACTTTTACTTCTTCAGGAACTGAAAGTAATAATTTAATAATGAAAAATTTTTATGATGGTGATATTTTCATTTCTGCTATTGAACATTTATCGATCTATAACCATATAAAGCATGCTCCGAATATTAAAATTATTAGAGTTGATAAGCAAGGGGTAGTTGATCTTGAACATTTGGAGAAGCTATTAGCCCAAAGTATGGCTTCTAAGAAGTTAGTTTCTGTAATGATGGCTAATAATGAAAGCGGAGTGCTACAAGATATAGCTAAAATAAGTGAAATGGCTAAAAAATATGAGACAAAATTTCATAGCGATTTAGTACAAAGTTTTGGTAAAATACCAACAAATATCAAAGAGTTAGGGTTAGATTTTGCTACAATTTCAGGGCATAAAATAGGAGGTGGACTAGGTGGTGCTGCTTTAATCTCTACTTCTCGCTTTCCGCTTACTCCAATAATTATAGGAGGTGGACAGGAAAAGTCAGTACGTTCAGGCACTGAAAATGTTTTAGCAATTGCAGGATTCGGCTTAGCAGCTGAATTAATGAAAGAAAATATCGTAGAGAACCATGTAAAACTCAAAAGCTTACAAGAAGTTTTAGAGAAAAAACTAAAGAAGTATCAAGGCGTAAATATTATTAGCGAAAACGCAAAGAGATTACCTAATACTACCTTGTTTACTGTGCCAGGTACAGACGCTCAGACAAAACTGATCGGTTTTGATTTGCGTTATATTTGTGTTAGTTCTGGCTCTGCTTGCTCATCAGGTAAAATATCTAAATCGCATGTGCTAACTAATATGGGGCTAGATGAAGAAGAAGTAAAATCATCTATTAGGGTATCGTTTGGGCATAATAATACAATTTATGATATAAAGGCATTTATGATGGCTTTTAGAGAGATATATGGATGTCATTAAACCGTCATTGCGAGCGAATGAAGTGAGCGCGGCAATCCAGAAAAAATAATAAAAAATGCTATAAATTAGCATTTTTTAACTGGATTGCTTCGTCGAATTACTATGTAATTCTTCTCGCAATGACAGAAAAACCGATCCACGCTGGCAATGCCGCCACGGTATGACACAAAAATAAAAAACAAATTTTTAATACTCACAATTATATGAACACACAATTAAACAATTTAATCCTGCCGATATATATGGATTATCAGGCAACGACCCCGCTAGATCCACGTGTGATGGAAGCGATGTTGCCATATTTTACTACCAAATTTGGCAATCCTCATTCACGTAGTCATTCTTTTGGTTGGGAAGCTGAAAACGCTGTAGAAGAGGCAAGAGGTAATATTGCAAAGCTAATAGGGGCTGAGGCTAAGGAAATAATCTTTACATCCGGTGCGACTGAGTCCAATAACCTTGCTATAAAAGGTATAGCAAAATTCTATGGCAATAAAAAGAACCATATTATTACAGTAGTTAGTGAACATAAATGCGTCCTTGATGCTTGCAGGCATTTAGAGCAGGAAGTGGTAAAAGTCACCTACTTACCAATCAAACCTAACGGAATAATCGATTTAGAGGTTTTAAAAAATGCTATAACCGATCAGACTATGCTTGTATCAGTTATGGCGGTGAATAACGAAATAGGTGTGATTCAGCCCTTAAAGGAAATTGGAAAAATTTGTCGTGAGAAAGGTATTTTCTTTCATTCTGATATTGCTCAAGGGTTTGGTAAAGTTCCAATTGATGTTAATGAGTGCAATATTGACCTTGCAAGTATCTCAGGGCATAAAATTTATGGTCCAAAAGGCATAGGTGCTTTGTATGTTAGAAAAAAACCTCGTGTGCGTATTACTCCGCTAATAAATGGTGGTGGTCAAGAGCGTGGTATGCGTTCCGGTACGCTGCCAACCCCACTAATAGTAGGGCTTGGCACGGCTGCTAATATCGCTTATAATGAGATGGAAAAAGATACTAAGCATGTAAATCACTTATTTGATAAGTTTTTAGGTGCTATAAATAGTCAAATTTCGGAAGTTTACCTAAATGGTGATAAAGATCAAAGATATAAAGGCAACTTGAATTTAAGCTTTGCAGGTGTCGAGGGAGAATCAATTATCCTTGCTATTAAAGATTTAGCTGTTTCTTCTGGTTCGGCTTGTACTTCAGCCTCGCTTGAACCATCTTACGTGTTACGTTCTATGGGAGTTGATGAGGAACTTGCTCATACTTCGATTAGATTTGGCATAGGTAGATTCACTACTGAGCAGGAAATAGATTATGCAGTAAAGTTAATATGCTCAAAAATCAATAAGCTACGGGACTTAAGCCCGCTTTGGGAAATAATGCAAGAGGGGATTGATCTAAAGAAAATTAAATGGGCTGTGCATTGAAAATCGTCATTGCGAGGAGCGAAGCGACGCGGCAATCTTGTCAAATATCCTAAGATTGCTTCGTCAAAACTTGTAGTTTTTCCTCGCAATGACGTTGAAACAATTAAAACAAAATTTTAGAGAATAACAATGGCTTATAGCAAAAAAGTAATAGATCATTATGAGAATCCTCGTAATGTCGGATCGCTTGATAAAGAGAAAAAAAATGTCGGTACGGGCTTAGTCGGAGCTCCAGCATGCGGTGACGTGATGAAGTTACAAATCGAGGTTGACGATAACGGCATTATTACGGATGCAAAATTTAAAACATTTGGCTGTGGTTCAGCTATTGCCTCAAGTTCTTTAGTAACAGAATGGGTAAAAGGTAGATCAATAGACGATGCTGAAGAGATTAAAAACACTGAAATTGCAAAAGAATTATCATTGCCACCGGTAAAACTTCATTGTTCACTTCTTGCTGAAGATGCTATAAAAGCAGCTATAGCTGATTACAAGCTTAAAAAAGAAAATAAAAAAGACTCCTAGAACATGAAGAAAAACGTTATTTCATTAACTGATTCGGCTGCAAAACAAGTGCAATTGCTGATAGAAAAACGTAATAAACCTACATATGGAATTAGAGTAGGGGTTAAGTCAGGCGGTTGTGCTGGTCAAACTTATTATGTTGAATATGCCGATAATAAAAACCAATTTGATGAGGTAGTTGAAGAAAAAGGCGTGCGAATCCTAATCGATCCAAAAGCATTGATGTATATATTAGGCTCTGAAATGGATTATGTAGAAACTAAATTCAAATCCCAATTCACTTTTACCAATCCTAACGAAAAAGCTAATTGTGGTTGCGGTAAGTCTTTTAGCGTATAATCCCACTTGATTAATTACCCACTATGTATTATTATATAAGTTATAAAAAAGAATATTAATTTATATGACACAAGCATGTATATTAAAGCCTGATACGAAAGGAAGGATAACACTTGGTAAACTCGCTAAAGGAGTAAGTAGCTTCCATGTTATTATTAATAGTAAAAAGGGACAAATTATTTTAGAGCCCTATACCGAAATCCCTTTAAAAGAAAGTTGGCTATTTAATAATAAAAAAGCTTTAGAACAGCTAAATAATGGGATTAAAGAGTCAGCTAAGGGGCAAGTAAAATATATAGAAGACTTCAGTAAATATTTAAATGATGACCTTTAAAATTCTTTTTACTATTCAGGCTAGTAAAGATTTGGAAGAACTTGAAAATAATAAAAGTTTAGAAAAGCGTTTAAAAGCAGTAAGAAAAACATTAGCATATTTACAAACAAATCCGCGTCATTTAAATACTCATAAATATAAATCTACTAAAGGCGATAACGGAGAAGAAATATTTGAAGCTTATGCTGAGAATAATACTCCTGCGGCTTATAGGATTTTTTGGCACTATGGACCTAAAAAAGATAATATTACCATTCTAACAATTATAGCACATCCATAACTATAGTAATTTTCTAGAAAAAACGATTGCGGTTGCGGCAAATCCTTTAGAGTGTAATAGTTTTGCGTAAAGCTAACACCGCACCGGTTAGTATTATAAGTAGGAAAGTAAAGAAGCTAAATGTTACCCATAATGATTTAAAGTTTTGCCATAGTAGCATACTGAAGAAAGGCGTGCTTGAGGATAATATAATACCACCAAGTGAGTGAGATAAGCTATAAAGCCTCATTCTAACAGCTGTTTTAAATAAAGACTGGACGATAATTTGTAGCGGAACAGCGTAAAATGCGGCAAGCCCAATTAGTATAATAGGACATATAACAGTAAATATTTGCTGATATAATAAAGTTTGCATAGTAAAAGCTGTGACAAGACTAAGTAGCAAGGCAAATATAATTTGTTTTAAAGGATTTATTTTATCAGCAAGCATTCCTGCGAAAATAGCCGCTATCCCGTAAGTAATAATTAGGCTTATGTTCATAAACTCAGTTTCTATAGGGTTTATAAAAGCTATTTTTGCTAAAAATACTCCCAAGAAATATACTAAAAAATGGTATATACCGCCGATTGTACCATTTATTAGTAGTGCCAAAATAAAAGACTTTTTAGAGTTTTTTAGAGATTGAAAGATAGGAATATTATCAGATTGTTTATTTTTATGATGTAAAAATTCGTTGCTTTCTTTGAAATAATCTCTCATTAAAATAGCAAATAATCCAAATATAGCACCGATCAGGAAATTAATTCGCCACAAATAATAAATATTAAGGTTAGTCGCACAATAATAAGCCATAGCAGCAAGTAATGCTCCTATTTGAGTGCAGCTTGCAACTACTCCTAGCCCTAAATTTTTTCGGTTATTTTTTGTTTTTTCTGCCACATAAACTTTTATGCCGTCAACTTCGCCAGCTAAACTTGCAAGGAAAATCATCCGACAAAATGTAAGCATAATTGTAGCAAGAATACCTATTTTATCAAAGGAAGGGGTAACAGCGATTAGCAAGGTAGAAATGCTGCTGATAAACATTGATATTTTGATGGATTTAGTGCGTCCGTATCTATCACCGATAAAGCCGAAAATTATAGAGCCTAAAGGACGGATCACAACAGCCGCACTAAGTAGTGCAAAAAAGCCAAGTAGCTGTATTTCATGCGTACTTCTAGGTAAAAAATTTTGTGCTAAAATGTGAGCTGATAAGCCAAATAATGCATAATCGTAGTAACGAATTATAGATACAAAAAACGCAATCAAAAAAGCTGAATTGGACATAAAATATATTTCTTTCTATACCATGATAGTATCATATGATACTATTATAATGTAATTTGTCGATAAAATATCTAAGGTATACTCGGTGTAATATTATTTATAAAGGATCAATATGAAAAAATTTATGAAATACTTATTTTTTGCTTTTCTATATATAGCAGTAACAATAATAGTTGCCTATATGGTTTTGGCTCAGACGATTCCAGATGATGGGCAGTGTCATATGGTGGATAGACCACTTGTTATTCATTATATTTTAGCTGCTATTATTACCGCTTTACCAACGTTAGTTTTAATATATAGTAAGAAAAAATAATATGATTGGTAAATTAAGCGGTAGAATCGACTCAAGCTATGATGATTACGTCATAATTGATGTAAACGGGGTGGGGTATCGAGTTTTTGCTTCCGCTAAAACTTTAAGCAAACTTTCAGAAGGAGAGTCTTATAAACTATTTATCGAGACTCATGTTAGAGAAGATCACATTCATTTATATGGTTTTTTGAGTTTAGAAGAACAAAGCTTTTTTAACTTGCTGCAATCCGTAAATGGTATAGGCACAAGGATGGCTTTGTCTATTTTGTCAGCCCTTACGCCTACTGATATACAAATTGCTATTAATAATGAAGACAAGAATATTTTTAAAGCAATCTCAGGAGTGGGAGCTAAACTAGCCGAACGTATAGTACGTGAATTGAGCGATAAAGTGGCAAAAATATCAAGCTCATCTGCTGTTATTGGAATTAAGGGCATCACGCCGGTAGCAAGTAGTGACGTGATAAAAGCTTTAATAAATATGGGATTCTCAAGATTTGAAGCACAAAATACCGTACAAGAAATTATTACCAAAAATCCTGAAATCTCTATCGATGAATTAATCAGAACCGCACTAAAGAATCATAACAGTAATTTTTAGTTGATTAGTTAATATATAATATGTCAAAGCTAAAAATTTTTCTGAGTAATATAAATGCTACTGAAATTCTTGAAGCATTGGATTATGATTCTTCTACTTTATATTTAAATTATCAACATAGTGTTTGGGGTTCAGAAGATAATTTAATTAGTTTATTTAATATCTTAAAAGATGCTGAAATTAAAAATTTAGTATTTATAGGTTTATTTGCAATTAATAAATGTCCGGAATTACTGGCTGAATTTTTAAAGAATCCTCAGTGTCATATTACCGGCATTAACATAGATAGTGAGTTTGTAGATTATATAGGTTACGAAAAGTTTGGAATTCTTTTAGAAGCTTTTAAAGTAAATAATTCTCTTCAAGAAATTAATTTAGGTAATGCTAGAGTAGCCCCCGTACAATTTTTTTCCTTTATAGATATTATTTGTTGCAAACCTAATTTAAAAGTTTTATATCTTCCTCATTTAAATTTTATAAATTTTTTTTTCGATTTATCATTAATACCCAAAATCACTTGTTTTCTTGAGACTAGTAATGTTAATTCGCTTATATTAAATATTTTATTTGGTCAAGAAGAGATAATAAAACTACTTCCAATAATAAAAGAAAAAATTTCCAAAAATTATCCTATTTATACTTTAGATATGTCGGACACTTATTTTGATGGTGTAGGAGTAGAAGCTATAGCTTCTTTTTTAGAAAGAAATAATGAAATTATATCTTTAAGTTTTACTTTATGTGGAAAAACAAGTGAAGAATCAACAGCAAAATTGCTAGCCTCGATGAAGAGTGGCAAAAATATTATTAATTGTTCAATTGAAGAAAATAGTGAAATATCAAAAGAAATAGCAAAAGAGGCAGCAAAGGAAATAATACCTGTATTAAAAGATTTTTATACAAGTAAAAAAATTTTGCCTGATAATAAAACTTATAAATATTTACAATTATATCATAACCTAAATATTAAAGATTATTTAGAAGAATTAAGAATAAGCTATAGTGATTTAGATAATATAACCCAAAATGCAGATAAATGTATTAAAGAACATTTTTTTGAAATGATCGGTGTCGCAAAAAATTCAGGAACAGGCTATTTTCCTGTAGAGGTAATAGGACATATAGCCTCGTATCTAAAATTTTCAGATATAGTATTCATTCATCCAATAAGTATAGACTGGGTATTTCTAGCTGAAGATTCGTCGACAGAAGAAGAATGGACTGTTTTAGGCTAAAATTTATAAATTAAGATATAGCAAAAAACTATTTTTCCGCTATTATTAGTCATTATATATATTTAAAATATGACTAATATATTATCTCCTGAAAAAAATCAGAATGATCAAGAGTTGCCGCTAAGACCGTCATATTTGCAAGAATTTGTTGGACAGCAACAGATTAAGGAAAACCTTTCTGTATTTATTAGGGCAGCTAAATCACGTGGCGAGCATCTTGATCATACTTTATTTTACGGTCCGCCTGGGCTTGGTAAGACTACGCTTGCCAAGATTATTTCTAATGAGATAGGTGGTAATTTCAAATCTACTTCCGGTCCTGCCATACTTAAAGCAGCAGATTTAGCTGCTATTCTCACCAACCTTGAAAAAAATGATGTATTATTTATTGATGAGATTCATCGTTTAAATACTTCGGTTGAAGAGGTTTTATATCCGGCTATGGAAGATTTTGAGCTTGATATAATTATTGGAGAAGGTCCTGCTGCAAGATCGGTAAAAATAAACCTACCACAATTTACGCTTATAGGTGCTACTACCCGTCTTGGTTTGCTTAGTAACCCCTTGCGTGATAGGTTTGGTATTCCTATGCGTTTGAATTTCTATAATACCGAAGAGCTGAAAAAGGTTTTAAACAGAGCAAGTAAATTGCTTGATATTGATTTGACTGATTCAGGTTCAGAAGAAATAGCAAGAAGAAGTAGAGGAACGCCAAGAATCGCCTTAAGGTTGCTACGCCGTATAAGAGATTTCGCGGCGGTTAACAATCAGTTAGAAATAGATAAAGAAATAGCTAATTTTGGTTTAAACCGCTTGGAGGTTGATATTATTGGGCTTGATAGCAATGATTATCGTTATCTCAAATTTATAGCAGATAATTATAATGGTGGACCTGTCGGGATTAAGACAATTGCCGCCGCTCTTTCCGAGCAGCGTGATGCACTTGAGGAAACCATAGAGCCTTATCTAATACAGATAGGTTTACTACAAAGAACACCACGGGGCAGGGTGATAACAGCTGCTGCTTTTGAGCATTTAAAAATTCCACTGCCAACTAGCTCTACTTACCAATTTAATATTTTTAACGACAATGAACAATAATTTAGATAATGACTACCAAGCTTTTTATATAATTAAAAGGTTGATAAAAAATCATATTAAACCTTATGCAACTAAGATATATGTAGCAATATTTTGTATGGCTGTCGCAGCAATTTGTACGGCAATTATAGTACATGCGGTTAGACCTATTATTGATAAGATTTTTTTAACGCATGATAGAAGAATGCTTGTTATAATGCCGATAGTGCTTATCGTAACTTTCTTTGTCAAAGGAATTTCGGAATATTATCAGAATTATCTAATAAAATTTGTCGGGCAGAGAGTATTAAACGATTTGCAGATAAAAATGTATGAGCATTTGTTATTTGCCGATATTTCTTTTATTCAAAAGCAATCTTCAGGGCGTCTTATATCCCGCTTTACTAACGATATTTCTTTAATGCGTGGTGCTGTTTCTAATTTACTCGTCGGATGTGCTAAACATTTTCTAACTGTAGTATGTTTAATAATAACGATGTTTAATTTAGAACCGCTATTATCTTGTGTGGTTTTCCTTGTTTTTCCGCTTGCTGTTTATCCGGTACAAAAGATGGGTAGAAGGATAAGGAGAATATTTGCACGATCACAAGAGGAGCTTGGGCATTATACCTCTAAACTTGATGAAGCCTTTCAATCAATTAAAATTATTAAATCTTTTGTCGGCGAAAAAATAGAAAGTAAAAGAGCAGCATTGATTATTAACAATATTTTAGAATATTATAAAAAAACATCTAAATTAGATGCGTTAGTTTCACCTATTATGGAGGGGTTAAGCGGTCTTGCAGTTGGTGGTATGGTATGGTATGGAGGTAGTTTGGTACTTGATGGAAAGACTACTCCAGGTGCATTATTTGCTTTTTTAGCTTCTTTTGCTGCAGCTTATAGACCATTTAAAAGTTTAGTATCATTGAATATTAACCTACAAGAGGGGATTGCAGCAGCTAAAAGGGTGTTTAGTGTTTTAGATACCGAACCTTTAATTAAAGATCATAGTAATTCTAAGGAAATCGATTTATCTGATGCACAAATTACTTTTGAGAAATTAGCTTTAAGTTTTGAAAGTAAGGTAGCTATAAAACATATAGATTTAAAGTTAAAACCTAATAAAATGATTACGTTTGTTGGGCGTTCTGGTAGTGGTAAAACTTCACTCAGCAATTTATTAGCACGTTTTTATGATCCCACAGAAGGAAGAATTTTAATTAATACTCATGATATTAAAGATATTAAGCTTACTTCTCTACGCAGCCAAATTGCTTTAGTTACACAAGATACGCATTTATTTGATACTAGCGTTGCCGAGAATATAGCATATAGTCAACCTAATGCTACACAGGAAGAAATAATTAAGGCAGCACAATATGCTGATGCACATGAGTTTATCATGCAGCTACCAAATGGTTATGATACACAAATAGGTGTGCAAGGGACAACTCTTTCAGGGGGTCAGCGTCAACGTTTATCGATTGCCAGAGCTTTCTTAAAAGATGCACCTATTCTAATTTGGGATGAAGCAACAAGCAGCTTAGATCAATCTTCTGAGCAGAAAATTCTAGAATCTCTAAAGAAATTACGCAAAGGAAAAACTACTTTAATTATTACCCATCGCTTAAGTAGCATTACTGACCTTGATAATATAATTGTGATGAAAAACGGTGCGGTTTGTGAACAAGGAAACCACAAGCAGCTGCTTGATAATAAGGGTGAATATTATGCTTTGTATAATAAAGAGCTGAGGGAAGAAACTGTTTCTAATGTTATTCCGTGAGCTTGTAGCGGGATCTCAGGACACAGTTTATAATAAATAGATACCGCGGTCAAGCCGCGGTATGACACTACTGTACTAACCATAAATAAAAACAACTAACATGCTTATCACCAGAATATTTAAAGACTACCGCTTATTCGAAATATTAATCTTAGGAATAGTTAGTGGGATGCCGCTGGCTGTAATTTTTACTACTATTTCGGTTTGGTTAAAAGAGTCAGGTGTGGATATTGCTGTTATCACTACTTTTGGAATAGCGAAATTATCTTATTCCTTAAAAGTATTTTGGTCTCCTCTGATTGATAATTTTAAAGTGCCTTTTTTAAGCAAATGGGGACATAGAAAAGGTTGGCTCATATTATGTAGCAGTTTGATGGCTTTAGTATTGATAGTTATGGGAAGAGAAAACCCTGCTGCTTCTTTAACTGCTTTATATTTTCTAACCATAGCTTTAGGGTTTTTATCAAGCACATTTGATATTGCTGTTGATGCTCTTCGTATTGATAAGTTTGAAGAAGAAACCCAAGGCATAGCTAGTGCAACAGCGGTATTCGGTTATAGAATTGGTATGTTGATTACAGGTGGCTGGGCTTTATATTTTGCTGAAATAACTAACGATAACTGGCAATTAACTTTCTTTGTTATAGGTATAATATTTGCCGTCTCTACTATTTTTATAATAACAGTAAAGGAAAAAGAATTAGTAAGAGAGAAGATAAAATTTACTTCTATCGCTTCTTGGATTCATACAGTAATTAGTCCTTTTAAAGATTTTTTTAAAAGAGAATTTGCTATAACTATTTTGTTTGCTGTAATATTTTTTAAACTTGGTGATTCGATGCTTTTATCTATTGCATCGCCTTTTTATATAGAACTTGGTTATACTAAATCAGAAATAGCAGTAAATAGAAAATTTTGCTGCCGCTATGGGTACTACTGCTTTGGTCGGATATATAAGCTATTTATGTAATAAAAAATACTTAGCAACGCAATATGCACTTTTTACCGCTGCGAGCAGTTTATGTAACAATACTGTCACTATTTATGCTGGTAAACTTGTAAATATGCTAGGCTGGAATGGCTTTTTCATCTTCACTATCATTTTAGCCTTGCCTGCTTTATTTATATTAATGTATCTTAATAAAAAGGTTAATATATAGTAAGTTTTGGCGTCATAAGCTATGCGAATTAAATGAGCGTGGCAATCTCAGGGGTTCTATGCTGCTTCATAAGATTGCCTCCGCCCTCTGCTACGCATCTCCTCGCAATGACGGTAAAGTTATAATTTCATCTTGACCAAACTCTAATAATATTTTATCTATATAAGATGTTTAGAAAAATTTTATTGCCTTACATTTTTGTTATCATTTCTTTACTTACCCAAGTAAGTGAAGCAAAAAAGGCTGTAAAAAATTCTTCTAAAGTTCCTATTCCCGTTCAAACTAGTTTAGTACTTAATGAAAAAAATGGTGAGGTTTTGCATGCTCATAATTCACAAGTTCGGATGTATCCCGCCTCTTTAACTAAATTAATGACGCTATATTTAATGTTTGAGTCAATTGAGACAGGTAAACTATCATTAAATAAAAAGCTAACCGTATCAGAAAAAGCGGCAAAAATGCCTCCTTGTAAGCTAGGTTTAAAAGCAGGCGAAACTATAACAGTCAGAGATGCTATTAATGGGTTAATTATAACTTCTGCTAATGATGCTGCTGTGGTTGCTGCTGAAAACCTTAAAGGCTCAGAAAAAGCTTTTGCTCATGCAATGAATGTCAAAGCTAAACAACTTGGGATGAAAAATACTTATTTCAAGAATGCTTCAGGCTTGCATGACCCGTTGCAGCAAACCACCGCAAGAGATATGGCTAAGCTTGCTTTAGCAATTAAGAAAAACTATCCTAAATATTATCCGTTATTTTCCAAAACAAGTTTTGTATTTCGCGGTAATACAAGAAATGGACATAATAATATTACTAAAAACTATCGAGGAGCTGAAGGTCTAAAAACAGGTTTTACTAATCCATCTGGTTATAATTTAGTTACTACTGCCTCAAGAAACGGTAAATCATTAATCGCAGTTGTTACAGGCGGTAGAAGTGCTGGATCTCGTGATCAGAAAATGATCGGATTATTAGATCAGCACTTTAACGTAGCATCTGCCAAGCCTAAAGTCACACTTGCTTATAACAATAAAGTAAAAGCAAAACCTAAGCCAAAAATAGTGATAAAAAAATGAGTCATGCGTAGTTAGTCTTCAAAATCGTCATTGCAAGAAAATTACGTAGTAATTAACGAGGCAATCTTAGGAATTTTTGTATTGAATTATGAGATTGTTATGCAGTCTTCGCTTGTTTTAGTACTATAAAAGCCATCCATGAAAATTTTTTATTTTTCTCATTATTATTCTTGCGAATATTATTGCTTCTAAATTTCAACTAGTCTATATATAATTCTTCTTAATTATAAGCCTTAATTAAAAATATGGAAAAACTTATCGGTTCAATTTTATTAATTGCAGGTACTTGTATAGGTAGCGGTATGATAGCCCTGCCTATGGTATTAGCAAAAATAGGTTTAATACCTAGTATAATATTAATGTTTATAATTTGGTTTCTAATGTATTATACTTCCTTAATTAATTTAGAACTTAACCTTCAAGCCGGTAAAGGTTTAGCATTAGGAAGACTTGGAAGATATTTTTCAGGACGTATTGCTGAAATTATCGGTATGGTAAATCTTAAGATTCTTTCATACGCTTTACTGGCAGTTTTTATATATGGAGGTTCGTCAATAATACAAAACTTATTATCCTTAGATATAAGTATAGTTTATATAGGAGCATGGTATGCTGTTATATCTATTTTAGTATTATTGCTACCGTTAAAGTTAATAGATTATATAAATCGTTTGTTATTTATTAGCATACTTATAGTAATAGCAATTTTAATTATAGGACTTATTGCTATGATTAAATGGTACAATTTACCATTATTTTCATCAAGGTATAAAGAAATATTAGTATGGAGTGAAATAACGCCTGTAGTTTTTACTTCTTTTGGTTTCCAAGTAATTTTTCATACTTTAACTAATTACTGTAATAAAAATGCTAGAACATTAAAATTAGCATTCTTATTTGGTACTTTAATTCCAGCAATAGTATATATAATTTGGACATGTAGCGTTCTTACTGTAATACATCATGAAAATCCGGTATTTTATCAACAGATGGTTGTAGGCAATGTTGAAGTAGGAGAGTTAGTTAAAGAATTAAGCAGTATAGCAAAATGGCAGTCCGTACAATTGCTAGTGTGGATAATTTCTACTTTAGCTATAGCTACCTCAGTAATTGGTGTAGGTGTAGGTCTATGTGATTCTCTTAAAGTAAGTTTTTCAAACCTACAGTGTAATTCAATGATTCGTGATATAATAGCTGCTTCTACTACTATATTACCAGCTTATATTGTAACAATACTAATTCCTAATGCTTTTGGTTCGCCGGTATGATATTGGTAATAATTGCAATTTTATTGCCTGCTTACTTATTATATAAAGCAAAAATAAAAAATTTTTATTATCCTGAACTAAAAAAGAAATATTTAATTGTTATATCAGTAATTATCGGAATATTTATTATGGGATATGAACTTACTAATACGATTATTGGTATTTTATAAGTATACTCGTTTTATTTGAAAAATTGGCTACGTTGTCTTTTGCTGATAATCCTCACGTATTAAGTATACGCTGCGGTTATCAGCTTCAAGCCGCCTTGCTCTTTTCCAAATAAAACTTCGTCTATCCAACTCTTCATTTATTAGCAGTATATATAGCTCGGTCAAGCACTAGATAACCCTGAGTTTTATACAACTATTATCTCGGATGCACTGGATATTTTGTTTCTAGATTAACAAATTTAGAATATTGACTGTCATAGAAAAGTTGAACATTTCCAACAGGACCGCTACGGTGTTTTGCAATTATAATATCGGTAATATTATGTGCTTTACTCATATTATCTTGCCATTCAGCATATTTTTCAGCATGTTTAGGGTCGCTTGCTGCAGGCTCTTTTCTGCTTAGATAATATTCTTCTCGGTAAATAAACATAACTATATCGGCATCTTGTTCAATACTTCCTGATTCTCTAAGATCGGATAGCATAGGTCTTTTATCCTCCCGAAGCTCTACGGCTCTTGATAGCTGAGATAATGCAATGACAGGAATATTTAATTCTTTGGCTATGGCTTTTAAACCTTGGGTGATTTCTGAAACTTCATTAACCCTATTATCGGATTTACTTACACCTCTAATTAACTGTAAATAATCGACAAATAATATACCTAAATTATGCTTGCGTTTCATTCTTCTAGCACGTGTTCTTATAGCTGAAATAGTTAAGGCAGGAGTATCGTCAATAAAAAATGATAATTCTGATAAAGCTATGGCTTCTTTGCGAAGACGATTATAATTTGCTTCATTAATCATTCCCGTACGAAGAGTAGTAGAGTCAATTCCTGCACTTATTGAAAGCAAACGTGTTGTAAGCTGCTCGGAGGACATTTCTAGAGAGAAAAATCCCACAGATTGTACTTCTTGATTATCACGCTTATTTTTAATAAGCATATTATTGCAAGCATTTAAAGCTAAATTTAAAGCAAAGGCTGTTTTACCCATCGCAGGACGTCCTGCAAGAATTACAAGATCAGAATTATGAAAACCAAACAGTTTACTATCTAAATCAATTAAGCCAGTAGATATACCTATCACATGATCGTTATTTTTCATTGCTCTATTTATGCTGGCAATCGACTCTGAAATAGGTATAGCAATTTTGGTAAAGCTTTTTTCATTTATCCCTTCACTAGCTAAATCATAAAGCTTAGATTCGGCTCGTTCAATTTGTTCTTTTGCTTCAAACTCTAAAGAAGAATTATATGCGTCGTTTACTACTTCTTCACCGATATTTATTAAATAACGTTTTATTGCTAAATCATATATTATTTTACCATAGTCAATAGGATTAATTACCATCATTGACATAGTGACTAATTTTGCTAAATATTCAGCTCCCTCCATTTCAGCAAAAAGCTCATCATTTGCTAGCATACTACGTAATGTTATAGGGGTAGCGATTAAACCTTTTTCGGTAATTACTTCAATTCCGTTATAGATTTTTTGGTGAATAAGTTCAAAAAAATGCTCACTGCGTAAAAATTCTGATACATAGTTTAGCAATTCATTATTGGTTAAAATTGCCCCAATAAGCATCTGTTCTGCCTGAGTATTTGAAGGTAAAACTCTTGCTAATACAGTATTTGCTTCATCGTTAGCTATATTTTTATCGTTGTTTGTTTTATTACGTGCCATTGTTGTTTTTTTAATAATTGAATTGTTATAAGAAATTGTTATTTTATATTAGGAATTCTACGTCATCTTAGCTAAAAGCGGCGTTGTTGCATAGCTCAATTTTTCCGTCATTGCGAGGAAAAACTGTAAGTTTTGACGAAGCAATCCAGTTAAAAAATGCTATAAATTAGCATTTTTTATTATTTTTTCTAGATTGCCATGCTCCTTGCAGTCGCTTAGCTCAGACGATTCTCGGTTTACGCAACAATGACACGCGGGAATGACATAGAAAGCATGATATTATTACAAACTAGATGTTTTATATTCTTCATTTTTTGCTTCATTTCTGCGTTCAGTAATTAATTTATCTACTAAACTTTCTTCTTGAGAATAGTATTTATTAATAGTATTTCGAGCTTTTTTTAGTGCAGATTTTAATAACAAAATTGATTTTTTATTATTCACAGCCCACTCCATCTTTTAATCAGATTAGTTTCGATATCGAAAAGGTCTAAGACTCTAGCGATAGAGTGGTTTACTATATCATCTATTTCTTTAGGTTTGCTATAAAAAGCTGGCATTGGTGGTGCTATAATTCCGCCATAATTTGCTACTTTTAACATATTCTTTATATGTCCTGTATGCAAAGGTGTTTCGCGAGTCATTAAAACGAGCTTTCTTTTATCCTTTAATACTACTCCTGCTGCTCTGGTAATTAAATTATCTTCCATTGCATGAGCAACGCTAGCCAAAGTCCTCATACTGCATGGTGCTATTATCATGCCAGAAGTTTTAAACGAACCGCTTGCAATAGCAGCTCCTATAGCTTTATTACTATAATGATAATTTGCAAGAGCTTTTACTTTTTCTATAGAATATTCAGTTTCAGCTTTTATAGTAAGAGCGGCTCCATCTGAAATAATTAGATGAGTCTCGATATTCTGTTCTTTTAATACTTCAAGTAAACGAATACCATATATTGCCCCTGAAGCTCCAGAAATTGCTATGATAATTTTTTTCATCGATGTTTTTATAATTTATTAGTTTAGTATATAATAAAAAAAATTATATAAAACAAATTATATATGCAAATAGCGAAGATATTATTACCAGCAGTAAAATTATTTCCTCTAGATTACTTAATCCCTGAAGATTTATCATTAAATATAGGTGATCTTGTTATAGTGCCTTTTAGAAATAAGGAATTAACCGGCATAGTATGGGAATTTGCTAATATTCCTGAAGTAAAGAAGCTAAAAACCATAAAAGAAAAAGTACCACTAAATTTAACTATAACTTCAGAAGTTTTAGACTTAATTAAATGGATGAGTAATTACTACATGGCTGAGCTTGGTAGCATAGCTAAATTAGTATTACCAGTAGATATAGCCGAAAAGCCAATTAAAGTTAAAGAACAGAAAATAAATAATAATTTTACGTTGCCTGATTTATCAGAAGAGCAAAAACAGGCGTTACAAATGTTAAACAATAGTAATAAACCAATTCTTATTAAAGGTGTTACTGGTTCAGGTAAAACAGAAGTTTATTTTCATCTAATAGCAGAATATTTAGCAAAAGGTAAGCGAGCACTTGTGATGCTTCCAGAAATAGCACTAAGCACGCAAATTATTAATCGTTTTAAGGAGCGTTTTGGGTTTGATCCTATAATATGGAATTCGAGCGTTACAAAAGCTCAAAAGAAAATGATTTTAAGAGGTATATTAGAGGATAAAGTTAAGATAGTAATTGGGGCTAGGAGTAGCTTGTTTTTGCCTTTTAAAAACCTTGGGTTAATAGTTATTGATGAAGAGCATGACGATTCTTATAAGCAAGATGATGGTGTGTTATATAATGCAAGAGATACTGCTATAGTTAGAAGTACGTTTGATAAAGCACAAATAGTTTTATGTTCGGCAACGCCCTCTATTGAGACAATGTATAATGCCAATATAGGAAAATATAGTTTAATTAACTTAAGTAGTAGATATAAAAACGCTGTTTTACCGAATATTGAAATGATTGACATGACAAAGGAAGAGCTACCTAAAAATTGTTACTTGTCTAATATTCTAATAAAAGCCATCAAGAATAATCTAGAAAATAAAGAGCAAACGCTTTTATTCCTTAATAGAAGAGGCTATGCCCCTTTAATGCTATGTAAATCTTGCGGTCATAGATTTACTTGTAAATATTGCTCTAGTTGGATGGTAGTGCATAAAAACTCTAAAAAGCTTGAATGTCATCATTGTGGTTATCAAAGTAAGATTTTTAACTCTTGCCCTGAATGCTTAGAAGATGAATCTCTAGCTATTTGCGGACCTGGAATAGAAAGGATAGAGGAAGAGGCAAAAACACTTTTTCCAAATAGTAAAATTGCTGTGATAAGTAAGGATCATGTTAAAAATCCAGAAAAAATAGCTCAGCTTCTACATCAAATGGAAAATCTAGAAATTGATATATTAATAGGAACGCAAATGATAACAAAAGGTTATCATTTTCCAAATCTTACTTTAGTTGGAGTAGTCGATGCCGATCTTGGGAGTAATCATGCTGATCTTAGATCAAGTGAGAGGGCTTTTCAGTTGCTTCATCAAGTAGGGGGTAGAGCAGGGCGTGGAAATTCTAAAGGTATGGTATATTTACAAAGCTATTATCCTGATAATATTATTTTTAGTTATATTAAAGATGAGCGGGAAGATAACTTTTTTGTCAATGAATTGGAAGTACGGAAAGCTGCCGATATGCCGCCATTCTCAAAAATGGCATCAGTAATTTTATCCGGCACAAATGAGCATAAAATTTTAGAGGTTGCTAAGAACATGGTACGAATTGCTCCAGAAGCACAGGTGAAAATTTTAGGACCAGCAAGCTCGTTAATGTCAAAACTTGCTGGTAAATATCGCTTTCGAATACTTATTATTGCTGATAAAAAATTTAATCTGCAAAAATATTTAAAATTTTGGTTAGAGCTGATTAAAATCCCTTCTTTTTGTCATATAAAAATAGATATCGACCCAAAAAGTTTTTACTAACCTCTTTGTTTAGTTTTGCTTTTAGACTTAGTTTTTTTAGGTTGGAGCTTACTTTCTAGAAGTTTTTTTGTTGTAGATTTAGCTGTTAAAGGTTTGGTAGCACCTCGTACTTCTTCTTTAGCTTCTTTGGTATTTTGTTTAGCATTTTTTACTGCTTTCATATAATAACGCACTTTCTCAATTTCGTCAGTATATCCTTTATTACCTATATTTTTGATAGCTTTTAAACTGTGCTTTATAACATTACCAATATTTTTCCAAATAAGAGTTTTATCTGTTTTTGTAGGTTCTTCACACCATTTATCTAGTTCTTTTAGCTTTGCTTCTACTATAGGCAAAACAGTTAATTTTTGAGATTCTTTTATACTAGGATCTATATGATCTAATTTCCTGTTGTAAGTTTCAATAATATCAGTTACTTTTTCTTCAAATTCTTTATGATGTCTAGTTTGCTTTAAATTAGCTTTTATTTCTTCATTCGTTGATAGTTCCTTAAGTGTGGAAATTATGCCATGTAATCTCTGTTGTTGAATATCACTAAAAGCCTTATGTAGAGCATCTTGTTTTTCTCGTCTATCTACAGCTGCTTTATCTTGCTCCTTTTTAGGTTTTGTTTTAAATATGTTTGTTATATCTTGTATTATACCCATAATAAATATCCTAAATAAATTTAACCATATTAAAATATAACTACTAATAGTTTATAGTTTTCAAATCTATTTTATTAAAATATAAAAATTTCTTTTTGTGGTGCGATATTTTTACTATAAAATATTTAACTATTTTTTTACAAATCAGCTAATAGAAATAGCAAAAGTTTAAATCTATTGGTTTATGCTCAAAGTTTAAAATAATCTAATATAATAATTTTTGACTATTGTTATCGTATATGTGCTTTATTTTTAGAAGTATAATTGGGTGCTAAAGAAGTGGAATTTGTATTATAATATTGAGTTTGTTGTTGAGTTCTATTTCTATACTTTTTTATTGGGAAAATTTCAATGGTATTGAATTTATCATGGTTATATTTAATATTCATTATATTTAGTTTTTCATCTGATCTTGCTTTCTCAATTTCTTTTTGTCTTTTTTCTACTAGCTTTAAATCTAATTCTATTCCATTATATATAAATTTTCCTGTACTAATATCTTTAGCTGCTTCTTTTAATTCTTTGCCTATTATAGTATGAATTGTTCCTAATTCATTTGCTCCTTTTCCTATTTTACTAACATATTCTGCTTTTACACCCCAGTAACTATCAGTCTTGCTACTTTCAATTATTGCTATTTCTAAATTATATAATGCAAGTGCTGTAATTGCATATTCTTTGCCTCTTTTGCCTCCATTTTTAATAAAATCTCTTTGAATGTTAGCCATTATATTATGCTTTTCTCCTTCATGCCAACCTTTAGGACTTAATTTATCTAGACCACTTATTCTTGTAAATTTTGAGGCTTCATCTTCTTTCAAGCTTTTTATATATTTTACTATTTCTTGAACAGATTGAAATATTGATAGATTTTGTTTTTGCTGATAAACATTAGCTATTTTTAATATTTCATTTTCATAACCTTGATTGATTAATAGTTCAATTTTTTTTGCTTGAAATTCAGTTTCACGACACATTATCGAATCATATGGATCAGTATTTACAAATAGACCAGCAATCGAATCATTTTGATTTCTACATGCTATTCCAATTAAAAAACGAGATAATGTATTTGATTTTAATTTATAAATTTTTTGTTTCATTTCATTAATTTATAATTTTTATTTACTCTTATCTTGTTCCCTAGACATATGGTTTTTATTCGGTATAAACCTAATGGAATCAGAAGGAGTATGCTTTATAACATTTCTTTTTTTCTCGCTCAAAGGTTTTTTTATTACCTGCATTTAAAATAGCTAGTATTGCATGTTTTACTACCTTGCCAAAATTTCTCAATATATGAGTTTTATCAGTATTTATATTTTTATCACACCACTCTTCTAAATCTCTTAATTTTTGTTTTAATAATGGAAGTTCTTTTTTACTGTCTGTATTTATAATATTATTTACTTTTTCTTTAAACTCTTTATAATTTTGATTTTGTTTTAGCATTTCTATTATATCAGCTTGTAATAATTCTTTAAGGTTATTTATTATACTAGGGATTCTTTTTTCTTCGGCTAATTCTTTCGATAAAATATCTTCTATAGACTTGTAATTTTCAAGTTGAGGAAAATTGTCTTTTTCAGAACGTAGGCTTTGCATAGTTGATAAAGCTGTTAGTACTTTATCTTCTAATTCTTGTTTATTTAACTTTTTAGAATTTTCATTAATAATTACCTTATCTTTTTCTTCAAGTTCAACAAATAAATTTTTTATATCTTCTTTATGAATTATAAAATCTTTTAAGTCATCAATAGTACTTAAATTATCATTTTGTAAACGATTATTAACTAAATTAAATAATTTTCTGTATTATTACTATCTATATCATCAAAAAATTTTTTTACTTCATTATATGTTACTTCATTTTTATTTAAGGAAATTAATTCTTCGCCTTTATAAGTAAAACCATATTTAGGATGGTTCTCAACATTTGTTTTTGCTAATAATTCTTTAATTTCTGATATAGTAGGATTCCAAGGTATTAATTTCTTATTTTTTACTATAGTCATAGGTAAATCCATATTATATTTTTCAGAAACATAATATTTTGCTTCCAAAGCATATAATTTATGCTCAAGATCATCATTTTGTAAAGCTATACCGATAAGTCCTTTAGGATATAAATTAGCTATTATTTCGTTATAATCTTTTTGAGGATTATCTTTTAAAAAATTTTTATATGTTTTTAGAAATTTTTCTTTTGAGTGGGTTTGAACAAATTTTTTATTATCAAGCCTCATATTAAAAAAATCTTCTGTTCTACGTGCATTATCGGTCCAAAAATCATGCGGCATAAAATGCCTAATGGTAGAATCATTTGCATTATATAACAAACCTATACCTGTAAAAAATAGAGATATATTTACATCGGGTACGAGAAGGGTGGCACTTCTTCCTCTATTACCTTCACGTTCAATATTTTTATAATATCCGTCTTGACGATATTGATATAAGTATTTAGTCTCGTCTTCAATACGTCCGGTTCTTGCTATTATATTTGACTCTTCAAACAATTCTTGTAGCTGTTTATTGCTTATTTTTTTGCTAATGCCCTTAAAATCTTCTTCTACCTTATCTAATGCAGTCTTACCAATCTTATTCTTAATATTTATATCAGCTCCTAACTTTATTAGTTCTTTGATCATTTCCCCATTTTGTGCTCTTGCTAAAATATGTAAAACTGTTTCACCATCTGCATTTCTAGCATTGATATCAAAACCAAGCTTTTGAAAATTTTTTATTATTTCAAATTGACCATTTTGAGCTGCTGTATGTATTGGGGTATTGCGTTGTTTATCAACAAATTGAGTTAATATCTTTTTACCATTATCATGATTTTTCTTTACTAAATATTCTAGTACTTCTTTATTCCCTCCAGTAGCAATATAATATAAATAATTTTGTCCATTTTTATCATTTATATTATTTAAAAATTCTTTTTTAAATAAATATTTTGTTGCAGTAAGGTTACCGCTTTCTAAAGCTTGACAGAATAGCTCATATCTATTTTTTTTAAATTTAGCATTATTTTTTATTAGCAATTTAAATATTTTAGAATCGTTAATACGAATAGCATATTCAAGAGGAGTAAAACCATAGTAATCGACAGCATTAGGATTAGCTCCACTTTTTATCAATTTTAGTACTATATTATGGATATTTTTAATATTGACTTGACGTTTATTAGCTTGAAGAATTGCATTATGTAAAGGAGTGCGTCCTAGTTTATTTTGAGCTTCTGTATTTGAACCGGCTTTTAATAAAATTTTTGCCATTTTTGATGTTTTTAGCATATGTAATGCAGTTTCACCAGTTATATCTTGAGCTTCAACATTAATATTGTGGTTAATTAATATTTGTGCTTTTTTAATGTTATTTCGTTCAGCAGCCTGATGTAATAATGTTCTATTAAATTTTCCTATAGTAGTATTAATATCATTTTCGGGTTTCAATAAGATTGAAAATAATTTATTATGTAAACGTGATAAAGCACGTAAATCCATAGAATTAATATTTATATTTGTTTTTAGCAGCAACTCAAATGTTTGATCGCTTGCTGAATTATACATAGCTAATTCAAATAAGTTTCTCCCATTTTGAGTTTTAACATTTATATTTGCTCCAGCATCAATTAGCAATTTTGCTAACTCTGGTTTATCATTTATAATAGCATATTGTAAAGGAGTTTTACCAAGCTTTCCACGTTTGCCGAAACTATCTATTTTTATAGTATTCGAACTAATTAATTCTTTAATTTTATCAAGATCATAATCCTCTATAGCTTTTAAAAACTTTGCTTGGTTAATAGTATTAAATTTTATATTTGGTAGCGTAGAAACAGAAGGGGTTTTAGACGTTTGTAATAATACATAATCAGGCATAGGAGGTGGAACTGGTATAGAAGAATTTTTAGTATCTGAATTTAGATGTGATTTATGAGTTTCTTCCCAAGCTTTTATCTGTTTTGGGGTGGGTTTTGGAGCAACGGCAGGCTTTCCAGATTTTAATTTGGATTTAATATTCTTAATTTCATCTAGTAGTTTTGTATCTTTATGCATAATAAACCTCAATAAAATATATTTTTTTGTTGAATATGTTTACTATTTAGATACTATTAGTTAATTTTAATGATGAGATATACCATGTACCCACTTATTAGACTTAGAAGAAATAGAAAAGCTGCTTGGCTTCGTGATTTAGTTGCTGAAACTACTCTTAGAGTAGAAGATTTGGTATTACCTTTATTTGTTGTAGAAGGGCATAATCAGCGGCAAGAAATTAAAACTTTGCCAGATATATATCGCTTGTCTATAGATCAGGTGATAGAAACGGCAAGAAAAGCAGCTGATCTTGGTATCAAAGCTATAGCACTATTTCCGTGTATTGATCAAAGTTTAAAAAACGAGAATGGTGACGAAGCTTATAATCTAGATAATTTAATGTGCCGTACTATAAGAAGTATTAAAAATGCTGGTATTGATATTGGAATAATATGTGATGTTGCACTTGATCCTTATACTACGCACGGGCATGATGGCGTAATACATAACGGCGAAGTGGATAATGATAGATCGGTAAAAGCGTTATGTAACCAAGCTTTAACTCTTGCAAAAGCTGGTGTTGATATTGTTGCTCCTTCTGATATGATGGACGGTAGGATTATGGCTATAAGAGAATATCTTGATGAAGAAAGTTTTGTTAATGTAGGGATACTTGCTTATGCTGCAAAATATGCTTCAAGTTTTTACGGTTTATATCGTGATGCAGTCGGTAGTACTAAGAAAATTTATTTAGATAAGGCAAGTTATCAATTGGACATACGAAATATTAAAGAAGCAATGCTTGAGATTGAACATGATATAGCAGAGGGAGCTGATATGGTCATGGTTAAGCCCGGTATGATGTTTTTAGATGTTATTCGTGAAGCAGCTAATAACTTTAATACTAAAATCTTTGCTTATCAAATTACTGCAGAATATGCCATGTTAAAATTTGCAGCAAATGCCGGAGCTATAGATTTCGAAAAAGGTTTATTAGAATCATTAATTAGTTTTAAAAGAGCAGGGGCAAGCGGCATATTTACTTATGCAGCTCTTGAAGCAGCTGAACTATACCTTTGATACTTCAAGATTCGGTAAATACTCAGATAGAACTTCAAAAATTGGTGACAATGTTCTATAAGTACGCAGGTAGCCACGTATTAAGTAACTGCTGCCGCTCCTCGTCTTATGAACCGATTACTCTTTTTGAAGTTGATCTTCGTATAAGCCAAATTGTGGGATTCGTCTTTGCTCACGTAGTTTATCTACGTTCCGCAGACTCACCGCTTACTTGACTTACCAACTTTTGAAGTATCTGCGGTATATTTAAGAAATAAATTATTTTTAGAGAGGTAAAAATGGCTACAAGCAAGAAACCAGTATTAAAAAATGTAATTGAGTCTTTAGAGCCTGAATTAAGTTTAGATAAAAAATCAGCTTTTAAAGATTGGAAATTTTTAAAGCCTAAAAGTGGTGGTGCTAATGAAGCAGGGGAGTACGGTGGAGTATATCAAAGTGCGGATAGTAACATTACTGCAATGATAAAACAAGAAGCTTCATCATCAAAAAATATAGCTGAATTTTTAGGGTCTAAATTTTTTGCAGCAATAAGCCCTGGTAATGGTGCTGAAGTTAGTTTAATTGCTCCAGATGGTTTTAGCAAATCTAAAAATAGTGATTCGCAAATATATGTTAAATCTGAATTCTTTAAGAATTACAGTAGTGATATGTATGTGGATATGGATAAACATATGTCTGCTGAAACTAAACCAAGTTCTTGGTTTAGAAAAGATGGGGGCAAACCACTTTTTATGGGAGCCCGGAATAAATTATTTAGAACTTTAGAAAATGCTTTTAAAGAAGTTAAATATCAAAATTTTGAAAATATCATGCCGACAAGTTTGTTGATTGGTGATTTTGATATACATGTCGGAAATATAGGGGTTATTAGAGATGAGAAAAATCCAAAAATTTTACCTAAATTAGTAAGAATTGATTTTGCTGGTAGTTTTGATAAATTAACAAATCAAATTTATTCTCATTCAAGAATGAGGCATTTACCTGGCTTTGGTCCTACTAATCACTTTAGAGAATTTCCGTCTAAATTAAGAAGAAGTCCTGAACTTGGTGATAGTTTAATTGCGGCTTCCAAAATCAATTTAACTAAAACTATTAATGAAAGTTTTGATGAATTAACTAAATATTATAGCGACGAAGCAATAGCAGGTTTTGCTAAGCAGGCTATGCCAGGACGATTTAATAAATCTGAAAAAATAACCCCGCAGCAGGTTAAAGATAGCTTATTAGATGTGATGCTAAAAAGACAGGAGTCTTTGAAAGAATATGGTCTTGAAATAAAGTTAACTAATGTAATTTCCAAAAAATACGATTACCCTTATTTTGAAATAAAAGAGCAAGAATTAAAATCGTTAATGAAAGAACATCCTAATTACTTTGAAAAAATTCTTAAAAGTGAAGAAGGAAAAATAGGAGGAAAGAAACTTAAATTACGAGACAAAGTTAGTTCTACTTTAAACAGAATTCTAGAAACTCTAGGGATTAGACCTAGTGCAAAAAAACACTTAATAAAAACTATAAAAAGCTTAAATGAAGAAATTAATAACGAAAAAGATTTAATAGATTTTTCAAAAGAAGTTGAGATAAAAAAGGTTAAAGCACCAACTAAAGAAAAAGCTAAAGCTAAAGAAAAACCAAATTTATTAGATTTAAATGAAGAAGATCTAAAAGCAATTAAGCATTTAAAAGAAGAGATTTTAAAACCAACAAAGCTAAAAGCGATAGAGACAACTAAGCAAGATTCAAAATCAAAAACTGCTCATCAGAAAGATGCTTCTAAAGCTAAAAAAATTATGCAAAAGTAAAAGCAAAGCCATAGTTAGGTTAAATTAAAACATGTCTAGCCGTATTTTTATAACTTTTTTTATTTTATTGAAAGAAAAGGCTAGACGTTAACAAAAAGATTTGTTATAAGGAATTATCTGAATTTTCCAGATGCTTCTAATGTTCCTCGGTAGCTCAGTGGTAGAGCAAACGGCTGTTAACCGTTCGGTCGCTGGTTCGAGTCCGGCCCGGGGAGCCAGTACCTACAGTCTACTATTTCTTGCAGTTTATCAAATGAAAAAGCCAGAGAGTAATCAAGGTTTTCGTCCTTCAAACTAGGTTCACAAATACAAAGTGTATAGTACGCATAACTAAAAATAAATCAATTATTAGAGAGATTAATATGTTTAATAAACTAAATCGCTGTACTCTTGCTTTAATGTTACTAACTAGTAGCATGTCATTTTCTGCTTTACCTACAAAGGTAGTTGATCTTAGCCATTTATATGAAGAGGATGATATTCTTAAAGTGTTAGAGAATCGTGTGGGCAACAATCCAAGTATACACATCGTACCGCCAATTTCGGAGCTTGAAGATGATCCTACAAAAGATTTTATGGCTCAGTCTTGTATTGACAATATTGAAAAGATTGCCAATCAAGGTATTCCAGTGCAAGATATAAAAGTTTTAATACCTAATTTTTATGGCAATAGTAAAGATGAGAAAGGTAATGTTGTTGGACATTGGACTGCGGCAATAATACGTAAAGATAAATCAGGGGCTGCTACATTATATTACAACGATCCTGCAGGTAATCGATATAATCCTGATCCTAAAACATTACTTGAAAAAATAATAGGACTAATGAAAGTTGAATTGGGTGATATACCAATACGTGATTTACAAGTACATCAACAAAGTGATGGCACTTCTTGTGGAGCGTTTACTGCTGAAGATCTTGTAGTTTTAGCAGAAATGAACGGTGATGAATTGACATTAGAATCAGCAAGAGCATTACTTTCTAATATAACAGATGCTCAAATGCTTCGTAACAAACATGCAGGTATCGTTACTAAAGGAAATAGAGAAGATGTTATTCAAGAAGATAGAGAATACTACACTCAAGAAAATAGAGAGTATTTTGAAGATGAAGATAAAGATAAAGAGGAAGTTTTTAATTCGTCTAAAGATAAAAAATTTGTCGAGCAATTAAGAAAAGCATTACCAGGTAGTGATGCAGAAAAATTTGGAAATAGTCTTGATGAATTAATTGAGGAGCAGCAAGTAAAAGAAGCTTTTTCTAAGTTAACTGATCGTCCAAAAGAGCGAAATAGCGAAATTATACGTGCAGCTTTAAGACATGCATTAACAGATACCCATAATTCTGCAATGAGTGCGATACATAGCAGGTTAAGTAATGGACCTTTAGTAGTAGCAGCAGGTGATGATGATGTTGTTGGTGATACATGGCAACATGGCGTATGGGCTAGGGCATCAATTAGTCACAGTAAAGATAAAACAAGTAATAAGACAGCAGAATATTTTAGTGGTTATAAAACAAAAGGGCATAGTAATACTATAGGTGTTGATACCTTAATAAACGATAATCTACTTCTTGGTTTAGCGTATACTAACGCTTATACAAGCATAAAGCCGCAAAATCAAAATGCAGGTAATGTAGACAAAGCCAGAACTAATATGTTCTCATTATATGGTTCATATAATATACCAAATTATAATTGGTTTGTAGATGGTACTATATCTTATGCAGAAAGTGTTATAAGAGGTAAAAATGTGCGTGTCTTTAGGATATAATTATCATACAAGTAATGACATCTATATTACACCAAGTTTAGGTATGACAGGTTACGGAATCCAGAAAAATAGATACCGCTAGATAGCTCTTCTATATGCTGGCTATTAAATATGCGGGCTAGCGATGTTGCTTATACGCCTCTAATGTTTGCTAAAGTGATAATCACTCCTAAAAAGTTGTATCTATAGATTTTCATAGTTGACGAAGCAATCTCAGGAAAATATGAGGAGATTGCCACGCAGTCTACGACTGTGAGCTATGACAAAATATTAAACGAATATACTCTCGGTCTAAAACTTACCGAATATAGAGCAAAGCAGGAGGGCTATGTTTCAGATAGTTTTCCGGCTATTTGTGGCTTTAGGGAAAATAGTGCAATCATTCATTATAGAGCTGATGCTAAAACCGCTAAGAAGATTGAAGAGCAGGGGATATTGCTTATCGATTCAGGCGGTCAATATAAGGGTGCTACTACTGATATAACAAGAACAATTACAATAGGTACTGCTACTGATGAGCAGAAAAAGCGTTATACGCAGGTGCTTAAAGGGCATATTGCTCTAGCTAAAGCCAAATTTCCTAAAAATATCATTACGGGAGCAAATCTTGATATCTTATATAAAACATTATTATTATTTTTATAGCTATTATTGTAATTGACGTTTCTACTATTTATTGGTATAAAGTCTATAATCAAACATCGGTGTCATCCCGTGGCTTGTCCACGGGATCCAGTAAAAATACTAGTACTAGTATTTTTTATTATTTTTCTGGATTCTTGCCTATGCGGGAATGACATCAACACAGCAAATTCATACATTGGGACGTCGCCAAGTGGTAAGGCAACGGTTTTTGGTATCGTCATCCGGAGGTTCGAATCCTCCCGTCCCAGCCAACTAATTTCTAAATTACTTATTTACATAATTCTATAACTAACCTTGATCTTAGGGACAATGAGCTAATAGATAGGGATATATTGATTATGTTTCTGAAAAAATTGAAAAATATTTAGAAAGAAATAAATCAAAAGAATTAATAAGATTGTTCTATAATCTATATTATGGAAAATAACCATAATAAATTTTTGAACCAACGCCTATTATTTTTGCAAGGTTTGAAAGATGGAAAAAGGATAAGATTGAAAACTCTTATCCTTATGTTTTTAATTTATCTTTTCCAGCTAAACATTTTACTAGATTATTAACAGCTTGTTGCTCATCTGTACTTTGAATTTTCATGAAATTTCTTGAAACTTCAATACACATACGTTGATGTTGAGTATGCACAGGTTGTGGCTTATTTGCCTCTTCTAATCCTTCAAAGAAATAATCAATGTTTCTATCTAATGCTTCGGCAATTAATACGAGTCTTCCTACGGAAATTCTATTAATCGCTCTTTCGTATTTTTGTAATTGCTGATGGGTAACGTCAATTACTTCTGCAAGTTGTTGACGAGATAATCCTTTTGCTAGCCTTAAGGAATAGATTTTCTTTCCTATAAAACTATCGATTTTTTGTATTATATCATTTTTTCTAGCCATTCTCTTCTCCTTGGTTATTTTATATATTTATAATTATTTCAATAACTACTATACTATAGTTATTAATAATTATATAATATTAAACTTATACAATTATTAGTGGAAATAATAACACATTTCAATATCATATACAACTAAAAAATAACATTTTTTAAGTTTTTTGTAATTATTTAGTAAATAATAATTAATTATAAACTTTAATATTATTGAAATAAAAAATATTCTTATTTAATGTTTCTAATCTTTTTTTATACAAGTAACATTTTAACTAATTTTGGAAATTGATTTTAATGAAAAAAATATTTAATTGTCTTTATGTTGCATTATTTAAAACAATAGAGCATGATGGAGTCGAACATTCCGGATATATGTCATTCATGGTACTTTTATCTATTTTTCCATTCTTAGTATTTTTACTAGCTCTAACAAGCTTTTTAGGGGCTTCAGAACTTGGGCAAAATTTTATACAAATTTTTTTAGAAAGTATGCCAGAGCGAGCAACGGAATCGATCGAAAAAAGAATAAAAGAATTATTAAGTGTACCGCCGCAGAGTTTAATGAATCTTGCTGTTGTAGGTAGTGTTTGGACCGCTTCTTCCTTTGTAGAATGCTTAAGAACCATTCTAAATCGTGTATATGAGATTAAGTCCCCTCCCCCTTATATAAGAAGACGATTACTTAGTATTTTACAATTCCTTGTAATTAGTATTTTAATTACTTTCACTATGTTTCTTTTAGTATTTATTCCAATAGTTTTCACAAAAATTCCAGTATTATTAGAAACTATAGAACAATATAAAAATATTTTAAATTTTATAAGATATGTTTTAATCTTAGTTTTACTATTTCTAGGAGCCTCCTCTTTATATTATATACTACCTAATGTAAAACTAAACTTTATAGATGTATTTCCAGGAGCTTTATTAACAGTAATATTATGGGTAATAAGCGGTTACTTACTTTCAACTTATATAGTTTATTATAACCAGCTAAATTTAATGTATGGATCTCTTGGTAGTATAATAGTTACACTAATATTTTTCTATATTATTAATATGATATTTATTTATGGTGCAGAATTTAATTATCTAATGAAGAATTATAACATAGTTAAGAAAAGAATTGATGAAAAGTAATCATATAATTAGAGTAACTTAAGCCTTTATTTCTGCTTTTAGTTTCCCTATTTCCTCTATAGATAATTCAGTAATTTCATGAATTTCTTCTACGGATCTTTTTTTAATTAACATTCTTTTTGCTATTTCTATATTTCTTTCTTCTCTTCCTCTTTCCTCGGCTCTTTTAACGGTACTAGCTTCAATTCTAAGCCAATTCAAGCGATTCTCGTATCTTCTCTTTCTTCATCGCTTAAATTTATTACTTCAAGCACATTTAATGCTTTCTTTAGCTCTTTACTATTTAGTTCTTTTGGAAGTTTATCTTTATTTAACAGGTCATTACGTGTTAGAAATGCAACCCATATATCTAATGCATTCTTTACTTTCTTTACTATGTCGGATAATTCCGCTTTAACTTTATCTGCAAACTTATTAAGTTCTATCGTATGCAGCTCCATATCTTTAAAATATTTAATACCACTCTCGTCTTCTTTTAACTGAAATATATTATGATATTTATCAATATTTATAATACCGTTAAAATTAAGTATATGAATTCCTATAGTCTTGTTTAATTCTGAATATCTAGAACCTTCTTTTAATTGCCCTGCATATAATTTTGCCCAATAGTACAAAGCTCGCTTATCATAATCAGCTTCATCCGTTATCTGTATTTCGATATTAAACATTTTGCCGCTTTCACCTTTGGCTTTAATATCTAAAACAGAAAGTTTATCATTTAAAAAATTCTTTGGATTATATGGATTAAGAAGCGTTACGTCTTTTACTTGATCTTTTTCACTAACTATAGAATTAATAAGCGATATCAATAAATCCTTATTCTATTCTACTCCAAAAATTTTTTTAAATGCTAAATCTACTCTTGGATTAACTTTATACATATTAATTATCGCTATTTTGGCTAAATTTTATAATATTACTTTAGCATATTTTGCGTTAAATATCAATGTTTGTATGGTAGGTAACCCCCCTACTCTACTCTGCGTTAGTATTAAGTAATTGGGCAAGATGGACATAGATATCTAATGTTTCAAGCTCATTTTTACTAAATTTATAAGGAGATTTTACATAAATAAGATTTTGGGTATCTTGCTTTTTGGCTTGGTCAGATAGCATATATACGTATAATCTATGTTCTTTTTTACTATTTGCATCTTCATCGCATAATATTTCATGCAGTGCTTCTATGTCTTTTTTAGCTTCTGATAGAAATTCGGTAGCAAGCTTCTCTAGTTTATCTTTAAATAAAAATCTTAGCTCTTCATCTTTTGCTAACTCTTTTCGTGAAATAACTCTTATATCATCTAATTTAAAATATATTTTAATTTCAACCTAAATTATTTGAATTACTGAATATATGATAATTAAAGAAAAAATTGATATAAAAGTGTAAGGTATAACTAACTGATGTTTAGTGACTCTTTGCAGGGTTTTACTACGCTCTAAATCCCTTACAATATTTGTTATAAACGGCTTATTGTATTTCTGCTCCAAATCTATTATTATTTTATCAAGGCTCTTTAAATAAGATACAGTATGTTTTAAATTTGATGCCCATGTAATAGCAAGTATTAAACCTATTAATGCTAAAATAATGAGTGAAAGTTTTGTAATATAATTAGTATTGCACTCGGCAACGTTCGTAGTGATTTTTTCAATAAATGGCATAGATGCAACAAGAGCCGCAAATAAAGAAATATAGTAATTATTTATCTCGTCACGTCTATCTTCTACATGCTGTTTATTAGCAATCGCTATTTCGTATAATTTCGTATCAGTTATAAAATCTGACATAATTTACAGCCCTATTTAAATATTACATATGTGCTATAATATGCGATTCTTCTTGACCGGTAAGTGGCACTTCTTAAGGTAAATGATCAATATAATCTAATAATTTATTTGTTCCTTCTTCTACTAATTTGAAATTATTATGATATTCTTTATTTGAAGATTGCTCAAACTTTTTAACCAATCTATTTATATCAACTACCTTTTTGACAGCCTCAGCTGGGTTATAACCTTTATCCTTTTCTAATTTCAGAAGATAATTATTCCATTCGTTACAATTTTCTGGGAGTTGTGTAACAAGCTTATAAAAATCTTCCATTTGCTTATTACAAATTTCATTAAATGATAAATTAATATTTGCTTTATATTTATCCACTCTTCGTACATCCCCGCCGGTAGCTACTACATTATCATTAACCTCTATCACCTTGTTTGATAGAATAAGTAATGCTTTACAGGGAACATTTTTTGCTTTTTTTTCTAATTGAGCAATTTCTTTGCTTATTTCATTTGTAGGTATTAGCTCATAATTAAGTTTCGTTCTTTCATCTTTAAGCTCACTAATCTTTGTATTATATTCTTTTAGCTCATCCGGTTGAATTTGTTCTATATCTTGAGCTAATTCTTCCGACAAAAAAAGTTTTTTAAATGCAGCAAGCCATGGACCGAAAGCTGTAGGCTCTAATAACTTAAATTTCTCTTGTAATTTCATATGAACCTGATATTTCCTTTTATACCCCGATACATCCGTATGTTATATATAAATCATTACTATTACCTATATCCCTAACTTCTTTTATTAAGTTGCATAAATATCCTAATAATGCATTTGTTCCCACCCTTATCGGCTCAAAATATTTATTATATTCTTTATTTGCAGGTTTCCCAAATTTTTTAATTAGTTCGGGTTTTTTAAGGACAGCTTGAAAAAATTGAATTTTTGATTGTAACTTCATATAGATCTACGTATTAATTTACTTTTGCACTTAAATATCTTATTAAACTAATTAAAAATTTAATAATATTGCCCTAATAAATATGCTTCTATTTCTTGAATGCTTTCTTTTATTTGGCTGTAATGTCCTGAGTATGTAAGTTCTTCAATTAGCTGATTTTTATCACTAATATTTTTAAAAAGCTGAATATTTTTTTCTTCCTTTGCAAAATAATCTTTAAATTCTCTATGATCCTTAGGAAGCTTTATTAGAAAGTCTAAAAATTCTTTACTTAACCTCATACCTAACTCCCTATTTATTTGAGGTTTTGTTGTATATAATAAAAGTTGTCATTGCGAGAAGAAACTGAAAGTTCCGACGAAGCAATCTCAGGAAGTTTCACAAGATTGCAGCAAAGCTTTGCTCCTCGCAATGACGGGAAAATAACCCACGCAATAATACCGCCACGGGGTGACATTGAACAATACCATTTACTTATGATGCATTTATTATATAATTAAGCTGAAAATAATCAAACTATATTTTCTACTAATAGTTAATAATCATATAAAATTTTAGCTTAACGCAATAATTGAAAAAGTTTACTTAAGATATTAAAATAATTTGACTATTTCAGAAAAAATTCATAACATTTATTAATAAACTCAATCTTAACAATAATATAATATATGAAAACAGCCTTTATCTTTCCAGGTCAAGGGTCGCAAGCCATTGGCATGGGCAAGGATTTTTACGATAATTTTAAATCCGCAAAAGAAACGTTCCAAACAATCGATGAAGCACTAAAACGAAAACTTACTGATATAATTTTTAATTCTACTTCGGAAGAATTAACATTAACTACTAATGCACAGCCAGCATTAATGGCTGTATCTATGGCGATAATAAATACCATAAAAGCCGAGACTAATAAAAATATAGTTCAGCTTTGTGATTATGTTGCCGGTCATTCCTTAGGTGAATACTCTGCTCTATGTGCTGCTGAAAGTATTAGCATTGAGACGGCAGCGAAATTACTGCATATACGCAGCAGCTCCATGCAAGAAGCCTGCCCTGCTAATTTTGGTGCTATGGCTGCTTGTATCGGTATATCCATAGATGAGCTTGAGACAATAGCAAAAGAAAGTTTATGTGAAATAGCAAATGATAATATCGAAGGACAAATTGTAATTAGTGGTAAAGCAGATGCTATCGATTATGCTATTAACCTTATTAAAGAAGCAGGCTATAAAGCAATAAAGCTAAAAGTTAGTGCTCCGTTTCACTGTAGTTTAATGAAGCCGGCAGAGGAGAAAATGCGAATAGCTCTTGATAATAGAGTAATTAATAAACCTCTAATACCAGTAATTCAAAATTATACCGCAAAACCTACGTTAGACCCCTTAGAAATCAAGCAAAATCTGGTTTTACAAATATGCGGACGAGTTAGATGGCGTGAAACTTTAGAGCTATTTAACACACTAGATATCACCCATATAGTAGAAATAGGAGCAGGAAATGTGCTAACAAATATGCTTAGAAAAATCAACTATCCATTTAAATTAAGTAATATAAGTAATGTAGAAGAGATGAAACTATTTCTACAAGCTTATGAAACTGCAAATTAGGTTTTTTGCTAATTTATATAATTTTTTAATAGAAGATTATCCTCTGCAACCGAATAAAGAAAATATAATAAAATTATCAAAATCTTTATTTAAGAATTCAGCAGAGGTTAATTTCCTATTAAAAAATATTCACATATTAGATTTGCCAGATCTAAAATTAAGTAGAGTACAAGCCATAAAAGAGATATTAAAATTATATCTTTTAAAGTCTGATATATTAAACATTAGTATACCGAAATTTGAATATCAAATAAAACAGGATGATTTTCATGGAAAAGATCTAATACTCATAGAAAAAGTTTTGCAGCCACCAATTAAAGAATGTGAAACTCATTATTTTTTATTTAAAGATTATAGCCTTCCAGAGTCAAACACTCTTATAGATAAAGGGCGTAATTTACTACTTTTTAATTTTAAACTAAATGAATTTGTTAAATTACTATATTTTATAAATCAATTTCTTTGTATTGGCTATAGCAAGATAAATGATTGTACATTGTATATTGCTAGTACATTTTATGATGAAGAGGATCTAAAAATTTTATTGGATACAGAAATTGATATAGAATTAAATTAATAGATAGTTTAGCTAAAAATGATAATATACCCATTAATTGGTGTTATCCTGATGGAATTACTTTTGAATCTAGTAAATACTGTAAATTATTAGGAGAAGACTTTTATGCTTAAAAAAATATACAAATGAAAAAATAACTCTGGAAATTCTTTTAATTAGCTGATATAAAATAGTTCTGCATAAATGGAGAGATGGCCGAGTGGCCGAAGGCGGCGGTTTGCTAAACCGTTATACGGGTCATACCGTATCGAGGGTTCGAATCCCTCTCTCTCCGCCATTCGGTACAAGTTGTCGTTTTTTCAAAAATATCGAACGGAAAACGTAGAGAGGTCTCAAGTTTTTTGCCCCTCAGTTTGAGGTTCTGAAATACGAAATTTATCATTTTACGTTTTTGAGGCATTTCAGAACCTTTAAAAGTTTCATAGGCTTCAGATGCTAGAGTTATTAGCGTTGTAGCGGTATCAGTAAATTTATCGTCTGCTTCATCATAAGTTTTCAGTAAACGATCAATTTCATATTGGCGATCTTTTAATTGTTGTTTTTTTCTTTGAAATTCTTCTGTGCTAAGTTCTCCATTGAGTCGCAAATCTATTAATGAATTTAATCTATTTTCATTTTCGGTATGTTCTTTCTTTAATGAAGCTGTTGCTTGGTCATGTTCAGCTTTTTTTAGCTCATTAGTGTTTCTTAGATATGCAAGGGTCTCTTTTAGCATTTCCGGGTCTCTTATACCTATTCTTTTAAAAACCTCTTCTATTTGCTTTAAAACCTCATCTTCCCTTATATATATTTTCTTGTCTAAGTTCTGTGGATCCCAAGTAGCTAAATATGTCCATTCATCCACTTTACCGTTTGGATATGTTTTACTATGAATTTCAGATGTTACCATTTTGCCAGTTACAGCACAGGTGATTAATCCTCTAAAGAGAAAATCTTTCCCACCATATTTGAATGGCTTCTTCTTCCAGCCTAAACGTACATCTTTACATGCCATAAAAATCTCTCTTGTTATAATAGGTTGATAACCATGTGACCACATCTCTCCTTTTACTCTCATTTCACCGTAATAAAATGGTTGTTGTATTAAACGATGTATAACAGTTTTATTTAGGTGACAATTCTTTTTACTTCTTAAGCCTAATTCTTTAGCCATGTTTACCATAGACCTAAGAGTATAGACCCCGCTCGCATATTCTTCAAATAGTTTTTTGATAATAAAAGCTCTAGACTGATCAAGAATTATTATACTATTGCCACTTGCGTCTCTGCTATTTAGATAACCAAGGGGTGCTGGACCTATCCATTGTCCTTTACGTAATTTATGATCTAGACTCCTTTTAACGTTATCACTTAAACTATCAACGTAAGATTGTGCCATTAATACGTTCATCCCCCACATTAGCCTTGCATGGGATTGAGAATCTTTGTTTATTACATAACCTTCTGTTCTAAAGTGTAATTCTATTTTACCAGCTTTTATTGGTTCTTCTAGTAATGAAATTTCTGAGATTCTTCTTTGTACTCGATCTACTTTATCAGCAACTATAGCAATTGTTTCTCTATGGCTTTTCTACTAATCTATATTTTTGAGCTTCAATTGAATACCCTTCTTCTTGCTCCCTTGTTGAAACACGAACTAAAATTATTGATTTTGTTGCTTTGTCTGTCATATTTTTCCCTTTGATAAAAGTATTATGCATTCAGAGATAGATTAAATACTGGATGAGTCAAGTTGAGTTTGCATTAAATTATCCAAGTAACCTCAGTATTAGAGCCAAGTTTAACATTTCTTTAGCATTAATAATTTTTGGTTATTGTAAAAATAATTGTTTTAACTCGTAGCAGTAGTAACTTTATCAAGTGGTTTATCATAGATACCCCTATTTATTATTTTAAGGCTATTACACGGCTTTTTAGTATCATTATGATAGGGAACCTAGTTTTTGAATTATTACGCTCTAAGTCTAAATATGGGTCTTTTTGATTTATTATGAGTTTGCTTTAAAATAGATAAGTTAAAAACTTAACCAAATGCCACTGTTTACATCGATCACCTTATTGATATTCTGTATCAGATATGATACAATTGAGTCATAACAAATAAGTTGTAGTGATCTTATGGCAGCTAAACGATTATTAGTGTCTTTAGACGAGAAAATATTTGATGAAATTGCAGGTCTTGCTAAAATCAACAATGAATCCCTATCTAAAGTAGCAAAAGACCTTATTATAACTAGTCTAGAACTCCAAGAGGACAAAATATTAGCTAAATTAGCAGATGAAAGGATAGGTAATACTAGGGAATGGATTAGTCATACGGACACTTGGAAATAATGTATAATCTTCTCTATTCAGATCAAGTTATACACAAGGATATCCCTAAGCTTTCTACACCAGTCAAATCTTTAATCAAGATAACCATTGAAAAAAAGTTATTATCTGATCCAATAAAATTTGGTAAACCTTTAAAACATAGCCTCAAAGGTTGCCGCTCCCTCAGAATTGGTGATTATAGAGTGATTTATCAAATAGTAGATACAGCAATTAATATACTAGTAATTCAACACCACAAAAATTGTTATAATAGTTCATAACAACACTACTACACGTTCCAATACCTCAAACTTATAGGTCATTGCGTTTATGGACTTACTTTGTCTATATTAAGGAGCTTAAATTACCTCTTTATTAATCCTTTCCAAGCAAATTTTTTCCGTCACTGTTTTTAATTTTTTAACTCTATCGATAAGGTAAAGTAGCTGTTCTTTAGTTATCTTATAATCTTTGTTATAGCGAGCTTCAATATAAGCCTGTTCAAGTAATCTAAAACATTGCCTTTGTTCAATGCTGGAATGAGGAAATATTTGCCATAATTCTTCGTTGTAATTTCCGGCTATACTACCTAATTTTCTGATGTCGTGTAACTTTGGCTTATAGCCAGAAAAAACTAACAGGATAGCATTATAAAAACTTTCGGTAGCTTGGTGTAACTCAAAAGCACTTTTACTAAAATCTTCCCTTTTTAATGGATATTTACAATCAATAAAAAAACTTTTGCCTTTTCCAAACCAGTATTTATAATCTTCTTTAGCTATTTGTCTTCTTTCTTCCCATGGTAAGTTTTTAGCTTCCGCCAGCTGAAACTCACCACTATCATATAAAAGAATTCCTTCTTTTTTTATATCAGAAAAGAAATAATGCCCCTTCTCTAACTGACTATTTACCGTCTTGATTGATTCTAGCACCAAAGTTACCCATAACTCAAAAGGACTTCTTAATGATTTTCTTTCTAGCCTTTTTTCTATTTTATCTTCTATGGATAAGCCAGCAAGACCGGCATATTTACCTTTCTTCATCACCAACATAATATCAAGGTCACTTTGATAACTGTAGGTAATGTGACCTTTTTTATACTCATCTTGTACCCAATCGCCCCTTGCATACGAGCCAAATAAAATAATCATCACAATCTTGTGCTTTGATACATTCAGAATCTCTCTGACAATATTATCAAGTCTTTCTTGAATTATCAGGGAGCGTTCAGGTAAAACAGTTTTCATATATTTGTAATGCAGCTATCTATAATGCAGATTATACAATAGGCACAGATATTGCAAAAAGAATTTTGCAAATTCACCTATATACAAGAAATCTTTTCTATAACATTTAGGCTTTTATTTGAGTACCGTGATATTGTTGCAAGCAAAATATAATCTTTTTTGGTGTAATAGATAGCTTTTTAACCACATCAATATATTTACTATTTAAAAAAAGATAAATATTTTTAAAATTATACCTCCAGTTTTTTGTTGTGACTTTCTAGAGTCTCAATTAACAGCTCTTCTACTTGATAACTAATATTTGCATTCTCAAAATCTGTGAAATCTATTATTATTTTGCTTGTAATTTTATTATTAGACTCTAGAAGTCCTATCAGTGCTATTGCTCCATTGTCAGTAATATTATTATAGCTGAGGTTTATTTGGCTGATGGTTCTGTTAGTTTCCAAAGCTTTAACAAGCTGGACAATCCCAACATCACTAATAATATTATTATTGAGACATATTGTCTTTATAGTGTTATTATTCTTTAGAAGTCTTGCTAGTATGATTGCTCCTTTATCACTAATATTATTGCTACAGATATCCACTTGCTTTATAATTTCATTATTTGTTAGAAGGTCTGCCAGTATATCCGCTCCCTCATCACCAATATCATTGCCTCTAAGACTTATTTGCTTTATGGTTTTATTATTTTCTAGAAATTCATCTAGTATAATTAGTCCTTGAACCCCAATATTGTTATATTCAATATCTATATTAATCAAACTATGATTATTCTCTAACAGTTTGATAAGCAGACTTAGTTCCTCAAGGTCAATATCGTTGTTGCAAAGACGTATTGCGGTTATAAGCTTATTATGTTCTAAAACTTTACCAAGTATTTCCATTCCTTCTAAACCTATATGAACTTCGATAAGTTCTATATAAGTTATATTATTGCTCTGCAAAACTTCTCCAAGTATTTGTGCAGCAATATTAGTGATATTATTTATTTTTTCATTTGTTGAATCATTTTGTTGTTGATTTTTGACATTGCTCGTCATACAATCGACCCCTGTTTTTTGTGTTTGAAAAATAGACACTGAGGTTAGATTTAAAAATTTGATGATTGTTGCTTCTAACCTCGGTGCTTAACACCACCCCACGTAGTGTTATCTTCACACATATCCTCATTAATCCTAGAAGTACAGCGGTTTTTTCCACTATTAGTGATTTTTTTGTAAAATTTATTATAGCAGTGTTGAACTAGAGACAGTGACTAAAATTATTATTAAGTCAGTGCCTAATTTAGCTATTAAAATCAAGGAAGTATTGAAAGAAAGGGATGTACTCTCTGTATTTACCAACATATTCCTCTGATCTCAATTCAATTTAGCATTGCTGGACTAACTAAGAATTACTTATAAAAAATGATTAAAAATCTTGATGAAATAAGAGATACTATCACAGAAGCCTAAAGCTTCCCCAGGTTATTTATAAAATCTTAATTCATCAATGAGGAAATTACATATGAACTCAAGGATAATATCATTATTAAATATTTTATTAGCACAATTAATATTAATTAGTACCTGTAAAGCTGAGGGTAGTAACCTACCGAGTGCCAAAACTGGTAAATCTATATTACTACCAAAAGTGATAAGTCCTAATACAAGTACTAATATAACTATTATTTTAAATATAAATCAATCTAGCAATGATTCATACTTTACAATTGAATTAGGGGCATATGAGAATAAAAGCCCATCATTAAAACTCACTATGGGATCAATGCTAGAGTTATATTCTCCAATCCAGAATTCAGCAAGTACTCAGCAAAAATTACACATAGTAATGCGTCCATTTCAAGAATCGAATCAATCATTAAATGAGTATCCTAATACCAAAGAACAAAGTCCTAGATTAAAAAAGGAGTTATTAAGAGAGAAAGTATTCAAAAAAACTTATCCTCAAGAAATAAAGTTTCAAAATGAGGAAGTATACTCAAATGACCAATCACGTTACTACGCAAATAATCAATCACTTTACTATTCTATCTTAATACCGAGTTTTAGAACTAATAGTGTCTTGGATTTGTTAGGCAGCAGTAAACTAGATGTCTGGCGGGCAGCTTGCCGACAAGCTTATGCAGATAGTTCAAGTCTATGGCGAGCTTTTAACCCAAAACATATTATTGAACCTGAGTTACGGGATATTGCTAAATATTTCGAAACTTACAATAACAAATTAACCAAGGAAGAGTTTGAGCAAAAATATGGTGAATCAGGTTTAAAGTATGACCATAATTTTACCGTTCAATTAGTAGAGGATGTTTTAGAGAGGAAAAAGCAGCGAGAAATTAATGAATATATAATTGCTGCAGGTAAAGGTGGATTAGTTGAAGTTATTGTAAAATTTGGACTCGAGGTGATATTTGGTAATCTGTTCTTATTAACATTGCTGCTAGCTTCGTCCCTATTGTGGTGGGCAAGTAAGATGGGTGGCAATGGCTTTAAAAAATGATAAACTAGCTAACTCCCAAAAGTATAGAGGTTTTCCTCTATCAATGATTTTTTGGTAAAATTTGCGTTTTATTCTAACCTCTGTACTTGTTAGTTAACTAGATGGCACTTACTAACTTAACAACAAACTTAAACATATTAAGTGCTATCAACACCACACCTATTCCATATTAGAAGAGGAGTAAAGCGAATTGGAAAGTAAAATCAAATATTTTTCTTAAAAAACCAAAGAAGCTGCAAATAAGAGACAGTGGAAAAATAACCACTGTAACCTACAGCCAAATCAGTTAAATTAAATGTTACTTACCGTTAATCTAATTTTTGATTTGGCAGTACTTTTTATAATTCATCCCAACAAATAAACCAAAATATTCCCTATAAAACTTACTATAGCAATTTCTTCTCTAGTAAAAACTGGCTTATTAATCGATAATTTCTGAAAAACTAATTCTATATCTTCTCTAATCTTGGCAGCATTTTCTTTTAGTATTTGTTCATTTATTAACCTTAATTTTGAGTCTTGTATATAATGTGCTGTTCCTTCATGGATAGTCGGTATTAAATCAATTCCTCTTGCTTTATGCGATAAATGTGATACCTTAGCTAAATGACCATATTTTTCTAAATATTGATTGATGAAATAGGCTACATTTTCTCGATAATAATATAAAAAATTTCTTCTTCCCCAATCACGTCCTTTTTCACCAAAAATTACTTCGCCATTTTCTAAATGTAGTAGTTTTCCAGTAGTCATCTGAATGTGGGCATGAGGATTATTTGGATTGTCATAATGAATGTTTATATCTGCTATCATGCCATGACTAACTAGGCACTCAGAAGCAAAGTGTTCGGTAAGTTCAGTATTCTGTTGTTGAGTTAATTCTTTTGGTAAGGCTATGGTCAGCTTTCTAGCAGTCTCAGCATTTTTTCTTGTTTCACTACTTTCTGCTCTATTCCATAATTCTTGTCTATCATATACCCAACTAGGAGCATCATCCGGGGCTAGAATTACGCTATGAACAAGTCCTTTCTTGCTGCTAAAATTATAGGTAACAGTACGTTTTTCTCCTGTTTTACGGTCAGTTGTAAAAAACTGCAATTTACTTCTTGAAATATAGCTACTTGCTGCAACTGCATTTTGTCCTTTGCTTCTTCGTACTTCTGATTTATTACAGTGATATATTGCCATTGCTATTACCGCTATAAGCTGTAAGTTTTTGGGTAATAGCAATCACCAATGAATCTTTGAGCGCAGGCAAACTAGGTTTACCTAGTTTGCCCAAGTGCGCCTATCGGAATTTGAGCTGTAACCGCTATAACCTCATTCGTAAACTTCAAGCTTATTTTGTTTGCTAAACCTCATATAGACAGCAACATCTCTCCTTGGCAGGCCTTAGGCAGAAGGTTGGGTAGAGTGATAGGTGGATGGAAGATAATGACAGCAAGGGGTTTTAACACTCTGTCCGTAAATGTAAAAATCAAAACTTATAATATTTGAATATGTCAAAGAAAATTCTTATAGACTAACAGCTGAAAAGCTATATATGGTATTGTGGTTAAAAATATATAAAATAAGTTGTTGCATTAAGATTTAGGAATTAGTAGAATAAACCATTAAAGAATTTTTATATTTATATAATAATATCAATTAATGAAGGTAGCTGACATTTTATTCTGTTACCTAGGAGTCTTTCGGAGAATAGCGAATTTACCCTAATTAATGATCAAATTTGAAAAATAAGCCGTAGGGGAGTACGGTCAATTTTTTTATTTTCTGCAAAATATTTCTATTCTCCGACAGACTCCTAGGTAAGACTAAAGATTGATCTGAAATTATAGGAGTGGGGTTACATGTCAAACGTACATAATGCGGTAAAAGTTAAGTGGCATCAAACAAAAGGTGACGGTAATTGTTTTTTCCATGCAGTATTTGGTGATAAAGATAGCCCTAATCCTTATGAAACCAAGCACGCTGATACAATGAGGAAAGAATGGCATAATTTCTTGAGTCAATTTAATTCTTTACAAGATCCAAAAATGCCAAATAAACTGAAAGATCAGTTAAAGACAATATTTACTGCTTTCATAAACAACCCAGAATATCTAACTAATAGATCAGAGCAAATTAAAGAGTTAGCTGATCAAACAAGAGAAAGGAGAGATAATGCTGGAACAGATGTTCAATCTCAACAATCTATTGTAAATTCATTTTGTGAAAATGAAAATCTATATCAATACTATTTAGGCGCTATTAGTAGTAATAATTATTATGTCTTTACTGAAGAAATTCCTATTCTGGCATCTTTAGCAAATATTAAAATTACATTTTATCGTAAAGATAATCATGGCAAAATATATAGTTTAGTTTATCCCCCAGACAAGGAACTATTAGGACAGTATCAAGCAAATCTTGAACTTTGGGGGACAAAAGAAGAGGCTATTATATTTCACGAGGGCATGCATTTTTCACATGCTGAATATTACACATCTAATATTCAAAATCAGCAGTATGCTCCTACAAGAGAATATTTTAATGCAAATGAAGAAGCGATGCAAAAATTTCATGTTAAGGAACTTTCAAGTAAGCTATTTGGAGTGGAAATAAGTAAAGAAATATTTGCAGATATTGTAATTAATGATAAGGATGGTAATCACCATGTAACAGTATGTCGTTCCAAGATTATTGGTAGTTCGATTGAACAAATGCATTATGTAACTCCATTGTTGTTTTTAAAACAGGCTCTTGGAATTAAAGTGTTAGATGTATCAATAGGTAAAAATTATACAGTAGACAATTTTATAAAGTATATATTAGCCATATCAGACCAAATACAAGGTAGATGTCTGACACAAGAACAATATGATAGTCAAAAACTAAATAGGCAAGAAGACTTTTTTAATATCAAGGTTATTACTACAAAGAGAGATAGTACGAAAAAAATAAAATATCTAATTACTAATGAAGACTTAATTGAGCAATTGGAGAGTCATGAGATAAATTTGTCAGAGTACAATGTTGATGAATCAAAAAGAGATTATACTACTGAATTTCAGAGATATATTAAATATGTACTCAGTGGTTTTCAAAAAATGATACTTGATGATTATTACATTCTTGAAACAACTTGTGAACTTATAGCAAAGTTTATATTAACTACACTTAGTCAACAGGAAGAAGTATATTTTTCTACAAAGGATAATATGTTATTTAAGGAGATACGCCTATACCAACACATGAAAGGAGCAAAACTGGATGATACAGTACCTTATGAAGTTGTATCTCATAAAGAAATTGTTGATAGAATTGAAGGGAATAAATTTAAATACCAAGGTACTAAGAAAGAACCACATATTAGAATTATAGATGTTAAAGAACAAATAGTACAAAACACAGTAGAAGCATTAGATATAATAGACTCCTTAATAAAGGGTATTGTACTTAATGTAAGTAGTATAGAGTCAGATAAAATAAGCTTATTGTTAAATAAGTATAATAAGTATAATTTTAAAATTAACACATTTACATATAAGGATAATAGTTTAGATAATTACACTGATTATGAGGATCCACTTACTGAAAATAATTGTAATCAAATTTTTCATTGTCATGCAGCAAAACATTTATATCTAATATTTAACTTTAGATCGTTAGGAACAGAAAAAATGTTTGCACCTAAACAAAAGGGTGATAGGACAGGAATAGTTAAAGTTTACACTTCTAATAGCGAACAATTAAGTGAACAATATTCCATTCAAAAATCAGCTACCGCTATACCAGCAAAAGAACCATTAACACAACAAGTTATTAGTCATATTTCTCTGATGTTAGCTCCTTTCTCATCATTGAATTCTAATGTTACACTTGAAGAGGATGTTAACCAACAGGGGTTATCACCAATAAAGCAAATATTTAACTCTTTTTGTAAGTTACTAAAGGCTGATTACAGCTCCCCGAATATTTTAGATCAAGTATGGTATAATGACTTAGAACGTCAATTTAATATAGAACTTATAGATAAGTTAGATGAAAATTTAAGTGTATCAGGTGATACTTATAGGCAAGATAATTTAGATTTTTCATAAAAAGTGCTATGCATATAGCCATAGAATAAATTATAAATATAGATTAGGTTTATTATGAAATTTACAGCAGCAGTAGAAGGGTTTATTAAGTTTATATCTGATGCATTAGATGAAGATAAGAAAGAAGTTATTACAACTTGGATTGGCAATAATTTGCTTAATCAACCCCCAAGCCTAAGGATTACTCAAGATATAAAAGCAGCTTTTTTTGAAGCACAAAAGACAGTGTTTACTGAATACATTATCAGAAATGATATAGAAAAAATAAAACTGTTACTTGATGCAGTAAATAGTCCTGCTAATGAAAAATTAAGAACATTTGAATGTAAAGTACTAGCAGATGCTTTTATTGACAAAAAAGAGTTTTTAACTACAAATACACAACATAATCAAGAATTAATTGATATATTAAATAATCAATATGAAAATATAGACAGTGATGAGTTAAAAGAAAGTATATCAAGCAAAATACAAGAAGTACGGCAAATTATAGATGATTCTATGGGTGGAATTGTAGAACCGAGTACTCCAGTCATAAAACAACAAAAATGGTATATTCGCAACTTTATAGAAAAGTTATTTAAAATAAATATGAGCCAAGATGTATTAGTAGATATTGTAATTAATGACGATCCTACTAATCCATGTGATAATCAAACTACAATAGTGGGGCGTCCAAAAGTATTAGGAAGTTCAACAAAGCAAATGCGCCATGTGACACCATATGCTTTTATAGCAGCAGCTATTAAAACAAAAATTGATATATCAGAAGGGCATGATGGTTATAAATCATATGTAACCAATTTAGTAGAAGCTACTAAACCGCTACTCAAAAATAAAAAAGGTATCTGCTTAACAAATGCTCAATATTCTAAACTAAGTTCTAATAGTACATTACAAGATGAGGGATCTGAAGCATTTAAATTATCTACTACCAGTAATGAATATCACTTAATATACAATGATGCACTTATAGAACAATTCAAGAAATGTGATGATTTCTCGCAAGCTGAAAAAGATAAAGCTGAAGCAGATTTTAGTACTAAATTTGAAAAATATATTACTTATGGTATAAAATATCTCACTGAAGGAATATTAGATTCACAAAATGCTAACACTATAACCATAGTTTGTGAAGGAATTGCAAGGATAATATTAACTTTATTTAATCAGGAGAAATATGCTGCTTTTCCTGAAGAGGGAAATTCTTTGAAAGAGGAAATTCGTGTATATAACACTCCAGAGGATGCAAAACAAGCTGCAAAATTAAAGTTAGAACAACAGAAATATGAAGTAATATCTCATAATGAGATAACTCAGGGAAATACATTACAATATGACTCATGTATTAGAATTGTTGATAATGAAGGTTCCATAGTAAGAAAGGTAGTAGAAGTATTAAAGATTATAAACTTATTAATGCATCATAAATTATCAGAAGTATCACGTAAGACAGAAAAAAAAGATTTAGAATATCAAAAAGAATATAACGAGAAATATAATTTTAAGGTAAATGACCAAAATCTTAAGTGTAAAGACAAATATAATGAAGATATTGACATTGAAAAAAATTTAGTAGATATTTTTCAATATCATGTAGCAAAACATCTATATTCTGTGTTTGATTTTAAACCATTAGAAAACAAAGTATTAGCACCCAAACAACATGATGATACAGACATAATAAAAGTTTATACTTCAGCTGGTGGACAGAGGCAAGCTGAATATTCTGTTCAGGATGGTATTCAATATCGAAAGTTAGAGGTTAATGGTGCAAGAGGTTATAATGATGATGCAGTATTTCGTTCGGAAATGAGTAATGAAAAAACTAAAGGGATACTAAAAGACAAGGTTGTTAATCATGTTATTATTTCTCTTTTACCGTTTGATGCGTTAAAAGTTGAATGTATATTTAATGAATCACAATGTAAAGGAACTCCAATACTACAAGCTTTTTGTGAGTTAGTAAAAGTAAAGTATGAAGCAGAGGGAATGATACAATTGGATGATGCATGGATGATTAATGTCCAAAATGAATGTTCTAGGTATTTTGAAGATGTATTATTAGGTGATGTATCAAAACCTATAGATGCAATTTATGATGTCTAACTAATACAAAAGTGATATAATTACTAGAATGAGATTTAGTTATAATAATTTAATAGAGGATAATGTTATATGTATAAAAATGTTTCACACAGGACTTTGCAAGCAGGGTATACTGAATTTTTAGTTACAAAAATTCAAGATGACGATATGAAATCTGTAACAGAATGGGTAGAAGAAAGTTTAATAAACGAGAATCCCAATGTTGATGCTCCTAGGAAAATTGCTTTTTATGAAGCAGAAAAATTACTAATTTCTGAATATATTGAACGAGACAAATTTGATAGGTTATCTACACTTATTAACGCAATAGATAATGAAAAGTTTGATAAAGAATTTAAAGATCATCCAAATTATCCTAAATTAAAAGCCAATGAATGTCGAGTCCTTGCAGGTGCTATAATAGAATCTAAAAAATACTTGGATCAGGATAAAACTATGCATCAAAAGCTTGGTGAGTTACTCAATACTAAATATCAAACACTAAAGGATATAAAGTATGATGTTAGCCAAATTAAAACAATAGATACTGCTCTTCAAATTGTACATTATGAAGAAGCTCCAGTTAGTACAATGGGAGCTACCAGCGATACTATTGATCATCATTAATCATAATAAAGAGGTTAGAAATGATCTCTTTATAACTCTGATATGGTTGGAGATTTACATAAATGTGTTGGCTCAAAGCAGTTAGTTACCTTGATACATTGGTATTCGGTTAGATTAGACAAAATAGTATTTTAGTAATAAATAGGCAGAACCTATAATAATCCAAGGCTTACAATGGAAACATTTAAAATTACCTAATAAACCAAACTATTGAATTTGTATGATTCGGGTAGTAAATGTTAGTATCTATTCACGACCCCGGCAGAAATTTAACTATTAAAGTAATTTAATACAATTTTTTAAAACATAAGACTGTGATTTTTACACCTCCAAGGTGTATTTTTTAAAGAAAAATACACTAGTGATTGATTTTCTGCCGGGGGTCGTGAATAGATAGTCTCCCCGTCAAAAGTCTAGAAGGATAATATATAATATGCTTAGCAGATAAAAATATATAGAGAATCCATAAGAAAAAGCTATAATATTGGCAAAAAACTTAAGGATTATCTGATTAATGCCGATAGAAAATATAACAAAGTTGCAAAGACAAGGACAGCTTTTTGGTTACAAACTGACCGAAGAATTAAACCACAATAATAAATTATATAAATTAAGATCATTAATAAATTGGTCTAGTTTAGAGGAATGGTTGTCAGCGAATGTTGATATTAAGAAATATGGTAGTAAAATATTTGGTATGACAGGTACTTTAGGCTCAAATGCTGAGGAGTCTTTGTTATCTGAAATATATAAGATAGTAATTGGCTTGATAGCATTATACTTGGAATATTAGAACAAATTAATCTAAGTAGAGCAGTGCTGGTTATTTGTGAAACTATTCAAGATGTTAAAATAATAAAACAAAGCTTAGAATTATTTAAAAGCTTAGATAAAAATGCTATTAATACAATTAAAACTTATGTTGATGAAGATGACGCAAAAATTACCAAGGATAGGGTAAGTTCTAGAGATGTAATTATAGCGACCAATATAGCTGGTAGAGGAACAGATTTAGAGACAGTCGAAGAGCTGAATCAATATGGTGGATTACATGTTTGCATTACTTTTCTGCCATCTAACCAAAGAGTAGAAGATCAAGCATTTGGTCGAACAGCTAGACAAGGTAGCACCGGCAGTGGACAATTAATTATTAGAGAAAGTGAGATTAGAAGTTTAGGTATAACAAAACCACTGGAAGATATTAAGATTCATGAAGTAAAAGAGTTTAGAAATGAAGTAGAAAAATTAAGAGTGCAGAATATTTTAGATAAAGTAGTAGAACTTGATCTTCAGGATAAATTATTTCATTGTTTTTCTAATTTGTATCAAGAGTTACGAGAAAAGAATAAACATATTGAAGGATTTCATTTTGTACTAGAAGACCTAAAAGAATATTGGGCTTTTTGGTTGGAACGACAAGAGCTTAAAGCCAACAATTTACCTGAATTAGAAACAATTACTCAAGAAAAAAAGCTAAAGTCAGAACAACATTCTTCTCTCAAAGCTATAGCAGAGCAAGTATTTGTAAAATTCACAGAAGAAGCAAAAATCTTGATAAAGGGGCAAAAGGTCTATCAAGATGGAATAGAAACTAATGGTAGTATAGCAGAAGCAGAGAGAATCATTCACAATCCTTATCATAGGATAAAACAAGCCGAGTATTTAGTACAGAAAAATAATTTACGCAATAATAAATTATCTAAAGCTGAAGATGCATTAAAACAGGCTATTTTTCTAAGCGGTAGCACAGAAATATTACCTAGTGCTGATATAATACTCTTTGAAGTGGAGATAGAACGTAGCTGGCATCTAATAAAAAAGTTCACCTCAATATTTACTGCTATATCTCAAGGAACATTCATTATTAAAGAGCCAGAATCATCAATACACCCTGCAAATTATAAAGATATCGCTAGAGAGTGCCTTGAAAGGGCAAAAAAACCTTTAGAGAAAGAAATTAATTATCTAAGAGAATTTTTTAAAATCAATAATGATTTTGATCTAATATTATTACCTGAATCTTCTAAGGATAGTAATCAAGATATGTTAAACCACACTAGCCTAAAAGCTTCAATAGTCTATAGAGCTACAGATACAGACTATTTCCACCTTAAGTCAAAAGAATATGATCAAGAAGTTGTTCATAAGATACATGGTATAATAGAGCTAGCAGAACTTCTAAATAAATATCAAAACGATATCAATAATAAACCTATTTGTATGCACTACTATAACAAGAACAATAATGATCAAAACACAGAGGATATAGATGACATTATAACAATCTATATATTAAAAGATAATGATCATATTAGCATATTATATGATGACCCTTTAGGCGATAAGATACCATATAATATAATATGGTTGCTTACAAAATATTGTCATAATCAACAAAAACAAATAGATCAGGTTGAACAAATGGAGCAATTAGCTAAAATGTTATTTCTTGAACAAGAAGGAGCTATTGTGCCAATGGCAAGAGAAGCAATAAAAGAGGAGACTACTCATAGTGGAAATAAAAAATCTTATCAAGAAGAGTTACTACAAAGGAACTTGTTATTAAAACATTTATACTCTAAATTAGTATGTTTAAAGATTCAGCAAGACAATATAGATGAGCTTATCAAGAAGCTTAGCAGTGCAACAGGGGACTTGATAATTAAGAGTAGAAGCTCCGAATCTAAATATTTTCAGAAAATTGACTCTAACAAAGAAGTGATTACTAGTGTTGAAATAGCGGAATTAGAGCATATCGGTTTAGGTAATATATATGGGTTGAATACCGTACAAGAACTAACTGACGAAACTATTGAGAATATAACGAAACAAGTATATAATGGTTTATCTTTACTTAAAACTGCAGAAGAGTTTCCTTTTTTATCTCTTATCATGAAACAAGTTGGTTATATCTTAATAGCAGAAGGAATATCTAATTTAACAAGTGAATTAATAAATCATAGAGAATCGTCATTATCTTGCAATCAATTATTTTATCTAAATGGCAGAATAATCAATGAAGCTATTAGTTTAATAGCCTAAGTCATATCAAGAACTTATTGTACAAGAAAGCCTGCCGTCTGTGATAAGTTTATATGAAGAGCTACATAATCAACAAATTGCAATAATTCAAGAGTTCTTAGATAAGGTAAAATTTGATCAGACAAAGACAAAACAAGAATATACGAATTTAAAAGATGAAAAAGACAGTGAAGTAGTACCCTATACTGCGTATCAAACCCAAGATTTGGATCAAATGCAAGGACAAGAACGTGAGCAAGCACAAGATGTTGGATTGATTGGTTGTGATTGGGTTATATAAATTGTATTTCAGTTAATTACACTTTATAATAATCCACAGTCTATAAATTCTAGATAAAATTTTAACATCATTTTAATACTAGCCTTAAATATTAGCAGTGTGTTGATCTTTATTGGCAAGGAGAATAATTACTGCCCAACTAAATCTCATAGAATGAAACTATTTGGAATAATATAATGAATAAAGAAAGCGAATTAACATCTGAAAATATAGTAATACCTAAAATGAGAGTCGGAGACGATGATTTTAAAAGTCTATTGTTCAATAGTGATATTTTTGTTGATAAAAGTTTACTAGTTAAAGAGATTATTGAAGATAGTGGCAGCGTAATACTTATAACTCGACCAAGACGTTGGGGTAAAAGCTTGAACATGGATATGATCAAGAAGTTCTTTGAAATAGAGGTGGATGAGAGAGGTAAGCCTTTACCTCAAGAAAAGAGGGTAAATCATAAACTCTTTACTGGCGGTATAGTAGATTTAGGCTTTGATGAAAACAAAGAATTACAGCCTTTAAAAATTGCGGATGTAGTAAGGAGCATGAAACGTCAAGGTCAATTTCCAGTTATTTCTATAAGTTTTAAAGATGTAAAGGGTAGCAATTACCAAGACGTTGAGAGCGGAATAAAGAATCAAGTTACTAAGTTATTTGGAAAACATCGTTATTTAAAGCATTATATAGCAAAAGATACAAATTTACTGGATGACGTACAAAAGGAAAAATTAAACCGATATTTTACAGGAAAATTTGATAAAGAATATCTTAAAGATAGTCTAGGCTTTTTAAGCGAACTATTATATAAACATTTTAATCAAAAAGTTTATATATTGATTGATGAGTATGATACACCGATTAATAGTGCCTATATTAAATTTAGTGATAAATCAAAAGAGTTTGAACAAGTTCTTGAATTATTTCGTGGCATGTTTGGCAGCAGCCTAAAAGGTAATACTTGTGTAGAAAAAGGAGTAATAACTGGCATATTACGAGTTGCTAAAGCTAATTTGTTTTCTGATTTGAATAATGTTAGTGAATATACTTTACTTGATAAAAAATTTGCTAAATTTTATGGCTTTACACAAACAGAAGTTGATGCATTATTAACTGTTGTCCCCACTAAAACCAATCCTGAAGAAATTAAGAATTGGTATAATGGTTATACATTTGGTGACGAGGTTATATATAATCCGTGGTCAATTATGCAATGTCTTGCTCGTAATGGCGAGCTTGATCATTACTGGTTAGATAGTGGTGGGACTGGTTTAGTTGATAAGGCATTATTGTCAGATGAAATGCAAGAAGACTTGCAACAACTTGCTAGCGGTAAAATTATTGTTTCCTCGATTACTAAACAAATAAGTTTCAATGATATTAACTCACGATCAGGATTATTCAGCCTATTGCTATTTAGCGGTTACTTAAATCCAACTGTTATAGAGTCGGCAAAAAATATTTACGAATTATCTGTGCCTAATGAAGAAGTAAAATTTATATATGAAAGCAGATTATTACAATGGGTTAGTAATAAGTTACAAGTTGATACTTCTCTGTATTTTCCTCTTGCTAGTTTATTACCTGCCTACCGCTTAGAGGAATTTGAAGAACGATTGCAAGATTTGTTACAAAATTCTACCAGTTTCCATCAAACAGGAAATAAAAAAGCCGAGTTATTTTATAGTGGTTTTATGCTAGGACTTGTTAACATGTTATCTTCTAGCTACATCATAACCAGTGAACAGGAGTCAGGTAGTGGCAGAGCTGATATTATTATGATTCCTAAAGCTGGCAGGGAAGATAATGCCATCATTATTGAGTACAAGATTGCCAAAAATACAGAAGATTTAGCCTAGGTAGTCCAAATGGGATTAAAACAGATTATAGATAAGCAATATGATGTAAAGGTTAAAGAACATTCTCACGTCAAAAAGATCATTAAACTTTCTCTAGCTTTTTGTGGTAAAAATATGGATTTACAATATCAGGTTACAGAGCTTTAGTAATAGACTGTAAGCGTTTGAATAATCAGTAATTTTATGTCTATCGTGGTTCTGAAATTGTCCACTACGCCCCGCCACGTGGGACAATTAGCTATTTCTTGTAGTTTATCGAACGGAAAAGCCAGAGAATAATCAAGTTTTCTGCCCCTCAAACTTAGGTGTGAAAATACAAAATTTAAAAATTCTCTTTTTTCGTCCATTTTCAAACCTTTAAAAGTTTCATACGCATTTGTTGTTATATTTATGAAGTCTAAGAGCTTTTTAGAAAGCTTATCATCTATCCAAGGATTAAAGCAGCAAGCAAATAGTTTAAGAAACGGTGATATAAGGCGAGTAGCTTGCTCCACCCTTTAAATTTCTATGCTGCTTGTAAATTTTACTGCATAATAGAATTTATTGTAGGAAAAGATAATTTCTCATAAAAGATGCTTTTTTCGTTGTTTATAAAACTTTTAGTAGTTGAGTTGATTTTAAAAATCGTTGAAAATATTATAAATTTAAATATTTTCTGTTTGTAAATTGCCTGATATTTCAGTTTTAGTAAATTTTGCATTATATAATCTATTGAATTGTCGAACCTTTAAAAATTTTATACGCATTTGTCGTTATGTTTATAAAGTCTAAAAGCTTTTTAGAAAGCTTATCATCTATACCATTATAACTCAAGGTACTTCCTAGACTTTTTGGCTGCGGGTAACTTACCCTCCTAGCGATAGAAATTTTATAACCATTTCGCTTCGTTTTGAGCATTGAGAGCGTAGAATGCTTATAAGCATAAGGATTTTGAGTTGACCATTAAGAGCAAAAAGCGAAATATTTTATTGCCTTTTATTGAATGGCTTTAGAAGGTTTTTAGGTTTAGACATATCAATCATACCATATATTTCAGGATCAAAACCCTGAGGGAATTTTGTAGGTGGAAAACCCTCAATTGTAAAATCTATACAAGTAGGAAAATGTAAAGCTAAAAAATTAAAAATTTCAAATTCAGAAGTCATTTTAATGGTTTGAGAATTATAATAAGCATTTTCTAAGTGAACAACTGATTCAATTGTATGAGGTAATACTATTATATTAGATAAATCTACTCCTATTAAATTAGTGTAACTAAAATCCGTATCGAAATATGAGGTTTGGTACAGTTTTGCTCCACATAAATTACTTTCTCTAAGATCTGCACCACGAAACTCTGTGTCAATAAATTTGCTATATTGAAAATCATTAAAATTTAAAACTGCTTTAATGAAGCTTACTTTTTCAAAGTAAGAGTTTTTAAAACTTATATCATAATATAATTTACCCATCCCACTTAAGTTTATACCATTTAAGGTAAGGCTTTTTAAATCATTTTTATAGTAAGCGACTAAAATACTTAATTCTTTCCAAAGATCAAAATTGATATCGTCATAAGCTGGTATAAGTGATTTGATAATACTAAATATAAGGTTCTGTAGGAACTTTTATCTTTTGAAAAGATGGTATTCTTTCTAATACAAATTTACGTTTTGTCCTTCTGCAAGTGTTACTAAATTTACAACTTTATTATCTATAGAAAAAAGAGTAAATTCATACCTAGCAAAAGCCAAAGCGTATAATGTGAGGTACAATCCTATTACTGCATGAAGCACCTGTAACCAAAATTTAATCTGAGGATAGGAACAAAATTTATAAATTAACTTAAATGGGTTCATAAAAATATTATGTCAGCAAATAATACAATATATATTGTTTCAAATATTTAGTAAAATATTAAATTATTAATTGCAATAATGAATTTTACTAACTGTACAGTAGCTGATATATCTAAAGCACTAGGTTTAACTACTAGTCGGGTTCAGCAGCTATTTAAATCTAACATTTTACTATTAATGGTAGTTATGATTTAGCTCGTTGTATTAGAGCTTATGAGCAATATCTACAACAACAAAATCCTAACAAAAACAATAATAATCTACATACTCAAAAGCTTCGGTTTAAAAGCGAGGGGCAGATAAGGCAGAGCTTTCAATTAAAGCTGAAAAAGCCTTAAGTAGTTTAATCGGTACTATTACCTATGCTATTTTACAACTAACAATTAAAATTGTTGACTTAGTTTAATTATTTCTATAACTTGTTTTAATTAAACTAAATTAATATTTAAGCTCCGCCATTAAACATAAGAATAATTTAAAAGAGTTAATATATGAAAAATAACGAAGAAGAACAAACTTTAATGCCTGAGTTTGAGTTCGATGAAGAGGAAGAAAAACGATTAAAAGCCGAAAATTCAAAAAAAGAACTGAAAGTAATATTAATAACTTTCGCAATTCTTTTGACTAGTTTTATAATTTTCTGTTATTTCTTTTTCAACTATATGGAAGAAAAAGCGGCAGAGTATAAATTACAACAAGAAGCAGAAGCAAATAAAAATAATTAATTTAAAGATATAACTTTTATGGAAGATTTAAGCCGTTGGAAAGAAAAGTTTGAAAGCTGTGTTTATGCTAAAAAACTACTTGATAAACTTGAATATCTAAATACCAAAGTAAATAACCCTATTGCTATTTCCGAAGTCAAAAAGGGTATTTATTATGCCCGAAAGTATCATGGCTTACAAATGCGTAAGTCAGGTGATCCTTATTATTCTCATCCGATTGAAGTGGCGATTATGCTTGCAGAATTTACAGCAATGGAAGTACCTAAGCTTTACATTGCTGTAATGCTACAAGCAGCCCTACTTCATGATACTATTGAAGATACAAAACTTACGGAAGAAATGATTGCTGAAATCTTTAACCAAGAAGTAGCAAAGCATGTAGAGGGCTTAAACTCGTATTAAACCTTACGGCAAGATTAGTGCAGAAGAAAGTTTAAATATATTAGTTAAACAAAAAAGATATGATACAGTATTAATAAAATTATTTGATAGAATACATAACTTACAAACCTTAGGTGCAAAATCACCTGAGAAAGCTAAAAATATTATAGAAGAAAGTTTAATAAGTTTTACATCTTTTAGCATGTATCTAGAAATGCCTCAGATAACAAAATATTTAACCAATATATGTTATCAAAATTTATCTATTGTGCTTTCTGAAAACCAAAATTATAGAGTGTTTTAATAGAATAATTACCTGTTTCTTTTTCTAATTTTTCAAAATGCAAAACTCCCCAAATAAACCCTATAACTACAGGAATAGTTACAACAATTATTCCTAAGTGCCCGAAATATTTTGTAAGATAAATTAATCCAAATGAAGTAATAGCATATATGAAAGCTCGTGATAAAGCATATATAAAACTTGCATAAGTAAAACGTTTAAATACAGGAAAATGTTTATAAAAAATAGGCATGGCTGAAGAGTAGGTTAAAGAAAACATTACAAGTAATATTTGCATTATTAATACTCCAGAAGAAGTCGTTATAGTACTTAAGGAATAAGGAAGAATAAGAGCAATGAGAGTAAATATTACTACTTTATACTTTAGAAGTGTCAAAGGGTATACATAACAACTTAAATAAGTCCATAATGCAAAACCTAAAACTTGAAATATTGAGACAATAAAATTTTGATGAATAACTTCTTCTGAAGTAAAATTAAAATTAGTTTTTAGTACATTTCCACAATGAAAATAAATTATATAAAAACATATAGACCATGCACATTGTATCAGAAAAAGGGCTAAGGAATTTTTTTGTTTAACTTTTTCTTTCCATGCTAAATTATTTTCTAATTTTTCGGTATTTATATCAATTTTATGCGATGCTAATTCAAGAGATTTTTTTAATTGACGTTTTGCATCAACAAATTCTGGCGTTTCGCGTAGATGAGTTCGAGCAATTGCTCCTATAATAGCTATAACTGCTCCCATCCAAAAAGCTATACGCCAGTTAAAACTCCCATTTATAGCTAGATCAGCAATACCTAAAGCAATAAATCCTCCTAAGCTTGAAAAAATAGTAACTATTGCAACGGCTGGATATTGTATTGGTGGTTTTGTTATCTCAGTTATATATAAGTTCCGCTCCTATTACTTCCCCCATAGAAGACATGCCTTGAATAATCCGGCATATTGTTATTACCCATGCAGCACTTGTACCAATCTGTGCATAAGTAGGAAAAGTAGCCATAGCAACACATGAAATAGACATTAAAGCAGTAGTTATTACCACAGTACTTTTTCTTCCTATATTATCGCCTATCCATCCAAATATTAAAGCTCCAACAGGTCTTAGTAAATAAGTTGAGCAAAAAGCAGCAGCAGTATAAAGAGCCGCAACATGTGCATCAGCTTTTGGATAAAATAATTCATTTAAAAGTACAGCCATATGTACATATAGCATTAGGTCAAAATATTCTAGAAATGTACCGATAGATAGTAAGCCTATGTCTTCTTTTTGTTCTCTTGTTAAATTTCTTTGTTCTTTTGCGTAGTCTAGCATAAAATTCTTTATAAAAAATTTAATACCTTTTTATATAAAAGTCAATAGGAATTTTTACTGTAACGTAATATATTAAAAAAACTCTAAAATATTAACTTATTTATGTCATTCCTAGCTAAAAGCGGGAATGACATAAATAAAAACTGTCCGGTACTATAGAGTAAATCACGGTATGACAATAAAAGAACTGGATTCTGCCGTTACTGGGAATGATATCGAAGCCATACGACAATATGACAAGTCATGGCATTGCCCTCACCAAAAAGCTATTTTCTACCTTTATACCATAAATAATATAAAGGAATGCCGGCTATAGTAAAAGCACTAGCTATGATTAATGTTTTAATAGGTGTTTCATAAATAACCCAAGCACAAAAAACGATTGATATTATGGCAATCAATAAATAATAATAAGAAAAATTTTTCTTTGAACTAAGAATTACTTTTAAAAACGCTAAGCTACAAATTAAATAAACGAATAAAAACGCTATTGCCGAGAAATCTATTATTTTGGTAATCTGCTCAGCAAAATTATCATTCGCTGTAAATACTAATAACGGCACGATGCCAAGGCAACTTACAATGATTCCCCACACTGGTGCATTATTACTATTTTTCTTAGCAAAAAATTTTGGCAATAAACCATCTTCGGCAAGCCCTAAAGCAATCTGCCCACTAGTTAGTACCCAGGCATTAAGCGTGCCAATGCAAATAATAGAAGCAATAACAGAAATCACACTAGACCATTTACCGCCAAATAATAAAGCTGCGGCATTAGTATAAGGAGCTTTTGAAACAATTAGCTCTGAGGCAGGAATTAAACCCATTATACCGATACTATTAATAAGATATAGCACGGCAACGCAGAAAGTTCCAAGCATTATAGCCCTCGGGATAGTCTTAGAAGGATTTTTTACTGAGCCTGCCGTAGTTGTTGCACACTCTACCCCAATAAATCCCCAGAAAGTAAGCAGTGCTACCCTACCCATAATGGTTGGAACGCTTAAATTCTCTACTTCCTCAGCAATAGCTATATTATCTATGTTAAAATGTGATAACGCACATACTCCCACTATTAATAAAGGTACGAATTTTAATAATGTTAAATAAAATTCTGCTTTACCTGCCACTTCAGGACCTTTTAAATTCAAGATCATAATGGCAGCTAGTAATATTATCTGTAATATTAAATCTAATATTGCTTGTGATTTGAAGAAAGGAGTGAGATAACCTATAGCAGAGATTACAACTATACTAGTGCTAATAAATGATATAACCCAATAAGTCCAGCCAACAAAAAAGGCGGCTTTTTCGCCAAAGCTTTCACGAATATAAACATGCGGGCCGCCTGTCTTAGGAAATTTTGCACATAGATATGAAAATACAAGTGCGATGCTCATAGCACCGAATAGCGAAAGCACCCATCCCCATATGCTATATATACCGTAAGGTGCTAAACTCAAAGGAAGTATAAAAACACTAGTACCGATTTGACTACCGGTAACTAATGCAAAAACTGCCCAAAATCCTAATTTTTGTGACATAAAAAAAGTTTAAATTAAAAGAAGAAAAGTATACTTAAAAAAACGATTTTATGCAACTTATTTAAATAATTGGCATATTATATTTGGTAACTATAATTTTAAATTGAGTATGTATGCTAGGTAATGTTATACCTATAAAAGGTAAGAATACAAAGAAATTCCTAACTCTGTTAAGGTTTTTATATTATAGCCATTTTGAATAAAGAACTTTTGCTCTTCAGTATCCTTACTAAATAATGTTTCTAGAGAAATTCCTAACTCTGTTAAGAGTTTTATATTGTTACCATATTGAATAAAGAACTTTTGTTCTTCTATATCTTTACTAAATAATGTTTCTAAAGAAATTCCTAATTCTACTAAGGTTTTTACATTATAGCCATATTGAATCAGGAACTTTTGTTCTTCTATATCTTTACTAAATAATGTTTCTAAAGAAATACCTAACTCTGTTAAGGTTTTTATATTATAGCCATTTTGAATAAAGAACTTTTGTTCTTCTATATCTTTACTAAATAATGTTTCTAAAGAAATCTCTAATTCTACTAAGGTTTTTACATTATATCCGTTTTGAATTAGGAACTTTTGCTCTTCAGTATCCTTACTAAATAGTGTTTCTAAAGAAATCCCTAATTCTACTAAGGTTTTTACATTATATCCGTTTTGAATTAGGAACTTTTGCTCTTCAGTATCCTTACTAAATATTTCTTCTAAAGTAAATCCTAATTCTGTTAAGGTTTTTACATTATATCCGTTTTGAATTAGGAACTTTTGCTCTTCAGTATCCTTACTAAATAGTGTTTCTAAAGAAATCCCTAATTCTACTAAGGTTTTTACATTATATCCGTTTTGAATTAGGAACTTTTGCTCTTCAGTATCCTTACTAAATATTTCTTCTAAAGTAAATCCTAATTCTGTTAAGTATTTTATATTAAAAGCATATTGAATCAGGAATTTTTGTTCTTCAGTATCCTTACTAAATAATGTTTCTAAAGAAATTCCTAAGTCTATTAAGGTTTTTACATTGTAGCCATTTTGAACCAGGAACGTTTGTTCTTCAATATCCTTATTAAATATTTCTTCTAAGGTAAATCCTAATTTTATTAAGCTTTTTAGCCCATAGAAATTATTACATAATGTCGAGATTAAATCATCATCTTGCTCTATAAATTGTTTAGCAGTTACACCTAAATTAATTAATGCTATTTCCTTTTCATTTAAATCACGATTAATTTTTTTACTGATGATAATTTGCTGTAATCGTTTATTATTTGTTTCTATTTCTTCGAAAGTAGAATATTTATTAGTAGAAATTTTAGAAGAAATTTCCTTGATAGAATTTCTAAAATCCTTAAGGTTTTCAACTGATATTTCATTTTCATGGTTATCATCTTGGGGTTCAGTAATTATTTCTATGTCTTGCTTTATTTCTCCTAAATTTATTTTTTTATTTCGGTAATTATTACAAGTCTCAACAAATATTTTAAATATTTTTTTATTTCGTTCTAATTCTATTTCACTTTGTTCAGATAATATTTCTGGATGGAACTGAAAAGTTTTAATTGGGGCTCCAAACTCTGATTCAGTTGCCACTATTTCATTTTCTATCATTGCAACTGGATTTATAAAGTTTAAATTACCAATTTTTTTTACTATTTGTTTATGAGAAGCCCAAAATTTTTGAGGTGGTAGATGGGCTGATTCTAAATCTTCAACAATAGATGAATTTTTAGTAATACGGGCTAATTCTAAATCTTTATCAATCCTAACTTTTGAATAATCTAGCTCATCAACATTAGCTAATTTACCTCCAAAATATACATTTATAAGTTGATGCCCACCGCATATTCCTGTTATTGGTATACCTTTTTGTATAGCAACATCTATCAATATACTTTCTGCTATTGAGCGTTCTTTATCAGTTTCACCAAAATTTTCTTTACTATCAAATAATTCAGGATAAACTGCTGCTTCATTACCAGGAATTATCAGACCATCAACGTTCTGAAGCATTTCTTTTGCTTTTCCAGCTTCTAAAATCTTTTCTATAGATTAAGTTTTAGTGTTTAATGGCACAATCTTTCTATAATCTATATATATAACATTCCCGTCTTGTTCCATTATACGTTCTTTGGCTTCCTCTGCTGTATCCCCTCCTACTTCTGCATTATAACTTAAAGCAATAATAGGTTTAGTGTTATTAGAAGAATCTGGCTTTTGCTCGTCTTGAAAACTCCATAATATAGTGTCAGAATTTGTATAATTTACTGTTTCTAAATATCCTTTAACTTCCTCTATATTTGAAAAATAAGTTGCTAGTCGTTTAGCTAATACTGCTTCATCTACATTGTACATTTTAGAAAGTAACTTAGTATATGGCAGTATTTCCTCGTATAAGCTTTGATCTATGTCCTTTGAAAGTAGAGGTTCCTTATTAAATAATTTTTTTATTTGAGATATTTCATGCGAATTACATATTTTAGGAAGTAACTCATTAATGTGTGGTAGTATTTCTTCATATAATTTTTCATCTATATTATCTAAAGGTAGAGATCTATCCTTTAATGCTGCTTTTATCTCAGGGGCTTCAGACAATTCATATATTTTAGGAAGTAAATAATTAATGCAATCTAGCCTTGCTTCGTGCAAGTGTTCATCTATATTACCTGTGAATTTGGCTCTGTGGTCATTTATTGTTTCAGCTACTTTACTTGAGTTTATTTCATTGAAATTATCTTGTAGTAATTTCTTTAGTTGCTTTCGGTTTTCTTCATTATATTCTGTATCATCTAATAACTGGTTATATGCTAATAAAATTTTAAGGTTTTCTGTACTTATTGTTAAAGTACTTAAATCAGTAGTAGTTAGTAATTTATAAATTTGTTCTATATTTTCAAATGTAACCAGCATTTTTAATTCCTTATTTTAATTCAATTGTTATCACTAAATATGATAATTACCATAAAATATGGTAATTATTGAAAAAAGTCAAGGATGGGGGTTAATTATTTTTAATAACCTTAGATGATAATTATTAGCAATTATTAATAATTTAATTATTCTATAATAATACTACCTATAACTCCTCTATAGTAAGTTTTAGGGTCATACATAGATTCACTATAAATAGCAGGAAGTGTAAATATTCCTTTATTGATGGCTTTAATTTTATATTGATAAGTCATTTCATGGTTAGGAATAGTGCCAAAAATCATTATTCTATCATCACGTCGATTTGTATATATCGGTCTCCAAATCATTGCCTGTTTATCAAGTTCTAAAATATTTATATTATTATCTGGTAAAAGCTCAAAGCCTGCTGGTAATAAATCAAGGATCACCATATTATTTAAGGCATTAGTACTATTAGAACGCATAGTAATTTTTACTGTGACATTATCACCTAATTTTACTTTATTTATCTCTTTATTATTCTCATCCAGATATTTTTTAGTTATCTCTATACCTTTTACAATCTCTTTATTTTCTTTTAAAACTTTATCATACCCTGAAGTTAAAAGCTGATAGAAAAAGCCATTATTTGTTGAAGTTAAATTAACTTCTTTAGCTTCATTTATTAGGAAACTAGCTTGCATTATTTTGTTATTTTCTAAAACAACTTCTTGGTTAGAATAATTTACTTTAATAGTATTTTCATCTGCGTTATTTATTTTATCAGCATAAGTAATACTTGCCATAATTGCGTAGCTTGCTGATAGAGTATTATAATTATCTTTAGCAAAATTTGCTATATCCTCTACAACTTTCTGATCAAAGCTTTTTAGTCTTTCAGGGAAATGTAAAGAGATCAGATATAAATACTCACTATATTTTATTAGCGGACTATAATATAGATAATCTGTTTTTAATATTGTAGATTTATCTAACGTAAACTTATCTAATAATTTATTTGCTTCTTCATTCATTTGTAGCATTTTATAGCTAGCAGCTAAATAAACAGCAGTTAAATCACTATGCCATTTATCTTGTTGATATTCTTCTAAATATTTTAAGATATTTGCGATATAGCTTGTGGTAATCACATTATTTCTAGTCAAAATATAAACGGCATAGGCTTTTTCTCTGGCTTCATTTAAGGAACTAATAGACCTATTCGCCATATTCTCTAAATAATATATACCTTGATTGAATGTATCGCTAGGAACGGCTAAATATTTACTAGCTGCTTCGGTTAAAAAATGCATAGCATAAACAGAAATGAATGGATCAGAATTATCGCTAACATTATTCCAATATTTAAACCCACCATCATAATTTTGACGTTCTGATAGCATTTGAAAAGCTTTAGATAATGACTCATCCATTTTCTTACGATCTGTTTGTAGTATGGTAACTAGATTTTGCTGATCATATAATAAAACATTAGCAAAATTTTGGCTTATTAATTGCTCAGTGCAGCCATAAGGATAATTATTTAAGAAATCTCTAAAACCAGAAATAATAGCAAGCGGTGATTTAGAAGCAGAAATTTGTAATTTAGCAAATTCCGGATATAAATCTCTTGCGATTTTTAAAGTAATATTATTACCAGCAGCAAAGCCAGTATCAACTGTTGTAACGTTAGGCATAGGCGGACGTACGCTAGTTGTTGTGGTAATTTCAGAGCTATGTACTACAGCCAAAGAGATAATATCAGGTTTAAGGTGATTTATAGAAGCTGTAACCTTGAAGTCAGCCGAACCAAGCTTATCTGTTGCTTTTAATTTAACATTAATAGTAGCTTCTTTATTTTCATCAATCTGTATTTCATTAGGATATTCTAGGATTTTAAGCCCATTGCTTGTCTCAATATTTACAAAAACTTGAGCGTTTCTTGAATCTTTTAAATTATTAAATATTGTTACCGGTACTGTAAATTCATCATCTGGAGCTACAAATAAAGGTAAGTTTGGAGTAATAATAATATCTGATTGTACTAAAACATCAGATTTGAAAGCTCCAGCAGCTTCAAGACTTGCTGATACTGCCATAACTCTTAAAGTGCCGTTAAAGTAGCTTGGAATATCAAATTTAATTTCTCTTTTATCAAGATCTGCATCTAAAATTCCTGACCAGAATACTACGGGAGGCTGATCTTTTCTTTTAAATGGATTAAGGTTTCTGCTAATATCCATAGCATAATCACCTGGAGGTGCTGCCATAGCTTTCATTAAAAATGAGCTTTCTGGCAATATTAAATCCATAATTTGTGATGTGGTTACCTCAAGGGCTCTATTACCTATAAAATAATTAAGTGGATCAGGTGTTTAATAACCAGCAAACGATAATATTCCTTCATCAACGGCAAATATTACAATTTTACCAGGATTTTTAGTACTATAATTAATTGTTAGTTTCTCACCTGATTTTATCTTTGTAGGAAGTGCTAGTTCAATTTCTTGATTATGTTTATGTACATCAGAGGTGAAAGGTACTACTGCATAACTAAATGGCGACATAAATATTTCTTTAGCGTCTAGATCCCTAACGAATTGTACGTTTACATATCCTTTGCCTTCAAAGTCATTAGGTATTTTGATTTCCTGAATAGTGTTATTTTCATCTGTTTTAAACCAAGTAAAATTATGCATCTTATCAGTTTCAATAGTAATTAATCCATATCCTGTATAAGGAGTAATAATATTTAAAAGAATCGTATCACCAGCTTCATAAGAATCTTGATCAAGATTAACTGTTAAATTAGCCTTTTCAGTTAGGTTAGCCGTAACATTGCCCTCACCTATTACCGAAAACTCGCTTTGAGCGAATATAGTTCCATCTTTATCTGTTAAATAAATAACGTAATCGCCTGCTTCTTTAGTAGATATATTATAAACAAAGCCGTCTTCTGCTGTAATATCGATTTTATCAGAAGATATATTCGTCTCAATAGGAACTGATTTATAGGAATAATTACCCCCACCATCAGCAACTAAATTATTTACATGATTAATTTTCTTTAAAGTAAGACTCAAATCAGGAACTGCTACTTTATCTGCTTTATTTGATATAGCAATGAACTCTATTTTTGAAGTAGTTCCTCTTTTGATATATTTTAAATCACTATCACTTTTAAAGCCTATTATGTAATCTAGCGGTGAAACTATGATGGATTTATTTGCATTTACACTTCTTCCTGAATCAGGCTCAAATCCATCTACTGAAAGTGTCAAATTAAAAGTAGCATTATAATATTTTTCAAGATTCAGTGTAAAAATAGCATCCCCTTTAGAATCGGTAGTAATATCGCCTAAGCGTTCACTAAAAAATATAAAATTAGTATTTTTTATTATTTTCTGGATCTAGTTCCCAAGCAACTAGATGACCCCGAGGACGTTTTTCGATCCACGCAGGCAAAGCATCCCGTGGCTTGGGAACTAGATCCAGAAAAACAACTAGATGATAAGGAAAAGGTAGACGAAGTTTAATTTAGAAAAGAGGAATCGGTCTTGAAGTTGATAACCGCAGCGTATATACTAGTACGTGAGGATTATCAGCAAAAGAAAATGATCAGCGTATTTTAAAAGTTCTAGACAAGATGAATTTTAAGGTGAGCCTGCACAACGTACATCTTAGTACGTGAGCAAAGGCGAATCCTGCAAAATTCGCTTGTATAGGGCTTTATAAAATAGCTGAAGCCAATTTTTCAAATTAAACGACTACACTATACTTTGACGGGCATAACTACAAATATATCCTTAGGGCTTTCAGGGAATTTAATGAGTACAGGAGCTGAAACGCTTGAGAAATATAGCTCTACTAAATCTGATTTTATAGCTTTTAGAACGTCTTCTAAATATTGCGGATTGAAGCCTATATCTAAATTAGTTTCACCACTATACTCATAAAGATTTTCTGTCTCTTTTGAAGAATTAATAACTTCTTTTGCATTTCCTCGTGCTTCCCCTATTGCACTGATCTCTAAAGCTTCGGTAGATAGTGATAGTTTCACAGCTCTGAACTTTTCAACTGTTATTATTGCTATTCGCTCGATAGTATCGGCAAATATTTTGCGGTTAATTACTAGTTTTGAGCTGCTATTTTCTGGAATAAAGCTACTGTAATCAGGGAAAGTACCATCAATTAGTTTTGATAGCATAATAACATTTTCATTGCATATGAACTTAATTTTGTTACTACTTAAAAGTATTTCTATATCTGCATTTGCATTTTTAGAATCTTTTACTATCTTTAAAATCTCTTCAGCACTCTTCTGCGGTAATATAACACCAAAATCCTCTATTTTTTCAGCTAACGCTACAGATGAAACAGAAAGTCTATGCCCATCGGTACTTGCAGCATAAAACTCGCTATCTTTTACATGCAAATAAATGCCGTTTAGATTATATCGAGTCTCATCTAAAGAAACCGAAAATTTCGTTGATTCGATTATTTTAGCAAAATCAGCACAAGAAATTTTAAAGCTAGCTTCCGGATTAATATTATCCATCACAGGAAAAGACTCTACCGGCAGAGTAAATAGATTAAAACGACAATTTTTTCCTGTTATTTCAAGCCCTGTAGTACCTAAATCAGTTAAGGTAAGCTCTGAATCAGGAAGCTTTCTAACTATATCATTTAAAGTTTTAGTGGAGACAGTAAGCTCACCCTCACTTACTACCTGCACTCCTATTTTTTGGCTTAAATATAAGTCCATATTGGTAGAGCTAAGCTCTAACAGCCCGTTCTTTGCCGATAGTTTAATATTTGCAAGCTCGGATATTACATTACGTTTTTCAACAACAGAACTTGCAAAACCGAGTGCTTGAACTAATGTTTTTGTCTCAACTATTACCTTTAACATATTATTATACTCCGAATAAATAAAAGAATTGGTAGACGAAGATCAACTTCAAAAAGAGCAAGAAGTATATAAAGCGAGGAGCGGAGCGTATATATAATACGTGAGCACCGCAGATCTTATAATACGACGTAGCCAATTTTTGAAGTTCTATCTACGTATACACTCTTAATGTTCCTTGAAATTTCTGCTCAATATTGGCAATTAAATCTTTGCTGAATGAATTTAAATCATCTTCATTTAAAGTGCGATCATCAGCTTGAAGCCCTACTCTAATTGCAATAGATTTTTTACCTTTAGGTAATTTATCACCGCTATAAATATCAAATAATATAACTGATTTGACAAGCTTTTTATTAAAATTATTTATGTATGACATTATTTCACCAACTGGTTGATTTTCGTCAACAACAAATGCATAATCTCTAAAATTAGCTTGATAATCGGATATTATAAATTCATCCCTCTTGCCGAATTTAGCTTTAGATATAGGTAAATTCGTTATATTTAATTCAAACGCAAATACTTCCTCTTTAATATCATAATGCTTTAATATTTTAGGATGTATCTGCCCAAAGTGACCTAATAAATTTTTCCCCAAGGCTAAATTTACCGATCTAGTCGGATGATAATATAAAGGTGTAGCATGATTTGATACAATACACTTCTCTATAGATAAACCGGCATAATCAAAAACAGTTTCTAGATCACTTTTAAGGTCAAAAATATCATAGCTACGCCCCATCGAATGAGGGTTTTTATTATTATATGAACCGGTTAAAATTGCTGTTAAATAAGTCGCTTCGTTATTCAAATCTAAGAAATTTGGACCGACTTCAAAAAAAGCCATATCTTTTATAGAACGTGCAAGATTTTTTCGAACTATATCAAGTAAATTCGGCACGATAGTAGGACGCATATAATCATCCTCAACGCTTATAGGATTCAGCAAAAATAGCTCATCTTTTAGCTCAGTAAATAATTTAGCGTCCTTGCTATTCATAAACGAGTTGGTAACTACCTCATCATAACCTTTGCTTGCAAGTATCCTTTTAAAACTAGATATCCTTTTATGATCTCTTAAGCGGCTATTATCCTGCTCTAATTCCGGTAGTTTTATGCTCTCTATCTTATCATAACCATAAACACGGGTTATTTCTTCTACTAAATCTTCTAAAATATTTATATCATGACGCCAAGACGGAGGAGTTACTTTTATCACTTCATTTTTGACATCAGTTACAAATCCAAGTTTATTTAAAATTACCTCTATCTCATTGATATTTAATTTAATTCCGGTGATTTTTTCTAGATAATCTACTGGAAAATCCAACGTTTTCTTTGCTGGTTCTTTTTCCCCAGATATTACTATTTCTGATACTTCACCACCATCACATATTGATAAAATAAGATCAGTTGCTATATTTAAAGCTTTTTCGGTAAAGTTTCTATCAATATTACGCTCAAAGCGACATCTGGAATCAGTATCAATTTGTAGTCGCCTACCGCTCGCTGCAACCATCTTAGCATTAAAACAAGCAGCTTCTAGTAAGATATTAGTTGTATTACTATCACAGCTACTACTAAGTCCGCCAATGATACCAGCTAAAGCTTGCACGCCATTTTCATCTTTTACAACTAGATCATTTTCATTAAGTAGATATTTTTTATCGTTCAGGGCGTGGAATGCGTCATTGCGAGGCTGCAAAGCAGCCGCGGCAATCTCGTTTTGTTGTCCTGAGATTGCATCAAAGCTATGCTCCTCGCAATGACGACTTACACTAACATCCCCCCTTAACTTATCCGCATCATAAGCATGCATTGGCTGACCGAAGCTATAGGACATATAATTTGTCACATCAACTATGCTTGATATAGGCTTTACACCAATATTTTTAAGCAATTTCTGAAGCCAGTCAGGACTTGGTTTATTTTTTAAATTTCGTATTTCTCTGAACGTAAATAACGGGCAAGCTTCTTTATCTTTTATATTAAGCTTTATTTTAGAGCTAAATGTACTTTTCACTTTGGGAATTTCTAACTCTTTAAGTGTTCCTATTCCCTTAGCTGCCAAATCTCTTGCGATGCCGTAAACCCCCAAAGCATCCCCACGATTAGGAGTGACATTAATAACAAATACCGGATCATCTAAGCCGTAACATTTAGTAAAAGACTTACCGATTACGGCATCTTTAGGTAACTCCATAATGCCCTCGGATTCAAAAGCAAGCAATAATTCCTCTTCAGAACAAAGCATACCGCAACTTTTTTCCCCTCTAATGTTAGATTCCTTAATCTTGAATTTGCCATTGGGAATTTCAACACCGATATTAGCTAGCACTACTTTAATACCGGCTCTAGCGTTGCTAGCACCGCAAACTATTTGCAAATTGCCGTTCTTGGTTTCAACTTCACAAATCTTTAATTTATCGGCTGATGGATGAGGTTTAGTGCTTACTATATATGCTACTTCAAACTTTTGTAGATCTGCCGCTTTGTCAATTATTTCTTCTACTTCAAGCCCAATAGCAGTTAGGCTTTGGGCAATTTCAGTAACCGAAGCTGATGTATCTAAAAACTGTTTTAACCATGATAAGGTAAATTTCATTTCGTAAGCCCTCCTGCTAAATTTGGTATATCAAAGCTTGAGAAGCTATAATGTTTCAGCCAACGCACATCACCTTCAAAAAATTGTCTTAAATCTTTAATATTATATTTCAACATCGCAAAACGCTCTACCCCAAGACCAAAAGCAAAGCCTTGATACTGGATACTATCAATGCCGACATTTTTAAGTACGTTTGGGTGAACCATTCCGCATCCTAAAACTTCAAGCCATTTATCGGTTTTACTCATCCGGATATCAACTTCGGCTGAAGGTTCAGTAAATGGGAAAAAGCTTGGTCTAAAACGTAGTTCAATACTCGAGTTTTCAAAAAAGCATCTTATAAATTCCGTGATGACATATTTTAAATGTCCCATATTAATATCTTTATCAATAACAAGCCCCTCTATTTGGTGAAACATCGGCGTATGAGTCATGTCAGAATCCGATCTATAAGTCCTACCTGGTGCTATAAATCTAAAAGGCGGTTTGCCGTTTTTCATAGCCCTAATCTGCACTGTGGAGGTATGAGTACGAAGTAACATAGGCTTATCATTTTCCTGACCTTTTAAATAAAAAGTATCATGCATTTGCCTTGCAGGATGGTCATCCTCAAAATTAAGAGCAGTAAAATTATGAAAATCATTATCAATATTCGGACCGCTTTCTATCGAAAAACCAAACTTAGCAAATACTTGGATTAATTCCTCCATACACTGAGTTATTGGATGAATTGAACCTTGCTTATATCTTCTTGCTGGTAAGCTTAAATCAATTTTATCGCTAGAGAGCTTAAGGTTTAATTCCTCTTCTTCCAGAATTTCTTCTTTGGCTTTTATTATATTCTGTATTTCTTCTTTTAACTTATTGATTTTTAAGCCAAATTCTTTACGATCCTGCTCACTTAAAGAACCTAATTTTTTAAGCTCATTAGTAACTATGCCGTTTTTACCTAAAAACTCTACTTTATATTCTTGTAAAATTTTTAGACTTTGAACTAACAAAATCTTCTCTTTAGCCAGCCTTAATATTGTTTCTATATTATCCATGATTTTCTTACTTGCTTTTTAATTTTTTGCACGAGTAGACGAAGTTTAATTTGGAAAAGAGCAAGGAGTCCATAAGACAAGGAGCGGAGCGTATACTTAATACGTGAGCACCGCAGTACTTATAGGACGACGTAGCCAATTTTTCAAATTAAACGAGTATACATTTCATACACCCATCTTCCACACCCACCAGCTTTGCTTTAAATATCTGCCCTATTTCTAGTGGTTCGTCTAGCTTTACCGGTATAAAATTCTCAGTGTGGGCGATGTTATTATTCTCTACCAACAATTCTACTTTCTGCCCTATATGCTTCTTGAAAAACTCAGCTAATTGTATCTGCCCTTCTTGTCTTAGAATTTCAGCTCTTTCTTTTCTAATAGCTTTCGGTACTTGGGGCATACGAGCCGCCGGTGTTCCCTCACGCTCAGAATATGGGAAAACATGTAAATATTGCAGCTCAGCTTCCGCAATTAACTTCCTAGTATTTTCAAACATTTCAGGCGTTTCTGTCGGGAAACCTGCTATAATATCAGCTCCAAAAGATACTTCAGGTCTAATTGCTTGCAGCCTGTTACAAAACTCGATTATTTCAGCTCTATTATGCCGTCTTTTCATCCGCTTTAATATCATATCGTCACCTGCTTGTAAACTAATATGAAAATGGGGCATTATCCTTTCATTATAGGCTAAAAGCTCAAAAAGCTCGTCATCTATTTCGGCTACATCTATCGAAGATAGCCGCAGCCTTTTTAACTCAGGCACTAGATTCAAAACACGCTTAATCATCTGGGCAAAAGTTGGGCTTCCTGGTAAATCACTACCATAAGCTGTAGCATCAACACCAGTAAAAACAACTTCCTTAAAGCCATTTAATACTAAATGTTTCACCTGCTCAGCTATAGCTCCGATCGCTGTTGACCTGCTTCTACCTCTACCATAGGGAATTATACAAAAAGTACAATTATGATCGCAACCATTTTGCACTTGAATAAAAGCCCGAGATTTGCCATCAAAACTACTAATTAGATGGTTTGCGGTCTCTTTTACTGACATTATATCGTTAACGACTATTTTTTCATCATTAATTTGGTAGTGACTTGGCAGCAGCTTTTCTTCGTTACCTATAACCTTGTTAACTTCCGGCATATCGCCATACATTTTAGGATTAGTTTGAGCACTACAACCAGTGACGATAATTTTAAAATCAGGATTATTTTTTTTAGCTGCACGAATAGCTCCTCGTGCTTGTTTCTCAGCAGATTTAGTTACTGCACAAGTATTAAATACTGCAACATTATCAAGCCCTGAAGCTGCAAGATTTTTTCTTATTATCTCACTTTCATAAATATTAAGGCGGCAACCAAATGTTACTATTTCTTGCTTTAGATTACTCACAATAATATACCCCTTGAGCTACCATCGTAGCCGGTCCTTGCATTATTATATTACTATTTTCTTCTTTCATAATAAGGCTACCATGTTTAAATACCACCTCACATGGTGAGTGAATAAAACCGAGCTTTAAACCAGCAGCAAAGCTACCGCAAGCTCCACTACCACAAGCAAGCGTTAGCCCTGCTCCACGCTCCCAAACCGACAAGTAAATTTTATTATCTTTAACCTCAGCAAAATTAACGTTAACGCCGTCTATAAACAAATCTTTATCCTGTAATTTCTCACCGACAATTTTTTGATCTTGCAGCTCTAGCTTACTAAAAATAACCAAATGCGGATTACCGACATCAACACAAATAGTTTCCTTTAAATCAATCATATAACGCTCAGCAAACTCCCAAATCTTATCACGACTTGGCATCCAAGATTCATTAAAACTAACCCCGCCTACATTAACACTAATATTATTTTCATCGATAATATTACACAGTAATTTCTTATTACCCACTACTACAGTAATATCTTTTTTACCTGTATCAAGATAGATCAATTTTGCTAAACATCTTGTAGCATTACCGCATAATTTAGCACTAGAACCATCAATATTATAGATAATCATTTCATAAGAATCATTTTGCTCTTCGTAGATAATAAATTGATCGCATCCAATACCTAAATGACGTTCTGCCATACTCTTTGCCAGTTGTGATAAATCGTATGTACCAGTTAAATCTTTCTTGTTAATAATAACGAAATCATTACCAAGACCATGCATTTTTACAAAGTTAATCTTACTACTCATAATGTAATTCTAATATTTAAGATTGTATTATAGCAAATTTCTTGGAATTTGCTATAATGAAGTTATTATATATAAAAATAGATTTCAAATGCTACTTTCACGTTTCTTAGATCCTAAAAATAATTATGCCTTTTTAAAAATTTTCGGCACTGAAAAGAATAAGGACATACTTATCCATTTCTTAAATGACATTTTAGGTTATACAGGGGAAGAAAAAATTAAAGAAGTTACTTTTTTAAAAACCAATCAAGACCCTGATATTGCAGTTTATAGACAATCTATTGTTGACGTATTGTGCAAAGATGAAAACGGCACGCAATTTATTGTAGAGATGCAGATAAGTAAACATCCAGGTTTTGAAAAAAGAGCCCAACTTTATGCTGCAAAAGCCTATTCAAGGCAAATAATCAAAGAGGATGAACATCACAAAAAAATGGCAGTATATGCCAAGCTAAAAGGCGTCATATTCCTAGCCATTGCCGATTTTATCCTATTCCCAAATAAAGAGGACTGGAGATCAAACCATAGGCTACTTGATACTAAAACTTATGAGAATGATTTACAAGACTTTTACTTTATTTTTATAGAGCTAGAAAAGTTTAATAAAGAACTAGACCAATTAGAGAATCTTCAAGAAAAATGGGTATATTTCTTTAAACATGCACATCAAAGTACATTAGAAGAAATGGAGCATTTAATAGGTCATGATCTTATCATGAAAAAAGCTTTTTACGCTTTAGATCAAGCTAGTTGGTCTGAAGAAGATCTCAACACCTATGAGAAAATGGTAAAAACTAAAATGGATAACTTAGCTGTAGAAGAGCAGAAAATTATGGATGCTGAAGCTAGAGGGGGATATGGTAAAGCTATAAATATTGCTAAAGAAATGCTAGCTAATAATGAGCCTTTAGAAAGAATTATAAAATATACTAAACTTAGCAAAGAAGAAATTGAGGAATTAAAGTAAAAATGAAGATACTTAATATTATGCTAAGTCATGACCTTGGCGGTATACAACAAGCTTTTTTAGACTATAACACAGCTCTTAAAATGCAGAATATTGAGGTAATAAATATTACCTCCTATAAAGCAAAAATAAATTCGTTTATATCTAAAAGCTTTAAGCTCCCTAATTTATTACCTTTTGATTTAATTTCAGTTCTTATTCTTAAATATATAATCTATAAAACTAAGCCTGATATTATTATAGCTCATGGCAATAGAGCAATAAATTTTAGTAAACTTGCTAAAACATCTAATATTAGATTAATTGGAATTGCTCATAACTATAGCCTAAAGGGACTACTTAAATGCGATTTTGTTATTGCCCTAACGCATCATATGAAAGAGCATTTATTAAAAAATAAATTTTCTGAATCTAAAATATTTATCCTGCCAAATATGATAAATATCACCAAAAAATTTACTCCTAATAAATCATATAAAAAACCGGTGGTAATTGGCGTATTAGCAAGGTTCGTAGCTAAAAAAGGTGTTGATGTTTTTATCAATAGTATCAAAATTTTACAGGATAAAAATTATGAAATTCAAGCAGTTATAGGTGGTAATGGAGAGGAACAAGATAACATAACTGCTTTAGTAAATAAACTTAATTTACAAAATAAAATATTATTTATAGGATGGGTTAATGATAAAGATAAATTTTTTGAACAAATTAATATTTTTTGCCTCCCATCGCTACATGAACCGTTTGGCATCATAGTACTTGAGGCAATGGAAAATAGTCTGCCTATAGTTAGTACAGGTACCGAAGGTCCTAGCGAAATCTTAAAACATATGCAAGACGGGCTAATTTGCAAAGCCGGATCAGCAGAAGATTTAGCCGAAAAAATTGCGTATCTAATAGACCACCCACAAAAAGCAAAAGAACTTTCCCAAAAAGCTTATCTAAAACTAACTCAAACCTATAATATTAAAGTTATTTCAGAGAAGTTAGTAACATTATTACATGCTTTAAAAATAGTTAGTTGAAAAAAGATTGCAGTATATTGACATAATAGTTTAAAGAATCATAATTAAAATTAAAGTAATATTAATTTATTTTAATGTATATACTCGTTAAACTTCAAAAATTGGCTACGTCATTTTACAAAAATATTATAATTCTATCACTTCTACTACTATGCAGCTGTAAAGCAACACATGATAACCCCCCTAACCTACCATTACCTAATAGTTGGAATAATTATTCATTAACACCTCAAAATAACCAGATTTCTAAATGGTGGTTACAATTTAACGATTTGGTACTTAATAACTTAATTGAGGAATCTTTAGCTAATAACTCTGATATTGAACTTGCAATGAGTAATATAGCGATAGCAACAGCTCAATATAACCTTGTTAATTCTTATAGATTTCCACAGATTAATTTACAAGGTAGCGTAAACCGCACAAAAACCAGTAAACAATTAAAACAACCAAATCAGCCAAAAATTTCTAATAATTTTGGGCTTGGTAGCGTACTTAATTACGAAATAGATTTATGGGGGCTAGCTGCTAATGCTAGTGAGTCAGCCCGTAGAACTTTACTAGCAAGCGAATATAGCAAGGAAGCAGTACGGCTAACCGTTATAAGTAATGTTGCTATCAGCTATTTTAATATTCTGGCATTAGATAAACAAATATATCTAACCAAGCGACTAATAGAAACTCAAACCGAAATCTATAAGCTTACTCAAAAGCTATACGATCTTGGTGTAGGCGATTTAATATCAGTTAGTGAAGCTGCTTCCGAGCTTGCTCTTACCAACTCTTCGCTTCCGCCCTTAGTGCAAGAGAGACAAGGGCAAGAAACAGCTTTAAAGATTTTACTAGGTTGTTCCCCTGAAAATATAGTAAACGGCTTAGTTTATCGTGATAAACCTATAGACTATTTCCCTACCCCGCCCGTATTACCATCAATATTGCCGTCAGAACTTTTAGAGCAAAGACCGGATATTAAGGCAGCAGAGCAGAATTTATTTGCGGCTGATAGCAATTTAAGAGCAGTAAAAGCCTCTTATTTCCCACAAATTTCTTTAACAGGTTTATTAGGTTTTGGCAGTAATAAGTTAAATACTCTATTTGGTAGCTCAGCTGAGACTTGGCAAATAGGTGGTACTATAGCTGGTCCTATCTTTGATTTCGGTAAAACTAAAGCTAATGTAGAGATTGCGGAAAGTACTAAACAACAATACATAGCTATGTATAAAGCAACTGTGCGTACAGCCTTTGGAGAGGTTATAGATGCTTTATCAGCTCAGCAAACAGCGAGTGATAATTTTCGTATCTGGCGACAAAATGAAACAGCTTTAACATCCGTGTTTAAATTGGCAAATCAGCGTTATAAACATGGTAATATAGATTATTTAACAGTACTTACCGCTAAACAGAATATGTTACAGAACGAAATAGATGGAGTTTCTATCAAGCTTTCACAGTTAAGTAGTATGGTTAATGTATTCCATGCGTTGGGTGGAGAGTGGTAGACTCGTTTTATTTGAAAAATTGGCGGCGTTACTTTTCGCTTATAATCCTCACGTATTATATATACGCTGCGGTTATAAGCTTCAAAGTGCCTTGCTCTTTTCCAAATAAAAATTCGTCTACAAGTACATAAAGTAGATATTGAGGCAAATAAAACAATGCTTAAAATAATAATGCGGAATTTGGTATTAACGATATTAGTAGTACTACTTGTAATATTATTAATTTGGTTAGTGATACATCGGAACAAAAAAAATAACTTAAGCAATATCGCAGCACCGGTTGAAGTAACAAAAGTTATTAGAAAAGATGCACCATATATTATAGAGCTTGCGGGTAATGCCGAAACTTATCAAACTGCAGATATTAAGTTACAAGTTACTGGACAAATATTAAGTGTAAATTTTGATGATGGGCAGGAAGTAAAAGCAGATGATTTATTATATGAAATTGATCCTCGTCCATTTCAAAATCAATTACAACAAGCAGAAGCAAGTTTATTAAGTGATACATATAACCTTGAAAATGCTATTAAAGAAGAAGCACGATATAGAAATTTATATAAAGAAAATGCTGTTTCTGAAGAGCAATATTTACAGATGCTTACTAATATGAACGTGCTTAAAGCTGCTGTTGAACGTGATAAGGCTGTTATTGCTGATGCAAATTTACAAATTGAATATTCAAAAATAGTAGCACCTTTTGACGGCAAACTTAGCGAAAGTAATGTAGATATAGGAAATCTAGCACAAGCAGGCTTAACTACTTTAGTAACTATTAACACTATCTCGCCTATTTATGTTAGTTTTCCTGTACCGGAAGAGCATTTAAATAAAATCAATAAATCTCAAAAAAATTCTGATTTATCATTAATAGTTAAAACTTCAAATGGTCAAGAAGTCACAGATGGAGAGATTGTATTCATTGACAATACAATTGACTCTAATAGCGGTACTATCAAACTTAAAGCAACCCTACCCAATAAAGATGAAATATTATGCCCTGGTCAATTTGTCCGTGTTTCCTTAAGTGTCTATACGGAAAAAGATGCTTTGGTAGTTCCATCTAAAGCAATACAAACCAATGATCAAGGACCGTATGTATTTATTGTTGATAAAAATAATAAAGCAGTAATTAAAAATGTAGAAATAGCTTTTTCTAATGATGATTTTGTTGTTATTAAAAGTGGTGTAGAAGAGGGAGAGATAGTAGTCACCAATGGACAGTTAAGATTAAATAACAATACGGAAGTCGTAATTAAAGAAAGCGATTAGGTGTTCCATTATCGTCATTGCGAGGAGAAACTGCAAGTTTCGACGAAGCAATCTCAGGATGCTTCATGAGATTGCCACGTCGCTTCGCTCCTCGCAATGACACTCTAGTATAATTTTATAAAAAAGAGGAATAATTGGGTATTTCAGAAATATTTATAAAACGTCCGGTGCTTGCTACTTTATTCATGGCAACTATTTTGCTATTTGGAATATTTGGCTATAGATTACTGCCAGTAAGCGTACTACCTGATATTGATTTCCCGACAATTCAAGTATCGGTAAGCTTGCCCGGTGCTGACCCAACTACCATGGCTTCATCCGTAGCCTTGCCGCTTGAAAAGCAGTTCTCGACAATATCCAATATTGATTCAATGAGTTCGGTTAATAGTGCCGGTAGTACTCAAATTACTTTGCAGTTTGATTTAAGTAGGGATATAGATGCCGCAGCACAGGACGTACAAGCTGCTATATCATCTGCTGCTAAACAATTACCGAATGACTTACCAACTCCCCCATCATATCGCAAAGTAAATCCGGCTGATGCCCCAATATTCTACATATCTCTAACGTCAGATACTCTACCCTTATATACTGTCGATTATTACGCTGAAACTATTATGGCTGAACGTTTATCGATGTTACCGGGCGTTGCACAAGTACAAGTATATGGCTCACAGCAATATGCGGTACGTGTGCAGGTTGATCCTGTTAAAATGGCAGCAAATAATATAGGGCTTGATCAGGTATCTAATATAATCAGTAGCAGTAACGTTAATTTACCAACTGGAGCTTTATACGGCAAGGATATTTACTCAAGCATTCAAGCTCCCGGGCAGCTACAAAATGCTAAAGAATATAATGATTTAATACTAACTTATCGTAATGGCAGCCCGCTTTTTCTTAAAAATATTGGGAAAGCTATCGATAGCGTTGCTAATAACAAAATAGCAACATGGTATAGAGATAAGCCGGGGATAATTCTTGCTATTCAAAAACAACCCGATACTAATACTATTGAGATAGTAGATGGCATAAAAGAAGTATTGCCTTTACTTCGTAGACAAATCCCTGAAGGAGTTAATATAAATATCATGTTTGATAGATCAATTTCTATCAGAGAATCGGTAAATGATGCTAATTTTACGATGATCTTAGCTTTAATATTAGTGGTACTTGCAATATTTCTTTTCTTACATAATTTTAGATCGGTGATTATCCCAACTATCGCCCTACCCTTCTATAGTTGGCACTTTTGCTTTTATGTATCTCTTCGGATTTAGTATAGATAATATGTCTTTGATGGCTCTAACACTTGCGATGGGGTTTGTGGTAGACGATGCAATAGTAGTGCTTGAGAATATCACAATGCATATAGAGGCAGGTGAAAATAAGATTCAAGCTTGTATTAATGGAACTAAGGAAATTGGATTTACTATTGTTTCAATGACTTTGTCATTAACTGCGGTACTCATTCCAATATTATTTATGAGCGGTATTTTAGGGAAATTACTGCACGAACTCGCTGTTGTAATTACCACTGCTATCCTGCTTTCAGGGGTTATTTCAATCACTGTTACCCCAATGTTATGTAATGTGTTTTTGAAAGATGAGGAAAAAAAACGTCATTGCGAGGAGCAAAGCGACAAAGCAATCTCAGGACAAAAAAACAAGATTGCCACGCAGCCTATGGCTGCTCGCAATGACAAAATTCCCCTTACTGAAAAAGCTTTTGAATATATCAAACAAAAATATAGTAATAGCCTTGAGATAGTAGCCGAGTATTCTAAAACTACTATGTTTGTATTTTTGCTAGTGATTATTGCAACAGCCTATCTTTTTGGATTAGTGCGTAAAGGCTTTATGCCTGATTCCAATACTGGACAAATCTTAATATTTACTGAAGCTGCTCAAACTATTTCCTTTGATGCAATGGTGAAAGAACAACAACAAGTAAGTGACGTATTACTTAAAAACCCTAATATAGAGTCGTTTTTTTCGGCAGTTGGTGTATCAGGCAGAAATTCATCAGTTAATCAAGGTACAATTTTTATCAGCCTAAAACCACGTAACCAACGAGTAGGTGCAGACGAGGTAATTGACCAGTTACGCTCAAAACTAAATCATTTAGTTGGCTTAAAGGTATATATCCAAAATGTGCCAACTATTACTATTGGCAGGCAGGCAACAAAAAGTCAGTATCAATATACTCTGCAAGGACTCGATCAGGATGAGTTATTTGGTTTTTCCCCAAAATTACAGGCAAAACTTGCAGCTACGCCTGGATTTTTAGACGTAACTTCGGATTTACAAATGTCACAGCCGCAAACTTTAGTACAGATTGATAGGTATAAAGCAGCAAAGCTAGGTATATCGGTTGAGCAAATACAAAATGTTTTATATGCTGCTTATGGGGCTGAGCAGATTTCAACTTTATATACCCCTACTGCCCAATATGATATTATTTTAGAGTTAGATCCTAAATATTAAACTGATTCATCAATGTTATCCTTAGTTAATATTAATTCTGTAAATAACACTTTAGTCCCTCTAACTACTCTTGCTAAAATTGTTAATAGTGTTGGTCCTTTAAGTATTTCACATTTTGGTCAATTACCTTCAGTGACAGTATCGTTTAATCTGCAAGATGGTTATTCTATCAGTGATGCCGTTCCGAAAGTTAATGAGGCGATAAGAGAGCTGCAAATGCCAGCAACGATTACGGGAAGTTTTCAAGGAACAGCACAAGCGTTTCAGTCCTCTTTCTCTGACCTTGGACTATTACTAGGTCTTGCTGTTATAGTTATCTATATCATTCTCGGCATGCTTTATGAAAGTTTCGTGCATCCGGTAACGATTCTTTCAGGGCTGCCAACTGCCGTGTTTGGTGCATTACTTACCTTGCTAATATTTAATTGATATGTACGGCTTTGTCGGGCTTATTATGTTAATCGGTATCGTTAAGAAAAATGCTATTATGATTATCGACTTTGCCTTAGAGCTTGAACGTACTAGCAATAAAAGTTCCAAAGATGCGATTTTAGAGGCTTGCACTATAAGATTTAGACCTATAATGATGACAACCTTAGCGGCATTAATGGGTGCTATGCCGATAGCTCTTGGGATTGGTAGCACAGGAGCAGAAAGAAGATCACTAGGACTTGCAGTAGTTGGCGGGCTTCTTACTTCACAATTACTAACTCTCTACATCACTCCTATTATCTTCCTATATCTAGAAGCAGCTAAAAGAAAACTCCAATCCATGTCATCCCGTGATTTATTCACGGGTTCCAGTTAAAAATACTAATAAAATTAGTATTTTTTATTATTTTCTGGATCTAATTCCCAAGCTACAGTATGACTACCTTAGGATGCTTTTCGATCCACACAACAATGCTTACGCAGGAATGACATTATGTAAAAATGTATTTCTTTTAAAAAACCTTTTTTCTTGAACATATTTATAATTTATAATATATTAGATACGTATATTCAAACGTATGAGGACATAATGAAAAAAAATCCAAAAATCTCATTAATAGGAAGCGGTAATATAGGTGGAACGCTTGCTCATTTAATCAGTCTTAAAAACTTAGGTGATATAGTATTATTTGATGTGGCTGAAGGGATTCCACAAGGCAAAGCTCTAGATATAATGCAAGCAAATACTCTAGCAGGCTCTGATATCAAGATCAAAGGTACAAATAATTATGCAGATATAAAAGATTCTGATGCTATAATTATCACTGCTGGTTTGCCTAGAAAACCTGGCATGAGTAGAGATGATTTAATTAGCGTCAATACCGGTATTATGAAAAGCGTTGCAGAAAATGTTAAAAAATACGCTCCTAATGCTTTTGTAATAGTAATTACCAACCCGCTAGATGTTATGGTTTACGTGATGCTGAAAGAAAGCGGCTTGCCACATAATAAAGTCATTGGTATGGCTGGCGTACTTGATTCCTCAAGATTTAACCTTTTTCTTGCTGAGGAGTTTAAAGTGTCAACTAATAGCGTTAGCAGTATAGTTCTTGGCGGTCATGGTGATGCTATGGTACCGCTTGCTAGATATTCTACTGTGAAAGGCGTGCCTATACCTGACTTAGTAAAGATGGGGTTATCAACCAACGAGCGTATCGAAAAAATAATTGATCGCACTAGAAATGGCGGTGGCGAAATCGTGGCACTACTTAAAACAGGATCAGCTTATTATGCCCCTGCTGCTTCTGCTGTAGAAATGCTTGAATCTTATTTACAAGATAAACGACAAATTCTAACCTGTGCTGCTTACTTGCAAGGTGAATATGGCGTAAAAGATTTATATGCCGGTGTGCCAATTATTATAGGCAAAAATGGCGTAGAAAAAGTAATCGAGCTGCAACTAACTACCGATGAGCAAGCTTTATTTGATAAGTCAGTAGACGGAGTTAAAAAGTTGATTGAAGCGTTGAAGTAATCTAATTCTTAATTTAAACAATTAGTTAAATATTTTTAATATTTGTTATGGAAAAAATATAAAAAAATTAAATTTTAGCTGCTTTTCGCCTATATTTCTGAATATTTCATTACTTTTAAGAAAAATGTTTTTTTATTGAATAATATAAATACAACATATATAATAAATATTAAAATTAGTATAATATTAATTATTGATAGTTTTATATAAATGATATTACTTTCTTATATGAATTAAATATTTAACTAATAGGTGAAGAGGCTAAAATGTCTACAGAAAATTTAAATAAAGTATTAAAGGATATACAAAACGAAATTTTGAACTCCGGCACTACACAAGATAAATTGACGACAATAGAAACATTACAAAAATCTATTCATCAGAAAGAATTAAAAAATGAGAAATTAACACAAGAAGAAATAGATAATATTTATAAAACTTTAAATATATTTGAAGAAGTCAAAGAACATAATAGAAAAGAAAATATACGCAACCCTCGTATATTAAATAAAAATTATTATAAATTAACTGATCCACGTGATGAGGAAAGAACATATCCCTCAAACCATAAAAATTTGAGTTCAGATATAGTATTTGATAACGAGTTAGAATGGGACGATAGTGGAATGCCTGCTGCTTTTCAAAAATCTTACGGTTCAGGAAATGTTTTAGACCGATTAAAAACGGCTGTAGATGATTACATATTTGAATTAAAGCAGACAGGTGCGGTACAAGATAAGGTAAAATTATTTGAAGAAAAGGCTAATGCTATACAATCTTCTAAAGATAAGCGTAATATACCTACAGCTTCTACTAGCGTAAAAGATAGAATACAAAATTTTGAAGGAAATAATCCTAGCAAAATAAAAAAATATTGGACGGAAGGACGCAGAGAGTTTGTAGAAAAACATGCTCAGCATACACAATCTAAAGACCCTCAAACCGAACGTAATCAGCGTAAAAATGCAGTATCGGCACCATCCAATGAACATGATAATTATGCTGCAAGCAGGCAAGAAACTCATAAGCAATTAATAAATAAATTTGAAAATTTAGCTAAAACTAAAGAGATTGATTCTAAAGAACAAAGTAAGCGTATCTCATCTAACAATTCTCAAAAACTTCAACAAGGTAACACCAAAAATTTAAAAGAGAAATTTGAAAAACTAGCTAACGAAGCAAAACTAATTGGAACGCAAGCACAACAGAAATCTAAACTAACAAATAAATCTAATGAAAAACCTAAGGTAAAACCTGCAAACCATACTAGAGGTATTTAAAAGAATGAAAAACCTGTAGATGGTATAATTTAATATAGAAATAAAATCATGAGAAAAATAATCATTTTATATTTAATATTTTTTAATTATTTAACTTATGCATCTGATTCTAAAATTGATTGTGATAATGCATATACACAATTTGATATGAATTATTGTGCTAACGAAGATTTTAAAAAAGCTGATAAAGAATTAAATCAACTTTATCGAGAAATATTAAAATACACTTCAGAAGAAGAAACTAATTTATTAAAAAAATCCCAAAATTTATGGATTAAATTGCGTGATGCCGATTGTGAATTCGGAAGCTTTCAGGTCCGCGAGGGTACTGTATTTCCAATGATATTAAGTATGTGTTTAGCAGGTAAAACCAAAGTCCGCATTGAAGAACTTAAAAATATACTAGAATGCTCGGAAGGTGATCTTAGTTGTCGGGTACTGCGAAATAGATAAAGTTATGCCGTGACTTAATCACGGCATTTAGTACACCTAATTATTTACTACCCCAGAAATAACTACATACATAATCACAAACAGATCCTATAATGTTATAAGCTGTTGTGAAAATATCATTGCTATGTGTGCTAGGATAAAAATCTTCAACAATAACTTCTTGATCTGAGAATATATCATTAAAGTTATCTATTGATTTTAATAATGTAAACATTGCTTTAGTACCACCAGACATATCTGATACTGTATCACCTATGAAAGCTAATATATCTTCGTTACTATCATTTAAATTTATTACTACTCTTTAGTATCACTCATAAAAAACTATTTATTTTATTAAAAATTTAATTATTTAATAAGCGTCATATAGATTTTTGACATTAAAGTCAAAGCTAGAATATTAATAAATTAGCATTTAGTTAATTATTTAGCAAAAACATTGTTGACATCATTAGTTAATATGCTTATAATACAGATTATTTAATTTGAGACAAAATATGAGCGATAATTTAAAATCTTCAAACTTAATTAAGGATTCAGAATCTCTTACAGGTAGTTTTCATATAGTAGATTTGTCTGCGGATGCTCTTGCACATAAAGGTGTAAGTTTAGCTCGTACACTTGGAACAGAGGAGTATAAAGATACAGAAAAAAACCTCACAAATTCAGGTTGGGAGGTATTAGCTACTTCTGTTGATGATAAAAATACTAACCAATATGGATACAAAGCAGTAGCTTTTATTAATCGTAATACCAAAGAAATTCATATTTCTAGTTCCGGTACTATAATTACAGAAAAATACGATTTAATCGACGATGCACGTATTACTTTTGGTCGTCTTCCTAATAAAATGTTACCAGTTAAGGCATTTGTTACTAAAATTTTAGAGCAAGCTGGTGGACAAGAAGATGTAATAGACTACAAATTTAGTACTAGTGGTCACTCTCTTGGAGCAATAGTTTCAGATTTAACTGGAATAGAAATTCACTCTAGAGGATTAAAATTTGAAAAATCTGTTACTTTTGATAATCCTGGTTCAAAAAAAGTAGTAGAAAACGCCATAAAAAATAAAGATTTTTCAGGGGAAGTAGTAACTTCGATAGAAGAGCTAGCAAAACATTGCGAAGTTTATAATGTCAAGCATAATTTTATTAACACTGCTAATCCTCAGTTAGCAACTAAAATAAATATTGTAGCCCTTCCTAAACTTGCTACTACAATAGAGCAGTCAGCTAAATCAGCTGGCATATTGGGATGGACAGATTATCTTACAACTAAAGTTGGTGAAGTAGCTAATACATGTGCAGATTACTTAGGAATCAACAAAGTAGTACATGCTATTAGTAATCATAGGTTAGTAAATTTTGCTGATGCAACTAGCAATCAAAATACTTTTGAAGTAATAGATTGGAAAAAGGTAAATGGTCAAGTAATGCTAAAACCAGATCCTAAACTAGATAAAATTAAAAGCACAGGTAATGATTATGTAGTTATTAAGCATGAAAAAGTTATCTTAGATCCGCTTACTGAGTCTTTTACATTACTAACTGAACAAGGATATAGCTATAAGGATTTAGCCAACTATCATATTCAGCAAGAAGAAGCTAACTTAATAGGTCAGGTTATTGCAGTTTGCTAATTAAACTTTTGACTTTTGTCTCACGTCATTGCGAGAAGGTTATGCAATAACCGACGAAGCAATCTCAGGAGTTATAGACTTACTTCATGAGATTGCAGCAAAGCTTTGCTCGCAGTAGATCGAAAAACACCCTCGGTGTCATCCCGTGGCGGCATTGTTGCGTGAATCAGTTTTCCAGTTGTCATCCCGCGACTTGATCGCGGGATCCAGTTAAAAATACTAATAAAATTAGTATTTTTTATTATTTTTTAGATGCCGTGGTCAAGCCACGGCATGACATCGATTTTATAAAATTTAGCCTGCCCCTAATATGTAAAGAGCGTTCAGGTAATTCGGTTTTCATTTAAATATTTGTATTTTTATTGTTTTTCTGGCTCTAGTTCATAAATCACGGGATGACAGGGGAAAATGATCCACGCAGGCATGACATAAAGATATGCTTTTTCTAAGCCTTACCAGGAACAACATTCTCCAGCCAATATTTGCTGCATGCAAGAAAATTAGGATTAGCAAAGTTTTCTTTACCATAGGTAATTTCTTTGCCATCTAGATCTAGAATATTACCACCACCAGCTTTAATTAAAGCATGACCTGCTGCTATATCCCATTCCATAGTTTGACCGAATTTAGGACAAATATCCACACTACCCTCAGCAATTAAACATAATTTAATTGAGCTACCTATTGCGTCTATTTTATTAAAGGAATATTTACTTAAGAATTCTTTAGTTGCTTTATTTGAATGATAAAAACCTATGACAGCGTTTAGTTCTTTTTGTTTATGAATGATAGGAATTTCTTTGGAATGTTGTTCGATTTTTAACTGATTTTTTTCATCAGTATAATATAATTTATCTGTCTCAGGTTGATATATCAAGCCAATAGTCGGTACACCATTTTTAATTAGACCTATATTTATAGTATAGGTGCTTTTGCCGTTTACATAACTTCGTGTTCCATCAATTGGATCAATTAACCAAAAAGTGTTACTGTTAAGTATTGGCAGTGGCTGTTCTTCACACACTATATTTATTTCTGGAGTTAAGTCTTGCAGATTTTGATAGATTATTTTACTGATTTCTTTATCTGCATTGGTAACTACCGAGCCATCTGACTTAGTATCAATTAATATTCCTGATTTTTTTATATCTAAAGCAATTTTACCGGTATCGATAATCAAATCTTTTAAAGTATTTATTAAATTATTATTCATACTATTTATTTAACATTTTTGCAGCTACATCATCCTCCAACCACTGTCCTGTATTTAGAAGAGTTGATTGCTGCAATTTGGCGACTTCTAGATCAGGTGATCCTTGTAATTGTTGCCATCCCAAATATTCAATTCCATAATATTCTATATCAACATTTCTTAAATAAGAATCCATATCTTTTAAATCTTGTTTATTATTTGCAAATACTATGATTTTGCTAGGCTCTTTTGGTATAATTTTTAAAAATTCAATAAGTGATTTTACTTTATTAGTATTTCCGGTAAATATTATTCCTAAATAAAAAATAGGTGTGTTTGCATCAGTTGGATCAAATCTAAATACATCTTTATCATTAACTTTACTAGTAAAATTAATACCTAATCCATAAAGTAAGGTATACAACCATCCTTCATAATTTTCAATCAAATTACATGGGGTAGTTATTTCTTGAAGCCCTAAAACTGTTGCACCTTGCTTTTTCATTTGATTAATAAAATCCACCCAACCTTTTTCTACAAGCATCATTTGGCGTTGTTGCATTAATTGTGCTATAGAATTATTTACTGATGAATCATTTACTGCAAGACTATATAAGTTTTTGGTAAAATTTACATAAGGATTATCGTTATAGCGAAAAAATTTTGATTTGGGCGTTATAATAGTATTATCTATATTTATTAAAACAAGGCTATCTTGGTCTATTTTGGGTAACAAATCTTTCATTGTTACAGAATTTACAGAATAAGTAGGAATTATTTGACCATAGCTTGAAGTTGGTACAATTAAATAAAGTAATAAATGGAGTAAAATTTTATTTACTTTGATCATAAGGGTTTTTACTTTTTGCATTATTAGTTTTTAAAGGTGGGTTATTTCTTTTTATATTATTCAATTGATTAGTCAAGTCATTAATAATTACATTATAATTTGTATTATTATCCTTAGTATCTTGATTATTATAATAATATCCAATAAATAAAATAGAAGAACTATAATTAGCCAGCTGTGCTTCCATTGAACTTAATAGCTCTGTACTACCGCTAACCATTATAAGTACCTTAGGCATAAAATTCATTTGAACAAAAAAATTAATCATTAGTTCAGCACCCGATATATTATTGCTGGTCAATATGCCTTTATAAAATACCGGATAAGTATTGGAAAAACTTTTTAAATTATTAAAAATAATATAATTATTTTTAGGGAAGCTATTTGAAAAATCGATGTTAAAATTCTTTTTTAAATAATCAGCAATCCATATTTCAAATTTAGGTATATTATTAAAATTACCTGTAAAACCTCCATTTACGGCTATTATAGGAATATTTTTATTGCTGATATCACTTACAAAATTCGGAAAATTAGAATCTAGTAATTCCTTTTTATATTTATCACTTGTTAAAATTAACTGATCGATATAAATATTTTTAGGGTTTTTATTCATCTTTTGCAAAGTAGGTGCTAGTTTAGCATAAACATCTTTATCGATTTGCTCACCTAAAGATAATAATGGCTTAAATAATACCTTATCCAAGTCTATTACCACTAGTAAATCTTGCGGCAAATAATTTTTATTATAATTTTCTTCAAAATCTTGTTTTATTTTATCTAAATTATTTACTTCTATATTTTCTGCTTTAACTATAGATGTGACAAGTAGTAATAAGATAAATATATATTTTTTAAACATTAATATACTCCAATATAATACATTGTCGCCCCGTGGCGGCTTTGCCTGTGTGGATACCAAATCGTCATTGCGAGCGACTGCAAGGAGCGTGGCAATCCAGAAAAAATAGTAAAAAATGCTATAAGTTAGCATTTTTTACTGGATTGCTTCGTCAATTACTTCGTAATTTCCTCGCAATGACGGTAAAACTGATCCACGCAGGCAATGCCGCCACGGGATGACACTAAACTAAAAAGCATATCTTAGTGTTAGCACATTGTAATGCTAATATCAATCCATATTAAACTATAATATGGTAAATATGTTTGGAAGTTTTTTTAGCTCATTCGGTGGTGCTATCGGAAATGCATTTGGAGATGGTATATTTTCAAGCATAGGAAGATTTGCTGGTAAAATGCTTGGTGAGTATTTAGATCAACTAAATCATGAACCAGAAGAATATGATTATATTAAAAACTTCAAAAAAAGTTTTAAGTATGTTACAGCAAATTATGGTGAACCTATCCCTTTGGTTTTTGGCACTACAAAAGTTAGCGGAAAAATAATTTGGGCGGATAAAGTCAAAGAAATAGCAAATAGCACCCGTCATAAAGAATATTTTCCTTATTTTCATAACGTAAAATCTACTATGACTTCTACGGAATATAGCTATTTCTTTTCTTTTGCCGTTGGTATTTGTGAGGGTGAGATCATTGAAATTAAAAGGGTATGGGCAAATGATGAAATTATAAAATTAAATAAATATAAGTTTAGATTATATAAAGGATCAGAAGAACAATTACCAGATCCTTTAATTGAAAAATGCTTAGGTAAAAATAAAACTCCTGCTTTTAGATCTCTTAGCTATGCAGTATTTGAAGAACTACCTTTAGAAGATTTTGACAATATTATTCCGAATTTCTCATTTGAAGTAACTAGAAAGCCTAATATTCATCTACCAAATAATTATACAAAAGTCGAAAATTTAATTAGTAGTATAAGCATGATTCCAGGGTCTGGGGAATTTGTCTATGATACAGAGATTCAGTATAAAACCCAAGAAAGCTTTTTTGGTGGTGTTGTGAATCATGAGGCTATTAATACACATAATCATTATAACATTGCTGATAGCGTATATAGCCTTAATCAACTACAAACCACCTGCCCTAATATAAAATGGGTAGCACCAGTAGTTTCTTGGTTTGGCGATAATCTTGATATAAACTATTGTAGTATAAAACCTGCTATAGAATTTAACGACCCCTTAACCTCATACTCATCTACTTGGCAAGTTGGTCGGTATAATAGAGAAAATGCTAAAATTATATCTAAGGATGAATATGAAAGCCCTAACTATGGTGGTAGTGGCTAGCTTAGTGCGTTACCTCAAAGAGCTAAAAAAACGTAATTTAAAAATTATGTTTTATCCGATGTTTTTTATGGATTTACCCGGTAAACCTTGGCGTGGGCATGTTAGCGGTTCTGCGGAGGCAGTAAGTAATTTTTTTCATAAAATTGATGGTTATAACAATTTTATTCTTCATTATGCACGTTTAGTTAAAGATTATGCAGATGCCTTTATAATCGGCTCGGAACTAATTGGCATCACTTCTATAAGAGACTCAGCAAATAACTTTCCAGCAGTTAATGAACTATGCAACCTTGCTCGTTTAGTAAAAGAAATAGTAGGCAATAAGGTACAGGTTACTTACGCAGCCGATTGGTCGGAATATCATCATACTAGTGGTGGATGGTATAATCTAGACCCGCTATTTGCCTCTTCTTACATTGACTTCGTCGGGATAGATGCTTATTTCCCTTTAACTAGTTCTTTAAGCTCTAGAATTACAAAAGAAGATATTATCAAAGGTTGCCATAGCGGTGAGGGGTATGATTATTACTTAGATGGCAGCGGTAATAAACAAGCTTTATCGGCTGCTTATGCTTGGAAGAATGTAGCATATTGGTGGGAAAATCATCACTATAATCCTGATGGAAATAAAACAGCGTGGCAACCAAAAATGAAAAAAATTTGGTTCACTGAATTTGGTTTTCCATCGATAGATAAAGCTTCCAATCAACCTAATGTGTTTTTTGATCCTAAATGTACGGATGGCGGTGCTCCTAAATACTCCTCAACAGGCACAGATTTTTTAGCACAACGCATAGCTATTAAAGGGTTTATAGAATATTGGCAAACACAAGAATATATAGAAGAGATGTTCTTATGGATATGGGATGCACGCCCCTACCCCGCTTGGCCACATGGTAATATTTGGAGCGACAATCATTTATGGGAAAAGGGACATTGGGTTAACGGTAAACTTGGCACTTGTAGCCTTGCTGAAATAATACTTGAATTATCTAATAGATGCAGGATTGATATACAAAGCATCGATATTTCTACCATTGATGAAATAGTAGACGGTTTTATTTTAAATAAGGTTTTATCTGCTGTAGATGTTATTAACTCCTTAAGAATATTCTATTTCTTTGACATAATTGCGAATGAATGTGAAAAAATAAAATTTTTAAAGCGAGGCAGCGGAAAATTAGAATATATAAACGAAAAAGCTTTAATAAAACTATCTGATAACAGCTATATAAAGCAAACAGAAATACCTGAAGAAAATATCATCAACAAACTAAATATCAATTTTATTGATAGATTTAATAATTATGATGATTGCTATGCTTATGTAAATAATGAGACCATTTCAAATAGCCCTAAACTTAACGTTAAAATTCCTATTATTTTATCACTGTCAGAAATAGAAAATATAGGCAGATTAATTTTAAAAAATGCTTCCATCGAAAGTAAAGTGATCAAGTTTTTAGTACCAACAATTTTTCATGAGTTTAAACCTGGTGATTTCTTAATACTTCATTACAAAAAATCTAAATACCAAATTAGAATAATAAATATGAAATTATCTGCCCTAACCTCTTATATTACAGGCGTTATAGATAATTTTTCTTCCTATTACTTACCTGCTGCAAATATCTTATCAGGATTTGAAAAATCCTCAAATGTAGAAACGAAATGTGTTATTTTTGATCTACCTTTTAATATAGTAGAAAACAATGATCAACCATATTTAGCCGTTTACTTACAAAGTAATATTAACGAATTTCTTTATGTTTCAATTGATGGCAATAATTATGCTAAAATAGCAAATTTAACAAAACAAACTTTTATTGGTAGTGTAGTTAATTTTACTGCTGATTCTATCATTATTAACTGTAAAAATTTTGAAGAATTGGTTATTAATGATTGGAATTTAGCAGCTTTTGGGCAAGAAATTATAAAGTTTAAGCAATGGGAAAAGCTAGATACTAATACATATCAAATAAGTGAAATGATCAGAGGTGAGTTTATGACGCAAGAGTTTATTTCTACCCATCAAACTAATGAAAATTTTATTTTACTTGAGAAGAATTTTAATATTATTCCGGTAGCTTCTAAATTAAAAGATATGAATATATATTTTAAAGTTGGTAATTTATCGCCTATGGAAATTAATTTTCAAAATAAAGCAAACTTATAATAGCTTTCTTAAAATAAATATTTCTTTACTTTTTAATAAATAATTAATATAATACTTTTTAAAAAATTAAATATTGATTAATAATTTAGGATTTTATGAAGAAAGTATATGATAATAACTTGCAAGATAAGAGTAATAAAATCACTTTTTTTCCTACAGATAAAATTGTTTCGGAAATATCTTTAATTCAAAGGGAAGAACTTAGTAATTCGCTACAGCAAAAAATAAAATATTATCCTAGAATTATAGAATATCTAGATAATTTAGATTATATAGGTGAAATAATTCTTTTTTGTGTTAATCATGTAGCTTCGTTAAAAAAATCTGAAGAGAGAAATATAAAAGAAGAGTTTATACAAGAAATGATGGGAGTAGTATTCTGGAAATTTGACTATTCAGAATATAGCAATCATAAATTATTTCGTAATTACAAAATACAAAAAACAGCAGATCCTAAAAAACTAAAATATACGATAAGTGCCTTAAACTCTAAGTTTGAATGTAGAATTATCGAAGAAAAAGCAAGCGAATCTGTTGATAAACTTATAAGTATTACAGCTATAAGTGAGGCTTTGTATGCAAGTATAGTAAATAATAGCCTTAATAATGTTTCAAATACTGCCAAAGATTTACTAAAAGACTCATATGAAACATTAACTTTATTTTTAGCAGAAGATCAGCAAAAATATCAAAAACTTCTTCAAATAATTTCTAGTGCAATTCAGGCATTAAAACCACAATTTCAACTTAAAGTAATTGAGATTTTAAAAGAACACTTAAAGGAAAGTTTTCAATCCCTATTTTATACTTCTAATATACTAATTGAGAATGGTCTTCATGAAGAAGCAGTAAAATTACTTAAATACAAATTATTACATTCTACTTCAACCGAAATTGAGGCATATCGGTGCATGCATAATTTAGCAGATGCTTATGCAGAATTAGGAAAGTTTAAAAAAGCAGAAGAATGGTTTTTAAATGCTTTAAAAGGGCTACCTAATAATGAAGATATAATGTGTAGTTTATGGTGTATATATAGAGCTATTAATAAAATAGAGGAAGCAGAAAAATTATTTCCTAATTTAAATAAAAATAGTCAGGATCATTACAGCTTATCTTTAAATGCCTACACAATTAATAAAAAAAGTCTGGAATCGATTAATAAAAAAACTTTACCACCTAATTTTTTAGATAGTTATAAATGTTACAAATATATAAGTAAATATAACAATTATTCAGATATTGAAAAAAATAAAAATCATAAAAAAATATCTGATGAAGTAAAAAAACTTATTACTTCAACAAAATTAAATAAACTTTCTTTTGTGCTTTACCCAAAGCAAAATGAATTAGCTTTAGAAATATTAAAAGAAATGCCTAAAGGTTTTTTTAAGACATTTCCTAATCTAGTAAGACTTAAAGCATTACTCGATCCGAATTCAATATTATCAATAGAAGAAAAATATACTAATACGGATGATGCAAACAATATTTTTAATATAGTTTGTAATTCTCTAATAGCAGAAAAAGGGCATCAACCGAGTGTCATTAAAACAATTGAGACTTTAAAAGAAACAGGTAAACTTAGTGACGAAATTTATAACGAAGTTAAGTTTACTACTAATTTACTTGATGGGAACAAAGAACAAGCTAAAGAGCATGCAGTACAATTAAGTGAAGAGAAAAAAGAAGAAATTATTGAAAATTTTTCTTCAATTGATGAGCAAATAGATAATATAGATCAATTTGTTGAGCAATTTGATGCAAAAAAAATTCATGAATATTATCAAACAAAAAAGAAACATGATCTTCTTCTTTTGAAAGAAGAAATTACTAAAACGCCTTCAGGTTATTGGAAACTTGAAAATGAAGAAGTAATTACTACTGAAAAAGCTAAATTTATCGGTAAGTTTAAAGGAAAAAATTGTTATGGGATTATTTCAGAAAAGCTTGAATCTAAAGTTGGCTCATCTAAATTTAATATTTTCAAAAAAACCTTAGAAGAAAAAGGATTAATATTTAAAAAAATTGCTCAAAATGGTGTTAAATTCCTTAAAAAAGCTTTTGAGATTAAAATAGATGGTGATGAGCGTATATATACTAATGAAGTATACGAAAATCAAGAAGAAGAGCTATTATTAAATTTTGATCATAATGGTAATCATGATGAAGTAAAAAATTTCCTAATTGGTTGTAGTTTAGAATATCATAAATTTGCTTAAAAAATTGCTTTTAACTATTAGAATTTAAAGGCTGAAGCAATTTGTTTAAAATTGCTTCGTCATTAATGCATGCTCGTAATATTGAGCCATCAATGAAATATTCCGGATGTTCGGTTGTTATTTTTTGTGTTAGTTCAGGATAGGCTTTGGTAAATTCCACAGCACAAATAAAATCTTTATTAGGATGATTAATAGCTCCTAAACAAATCGCTTCAAAACACAGCATTTTAGCAGTTTCTATATTTTTAGCACTCGATAAATCCCTTAATTGCTTTGCTAAATATTTATCGCATAAATAACTCGCTGCTCCCCAAATACCTAAAAATCTAAATTTTCCTGTACTCCATTTACCTTTAGCAGCATTAGTATATATTTTATTTAAAACTTTTTTTTGTATTTTTTGTTTAACTTCTAAAGTAATTTCCTCAAAATCCCCCCGTTGTAATATAAACTCCCTAGTCTCGTTATTTCGGATAAACTTCGGTGCGATTATTTTAATATAACTTTCTAAGTTTTTAGTATGGGAATGTTTTAAGCCTAAAGTTTGTACATACATTAAATAAGCTTGTTTATGAAGTTCTTTTGCTTTGCTTATGTCTCCCAATTTTCTATATACTGTTCCAATATCAATAAAAGAAAGAATAATATAATGATGATTTCCTTTGTATAATATTTTTATCATCCTAAACGCTTCTTCTTTATATCTTAGTTCTTTAGAGATATGGTTTAATTTATCATAAACTGTATTTACATTATTAAGGGAGGTAATAATTGTAGGATGATCAATTTGATATAATTTTTGTTTCATCTCTAAGGCTTTTTTAAAATATTCTAGCCCTTTAGAAATATTGTCCAAATCCTTATAAACTAAGCCCACATTATTAAGAGAATTTGCAATATCGGGATGATCAGCTTGATATAATGCTTGCCTTATCTTCAAGGCTTCCTCCAAATATTCTAGTGCTTTTGAAAACTGTCCTAATTTTTGATAAGCTATACCAATATTTTTGAGAGAAATAACAATATAAGGATGATTACCTGAATACAGTACCCTATATCTCTTTAAAGCTTCCTCGTGATATTCTAATGATTCTTTAAATTTACATAATATATGATCATTATAATACCCCACTTTTTTATATAAGCTTGCTTTGCTAAGTTTATGTATATTTAATATTTTTATTACATGAGGATAAATTAATTTAGCATTTTCCCAATCTTTGCTTGGTTCATTTGTTACTGACGGAAATAAATTATCTAGTACTTCTATTAATCTTACAAAAACTTCTTTTTTATCTATTGCATGCTCTTTATGTCTATCTGCATATCTTTTTACTGCAAACTGTACTAATCCATGTAATTGTAAACCTGCTTGTTCATCTTGGCGTATTAGATTCATTAACGATAATTCTTCTAATCTTTTTATAGGTTCTTGTAATTTTTCTTCACTCACTAGAAATAGTTTTTTGAAAATATCTATACTTATAAAGTCAGGGTCTAAATATGCTGAATATTGTAACATCTGCCAGGCTACTGGTGATTTTTCTAATATTTCTAATAGCAGTATTGTCTCAGGTTGTTCATCTTTATTATTACGTAGAAAATTAAGATAATCTTTTACTTTAAGTAATTTATTTTTTTTAAAATATGCTACCGCTTTGGACAAACTATATGGCAATACTTCATCTTTATTGCCTAACTCTTCTATTAAATCGTTAATGTCTTCATTATTAAACCTATTTCCTAAGGAATTTTCTAAATATGTTATTGCTGTTTTTATATTAAAAGGTTTTAATTCAATATTTGTTATATCATCACTTAGCTTATTATTTTTAGTAGTAATTATGGTTTGTACTTTATCTTTGGGTATATTCATTATACCGTTAATATAAAGTTCAATATCTTTATATGCTTCGACATTATCAAAAATAAATAATGTATTTGAATTTAAATTTGCAATTTTATTACAGACTAATCTTATTATCTCTCCCTCTTTTTTATCTGTTATATAAATGGCAAGCTCTTTAGCAAGTTGCCTATATGCTTCATTAATTTTATAGGCAGAATCAGCATTAATAAAGCGTACTATTTTCTTTGCTTCGTCTCTTTGTTTACGACCGTAATCCTTAGCTAGAGTAGTTTTGCCCGTTCCGGCAAAAGCACTAATTGCTACATATGAGTTTTTACTTAAAGCATTATCGATTTGTTTAAATGCTTCTTCACGATGAATAAGGTTATGAATTGATAAAATAGGTAAATTACTGTTTACACTCCCTATATAACCGGCAGAATAAACATTACGATCTTTCAATATTTTTTTTGCCTCATGACTCACTTCAACTAATCTTAAAATTTGCTCCCTTAAATCATCCACCTTAATATTAGATGATTTTATAAATATATAATCTTTGTCATTTTTATGTTCTATCTCATATTGTTCTTTTATAATCTTTAATTGCTTTCTAGCTAAGTTTGGTATCTCTTTTACTTCAAGGTTTAGTTCTGCTAGTTGGCATAAATACCAATCACCGTTTCTTTTATCATTTATATTAGCTACATCTTCAGACAAATTTACTTCCTGCGAGCGGTAATGACCTTGGTAAGAAAGCTCAAATTGATTCTTTCCCTTTAGTTGTTCAGGGTTTTCTAAATGCTTGTAAACTTCTAAAATTTGCTCAATTGCGACATTACCGCTGACAAATTGATTAATTACCTCAAGAAAACTTCCTAATGTCGTTGCCGTTATGCCTCTATCTGCTAGATCGCTTGCCAAATCTTTAATTGTGTTATTAACAGGCACAAAATAAAATAACTTATCTCCTAACGTATTGTCTTTAGGTTCATATTTGATACAAGGCCAATCTATTATCTGTTCATATTTTATAGGTCTACCGGTTTCGGGATCAAAGGCATCCAGCATTGAAGTAAGTAAGTCGCTACTTAATGATAGTAAAGAAATATAATTTTTAATTGGGATGGCTTTATTCAAGGTATTTATTATTTTACTGCTATACTCGGTAGCCGTAATTTCAGGAAATAATCTATATGCCTTATGAATATGAGAGTTACTAGTATTTACAAAATTCGGAGCAGATAGATAAGTAGTTATGTCTAAATTTCTTATATCAAAATGAGTTTTATGACTAATTATATTAGGTTTAAAACTACCTATAACTTTTGCAGAGCCAGGACTATCGAACGTTATAGCTTTTCCTTTGTAATAGTTAAAATCTTGATGAGCAAAATATAAGCTTAATTCTGCAAACCATGCACCTAAAGAATAACCCGTAAAAGATAGATTATAGTCATGCTTTTTAGCATATTCGGTGATTTCCTGCGTAGTCTGATATGCTGCTGCTTGTTGTGCTACTATCTGCCCGCCTAAAATACTTTTTAAATGGGTCTTAAGCGGTGAGTCCGGTTTTAGCAAATCCCACCCCTCAAATGTAATGCCTCGATGAGCAAATACTATTTGTTTGGTCTTGTCGTTTACATATGCTACGGCGTAATATCTGCCTATTTTAGACTCGCTAAATATTTTAAATATCTTCCAATCTTCTAAATATTGATTATATTTTGCTTTTTCAAGAGTTACTTTTTCTTGTGTTTTAGAATCTATATAAGAATGCAAACTAAGTAACCCATGAATAAAATCGCTAGGGTGCTGCTTGTAATTCTGATTGTTTAAAATTATTTTATTTTCTATCTTCTGTATAAAATCACTGGAAGAATTAGGCATTTTTCCCCAGCTTACATTACCGATAAAATCATTATTTTGGATTTTACTTGCTATTTCTTCTAGCTGCAATATTGTTAAATCTATATCTTTAAGGTCAAGATATACAAAATTAGGATCGTTTTTTTGTAACTGAGTGATAAGTGCTTGATATTTGTTTGTAGAACTCATAAATAGATTTAGTTGAATTTTCACAAGGCATTATAAATTAAATTTTATAATTTTCAACTGTTACGTTATTTACCATGAACTTTTTTATCTATAATTCTTTATTAAAAACAGCATATTTAAATATAAAAGTTAAAGCAGCTGCTAAGAATAATGCTATCAAAGAATTTATTATAATTAACGATATCCCCCATCTAAAATTATCTATAAAAGCACATGCACAACAAGGCAAAGCTAACGAAGAGATCATAAATTTTTTGGCAAAAGAATGGCAGTTATTGCGGAGTAATTTAGAAATTACTAAAGGACATACTAACAGCTTAAAGACAATTTTAATAAAAAATATTGATGAAGAGTATTTAAATTTGATTTTAAAATCCTATATTAAATGAATAAAGTTTTGTTACATTGGTGTCACCCCGTCGTGACTTGATCACGGGGTCTTGTATCACAAACTGAGTCATAAGATCCCGCGATCAAGTCGCGGGATGACATTAAATACAACAAAACTAAAACAAGAATTTTAAATTGGATTTAAGTAATGAAACAAGAAAAAAAGAAATTTGATGCCGAAGTCGGTAAGATTTTAAATTTAATGATTCACTCTCTTTATAGTAATAAAGAGATTTTTATGCGGGAATTGATTTCTAATGCCTCTGATGCTTGTGATAAGCTGCGTTATCTATCCCAAAGTGAAGCTGAATTAGTAGCCGGTGACTCTAACTTTAAAATTACTGTTAAAGTCGATAAAAATAATGGTCAGGTTATCATCCGTGATAACGGAATCGGTATGAATAAAGAGGATTTAATCGAGAATCTAGGCACTATTGCAAGATCGGGTACGGCAAATTTCCTTAAGAATCTCTCAGGTGATTCTAAAAAAGATAATATGCTAATTGGTCAGTTTGGCGTTGGTTTTTACTCAAGCTTTATGGTAGCTGATAAGGTCACTGTAACTTCAAGAAAAGCTGGCGAAGATAAAGTATATGTTTGGGAATCGGAAGGCGAAGGCGAATATATTGTATCAAGCTCAGATAGAGAATTTAGCAGAGGAACGGAAATCGCTCTACACATTAAAAAGGAAGAAGATAGTTTCCTTGATCATTTTAGATTAAAACATATAGTTAAAAGCTATTCCGATCATATAGCTGTGCCAATATATTTCTTTGATGAGGGGGATAATAACGAAATACAACTAAATTCTGCATCAGCATTATGGACAAGATCAAAATCAGAAATTACCGAAGAGCAATATAAAGAATTCTATAAAAGCTTATCTTATGTGGTGGATGATCCTTGGGTTACTATGCATAATAAAAATGAAGGAGCTATAGAGTTTACAAATCTGCTATTTATCCCATCAAGCAAAACTTATGATTTATTCCATCCTGATCGCAAAAGACGAGTAAAATTATACATAAAAAGAGTATTTATTTCTGATGAGAATATTGATTTAATCCCATCATATCTAAGGTTTTTACGAGGAGTGGTAGATTCAGAGGATTTACCGCTGAATATAAGCCGTGAATCGTTGCAACATAATAACATACTTGAGAAAATCAAAAACGCTATTACTAAAAGAGTGCTAGGAGAACTTAAGAAAAAGAAAGAAGAGGCTATGGATGAATATAATAACTTTTGGGCTAATTTTGGTGGAGCTTTAAAGGAAGGGTTATGTGAGGCTACAACAGATCATGAAAAGTTATTAGAAGTATGTATATTTAGAAGTGCCTTGCATAATAAAATGATTAGCCTTGATGAATATATAAAAGGCTTTAAAGATGGGCAGAATACTATATATTATTTAAGTGGTGATAATCCTGACAAACTACTTTCAAGCCCACAAATAGAGGGGTTATTAAGTAAAAATATCGATGTGTTATTATTTACCGATACTGTTGATGATTTTTGGGTAAATGTTAATAGCGAATATAAAGGACATGCAATTAAGTCAGCTACAAGAAGCGATATTGATGTAGATCAAGCTACTTCATCACCAGAAGAAAAAAATAAGGATGATAAAAAATCTGATGATGAATATAAATCATTAACTGATTACTTTAAAGAGATTTTAGGGAGTTTAGTTAAAGATGTTAAGATATCTAAAAAACTGACTTCAAGCCCTGCTTGTCTTGCTGTTAGTGAAGCTGCTATGGATATTCGTATGGAGCGATTTTTGATCGAGCAGAAGCAAATAGCTGCTGCATCCGCTAAAAATCTAGAGCTGAATCCCAAAAATAAGATCATAGAAAAAATATTTAATGACTTAAAAGCGAATAATAAAAATAACGAGGAGCTAGTTAAGTTAATATTTGATCAAGCTTGTATTTTAGAGGGTGAACCGGTAGCAGATACAGGGGCTTTCTCAAAAAGACTTAATGATATTGTACAAAAAGCTATATTATAGCTTTTAACTTAATTAGTTTTAATGTAGAATGGTTGCGAATAGGTTAACGTCATTGCGAGGAAAAATTGAAAATTTTGACGAAGCAATCTCAGGATTATAAAACGAGATTGCCACGCTCCTTTTAGTCGCTCGCAATGACGGGATACATAAAAATTTTTCAAATAAGATAATAGGTTTAATGTCTTATTACGATACTATATTTAGCGATCATATAGATAAAATTAAAAATGAAGGAAGATATCGGGAATTTAAAGCCTTAAAAAGGCAAGCCGATAATTTTCCTTTCGCTATGTGCGATGATAAACAAATAGTCATGTGGTGTATCAATGACTATTTGGGTATGAGCAAGCATCCAAAAGTAGTGCAAGCTTCCATAGATGCATTGCTAAAATATGGCGTTGGTTCAGGCGGAACAAGAAATATCGGCGGTAATAATGTAGCTATTCTTGAGCTTGAGCAGGAGCTGGCAAGCTTGCATAACAAAGAAGCCTCCTTAGTCTTTACTTCCGGCTTTGTTGCAAATGACACAACCCTTGCAACACTTGCTAAAATTATGCCTGATCTTGTCTTTTTTTCCGATGAGCTAAATCACGCCTCGATCATTGCCGGCATTACCGGTTCTAAAGCCGAAAAGCACATATACAGACATTTAGACGTTAAGCATTTAGAAGAGCTGCTCCAATCAGTTGATGTTAATAGACCGAAAATAATCGTTTTTGAGTCGGCTTATTCCATGGACGGCTTCTTTTCTCCTGTTAAAGATATAATCAATTTAGCTAAAAAATATAATGCTTTAACCTTTATTGATGAAGTCCACACAGTAGGTTTATATGGCAAAACCGGTGCTGGTATTGCTGAGCTTCTTGATTGTAGCGATGAAATCGACATTATCCAAGGAACGCTTGCCAAAGCATACGGTACTATCGGTGGTTATATCACCGCAAACCATAGCCTAATTGATACTATCAGATTAACAGCTTCCGGCTTCATTTTTACTACCTCACTGCCACCGGTAATTTCTACCGCTGCAACACATAGTATTAGGCATTTAAAAGAATCTAATCAAGAACGAAAAACACATCAGCAGGTGGTTAGCAAGCTTAAAAGCTCTTTTGACCGCTTTAACATCCCTTATCTTAAAAATGAAAGCCATATAGTGCCGATAATTATTGGTGATCCTATTAAGGCTGCCAAAGCTTCTAATATGCTGCTTAATGAGTATGGTATTTACGTTCAACACATCAATTTTCCAACAGTACCAAGAGGAACCGAACGCCTCCGAATTATCCCAACTCCCGCACATACCGATGAAATGATCAACGACTTATCTACCGCCTTAGTGCAGATATTTGCTGCATTAAACATAGAATTATCTTCTACAAAAGAGTTAAATGATGAGATATATTTAAACCTTATTGCTTGATCGGCTTGGCGTAATCAGTGATAACTTGGAAAATGCCTTGTATGTCATTCCTGCTTAAGGCTTGCTTGCGTGGATCGAGAGTCGCTCGCAATGACGACTCTCGATCCACGCAAGCAAGCCTTAAGCGGGAATGAGATAAGAATTATCCAACAATGCCTTTTACTCTTCATTTATTAGAATTATAATATGCATAAAAATGAGTTAATTTTTTAAAAGATAGATAATCCGGAATTGATAAAAGTTGCTAAAACTTTAAAAAATGAAGGGGTAGTTTTGCAAGAAAAAAACTATACTTATTTGAAAACCAGTAATGATTTTATTCATAAATTATATCCTTTAATTGCAGAGCATGAAGATTTGCAAAAACCTGATTATTTCAGTGAACAATGTGATATAGGTACTCATATTACTATAATTTATCCTAATGAAGAAGTAGTCATAAATGACCAAGACATTAATGTAATACACTCCTTTGAAATAGAAGAATTAGCAAAAACGCAAACAGGAAATAAACAATATTACGTTTTAAAAGTTAGTTCACCCTCCTTGATTTCTCTAAGAAAAAAATATCAATTACCCCCACAACTAAGCTTTAAAGGTTATAAAGTAAGCTTGCATATAACTATAGCTACCAAGAAGTAATTTACATTTAGATATATTAGAAATATACTACTTAAATATCCGATATTTATGGAGTGTATATAGCTTTTAAGAAGAAGATTTTGCATATACTTCTACTTTTTTACTTTTTTCTAAATTAACACAAAATATATTTATTTTTTTCTGCTTGACTTTAAAAAGTATATTGAGTATTAATTATTTTACAAAAAATTTAATCCATTTAAATAAAATTATTAAATATGTTTTCTTTTAACCTTAAAACTGCGTTTATTGAGCCTCTTAAACCTAATTCAAAAAACAAGGCTAACAAAACAAAAAAGAAAAAAAGTAAATCAAATAAGAATTTGCATATATCAGTTAAAATAACCAAAAAACTATAATAACAAAATAAACTTTTATTTAAATAAACATAATTACAAATATGCTTAATTTTAATCGTACAAATGCGATTGTTAAACTTCTTAGAGATAATCCAGGGAAAAAATTTACCGGTCATGAAATTGCAGCATGGCTTGGAAACACATATCCTGAAGAGATTATACGAAAAGAGCAAATGAGTAAAAATAAAATATTACTTGGTATTACCGATAAAGCAATTAGAAAGAAATTTGTTATTAAACTTATACAAAATGAATTTAATTCAAATTTTCGTACGGCTTTACAAAAGAAAGAACCGAAAATTAAAATAACCGATGAGTACCAACCTAAATATTATTATATTGATAAAATTGCTAACTATGAATCTACAATACATAAAGAATTTGACCTTAAATCTATAGTTATCAAATTCCTTAGAGATAATTTAAACAAAGAATTTACTAATTCACAGATTGCAACTTCAATTATTAATATGTACCCTGAAGAAGCAGAGCAAAAAGTGCAAATAAGCGATTATAAACTATCAAAGGAAGAAATAGCTATACTTTTACATAAAGAAGTAGATTCATTATGTATGACCATACAAAAAATAGAGCCAAAAATCAAAATAATAGAAAATGGATGTTGGACTAAATATTGTTATATTGATAATACTGATAAAATATTTGATAAATTTAAAGTTATAAAAACACTTGAAAGCCATAAACAACAAGAATTTACGGCTCATGAAATGGCTCAATTATTACTAGGTACTAACTCTAGATAGTTATTAATTACAAAAGATGTATCCAAATTCATAACCAACAATAGAAATAGTTGATAATGATAAACTACAAGATATAATGTGTTAAACTTATTAATATATTATTATGACCCTTATAGATTATCGGCATCAAGCCACTTTATATGCTCAAGCTTATTCTAAATTAGACCTAAGCGGAACAGGATATTTAGCATTTCGTGATATTCCAAATATAATAAAAAATCATATTACAGGTAATAAAGTATTAGATTATGGTTGCGGTGCAGGTAAGTCTACTATTTTTTTGAAGTCTTTAGGGTTAGATGTTACCGGAGTCGATATTAATGAAGAGATGATAAAAATAGCAAGCTCTAATGACCCTGTAGGAACATATAATCTAATAAAAAGCGGTAATATTCCGGCAGAAGATAATACATTCAATTTAGTTTTTTCTAGCTGGGTTATGATGGAGGTAGCAAGCAAAGAGGAGCTAACAAAGATTGCTAAAGAAATTGTACGAGTTCTAAAAAACGATGGTATCTTTATTATGCTAGTTTGTAATGAGAATACTTATAATAGAGATTGGCTATCGGAAAATACCGAATTCCCTGAAAATAAAAACCATGTAATATAACTACTTAGTTAATATTCTTTCATTTAAATTGACAAAATTTATTTATCCGCTAATTTGACAGTTAGGATTAATTAAAAAAAACACCCATATGTCTAAGCTTAGAGAACAAATTAGCCTCTCATCTAATGATCCATCAGGAATCGAAGAAATAAAAAAAGTTTTGTCAAAAGATAAAAAAGGAGAATGTTATAAAGAAATTTATTCGGATGACTTTAACTCAATAAATCATGATTTTCAAGATCCTCCTGGCAATAATTGTTTACTTATCGCTATAGCAGCAAAAAAATATAAAATAGCTGAGTTATTAATTGAGGATGCACGTGAAAAGCTTACTAATGAAGAATTCTTAGAATTTATTAATTATAGATATAATGACCCAACTAAAAATTCAGTTAGAACAAATTGTTATATAAATACTTCATTAACTTTAGCAGCAAAACATGAACAATATGAATTAGTACAAAAGTTATTAAATGAGGGAGCTGATCCTAATGGTACAGATCAATATGGTTTTACAGTATTAACTGTATTAACAATGCAGCTAGGATTAGTTTCACCGCCTAAAAATCAGCAAATAGTAGAAACCATTAAATTATTGCAGGATAAAGGAGCTGACCTAAATCAGCTTGATAAATTTGAGCGTAATGCATCTTACTATTTAGAACATGATTTAAATTCCGGTGAAATACGTGGTAAAATTTTTACTGATTCTACTGTGGCAAGGATATTATCAATACGCAAGTTAAACAATATAAAAGAACTTGGGGAAACAGCAAGTATTTTAGGCAGTGGAGCAACAACAGCAGATGGAGCGATTTATGATTCTTTACGTTGGGGACCAGGTGAATCAACAAAAAAAATAGAAGATTATACAGATGGACGTAGCCTTATTAAGTTTGATAAGGAAGAAAAGAAATTAAAATATTTAACCCCAAAAGAATTTTTTAAATATCCAGATAAAGATTACAAGAAACAATTTTTCCAAACTGAAGAAGGACAAAATATTAAAAAAGAAGAACCGATAATAAAATTAATTGCATCAAACGTTCGTATTGCTCGTACAATTTCACATGCACAAAATATTAAATCAGCATCTAATCAAAAATCTACAGGTATGAGCAGGTAAAATATTTTGTAGTATCGGACTCATCATTGCGAGGAAATTACGAAGTAATTGACGAAGCAATCTCAGGAGTTTTATATTGCTTTATGAGATTGCTGCGTCGGTTATTAAAATAACCTCCTCACAATGACAAAATATTTCTAAATAATCACTTTCAGCTTCTCTATTGTCTTAGAATCTTTAGCGAGTTCTAAAAATATTTCTCGTTCATATTCCATTAATTCTTCTTCATTTGTTTCATTATGCTTATCTATAATATTCTGGAACTTGGTAAGCACTTTATTTTGCAAATCATCATATTTTGATGTATCTATTTCTTTCGCTAGGTCTATTTTTGGCAAAGTAAGCTTATGAGGAGCTGGCACTATTTTCTTAGGTAATTTTAACGCCAGTGCTTCTTCTAAAATATAATGCTTATTCATATTTATAGAAATATTTTCTACACTATAATCTGCTTTAAAATAATCCGCTGAACTTGATTTATTTTGTTCTAAAATATTTCTGATATTTCTAATTAATTTAGCTTTATCACCTTTGCTTCTTACAAACATTTCAGTAATTCCGCCCCAACCTGGAACTAAACTAACACCAAACTCCACAAGCCCGGAATTTAAATCCGCATTTGCAACAATATGGCTTGAATGCAGTAATATTTCACACCCACCGCCAAGTGCTACACCTTTCGCAGCACTAATAATGTGAGCCGCAGAATATTTTAAATGCAGCATAGTTTGCTGCCCTACTTTCAGTAAATTCTCTAAGTCGTGGAAATTTTCATCTTCAATATAAGAAAGCAGCAGCTTTAAATCTGCCCCAGCTGAGAAATTATTACCTTGCGGGTAGATATATAGATGCTTCCCCTGCTCTTATGCTTTTGTTGCTGATTCTTGAAGTAAATAGAACACATCATGATTTAGACAATTCATTTTCGTAGTAATAACAAAAACTAGATTTTCTTTATAATCTAACAGCTTTGCCGAATCATTTTCTAAAACTATTTTACTTTCTTTTAAGATATCTTTATGGGCATTAAATTTCTGTTTATCGATTTTTTGATATTCTTTATTTGCTAAATATGGCGGAATTGAATTTGCATTTTTCACTATTAAATCCCAGCTATTTTTAGTTTGTGAAGTTAGCAACTCGAATGGTCCATATTTCCAGCTATAGCCAAGTTTCATAGCCGCATCAATATCATAAATATTATCGGTAACAGATGGCACTAAACTTGCTAAATAAAGATAAAATTCTGTAATAATCTCATTAAAAAACTTGCCATAAACCGAATTACTAGCAAGCAGCTCATCAAGATTATTAAATGAAATATCCGTTTTCTGGGCAGGCTTATAAGATAAATTATCTATATTTATAACTTCCTTAGTTTTTTTACCATTTGTTACTGATAAGCGATAAAAACCACCTCCCCCTTTACGTCCTATTAATTTTTGTTCTATCATCTTATCTAGCGAAGGTGTATTCACATATATTTTATGATAGGCATCATTGTTAGGCAGACTGGCAAGTAACGAGCTAGAAATTAGCTTCATCACATCATGACCAATTAGGTCATATAGCCCAAAAATTCCAGTACTTGGCAACCCTAAACATGAAGTAAAAATCTTATCTATCATCACAAAATCAAGCTTTTCAGCTATTGCTTTTCTAGCTACTAACTCAAGTAAAAAGCACCCTACTCTATTGGCAATAAAACCAGGCGTGTCGTTACATTTTACTATAGTCTTACCGAGCGTTTTCGTTAAAAAGCCTAAAACTCTGTCTATTATTTCAGATTTTACTATTGGATCGATGATTAGCTCAAGAAGCTCCATATATCTTGGCGGGTTGAAGAAATGCGTAATGACAAACCGAGATTTAATATCATCTGGTAAGTTTTCTTTTAGCCTCTTAAGCGGCAGAGTAGAAGTGTTAGAGGCTATAATTGCATCTTTTTTAAGATAAGGAATAATTTTGTTATATAATTGGTGTTTGATTTCTAATTTCTCAACAATAACTTCAATTACTAAATCACATTCCTTAATCAGATCTAAATTATGCTCTAAATTACCGATAGTAATTAATTCCGCTTTATCAGGAAAAGTTAAAGGAGGCGGTTTTTGTTTATGCAAATTTTCTATAGCATTCTTTACTATTTTATTTGGGTCATCTGAATTTTTATCAGCAATATCAAGCAATACAACTTGATGAGATGAATTAGCAATCAAAGCAGCGATCCCTGACCCCATCACCCCCGAACCTATAACACAAACCTTTTTTATTTCATTTTGCATAAACTACTCCTATTGGTTTTATTAAATGTGTCATCCCGTGGCTTGTCCACGGGATCCAGTAATTTTGTCACCCCGCGACTTGATCGCGGGGTCTCGTGTCACAGATTGCGTCCTAAGATACCGCGATCAAGTCGCGGTATGACATTATTGTGTCTAAGTCATTGCCACACTCACCACTTTAACCTCTTTTGCTTCTGCTGCTCGCAATATTTTACTACATTCATTTATAGTAACACCCGTAGTAATTACGTCATCCACTAATAAAATTTTTTTTCCTATAATATTATGTTTTGTGTTAAATTTGATACTACCACTTATGTTGTTTTTACGTTGCCTTTTTGATAAAAAAGTTTGGGCTTTTGTCCATTTTGACTTAATCAATATATCGGCTTTTACTGTAAGGTTCATAATTTTTGCTATTTCTTCTGCAAGAATATGAGGCGGGTTATACATCCGCAGTAACCTTTTAAACCTATTCATCGGCACAGCTATGATTAAATCAACATCTTTTATATCTTCTAAATATCTATTACATAAAAGCTTTGCGAAAGTTTTAGCAAATATCGTTTTATCTTGATATTTAAATTGATGAACTACTTTTTTGCTATATTCATTAAATTTAAATAGACTGCGAGCGAGATTATAATTAGGCTTTTTGCTATAACAACGTCCACAAACTGCATTATCTAAGATTTTTACGCTAAATCTCTGACCACATATATTGCAATAAGGTTTTGCTATAAATTCTAATTTCTGCCAACAATCTCCACAAAACTCACCACTACTACTTAATATTTCTAAGCAGCTTAGGCATCTTTGCGGTAAAATATAATTTATTAAATAATTATAAGCCTTTACTAACAATTAACGCCCCACAAAAGATTCATGATGTTTAGAAGCATTTTGTGTTTGTTGTGGCGGTGTTACACTATTACTATAGCCGCTAATTTTACCATGTGTAAGGTTCTCTTGCATATTATGAACTTGTTGTTGTGCTTGCTCTTGTGCTTTACTTATTTCGGGCTTTTGTACTTTATTAGTGGCATTTGGAATTACTGAAACTTGAGTTTGTTTATTTTCTTTGCTAAACGCTTCTTTTATTCCCCAAATTGTGCTTCAACAAAATAACTAGCTCCAGCTTTTACTGCCGATTTAACTTTTTGAAAACCAGTTTTCTCAGGAGGTTCTTTAAACTCATCTCTTGCTCCTACTTCTTTTTGCTTTGTAGCAAATGCCGCTTCAAGCTGTATCTGGTTTAGCTTATCTATATTAGGTGTATCTAAAAATTCTTTTAATGTTTGATTATTTATTCTCTACACCTATAGGTGTTGGATTTAATGCTACTGAACTAATAGCACCGCCTACTTTAAGAATTCTTTTAGTACCTTTGCTTGATATTACCTTATACGTTTTATCTAAACCATCTGCTATTGTATTACCACCAGGCACACTAGTTCTAATTTTATTAAGAGCTTTATCATATAAGCCAGGGCTATGCTGTCCTTCTTCCTTAATTTTTCCACCTTTTCGAGCTTTATCGAGTGGATCAGCTGCTTTTGAAACAGCTGTTGCTACTTTAGACCCGCCTTTAGCTACTCCTTCTACTATATGCTCAACACCGCCGACAATATCATGTGCAGCAATTTTACCTACTCCTTTAACCACCCCGGCAGTTACATGATATCCTGCCTCAGCAGTAGCTCCTGCAAGTGCAGTAGCTGCAGCTCCAGCTTGTGCCATTCTTGTGCCTTTAAGTTTAGGATCATCCTTTAATATTTTTCTTGTTTTTTTCTCTTCTTGGGGATTTGAGGGTGCTGGTTGTTCCTGCTCTTGTACAGGTTCAGGATTTTGTACATTAACCCCTTCAGGCGTATTTATAGAAGGTTTAAGTTTATTACTTTCTTCTGCACTTTTTACTCCCTCTTCAAGCGTATTAATCGACGATTTTAAACTCTCCTTACTCATAAATTTACATCCTTAACATTAAGAATTGAAACAATAAAAAATATACATATAATAAATGAAAAGTTGGGTATACGAAGATCAACTTGGAAAAGAGCAAGGAGTCTAAAGCCCTCGGAGCGGAGCGTATACTTAATACGTGAGCACCACAGATCTTATAAGACGACGTAGCCAATTTTTCAAGTTCATCGAGTATATTTTACCTTTTACCGATTGCGTAGCTAGTAATCAGATTTTTAATAGGCTTAAAGTTATTTATCACTTTAAACCCTATTTGTCTTAAATGCCTTAAACTTTTTGAATGATTTGAGAAAATATTATTAAGCTCATCAGTTAGCTTATACATGATAAAATTATCTGCTTGTCTTGATTTTTGGTATTCTGATAGCGGTAAATTATTACTTACTATAATAATTAAGGATTCAATATCCTTTATACCTTGATTAAGTCCTTGACCGGCTAATGGATGCACAATATGAGCACTATCGGCAATAAGTATTATTTTATTATGAAAATACCTATTTGCTATACGAGCTTTGAGAGAAAAACCTCTTACTTCACTATCAATAGTGATTTTCCCAAGTGAATTACCAGCATTTCTTTGCGTTAAGAATCTAACCTCTTCAATAGGCAGCTGCATAATTAAAGCAGCTTGGTCAGAAGAAGTTGACCATATTACAGAAGAACTATGTTGATCTTTCATCGGCAATAATGCAAAAGGTCCTAAGGGCAGAAAATGCTCCATAGCACAATTCTCATGTGGTTTTTCATGCTTAATATTAAATACTAAAGCTGTTTGATATGGCTTTTCTATTTCATTCGCAAAATAATGTGATCTAATCTTTGAATTTGCTCCATCACATACAATTAATAAATTACATTTAACGTAGGTTTCGTTATTAAACTTAATAATAGAGTATTCGTTATGACTCATAACTTTTTGATATTCTTTATTATCAACTAATGTTATCAGTGGATTACCAATTACTTTTGATAATAATATTTTCTTAAAATCGTTATTCTGAACTACATACCCTAAAGAACTATCATTTTTTAGTTCCAATATCTCAGGAGCTTTATTATCAACTACATAAACATCTTTCATGTGGCTTACAAACTCTTCCAGCTCTTGCCACATATCAATGGAAGATAAAAAATCCTTAGAAGCCGGCGTCAAAGCTGTTGTTCTAATATCGTTAAAAAAACTAGGACTTTTAACAGCCTTACTTTCAAATATAGTAGTTTCTATACCTTTTTTGGCAAAAGCAAGAGCGGTTAGCATACCACTCAAACCACATCCCAAAATAACTTTATCAATCTGCTTTGTTTTTATCTGATTCATATACAAAATATTTTAAATAACCATTTGTTGCTATAAAGCTCAATAAAAAATAAATAATTGCTATATCTAAATATGAGCTATTGCCTAGATAAAAACCCAAGCAGCAAATAAATAAACTCACCACACTAGTTAAACTGTTTAGAATTAATAGCTTAGTGAAAATATCCGTTTTTCTGATAAATAGATAGGTTATTAAAGAAATAAATAAAGAAATGATAATTAGAAAGATATTAATCATAATTAATTTGCTATGTATTTAAAGGGCTTGTTGAAAAACGTCATTGCGAGAAGCATAGCTTTGATGCAATCTCAGGATGTTTAATAAGATTGCCTCCGCCCTCGGCTTTGCCACTCCTCGCAATGACTAATCAAAACCTGTATTATAATAATCCACTATAATATTACAAACTGCAAATAAATTTGATTAAAATTACTTAAATAATTTTAATATATGTAACTGTTTAACTTAATATTAAGCTGTTTTAGATAAAGAAGTTAGAAAAAACTTAAAGTCTTATAGGATGTTGGCGAGAGTGACGGGACTCGAACCCGCGACCTTCTGCGTGACAGGCAGACGCTCTAACCAACTGAGCTACACCCCCCTTTAAGGGATAACAAATTATATATAACAATTCTTTCGATCGTGCAAGGATAAAATAGTTTATTTTCATTTTTTTGGAGCATATATACAGCATATGAAATATTTAAATAACTTACAAAATACTAAAAACCCTTAAAATAAGGCAAGAATGACGGGACTCGAACCCGCGACTTTCTGCATGACAGGCAGAAAATCTAAACTAATTGAGCTATATGAGTCAGTATTATAATAAAATCTAAAACAATCATCAGTAATCTCTTTTTCCATCCTTAGTTGAACTCTTAAAAATTATTATACTTTTTTAAGATTTTCTTAATAAGGGCAGCATATAAGCCGGTTCGCTTATATTAAGGAATCTTATTTTTATTAATCAATAATTAAGAGTATAATATGACAAAACCATCCGTTATTAAATTAGCTACCCCTTTTGAACGCTTAAAATTTTATAATCCTTTACCTGATATTGCACTTAGGCTCGCTATTATTATGCAAGCAATAATTGATTCAACTAATACTTCCCCAAAAAAAGAAGCTAAAAAAGCAGAAGATGCAGCTAAAAAATGGATTTTTATAGATAATGAAGATTTTATTACCATATGTTTTGAAGCAGGGATAGAACCCTCTTTAGTAAGAAAAATCACTAAAGGCTTAATTAGACTACAACAAAATAAATCAGTTACCTATGAAGGAGATTTATTTTGTAATAAAAGCTTGAAATTACGCTAAATATAAATTAATTGTATAGATGTTACTAGTTAACATCTATACATACTAATAACTAATATTTACGTTATAGTTATAGTTCTAATTTTAAGCTATAAGGTTATTTATGATTATTTCAGTTTCAGGACAACATATTTCTATTGGTAATAATTTACAAGAATATTCAAAAGAAAGAGTTAACCAAGTTCTAACAAAATATTTTTCTGATATAATAAGTGCAGATATACATTATTCAAAAGAAGGAATAAATTTTAAATGCGATATTATAGCAAAATATGGTTCAGGTAAGCATAATATCGTTAAGAGTAACGAGAGCTGCAATGACATATATGTAGCATTTGACAAAGCTATGGCAAAACTCGAAAAGCAGCTTAGAAAATATAAATCAAAACTAAAAAATCATCACACAGGTAAAGTAAAAATATCTGAAATCGATTCTGAAGGTACTAAATATATTATTAGTCCTCAAGATCAAGAAAATACTAATGATACAAATGATGCTAATTATCCAATAATTATTGCTGAAAAACCTGTAGAAATATTAAAGCTATCAGTAAAAGAAGCAGTAATGAAAATGGATTTAGAAAATTTACCAGCAGTAGTATTCAAGAACGTTAATAATAATCGTATAAATATAGTGTATTATCGTAAAGATGGTAATATTTCTTGGGTAGATTATAATTAATGATTATTATCCCCTATAAAGGAATTAAACCTAACATTGATAAAACAGCCTATATTGCTCCAAGTAGTTCTATAATAGGGGATGTTAAAATTGGAAGTAAATCAAGCATTTGGTTTAATACTGTTTTAAGAGGAGATGTTGAATCAATAAAGATAGGGGATAATACTAACGTACAAGACGGCAGCGTAATTCATACTTCAAGGTTTAATGGTCCTATAGAAATAGGCAATAACATAACTATTGGTCATTTATCGCTTATTCATGCTTGTATTATCTGCAATAATGCCTTTATTGGTATGAGTAGCACAATAATGGACTATGCAGTAATAGAAGAATATGCTTTTGTTGCTGCAGGAAGCCTTGTACCTCCTAAAAAAATAATTAAATCTAAAGAATTATGGATGGGTCGCCCTGCAAAATTCGTTAGATATTTAACAGATCAAGAGCTAGAAGAGATGCAAGATAATGTAAGAAATTACGTAGAACTTACTAATATTTATAGCTCTAATAAATAAGTATATAAAAAGTTATAGCTTCTAATTTAGGTTTCGTGAAGATTGATAATTATATACATCTTTGGTAAAAAATTTTATCTAAAAAACTCTGGCTTAAATAGCTTAAAACTTTCCTGAGCTGACGTTGGTAATGGTGTTAAATTATATTGCGGATCAAAAGCATTTCCGTAAATCTTTTCTGTTTTTTTAATTGAATTTGGAAATTTTAAAGATAATAATATAGACTTTAAAATAGTAAAAATTGCTATATAAGGATCAGTTTCAGGAGAAGATAAGCGATGTTCTAAACGTTTAGGAACAACATTTGGAGTTCGAATAGCTACACTTCTGTTATTTCCTCCATAAGATACATGAGTTGGTGCCATAAAATCTTTGTCAAGGCGTAAATAATCAATACTACCAGGCATAAAAGCAAGTAGAGTATCTAGCATATAATGGCATAAACCTTGTGCTGCTAAAATTATATAATCGCCAGATTCTATATCAAAACTTATATGGAAATGCATACTATTTCCATAATCATTTAAAAAAGGTTTAGGAGAAAAATCCGTATGACCATTTAAATATTCAGCTATTTTTGTTAAAGTATTTTTAACTTTAAGTATCATTTTTGCATAATTTACTAAATCATAGGATGGAGGAAGATCTATTTCGAATTGATTATTACCCTTTTCTTTTTTTATTTTAGAAATTTTAAACTTCGTTAAATATTTTCTTGCAAGTATTTCAAATTTAGATATATCAATATTAGGGCTTAAGTAAAACTCTATCTCTACCCCAATAATAGGTATTAAATTATAATCTTTATGAAATTGGAAAATGATTTTTTCTAGCTGTTTCTTTTTTTGTAGGTTATTAGATAAGGTATTAATAAAATTATTATAGGATATTTGCATGGAAGCACTAATAAACGGACTAGTATATTATAAAATTTTTGACGGAACATTCAAGGATTCTAGTCATAGATATGTAAAAAAAAATAATTCTATAGATGAAATAGAAATAATAAGAAACAAAAAAGCCATAACTGATTATTTTAAAGCAGAAGATATTCTAATTTTAAATCAAGTTCACGGTATAGATATTATTGATGCAGATAATAATTCTATTATCATACCTGAAGCTGATGGCAGTATTACTACTAGAAAAAATTTAGTTCTAGCAGTGCAAACTGCAGATTGTGTACCAGTGTTACTTGCAAGCGGTGATGGTAAAATAATTGGAGCAGCACATGCAGGATGGAAAGGTGCTATAAACGGTATTATCCATAACATAGTTAATAAGATGATAGAAAAAGGTGCAAAAAATTTGGCTGCACTAATAGGTCCTGCTATAGCTCAAGGATCATATGAAGTTGATGTAGAATATTATAAAGCTTTTTTAGATAAAGATATTAATAACAAACAATTCTTCATAAATTCAAAAAAAGAAAATCATTATATGTTTGATTTACCAGGATTTGTAGAATTACAGCTTAAGCAAACAGGAGTTAAAAATATTAAAAGGATTACAGAGGATACTTATGCAAACCCAGCAAAATACCCTAGCAAAAGACGCTCTTATCACTTGCAAGAACCTTATAATCAAAATATATTATCAACAATTATAATTAAAAATTAGTATTATGAACCAAGAAAAATCTTACTATCAAATAGTTTACGCTCCAAACGATATCTTTAAGAAGCAAGCAGAACATATAGAAGTCGTTGATGATAATATTCGCATTATTGTAGATAAAATGCTTAATACTATGCAGATAGAAAGGGCGGTAGGGCTTGGTGCTAATATGGTCGGTATATTAAAGCGTATAGCGGTAGTTGATTTACATGAGAATAACAAATCATCACCTATTATTTTTATCAATCCGGAAATAACTTATTTCTCAAGTGACAAACAAACATTTATGGAAAGATCTTTATCATTTCCAGGAATAGAAGCACCTATTACCAGATCAAAAGCAATAAAAATAAATTACTTTGATTATCAAGGGAATAAACAAGAGCTAGAAGCACAAGATTTTTTAGCAACAGTAATTCAGCATGAAGTAGATTATTTAAATGGCAAAGTTTTTTTAGATCACTTATCTAAACTAAAACGCGACACTTTGTTTAAAAAAATGCTGAAATATATAAAAATGCACCCTCCTCATGTTCATGGAAGTAGCTGTAAGCATTAAGATTATTTAAACATTGACAATATACTATAGCTTTATTACAATATGGTTAATAAATCTTAATAGTTTAATATGTTAGTTAATAGTCAACCAGTAGTAAGGATACACGAAAATATTATAGCGTTAGATATTTATTCTAATTAGGGTTTTAGATTTAGAATTTTAATAGAAGAATATGTATGAAAAAGAAGCTGAAGAATATATTTAAAATTAACAAAAAGGAAAAAGTTAAAGATAATATTCCTACTGAAACAATAATAAATCTTCCGGAAGATAAAACGACTAAAGGTAAAAATAAGAAAGACAAAACTTATGATTATGAAAAGTTAAAACAAAAGCTCTTTAAAATATCAGAGAAAGCTTTACAAAAAAATAATGACCTAGATAAAATATTCAAAGCTTTAGCAGAAGATAAAAAACTAAAAGCTGGGTATAAAGGTGTTAAATTTATATTTAAAAATCCGAAATTAGCTATTTCAACGTTGAAAACAATACCTAGTTTAGTAAATGATATAAAAAAAATAGAAGAAATATTTTTAAATAAAGATGAGAAAAGTAAGTTAGAGAATCAAAGCTTTTTACTAAAATTAATAGAAGATCCTGATAGTGTAGCATTTTTAGAAAAGAATAAAGAAGTAATTAAAACAACAATTTCTAAAATTTTGCCCAATGCCTTGAACTTTGCTCTTAAAAATGACAAAAAAGTTACTCGAGCATTAACTCCTCTTATTCATCAAATATTAGATAAATGCTTTGATGATCCTAAAAATTTTATGACTATTGCTAATTTAGCTGTAAAATTCACTTTAAAGACCAACTCAAAAGATCATATTCAACAATTATTTAATAAAATAAATGTTACTCCAATATTAAAAGATTTAGGAGTATTTTTAAGTCAAGATGATAAGATAGGCAATCTTTTAGCCGAAATTATAACAACAAATATAAAATCGAATAATACGATAAAGCAAACTTTTTTAAAAAACGTTAGTAATTTAGATATATTACAAGATGCTACCCCTATTATTTCAAAACTTATAGGTAAAATCTTAGAAAATGAAACTGATACAAATAAATTACATGAAGCATTAAAACCTATTATATTTAGTGATTTTAAAGAAAAATTAATTGCAGCATCTGATATAGAACAAATAAAACAATTAGATAAAGAAGAAACAAATAAATATTTAAATGTAGCTAAAATTTTATCTAGCCCTTTAATAAAATCAGAAATATTTCCTACAATTCAAGAATTAATTACTGTACTTCACAAGCATAAATCTACAACTCAAACTATTATCTCTAATTCTATAGCTATATTTAGTAAAGACAATGAAGAATCAGCAAGAAAATTATCAGAAACAAACAAGACTTTAGATCACAATAAAGTTTTTGAAGTACTAAAATTAGTTATTAATAACGTAATAGATCTAATAAAGTATAAAATAGCATTTAATTCTGCAAAAAAAATAGGACAGAATATAAAAAATGAACAATCTAATATAAAACAGTCACAACCAGCATTATTACGATCAAATACGCCTAAAAGCTTAGCACGATAATAATATTTATCTAACTATTGTTTGACTTTTTTTATTAGAAAAATTAGGCGTAGCTATAGGTGATTCAATTTTGATATTGTGAGGTTTAGACTTTAAAGCAAGCCGTTTTGAGTCTTCAAACACTGTTTGATCAAATCTGTACGGGTTAATTTTTCTAAGCTCTACTAAAGCAGCTTTATTATTATGTATTTCATTGAGATTTACATTTCGAAGTTTAGAGTTGTCTAATATTTTTTTTGTATTTTCATCTATAAAATGCTTTAAACCTGTAACAAATTCATTATTTTTTAAACCTTTTGAAAGAGTAGTAATTTTATTATCTATATGCTTGTTATTTGCCTTAATATGAGTATCTAAGACATTCTCTAATTTTTCTCTCAAATAATCTTTTCCTGTAAAAACTGCTTGTATTTTTTCTAAAAAAGAAGTGCCTTTATTACTAACTGCCTGTAACTCATTGATTATTGTGTTATTATATTTAGTTATATAATCTGTATCTAATTTAGATAATAATGTTTCTGTGACCTGCTTATTTTTTGCAACATCTAAGTTATTAATCCCTTTTTGTACTGATTCAAACGACTTAATAGCATGATTAGTTTCATAAGTAAATTTAAGGATATTTTCATCAGTCAACTTTTTCTCATCTAAAACGCATACATTTTTAACGTCTTTACCAAAAAAATCGCTAGCATTTTTAGCAATTTGCCGCACTAATGGGTCTAATAATTTTTCATTTTTTAGCAAAGCCGAAACTGTATCTTGCGATATTTCTACATATTTATTTATTTTACCTATAAGAGCGTCTTTTTCATCTTTAAATATTGGTTGGTTTTCTTTAGCAAAATTAGCGTACATAAATATACGGTTTTTTACACGCTCATTTACAAGATTATCTACATTTTTTTGGCTTGATAATTCTGCTTCTAACTGCTTAGGAAGCTTTTCCATTTCTTCCTTAATTTCTTTAAAAGCTTGAGGATTGTACCCTTCTTTTTCCCATTTTGCTATTTGTTTGTTGTTATTTTTTATAGTTGCAATAATACTTTTAACATCATTTTTTTTACTAGGATCAGAAGATATATTTTTAGGGTCATCAGGATCAGAATATATTAGATTTTGAATTGTTTTTTTTACATCAGGATCATTTACATTAATTTCTTTTTTTTTAAATCCCTCGTTAATTAACCCTTGTACTAAATAGTTTTTTGTTTCTTTTAAGTCTTTTCTTAATAATTGTATTAAATCATTTTTTTATCTTTACTCCTAACCTCATGCTGTGCTTCTTGTAACTTTATAGCCATATGTTACCTATTATTAAAACATTTGATATATTAGATATCAAAATTCCATAATTTGCAACTTTTTTATCTTTTGATAGAAATATTTAAAAAATTAACGATGTAAAATAACTAAGATAGGTTCTATGAAGATTTCTAATACATATCCCATTTTAAGGTATTTTTAGAAATCTTCACAGCTTGGAAAGAAGGCTAATTAAAGACCAGGTCCTCTTGTTCTTACTTTCTGATTCTCTTGATGAATAGCAGGTTTGTCTTTTGAAGATGTTTGAGATTGGTTGGCAAATAATAATTTATCAAATATTTCAGGATTTGCTTTTCTTATTTCAACTAAATTAAGATTAGGATTATTAACTTCTTTCGGCTCAACAGTTTTATTCATTAATTTTGTTAAGCCGGCAGCAATTTGTTCGTTTGTTAAAGCATTTGAAAAGATTTTATTATCAATTTCTTTTTTTACATATTCATCACTTAACGCTGCATATTTATTTACTGATTGTTCTAATCTTTCCTCTAAATAATCTTTACCTGTAAAAATTGATTTAAACTTTTCCCAGAGAGAAGTACCTTTGTCATTAATTTCTTTTAGCTCCGAGACTATTCTAGGACTATTGTCAGTTAGATAAGCAGAATCTAAATTCTTTAAAATTGTTCCTGTTTTTTCAATAAGTTTTTCATTGGTACTCTCATATAAAGGAGCAAAAAGCCTAACCATAGGCTCTAACATTTTACTTTCTTGAGTATTTTTATCTAATCTTTCTGTCAGTTTCTTCTGCTGCTTTAGAAATTTCTTTTCTATCCATTTCCGATTCTGTATATGTTTTTTTATTTTTTTTCCCACTATGAATAAATTCCTTACATTGTTACAATTTTTGTTGTGATAAAGAATTAGGTAATTTTTCTATAACTGCTTCTAGTAGTTTTTCAGTATATATCTCTGCGGGAATCTTATTATTACTCACTTCAACTAATGATTCATTAATTGCATTTGTTAAAGTATTTATATCTTGATCATTAAATTCATTTAGTACAGGTTTCATTGATTCTAAATCTAAACTTACCCTAAATCCTTTTAAATTACCTTAAATTTTTGCAGCATAAAGTTTAATTTTATCTCTATTTTGCTTTATTGCAGCATTTTGTTTTGCATTTTCATTTATACTATCAACAAGATTTTGAATTCTCTCTTCTTTAAGATAGGACCTTATAAGGTCATAACCTAAATCTAACGCTCCACCAAAATTTTGTACATATTGAAGCGGTTGATCAAAAAAAGAAAGATCTTTAGGTACTAATTTTAAATTTTTTGCTTCTTCAATCTCATTAATTTTTTCATCAGCTATATCTTTCTTTGGTAATTGCTGAGCTTGATCATCAATATTTAAATCCTTTTCTTGAATATCAATTATATCTTCCATTTCCTGAACTCTATCATCAGCTTTTAAATTCTCTATCATATTATTCCTTTTTTAATTTATTTTAAATAATAATAAACATAATAGAAAAAATGCCAAATTAATTTTAAATTCTAGAAAAAAAAATAGTTAAAATTTGTAAAAAGAATCATATTTTTTTATAGAAGATGTGCGGATAATAATTTCCTCTGGGATTTCAGCTAAGAACCTTGATGGGTATGATCTGACTATTTCGTAGAATATTTTACGGCTTTCAGCATGGGTAATATAAAGCTCTTTTTTAGCTCTAGTAATACCAACATAAGCAATGCGGCGTTCTTCTTCCAAACCTTTTTCACCCTCTTCATCTAAAGATCTTTGAGACGGAAACACCCCCTCTTCCCAACCTGGCAAAAATACTACATCAAATTCAAGACCCTTAGCACCGTGTAGTGTCATTATTGTTACAGAACCACCATAATTGGTTTCTAAAACTTCATTTTCCATAACTAAGCTAGAATGCTCAATAAAATCATGAATATCGTTAAACTCAGCAATAGCTCTTAGCATTTCGTTGATATTCTCGATCCTGCCTAAAGCTTCTTCAGTTTTCTCTTCCTGAAGCATTTCTAAATATCCGGAATCATCGAGTATTGCTTTAGTTACATTTATTGGAGCATCAAAGCTAAATCTTTCATGCCAATTGCTAATTTTGGTAACTAAATCTTTTAAAGTTTCATAGGATTTTGTTTTTATCTCACCATTTTCTAGCATTTCTTTAATAGCAGCGAAATTAGAGATATTTTTTTCTATAGCATACGTTTTAATTTTATTTAAAGTAGCTGCTCCTATTGCTCTTTTCGGTACGTTAATAATACGCTCTAATGCTAAATTATCATTCTGGTTTAAGGCAATACGGATATAAGCAAGCACGTCTCTTATTTCCATACGTTCATAGAACCGCAAACCGCCGATAATTTTATAAGGCATAGCACTATTTATAAAGGCTTCTTCAAATCTTCTAGTTTGAAACCCTGCTCGCACTAATATAGCAATATTTCCTGCACTATACCTTCCCTCTCGCACTAACCTAGCTATTTCGGAGGCAATATATCTTGCTTCTTCTTTATCATTCCAGCAAGATATAATTTTGATCTTTTCGCCGCTTTCCTTATCAGTCCATAAGGTTTTGCCATGACGATTTTTATTGTTATTAATAACATTTGAAGCAGCCGCAAGAATTGGCAGAGTTGATCTATAATTCTGTTCCAATTTAATAATTGTGGCGTTTAAAAAATCCTTTTCAAAACGTAATATATTACCAACTTCTGCACCACGCCAACCATAAATAGACTGATCATCATCACCAACACAACAGATATTTTTACTTAAGCTCGCAAGCATTCTTGCCCACAAATATTGCACGACATTAGTATCTTGATACTCATCAATTAAAATATAACGATATTTTTCTTGATAATATTTTAATATCTCAGGGTTTTTAATGAAAAGCTCATTATTATAAAGCAGTAAATCCCCAAAATCCACTACGTTAGAGATCAGTAAATTTTGCTGATATTCTTCATAAACAAGTTTTGCTACACGTTGCAGCGGTAAATTAGTATCAGAGCTTGAAAGCTTATTTGGCAATAAACCTTGATCTTTCCAACGTGAGATTACGATATGTATTAATTTAGGAGCATATTTTTTAGTATCAATATTTTTGAGCTTTACTATATCCTTAATCAATCTTAGTTGATCATCTTGATTAATAATAGTGAATCTGCTATTTAAACCAAGATTTAAATGCTCTATTTGATCACGCAATATCCTTGCTGCCATTGAGTGGAAAGTACCAATGTTAAGACCGTAAGAGCTAACCAAATTATGGACTCTTTCCTGCATCTCTTTTGCTGCTTTATTCGTAAAAGTAACAGCTAAAATATTTTGAGGGGATGCTAAATTTTGATGAATAATATTTGCAATTCTTGAGGTTAGTACTTTCGTCTTACCAGTTCCTGCCCCTGCAAGCAAAAGAAGCGGTCCTTCGGTATGAAGAACTGCTTTTTGTTGCTGCTCATTTAATGAATGTAAGAAGTCTTGATTTGGCATATAATATACTTATTTAGTCCAGTTTGTTGGAGGGCTTGAAAAGCCTGCTCGATGTCATGCCGTGGCTTGACCACGGCATCCAGAAAATAAATAAAAATACTAATATTATTAGTATTTTAAACTGGATCCCGCGATCAAGTCGCGGGATGACAATGGTGGAACTGATCCATGCAATAAAGCCGGACAAGCCACGGGATGACAGTGAATAACATAATACCCAATAATACCCTTTTATCAATAAAAATTTATCTAATTCTTTTAAGGTTTTTTAGAATATAAGAAAGGGTAATGATAGGATTACAAATTATTATTTTTAATAATTTGAGATAAGAATTTAAATTTTTATCCTCAATAAACCAGCTATATAAATCATCTATAGGCTTAATCTTATTGGGAATAATATATTTATCCTTAAATAATTCCTTTAAAGCTTTTTTAGCTTTTTGGGCTTCTGCTTTACGTTCAGTTGTTAGGCTCTGATTATGCACCATATAAAAATATAACGACTCTGGTATATGAGCAAATTTCGTAACAAGCCCAAACCGAAGCCAATATTCATAATCATCAACTAAATGCATGTTTTCGTTATATCCACCTACTCTCTTTGCTATATCTGCTCTGTATAAAAAGCATGCTCCAACACAATCACGAATAGGCAAAAATTCCGGAGATTCTTGATAGAGCCTTGCCCCTATTTTGCCCTGCTCATCAATTAAAGTATAATCGGTATAAACAAGCCCTATATCCGGTGAATTATCTAAAACATTATTCATTCTTGCTAAAGCATCTTCGTGCAGAAAATTATCATCGGAAGTCCAAGTAAAATACTGCCCTTTAGCCTCTTTAAAAGCAATATTAAGACTAGCTGGCAATTTTTTATTAGGCTCATTTCTTATTACTTTAATACGCTGATCCTGCTTTGCATATTCCTTTGCTATTTCAAAGCTTTTATCTTTAGAGCAATCATCGATTATAATAAGCTCAAAATCTTTAAATGTTTGATTAAGACAGCTCTCAATAGCTTTCGGCAATAACTTCTCTCTGTTATAAACTGGCAAAACTATTGATATTTTTGGAGAATTATTATTCATATATTTTGATTTTTATTATTATGTCATTGCGAGCGAATGAAATGAGCGTGGCAATCTTATGAAGCAGGACTCCTGAGATTGCTTCGTCGATGCGTTGCCTCTCCTCGCAATGACGTTTTTAATCTTAACCATACCAAGGAGCAAGAGACAAGCCTATCTTAATCCCCCTCACAGTAATATCTTCTTCCTTACTAGCAAGATATTTCTCTTCTTTAACTAAAGCTATAGCTTTATTTTGATAGCTGGAACATATTATCCCAATTTTGTCCTTAGTCGTAATTATTTCCTCATTTTTAACTAAAAATGATAAATCTTCCTCAGCTATAATTTTGTATATTTTTCTTCTTATAACACCTTGATATTTAGCTCTTGATATAACTTCTTGACCTACATAACAACCTTTATCATAGCTAATAGCGTTTAATTCTTCAGCACCATAAATAACTGGAATTGACTCACCTGAAGCCAAATCATCTACTCCGTCTACTATGGCAAAATTATATTTATCATTTAAATATAATTTTTTACTTAGATTCCCGCTTTTGTTGGAATGACTTATAGCTCTGTTTATTATAGAACGAAATCCTAATAAATTATATCGAGGATCACGAGCTGTGACTAACGAATCCATATTTAATTCTTGATGAAAATAAGCAATTTTATACTCATCTTTACAATCTACTATTTCTATTTTAGAGCGGAACTTATAAAAATTTAAGTGATCTATTAAGGCAGTTTTACTTTTCTCATCAATATCAATATAAATTTCTTCAAGGTTATGTATATATACAAAGAAATCAAATAAATATCTACCTTGATTATTAAGTAAATAAGTATAACAATAATTACTCTTATTGATATCATTAGTTGTAAGGTTTTGCAGGAACTTTAACGAATCCGAACCCGCTATTTTAATAACCTCTCTATTGTTTAATATTTCGTACATAATTATAATATTATTGACTTTCTATGCTCCACACTACTATACTTTAAATTTATGTAAATTAAACTTAAATAATTATGAGATGTTCATCTTACTGCGTTTCTTCTGAATATAAGATGAGTGATCTAGTTACTAATTTAAAAAAGATAGGGCTTGAACCTCAACATTTTGATGATGTTTTATATATTCGGAAAGAAATAAATAAAGATTCTGATTATATAGATATATTTTTCTTTCCATTTGGTTGTGTAACTATTTGGGGTGGTGACGAAATTCAGGAAAAAGTAATTTTAAATGATACTGATTTAGTAACGATAAATAGACTTGCTGAACCTGTATCCGATTATATTTATTTTGAATATAATGAAGAACACGAAAAAACTTTTATTGACGAAGAAAAAAACAAAATAATTTTAACTGATAAATCGGTTTTTGTTAAGCTATCTATTTCTCATGCACTTGCTCAATCTGTTAAGCTTAGCGTTCTTGAGCAATCTGTAAGTAATTTGATATCTCAAACCACTCCTATACAACAGGAATTAGCTAGAACCGGTAGTGTCTCTCTATCTAAAAAAGAGATATTACAACAAATAGGAATATTATTTAGTGAACGCTATTCAATCAGCTTACATAGTGATATATTCGATACTCCTGAATTTTTTTGGCGTCGTCCTAGCTATGAACCCCTATATCTTATGACGGCAGAATTTCAAGACATAGAAATAAGGCAAAATATAATGAATCATCGCCTCAATATGATTCATGAGTTGCTCGATATCCTTTCAAATGACCTTAATTATAAACATTCTACTAAACTTGAGTGGATTATTATTATATTAATTGGTCTTGAAGTAGTATTATCTTTATCTCATACCAATCTTTTTCTAAAAATTATTGGAGCTTTGTAAATAGCTTCATTTATGCAAATTATTAATAGTCAAAAAGTATTAGAAGAGTTTTGTAGGGAATTATCCACCAAAAAATGGTTGAGTATAGATACAGAATTTGAACGTCGTTATACCTATTATGCTAAACTTAGTATAATCCAAGTAAAAGCAGAGGGTTGCAGCATAATAATTGATGCAATAAATAACCTAGATTTAAATGTCTTTAACAAGCTACTTATAGATAATAATATTATTAAAATATTTCATGCACCTCGTGAAGATTTTGAAATTTTCTATAATTTGTTTAAAACTCTACCTTCTAATATTTTTGATGTACAAATTGCGGCAAATATTTGCGGTTTTGGTAGTCAACTAAGCTATGATGATCTTTGTTATAAACTTTTCAAAATCAATATTGATAAAACACATCAAAAATCTAACTGGTTAAAACGCCCTATTACTGAAGATATGCTGAATTACGCATTTTTAGATGTTGAATATTTGGACAAAATATATAAACAGCTAAATAAGATAATTTTGGATAATAATTTAACAAATCAATATCAATCCATGCTTCAGTTTTTATTTAATATTAAAAACTATGAGGTAAAACCCGAAGATGCTTGGAAAAAAGTAAAATTTAGAATTGAGATTAAAGATTTTAATACTAAAATACAAATGCTTGCAGCCTATCGTGAAGAAAAAGCCCAAACTATAAATATTCCACGAAAACATTTCATTTCAGATGAAGACTTAATGAAGTTGTGTAAATATCTACCTTTAACTGAACAAGATTTTAAAAATCTAAACCTAAAAAGTAGACATTTACTAAAACCAAGATACAAAGAAGAGCTAATACAACTATGCAATAGCTATATGCATAAAATAGAATAGCACCGAAAAGTTATTATTCTATGTCATTCTCGCTTAAGGCTTGCTTGCGTAGATCGAGAGTCGTCATTGCGAGGAGCAAAGCGACGTGGCAATCTCAGGAAATAATGATGAGATTGCTTTGTCAAAACTTACAGTTTTTCCTCGCAATGAGGAGAAACTGATCCACGCGGGCAATGCCTACTCGCAATGACGGGCTATTAAAATTTTCTTTTACTGTTGAGGATACGGGTTATTACTTGCCACTTGAGCAGTAACAATTTTTACACTATTATCATCAAAGAAAAAAGTTATATCAACTGTGTCACCAACTTTTAGATCTTTCCTTATATCATAAAGCATTATATGCATACCTCCAGGTACAAAGCCAACGTTAAGATTACCAGAAATTAAAAATGGATAATCTACTTTCACCATTTGACTAACACCATTACTGTCGGTAACTGTTTGGTGCATCTCTATTCTACCTATTTGATCTGAAGATATATTAACTATATTATAGCTAGCCGGTCTAGTATTTACTAATGTAAAATACATAGCAGAATTGCTTAGTACATTATTAACATTTGTTGTAGGTCTTACCCAAGGTTGTGCAAATTGTACAGCTCCTGCTGCATTTAACGTAGATAAAGTAACAGATGAATCTGTAGGGTTAGTATTTTGGGCTGGCTGAGTATTAGGGCTAGCATAGCTTGTTATACTAGCAAAAGCTATAAAACCAGCCAATAAAGTTTTTATCATAATTAACACCTTTTAATAGTTTTATAAAATACTAGCATAAATTTTATATAAATCTAGTTTTTTAGAATATAATGCCTGCGTGTTTCTTTAGGAAATCTCTCAATCGCATAACGCAATGTAGTTCTAGGCATTTGCGATATATGTTGATTTAGAAAATCTATCAGCTGCTTTTCGTCCTTTTTTCCTGCTTCACGTAGCATCCACCCTACCGCTTTATGAATTAAATCGTGCTTATCGTTCAGTAATAATTGTGCTATTTTAAAAGTTAAATTGAGTTCATTTTTGCGAATAAAATACCAAGTTGCAACCATTGCTATTCTTCTTTCCCAAAGATTTTCAGATTTTGCTAATTTAAAAAGATATTCCTTATCTTTATCCCATAAATAAGCTCCGATAATATAATGAGCTGAAGCATCAACCAAGTTCCAATTATTAACATATTTTATATTATCTATATAGAATTCATAAAAAAATTTCTTATCATTATCAGAAGCTTTTTGATATTGATTGATAAGGATAACTAATGCTAAAAGTCTTTCTTCATTAAATCTTGATTTAATAAGCCCACCTAAATCATCCTTACTTAAATTATAATAAGTTTTAGCTATTTTACGTAAAGTCGGTACAGTCACGCCTATAAATCTATCATGCTCACCATACTGCCCTTCTTTAGTCTTAAAAAAGATTGTTAAACGTTCTACCGGAATAGTCGCCGAATTAAGTAAAATATTTCTAATTTCTTATAAATTTTCTTTCATGTTCAATAAGCCATTTTTTGTGATGTAATCCTGAACCATATCCGCCAAGCTCGCCATTATTATTAATAATGCGGTGGCATGGAATAATTATAGCAAATCTATTTGCTCCGTTAGCATTTGCAACAGCTCTATAAGCAGTTTCTTTACCCACTGCCTTAGCTTGTGTAAAGTAGCTCCTTGTTTCGCCATATGGCACATTCATTAGCTTTTCCCATACTAATTTCTGAAACTCGCTTCCTACAAGGCGTAAAGATGTATTAAATTTTTGTAAATTGCCGTCAAAATATGACTTAAGTTCTTTTTCAACTGATGAAATAGGTTTGGTATTGCCATCAATAACAGACAATTTAGTCTTAACTTTAAGCATTTTAATTTTACGCTCTAAGCCTTTACTTTCAGCAAAATCAAGCAAATAAAGTTTCTCTTCATCACTAATAGCAAGCATCGAACCAAGAGGCGTATCAAGAAAAGTGGATTTTAAACTCATTTTTTTACCTAAAATTTTTTTAGTATTATATATTGATTTCTTTATTTAACAATTTTATTTTTTTTAAACTAATAATTCTAAGCGATTAAAATAGATAGAACAGAATTTAGCAAGATGAGTATTTAAGTTGAATGACGTCATTGCGAGAAAAAACCGGTTTTGTCGCATGGATAACAAGTTGTCATTGCGAGGAGATACGAAGTATCGACGTGGCAATCTCAGAATTTAATATTAGATTGTAGCAAAGCTTCGCTCCTCGCAAGGCATTGTTGCGTAGATCGGAAAACGCCTCGGTGTCATGCCGTGGCTTGACCACGGCATCCAGAAAATAATAAAAAATACTAATTTCATTAGTATTTTTTAGCTGGATCCCGTGAATAAATCACGAGATGACAGGGGAAAATGATCCACGCAACAATTTCTCCTTGCAATGACGGGAAAACAGTCAACCATCTACAATATCTGCAAGTCTAGTGAATAGAGCCTCAATCATGTCCCAGCCTTTTTTCTGAATATTAAGCAGTAAAAGATCATTAACATTTAACTGTTTTAATAAATCTACTCCCATTTGTTCATGCTCGGGGTCAAGGTGCAGGTGGGTTTTAAAGTGCTTTTCTGCTTTTTTACAACTTAAAAATATTGAGCCTAATTTCTCATAAAATATAGTAGCACACGATTCTATTATCATATGCACAAGCACCGCTCGCTCACTATCACCAAGTGTCATCATTTTTAAAGTAAACCAAGAACCAAGTGCCTCAAAGATAGGATCTTCCACTTCTGTATTATTTTTTCTATCTTTTGAGAGTTCTATATTGTGACCGAATTCATCAAGTAAATGTTCCCAAGCAAGTTTTGTAAATTTTTTATGTTCTGAAAATACTACCCTTGCAAGTACCATTTTTTGAAATTCATTTGACTAGATTTAGAAGTAATCAAGAAATTTATTTTTTTGTGCGTCACTTTCTAATTTAATTTTAAATAACTTATTTTGTTTAAATCTTTCTTTATATTTTTCATTATCTAAAATTAAACGATCTATTACATTCATCGTTGTTAATATTAATTAGTTGCTCAAATATACTAATATCAATAGAAAATAAATGCCACCAAAATTGTTAATTTTTATTTACCAATTTTTAAAACCATATGTGTAGCTATAGACAAATATAAACTGCAAAATAATAATTTGCACACAATATATATATATAACATTTCTGCTGATCCATTTTAAATTTATAAATATTCTTTTTGAATAATTACTTATGATCATTAATATATATGTAGCTGTTAATAATATAATATCTAAAACTAAATCAAAATTTGAGAAATTAAGATCACTAAAAGAAATAGTAAGCACGAACAGAGCTGAATGTACTAAAGTAATAAGAATTGTTACAAAACAACAAAGTTTTAGGCTTTTGGGTTCATGTTTTGCAATAAATCCAAGTATCATAATTGCAATTACAATCGTACCATAATCAATGATAGCCCAACTTATATACCATAATATTATCATTATAATAACATGGCAGTAGCCGCTATAGAAGAAACGAGTTAGCGACTTACGAAAACAATAAATATAGCACTGCCCTAAATAAATAGAGATTAAAATATTTGTGGTGATAAACTGCTTGAATAATATTGTAGTGTAAATTTGTAGTAAAATACCCCATATTATTATTCGCAATTTTGGCTTATCATGAAAATTATAGCCAGCAAAAAAGCAAAAAACTGGCATAGCAGTACGACCAATTATTCGCAAAATAATAAGGTCAGGATATAGATACAAACCTATATGATCAATGATCATGGCTATGATTGCTAGAGTTTTTAGCAAATCTTGATAATTTGATTTATTTTTACTACTTTCTAACATGCTTAACTACTTTTAATAAATAAGCTACACTAAAAAAGACTATAATGCCAATTGTAATAGTACCTCCTAATGCAAAAACTTTAATCAGCAAATATTCCGAATAAAAATATTCTAAGAAATAATGTTTTATTGAGCCAATCATAATAGACATAATTGTGCAGCATAATAAAACTTTAATACAAAAAGATTTTATATCCTGTTCTATATGTAGCATATTCTGCTTTTTAGTATAGCTATATAATAAACCTAAATTATACCAAGCTGCAATAGAAGTACCAACTGCAATACCGATATGCTTTAAAGAATCCATCAATAATAAATTCATGCTGGTATTAATTATTATTGAAAATAGAGTTATTTTCAGAGGTGTTTTAGTGTCACTATTAGCATAAAAAATTGGGGTTAGAATTTTTGCCAAAATAAAAGCAGGCAGCCCTAAAGCAAACGCAGAAATAGCCTCAGCCGTATTTGTAGTATCAAGAGAAGTAAAAACGCCTCTTTCGTAAATCACGTTAATAATAGGATGCGATAAAATTATAATTCCAAAAGTCGCAGGCAGCGATAAAAATAACCCCATTCTAATTGCATTATTCTGCACTTTCGTGGCAGCTACTATATCATTTGATTTATATATTTTTGATAATTCAGGCAATAAAATAGTTGAAAAGCTAGTACCTATTATTGATAGAGGAAATTGATAAATTCGGTCCGCATAAGATAGTATGGAGATAGCTCCCTCAATAAAGCTAGCAATAGATTGAGAGATAAAAAGGTTTAATTGCTGTACGCCTGAGCTAATGGTCGCCGGTCCCATATTAATTAAAAGCTTTTTTACATCTGGATCATTTGGCTTAAAAATAAATGGAAAGCTTAAATCCGCTCTTTTAACGCAAACAAACATAAAAGAGACTTGTAATATTCCGGCAATTATTAAAGATAAGCTGATTGAAATGGTAGACTCTGTATAATTATCTAACATTAATGTACAGACTATTACGCATACGCTTAAGATAACAGGTGAAAAAGCAAAAGCAGCAAAGCGTTTTACCGAGTTTAAAATCCCCCCTAATAAAGCTGTAAGTGATACAAATATTAAGTAAGGTATAGTAATTCGGCATAAGAATACTGTAAGCTCAAATTTCTCTTTTTTACCGTGAAAACCAGGAGCTATAAACAGCATTAATTGCGGCATAAATATTTGCATCAATACTATTATAACTATTAATGAGAGTAGTAAAAGCGTAAAGACCTCACCAGAAAATCTACCTGCTGCTTTCTTAGAAATCAGCATTTTTTCATTATAAATAGGGATAAAGACGTTTGATAATGCTCCCTCGGCAAAAATTCTTCTAAATAGATTTGGTAATTTAAAGGCAACATTAATGCTATCACCCATTTGAGTAGAGCCAAATAATGATGCAATAAATTGCTCACGCACAAGCCCAAATATGCGAGAAATTAACGTGAAGAATGCTACTACAATCCCTGATCTGAATAATGTCACTAGTTTATAATTTTATTGTTTTCATAAGCACGTCATTGCGAAAAGATGTTGCCTGGGTGAATCAATTTTTCCTCTGTCATCCAGTTGCTTGACCACGGAATCCAGTATAAAGCGAGAAACGTGATCGGTGTCATACCGTGGCTTGGGAACTAGATCCAGAAAATAATTAAAAATACTAATTTTATTAGTATTTTTAACTGGATCCCGTGAATAAATCACGGGATGACAGGGGAAAATGATCCACGCGGGCAATGCTGCCGCGGGATGACACCCATGCACCTTGGCAGGAATGACATAAAACTAATTCTTAGCTCTCTCTACTCCCTCATTAATCAGGCTATCAGCTTTGGATTTACTTTCCCAGCCGGTAACTTTAACCCATTTACCTTTTTCTAAATCTTTATAATGCTCGAAGAAATGAACTATACGTTTCTTAAGCATCTCACATACATCATCTAATTCCTTGATATGATCAAAGGTAATATCAAGCTTAGAGGTTGGAACTGCAATAATTTTCTCATCAAAACCCGATTCATCTTCCATCATCAATACCCCAACAGCTCGACACTTAATTACTGAGCCAGGCACTACTGGATGATGCGATACAACAAGTACATCTACTGGATCACCATCATTAGAAAGAGTATGCGGAATAAAACCGTAATTACATGGGTAACTCATTGTGGTTTGCATGAAACGATCAACAAAAACCGCTCCTGATTCTTTATCGAATTCATACTTAATCGGACCGCTATTCATCGGTATTTCAATGATTACATTTATTTCGTCGTTATTTGCTTTTGCTTTAATTTTATCTATGAACATGTTTTATTTTTTTGGTTATAATTGTTTTATGTTATTGAATAGCTCATTTATCATTCCCGCAAAAGTGGGAATTCAGTCAATTATATTGTCATCCCGTAACTTGATCACGGGATCTTGTGCCATAGAATGTGTCCTGAGATACCGCGGTCAAGCCGCGGTATGACAGATTTTTTTCTAGATTCCCGCTTCTGCGGGAATGACAGTATTCGGAGGTCGGTAATTCTCATCATGCTTTGCTAGCAGCTCCCTTGCTATAAACTTGCCATTCGATAATCTACCGATAGCGATAATACCCTGATTCTCACGAAATAAGGCAGGCAGCACTCCTTGATATAATATTTCTAAGTCTTTAATATTGTCTGTGATAACAAAACTTATTTTATCAGCTGCAATTTTATTTATTGAATCTACTTTAACTAGCCCGCCGACTCTTAGCTCTTTCCCCTGCTCTACTTCATTAATTTTTGATGGTGGCACGAAAAATACTATACTTTTTTCTAAATTATAAAGTATTATACTAACTCCGATTACTGCTGAACAAAAGCAAATAATGATAGTTATTAACCTATTTTTTGCTCCTTTTTGCATCAGTATTTTTCTTCTCTTTCTTATAACTTATAAAGCTACTAACTAACAATACTCCCAGACTTAAAAAGGTAAATATATATGCTACTAACAAATAATTATTCATCAGTTACTTTTTAAAAATTCCATAATTTCGCTAGGAGCAGAATCTAAATAAAAATGCTTTAGATATTTTCCATTTTTATCCATTAGATAAGTAAAAGAAGAATGATCTAACATGTAATCTTGGTCATTATCATTTTCACTAGCAGCCTTAGCATAATAAACCTTAAACTTATCTGCTACTTCTCTTATTTGCTTCTCATTACCTGTAAGTCCAATAAATTTAGGATGAAAATGTTTTAAATATTCCTTTAATACTGCTGGAGTATCGCGGCTTGGATCAATAGTAATAAAAACCGGTACTATATCTATCTTATTTTCGCTTAAAATTTCCACCGCTTTTGTTATTTTATTTAAAGAAGTTGGGCATATATCAGGGCAGCTAGTAAATCCGAAATATATAAGGCTTAATTTACCTTTTAATTCATCACTACTAAATATTTCACCATTTTGATCTATTAATTCAAAGTCACCACCGATTTCTGCGTTATCTTCATAAATATTTACCTGACCAGCAAGAGGCTTATCTGGAGTCTTTAAAGATAATAATAAATATAATGCTCCAACGCCTATTAATAGACTAACTCCAATAATAATTTTTATAACATTTGATTGCATTTTTTATATCCCCAAATCTTATACAAGACCTAGTTTTTTAGGTTTAAAATATTTTACCCAAATATCTATTAGTAATTTAGTAATAATAATTGCTGAAAACATCGATGATATAATCCCGATTGTTAATGCTACAGCAAATCCTTTTATTGCTCCAACTCCAAATATATAAAGTAGAAAAGCAACAATCAGAGTAGTAAGGTTAGAATCCAAAATAGTAGCAAAGGCTGACTCAAAACCGGTTTTAATAGCATAAAGGTTGGAAGTTCCTTTATTTAGCTCTTCCTTTATTCGCTCGTAAATCAATACATTAGCGTCAACAGCCATACCCATAGTAAGTATTATCCCAGCAATCCCTGGCAGAGTTAAGGTAGCTTGGAAAAGCGACAATAATGCTAAAACATATAGCATAGCAAGACTTAAAGCTATATTTGCAAATAAACCAAGCAAGCCATAAGACCAGACCATAAATATACAAACTGCTGCAAAACCAATTATCCCTGCCTTTTTTCCCGATTCTATAGAATCAGCTCCAAGATTCGGTCCTATACTTCTTTCTTCAATAATCTTAAGCGGTGCAGGCAGTGAGCCGGCACGTAATAATAACGCAAGTTCATTTGCCGATTCAACAGTAAAATCACCTGAGATTATACCGCTACCACCCATAATTGGTTGATTTATTGTTGGAGCACTAAGTAGCTTATTATCTAAAACTATAGCAAGATGCTTTCCAACATTATTTTTAGTAACTTCACCAAATAATTTACTACCCAAACTATTAAAAGAAAATGATACAACTGCTTGTGAATTCTGATCAAAAGAGGCTGCGGCAGTTGTTAATGAATCACCACCTAAAATAGCTTTTTTCTTTACAACTAAATAACCCATTCTATCCCCTTGAACAAGCATTGAACCCATAGGCACATGACCTTTTACTGCTTCTTCAACATTGGCATTTTCATCAACCAAGTGAAAAGTTAGCTTAGCAGTTTTACCTAAGATATTTTTTAAATAGGTTGGATCTTCTTCACCAGGAACTTGTAATAATATATTTCTATCACCTTGTTTTTGTAGTATAGGCTCTTTAGTGCCGGTACTATCAACTCGCATTCTGATAATCTCAATAGATTGATCGACTACTTTATTAAGTAGCTCACTTAATCTAGATTCGCTATAGGAAAGCTTTATTCTATTATCATTTGCTTCAACATTAATCTCAGGATCAATTTTGCTAATTATTTTCTTTAATGGCTTTAATTCTTCCTGTGATCTCAGCTCTAACTGAATATTATTCTGCTTAACCAATAGATTTTTATAACCAATTTTATCTTCACGGAAGCTTTTACGTAAAGTATCGGCTAAATTTTCCATAGTGTCATTGAGATAAGTATCGAAATCAACATCAAGCAATAAATGGGCCCCACCCCTAAGGTCAAGCCCTAAATTTACTGAATCATGAGGCAGATATTTGGACTTTACCTGTGTAAAATTCGGTAAAGCACAAATAACTGCAAAAATCGTACATATAATTGAAAGGAAAATTTTCCACTTAGGAAGATTTTGCACCGCTTACCTTCTTATCTTTTTTATTATTTTTACTGTCTTCCTTTTTAACTGCTACATCTTTAGAACGGCTAGTTATATCAACAATAGCACTTTTTAAAACTTTAATACGTACATCTTTTGCTATCTCAACTTCAATATTAGGTTCACTTTCGCTAACTTTAGTAACGATCCCGTAAATACCGCTATTTGTTAGAACTTCTTCACCCTTTTTAACTTCGCTTACTAACTTCTCTCTTTCTTTACGACGTTTTTCTTGCGGACGTAATAGTAAGAAATAAAAAACAGCAAAAATTAAAACCATCGGTATTAAGCTTGTTAACCCCGATTGTAAAGAATTCGTAGTCTCTACAGGTACAACTTCAGTTTCTTGTATCTCTATTGTATCATTATTATTTGCGTTACTGTCTTGCCCATTTGTCGACATAAATTATTTCCTTTAAGTTTAAAAAAACAATAAAATAAAAATAGCTGCCTAATCGCTTTAATGCAAGGGTAAAATAAAAATATAGAAGAAAAAGAGAGATTATTAATTGCTTTATCAATTATAGAGAACGAGGAATAAGTGATTTTATTAGAAAATCTTAAATTTATGGCATCGTTTTTGAATTATGGGAGTTTTTTAAAACTTCTTTATAAACTTCAAGATTTTTTCGGAGCATTAAATCAAGAGAGAAGTCATTAATTACAGTATGTCTTGCGGCAGTTTGAATTTTCTTAGCTTCTTCAGTATTTAGAATAGATAAGCAATGATCAATTTTTTGAGCTAAATCTTCAGCATCATTCGGCTTTACGTGAAAACCTGTTACATTATCATTTATTGTTTCAGTAGCTCCACCAATATTAGTGGCAATAACAAGCTTTTCCATCGCCTGCCCTTCAATGATAGTACGCCCAAAGGCTTCAGGCTCAATCGAAGCAGAAACAATAATGTCAGAAATACCATATAGATTTATGATATCAGAATCATTACCAAAAATTTGAATTTTATTTTGAAGTTTTAAATTTGCGATAAGTTCTTTTACTCTATTAGTAAAACTAGGATGTCTTGATAAATCACCGACCATTAAACAATAAAAGTTTCTGTGCTTTAATTTGCTTAATGCCTCTACTAAAACAAGATGCCCTTTCCAGTTAGTCATTCTCGAGGGCATTGATATTATTGGTACATTATCTGGAGCATCATATTTATCACGACATTTTTTAAGCCTTTCTGGTGTTAAATTTGCTGGATCGAAATAATCACAATTTACACCACGCTCAATTACCACTATTTTACTTTCATCAACATTATAATTTTTAAGTAAATGCTGCTTCACAAAATTGGATACGGCAATAACTTTCTCTCCCTTTAACATTATACTATTATAATATTTCTTTAAATCATTAGGAGCGTTATAAATACCATGAAAGGTTGTTAAAAACTTAGTATTCGTCCATTTTGCTGCTAGATATGAACTCCATGCCGGAGCTCTTGACCTTGTATGAACTATATCAACCTTATATTTTTTGATTATTTCAGCTATTAACCTAGCATTACTTAGAATTACAAAAGGGTTTTTACTACTACTATTCATTTGAATATGTAGTATATCCTCATTATCTAACTCTTTAACTAAAGCACCGCCAGCTGAAATTATAATCGGAGTATGACCAAGAACTTTAAGATATTTTGCAACTTCTATAGTCCCTCTCTCAACTCCTCCTGAAACTAAAGCAGGAACTACTTGCAAAATAGTATATTTATTGTATCGTTTACTTGAATTTAATGAAGGCATTATAATTTCATCTGTTTAAATAATTATTTAAAATGCACAAGCTTTATACTAGAACACAAGACAAATTTGTTGTCTATAATAATTATAGAATTGTTAATACAAATATTCCACCTGTAACTTTTTTACACGGCTTAATGTCAGGTATGCATTCATCTAAAGCTCTCTATTTAATAGATTATTGTAAAAAAAACAATTATAATTTTACTATTTTTGATAATTTTGGTCACGGTTATGCTACAGGACAATTTACAGATCAAACTATTAGTAGTTGGTTAGAAGGAGTAACTCTAGTTTTAGATGAATTAATTGATGATCAAGCCATAATAGTCGGCTCAAGCATGGGAGGATGGCTTGCACTTCTTGCAGCTTTAAAGTTTCCAAATAAAGTTAAAGGACTTATCTGTTTAGCCCCTGCGGCTGATTTTACGGAAGATATTTGGCACAATCTATCGCCAACAGATCAATCTAGAATACAAAAAGAAAGTGTGCTAGAAATATCAGGTAGAAGTTGTGAACATAGATATCCTATTAGCTATAAATTAATAGAAGATGCAAGAAAGCATTTACTATTGACAAAGAACAAAATTGATATAAATATTCCGGTACATTTAATCCATGGCATGTTAGATGAAGATGTACCTTATGATATTTCTCTTAAGCTGTTAGAAAAAATAACAAGTAAACAGATAATACTGAAATTAGTTAAAGATGCAAAACATAACCTATCTAGAGAAGAGGACTTAAAGGTTATGACAAATTCTTTAGAGGAATTGATCCATGTCATTGCGAGCGACTATAAGGAGCGTGACAATCTCGTAAAGCAGGACTCCTGAGATTGCGAACGTACAAAACTTATAGTTTTTACTCGCAATGACGGAAAAGCTAATACATACAATAATGCTAATTACAAAAAATTAAATAAAGAAAATAATAAATATGTTTAGTAAAATAAATAAAATTCACGATTTTAAAGAAGTTATAAAAGCAATAGAAAAAGCAGATGGAACTTATCTAGTGCTTTTTGATGTTGATGAAGTAATAGTGATGGATTCAGATGAATCTAGATTAACGCATGATTACCGCAAAATATTAGTAAATGACATTGAAAAAAGGCTCTCTCGTAAAGAATGCGAATTATTAATGAGCGTAGTTCTAAAGGACCGCAAAGCTAGGTTTGTGAATGACGATATTTTAACCATATTTGCTTTACTTAAAGAAAAAAATATTCCAGCAATGGGTCTTACAAAGCTTCCTACCAGTAAATTTGGCGTAATTGAAGATATGATAGAGTGGAGAGTACGAGAACTAACTTCATTAAAATTGAATCTTCAAGAATTATCACCTTTAAATGACGAAGTAGTAATAAAAGATTTTAATGCCGGTTATGGTGATCCTATTTTAAAAGATGGGATAATTTACACCGCAGAATATGATAAGGGAGCTGTGCTTGAATATGTGTTGCAAAAAACAAATTATTCTCCGAAATCAATAATATTTATAGATGATATAGAAGAAAATTTATTATCATTACAAAAGACATGTAGTAAACTAAAAATTAATTACCAAGGATTTGAGTTTATGGGTTCTGCAATAGTTCCTGAACCTGATCTTAACGAACAACTAGAAAAAATTAGATTTGAGATTCTAGAAAAAGAATATAAATGGTTAACGGATCACGAACTTAAAAAATTAAATAAATAATATTAATTATGCCTACAAAACTTATCATCCTTTTTGTCCTATTTTTTTCGCTTTCTACTATTGCAAGTAAAAAAATAGAAGAAAAAATTACAGGAGTAAAAGTTACTAAAGCAGAAACAGCTGAGCTTTATGAAGTCTTCAATATTGTAGGACGATGCCAAAATAATAATAGCCGTGATTATTATGCTAATGCTGCTGGTACTGTTGAAAAAATTTCAGCTATGCAAGGACAAATAGTTAAAAAAGGTGATATATTACTAGTTATAGATAGAGATGTAGCGGAAACTACTAAATCAAAAGCCGAGGCTTTATTAAATACAAAGCAGGAAGAGTATAATAGAAAAGAGGCTTTATTTGCAAAGAAATATGTAAGTAGCCAAGAACATAAAAAATCGAAAAGCGAGCTTGAAGAGGCTAAATTTAATTATACAATAGCTCTTAAAACCTACAATGACATGATAATTACCGCTCCTTTTAATGGTAAAATAGGTGTGATAAAACCTATGGTTGGTGATGAAGTAAAAATAGGTGATTATCTTTTTAGTATTACAGGAGCTGATAAATCACAAAGTGTTATTATTGAATTACCAGAATCTTTAAGCGGCAAGGTCTTTGCCGGCACAAAAGCAATAGTTAATGGCAAAATCCATAGTGAGGTTTTTGCTATCTCACACTATTTATCAAATAATGGTACTATAACCGCTAAAATTGCCTTACCAAATAATACAAATATTTTACATAATAGCTATGTAGATGTTAAGTTGATAATCAACCCGCATGAAAATTTAGCTGTACCAGAAAAATCTATACAACGTAATAATCAAGGTAATTTTGTCTATAAAATAGATGGTGATATAGCAAAACAACTATATGTAAAAACTGGTTTACGAACCAATGGCTTAATCGAGATTATTTCCGATAACATCAAAGACAGCGATATAATCGTTACAGAGGGCATGCCTCAAATAAGCGATGGTGCAAAAGTAAAAATACTTAATGAGTAAATTACTTAGATCTGCTTCTTTTAAGCCATATACTTATTCTAGATATAGTTGCATGCATTCCATTATATTTTATAGAATAAATGGCTAACCTAATTAAACTTGGTATATTAGAAAAACCTAATAGTATTTTTTTTATACCACTAGAGTCGCTCTTTGTAACATCATCTTCTTTTAATGATTTTAATTTGGTTATAGCTTTTGATAATAAACCAACAGTTAGGGAGCTATATTTATTTAAATAAGGATGACTAATAATATAAGATGCTGTGTTTATTAAACTTTCTGCATGTTTTCTAGGATTTGACAAAGTATTAGTACTAGTTATTCTTACTTGTGATAATTCTTTATTAATACCACCTATCAGATCCTTACTTGCAATAGAAATCCATACACAAAAATCTTCACCATTTCTAATATTTTCAGGAAATAAATTTTGTCTAAATACAGAAGTTTTAGCCATAACTGTCGGCACTGCTATTGGACAGTAATTAATAATCTGGGGAAAACATTGTCCAGAAAAAGTACCTGAATCCTCAGAAGAAAGATATTTTAGTTGCTCATCTACTTTTTGATAAGAAGTATGAGAAAATGATTTATCATTTTCTGCCATATACCTTAATTGAGTTTCTATTTTATCCGGCATAAATAAATCATCCGAATCAAGAAAAGCAATATATTCTCCGGTAGCTTTTTCAATTCCAAAATTACGAGCTGAACTAACGCCTTTATTTTCTCTACGAAAATATTGTATTCTTTCATCTTTTTTACAGGTTTCAATCAATTTTGATACATCATCAGTTGATCCATCATCTATTACTAGCACTTCAAAATTTCTATGAGTTTGAATAAGCACACTTTCTATAGCCTCTATAGTCCAATTTATTCTATTATATAGAGGAATAATCACGGTAACTTTTGTATTATTTAAATATTTATTTACCATCTCTAAAGCTAATTGTTCTGATTTTTTATAGGGAGTACTGTATTTTAAAAAATTTATAGTATCGAATAGAAACGCTGCTATTGAGCCACCACCCATGGTCAGCATTTCTTGCTCTGTTAATTCTTTTAAAAAACCCGTCCATAACACTTCACATTCTTCTAACTGGTTAGGAACGATACGACTACTTTGATTTGGATGTTGACGACATTTTACAAGAATTTGAGAATCGAAATGAATTGTTGCTATTCGAAAAATCTTAAAAAATAAATCATAATCCTGAGTATGTTTTAGTGACTCATCAAATAACCCAATTTTTTGAAAATATATAGTCGGTATTAATAAAGTACAACCATATGCTAATCCACGTAAAAGAGCAAATAATGATATATTTAATTTTTCTTTTGGATATTTCTCATCAGGTTTTATAAAACGTAAAGAACGGGATTTTTCATCAATTAGCTCATAACCACCATAAATTATGGTATCTTTGTTATCTAATTTATTTAATATATTAATTTGATGTTCAATTTTACTAGGATAATATAGATCATCATGACTAAGCCAAGAAAAATACTCACCTTTTATATTTTTTATGCCGACATTTAAAGCCGAAGCACATCCACCATTTTCTTTAGAAAAATAACGTATTTGATCACCATATGATAATGCTATTTCTTCCGTTTTCCCATTATCTTTTGAGCCATCATTAACGACTATAATTTCAATATTTTTATATGTTTGAGCTAAAGCACTATCTATTGCTTCACGCATATAATTTGCCCCATTATATACCGGAATAATAATGGAAACTAACGGGAAATATGTATTTTTCATCCAACTAATTTTTGAGAATGAGGAATTTTTCTAATTACTATACTAATTAGCAAACTAGCTATAAAAGTAATAACTGCTAAAACTATACTACCAAATATTGGATAGTTTGTTGGATTAAAGCTCGAGAAACTTATCATTTTACTTTCTAATTTAACTAATATCCATACATGCACAAAGAAAATAACAAAACAATTCTCAGAAATACATTTTAGTAATATATTATACTTTACTGGTATATTAATATTTTGCAATGCTAAAAACATCCCTATAGCTGCTATAACAACGTTCGGAGATAAATACCAATAAGCTTTCTCATCAGGATTAACAGAATTTACATTTAAAATCCAAGTTATAATAAACGTAACACTACTTACTAGCAAATATAAAATTAACCAATAATAGCGAGAAAACTTTAACCCAATATTTTTCCTTATTAAATACGCCCCTAAAACTGCATAACCAGAATAACTAAAAAAATTATTAATTGCCATCCACTTTATTATCGAAAATAAATAATAGTAATTAACAGAATTAATTGCAAACCATAATACTAGAAAATAACAAGCAAATTTTTTACTTTTAAGCATTTCGTTAACAATTAAAGCAAGAATTGGAAATAGTAAATAAACTCCAAGCATATAATAAACAAAGCCTAAATGATACATTGCAGGCTTACGAAAGATACTATTTAACGCAGAAAAAATATTAAATGTCTCGCTAGTATTATAAGAAATCCAATATTTATATAAGGTGCTCCAAAATATTAATGGAATTAATAATCTTTTGATTTTATACCATAATTTTTCTATAGATATATTACCTTTAAGTGCTAAAAAACCTGAAGTTAATATAAATAAAGGAACAGCTACTCTACAAAAAGAATCAATAAAATTAGATAAAATAAAACTTTTAGAAAAAGGGATAGATGAATATTTATAGAATGATGGAGCTATAGAATGAAGTAATACCACCATAACAATAGCTAGAGTTTTTACTAAATCTACCCAAACAATACGGTTATTATCTATTTTCATCGTCATTTACTACCTTTCATATTTAAAAATTTAAAAAAATTTTCTTTCATACGCTCTAATGTAAAATCTTGTAAGAAGCAATTATATCCATTTTTAGTAAAAATATTATAAGAACTAGTATCAGTTACAGCTTTTTCTAAAATATTTAATATTTTTGCCGTATCTAATGAATTACATAAATACCCTGCATTATTGTTTGCTATATATTTACTTGGGGAGGAATAGTCAGGAGCATGACAAAAAACTGGTCTACCGGCTGCAAAATATGTAACTAATTTTCCTGGAAAACTAGTAGATGATTCTTTATAAAATTCTTCTGAAAACCAATATGGAAGATATAAAAGATCTGAATCTGATAATAAAGTGATAGCTTCCTCTTGCGGACGCCATCCTAAATATTCAAAATTTTCCGATTTTTGTGTAGAAACTTCAGAACGTCCAATAATACGGACTAAAATACGCTTTTCCCCTATTATCCAATTAGCCTCATTTAACGCATTAATAAAACTCATCCATGCATCTTGAGCATATAACTGCCCTGCTATTGCAATTATAAAAACATCTCTATCTTCATGTGAAGCAGTAGCAGGAGGTTTAACTAATTCTTTAGGTAAACTAGCAATTATCGGTATAGTTGGTATATTATATTTAGCTTCATACTCCTTAGACATCCCCCAAGAGGCGGTAGCACAACAAGTACTATATTTGAGTACTTCATCAAATTCTTCTAAGAGTCTTTTGCTGGTATATTTATCAATATAATGACTGCGTAACCACCATTCAAAATGATCCCATACCTGCGTATATAAAGGAACTGAGAGTTTTTTAGCTAAAGGACGTGCTAGCCTAACTATAGTTTGACCTTGCAATATAATCCATATAGTATCAACTTTATGTTTTTTGGCAAAATTAATAATCTTAGGAAGTAAAAAATATTTTACTTTTAAGGCACGAAGTAGCTCAATACCATAAGAAATTAAAGTTTTTATTTTCTTTCCTTTAAATCTTGTAACTGATTCGCTAGGTTTGAATAATTTTAAATGAGGAATCTTATCTAATTCTTCTGGTATTTTAAATTCTAAAGACGAATGTGAAACTGTACATATAACAATTTGATCTAAAGGTAGAAATTTTACTAAAGGTTTTAATACCAACCCTGCAGTATAATTATCACAAGGAGGTATATCAGTTAAAAGTAAAATCTTCATTTATTCAGAGCTTCCTTATAAATATCTACTAAATTTTTTATATGCATATCTTGATTATAGTGTAACTCAGCTGCCTTTCTTCCTTTACTACCTCGTTCTAAACGCTCTTCTCGACTGTCAACTAAATGTTTTATTGCATTTGATAAAGCGTTACTATCACGCATTGGAACAGAAATACCAATGTCAGGGGCAAAAGTTACCTCAGGTAATGATGTTTCATCAAAAACTATTATTGGCTTACCGCATGCCATTGCTTCTATTGCCATAACGCCGAATGCTTCTGCAACGGAGGGCATCAAGAAAATATCAGAAGCAGCTACAACATCTCGGAGTAAAACATCATCATTAGTCCAGCCATGTTCTATTATTTCAAATCTTCCTCTAAATCGTTCTAACAAATTATGTCTACCAACTGTTAATAGACATATAGATTTTGTAGTTTCCAACTTTTCTAACGCATCCATAATATAGCGGTAACCCTTAAAAGGAGTATCTTCCGAGCGGAAACAAATCACTATCTTATCATCGCTAATATTAAAACACTCTCTTGCTTTTTTAGTATGATCAGGAGAGAAAAATTTTAAATCCAAACCGAAAGGTAAATGATGAACCTTAACTTCTTTATCAAATAAAGGTGAAGTATCAACCATATTCTTCATCCATTTTGATGCTACAATTAAATTAAAATTGGATTTTTCATAGATTTTTCGTTTGTTATCAAATAAAGATCTACTATTATCTACTCTCATTGGAAATGGGGTTTTAAGGTCAGGGCAAACACCACAATTTTTTTCCCATCCAGTGCAACCCATTGGATAAACGCAACGTCCTGTCATTGCCCAAGGATCGTGCAAAGTCCAAACTGTTGGTTTTAACCTAGTTATTTCAGGTAGGTGATTTATGCTAAAAAACCGAGAATGAATAATATGAAGATGTATAAGATCAGCTTCTTGAAACTCAGGCATCTTTATCATTTGTAAAGCATTACGATATAAAATTGATTGCAACGATAAAATATTTTCTGCTACATACAAAAAGTTATTTATTATATGATCTTTTTTGCTAAAAGATAACACCTCAGGGTTATTGGTATCTCTTTTCCAAATCAGATGTTTGGAATCTATGCCATATTCTTTTAAAAGAGGTGTAATAGCTAAACCATGAAAACGACTTCCTGGTGATTCATAACCATTTACTTGTAATATCTTCATTTTAAACTTGCTGTAAAGTTAATAATATTTTCTAGTAAGATTTCTATCTTTATCAGTAAAATCATGCTTTTTCCATAAAGCTCTATGTGGCTCTTTTATAATATCATTAGCTTCATCACGTGGAGCTTTAGTATAATAGATTTACGATATTCACCTTCAGGAAAATTTAATGGATCAGGAAGACCATGATAACTTTTATCATGAGTATCAAAGGCAACTAAACGATTAAAAAGCGGCTCTACTCTTTTTACACATTTATCACCATTTTCATCATATATACCAAATTCTCCACCCCACCCTTTTTGCCAGTTAGGATTTAAATATAAAATAACATTCATACGACGATTAAGACCTGTTGCATCATGATAATTTCCATCAACATGCACATCTAACAAACCACCAGGCATTGTTATATTAAGCCCACCACCAGTAAAATAAGGATCAGGAATAAGTTTCGGAATTTCAAAAAGCTCTGCAAGTGCATAAAGCATATCCGATGAATTAAATAAACGTATTGTATCAACAATGCCATCTGGTATATCAAATTCAGATTTCCAAGTTGATCTTTGTTTAATTTCTATATCTTTATCATTCGCTATATCCCATTGCTTTTCTTTAGGATTCGGAAAATCGTCTAAACAGCTTTTAGCGAGTTCTAAGGATAAGAAATTATCAATTACTAAATGTTTAAAAGGCGATAAAAAATACTCTTTTTCTTTTGCTGCATTTATTATTTTTTTTATGCTTTCTTCTGCAAAATTTTTCATTTGTTGCTGTGAAAATCTTTTAGTATTCATTACTACACCTATTATTTTACTTGAATGTTATGTTATTCTTGCATGGATCACTTGCACTATTGTCACCCCGTGACTTGTTCACGGGGTCCAGTTAAAAATACTAATGATATTAGTATTTTTATTTATTTTCTGGATACCTAAGGTACAAGCAACTAGATGACACCACTCTCACAATACAATTTACTTATGCCATACTGTGCGGTTAATATAATCTACATAACTTAAAACTATACGTAATATCTTCTTAGATACAAGCCCTGCTTCATTATAATCAGGCACTATAGCTGGCGAACGTTTATTGTTATCATGTTCTTCAGTAATAGTCTTTACCGCTTGTAATACCCGCTCAGCCTTAAAACCGGACATAATTAACGTGCCGACATCCATTCCTTCAGGACGTTCGTGAGCCTCTCTAATATTTAAAGCCGGCAGATTAAGTATTGATGCCTCTTCAGTGATAGTACCACTATCGGATAAAATACAAAAAGCATTCATTTGTAATTTTACATAATCAGTAAAACTAAAAGCCCGTAAAAATCTTATTTTATCTCCAAGCTCTTTAAACCCTTCTAAATCTTCAAGTCTTTTTTTAGTTCTCGGATGCGTAGAAAAAATTATCGGGAAATTATACTCTTTAATAAGCATTTGTAGACTATGTAGTAATTCTTTTAAATTATTTTTGACATCTACATTTTCTTCACGATGCGAACTAATTAAGAAATATTGTTTTGGTGTGAGTGATAATTTATCTAGAATATCTGACTTTAATATTTTAGGCATGAAGCAGTCAAGTACTTCTGGCATATGTGAACCTGATTTAAAGGTAAGCTCAGCCGGTAGCCCTTCAGCAATTAAATAACGTCTTGCATGCTCGGTTAATGTAATATTAACATCGCTAATGTGATCAATGATTTTGCGGTTTATTTCTTCTGGTACTCTTTGGTCAAAGCAGCGATTTCCTGCTTCCATATGAAAAATTGGAATCTTACGACGTTTAGCAGCAATTGCAGAAAGACAAGAATTAGTATCACCGTAAAATAGCACAGCATCAGGTTTTTCTTTTTCAAGAACTTCATCTACTTTTTCAATAACAAGTCCTATAGATTTTGCTGTATTATCTGCTGCAACCTCTAAAAAATAATCTGGTTTTCTGATTCCCATATCATCAAAAAAAACCTGATTTAATTCGTATGCATAATTTTGACCGGTATGAACTAGAATATGTTTGGTATGTTTATCAAACTCAGAGATCACACAACACAGCTTAATAAGCTCAGGACGAGTACCGACAATAGTCATTACCTTAAGCATTTTTTAGCTCCTCTTGAATATAATCAAGATTTAGTAACAACTCTTTGACTTCTTCTAGATTTAAACGTTTTGTATTATGTGAGGTATAATCCTCTAAAAGTGCTACTTTCTTTTCACCCTCAACAAAGTACTTTGCATAATTAAGATCACGTCCATCCATAGGAATGCGGTAGTAATTACCTAAATCCTCGGCTTTCGCCATTTCTTCCGATGATACTAAAGATTCATAATGTTTTTCACCATGACGTGTGCCGATAAAACGTATTTTATTTTTACTGTTAAATATTGCTTGTAACCCTTTTGCGAGTATTTCAATAGTACTAGCCGGAGATTTTTGTACAAAAATATCACCTTGGCGACCATGCTCAAACGCATATAAAACTAAATCTACAGAATCAACTAACGACATTAAAAAACGCGTCATTGAAGGCTCTGTAATAGTTAAATCCTTATTTTGCTTAATTTGATTAATAAATAAAGGAATTACCGACCCTCTTGATGCCATAACATTACCATATCTAGTAACACAAAACACTGTTTTATCTTTCACATTCATACGTGCTTTTGCTACTGTTAGCTTTTCCATTAACGCTTTAGATAAACCCATTGCATTAATTGGATATACGGCTTTATCAGTGCTAAGTACTATAACTTTTGCAACTTTATTGTTAGTAGCGGCTCTTAAAACATTTTCAGCACCTAAAATATTCGTATTTATTGCTTCCATCGGATAAAATTCACAAGTTGGAACTTGCTTTAAAGCAGCAGCATGAAATACGTAATCTACACCTCTCATTGCGTCATCAATGCTATTGTAATTACGCACATCCCCGATATAGAATTTGAGTTTTGGGTTATTTAAAGCAATACGCATATCTTCTTGCTTTTTTTCATCCCTACTAAAAATTCTAATTTCTTTAATATCGTTAATAATATCGCTTTTTAGAAAACGAGAAAGCACCGCATTACCAAATGAACCGGTACCTCCGGTAATCAACAAAGTTTTATCCACAAACATTATCTATAAATACCTATTTTATTAATTTATTTTGGTGTCATTAGACGTCATTGCGAGGAGATGCGTAGATACCGAATCGTCATTGCGAGCAGTCAAAGGCTGCGTGGCAATCTCATGAAGTAGTGCAAAATTCCTGAGATTGCTTCGTCGCTTCACTCCTCGCAATGACGGCTTACTTAAATTCACACATACGCTTCACAAGTTCCCTCCACTCAGGAGGATTATAACCTGTTATCTCATTAAAACGCATAGCGTCTAGCGAGCGATCTATTACTAACTCATCTGATGGAATAACATCGATTTTTTTATTATATATTTCTGCTATTAGCTTTAATAATTCTAACTTATTAATTGGCTTTGATGCGACATGATAAAGACCATGCAGTTCTTTATTAGGTAGCACAAAATCCTTTATTATTCTTGCAAGCTCTACAGTGGGAAAACCTGAATATATAGCTTTTTTAAACCCTTTTACTGACCTTTCTGAACTTAAAAACCAGTTAGTCAAGCTTCTATTTCCTGAAAGTTCGTGACCTATAATTGAAGTACGAAGCGTAATAGCATGTGAATAATCCACCTCACCAAGAAACTTAGAACGACCATATAAATCATAACAATCCGGAAAATCACTTTCTTTGTAATTACCTTTTTTTCCTGAAAATACACAATCAGTGCTAATATGAATAAAACGTGCATTAATAAGTTCACATAACCTTGCAAGCCTATGCGGCAGTAAACTATTAATGGGTAGTGCTTTTAAAGGATCATTTGCATCAGCAAGCTGTTTTACCAGCCCTATACAATTTATTACTACATTAGGCTTTACTTTATTTAATACTTCAACTAACGAATCGTTATTCTCAACATCTACATTTGGAATTATTTTATCTGCTAACTCTTTAGAAAAATAAGAACGAGCTGAGTTGCTCCGACTTGTCGCATAAACATCAAGATTTTTGTCAGTACTCAAAAACCTAAACATGCTATTACCAAGCATGCCGGTTGCACCTAAAATCAATATTTTCATAATTAAATTTACTTTAATTTCCGCATCGTTTCTAACATAAATAGTATATCGTTACAATAGGTTTTGTGAATTGTCATCCCGTGGCTTGTCCATGGTATCCATTAATAAACTTTAAATGTCATCCCGCGACTTGATCGCGGGATCTTAGGACACAGTCCGTGACAAAAGACCCCGTGGTCAAGCCACGGGGTGACATTAATGAGTGATGGGATGACAATTAGTCAACCTTCTAACTATCTCTTCCCTTTTTATCAAAGGTAGCACCTTCGATATTTCCGGTCCTGATTCCTTACCAGTTAAAGCAAGACGCAATGGTAAAAACAACTCTTTTCCTTTTCGATTTGTTATTGCTGCGAGTTTTTTAGTCCATATCCCCCACGTCTCGATGGTAATTTCTTCTTCAGGTAATAACTCTGCTGCTTGTTTTAGATATTCTTTATCTAAATTCAAATCTTTTATGTTTGGAGTTTTATGACAAATCTCCCACCAATCTTTTGCATCAAATAATTTTTTTAAGTTAGGTCTTACTGATAGCCAAAAATTTTCATCAATATATTCAGCATCTATTTCTTTAAGACGATCTTTTACCTCGTTAAATTCTAGACTTATTAATAATTTATGATTTAATCTTTCTAGATCTTCCGGCTGGTAAATAGTTGGGCTTTTAGAAAAACTACTTATCTCAAAATGTTTTACTAACTCATCCATCTTTTTATGAGGGATAATTTGCGCTGATGATCCAAGTAAACTAAAGAAGCTAGCAATTGCCATCGCTTCTAATCCCACTTCTTCTCTTAGGGTTGCAATCTCAAACCCCCCTACTCTTTTTGAAATTTTTTCATCCTTATTAATAATTAAGCTTAGATGTCCAAAAGTTGGTGGAGACTTATCTAAAGCTTCAAACATCTGAATTTGAATCGCAGTATTACTAACATGATCTTCACCTCTAATAATATGAGTGATTTCATAATCAACATCGTCAATAACTGAGCATAACATATAAGTCATGCTTCCATCTGCCCTTATTACTATCGGGTCACTCAAAGCTTTGCCCTCATACTTAACTTCGCCTTTGATCATATCATGCCAAGTAATCGGCTCATGATTTACTAAAAATCTATAATGCGGCTTTCGTCCTTGTTCTATATATTTTTGTATCTGATCTTCTGTTAGATTTAGGGCTGCTCGATCATAAATAGGAGGCAACCCTTTAGAAAGCTGAAATTTACGCTTTAGTTCAAGCTCTTCCGGCGTTTCATAACAGGCATATAATCTTTTTTTATCCAATAATAGTTTTTTGATCTCATCATATCTACTTAAACGACTTAATTGATTAAATGTTTGATCCCAATTAAGGTTTAAAAACTTCAAGTCTGCTCTAATAGCGTCTTTATATTCTTGTTTGCTACGCTCTAGATCCGTATCGTCAAATCTTAAAATAAACTGTCCATCATGCTTCTTCGCATATAGCCAATTAAGTAGTGCTGCTCTTATATTACCGACATGTAACATACCTGTCGGTGATGGAGCAAATCGTGTTATAACTTTTGTCATTTTTACTTATTTTTTCGTCTTTTTAACTTTTATCTTTTTATCGACAAGATTAGTTACCTCATCCATATTTAGAGGATTTGGTTGTTTAGCAGCAATTGCACTTAGTTTTTCTTCAATTAACTTCATTGCATCATCTAAACTTAAATTTAAGAAATCATATTTTTTAGGTATCGAAATAAATTTACCTATATATTTTATATATGGACCAAACTTACCATACCCGACTAAAACTTCTTCACCACTCTCTTTATGATTACCGATTTTAAGCGGTAAACTCAAAAGCTTTAATGCCATATCAAGAGTGATATCATTTTGATTTAAACCAGCAGGTAAAGGTGAACGTTTTGGCTTTATTTTGCTATCAACTTGCTCACCATATTGGACATAAGGTCCATAAGGTCCTTTTTTCAAATATATTTCTACTCCCTCTTTATCCTTGCCTAAAACTTTGTTTTCATTAACAATATCTTTAGCCTCCCCATCAGCTTCATTATTATCATTACCACTAACAATAGATTTTCTAAAATTACATTCAGGGTAATTACTGCACGCTAAAAATGCCCCAAATTTACCAAGCTTTAAGCTTAGCTCACCAGTTTTGCATGAGGGACAAACTTTAGAGTCTTTATTTTCTCCAAATATATGATAATCAAGAGCTTGCTGTACATAGCTAATAATTTCTGTAATGTTTTGCTTACTTACAGATTCTATATTGTGGTTAAAGCCATTCCAAAAATTACCTAAAGCAGATTTCCATTCAAGTCTGCCAGCAGCTATTTCATCTAGCTCATTTTCAAGCCCTGCTGTAAAATCATATTCAACATATTTTTTGAAGAAACCAACTAAAAACACTGTTACCAAACGCCCTAGCTCTTCAGGCATAAAACGCTTTTTCTCTAACGTCACATATTTACGATCTTGTAAAACTGATAAAATAGTAGCATAAGTTGATGGACGACCAATTCCAAGCTCTTCAAGCTTTTTCACTAAGCTAGCTTCTGAATATCGTGGCGGTGGTTCGGTGAAATGCTGATTTGGAACAATCTCTTTAGTTTTCAAATGCTCTTGTTCTTTTAAAGGCGGCAGCATCTTATCTTCTTCTTCAGCCTCATCGTCTATACTTTCGCGATAGACTTTATAAAACCCATCAAAAGCTATAGTTGATCCGTTCGCTCTTGCCAAATATTCCTTATTTTCTGAAGCTAAAGTTGCATTTACTAAATCCATTATGACATTTTCCATTTGGCAGGCTATAGTCCTTTTCCAAATTAATTCATAAAGCTTATAATAATCTTTCTCTAGCTTTTCCTTTAAATCATTAGGGATATAGTTAATATTTGTCGGTCTTATAGCTTCATGAGCTTCTTGAGCGTTTTTTACTTTCGATTTATAAATACGAGGACTGCTTGGTAAATATTTATCGCCATAATCCTTATTTATTAATTTACGTATTTCATCTACCGCATCGTTTGATAAGGTAACGCCATCAGTTCTCATATAAGTAATAAGCCCGATAGTTTCCTTACCGATATCTACACCCTCATACAATTTTTGAGCTATTTGCATGGTCTTTTTAGCACTAAAACCTAATTTTCGTGCAGCTTCTTGTTGCAGGGATGAAGTAATGAAAGGCGGTTGTGGTTGACGTTTTTGCTGTTTCTTTTCTATCTTATCGACATGAAAATTTTGAGATTTAAGCTTTTCAGTTAAATCTTTTGCTTCTTTATTATTAGTAATCGAAAACTTTTCTAGCTTTTGGTCGTTTATATGGGTTAATTTAGCGGTAAATAGCTCATTATTACTATTTAGCATTTTAAGGCTAATATCCCAATATTCTTCCGACTTAAACCGCTCTATCTCATCTTCACGTTCACATATTAAACGAAGTGCTACAGACTGTACACGCCCCGCTGATTTACACCCAGGAAGCTTACGCCATAAGAGAGGTGAAAGTGTAAAGCCAACTAAATAGTCTAAAGCTCTTCGTGCTTGCTGAGCATTTACTAAATTATTGTCAAGTTTTCTTGGATTTTCTATAGCATGAGTAATTGCTTTTTTGGTAATTTCGTTAAACGCTACTCGCTTAAAAAAATCATCGGATTTGACTTTATTTTTTTCTTTAATTACTTCTGCAATATGCCATGAGATGGATTCACCCTCACGATCTGGATCGGTTGCAAGATATACTGACTCAGCTTTTTTTGCATCTTTAATTATTGCATCCACATATTTACCTGCTTTCTCTGAAATATCATATTTCATTGAAAAATTTTCATCAGGTATTACAGAACCTTTTTTAGATGGAAGATCTCTAATATGACCAAATGAGGCAATAACTTTAAATTCATCACCTAAATATTTATTTATTGTTTTTGCCTTTGCTGGCGATTCTACTATTACTAATTTCATCAATTATTATTATTTATTATATACTTATCTAATTTGTATAATTTTATTATAAAAACAACTATTTTTACTTATCAGCAGTATAAATTAATGATATTTTATTGCTGGGGTGTCACATTGCTTTACCAGCAAGCTCTAATTCTAATATTATTGTATATATAATAGGCAGCGGTAATTCCGTCATTTTTTGCAAATAATCAAAATCTATAGGTACCGCAGATAATAATTCTATAACAGCAGCACGCTCTTTTTCTGATGGTTCTTTTATCTGCATTGTATTTAGTGGTTTAAAATTAGCATCTAACTCAGCAAAATCTTTAAATAAGCTTTCATCTTTCTTGATAAATTCTTCATATTGCGGCAAATTAGCTACAATATCATTAACCGATTCTACTAAATATGCACCTTGTCTAATAAGTTTATTTGTACCTTGACATCTTGGATCTAAAGGAAAACCTGGCACGGCAAAAATTTCTCTGTTTTGTTCAAGAGCAAATCTTGCAGTAATTAAAGAGCCAGATTTTAGGCTCGCTTCTATTACTACTGTAGCAAGAGCAAGACTAGATATTATTCTATTACGTTGCGGGAAATGCTTACCAAGTGGCGTAGATCCTACAGGTAATTCAGCTATTATTAATCCCTCTTCTGCTAAATTTTCAAATAATTTTTTGTTTTCTGGTGGATATATATGATCAATACCACCAGCAATAACTCCAATAGTTTTAGAAGTTGCTGCTTGATGCACACTGCTATCTATTCCTCTTGCTAAGCCTGAAACAGTTACATACCCCTCTTCTGTTAACTCGGCAGCAATTTTATGAGCAAAGCTTCTCCCATTTGCTGAGGCGTTTCTAGCTCCAACTATCGCAATACATTTATGATGATTTAGTAAATCTATATTACCTTTATAGCTTAATACCGGCGGGGGATCATAAATTTCAAATAATAATCGTGAATATTCTAGAGATTTATATGTGATAAGTTTAGCATTATTTTTTTTAAGCAGTTCTAATTCTTTCTCAGCATCACTTTTACTAAAAATCTTAATCGGCTTTGATTTTCCACCCCTTAGTGAAAAATCCCCAATATTTTCTATGCTAGTTGCTGCATCACCAAATAACTTTATTAAGCTATAGAAAGTTTTAGGTCCTACATTTTCACTCCTAATAAGCCGTAAAATATTAATTGTTTCAAGATCATAAGATATTTTAGAAGTAGGAGCAGAAAATAGTTCTTTTAGCATTAGGTAAAGTACTTGATGAACGTCATTGCGAGCGACTAAAAGGAGCGTGGCAATCTCAGGATGTTTTATGAGATTGCAACAAAGCTTCGCTCCTCGCAATGACGGGGATAATTAATATAGTATACTATAATTTCTCTGCATGTGAGCTTAAGTAATGTGCGATACCCTCATGCGATGGAGTAATAGCTTCCTCACCTTTATGCCAACCTGCTGGGCAAACTTCACCATGTTTTTGATTATGAGCTAATGCATCTATTACTTTCAAGGTATAATTAATATCACGACCGATTGGCAAATCATTAACTAACATATGACGTACTACAAAATCTTCATCTATTAGAAAAGTACCACGTAGTGAAATACCACCATCATTAAGCACGTTATACATTGAAGAAATTTCTTTTTTAAGATCAGAAACCATTGGGAATTGAACTCGTCCAAGCCCACCTTTGCTATGAGGAGTATTTTTCCAAGCTAAATGGCTAAAATGTGAATCAACACTAACTGACACTACTTTAGTATTTCTTTCAGTAAACTCACCAAGTTTATTATGAAATGCTATAATTTCCGATGGACATACAAAAGTAAAATCTAACGGGTAAAAGAACAATATAATTTTATGTCCTTTAGCATAACGGCTAAGAGTAAATTCACCTTCTACATTATTATTAGGCATAATTGCTGTAGCTGTAAAATCTGGAGCAGGTTTGCCAACAAATACTTTCATATCTTCACAAACATTCTCATTTTTTAGCATATTCTTACCTTTTTAGTTAACAACCTGATTATGATATATAAAACTAATTATTATTACAACAATAAATCTTCACAAATTTTATTTACTTTCTTTCTTTTCTGAAGAAGTTTTTAATTGGTTAAATATACCTAGAGTTTGAGTAATAAAACTACTTGGCTCTGAAAGATTTGCAGGTAAAATTACTGTATTAGTGTCTTTAGCTAAATTACCGAATGCATTAATATACTGCTCGGCTATTTTAAGAGATACCGCCTCACTACCACCAGTTTTCTGCATCGCTGATGCTATAGTCTCAATACTTTTAGCTGTAGCTGTTGCAACTAAACCAATCGCCTCCGATTCACCTTTTGCTCTATTAACTTGATCAGTATATGAAGCTTCTGAATTTAAAACGATCTGTGCTTTTTCCCCTTCCGCATGGTTAATCTTTGCTTGTCTGTTACCCTCAGACTCTAGAATTTGTGCACGTTTTTGACGTTCCGCTGCTACTTGCAACTCCATAGCTTTCAGAATAGATTGCGGTGGCTGGATATCCTTGATCTCATAACGCATACATTGTATGCCCCAATTTATCGCTGCTTGGTTAATGGCTGCAACAATAGCAACGTTTAAAGTTTCACGTTCTTCAAAAGTTCTATCTAACGGTAATTTACCAATTTCCGAACGCATAGTAGTTTGTGCAAGCTGAGTTATAGCGTAGTAAGGATTATTAACACCGTAAGAAGCTGCCATCGGATCAATGATTTTTACATATAAAACACCATCAATAGATAATGTTACGTTATCGTTTGAAATAGCAGTTTGTGCAGTAACATCTATCGCTTCTTCTTTCAACGTATGTTTATATGCTACTCTTTGAATTACTGGAATTAATAGATTCAATCCAGGTTGCAGCACCTTATCAAACTTCCCTAATTTCTCTACTACCCAAGCTTGTTGCTGAGGCACAACTTTAACCATTTGGATTATAACCAAAATAGCTATGATACTAAAAATTAATAATGCATATTCCATATTAACACCTTTTTTATTTTCTTTTTTATCTTATATTGAAATTTTAAAAATTACTAGAGATATTATTGTGGGTTGGGGGTTAGGTGTCATTGCGAGGAGGCGAAGCCGACGTGGCAATCTCAGGAGTCTAAATTTCATGAGATTGCCACGCTCACTTTGTTCGCTCGCAATGACACAGTCTAATACGATCTGTCCAAAATAAACCTAATAATAGAAAATAAATATTCTTTATAAATATTTTGAACGGGGATTTTGTTAAGCAAGCTAATAGCTTCATTTTCCAAGCTATTCAGATGATTTATAATATCCTTACTAATTTTATGCTTTACCATCAAATCACATATTTGTACAAATTCTTCCTTAGTACGATTATCTGACTTTATCATATTTTTAAGATGGGCTTTGTCATCTTTCTCTAATTTGTCATATAAGAAAATTAGCGGTAGTGTAACTTTCCCCTCTAAAAAATCATCACCGATATTTTTTCCTACCTGCTTATCATTACCGAGATAATCAAGCAGATCATCTATAACCTGAAATATAGTGCCAAGTAATCTTCCAAACTCTTCCATATCTTTAGAAATATCATCACTCTGATTTGCTATGATAGCTCCAACAGAGCAAGAAGCACCAAATAATTCGGCTGTTTTGGATTTAACAATTTGCTGATATTCTTCTATATTTATAAGACGACGCTCGTTTAGCTTAACTAGCTGCACTACCTCACCTTCTGAAATTATCGCTGAAGCTTTTGCTAAAACATTCATGGCTTTAATAGAACCGGAAGCTACCATTAACTTAAATGATTGGCTAAAAAGAAAATCACCGACTAAAATACTTGTTTTACTTCCCCAAATAACGTTAGCAGTTGGCTTAAATCTTCGGAGTGTACTGTCATCTACTACATCGTCATGAAGTAATGTTGCTGTATGAATAAATTCCACGGCACTAGCAAGCTTTATATGGCTATCACCATTATAATCAAACATTTTAGCAGTTATGATAGTTAATAGAGGACGAATTCGTTTGCCACCTGCTTCCAGTAAATATTTACCGACTTTCTCTATTAACTCTTCATCACTTTTTAAACAGCTAATAATCAAGTTATTTAACTGTGTTACTTCATCTTTTAAATCTTGCTGTATTTTTACTATAATATCCATTATTTTGTAATCTCTTGCCACATAGTTTCATTAATATCTTGAAACCCTGGTAGCATACATTTTTCTAGTATTTTTTTATGTTCTTTAAAATCCGGTATTAGCTCCATGATTTTTTCTTTTAAATTATCACCTGCTTTAACTTCCTTTACTGCTGCTTGGTATAAAGACAAATAATATAAAGGTAGAATTTTATTTATATCATCTATAGTACCTATTTTAGTTTTATTTAAATCTGATAAATCAAAATTATATTCAAAACTAACATCAATTAAGTTAGAAGAATTTGGATGATCGGAAATAGTTTTAAAAAAAGATATAAAAGCATTTTTATAGATTTCTTTACTTTCTTCCGAAAGATTTTTGTATATATAAGAGCTTAGCACTTCCATTATTTTAGGATAATTATTAGCTATGATATCACCCTTACTATAAGAATCTTTAAATATATTTACTAATGTTTCGTTTGTTATATTAAATCCTGTTCTATTTGAATACAAACTTAGAGCATTTATTTTAGCTCTAGTTAACTTATTTAACTCAGTAAATAAACTAGCATTTAATTTAAAATCATATTCTCGGTTTTCCAAGATACTAAAATCAAACTGCTGACTATTATCTAAAATATAGCTTAGTTTAGAGTTTAAATTTTTATATGACTCATTATCTGAAATTGTCAGCAGATAGTTTTGCCTGTCATAATATTTTCTTATAAAACTTAAGAAATTTGTTATAGAGTCTTGCTTTAGCTTAAATTTTGAATCTATCAAAAGATTAACATTATTATTACCTAAACCATCCAACTTACCTTTATATAGTAAATTAATGTTATTTTCAAAACTATTACTATTTATTTGTGCATTAGTAATTTTAATTGTTAAATCTTTGGCAAAGTCCTTAAAATTTGGGTTACCCGCAGTAACTAAAAAATTAGCTGAAAATTTAAAGTTATTATGCCAAGCTAATCTATATAATAACAACCCTGCCGGAATTATTCTATCTTCAAGATCACTTTGTATTATTTCAGTGTCATAATTAATTTCTAATTTTTGTGGTATATTATCAAGAAAATCCTGTTTACTTGTATAATACTTACTCTTATCAAATATTAAAGTAAATAGAGTATGACCCTCTTCATATAGCTTTTTATTATCTACTAAATCAAAAATTTCTGCTTTATTTAAAGTAAATTTAACATCTTCTATAAAATTTACTATTTCAAAAAAATCCTTCTTCTCTTTTATAATTTTAAATAATCTAAAACTTAAAGGCATTTTTGCGGATAATATACAATTATCATTATAAAATTTTACTCCAAAGCCTCTCTCAATTGGTTTAAATCTGCCAACTGCCTCTCCTGAAAAATCTATAAATATTTGCTGCTTTAATAAATCATAACCAATATTTATAGGTGAGTTAAATTCGATTTTTCTATTAACACTTTCTTCTTGCCAATTAATAATTGAAATACCAAATTTAAAAGGAAAACCATAAGGCTTAGCTTTAGAAAATTTAACAAAATATTGCTGAGAATCATCGATATTAAGATAGGTATCAGAATATTTTTGATTTATAGAATTTGATAAGGAAAATAGGATTGCAAACCACAATATGCTATAAGTTAATACAGCAAGAATAGATACAAAAAATATTATTTTTAAAGTTTTTTTCATATGATTATTATTGTGTGTCTCGTCATTGCGAGGAGAGGCGAAGCCTCGACGTGGCAATCTCATTAAGCAGCAGTATAAGTCTCCTAAGATTGCTTCGTCACTACGCTCCTCGCAATGATGTGATGCATCACTTACACAACTCAGTATATTCCTTATTCAATTTTACAACATCCCAAATCCATAAGCTAATCATAACTATAAAAATTATTAATAGATATATTATTATAGAGTCAAAAGTAGCAGTAGGAATAATTATAAATATTAAGGACTGAATAAATGCACCGAGTGATTTACCAAATTTTGTACCTATTACTTCTACAGCAGCTTTACCCTTAGTTCTAAGTTCAAGCGATAACGGGATATATGCCATTTCTTTTGTTGAATCAAAGAGTGAGTATTTAGAGGATTTACTCAGGATATTTTGAATTGCTCCAACAATTATTGCGGCATATAAAAGGTTAAAATTACCAAAACATGAACCTATTTCTTCGATAAAAATTATGAAAATAAAAAACATTAAACCGGTTATAGATAGCATAATAGGTGTCAATAATGCAGAGACAAACCAACCTAGTCTTCTAAGGATGTTGCTGCCTATTATCATGAAAGTAACGCATGATATGCCCATCAAGATATTAAACCTACCCATAAAATGAACATAATCTATAGTATTTGGATATAGTTCTTTTACTTTTGCTTTCCAAGGTCCTTCTACGATATTAATTAATAACCCATAACAGATTATTAATAAGGCAATACGACCTATATATTTTGAGTTAATTACTAGCTTAATACTTTCCAAAACTGAAAGTTTGGTTTTTGTTTTAGCCTTAACTTTCTTTGAATCTAAAACATTTATAGAATCAGTCAAAATAAATTTATTTATTACTCTAAATAGCAGCATAGAGATAACACCCGCTGCAACAATTATTGACATAATAGGTTGTAGCATCTCTGTTGTTTGAGAGGTTAAATTAACTGATGCATCGAAAGAATTTGGTAATAATTCCGGATCTATTATTTTATTACCTGAGAAAAACACGAGTACACTACCTGCAAGTATTAGTCCCATATTACCAACCATCCCAAGGACTGGATAAAATCTCTTTGCTTTATTAGTATCAAAAATATGGTTAGCAAACTGCCAAAACATTAAGTTTATAACTACAGCACTCCATAACTCTGCAAAGATATACATAAGCCCATAGCTCCATTTACTGGCTATTTTAATAAACCATTTGAAGTTAGGGTAAGATGTTATCAAGCTACTTATTATTTCATCATTAGGATGATAAGCTTCCTGATTCGGATAAATAATATAAGCAAAAAATAAGAAAAATAATAGAAAGCTACCAACTATAATGTAAAAAACATATTCGAAATTGAATTTATTACTGAGCTTAACGTAAAGTATTGTAAAGATCACGCATGAGGGTAATACTAGCCATAATTTTAAAAAGCTAATAATCTCTGCTCCCATAGAGGGTACTACTAAGCTATCCTTTATAGAACGCAATGCTCCGAAATTGAAAAGAATACATAGCATCATTAATGCCATAGGTATGAAAAGCTTTAATTCCTTTCTTTCTATTGGCCAAATTATTTCCTTAACTTTCTCAAAAAAGGTTTTGGGCGGCAACATTTATATTGTAACCTTGCATAAAAATTAAATTCTATGAATCTTTTTAAATATTCATAGAATATAAACTTTTAAATCTCTTACTCATTAAAGTCAATTAAAATCTTTACTGCCCCAAGGACTAAACTCTCTATATCGCCAATAATATTTTTCAATTTCTTGATACTTTTCTAAAATATCTTTTGTCCATTTTATTTCCTCATTATTCCATGGTTTCTTTTTACCAGCATAATGCATAATGAAATATGAAAAATAAGTATCTCTATCTATAAAATAGGTATAAAAATTCCATCTCATAGATAATGGATATATGTAATTATGAAAAGCAATATTTAATAAATCTTGATCAGGATAAGCAAAACTACATTTTGAATTATGCATTGCATCTAAAACCATATTCTTTGCTTGCTTTTCACGCATATTTTGTAGATTTAAAAATACTATACCGCTATTTTTATAAAAATTATTTATTTTCCTATTACATTCTTCTTCTACTTTTAAAGTACAATAAGTAAGAGCCGTATCCATACTACCAGCAACTATATAGTTTGACATATCTAGCTTTTTGAAAGAATTTAAATCACGCAACACAATAATGTCTGCATCCAGATATAATATAGACTCTAAATTTGGAAAGACTTGATCAAAATATAACCTATACATTACTAAAGGAGGCCACATCTCCGAAAATTCTATTTTTTTATTAGCTAAATTTAAGTCTAATACATTTTCAGGAAAAGGAACAAAATCTATAGAATAGTCCCTTATATGTTTCATGGAAGCTAATTTTTCCATTGATTCTTCTGTAAGCGAATCGTTTGGATTCATCACAATATGAAACTTATAAAAACTATCTAGATCACTATTTATTAAACTTGAAGCAATAACTGTTGCAGCGTGCCGAACAAACTTATCATTAATAATTAATGCTATATCTAGTGTATTATCTTGTTTAATACCGGTTAACTTAATTACATTTTGTATTTCCTCTATGGCAAGCTTATAATCAAGCTTTATATCCTGCTCATTAAGTGATGGTCTACCAAGTAGGTGAATCATGCTAAGCCTATACAAACATCTTGCTGTAAGCTCAGCTATATTAAGAGAAATTAGACTTTTTAGAGCAGGAATTTCATCTTTTGTATAACCGCTAAAATATTTTATTAAGTCAGAATCATTTTTTATATTCAAATGTTCTTTTACTTCTTTTTCATAACCTGAAATTATTAATTTTGCTAAATTAATCGCAGCATTTTTAGTATATAAAGTATCAAGACCATAACTACCATTCTTAATTGCTTTATATTGCTCTACTAAAGTAGCATCCTCACCCGAATATAGCTGTAGCAAACAATCATAACCTTTTGCGACTTCTAAACGTACCTTTCCATCTTCTATTTTAAAAGTACAAATTTTTTCTAATTTTACCTTATCTTTAACGCTTAGCGGCTTATCTTTTAACTGCTCAAGTGCTGAGTCAAAGTTGAATAGATCTTCACGCACAATACTATAAAGCTTTTGATAGCTATAGGTAGAGATATCCCTAATACAATAATTTTCTGAATGCATTTTATGATTACTCGTGAAAAATCCTATAACAACTATAAACATTATTAAAATTAGAAGAAGCAATAGAGGAATTTTAATGGTAGCAAAAATATTTTTTTTAGACCTTTTTTTAAACATTTAAATTTATAACTAATTAGTTTAAAAGAATTTATCAATTAATAAGAAAACTCGCAATAATTATATTAGATTATTTAGCTATTTTCATTTATTATTTATAATTCTAGGCGTTATTTATAACAATTAAAACAATATGTCACGCAGTTTATCTATTATTTGGTTATTTGGACTTATTAGCGGCTTTAATATAATGATTACCGGTAATACATTAAATTATTGGCTTGCTAAAGAGAATATAGCTTTGCAAACGATAGGTTTACTATCACTTATAACTTTGCCCTATTCTATCAATTTTTTATTTGCCCCAATTTTCGATAGTTTAAAGATTAAATATTTAGACAAAATTTTTGGTCATAGATTATCTTGGATTTGCTTAACTTCCATAGCCCTAGTATTTTTTGTATATATTTTAAGCTTTTTAAATCCTTTTGATAATTTATTATTATTTGCCTCTATCTCATTGATTATTTCATTTTTTAGCTCTATGCAAGATACTATATTAAGTGCTTTTAGGACAGAAATAGTTAATAAGGAATCTCTTGGTTTTGCCTCAGGAATATATATATTTGGTTACCGATTCGGTATGCTCCTCGCAAACTCAGGAGCTATATATTTATCTATATATTTAACGTTCAACGAAATATATAAAATTTTTGCAATTTTAATATTTATTTATCTTATTTTACTTATAGTTGGTGTAAAATATTGCAGATTTAATCAAAATAAATATATAGAGCAAACCACGAATAATAATAATGAAAGTACTTTTGCTTTTATAAGGAATATTCTGAAACCGATAGGCTCTATCTCTTTTATTATCCTCATATTAGTCTTCCTAATATTATATAGACTACCCGACAATTTTATTAATGTCATGATCAACCCGTTTTTACTTCATTTAAATTATGATGCTTTTGAAATAGCAAGTGTCGGGAAGTTTTGGGGAGTTATGGGTGCTATCGTTGGTGGATTACTCGGCGGTTTTATTATGAAGAAAAAGAATATATTAGATAGCATACTACTATTTGGTATTATTCATGCTTTAGCTCATATATTATTTATTATTCTTAAAATATACGGAAAAAATCCCACACTATTATTTATTACAATAGGAGCAGAAAGTATTACGGGCGGCATGACGATGACAGCTTACATTGCTTTTATCTCATCATTATGTCAAGGCAAGTTTCGTGCTACACAATATTCATTCTTTTCATCAATGATGGGTATTTCTAGATCAATTTTTCCAATAATTTCAGGTTATATAGTAGTAAATTTTGGCTGGCAAAATTTCTTTTTATTTACTACTATTATAACTATTCCATCTTTACTAGTATTATTAAAAATAAAAAATAAATTACAACAATGAATGATATTTTAACTATTTTCTCACATGTAATAATTTTACTTTCATCTTCGATTATACAAAGTATTTTTATATTAAATCAAAGTGCAAAATATTGTAGCTTTAAAAAAGCTTTACCTAGTATGATCGCTGGTTGTATAACTTATAGCATTATCATATACATAATTATCTTTAATACTGAGTTCTTGTTTATTTATATGCTATGGTTTATAGCAATACCTATTTTTGTAGTTGGATTTATTTTTTTCATATATATGGGCTATAATACGTGGCATCAATCATACTTTAATTCAACAAACATCCCTGAATCGGTTTCTATTCAAAAACTATTTTTAGAACCTATATATATATTAGTATTATCAATATTCAATCCTTTTATTTTAGATATGCTAAATACAGTTCTTTATAAATATCGAGATTATAATACTAAAGTAATATACATACTTATACCTATCTATCTATGGTTTTTGTTATTATCAATAATTGGTTATAATATTAGAAAACTAAGTAAAGGGGCTATAATTTTAAAAATACTTAATAAGGTAGGAGCTATAACAATTTGGGGAATAGCACTTCTATATTTACCACAAACAGTAATTACTATAAAATCTTGGATAAATTGGTTAATTTAAAATGAGCGAAATATTAAATGCATTTTTTCATGCAATATTATTAGCACTTGGCTTAATTGTACCTTTAGGAGTGCAGAATATTTTTATATTCAATCAAGGAGCTACACATCAAAAATTTCAAAAAGTTTTACCTAGTATAATATCAGCTTCTATATGCGATACTATTCTTATCTGCTCTGCCGTTTTTGGTTTGTCTTTAATAATTTTTGAAATCCCTACCCTAAAACTTGCTATATTTGTCTTGGGATTTATTTTTTTATTATATATGGGATATAATACTTGGAATCAGCCACCTCTTGATCTTACTAATAACTCGAACGCACTTTCAGCTAAAAAACAGATTCTATTTGCTATATCAGTATCAATATTAAATCCACATGCAATTATGGATACAATAGTAGTAATAGGTACAAGTGCCTTAAAATATCAGGGACTTATAAAAACTATATTTACTTTAACTTGCGTGCTTGTATCTTGGTTATGGTTTTTCTCTTTAGGTTTTGCTGGTTATAATATTAGAAAGCTGAATAAAAGTAGCACAATTTTAGCTATAGTTAATAAAATAGCAGCTATTATAATTTGGGCAGTAGCTCTTTATATAGGAATACAAATATTATATGAAGTCGGTTTTATTAACTAGAAGCTTAGAAGCTAATTTAGAAACTACCCAGGAAATAGGTAAATATTTTCATTATATTAATTGCCCTATAATTAAGTATAAAACTTTAGATTTTGATGCTAATATTTTAAAAAACTACTCAAATATAATAATAACTAGCAAATATGCCGCCACAATTATTGCTGAATATGAATTAAATCATAACATTTGGGTGGTGGGTGATAAATCAAGAGAGATATTAATAAATAAAGGCTTTAAAATAGCCTATGCCGGTAAAAACGTCGATGATTTGATGCAGCATTTTCCGGATGATTTGTATGAACAAGCTATATATCTATCTTCAAATGAAATCACTAAAGATTTGCCTGATAAAATAAAACGTTATATTATTTATAATGTAGAATATTTAAATGAGCTTCCGTTATCTGTTGTAAAAGAACTTAAAAATTCTGTTGATTTTATTTTAGTTTATTCTCAAAATAGTGCTAAGACTCTGTTAAAATTATTGAATGAAAATAATTTATTAGAATATTTACAAAATAGTTTAGTTATAGCTATAAGTTCAAAAGTTGCAAATATAGTTAGACCTTTTTTTAAAAATGTGGTTTATTGTGATGACCAAAATCCTAATGATTTAATCAAATTATTATTTGAAAATGCAAAAATTCAATAGTTTATTTAAAAGCCGGAACATCTTTCTCATAGCGATAGTAATATTTACTTTATCTTCCTTTACACTTTATAACAATAGGAGCGATATTTTAAAATTATGTAAAAGCGAAAATAAAAACTTAAGTCAAACTCTTGATACCCCAGAGGAGATTGAAACAAATATTACAGAAGTAAAAGAAGAAGCACCTTTGCTATCTACTAAAACATTTTTTAATTATATAGATTCCTTAAAATTTCCCGAAGCTCCTACTGCTGCATTAGAACAAAAACCTAAGCCTCAGCAAAAAATATATTCACCTGATTATATTAATTATCTGCTAAATGCAAATCTACTAACATATAATTTTTTGCAAGATCAGGAATATAGTAAAGAATTAACAGTATTAAAATCTCTGCTGCTACCTCAGGAAATAAAAAATATTTTAGCAAACTTAGAAGAATATAATAATAATTACCTTATTTCTAAATCTGAAAGAGTAGAAGTAATTTTCCCATTAAATCATAAATGGCTTGAAAAATTTGTTAAAATCGAGAAAAAGCCTTCTAATATAACTATAAAAGAACAAGATAAATCCTTGATCCTAGAAAAATTAAAATATCTAATTAATTTTCTTTATTCAGAAAAATTTATGCAGGAGTTTATAAATAAAGATGTTTAGATTATTATTAATATGTGCTGCTCTTTTTCTTCTTTATTTTGGCTTTACCTTAACGCAAAGCTTTGATTCAAAGGTTTTCATTAGTTTATATAATTATAATATTGAAACTACTTTTTTCTTTAGTCTAATTAGCTTAATTCTATTAATAGTACTTGGTTTTATCATAATAAGATTTTTGATATTAATTATAGATTTACCAATTAAGATACATAATGTTTTTAGTAATTGTAAAATCAATAATGATAGATATTCATTAGTTCTAGCTTTTGCAAAATATATTACTGGTAATAAAGCTAAAGCAGGCTCTATTGCCCGCAAGAATTCATCTTGTGAAAATTTAAAAGAATTTCATAACTTAATTTTAGCCGAAACAGAAGAGGATGTAGATAAGAAAATCGCTTATTTGCAAAATATTTCTAAATCAAAAGAATTTGCTTTTTATAGCAATAAAAATTTAGCCAGACTTTATTACGATAAAGGACTTTATCAAGAAGCTGAGAATTATGCTATTAAAGCTTATAATTTAAATGAATATGATGCAGATAATTTAGTTACTTTAGCTTATTGTTACGGGCAACTTGCTTTATGGTCTAAATTTACTTTTATCACAAATAAAATTGCCAAACTTCATAAAGCCATACCTATTTCAGACAATTTAAAAATTGCTGATTACTATTTGCTGGCAAATGATGCAGAATATTTAGAGTCAGCTATAAACACCAATTTTGTAAATATCCCTTTGCTAGAACTTTATTTGAATTCAAATAATAATCTGAATGATAAGAAAAAGATTAAAATATTGAAAGATGCTTTTCAAATTATGCCGTCTCTAGAAATAGTAAAGCTCTTTAAAAAATTCACTACCCTATCAGACGAACAAGTTTATGAAGAATTAACAAAAGACTTAGATACCAAAAAAGATGAGATATTAATTTTGGCACTAAAATCTTATTTAGAGTTGTAGAAATATCATTACGGGAAAGATGCAGTCTTTGTTGCATGACTCCTATGTCATTCCCGAAAAAGCTTTGTTGCGTGGATCGAAAAATGCCTCGGTGTCATCTAGTTGCTTGACCCATAGTATCGGACAATCATTAAAAAAATGTTATATTTTATTCAGATGTAGGTGACATTGTATGTCATTCCCGCAAAAGCACAGTAGTGTCCGGAGAAAATTGGAGTATTATTAAAACCGTCATTGCGAGCGGTCGTAGACCGCGTGGCAATCCAGAAAAATAGTAAAAAATAACTAATTTTAGCATTTTTTTACTTCCTTGCTTCGCCCTTATTACTTTGTAATTCTTCTCGCAATGACGAAAAAACCTAATAATAACAACGTTTATTTTTTCTCCGGACACTACTGTGCTTTTGCAGGAATGACATATAATAAAAACTGTCCGGTACTATCGGCTTGACTACGGCATCCAGAAAAACAATAAAAAATACTAATAATTTTAGTATTTTAAGCTGGATCCCGCGATCAAGTCGCGGGATGACAGGGAAAAAATGATCCATACGGGACAAGCCTCACGCAAGAATGACATAGTTGGTGACAATTACAATAATTCAACCTTTTTCAACTCTTCCAAATTATGCGATCCTGTACACATCATAGTAATTTTGAGCTGTTCTATTATTAGCTGTATCTCTTCAGATACTAGATTTTCTGAAACATCAGCTGCTTTTAAAAATGGACCAGCAAGACCAAAAATATCCGCTCCCATGCGAATAGCTTTAGCCCCGTCAATACCTGACTTTAAGCCGCCACTTGCAATAACCGAAATATCCTTTGAAGCTTCTCGCACCATTTTAAGGGAATCTAGCGTCGGAATTCCCCAATTGATAAAACTATTAGCTATACGATTTTGTAATGAATTTGTAGCACGGTAAGCTTCTACCTGACTCCACGATGTTCCACCACTTCCTGCAACATCAAGAATCTTAACTCCTATATCTATAAATTGCTTGGCTGTTTTTTTAGATAAGCCAAACCCTACTTCCTTGATAATTACAGGAACAGAAAGATAATTTACGACTTCTTTTATTTTCGGTAAAAGATTTTCCCAATTTTTATCACCTTCCGGCTGAGTTAATTCCTGTAACACGTTCAGATGTAAAATTAAGGCATCAGCTTTAACGCTATCTACTAAATATTGGCATTGCTTTGGTGTTACACCATAATTGAGTTGCACCGCACCAATATTAGCAAGTAATACTATATCAGGAGCATTATTTCGCACTGTAAATGTATCTAAAGTACTTGGTTCTGTAAGTAATGTACGCATAGAGCCAAGCCCCATAGCGATACCTGCTTTTTGAGCAGCAGCAGCTAATCTACAATTAATATCTCTTGCCCTAGGTGTTCCGCCTGTCATGCTAGAAATTAGAATAGGTGCTTGTAAGATTTTATTTAAGAAAGTAGTAGTTGTATCTATACTACTATAATTGATTTCCGGTAAGGCATTATGCACAAATTGAACTGACTCAAATCCGCTACTTAAGCCAGATTCAACATTCTTTGTAAGATTAATTTCGATATGGTCTTGTTTTCTTTTTATGTCTAGCATAATATGTTATTCCCGCGAAGGCGGGAATCCAGTAATTAAAAGTTTTAAAATAGCAAGATTTTAAAATTAAAAGCTTTTCCTGAGCCATGCAATGCAACAACGCTGGACAAGCCACGAGATGACCGTGGTGGAACTGATCCACGCAAGCCTTAAGCAGGGATGCCACCGATTCGTACAAATTAGCCCTTTCTTATTCTATTTCTGTACTTTTTCTTTGTAGAAAATATAATAATACCAACCCTATAGGTATCATGAAAGGAGACAAAAGAAAACAAAGTACCATACCTATAACTTTAAAAAACAGCCATATTATATCGCCCAGCATTTTAGTGTTATAATCATTTACGATGATCTTATTAACTACTATTATCACCTTATCATTTTCAATAATCTTGTCACCTGTTATTACATTATTACCCCTTATAAAATCTATTATTGTCTCATATGCAAATCGTGAATATGGATAGAGAAATGGATAAATAATAGCCGGTATGATTATTTCAAAAGATGATTTACCGATAACCAGTACAAAAAAACAGGATATAGCAGCACCAAAAATAAACTGTCTAAAATAGTAATATGGATTTATACTACAAAATAAAGTTATAATAAATTTAATTAATTTTTGTACAGTAAATTTTTAGTAGAATTTTTATCCCTAAAAACTAAAATAAAAACAACTATTTTTTTAAAATTAATAATGACTATGCCTAATTATATAGCTGACTTCCTATCCATATCAGCGAATACTTCTTCCCATGAGCCGGTAGTTGCTGCTTTTGAATATTCGGTTGCTCTATTTTCAAAGAAGTTTGTATGCTCAACCCCGTTTAGCATTTCATCAAGCCATGGCAGAGGGTTATTTTTTACCATATAAATATCTTTTAGCCCTAGCTGAAATAAACGTCTGTCAGCGATATATCTAATATATAATCTTACCTCATCAGCCGTTAGCCCTTCAATTCCCCCTACTTCAAAAGCAAGAGCAATAAACGCATCTTCAAAATGTACAATAGTTGTACAAGCTTTATAGATACGACTACGTAAATTTTCTGTCCAGACTTCAGGATTTTCTCTAACGAAAGTTTTAAAGAGTGTAATAATAGAATTAGTATGCAGCGTTTCATCACGCACTGACCAAGCAATAATCTGCCCCATACCTTTCATTTTATTAAAACGTGGAAAATTAAGCATAATAGCAAAAGATGCAAATAGCTGTAATCCTTCTGTAAAAGCTCCAAATACTGCAAGCGTAGTTGCTATATCCTCGTTAGTAGCAACCCCAAATTGTTGCATATAATCATATTTATCTTTCATTTCCTTATATTTAAGAAACGCAGAATATTCTACTTCAGGCATTCCTACAGTATCAAGCAAATGTGAGTATGCTGCAATATGCACTGTTTCCATATTAGAAAAAGCAGACAGCATCATTAACACTTCAGTCGGCTTAAATACTCTTGAATAATGCTTCATATAGCAATTATTTACTTCAATATCAGCTTGTGTAAAAAAGCGAAATATTTGCGTTAATAAATGCTTCTCACCTGGGGTTAAATTATATTTCCAATCTTTAACATCATCAGCAAGCGGTACTTCTTCCGGCAACCAATGAATTTTTTGTTGAGTGTGCCAAGCTTCATATGCCCACGGATATGAAAATGGCTTATAAATCGGACTTGCATCAAGTAATGACATATGCTTTCTTTTTAATTTATTTTTTTATATTAACAGTAACTATACGAAGTTCTCCTAGTATATTATTGAATAGTATAGAACAGTTTCTACTTTATGTCATTCCCGCTTAAGGCTTGCCCCGCGTGGATCATTTTTCCCTGTCATCCCGTGATTTATTCACGGGATCCAGCTAAAAAATACTAATAACATTAGTATTTTTTATTATTTTCTGGATGCCGTGGTCAAGCCACGGCATGACACCGAGGGCGTTTTTCGATCTACGCGGGAATGACATATAAGGTCACCTATACCTAAATAAAATGAGGTATTTTTTAAAACTGTCCGGTACTATTATATTACTGGCAAGCTAGGCATTCTTCGTATTTATTAGCTTCAGCTAGCTCGTCATTTTGTTTTTCTAAATCTTTAAAATCTGCCTTTAAAACATCGTGCGAAACTTTATCTGCCCGCTGAATTGATGTTGATCTACAATAATATAAACTTTTCACTCCTTTTTTCCAAGCTTTAAAATGAATATCATTTAGATATTTTTTGCTAACATTACCGGGTAGAAAGACATTTAAAGATTGTGCTTGAGTAATATAAGGAGTACGATCTGCTGCTAGCTCTATCAACCAATTTTGATCAATTTCATAAGCTGTTTTAAAGACTTGCTTTTCTTCTTCAGTTAAGAATGTTAGATGCTGCACTGATCCTTCGTGAGTACTAATTGAAGACCAAACTTGATCATTATTAAATCCTTTTTCCTCTAATAACCTTTCTAAATGCTTATTACGTACATTAAAAGAACCAGTTAGGGTTTTCTGTACGAAACTATTAGCAGCAAATGGCTCTATCCCTGGTGATGCATTTCCTGCTATTACTGAAATTGAAGCAGTAGGAGCTATTGCTGTTTTGTTACTAAAACGCTCATTGCTTTCTGCATCCAATGCATCAGGACAAGCCCCTTTCTCTTTACCAATTTTAACAGATGCTTCTTCTACTTCCTTAGATACATATTCAAATATTTTTTTATTCCAAACCTTTGCCATAACCGATTCTATCGGTACTTTTTTCATTTGTAAGAATGAGTGGAATCCCATAACGCCAAGTCCAACGCTTCGCTCACGAAAAGCTGAGTATTTAGCTCTTGCCATAGTATCAGGTGCTTTATTGATGAAATCTTCTAAAACATTATCAAGAAATAACATAATGGTTGGTATAAATTCTTTATCGTCTTTCCATTCTTCATAATATTCTAAATTTAAAGAAGAAAGACAACAAACGGCAGTTCTTGATTTGCCTAAATGATCGATACCGGTTGGCAATGTAATTTCACTACAAAGGTTAGACATCTTAACATGCAAGCCTAACTTTTTATGATGCTTAGGTATTGACTTATTAACACTATCAATAAATAACAGATAAGGCTCACCAGTTTCTATTCTGGTAGTGAGCAGCTTAACCCATAAATCTCTTGCTCTAACTTTAGTTACAACTTTTTTGGTAGCAGGACTAATAAGCTCGAAGTCTGTATTATTTTCAACAGCTTGCATAAATTTATCAGTTATGGCAATACCGTGATGAATATTAAGAGATTTTCGGTTAACGTCCCCGCCTGTCGGGCGTCTTATGTCAATAAATTCTTCGATTTCAGGATGATCAATAGGTAGATATACAGCTGATGAGCCTCGTCTAATCGATCCTTGAGAAATAGCAAGGGTCATAGAATCCATTACCTTAATAAAAGGTATAATGCCTGATGAATGTCCCTTATTGTGAATTGCTTCGTTAATAGATCTAACATTACCCCAATAACTTCCTATTCCGCCACCGCGTGAAGCAAGCCAAACATTTTCCGTCCATAAATTTACTATATCATCTAAACTATCATCGGTCTCGTTTAAGAAACAAGAGATAGGTAATCCCCTATCAGTGCCACCATTACTTAAAATCGGTGTTGCAGGCATAAACCACATTTTGCTCATATACTCATATAGCTTCTGAGCATGCTCTTTATTTTCAGCATAGTAACTAGAAACACGAGCAAATAAATCTTGAAAATCTTCGCCTTTCATAAGGTATCGATCTCGCAAAATTGCCTTACCAAAAGGTGTAAGTAAATCGTTATAATTATTATTGATATTTATTTGAAATTTAGTTTTTTTTGCTGTGCTCATTATAAGTACTAATGGGGTTGGTAGAAGCTAATTAAGTATAAAACTTTTTCTTAAGTAGACACTAGAATAAGAGTTTATTCAACATAAATATTTATAATTATTTTAGATTTACCCCTTGACAGTTGATAGTTCAAAGCAAACTCAAGCGAGTATTAAATTTTCTTAAATTTTATAAATTATGTAGGATAGTTGCATTATTGTAATGATAGTATTTTGAAAAATAAGTTTTAACTTGTCCAATCCAACTCTGCATAGTTTAGTTCAGAAGACTCTCCAATTTTATCAGTATGGTTTATATTATTTTTATCTAGATTTTTAGAAGCATTCTCATAATACTCTAACGTGTCTTCATCGTTATAACGAGGTTGTAATTGTTCATTTTTAGTGAATTTTAAAGGATCAAACATTTCTATATATTTTAATACGTAGTCTAAAGATTCTTTTTTTTGTTTATCTAAAGTAACATTATTTTCGTCTAAGTAATTATATAGTTTTTGTAAAAAAGTATAATATTTATCGCCTTTACATAATCCGTAACGAGCAAGGAACAGCATATTAATATCTTTAACCTTTTCTGTTATCAGTATTTTTTCAAAAAGCTCTAAATCATAAGTATGAAGAGCTACGCATATAATATTATTATGCGTTATTTTACTTTTTATTATTTTAAGTTTTTCTAAGAAAGTATATTTAGACCACTTCACAATTTGTATATATCTTAATTTTAATTAGCCATAAACTAACGTTAAATTAAAATTTGTAAAGTAATAACTTTAGTCTTTAAGGAAATTTTTAGGCATTCTGTAATAAATTGTATTATAAAATTTATCACTTTCTGGGAATTTTCGTGTGCGGATAGAAAAGTTACCGAAATTTCTGATTTCGATACGGTTTTGTTCTTTAAGAGAATTACTTAAATAATTAAGGATTAAATTCACAGAATCACTAACATCTTCTTTAGAAAGATAATCCAGCTGCTTATGTATTTTATTTATCAAATCAATTTTAGTAGCCATGATTAGAAATCGCCTTAATTCCATTAAAACTATTTTTGAAAAAACTAGGTACTAAACTGTCGAAATCTTCAAGCATCATTTCCACTAATTTAGGTTTTGGTTTTAATTGATAGTCCTTAACCGTTAATTTAGCATCGATTTTTTTCTCATCTTGCAACCATTTTAAAGCTGTATCCTCATTACCTATATTATCTACAAGCTTTAGTTTTACAGCCTGACGTCCTGAATATATTCTGCCATCAGCAAGTTTTTTGACTTCATCTATAGGAATTTTACGTCTTTCAGCAACAAGTTCAATAAAAAAATTGTAAGTGTCTTCGATATTTTCCATAATCGCTACCCTTACATTTTCAGTAAGTTTTTCAGTAGGGTTTGGAGCAGCCTTAAGCTCACCTGATTTAAAATTAAGAAAAGTAATGCCAAGTTTTTGTGCAAGGTCAGTTACCTCAGCAGTCTGCAATATTACCCCAATTGAACCAGTTATAGTTCCATTATGGCTAATGATGTAATCACCAGCAAGAGAGATTAAATAACCACCACTTGCTGCCATCGTTCCCATAACTATAACTACCGGCTTTTTTTCTGATATTTTAAGTAGAATATTATAAATTTTTTCTGATCCTACTACTGTACCGCCTGGAGAATTTACATTAACTATTAAGGCTTTAATATGAGAATCATCAACAATTTTCTTAAGCTTTTTATCACGCTTCTCATCTTCAAGTATTATGTCGTCAATTAATACCGAAGCTATATAATCATCATTATTATTGGCTAAAACTTCCGTTGGAACAAAATCTTTACAAATTAAGAAGAATGAAACACCAATTAAAATAATTGCTATTAACTTCCAAACTAATAAACGAGATTTTATTTGTTTTCTTTCAATTAAATAATCAGGTGTTATATTCATTTTGCAATATATTTTTTAGTTTTTCGTCATTGTGAGGAGAGGCAAAACTTGCTGTGTCACCCCGTGATTTATTCACGGGGTCCAGTTAAAAATATCAATATTATTGATATTTTTAGTTATTTTTCTGGATCACGTGGTCAAGCCACGGGATGACACTTAGGACGTTTTTTGATCCATGCGGGCAATGCCACCACGGGATGACCCCACAACTTACTTACGTTCTGCTGGGCTTTTCATCATCTCAAAAAACTCACTATTAGTTTTAGTATGTTCTAGCTTTTTAAGCAAGAATTCTATTGCTTCACTGCTACCCATTGGGTCGATGATGCGGCGAAGAACCCACATTTTATTTAGCACTATTTTATCAACTAATAAATCTTCTTTTCTAGTTCCTGATCTAGTTATATCAATCGCCGGATAAATACGTTTATCGGCAATCTTACGATCTAATACTATTTCAGAGTTACCTGTACCTTTGAACTCTTCAAAAATCACCTCATCCATACGTGAGCCTGTTTCAATTAGAGCTGTACCAATTATAGTAAGTGAACCACCATTCTCAATATTTCTTGCAGCACCAAAAAATCTTTTTGGACGCTGAAGTGCGTTAGCATCAACACCGCCAGTTAATACCTTACCTGATGATGGCACTACAGTATTATAAGCACGAGCAAGACGAGTTATAGCATCAACTAAAATTACTACGTCTTTTTTATGTTCTACTAAACGCTTTGCTTTTTCAATGACCATTTCCGCAAGCTGTACGTGTCTACTGGCCGGTTCATCAAAAGTAGAACTAACAACCTCCCCTCGCACGGAACGTTGCATATCTGTTACCTCTTCAGGTCTCTCATCTATTAACAACACAATTAAAAATACTTCCGGGTTATTGGTAGTAATAGCATGAGCGATATTTTGTAGTAACACGGTTTTACCAGTACGGGGTGGTGCAACTATTAAAGCACGCTGTCCTTTACCCATAGGAGCGACTAGCTCGATAACACGTGTACTAAAATCTTTGCTGTTATCTTCAAGCTCTAAGCCTAATTTTTCATCAGGATATAAAGGAGTGAGATTATCAAAATTGACGCGGTGATAAGCCTTAGAGGGATCTTCAAAATTCACTTTATTTACCTTAAGTAGAGCAAAATAACGCTCACCTTCTTTCGGAGCTCTGATTCGTCCTTCCACAGTATCACCAGTACGAAGCCCAAAGCGACGAATTTGGCTTGGAGAAATATAAATATCATCAGGTCCTGCTAAATAATTTACTTCCGGAGAACGCAAAAAGCCAAACCCGTCAGGCAAAACTTCAAGTACACCCTCACCTACTATTGAACCCCCCTGCTCTACAGATTTCTTTAAAATTGCAAAAACTAATTCTTGTTTACGCAAAGAACTAACATTTTCAATTTTTAGCTCTTCTGCTTGAGCTTGCAATTCTTCAGGCAATTTACGTTTTAATTCTTTTAAATTAATTATATTGCCGTTTTCTGCATAATGATTATTAAATTCAGGGTTATTTAGTTGTTCTGGGGATTCTTTATTAGTTATACTCATTATTTTTATTATAATAGATTATAGTTGACATGAATGAAAAATTTAATTCCTTAAATGTAGAGGAAATATTACGTTTGTTTTAAATTGGAATCAAACTAGATTTTTAGATTTATTCTTGTGGCTTGAAGAATTAATTTTATTTGTTAGCTTTATAAAGCTTTAATATATGTAAAAGGATATTAACAATCTAAAAGCATATTGTCAAGTATATACTGCTAATAAATGAAAAGTTGGTAGACGAAGTTTAATTTGAAAATTGACTATAATATTAATAAAAGTGGATCAGCTTTTCCGTCATGGCGAGAAAATTATATTTGCATCTCCTCGCAATGACGACTTTGACCCACAAGGCTTAATTAGGAATCCTTATTATCTCTAATTTCTTTGACTATGCTTAATAATTGAGGAAAATCTACTGATCCTGGAATTAATCTAGCATTAATTACATATGCAGGCACACCCTGAATTTTAAGATTTCTAGCTATTTGCATATTTTGAGCGATTAGATCTCTTACCTCAGAGCTGTCAGCTATTTCTTCAACTTCCGTAATATTTAAGTCATTTTTAGCTAATAATTCTTCGACAGTTTCTTTAGAAACATTTCTTATCTTCATTAATTCACTATGAACAGCTTTAAATTTACTAGGGTTAATTTTATAAACCGCTAAAGCTATTTTTGCTAAATAATCAGAAGCATCACCAAGGATAGGTAATGGTCTTAACAAAATTTTCACTTCTGGATCATTTTGTAATAACTCATTTAAAGAAACATCACCTTTTTTACAGTAGGAACAAGAATAATCATAAAAAGCAACTATAGTTATATCACCGTCTTTATTACCTATGATAGGAAAATTTTGGCTATTCTCGATATCTAATTTGTTATCCTTAATATAGCTATTAACTTTGGTTTCACTTTCTTGTACTTTACGCTTTTGTAGATTTTCTATTGATTGTATTATTATTTCAGGAGTATTAAGCAAATATTCTTCAATAATCTTCTTAACTCTTTCTTCTTCACATTGCTTTGGCTCTTCATTTTGTTTAACTTCTATGGAAACAGGTTTTGTAGAAGAAGTTTTTATAGTTTTAAAAATAAATAAAACTCCTATAATTACTACAAATATAACTAATATCTTTCCAATAATATGCTGCATAAATAACCTTTAAAATTAATTTTATTTTGTTTCGGGCTTGTGTATGTCATTGCGAGGAAATGTAACTCCTACTGTGTCATCCCGTGGCCCCGCCACGGGATCCAGAAAAACAATAAAAAATATTACATATTTTTTTCTGGACCCCGTGAATAAATCACGGGGTGACAACCATACCTTAACCTTTACTTCTGTCTGATCAATCTACTCTGATCTCTCTTCCAATCTTTTTCTTTAATCGATTCTCTTTTATCGTGTAATTTTTTACCTTTAGCAATGCCAAGCTCAATTTTTATTTTGTTCTTTTTATTAAAATACATAGACAAGGCAACTAGAGTATAACCTTTTATTTTAGTTTTACCGATAATTTTATTTATTTCTTTCTTATGCAATAATAATTTACGTGGTCTTCTAGTAGAATGATTGAACCTATTTGCTTTTTCATATTCTGCAATATGACAATTATACAAAAATACCTCATTTCCCGTATCAGCTGCATGACTCTCTTCTATAGATGCTTTACCTTGACGCAATGATTGAACTTCACTACCCTTTAATACAATACCTGCTTCTAGTCTTTCCTCAATAAAGTAATTAAAGAGAGCTTTTTTATTTTGTGCAATAATTTTCTTATATTCCGTCATACTTTTATAGATAAGGATGTTATAATTTCCTCAATTTGTGTTTTGGTCGTATTTGTTGCTTCAGTTAAAGGCAAACGAATTTCGTTTGTGCAGAATCCTAAATAATGCATAGCATACTTAACTGGGATTGGGTTTGATTCTACAAATAATGCTTTATATAAAGGTAATAATTTTTGATGAATCTCTAAAGCTCCTTTAACATCATTGTTATACCATTTCTCTTGAAGCTCTTTGCATAATTTAGGTGCAACGTTAGAAGCTACGGATACGCACCCTACTCCGCCTTGAGCATTAAAAGCAAGACTTAAATCATCATTACCGCATAATAGATTAAATTCTTTTTTAACTATAGCTTTAATTCTAAGCGGTCTTTCTAAATCTATCCCCGCATCTTTTAAAGCTAAAATACGAGGTAATTTAGCGAGTTTAAATATCACTTCATCGGTAAAGTCAACCCCAGTTCTACCCGGAACTGAATATAGCATAATCGGTAAATTACTAGCTTCATGTATTGCTTCAAAATGTTTATAGATCCCGCTTTGAGTAGGCTTCAAATATGACGGCGGGCTAATCATAAAGCCGTCAACTCCAATTTTTGTAGATTCAGCCGCAAGCTCTATTGCATAAGCGGTATCATTTGAAGAACATCCGCTAATTATAGGAATACGCTTATTTATAATATCCTTAGCTGTCTGCAATAATAATTTATACTCTTCAAAGCTTAAACTACTCCCCTCACCTGTTGAACCTGCTATTACTACGGCATTCACTTCAGCATTTATTTGATATTCTAAAATCTTTTCTAAGGCATCTAAATCTAGTTTATTATTTTTAAACGGCGTTATTATTGCCGTAATCAAACCTTTAAATATATTATTCATTATGTTAGTATTTTTTTATTGTTTTTCTGGATCTAGTTCCCAAGCCACGGGATGACACCGAGGACTATCTCATAAGATTGCCACACAAGCGATGCTCCTTGCAATGATGTTTTTTATCCCCTCACAATTTTACCATACTCTTCTTTTAAAATATTCGCAATTTTATGATCATTAAAAGTAACTTTCTTATTACCAAGATCTATAGAATTAATATTTTGCACCTCAATTGCCGTACCTGTAGCAAAACAGCTGGTAAAATCTTCTATCTGTTCTAATCTTAGACGCTCTTCTTTTACTTCTAGCCCTAAATTTTTTGCAATTTCAATAATAGTTTGTCTTGTTATACCATCTAAAAATCTATCAGCAACTGGAGTATATAGCACATTATCTTTAACAAAGAAAATATTTGTTGTAGTACATTCCGCAATATACCCCTCATAATCAAGTAATAATGCATCATCATAGCCAAGGTCTTTAGCCTCTTTCTTGCTTGTTATTGCCATGTTATAATGAGCAGCGGATTTAGATTGCACTGGCATCATATTAGGTGCAGCTTTACGCCATCTGCTTACATGCAAATTAACTCCAGCGGTAAATGCTCGTGACATAGAGGGAACAGCCGCAATCAAAACGTTAGTCGACAATTTAGGGTTAATAATATTTAAAGACTCACTCCCACACCAAACAAGTGGTCTTATATATGCATCCTGAATCTTGTTTTTCTCTATTAATAATTCATGAGCTTTTATAATTTCTTCTACACTATAAAGTACTTTCAATCCTAAAACTTCTGCTGATTTAACCAATCTTTCAGTATGTTCTTTAAGTTTAAAAACTTTCCCATTATAAGCCCGCTCACCCTCAAATACTGATCCTGAGTAATGCAAACTATGAGTTAAAACATGCACTGTAGCAAGTTCATAAGGAACTAACTCACCATTAATCCAAATATACCAAAGATTATTTTCTAAATTTTTTGTCATTGTTATTAATTGTTATTTGTACTAGAGTAAAAATGCATTGCGAGCGACTGCAAGGAGCGTGGCAATCTCATAAAGCAAACTCCTAAGATTGCTTCGTCGCTATGCTCCTCGCAATGACGGAAAAATTTTTAAAAATTACATCATATTTATATGCAAGAATATAAGGCACATATCCTAATTGTTGATGATGATACCAGAATATTAGCACTTTTAAAGCAATTTTTAAATAAAAATGAGTTTTTAGTATCAACGGCTGTATCAGCTATAGAGGCAAAGGATTTGTTAAAAACTTCTAATTACGATTTGATTATTTTAGACGTCATGTTACCAAGCATTACAGGGCTTGATTTTGCTACTACCATTAGGGACGCTGGCAATAATATACCAATAGTAATGTTAACTGCTTTATCGGAAGCTGATGACCGTGTTAAAGGTCTTGAAGCCGGTGCATCAGATTATGTTATTAAACCCTTTGAACCACGAGAATTATTATTGCGTATAAATAACTTGATCAATAATTATAACAATCCCAAAAAAGAAAAAAATATAACCAAATTTGGCAATAATTTTTATAATTATAATACTAAAGAATTTACTAAAAATGATCAGATAATTCCGCTTAGCTCTACTGAGCAAAAATTACTTGAAATATTTATAGAACGTCTTGGCACTTCTATTAGCCGCCTTGAGCTTTCAAAAATTATGGGAGGTCTTAGTGAACGTTCTATTGACGTACAAATTACCAGAATAAGAAATAAGCTAGAAGATAATCCTAAAGAACCGAAATATTTAAAAACCGTGCGTAATGAGGGATATGCACTTTATATCTAAATTATTACCTAGGACTTTATTCCTAAGATTTATGCTTATCATAATTATGCCGATTCTGATAGGACAGCTAGTTGCTATATTTTTGTTTTATGATCGTCATTGGTATAATGTTTCATATTATACTAGCACCATTATTATCAATGAAATAGAATCTTTAATTAAAGAGCATAAAGATAATCCAAAAGAAATAACACAATTATCAGAAAATTATCTCAATTTATCTTATCAATTTGAGCCTAATAAGAAACTATTAGCAAAACAGCCTAAGTTAAACGAACCCTTAACTATATTTAAAAATATTTTAAATACAAAAATTCATGAAAAAAATATAATTAACTTAACTAAGGAAAATAGAATTCAAGTATTATTAGAGCTAAATAACGAGGTATTAAATATTTCTTTTCCAGCCAAACTTTTACTTAACCCAACAGTATATATTTTTGTTCTATGGATTATATTTTTAACTATTATATTACTTTCCATCTCTATTATTTTCTCTAAGAATCAAATTAAATCAATAGTTGCTCTTGCAGATAGCATGGATGAATTCGGTCGAGGTATCTTAAAAAGTAAGAATTTTAAGCCTACAGGTGCTTTAGAAATAAGAAAAGCAGGGCTTGCTTTTTTAAAAATGAAATCTCGTATAGAAAAGCAAATTATCAAAAGAACTACCATGCTTGCTATGATTTCTCATGATTTAAGAACTCCTCTAACACGCATGAAATTACAACTTGAATTAATGGATGAAAATGAAGAAACTGACGGTCTAAAGCAAGATATATTAACTATGCAGCAAATGATAAACTCCTATCTAGATTTTGCAAGAGGCGAAAGTGCAGAACAATTTAAAGAAATTTTTATTTTATCCTGGATTAAATCTTTTTTAAATAAATGGTCACATATAGATATAAAGTTTATAAACCCTACTAAATTAGATGGAGTGAAACTTCGAATTAAACCACATTCTTTTGAAAGAGCCTTGTCTAATTTAATTAGTAACGCTATAAAATATGGTACTAAAGTTAGAATTTCGTTAAATGCTAACTCATCTAACTTATCAATAATCATTGAAGATAATGGCAGCGGCATAGATAATGCAGAAAAACCTTTAGTATTAAAGCCATTTTATAGATCGGATAAAGCAAGGCAGTTAGATAATTCAAGTAATGTAGGTCTCGGACTTGCTATTACTCGTGAGATAGTAAAGGATCATAACGGATTTCTTTATCTAGAAGATAGTAAGGATTTAGGTGGGTTGTCGGTTAGAGTAGAAATTCCTGTATATACTAAGATAGAACTCTAAAAATTGGTATAGTCGTTATTGCGAGGAGGGATTGCCTGCGTGGATCGAAAGTCGTCTGAGCTACGCGAATGAAATGAGCGTGGCAATCCAGAAAAAATAATAAAAAATACTATAAATTAGCATTTTTTAGCTGGATTGCTTCGTCAATTACTTCGTAATTTCCTTAGCTCAGACGGAAAAACCGATCTACGCAATAATGCCTTGTGAAAGCAGAGCTTTGATGCAATCTCAGGACATTCTGATAAGATTGCCACGCTACTTTCAGTGGCTCACAATGACGTTAAAAAGAACCAAAAATATATATTTAATAATGACTAACATAAAACATTTAGCAATAATAATGGATGGTAATGCACGCTGGGCAGCTACGCATGACTTACCTAAATCTGAAGGACATAGAGCCGGAGCTGATAAAGTACATGAATTATTACCGGAATTTATTAACCTTAAAATACCATATGTTACGCTATATACTTTCTCTTCCGAAAACTGGCAACGCTCAACTACAGAAATATCTTTTTTAATGAAGTTATTAAACATTTATTTAAAAAAAGAGCTAGATAATTTACATAGAAATGGCATTAAAATAAAAGTAATAGGTAGGCTTAATTTATTAAGCGACTCATTGCAAAAACAAATAAATAATGCTATAGAATTAACGAAAGATAATAATAAATTAACTCTTTGTATAGCTTTTAGCTATGGTAGTCGTCAAGAAATAACAGACGCTTGCACTAAGATTATCCCAAGCGGTAAAACAGAAATTCTTGAGAGCGATATACAAAATGCGTTATATGATCCGGAAATGCCTGATGTAGATTTATTAATAAGACCTGGCGGTGTTTTTCGGATTAGTAATTTCTTACTTTGGCAAGCAGCTTATGCTGAACTATATTTTTCTCAAAAATATTGGCCTGATTTTAATAAAGAAGACATAATAAACGCTATAGATGATTATTCAAAAAGGAAAAGAACATTTGGCAAAAGATAAACAAAAATCAAATTTATATTTAAGAATACTGTCTGGTATAATATTAGTACCATCATTTGTGGTAGCCATATTATGGCTTAAACCTTTATTCTATGTTTTAATGATATTAGTAGCTATAGGAATGCTTAGCGAATGGTATGATATGACCCACTCCTCTATTATGTATCTAATAATAGGGTTAATTATTATCCCAATTCCCATAAGCTTGTTAATATCCTTAAGTAGCAATCCCATAAATAACTGGCTTATTATGCTTTATTTTTGCATAATTTGGTCGGTAGATACATTTGCGATGATTGGAGGCAAAACCTTGGGCGGTGCAAAACTTGCTCCAAAAATCAGCCCTAAAAAAACTTGGAGCGGCTTAATTACAGGAATATTATCGGCAGGTTTAGTTGCAACCTTAATTAGTTTTATACCAAGTTTTTACATTGAAAATTACTATTTCTCAAATAGGATTTATCTGTTTATAATTAGTTGTATGCTAGCTTTAATAGCTCAGCTAAGTGATTTATTTATTTCATATTTTAAACGAAAGTTTAATATTAAGGATAGCGGCGATATTATACCTGGTCATGGGGGAGTGTTAGATAGATTTGACAGTATAATTTTAACTGCCCCAATATTATTTTTTATAAATGGATTATATTTATGAGTATTTTTAATTCAATACTTTCAAATAATCATACAAAAAAAATAATTTTAAATATTTTTCTAGCATTGCTGCTAGGATATTTTGTTTTTCACTGCATTTACGGCAATAAAGGAGTTATTGCATATTTAAAAGTAAATAGACAACTTGAAAAAGCCTATGATGAATTGAAATTATTGCGAGCTGAACGAGTAGAGCTTGAACATAATGTTAAATTACTTAGAACCGAATCGTTAGATAAGGATATGCTAGATGAACAAGCACGCAAAGTTTTAGGTATAGCAGCTCCAAGCGAACAAGTTTTTAACACCAATAGCAAACCATAGGCTCATCACAGAAATTAAAATTTAACTGAAGAATATATTATGACTATTACGCTTTACCAAAACGATTTACCAGATGATTTTGAACTTGAAGGTGATTTAGCAATAGATACCGAAACGATGGGATTAAATTTATATAGAGATAAACTTTGTCTATTGCAGTTTAGTAACGGAAATGGTGATGCTCACCTTGTGCATTTTCTAGATCAAAACTATAATGCTCCTAACCTAAAAAATTTACTAAGTGATAAAGAACGTTGCAAGATATTTCATTTCGCAAGGTTTGATTTAGCAGCGATAAAAAAATATTTGGGAGTTGATTTAGAGAATATCTTTTGTACTAAAATATCTTCAAAGCTAGTTAGAACTTATACTGAAAGCCATGGGCTTAAGGATATATGTAGAGAATTGTTAGGAGTAAATATTTCCAAACAACAACAATCTTCTTATTGGGGTGCTGATAATCTATCTTCTGACCAACAAGAATATGCTGCTAAAGATGTGCTTTATTTGCATAAGTTAAGAGAGCATTTAATAGCAATGTTAGTTAAAGAAAATAGATTTGAACTTGCTCAAGACATCTTTAAATTTCTACCAACCAGAGCCAATTTAGATTTAGTCGGCTGGGATGAAGTTGATATCTTTACGCATTGAATTTTTTGATGCTATAAAACGTTATTGCGAGGAGAAACTGGTCTTGTTGCATGGCTCCGATGTCATCCCCGCTTAAGGCTTGCTTGCGGGGATCATTTCCCCCTGTCACCCCCGTGGCTTGGGAACTAGGTCCAGCTAAAAAATATTAATATCTATTAATTAGTTAATAATTGTTAGTGAGTTTTTTATTCTTATGTTGTGATAAATAAGATATATTAATAATTCATTTTAATTCAGAAATCTTATAATGCTTAAAATACCTATCGATAATATTATCATATTCTTATATCTGATATCAATTTTAGCCGTAGGTGTTTATTACCGAGCTAAAAACAGTAGCTTTAAAAATTATGCCAATGTAGAGAGTAAGGTTCAGAATAGCAAACTGCTATTAATAGCTACTATATTTGCAAGTTCTGTAGGAGGAGCTACTACTTTTGGTATTACAGAAAAAACTTTTTTAGGACATGCATATTATGCTTACGCTTTAATACTTACTATCCCGATAGATATCATAATCGCTATTTATGTAGTGCCACTAATTGCAAAACATCATGGGGCAGAAAGCATAGGCGATATAATGAGTATATATTATGGCAATCTAGGTCGCTTTATTGGCGGGGTTAGCTCTGTAATTGTATCGGTTGGATTTTTAGCAGCTCAAATAAGCGTCAGCGGTTATATTTTTCAATATATCTTAGAAATAAATTATATTGAGGGAGTAATTTTAAGCTATAGTATAGTACTTATATACACTACAATAGGTGGGCTGCAATCTATTGTTTTTACTAATTTACTGCAATTTTTTGCTATGATAATTGCGATACCTGTTGTCACTTTTATAGGACTAAACAAAATTGGTTCTATAAATCCTATAGGCGATTTGATTGTTGAAACTAATCCATCTAACTTATTTTCTTATATAATCGCTGCTGCTTTAAGCTTTAGCGTAATGAATCTATACCCTACCTTTATTCAAAGAGCTTTGATTAATAAAAACCCTACTCAAACGACTAAAGCAATATATACAAAATCGGTTATATATTTATTCTTTTTAATTTGTGTTACTTTAAACGGATTAATTGCTTATAAACTTTATCCAGAGCAACCATCAAGCTTAGTATTACCTTATCTGATCAATCAAATAATCCCGCCTTTAATTCAAGGCTTAGTCATAAGCGGGCTGCTTGCTGCTGTTATGTCTACTGCCGACTCTGACTTAAACGTTACTTCCATAGCTATTGTTAAAGACATAATTAACCCAATTCTAAAGGTAAAAAATGAGCAAAAACTATTATTAATTGCCCGAATTATTAACGTAGCAACAGGAAGCCTTGCTATAATTGCTGCCTTAAAATTCAGTAACGTAATAGATTTAGTAGTATTTTTTACTGGCTTTTGGGGACCTGTAATATTAGTACCGCTAGTAACAACGCTTTTTAGCATTAGAGTACCAACACAAATAATGGTTTTATCATCAATAAGCGGAGCAGCAACTTTTCTATTTTGGGAACATTATTCCTTATCTCTACAATATTTTAACCTCAGGGGAGTATTTATAGGAACGATGGTAAGCTGTTTTATATTTATGTTAGGTATAGTGACAAATAAGATTAATAGGAGGTAATAGTAAAAGGCTCAGCACCCTCTTCAAGAATATTTAAATATTTACGATACACGTATATTTTGTCGCGTTTTTTACCGCTTATTTCTTCTAAAATATTAAGTTTTCTCATTAATTCAAGAGCATGCCTTGCCGTAGGTGCAGTTATATCTAGCCCCTTAGCAAGCATAGATACATTTACTTGCGGCAATAATTTCATATATTCTAAAACTTGCTTACAAACAAATCTTGCTCGCCCTGCTTTTTCTATCTGGGTAATATCTTCTTCAAATAATTGATTAATAAGATTGGTTGTTTGGATTGCCTGCATTGCAGATTTATGAATGCCTTCTAAAAAAAACTCCAGCCAAGTTTCCCAATTACCATGGATCCTGACTTCTTGAAGTAGCTCATAATAAATATGACGATTTTGTTTTAAGTAAAGGCTCAAATATAGAATTGGGGCATTAAGTATTTCATTATGACAAAGCAACAATGTAATTAGTAATCGTCCTAAACGTCCATTACCATCTAAAAATGGATGAATTGTTTCAAATTGAACATGAGCAATACCGTCTTTAATAAGAACCGGCAGGCTATTATCATGCAAAAAATTTTCAAAATGAGACAGGCAATCATTTAAATAATTTACAGGAGGAGGAACAAATAACGCATTGCCTGGTCTTGTGCCACCAATCCAGTTCTGAGAACGCCTAAATTCTCCTGGCAATTTTTTAGAGCCACGCCCTCCAGAAAGTAATATATTATGGATTTCCCGCAATAATCTTAAGGAAAAAGGAAAACCATCTTTTAACCTTTCTAAACCATACATTATAGCTTTTACATAATTAGATACTTCTTCCACATCTTCTATGGATATTTCAGGTTTTTGATTATGCTCAAATAACATTAAGTCTGAAAAAGAGCTTTGTGTACCTTCAATTTGGCTTGAGAGCAATGCTTCCTTGCGGACATACATATAAATAAATAACGAAGTATTAGGGATAGATTTACAGGTTATGTTTAACTCTGCAAGTGCTAAGGTAGCTTTTTCAAGGTGAGTATATAATTTTACTAAATCTATAGGAGGTTCAGGTGGTATATAAGCCTTATATGACTCACCTGATACTTTTTGAATGATGTATTTACCTATGCGTTTATTCATATTCTATCCTTTCTTAAGAGATATACCTTAAGAAAGGATAACTTATTATCTTTTCTTAGTAAAGATTAAAAAGAAAAGTTTTTGAATAATATAAATAAAGAATAATATATAGATGAAGATACTTCTTCTTAATTTAGGCACACAATAAAGTTAATCTTACTCTAATTTTCTAAATTAATATAATACCTTGTAGCTTTAAGTTCGCCGGTTTTAATAAATGCCTGCATCTCTACCAATTCTTGTAGATCTCTTGTAGCAGTGGCTTTAGAGGTTTTGGTGATGTTTAGATAATTTTTAGCACTCAAACCACCTTTAAAGCCCTCTACCCCCTCTTCAAAAATTCTTTTAATTACTTTTTCCTGTCTTGTGTTTAATGCATTCTTAAATTTATCATAAAATTTTGTTTTATTTATTAAAAACTCAATATTAAGTAAAGTATAATCCTGAGCTTTAATTATCGTTTTAACAAAGTATAATATCCAGTCAGTAATTTCTAAACTTTTATTGTTATTTTCTAGATCATTATAATATAACTTTTTTTCCTGATTTATTACGTGAGACAAAGCTATTAATATTGGTTTTCCTATATTTTGACATAGCATTTTTATAGTGATAACTCTACCTATTCTTCCATTACCATCTTCAAACGGATGTATAGACTCAAAATAAAGATGGGCAATAGCAGCTTTAGTAAGTGGAGTAATAGAATCCGTAATATTATTATACCATTCTATAAATCTATCCATTTCTTTTGGTACAATATCAGATGGCGGTGCTTCAAAATGTACTATTGGCTCATAATATTTGCCTGAAACTACCTGCATTGGCTCTAGGTGGATGCGATATTTTCCTATAGCATCTAAATCTTTTCTACCGTTCATTAACATTTCATGCCAACGAAATAAACAGTCATGGTTTAAAGGCTGATCATATGAATAATACATATCGGCAAGCAATTCTGAGATACCATTTTCCGCAGGCGAAGCTTTTCTATTATCCCTTGCTATATTAAAATAACGCTTTATAGAGGATTGCAAGCTGTCTCTATTTAAATATTCACCCTCAATTTCAGAACTATTTAACGCTTCATCACTTGCAAGCATAACAACTAAATTATCTTTATCTGATTTCGAAAGATGTTTAGTTGCCCCTAAAAGAACACCGCTATTATTGATAAAACGTTTTTCCAAATCAGAAATATTTTTCTGATCATATTTAAAATTAGACCAATCTTTATGCTGCCAATTCCATATCATGAGCTATAAATATTTATTTTATAACTCATATTATAGCATATTTTGAGTTATAAAATAAGTTTTTATTACTCAGATAGCGTATTTTTAAAATATTAAACTTCTACGATCATATTTAAATAGATTCATTATCTGAACTAATCTCATCACCTGATAATACAACTTCTATATCTTCATCATTTTTAAATACTTTATTAAGATCAGTTATTTCAGCACTGCTGCGTGCTCCTAATACTAATTTATTGACTTTATTTAGACTTTTAAATACAACTTTTGTATCAGATGCAATTGTTATCATTCCACTAAACGTTTCTGAAAAATTACTTTCAAAATAATTTGTTGTGCCGGAATTAAGTTTTGTACTTTCAATTTTTTGATCACGCATATTTTCCTCTTTAAGTTAATTTAGTCTTATATAAATTATTACTACAATAAGTTATATAATATTTCAATCAAAAAATTTTATTAAATTTTTCATTTAACACTTTACTCAACTTATAATTGTTATTATAATGCATTTTTTAAATTTAAGCGGCTATGATATTAAGGCTATATTGCTGCCTCATATTTATTATAATTGTTTTTGATATTAACACGGCACATGCTTCCGCATGGCTGTTAGAGCAAGGTAGATATAGATATATTGTAGGAGGAAATAAAACTAATAAAATCTCAAAAACAGAAAAAAAGCAAAGAGAGGAAACTGTTTTACATATAAACAATAGAATAATATATCTTAGGCAACATCTTGAAGAAGTAAAAAATCAACCTAATCTTCAAGCAAAAATTCTACGGCAAATAAAAAAATTAGAGCAGAAAATACTGAAGTTATTATCCTATCAGGATGAGCAGTTTGCAAATATCTGTATAGAGTATGGCATAACCGATAACCAAAATATAGGTATGAATTTCTTACATAAAAACGATAAATTTATAAATAAAAAAAATACAAGCCTAGAAGCTGCTATTTATTACAAGTTTAAATTATTTGGTGATCATGATTTTGTTATTTCAGCTCAACCTAAAATCCTGATGGTTAGTAATAAAAAGCAGAAAGAGAGTTTTTTAGGAGAAATATCTTTATTAACAGGAATGTCTAAAAATATCCATTCCGTTACTATATTTAGCCAAAATGCAATTAGCTTTGGACATTCTATAAATAATACTGGTTATAAGAAGATGTATTATAATTTCTCTATTTGTGAGGGCATTAAATTTAGCAACGGAATAATGCTTACAAGTTTTACAAAATATCACACTAGAAAAAATTACGGCTCTATATATGATAACTCTGTTTATGAGCAATTAGGGGTTGCAAAAATAATTAACTTTGGAAAAGAAAACAAAAGTTCATTAACAACTCAAATAGGTTATTTTTGGGATCGCAGCCTTTCAAACAAAAAATATAAAATATCAGGTATAAGCTTTTCAGCATGGTTAGATGTATAGATGAAGATAAAATTTTGCAACTAATTAAAGATAGAAAGCAGTTAGCTGACTTAAATACTATTATCAAAAAGGATGTAATCGACAATGAATTAATAATTGATATGCTTTATGAAAATAAGATACTACCAATAATAAATAATATTTCTTCTATTAAAATTTATAATTATTCTAATGCTCAAGAATATGTAATGCAGGGATATTTTGTTTATGAAGATAAAGCAGGAAATAAAATTACTGCCATAAATAATTTAAAATTATTATTTGATGAAAAGAATAACTTTTCTTCTATAGCCCTAATCAAGAAATATTATTTTTATAAGTAATTAGAGCAGAACTTTGCTCACTTAAATAGTATTAAAGCTAAATATGATCTTGAATTTAAAGTTGGAACAATTACTGCTAAAAATATTAATTATGCAAATAAGGTAATAATATTTTTTGTTGTGTTTATAGTAATATTAATTTATTTGCCGGTTTTATTTCATATTACTAATAATATAAGCTACTTTGTACAAAATGTTTTAAAATCGCTCTTATTTGTAAAAGCAACCAGAGACTATAAGCCATTAGAAATAAAACAGACGTGAAACAGTATAGAAGAGCTACCGATTTATACAATTTTAGTGCCATTATATAAAGAGTTAAGCAAATTAAGATCAATAATCAAAAATATTTCATTAATTAATTACCCTGATAGTAAACTAGATGTCAAAATAATTATCGAAGATGATGATTATTTAATGATTAAAGAAATGGCATTATATAATTTACCTGCATATTTTCACGTGATACTAGTACCCCAAAGCTTCCCCAAAACTAAACCAAAAGCCCTTAATTATGCTTTAGAATATTCACGAGGTGAATATGTAGTTGTTTACGATGCTGAAGATAAACCTGAACCAGATCAACTACTTAAGGCTTTAGCAATGTTTAAGAGTTTAGCACCCGATTTTATTTGTCTGCAAGCCAAGCTCAATTTTTATAATAAAAACGAAAATGTTTTAACTAAAATGTTTAATCTAGAATATAGCTTATGGTTTGAATATATTTTAAAAGGGTTAAGTTTGCTCAAGCTCCCTACCCCACTTGGCGGTACGAGCAATCATTTTAAAGCAGATATATTACGTAGGTTGGGTGGCTGGGATGCTCATAACGTAACCGAAGATGCTGAAATTGGGTTAAGAATTTACTCGCAAAATTATAAGGTAGCCATTCTTGACTCATATACTTTAGAAGAAGCACCAAATAGTTTAGGTAATTGGTTAAATCAAAGATCACGTTGGATCAAAGGTTTTTTGCAAACATTTTTTGTGTTTATAGCACAAAAAGATAAGTATAAAAAACTTACTTTGTTACAAATGATAACTATTTATATTTTCATTGGGCTATCAACTTATAATTTCTGGTGCTTACCTTTTATAATATTTTCCATTATTATAAATAAAAACCCTATAATTGATTATGTATGGCTGGTTAATAGTATTTTTTCCCTCTTATATTTATACGGAACTGTTATTTATATATTAAAAAATTCTTTAAAATTTGGAAAAATAAAGTTTCAGGATTTAATAGCGTTAGTTTTGTGGGCTGGCTATTTCATATTACATACTATAGCCTCATATAAAGCAGTTTTTGAAATTATCTTCTGTCCGTTTAAATGGAATAAAACAAAACATGGCGTTAGTTTAGAAGATTTTGAGGAATAAGTTTATTGTATTATTAATTATTTTAAAGAAATAAGATGGGAATTAATTACCTCAAAAACAACCTCAAAATGTAATAATATATACTCTTTTAGATTCTCTCAAAAATATCGTGGCACTGTATCGCAAATACTTTAAAATTTGGAAGTCAAATAAGCGCTTTCCCCCACAGACTCTTATATTTTAACTCCTATAACTTCTAATACTGCTTTATAAATTATTTGCATAGTGGTAGGATTACAACTAGTTAGAGGTCCTAAAATTAAACGTTTATTATCTATGCTACGTATTTGGTCTATTAACAGGTCCGAATCTTTTTCTAATTTATTATGAGCTTTAATACGGATTCGTAAAGGAAAAGCATCATCTATCAAATTAGTTGTCAAGGGGATGATTAAAGTAGACGGATGACTCGCATCTAATAATACTTGATCTTGAATAATTAGTACAGGTCTCGTTTTGCCAGGCTCACTACCAACTTTAGGATTCAAATCGGCAAGCCAAATTTCTCCGAGATTAATTTTCAGGGTCATGTTCAATATTAGAAAATTCAGAATTTATTTTTATACTTTCTGTGCGAGTACGCATACTAGCTGCAAATAACTTCTCTTGCCGTTCTTGCTCATATAAGCTTTTATTCATGTTTTCAATAGATTTTCTAATATACTGACTACGTGAAATATGAAGTTTTCTAGCCCTCTTAGTTACTTCTTCTGCTAAGTCATCGGGTAATCTTACAGTAAGTGCGGACATATGATATGCTTTAAGTATTACAATTATAGTTACATTAATATAATATAATTTGTAATACAATTTATGTCAAGTCATCCTTTTTATTAATCCCCTATTAGTTGCTTAAGCAAACTATTATATACTCTCTGCAAATAACCGATATAGGGAATATATGGTAAAAAATTATTGGAAAAAGTTTTGGGGTAGTAATGTTACTAAATCCCAGCATTTTATTGAGCTAAATGACCTTGCTTATGGTAATATAAAGAAAGTTAGAGTGGGGATCGATGCTTATCGTGAAAATGTTATAGTCTATAGATGTGTCAACCTAATTGCTCAATCAGCTGGACATGTTCCTTGGAAAGTACTAAAAAGTAAAAGTGGTGAAGTAATCACAAATCATCCCTTAAATAATTTACTCAAAAGACCAAATCCTGAAAAAGCTGGAGCTGATTTTTTCAGTGAATTAATATCTAGTATGTTATTGTTTGGTAATAGTTATATTTTATCGACATCAGACTTTAGACCTAAAGAGATTTATTTACTACCGGCTAGTGCAACTGAAGCAGTATTAGACAAAAATATTTTGGTTGCATATAAATATCAAAGTGCAAGCGGTAATAAATTATATAGAATAGATCCTATTTCTAAAATAAGCAGGGTTTTGCATTTAAAAAATTATCACCCTACCAATTACCATTACGGCTTATCATCTTTAGAGGCCGCTTCACTTCCTATTGATTTACATCAACAATCTTCTTACTGGAATCATTCATTATTACAAAATGGTGCTAGACCATCTGGAGCGTTAATAGTTAAAGATAGTAATGGCTACCTTAGCGATGAACAATTTGAAAGATTACAAGCACAATTATCAGAAAAATTTACCGGTAACAATAATGCCGGTAAGCCTTTATTGCTTGAGGGTGGGCTTGGTTGGCAGGAAATGAGTATCAACCCAAAAGATATGGATTTTATTCAGTCTAAGAATGCTGCCGCAAGAGAGATAGCCCTAGCATTTGGAGTGCCGCCTCAATTACTTGGTATTAACGGCGATAATACCTATAGCAATATGTAAGAAGCACGTCTTGCTTTATGGGAAGAAACCTTAATTCCGTTACTTGATAAAATTGCTGATAATATAAGTAATTGGTTTTCTTATCTGTTTAATGAAGAAATTACCATTGATTTTGATTCTGATAGTATATCCGCCTTAACCGAAAAACGTGAAAATCTTTGGGCTAAAATTGCTAATGCTAATTTCATGACTCTAAACGAAAAAAGAGCATTTGTTGGGCTTCCTAAAATAAAAGATGGGGATAGTTTATGATCAAAGATACTACAGATACTTTAAATAATTTATATAATTTCACTACTAAGCTTATTCTTTTGCTTGAAGATGAGCTAGAGTCCCTTACTTTAAATAAAAGTGAAAATAATCTAGCTGATACCAAAAATATTGCAGAAATATTAAATAAATTAGTTAACCTACTAATACAATTAAATAAACTACCTAATAATCAAATAACATTTGAAACTTCAAAAATAGATGAAAAGGATAAAATGATCATAGATAATTTCTTAAAAAATTATAATTTAAAGCATCTTTTTTAAAAAATAGTCAATCCTTACAAACCCAAGATATTATTACATACTTCTAACCTTATTATTATATTCTCTACCCTTAAATCTATCCTTAGATCCATCTGAATTTACTACAAATAAAAATTACTGTCTTATCTGATATTTTAAATCTTAAATTACCTTAAAATCTGTGTTGTAAAAAAACCTCATTTCATTAATAATATTTAATATTTGTAAATAAAAGTTAATAAATTTAAGTAATTAAGATATAGAATTCTTAATAAATTTTTACATTTTAGTATTAATTACATTCTATGAAGAGTTTTATTAAAAAATTAATTGGGTAAGATTTGAGATATGAAGAATAAGTTTAAAATATTAAAAGGATTTTTAGCAACAGCATCATTATATGGATCTCTGATTTCAAGCTTTAATGTAGAAGCTACATCAATTTTAACTACTGGAAATAACGTAAGTTTAAGTAGCGGTGCAGGTCTAATAGGAGGATTATTTACTAATGGAGCTACTATTCAAATAGTAGCAAATTTACCAGGATTAACCCCTAAAATATCAGCAGATAAAGCGAATGCTCAAATTGGCGGAATAAATACACTAGTTAGCGGTCTTATTTTTGGTGGTGTAGAAGTGAGCCAGAATACACAAATAGGTCCACTTAATGCAACGATAGGTCTTAATCCTAATTTTGGTCCTCTTAAATTTATCGCTGATAATGCAACGGCTACTATTACCGGTGTTGGTAACCAAACATTTACCACCATGGATTTTGCCGGTAAAAATTCTACTTTACAGATTAATGATAACTTAACTATTAATACTACTATAGACAGTACAGGTAGCACAAACGGCACATTAAATTTAGGAAATGGCGTAACTATTACTAAAGATATCGGAGGGACTAACTCTTTAAGTTTGGTAAGTATTAACGGCAGTGGTAACATAAATTTTGGTGGGATTGTTAAAGCAAATGCTATTAATTTAGCAAACGCAGGAGCAAATGTTACTGCAACAGGTTTAGTTACTGGTCCACTAAATTATACGCAAGGAGGTAATTTTACGGTTAATGCAGGTATAGTAGGTAATATAGATTTTAAAAACCAAGCTGGGACATTTACTTTAGCTGACGGTATGAAAATTACCGGTAGTATAAATAGTACCGGTGGGATAAAAGGTACATTAAATGCTGTAGGTGGTACTATTACCGGAACTATTAATAATTTAAATTTATTACAATGTAATGGTGGTACAGGCAAAACACTTAATTTACAAGGTGATGCTATAATAAATACTCTGGTTTTTGCAAATGCTGCTGCTTCTGGAACTGTCAATGCAAGTGGTAAATTAACCCTTAGTGGTCTTACTTTTAACAATAATAACGCAGCGGGTGGTACTTTAATTATTGGTGCAGCAAGTACTATTAACGGATCAATATTAAATGGTATAAAAGGGACAATACAGTTAAACGCTAATTTAACAATTAATGATCCAAGTGCTGGTTCAGTAAATGAAATTGATATAGCAGATAACACCATTTACACGATAGATGCTAAAAACGGTGATGTAGATTTGTTAAATAATGGTGCGAAGATAAATTTCCTAGGAAAAAACTCAGAGCTTGATCTAGTAAATACCGGTAATGCTGATCATAAATTTATGCTATTTGCTAATCTAATTCCTTCTACTACTCAAGATATTTACAGCGTAGTAAGAGTAAGCTCAACAACTAATGGGTTAACTATAGCCAATAACGGTGCGTTTACCATAGGTCAAGATGCTACACATCGTTTGCAGAATTTTATAGTTGATGGTGGCGGTAATATCACAATCGCTCCTACAGTATTTACAAGCTTATTAACTGTAAATAACACTAACCAAGTAACGTTTAACCAACCTTTAAATTTAGGAACAAATGGTCAGGTTATTTATAAAGCAAATGGGACACTCGTCGTAAACGGCGTAACTGGTGCGATTATAACGAATGCCCCTAACCAAGGGACATTAACAATAAATAGTGGTAATATTACAGGTGCTATAGGTGATGCGACTAATTCTTTATTAGCAGTAAATATAGCTGCTAACGGAAACGTAACTTTAGGTGGTACAATTAATGCAACTAGTTTTAATATTAATAATGCTGGTGCTAATATTACCGCTCAAGGGCAAATAACAAGCAATGTATTATATAATCAGTCAGGTACATTAAACATTCAAAATTCTTTAACTAATATTGATTTTAATAACCAAAATGGCGTTCTAAACGTAAATGGTGATGCTACCTTAAGAAATTTTAAAAATGGTACTAATGCTATTCTTAATATTAATAGTGGAACAACAACTATGGAAAATACTATTGTTATTGTAAAAAATATAACAATAGGTAGCGATAGTTCTGCTGCTACTCTTATTATGACTCCAACTAACAATCCTCAAAATATTATAACATTTGGTAGTCAAGGCGGAAAATTAGTAATAAACCAAGCGGCTGGAACAACTCAACTTTTTAGGATCAATTAAAAATGGAAATAAAGGAATTTTAGATCTAAATGTTAATTTAATTGCTAATGATCCAAGCTTTGGAACAATAAATGAAGTTGATATAGCAGATAACACCATTTACACGATAGATGCTAAAAACGGTGATGTAGATTTGTTAAATAATGGTGCGAAGATAAATTTTCTAGGAAAAAACTCAGAGCTTGATCTAGTAAATACTGGTAATGCTGATCATAAATTTACGCTATTTGCTAATCTAATTCCTTCTACTACTCAAGATATTTACGGCATAGTAAGAGTAAGCTCAACAACTAATGGGTTAACTATAGCCAATAACGGTGCGTTTACCATAGGTCAAGATCCTACACATCGTCTGAAAGAATTCATAGTTGATGGCAGTGGTAATATCATAATTAATCCTGCAATATTTACAAGCTTATTAACTGTAAATAACACTAACCAAGTAACGTTTAACCAACCTTTAAATTTAGGAACAAATGGTCAGGTTATTTATAAAGCAAATGGGACACTCGTCGTAAACGGCGTAACTGGTGCGATTATAACGAATGCCCCTAACCAAGGAACATTAACAATAAATAGTGGGAATGTTGCAGGTGCCATAGGTGATGCGACTAATTCTTTATTAGCAGTAAATATCGGAACGAATCCTGTTACTTTCTCATCTAACGTATTCGCACCTGTTAAATTCACTGCTGACAATGTAAATGCAACTATTGCTGGTAGCGGTAATCAAATAATTACTTCTATAGATTTTGCTGGTAAAAATTCTACAATAACAATTAATGATGGTATAAATCTTTCAGGCAGTATCGACAATACCGGAACTGCTGGTAATGGTAAATTAAATATAGGAACCGGTGTAACTATTACTAAAGATATCGGAGGGACTAACTCTTTAAGTTTGGTAAGTATTAATGGCAGTGGTAATATAAATTTTGGCGGAATTGTTAATGCAACTAACATTAATTTAGCAAATGCAAAAGCAAATGTTGTTGTTGCTGGCTTAATTACCGGAACATTAAACTATAATGCAGATGCTACCTTATTTGCTCAAGGCGGTATTAACGGTGGTGTAAATTTTAATAAAAATGGTGGTAATTTCTCTGTATATTCTAATGCTGGTCAGACCTTAACAGCAAATTTTGACAATCTAGATGTAGGAGGAGCATATGGTTCAGTTACTATAAGCCATAATGGAGATAACGCTGGAACAGCTGCTATAATTGATGGTACTGTAGGTGGAACTAACCATATTGCAAATTTCAATATTATAAACGGGAATGAATTTAGTACTAATATTGTTCTAAACGGAGCAATTAATGCAACAAATATCCTGTTTAAGCGTGATGTTGATCAAAATCCTAATTTTACCATAGCTATAAATAATAATATTACAGGTGCAATTCAAAATGTTAGTAATGGTACTAATAATTTTGTGTTGAACATAGCAGATGGAAAAAAGATAACAGGGACTATAGATTCGCAGGGTGTCCTGTCAACAATTATAAATCTTGCAGGTAATAACGAAATTACAGGAGCTATTACAAATGCTACCACTATTAATTTTAATGGTGCAAACATAAAACTTGATTCCACTGTAAATTCTACAAATTTTGTTGTCGCTAATGATGGAGCTAGTGCAATTGTTACTGGTCTTATGACCGGTGATTTAGGATATAATGCAGGAAACAGCAGTGTAACAGCTACTGGTGGGCTTACAGGTAATGTAAATTATAATGATAATAACGGAACATTTACTTTAGGTGATGGTAGCAAGCTTACAGGAACAATAACTAATGGTAATAATGCTACAGTAATTACTTTAGGAAATGGCTCTATTAACGGAGCAATAACTGGCTTAAATACATTAGAGTTTAGCGGTGGTGCGGGTACAAATCTTAATTTAAGTGACACTGTTAACACCAGCATCAACAGTAGTATCACAAATATTACCTATACAAATAGCACTAATCCATCAGGAACAATTAACGTTAATACTGGTTTAACAGCAGGAACTGTAACCTTTAACGCAGGTAATGCAAATGGTGGTACAATTATCATAAATGCACCATCTACAATAGGGCTTGTAGCAAATGCTGCTAACGGCACAATAGTCGTTAATGCTGACTTTACAATTCAAGATCCTAATGCCGGTAATATTGATGAAATAAGAATTAAAGATAAAACCACTTATACAATTGATGCTGTAAATGCTGTAAGTGGTAATATAGATTTATTAGCAAATAACAGACAAATAATATTTGAAGGAGCGGATTCACAGCTAGCTTTAGTAAATAGCAGTAATACAGATGCTAGAACATTTACTTTAAATAATAATCTCAATCCTTCATCGACTCAGGATGGTTACGGGATAGTAAGAGTAAGTACTGCTGGGCAGGATTTAACAATAACAAATAATGGTGGTCCATTTACCATAGGTCAAGATAATGACCATCATCTGAAAGAATTCATAGTTAGTACTATTGGAACTCCCGGGAATCCTGGAAGTATCACAATTGATAATAATGTGTTTACAAAACTCTTAAGTATGAATAGCACAGGTCAAGTAACATTTACTCAGCCTTTAAATCTACAATTAGACAGTAATATAGCATTTGGTGCAAATGGTATTTTAGTTGTAAATGGCACAATCAATTCAGTTACAACATCTGCCCCTAACCAAGGAATGCTAACAATAAATGGTGGTAATGTTACAGGCACTATAGGTACTGACAAAGCTAGCCTAAAGCTTGTAAATATCGGAGCAAATCTTGTTACTTTCTTAGCTGATGTATTTGCACCTGTATTATTAACTGATCAAAATTCGGCTCTAACTTTAGGTAACGGAGTAAAAGTAACAGGTTCAGTAAAAACAAGTAATGATGGAAAAGGGGTATTAACACTTGGAGCAGGTAGTAGTGTTACAGATGGAATAGGTGAAAACGGTGCAGCACTTGCACAAGTAAAAGTTGGTGCAGGAGATAGTAGCCTTGGCGGTGGTATATATTCACAAATTATAACCTTAACAGATAATACATCTGCACTAACGTTACTAGATAGGATTAATTTTGATGGCAGCATAACAAATGAAGCAGATGCCGGAAATGGTCAATTAATATTCGAAAAAGATGGAACAATTACAGGTGGAGTAACAGGTAATAGTTTAGCTGAAATCGTATTTAATGGCATTGATACTATAGGCGGTAATGTAAATGCAACAACCTTAACAGTTAATGCTGGGGCAGATGCCACAATAGCAGGGGCTACAACAGTTAATGCATTTTATGATGGAGCAGGAAATTAACATCTACAGGGAATTTTACAGGTGGGGTAGATTTCAAAGGTAAAGGTGGAACATTTACTTTAGGTGACGGCTTTAGTATAGAGGGAATTGTAACAAGCACTGGCAGTGTAGCTGGTACTTTAAATTTTACCTATAATGGTAGAGTAGCTCAAAATATAGGTACTGATGCCGAAAATAGCCCAGCTACTATAAATATACAAGGTGATAATACATCAAAGGTAGTTCTGAAAAATAATGTATTTGCTGAAAATATCAATTTTATAAATGGTGGAAGAATTCAGCTTAGCGGAAATCTAACAACGCCTAATCTTGATTTTAAAACAAATGGCGGTATTTTAGAATTTAGCGGTAATGGTCAATATATCCTAGATGCTATTATAAATGGCAATAATGGCGTATTAAATGTTTTAACTACATTAACGGCTACCAATATAGGTACGCTTAAAACAATTAATATAGGAAACAATTTAGCCTCACAAATTTTTACTATTAAAGAAAATAATCCTAATGTTACTCTTCTAAGTGTAGCAAATAGTAGTATTAACTTTAACAATGCAAATTCAGAATTAGTAATATCTGCTCCAGTAGAACAAACTACTAAATTTGCCGCTAGCTTAGCAGGATTTACCGGTGGCGGTGGTACCGTCTCTTTAGATGGTAGTACTGCAAAATTAACAGTAAGTGGTCAAAATGGAGCAACACTTGGCACAGATGGTAATGCACTTACTGCTTTAAATATTATTGGTAACGTTACAATTAGTGATAATTTAGACGTTCATAATGCCAATAAGTTAAATATTAAAGCTGGAGCAAATCTTACTGATCAAAGCCTAACATCAGCTTTAATTCAAAATATAATTATAGGTGAAGCAGGAGCAAATGGAGCAGCTACTTACGGCTTAGATGCAGAAAGTAAAGATTTTGCTTTAAATAGTGCGAAAATGACATTTGCTAATCCAGATTCTGCTTTAAATCTTCAAAATAGTTCAAATACTACTGATAGAACCATCACTTTAACAGGAATTTTAAGTCCAGGCGGTGATCAGTTTGGTAAAGTACAACTAACAACCGGAAATAATAAGTTAACAATTGATAATGGTGGTAATGCTAATTATACACTTGGCGTTAATGGTCAAAGGTTAAAAGAATTAGATTTTATCAGCACTGGTAATGGTACTATAGATTTAAATGTCGGTATATTTGTTGAGAAGATATCGCTTGGTGTTAATACAATAGAATTAGGAGAAGTAAATGCTGATGTGTATTTCACAAAAGGTACAATTTATTCAGCAACAGGTAATATAAACGGCAAGGTAGATTTTCAAGGTAATGCAGGCACAATAAATCTTGCTGATGGGGTAAATATTAATGGAACTGTAGCAAGCACTGGTATTCAGAATGGTACATTAACTTTCCTAGGTGCAGGACAAGTTACCGATTTAATTACTAATATAGCTATGCTAAAAGCTGGAGCAGGTGATGTATCTTTAACTGCTGGCGGTAATTACTCTATCGGTGAAATTCAAGGTAACGGAAATAATAATATAACTTTTGCAGCAGGCACTAATTTAACTGTAGGCATTAACACAAGCGGCGGTCAGGCTGTAAATCTAGTCTTTACAAATGGTGGTAGTGTTAGCGGCAGCATAGGTTCAAGTGCGGTAGTCGGTAATATTACAGTGCAAGCAGGTAGTGTAAGTTTTGGCAACACTGTTAACAGTGGCAAGGTTATTCTATTAAATGGTGCTACTATAGAGGTTAAGAATAATTTAACTGCTACTGATATTTCTAGCGATAATGCTAATAGCGGTACTTTAAAATTAAATAACCCAGCACCTATTAATATAACATCTACTATTGGGGCTAATAATTCTCTTAATACTATAGAAGTAGCAAATAGCGATGCTATAATTTCAGGTGGTTTAAATGCTCAAAACATTAACTTTTCTAATGCAAACAACCCAGCAACTTTAACTTTAAATGCAGCAAGTAATGTTACAAACGTTACTACAGCAGGAAATAATACTCATACAATAGCAGTAACCGACTTTACAGCAAATGGTGCAATAGGTACTGATACTAATAAATTAAAATCAATAGAGTTACTAGGCAATGGCTTAGTCAATATTAATACTGATAAGTTCTATTCAGGCGTAACTACTGCTAATAACGGACAGGGTAATGTAAAACTTAATATTGATGGTGCTAGTAGTTATGATTTAGGTAGCAGCGGTAAAAGTTTAGCAAGCGTTCAGTTTAGTGGTAATAATACTATCAAAGGTGATCTATATGCTGGCAATGTTAATATTGATGCAGGTAAAACTGTTAATTTTGATCGTGGAACTAATAATACAAATCCTAAGACTTTAAACCTCCCTAACGCCATAGTAGATGGTACACCGCTACCTCGTTCACTTCAATTATTTACTTATTTAACCGATGTTGCGGCAAGTAATTTTAATTTTGCAGATTCTACTTCGTCTGCAGAATTCAAAGACGCTGTTTTAGTAAATGCCCCAATTAATAATGGCGGTACTATAAAATTTGATCAAAATGTTTGGTTCAAAGAAGAAGTTAAAAATGTACAACGATTAGAATTTTCACCTAACACATCTGTTATACTTGAGAAAAATATACAAGCAGGTACTTTAATAGCTGATAAAGCAAAATTAATTTTAACAGCTAACTCAGTGCTGGAGGGTGACCTAAACGTAACAGATGCCATTTTAGATTTAGCAAATTATGAATTAAAACATACGGGAAATGTTACACATAATGGCACATTAAATATTATCACATATTTTGATACGACATTAAAAACAGGTGGACATATATTAGTTGATCAGGATTCAAGTTATGATATGTCCAACATAAATAAAATAATAATCAATGTAGTATCCAGATCAGATACAACTAAAATTACAAAAGGTGATAAGCATCAAATAGTTACTCTTAATGAGGGAGCAACTTTCTCTCCTTATCCTAACAGCGACGTAACTATTAATTCTAGCGATACAGGAAATAAATGGAAAAATTGGGTTAGTGATGGTACTGGATTTGCATTAGTTGCAGATGATGTAGATGGCGGTGACGGTGGTGACGGCGGAGATGGAGGTGATGGCGGTAACGGTGGAGATGGAGGTAATGGCTCTGGCGGTTTTGATCCATCTGTAATAAATCCTATAACCAATCCTGTAGCTAGCGGTATAGCAACACAATTAGCTAATAATGTTAAGGATTCTGACACTACTAGTAGTGCTGCTCAATTAAAGAAAGATCTAGAAGCTATGCCTACAAATACCATGATTGAAACGTTAGATCGTTTAGGTCATAGAGTAAATATTACAGAAGTTAGTGAAGGAGTCGGAGAATTTACTAATATGGAACTCCAAAATATATTAACCGATGTTGCTATAAACATGGATAATTTAACCTCAGAAGGAATTTTTGGACGATTAGAAGAATTAGGAGACGAAACTGGATTAAGCGGACTAAATGAACCAAATTCAACTCTTAAAAATAATAATACTAGCGGTAGAAGACGTACTATTAATAGAACTCAAGCCGCAACTGCTGCTTGTGATGAAGATAATATCGGTACTGGCGTTTGGGGTGTACCATTCTATGGCATCGCAACGCAAAAATCTAAAAATGGTGCAAGTGGTTATAAATCCAACACTGGCGGTGGTATAATAGGGATTGATTATGCGTTCGATAATTCTATAGTACTTGGTGCTGCTTATACTAGAGCAGAGAGTAAATTACGCCACAAGAATACTAAAGCTGGTGATAAAACTAAAGCTACAAGTAATATATTCTCTGTTTACGGGCTTTATAACTGGCTACAAAATAACTTATTTGCTGAGTTTATAGGTTCGTATGGTACAAGTAGAATAAAAAATAAGGAAAAACGTATTACTTCTACAGGTAATCAAACTGCTATAGGACAATTTACCAATAGTTTTTATAGTGGTGAATTACTTGGAGGTTATAATTATATTATACCTAACTCTAACCTTACAACTCTAACTCCTATGCTTGGAATTCGTTATGCTACATTTAAAAATAGCAGCTATAACGAAAACAATACTACTTTCCAAAATTTATCAGTTAGAAGAAATTCATATAATAAATTTGAGGGGATAATTGGATTAAAAGGTACAACTAATTTCCTTGTAGAAAATATAATACTAAAACCTGAGTTACATGGCTTTATAAATTATAACTTTAACCATAAATCACCTAATATCAACGCATATCTTGATGGAAATGACGAGCTGCTTACAACAATTGGATTTAAACCAGCAAAAATTCTTTATAATGTAGGTTGTGGTGTTTCAACTAGATATAATATGTTAGAACTAGGTATTAGATATAACCTATCTCTTGCAAAGAAATATATTGCTAACCAAGGTTCTTTAAAAATTAAAGTAAATTTATAGATTAATATTGACTTCCTCACATAATCTCACATAGTAGCTATGTGAGATTATAAATGAGCCTGCAAAATTTTCGTATTCATAAAAGACTAAGTTTAAATCCTGAAACAGTTGAAGAAATATATGCAATAATTTCTGAAGTCGAGGGCGTAAAAAATAGTTGGCAAATTACTAAGCAACTTTTGCCTCAAACAATAGAGCGTTTGACTCGCTGTGTAATTATAACCTCTACAGGTTCTTCTAACCGTATTGAAGGAAATAAACTTACCGATAATCAAGTAGAAAATCTTTATAAAAATTTAGATGTTCAAAAATTTAAAACACGTGATGAGCAGGAAATAGCAGGATACTTACAATGCCTTGAATTGATTTTTAATAATTATGATGAAATACATATTACAAAGTCATTTATATTAAAACTACATAATGATATGTTAATTTATAGCGATAAAGATATACGTCATAAAGGTAATTATAAATTTGCATCAAATCGTGTAGAAGCAAAAGACCATGATGGTAATATAGTGGGTGTGATATTTGAACCGACACCACCATATTTAGTTAAAAAAGAAATGCAAGAGCTAATAGATTGGTATAATTTAGCTGTTAAAGATAAAGCTAAACATCCACTCATACTTATTGCTAATTTTATTTTTGAGTATTTAGCAATTCATCCATTTCAAGATGGTAATGGGCGGACAAGTAGATTATTAACAAATTTATTACTTTTAAAACATGGTTATTTATTTACTCAAATCGTCTCTCATGAGCGTATTATTGAAGAAAATAAAGTAGATTATTATAAGGCACTTAATAAAACACAAAGTCATTGGAAAAAGGAAGCAGAGGATATTACAGCTTGGTTAAAGTTTTTCTTAAATGTAGTTAAATTACAAAGCACTAAAGCTTTACAAATAATTAAAGAGGATAATATAGAGTATTTATTATCGGAAAAACAATTATTATTATGGAATTGGATTAACAAAGAAAATAAAGAGTTTAGTCGAAAAGATGCTGTAAGTGCATTAAATTTTCCAGAAAGAACAGTTGAGTCTATTATAAAAAAATTAGTTGATTTAAAACGTTTAAAATCTATTGGTCAAGGAAAAGCCACACGTTATAAGCTTAAGTAAATACGTATAAAAGACTAAGTTTAAATCCTGAAACAGTTGAAGCTATATTAAGTTAAATATTTGCGTTATGTTATTGTAAATAAATAGATTTCCGTAACGTCCCCACTCTATTACAGTATTTAATATATTTGTAAGCTCTTCATTCTTATATTCCTTTCTTAAGTGACTAATAAGAGTTTGCTTTTTCATTTGGCTTTTAGATTCTTGTAAAATACGCCTAATAGAAGCAGCTACGGGAATATATTCAATCAAATGTCTACCAAAGATTTTTCTTCTTTCTTCTGCATCCCCATCAAGGAACACCCTACCCGCTCCGGTAATATGTACATCACTATTTTGGATTTCAATAAACTGAAAAAGTTGCAAAGCTCCTAAAATGCTAAAGAAATTATCAGATGATATATTTAACGACTTAGCTAAGGTAGCAAGGCTAGCCTGACCGCTATATGGCTTAGATATCAAAATTTCCATCATTCGTTCCATATTATAAGGCTCGGCAGCATGAATCGACATAATATCAGCACTGTTAGATTTTAAATTAATCTTCATCAAATCGTAAATTCTATTTACAAGACAAGTGAATTCTTTACTCAAACGATCACGTGGATGCGGCAAAGTAATAGGGATTTCTGCTATAATCTTACCGGGATTTGAAGATAATACCATAACTCTATCACATAAAAATATGGCTTCTTCTATATTATGCGTTACTAATAATATAGATTTTAATGATATAGTTTTTTCTGACCATAAATCTAATAAATCTGTTTTTAATGCTTGACCGGTTAAAATATCCAAAGCAGAAAACGCTTCATCCATAAGTAAAATCTCAGGTTCAACTGCAAGCGATCTTGCAATCCCTACACGCTGTTTCATACCTCCTGAAATTTCTTTTGGGTAATTATGTTCATATCCGCTAAGCCCTATTATATTTAAAGCGTTCATGGCTTTTTTTCTTACTTCGTCTGATGGTAAATTTTTTGCTTTTAAGCCAAGTTCAATATTTTCAAGTACTGTAAGCCACGGGAAAAGAGCAAAATTTTGAAATACCATAGAAATTTCCTCTATTGGTTCTTCAATTTTTTTGCTATTAAATATTACTTCCTCACTTGTAGGGGGTACTAATGCCGATAATATCCGCAGTAAAGTAGATTTACCTGAACCAGATTTACCAAGCAACCCAACAATTTCTTTTTCATAAAGAGTAAAATTAATATTGTCCAAAATTTTAACTTCATTACCTGACGGAGCAATAAAACTTTTATTTATTTCCTTTAAAATCAATATTTCTTTATTGGTCATAGGATTATTTCTATTAATTAGGTAACTTCAAAATCGTCATTGCGAGAAGAAACTGAAAGTTTCGACGAAGCAATCTCATTAAGCATCCTGAGATTGCCACGTCGCTTCACTCCTCGCAATGACGTGGTATAAAACAACATCTAACTTAACTTACTCTTACTTACCGACAAATTATATAACGGACGCCATACCAAACGGCTTATAACTATAACATATAGAGACATTACCACTACCCCAATAGCTACTCGGCTGTAATCACTAGCATTTGTAATATACGAACCAAGACCAATTGCAGAAATACGCACATTTCCCCAAGATACTATTTCTGCTACTATACTTGCATTCCAAGCTCCTCCATAAGCTGTTATAACGCCAGTAACTATATGAGGGAAAATTCCAGGTAATATAATATTTTTCCACCATAGCCATCCTTTAACACGAAATATATTAGCTGATTCTTTTAAATCAGCAGGAAATGCCGAAGTTCCAGCTATAACATTAAAGAGAATATACCATTGAGTGCCAAGTATCATAAGAAAACTCAAAGCTATGTTGGGATTGAGATTATAGTGCGAAATAAAAATAACCACGAAAGGAAATAAAAAATTAGCAGGAAATGCTGAAGCAATCTGTATTACAGGCATCATTTTTGCGGTATAGCTACTATTTAATCCGATAAATACACCGATAGGTACCCATATAATAATAGCTAAAATGACCATAGCAATTACTCTTAGTAGAGTAAAAAAGCCTAATTTTATTACTAATAAAAACTCCGATAAACTAATTGCTGTTTTAGCAAAGCCATAGCATTTATTTGCAGCATATATTGCTAAACAAGCTAAACACCCATACCATAGGATAGCTATAAGTAAATTTGGTATTGGTTTTATAAAAATAATATAGAGCTTAGATAAAAGATTTGAGATAATTTTGGTTATATTATTAATAAAAAAATTACATGGTATGAATATAATAGAGATAATTTTTGCTATATATTATGGTGATAAAATTTGTCTTTTTAAATAAATCCACAACCATGGATTTAGGTGTACAAGCTTTTACTATATTCTCATAACGAAATTTATCTGCCCACACAATTAACGGACGAAATATAATTTGATCATATAATATAATTACTATAAACATAGTGATTACAGAATAGATTATAGAAATTATATCTTTCTCATATATCGCTTTAGCTATATACGAACCAATACCAGGTACACTAATTGTATTCCCGCCTATTACTACAGTCTCTGATGCTACGAGAAAAAACCAACCACCAGACATCGACATCATGCTATTCCAAATTAGCCCTTGTGTGGCAAAAGGCAATTCAAGCTTTAAAAATTTTTTCAGCGGTGAAAGTTTAAATATATTACTTGCTTCGACTAAATCATTCGGGATAGTTTTAAGTGATTGGTAAAAGCTAAAGGCTATATTAGGCACTTGGTTAGTAAATGTAGCAAATATTACCGCACATTCTATACCTAAACTACTATTTGGAAATATTGATACAAACCATGTAACAGTAAATGTTAAAAAGCCTAATATCGGTACAGATTGAAAGATATCTAATATTGGTATTAAAATATTTTCTGCTGTTTTATATTTTGCGGCAATAGTCCCGTATATTATAGCAGTTATCAGCGAAATAATAATCGCTATAAACATTCGTAATGTAGTTTGCAGCGTATATTCTAATAAATGGATTGGATCTAAATATATTTCGTTTTTTGCAATAGCCACAATGGATGAATCCATTTCATGCAGCCCCTTACCTATTGCAAATATAATCCCGCATATAATCAATATTATACATAGATCCCAAATGTTAAACGAGCCTCTATGAAAATTGTTTTTATATATATGCATGTGCTTTGCTTTGAAAATTAGAAAACGTCATTGCAAGAAGAAACTGCAAGTTTTGTACGTACGCAATCTCAGGATGCTTAACGAGATTGCCACGGCGATGCTACGCATCTCCTCGCAATGACGACAAAAAACACTTTACTCCAAACGTTCAATATATGTAATAGCCTTATTAAGATCATATTGATTAACCGCGAAAGGACCACGGAAAGGTTTATCTAATATAAATAATAAGAAAATCATAGAACCGGAGGTTATACAAACTAACATGACTGAAATTTTATGCAAGTAGACCCTAATCCCAAGCATACAAACAAAAATTAGGTTAATAGTAGTCATAATAAATACGACTACCCAATATTGAACATTTAAGGAAAAATAAGACATTTTAATCCTATTATACCTGATGGTATAAAGCTCTTTGATCTCTTTAACTATTTCTTTTTTAATAAATAATTGCATCTGATCATTTACTTTATAATCTTTAAGACGACTAGTAATATCTTGCAGAAAACTAAGTGCTTCATGACCGATTTTTTTACCATCCCTCATTAACTGCCATTCACGCCCTACTACATCTTGTGCATAATTTTTAATATCTGCATAAATTGCAGGCTTCATCTCGTGGGGAAGCCAACTAACACTATCTGCAAGCCTCATTAATATTGTAGATTCGGTTGCCACTACTTCTTGAGCTTTATTAAAATTACCAAGCAGATATATTAATACAAAACCGGTTGATACTGCATACATGCTTCCTACTACACCTGATAAAAATCCTCCAAGGCTGCCTAATTCTTCTCTTTGGAAATTAGTTGGGATGATATATTTAGAGAGATATAAGCATATACTGCAAAACCCCATTAAAATAATGTTGATTATAAGAAATAAGACAATATTAGGAATGTTATAAATAAAATCAATTATCTGTTCAGGCATAGAATAATATTTATGTTTGTATCATTTTAAATAATTAGCTGCTATACAATGTCATTCCCGCAAAAGCGGGAATCCAGCATAAAGCGAGATAAATCGAGCTTTTATTTTAAAAAATTTACTGTATTTAGACTTTTTTCCTAGATTCCCGCTTTTGCACAGTAGTGTCCGGAGAAAAAATAAACGTTATTATTATTAGGTTTTTTCGTCATTGCGAGAAGAATTACAAAGTAATAAGGGCGAAGCAAGGAAGTAAAAAAATGCTAAAATTAGTTATTTTTTACTATTTTTCTGGATTGCCACGCGGTCTACGACCGCTCGCAATGACGGTTTTAATAATACTCCAATTTTCTCCGGACACTACTGCACTTTCGCGGGAATGACATAGGAGTCATGCAACAACACCGGACAAGCCTTATAAGAAAACTATTATGCATAATAAATCATCCTTTATTTAGACCTCCACTTCCTCCAAGGTTATTGTAGAATCGGCAAGCTTAGTAATTTTCTCAATCTTCAAACGGGCTTCTTTAAGTTTCTTTTCACAGTGATTTTTAAGCAAAATACCACGCTCAAAACTATTAACTGCCGCTTCTAAAGTCTCTTGCCCGTTATCTATTTTTTTTACAATTTCTTCAAGTTCGCTTAAAGCTTCTTCAAAACTAATATTTTCGTCTAAATTTTTATTGGTAGTCATGTGTTTTTATTTTTAATGGTTAACTAAATTAGTTTCTTCTGTAGTTGTTTGCTGAGGTATTAGCAATTTTTTTAATTCACTACTATTAAAGGTCTTTTTAGGAGCAAACATATTTCCTTGTATTTTCAAACTAAGATTGCTTAAAATACTTTTATCTGCATTAGAACTAGTATTTTTTGGATCAGATTTAACAAGGCTAGACGGAATATAAAAAGATAGAATATTAGATGAATCCATATCAAAATTATATATATTAACTGCGAAAGATGCAGCCCCTGTACTATATTGCGTGACAAAATTTATATCTTTTAAAAGAGCAATGCCTTTTTGTAAGTCAATATTACCACTTATACCCGTAATTCTTTGTTGTCCTGTCGTTATAGCACTATTTATATCTTTATCAAGATTCGATGCATTATAATCATAATTATTAATTTTCTGTATGAAAGAATCAATATTAAAGTTATTAACCGTGATAACATTTATAGCAAATTGTGATTTACTAGTAAGGTTATATAGTTGATTTTGCAGAGTATTGCCGTTAGTGGAAAAACTACCGCTAATACTTATTTCACCTTCTGAAGCAGCAAATATTTTAGGTAAGAGTGCTGAAGCCTTATCTAAATCTATAGTATTTAATGCATATACAAAATTAAGAGAGTAAGGATCTAACAAAATATTACCACTACCTTGCAATTTACCACCTAATAGTTCTGCTTCAATATTATTGAATTGTAGTAAATTATTATTATTTACTGCATAGAATTTAACATTTTTTAGTACTAAATCATTTTGCGACAAGCTAGATAAATTACCATATATTTGTAACGTAACTTTATCTAAACTATAATCATTTACTAATTTATTTCTTAAATCAAGTAACTTTGCAGGTGATAATAAATCAGTACTTAAACTACCATCTTTAATTTCGACAGTTAGAGATGGTAATACGCTAGAAGCATCCAAATTCCAGCTAGTTGATAAGTAGCTATTATTTGTTTTTAAATCTAGATTACTAATTTTTACACTAGCTGGTGAAATTTTAGCAAGTAGATTCATCTTATCAAAGATTTGATCATTATATTTAACACCATCTACTAAAATATCTAAATTAATTGTATAAGGATTTGTTCTAATTGGGATAAATTTACTTGGATAATCTAGGCTCTTCATATCCTTAGTCAAGCCTTGCACAAATTCGATAAAAGGTGAAATTACTGGATAACTATTTTTTGTTAAATCAAGCGAAGATATACTAAGTGTAGCATTTAAATGAGGTGTTTGAGCAATAAATTTACCAGAAAAATTCCCTGATAAACTTAAATTATCTGTTTTTAGCAATAAATCTTTAAAAAATAAATCTATTAAGGTTAGTTTTAACTCAGACGATAGAGTAAATGGTATAGCATCTTTAACTGTGATATCAGCAAATCCTAATATATTTAGTAACGAATTAAAATCGTTATGCTTTAAATATATTTGTCCATCAAACATACTTCTAATAGAATTCTGCGTTACATTACCTAGAAGCTTGAACTCACCATCTGGTTTAATACTTCCTAAACATTCATCTATTTTTAAAGTACCTTTTGATAAGCTAGAAGTAAACGTTACTTTCTCTAATGTATTATTATTACTTAAAATTACTTCATCAATTACAATATTGATTTTAAGCAACTTATCAGCAAAAATAAATCTAATATTCGATGGAGCAGTATTAAATGTTACCGGAGCATTTGAAGAAACTATTGAATTTAAATCTATTTTAGAAAAATTTAAATTAACAGTACCAGTAGTATTATCATTTTTAGCAATGTTAATAGCACCACCCCCCGTAATAAATGGTGATTCTACAACTATATCTTTTAGCTCTACTGCATCTTCTGAATTTAAAATGTTAAACTTAACATTTACTACACTTGTTTGATTCAGCTTATTTAAAATATGGCTTAAATCCGGTAGTATGTTATACATTGCTAACGCTAGGTTTTTGATATTATATTCACCATTACCGCTATCAAGTTTAGAATCCTTATAAACTTGCGACAATTTAAAATTATAATCTTTATTATCAATATCAAAGCTAAACTTTACTATATTCTCACTCTTATTAATTGAGCCTGAAATTATGCCTAACTCGTTATTTGTAGTTTTAAATATATAATTAGATGCTAAATTTTCCTTTTTTAATGAACAATTAGAAAAATTTAAAATGGAATAATCTTGTTTATTAATAATATTGAGGTTTGTAATATTAAGATTTATATTTTGCAGTTTATATTTAAAAAACTTATCTATTAGCTCTTCATTATTATAAATATTGAGCATCTTAGAATCTGCATAGATCTTAGCGTCTAATATTTCTAACCTACTAATTTGAGGGCTAAGTTTTATAAGTGACCAGACTGAGAAATAGACTTTAACTTCTTCTAAATCTACTTTTCCCTCTTCCTTTATTGATTCAATGGCTAAATAAGGTATTGGGAATTTATTTATTTTTATTTTTCCGATATTCTCATTGGCAATTCCTAAGCGATTAGTGAAATTACTCGCAACAGAATTATAATTAACTAGAGACAATGCACCAAAAAAAAGAAATAGTAATAAGGAGCAAGAAATTATTATGCCAGCAATTATTTTTTTTATCATATCTATAAAAAATTATTTAAATATATTATTATATATAACTAGCAAAATTTAAAGGTAAATTAATGAATTCCTTAGAAAATTTAATTCTAGTCGGTGTAATAAAATCATGTCATGGGATTAAAGGACATGTAATTTTAAGATCTTTTACCGATCCTGCTATAAAAATAACTGAAAGGGAATTAGTAAACGAATCAGGTGAGAAAGTAAATATTAATCTAATTAAACAAAATTCTAAAGGTGAATTAATTTGCCAATTTAATGATATATCTACTCGCAATGAAGCAGAAAATTTAAAAGGCTATAAATTATTTTGTTTACGTTCAAGTTTGCCAAAACTAAAAGAAGACGAGTTTTATATAACCGATTTAAATAATTTATCAGTATTAGACAGTAACCATACTGAAATCGGTAAAATTAAAAATATCCTCAATTTTGGTGCTGGTGATATAATAGAAGTAGAATTTTTAGATAAAACAACCGAATTATTACCTTTCAACAAAGATTTCTTTCCCGCTATAACTAAGGATTATGCCATTTTAAATTATAAGAGGGATGAATGATAATGTCATTGCGAGGAAATTACGAAGTAATTGACGAAGCAATCCAGCTAAAAAATGCTAATTTATAGCATTTTTTATTATCTTTTCTGGATTGCCACGCTCATTTCATTCGCTCGCAATGACGGAAAAATCAATTCACAGAGGCAACCCATACACAAACGTTAATAAATTTACATCATGGAAATGATTGTCCTTTTTTAGTGCCATTAGGAGCTTTGACATTGGATATTGTAGGATTTTCTAACTGTATAGCATTTTTTGCATCCGTCAATTTTGCCATAATTTGGACATTATCCTTAATATTAACTTTATCTTTTCCTACAACCATTTTAGCTCTTTCAATATCCGGTTCATCTTTACTTACAGTTTTTAATTCAGACTTTCCTGATAAAGTTCTTACATCTTCTGTTTTATCTTGAGATTGTCCTGAAACAGCTGCCCCTCTTTTTTCCACCTGTTCTTGTAATAAATTATCTATAGCTTTTAAACGAGCATCTTTAGATAAATCTTTATTATCAATTAAATTAGCCTGTATGAAATCTAACTGATCTTTAGTAGAAGATTTTTCATTAAACTTTTCAGTTAAATCTTTAGCTTGCTTTTCTGATTCAGCTTTCTTTTCTTCATTAGTTTTAAAGTTACTACCACTGGCAGAAAGAATATTACGTAGTTTATCAACTTTGTTACTTACAAAATTAGATACATCGCTTAACATATTTGAAGTTTCTTGTACAACTTTTTCTTGTTCAGATATTATAGGTTTTTCTGTTTGTTGTTTTGATGTATCATCAACAGGTCCTTTTTCAAATCCAGGCTCAGCAGCTTTATTAAGATTTCCCAAAGCCTCCATTGTTTCTCTTGCAGCTTTAACTATATCTTTCTCTGGTTTATCTTGTTCTAGATTTTGTCCTTTTAACCCTTGAGTTAAATTCTGCATTTCCCTTTCTAATATTGCTTCGTTTGCTATATTTTCAAGAGCAGATCTTTCTTCAGGTACAGCATTAGCTTTAATGCTTTTAACAACACCTTGAGTTATTTCAGGACTTTCATTTCCTATACCCTTATGAATTCCATCTATCAAGCCCTTGGTTATTAGTTCTTTATCTTTCAGCTCAGCTGTGCTTTTTACAATTCCATCTTCTGCAAATGAAGCAATAGTAGCTTTCTCTGGTATAGACATGTCTTTATGACTAGCTATAGCTTCACCCACAACCTCAATAATACCTACTTTATCCTTAATACTTAAAGGACTTTGAGCAACTTCTTTTGTAATACCTTCAACTATTTCACCTTTTATTTCCGCTTTAGCTGGACCATCTAAAACATCTGTAGTGATAGTTTTTATTGCATCCGTCTTTTTTACAGCATCAGATAAAGGATCATATAAAATACCCTGTACTTTCTTTATTGTTTCTTCTGCTGCTTGCTTTTCTTTAATTTTATCTAAATTTTGCTGCATTAATTGTTGCTGCTCTGGACTTAGAATTCCTGCTTCTCTAGCTTTATCTAGTACATCACTTTTTAATTGACTTTTTTCTTGAGCATCATGCTTAGAAGCTTCTATTACATTGCTTATTACTTCAAATATCTCTCCTTTTTCGTCTTTATTCAGGTTACTATCTAATACAGCATCAGTTATGCCATTAATAGCATGCAATCTTACATCTGAGGTATTAAGCTCTAAAGCAGAGTCAGTTATCTTTTCTACTATTTGTTTTTTAGCAGCTTGACTTAAACTATCTTGATCTAGAGCAACAGATGTTATTCCTCCAAGCAATTTTGCTTTTTCTGGTTCTGATAAAACATTATCATTATTTATTGTGTCTAATATTTTACCTAAACCCTCTATCCTTACCTCTTCAGGAAGCTCTTTATTACCTAATACATTTTCAGCTAAAGTATTAATTCCTGCTTGTTTTTGGTCGACGCTTGCTTCTTTCTCTCCTAAGATTTTCTCTGCTACCTCACCGATTAAACCAGCTGGCTCATTTTCATTTTTTAAATCTTTATTTAACTGATTTAATAAATTCTGCATAGCTTGCGATAAGCCTGTTGCTGCATCAACTATATCTTGTGATTGTGGTTGTGGCTGCGAAATCTCAACTTGTTGTGGTTGTGGTATTTGTGAAACCCCAGGCTTTTGCCCTGAACTAAAAGGTGTTATAGGAGGCACTTGATTGGAAGCTATCCCCGATTGAGGTTCAGGTATCGCTGTATTTTTAGTTTCAATAGGCTTTTCATTTGCTGGATCTATTTGTTGTGAAGATACAGATTTTTCACCTCCTTGAACTCTATAAATATCTTGGTCTATAGTTTGTGAGACATCAACGCCCTGCCCTTTATTTACTGCAACCTCTTTCATCATGGCTTCATATTTGCTTCGTGTTACAGGCAGCGTATAAATTTCTCCACCATGCTCTATATAACCTACTGCATTTTCATCTTTTCCCATAAATTTTATAGGTTGCGGTGAGCTTATTTCTTTGAGTTTAGGAGTACCATCAGGATGCGGATCTGCTTCATAGTGAGCAGTAAAACGGAGTGCATTATTAGATTTACCCTCTTTATTTTGTGCAACAAGCGATAAATGCATCGTACCACTTTTGCCCTCAAGGTCTGTAGGAAAGTCTATCGTTCTATATGAATTAACTGTAACTGGAGTACCATCCTGCTTATAGACAGTCATCGGGGCAGTTTTATGAGTTTTTTCGGCTAACGTACAAATTTCTTCACCAGCATCATTTTTAATTACTGTTGATCTAAGATCACCTGCACTTATTTGATTTTCCCATTGCATTGACCTAAATCCACCAACATATTTATTGGCATATTCTTGTCTAATGTTTTCATATTGCCCTTTAAACTGCTCGTTAGATAAAGCTTTATCATATAAGCCTTGTCTTTCCTCTGCATTAAGGTTTGCTAGAAATTGTCTGAATTTTTCTTTATCTTTTGCTTCTTCTGAGTAAGCAGGATCATTATTAAGATAATTTCTTAATAACTCTTCTTGTTCTTCTTTAATTTTATTTTCACGATAAACTTCTGCACTATGTGATGCATGAACATTCTTATAGCCTGCTATTTCTATATTTTCTAATCCCTTTTTAAGATCAGGATTTTCTAAAGCTTTATCGTATAATTCTCTTTTATTTGGATCTTCATTCAAAGTTCTTAAAAAATCTCTAAATTTTTCGTCATTTTCAAAATTAGGTTTCAGATCAGGATTTTCTGCATTTTCTTTTAGTAACTGATTTCTTATTAAATCACGCTGCTTTTCCAGAATTTCTTTTCGAATAGCTTCAGTTATTGGATCTATAAAGCCATCTCCTGATATACCTCCTGCTAAAGCACTAGCCGAAAGCGAAGATGTTGAAGTGGCAGTAGCAGGTGTAGTATCAGTACTACTAAAAAAAATACTATCTCCCTCAGACTCAAACAACTCTTGCTCCTGTCTTGTTTGTTCTTGCTTTTCTGCTTCAGTGAACTCTTTATTTGCTATTGGATCAAACTCCTTTATAATTTCTTCTACATTAGGATCTTTACTCATAAAACCTCCAGGCTATATTTTAAATTACATTAATTCTAATAATAGTTTGCTAGTAATAGCAAGAAAAAAATTGTTTTTTATTGAGAAAGTTTAACAGATTTTTTATATTCTTTGTTTAATTCTTTTACTGCCCAAAACCATATTAAACAAGTGATTATAAATATAAACATTAAACATACGGAAATAGATTGATAACTTGCAGAAGGTAAAATAATAAAAACTAAAGATTGTAAAAATGCACTTCCTGATTTTCCAAGTTTTGTACCAAGCACATCAGCAGCAGCTTTTCCTTTTATCTTTATTTCTTTATCTAACGGCACATAAGCCATCTCTTTTGTTGAATCAAATAAGGTATATTTACTTGATTTACTGAGTACATTTTGAATAGCACCGATAGTTATAGCAATTAAAGCCGGATCAGTTAAGATAATACTTGCTACTATCAAACCAGCAGAGTTTTCAAAATTATTAACAGTAAAAAATAATATACCTGTAGTAAAAACTATTATAGGAGTAATAATAGCTGCCGTAAACCAACCGAGTTTTCTAACTATATTTGAGCCAAGTACAACAAAAAGAATAGTAAACGCTCCCGTATAACTTAAATAATTACCGATAAATGCAACATATTCAGTCGGGGTTTTGTATATTTTAGTAGCTGCTGCTTTCCAAGGTCCTTCCACTAAATTTATAGCAATACCATAACAAATAAGTAAAGTTGCAATTAATCTAATATGTCTGGAAGAAAGGATCATCTGAAAGCTTTCGGCAATTGTCATGGTTTTTTTCTTTGCCTTAAAACGCAACAATGCCATATGTTCTTTATCTAGCACTTTGTGATTTAGCAACCAAAAAGTTTTAATACCTACTATCCCTAGAATCAATACTATAGTTAATATAATCTGCACGGAAAGAGTATGAAAAGATGCCTGTAGTGAAAATTTTGCGGCTACATACTCATTAATATGACTTAAATTTTCTAAAAACTGTCCTGCTAAATAAATCCCTGTTTGGCTAAGTAATCCAAATAAAGGATAAAATCTTTTCGATTCTTCAACAGTAGTTATATTATTTACAAATTGCCAAAAAAGTAGTGCAAAAGCTACATTTGGCCATAATTCAGCTATTATATAAAATAGAGAAAAACTCCATTTCGATAAAAGCAAAATAAACCATTTTAAGTTTGGCAGACTTGTAATTAAATTTTGAGCAGTAGTTGGACTTAAATGTAATATCTCGTGATTTGGGAAAATAACATAAGCAAAGAGGGCAAAAAATGCTAAAAATATTGAAATGATCAGATAAAATATATTTTCTGCTTTCATTCTATTAACAAGCTTTACATAAATAGCCGTCATTAAAAAAGCACAAGGCATAACTCCCCAGAACTTTAGAAAGGAAATTGTTTCCGCTCCAATCATCGTAGTAACTATACTATCTTTTAATGCTCTGATTAAATTTTGAATAAATAAAATACAAAACATTAACAAAGTAATGAATAAAAACTTAGAAAGCTCTTGGCGTTTTATTGGCCAAATATAGTCTGAAAATTTATTTATTAACTTGTTGATTTTACGAGGGGAATTATCTAAATTATGACTTGAAAAAGTATGGTTTGAATTATTTTGGTTAATTGTCATTGATTTCTGTCTAACCTAATTGGCTAGAATTATATATTATAGATTTTTTAAACCCACGTCAAGTATATACTCGTTGAACTTGAAAAATTGGCTACGTTATCTTTGCAAGTCCTCCGGTCCTCACGTATTAAGTGATACGCTTCGGTCCTCGGCTTACAGACCGATTACTCTTTTCCAAGTTGATCTTCGTATATAATTCTTCATTTCAGAAAAATAATGTATGAATAGTTATTGGTTAAATGTTTATAAGCCTAAAGGAATAAGCTCGGCTAAACTTGTTAGTATAATAAAAAAAGTACTTGGTAAAGTTAAGATAGGACATAGCGGCACTTTAGATGTCGAGGCAGAAGGAGTACTGCCTCTTGCTATAGGTGAAGCTACAAAATTAGTGCAAATGCTGATTGACGCTAAAAAAACCTATATTTTTACCGTAAAATTTGGTAAGCAAACCGATAGCGGTGACTATGCCGGCAAAGTAATAGCCACAACAGATTTTATACCATCGAAAGAAAGTGCCTATGCCATATGCTCTAAATTTATTGGTACTATAACACAAACCCCCCCTGCTTTTTCTGCTCTTAAAGTTAATGGAGTACGAGCATATAAATTAGCACGAGATGGTAAAGAAGTAGAACTAAAACCACGTAATATAACAATTTATGATCTAAAATGTCTTGATTACGATGAACAAAATGCTACTGCTATTTACTACGCTGAATGCTCAAAAGGTACTTATATAAGGACTTTAGCAGAAGATTTGGCATTGTCCTTGCAAAGTTTAGGATTTGTGATAGAATTACGCCGTACTCAAGTTGGAATATTTAAAGAAGAAAATTCTATTCGAATTGACTCTTCTAATGATATTACCAAACTTTCCCTTGAGGAAAAAAATATAAAGATAGAAGCAATACTGGACGACATCCTGGTTCTTGATGCTAACGACGAGCAAGCACAAAAAATTAAATATGGTCAAAAATGCCTATTTGATTATGATAAAAACGTAGATTTTATGTGGGTTCGCTATAAAGGTGCTTTGCTTGCAATTGGTAGCTTAAATAAGAATTGCTTCCATTCTTTACGAGTATTTAATTTAACGCAATAGACTAATAAGGAGAAATTATCGATGTCGATTACACAAGAACGTAAACAAGAATTAATTAAAAATTATGCTATAAATGATAATGATACAGGCTCAAGTGCAGTACAATGTGCTATTTTAACTGAGCGGATCAATAATTTAACTGAGCATTTCAAATCTAACCATAAAGATCATACCTCAAGAAGAGGGTTATTAATCTTAGTCGGACGCCGCCGTAGATTACTTAATTATATAAAGAAAAAAAATGTAAGCGAGTATTTAGATTTAATAAGTAAGCTCGGTATTAGAAAAATTAAGTAAATTTATGTCATCCATGCGTGGATACCAAAGCGTCTGAGCTAAGTGAATGAAATGAGCGTGGCAATCTCATGAAAAAGCATAAGATTCTTAAGATTGCCGCGTCGAAACTTACAGTTTCTCCTCGCAATGACGCAAAACACTAAAATACAAATTAAGAGATATATATAGATGTTTAATGAGATAATTAAAACAGTTGAATGGGGCGGAAAAACTCTTGAACTGAGTACCGGCAAGATAGCTCGCCAAGCTGATGGAGCAGTTACCGTTAAAATGGGTAATTCTGTACTACTATGTACAGCAGTAACTGCTGCCAAAGCAAAAGAAGGTATTGGCTTTTTTCCTCTAACAATTAATTACAGAGAAATGGCATATGCTGCTGGTAAAATACCAGGCGGCTTTTTTAAGCGTGAGGGCAAAGCATCAGATCGGGAAGTTTTAGTATCACGTCTGATAGATAGACCGATCAGACCATTGTTCCACCCTGCTTTTGTTAATGAAACATTTGTTACCTGCACTGTTCTTTCATATGATCCTGAAACACCAGTTGATATACTTGCTATTATCGGTGCTTCCGCTGCACTTAGCCTTTCACCTGCACCTTATCTAGAAATAGTTGCTGCAAGTAAAGTAGGCTTAATAAACGGGGAATTCGTTTTAAACCCAACACTTGACTTATTAAAGACAAGCCAGCTTGATTTAGTTGTTGCAGGAACAAACGACTCTGTAATGATGGTTGAGTCAGAAGCACATTTACTTTCTGAAGAGCAAATGCTTGCTGCTGTAAAATTTGGCTTTGATAGTTTCCAGCCAGTAGTAAATATTATTAAAGAACTTGCAGCTGAAGCTAAAAAACCAAAGCTTGAAATGCAAGATTTATATCCTGCTGAATTAAAGAATGAAATTAAAAAATTATTTGCAAAAGAAATTGAGCAAACTTTTGCGATTAAATCTAAACAAGAACGTAGTACTAATTTAGAACTAATACCTGAAAAAGTACTTAAGCATTTTGCAGATGATATAGAAAGTAAAAAATATAATAATTACCAAATCGAATCAGCTTTAAAATCTGTTGAATCAGATGTATTACGTGGTAATATTTTACAAAAAAATAAACGTATAGATGGACGTACTACAACAGATATAAGACAAATTACTTGTGAAGTTGGATTATTACCTTGTGCTCACGGCTCAGCTTTATTTACTAGAGGCGAAACACAGAGCTTGGTAAGTAGCACATTTGGAACTAGCTTAGATGAACAAATAATTGATAGCCTTGAGGGTGAATATAAAGAACGCTTTATGCTTAATTATATCTTCCCACCTTACTCTGTTAATGAAGCAATGCCGATGAAAGCTCCAGGAAGACGTGAAGTTGGGCATGGTAAACTCGCTTGGCGTGCTGTTAATCCGGTATTACCTACTAAAACACAGTTCCCTTATTCTATTAGAGTAGTTGCAGAAACTACCGAATCTAATGGCTCTTCTTCAATGGCAACAGTTTGCGGTAGCTCACTTGCTTTAATGTATGCTGGTGTTCCAATAAAAGCACCAGTAGCAGGTATTGCTATGGGGCTTGTTAAAGAAAAAGAAAAATTTGCGGTATTATCTGATATTCTTGGCGATGAAGATTATTTTGGCGATATGGACTTTAAAGTTGCAGGTACTAGCGAAGGTATCACAGCTTTACAAATGGATATTAAAATATCTGGTGTAAATTTTGACATAATGAAAATAGCTTTAGAGCAAGCACGAGCAGGACGTTTGCATATACTTGAGCAAATGAATAAAGTTATTAGTAAACCAAATAATGAGATGAGCAAAAACGCTCCATCTACTACTACTTTAAAAGTTGATAAGGATAAGATCAGAGATATTATCGGTCCTGGTGGTAAAGTAATAAAGGAAATTTGCGAAACTAGCGGTGCTAAAATTGATATAAGCGATGATGGCACAGTTTCTATTTATGCTCCGGATAAGGATAAGCTAAAAGTTGCTTTAGATAAAGTTAAGGCTATTGCTATTGAACCTGAAATAGGTGAAGTATTTAACGGCACAGTGATGAAAATATTAGATTCTGGTGCTTTTGTTAATTATCTAGGCAATAAAGATGGTTTTGTTCATATTAGCGAAATTGCCGAAGAAAGAATCGAATCAGTTAGCAGCATTTTAAAGCAAGGCGATATAGTAAAAGTTAAGCTTATCGGGTTCGATAATAAAGGTAAAGCAAAACTAACTATTAAAAATGCTGAGAAAGATAAATCTTCAGCAAGCCCAAAACCAAAAAATAGTCCTAAAGAACACCAAGAACCTGAAAAACGGGAAAATGGTAAAAAAAGAGCTTGGAACGAAGATAATAATGCTGAAACGACTGAAGTAGTTACAGAACGTAAATATTTTAATTGATAATAACCGTCATTGCGAGCGAACGTAGAGAGTGCGGCAATCTCAGGAAGTAGTATCTGTCTCCTAAGATTGCACACGTACAAAACTTACAGTTTTTCCTCGCAATGACGATTTTTATAAAACAACTATAAAAGCAATGAACCCTATAAACAATTACCAGAATATTGCTAAAAGAGTAATTTCTAGTGAAGCTAGTGCTTTAAAAAAGCTATCTGAATATATCCCTGAAGATTTCAACCGAATTGTAGAGTTTTTACTATCTTTTAAAGGAAGAGTAATTTTAACTGGTATAGGTAAAAGTGGTTATATTGCAAAGAAAATAGCCGCAAGCTTTTCTTCAACTGGTATGCCAGCTTTTTATATACATCCAGCGGAAGCAAGCCATGGGGATCTTGGGATGATTACTAAAGATGATTTAGTAATTATGCTTTCTAATTCCGGTGAAACTAAAGAATTATTTAACATCATTAAATATTGCAAAGATTTTTCTGTAAAAATTGCCGTAATGACAATGAATAAAAATTCTACTTTAGCTGCAAATAGTGATTTCTTACTTATAGTGCCTGAATATTCAGAAGCCTCAATAATTGGAGCTCCTACAGTTTCATCTTTAATAATGCTATCACTTGGCGATGCATTAATGACTGTCATACATGAAGTAAAAGGTTTTACTAAGGATGATTTCAAGTCATATCATCCAGGCGGTAGCATAGGGGCTAATTTGACAGAAATTAAACATTTAATGCGTAGCGGTGACCAAATACCTTTAGTGCATGAAGATACACCTTTTGCTGAAACTATAATTGTTATGAATAAAAAACGCTTAGGTTGTACCTTAGTAATAGATAAAGCTAAGAATTTAGTAGGGGTTATAACAGATGGTGATTTACGTCGTCATATTAACGATCAAATTCATTTAAAAACAGCCTCAGATATTATGACTAAAAATCCTGTATATATTTCATCTGAAATATTTGCAAAAGAAGTTTTAGATTTAATGAAAGCTAAAAATATTACTAATTTACCCATTGTTGACAATAATATCATTATAGGCATTACTCATATACATGATTTATTGCGAGCAGGAGTCAATTAGTATATGCCCTCTTCTTATAAAAGACGGAAAAAATTTTGGAAATTTACTTATTTCCTAATTACACTTGGAATTTTATATGCAGGATATATATTAGTTAAAAGTAGCTACCCTACCGAAGAAAATAATACTAATATTGTAGAAAAAGCTCCAGAAAAAAATCTTGATTTAAAATATAATATTATATTAAAAGATTCAGTTTTTGAGGGGGTAGATAAAAATTTAAATAGCTATTTAGTTAAAGCTGAGCAAGCTATAAAAGATTCGGATAACAAGTATAAATTAGATATAATAAACGGCATATATAACGTAAATCAAAACCAATCAGTTACTGTTTATGCAAAAGAAGGGTTTTTAAACGAAGAGTCGCATATATTAGATTTAAAAAATGATGTAAAATTTTATTTTGAAGATATGATATTTGACACTAATGATGCAAGAATTGATTTAATAAATAAAAGTATAATTAGCAATTCTCCTGCTACATTATTTCATAAAAACTCTACTATTACTTCAGATAGTTTTAACACGCAAGACGACAATAATATTATAATTTTTAAAGGCAATGTCTACACAACTATTGATCTATCGGATTATTAAACTTATAATATTCTTTACTATTAGTATCTCAACATATGCTGATGATAAAGATATTTCAAACTTACATATCACATCTGATACTTTAATCATTAATAGAGTTAAACAAAAGGCAGAATACCTTGGAAATGTAGTTGTTTATTTTGATAATGCAATACTTAGAACTGAAGAATTATATATTTTTTATAAAACAGTAGATAATAAACAAACCATTGATTATATAGTTGTTCCAACTAAATTGAGTGTTGAGAAAAAAATTAATAATGAGTTATTATTAGCAGATTCAGGAAAATATTTTTTAGATAATAGACAACTTATTTTACTTGGTAATGTCGTATTAGAACGTAATAATAATATTTTAAAAACTAATAAACTTATTTATTATGTGGATATTATTAATAAAAATAGTAAGAAAATAAATTAAATGGACAGCTTACAAGTTAAAAATATATCAAAATCCTATAAAAAGAGAACCATATTAAGTGATATATCTCTTAATGTCAAACAAGGCGAAATAGTTGGTCTATTTGGTCCAAACGGGGCTGGTAAAACAACTTGTTTTAACATCATTATTGGCTTAATGAAAGCAGATTCCGGACAGTTATTATTAAATGATATTAATATAACTAATTTGCCGATTTATTTAAGAGCAAGGCTAGGTATTGGTTACCTTCTTCAAGAACCTTCAATTTTTCGCGGCTTATCGGTTGAAGATAATATTAAAGCTATAATTGAAATATCTGAAAATGATAAAGAAATAATTGAACAAAAAACTCATAATTTACTAGAAAAATTTTCTATAATACATTTAAAGGATCTATCGGCTGCTAGCTTATCAGGCGGTGAAAGACGCAGGCTTGAGATTGCAAGATCGCTTGCAATAGAGCCAAAATTTATCATGCTTGATGAACCACTTGCCGGTATTGATCCGCTGGCTATTTCCGATATCAAAAATCTAATTACTTACTTGCGTGAATTCAATATCGGTATTCTAATTACTGATCATAACGTGCGTGATACTTTAGATATAGTTGACCGAGCATATGTTATTTTCGAGGGGAAAGTGTTATTGGAAGGAAGTAGCAAAGAAATAGCAAATAGCAAGAAAGTTAAAGAGGTTTATCTGGGCGAAAGCTTTAGCCTTTAAGCTATAATGTCATCCCGTGGCTTGTCCACGGGATCCAGTAAAATATACAAATAAAAAAAAACTCGATTTATCTCGCTTTATGCTGGATCTAGTTCCCAAGTCACGGGATGGCAGGGGTAAAATTGAGCCACGCAACAATACGGGTACAAGCCACAGGATAACACCAAACAATATAATAAGGTCTTCATGAACATTAACAAAGACATTTTTAGGGCTTATGACATAAGAGGTAATAGCCTTACCGATTTAACAGTAGAAGTAGCTTATAAGGTTGGTTTTTGCTTTGCAAAGATGACTATAAAGGATGGCAATAATAAGATCTGCGTCGGTATGGATGGTCGCCTTAGCTCCCCTGCTCTTTACAAACTCCTAGAAATAGGATTGGTTAATGGAGGAGCTGAGGTTATAAATATTGGCGTTGTCCCAAGTCCAGTTCTATATTTTGCCGATAAAAAATTTACCCCAGCTGGTAGTATTATGGTTACCGGTTCACATAACCCTCGTGATGATAACGGCTTTAAAATAATACAACATGGCAAATCTTTTTTTGGTTCTCAAATACAGGATTTATTAACAGAGATTTTAAATACTGACTTCAATGTCATTCCTGTGGAAGCAGGAATCCAGCTTAATATGAATATGGATTCCCGCTTTCGCGGGAATGACAGGAAAGGCGGAAATAACAGTGAGGGCGGGAATGACATACAATCAAAATACCTAAATCGTATTCTAGAAAAAATAATAGTAAATTCCAGCCTAAAAGTAGCTTGGGATCCTGGTAACGGAGCAACCGGAAATATTGTTGAAGAGTTAAAAAATCGTTTAAATAATGAAAACATTATCATCAATAGTAAAATTGATGGAAATTTTCCAAGTCATCACCCTGATCCTACTAAAGTCGATAATTTACAAGAATTAATTAAACTAGTTAAAGAACAAAATTGTGACCTTGGTATAGCTTTTGATGGCGATGGCGATAGAATAGGCATTGTAAGCTCAAGCGGTAAGATGTTATTTGGTGATCAAATTTTATGTATTTTTGCCGAGGATATTTTAAAAGAAAACCCAAATGCTACTATAATACTTGATGTAAAAGCTAGCCAGCTTATAGCCGATAGAATCAAATCATATGGTGGGCAAGCTATAATATGGCGAACTGGTCATCCCTTTATTAAAAGTAAAATGGCTGAGTCAAAGGTTTTACTAGCCGGTGAGATGAGCGGGCATATATTCTTTGCTGATAAATATTTCGGTTTTGACGATGCAATCTATGCAGCATTAAGATTTTTGGATTTACTGACTAGATCAAGCAAAACTTTAGACGAAATAATAGATGAGCTACCGAAAAGCTATAGCACGCCGGAAGTTAAAATTTTTGTTTCTTCTGAATTAAAATTACAAATTATTGAAGAAATCAAAGAAAAATTACTAAAGGATAAAATAGAGTTTAATGATATTGATGGAGTAAGAGTAAACACAGAAGATGGTTGGTGGTTATTGCGTAGTTCTAATACTGAATCTGCCATTATTGCAAGAGCTGAATCAAGTAATGCTAAAAAATTAGAAGAGCTAAAAACGATGATTAATCAATTATTAAGCAAGTACGGACTTAATATTTAAGTGCAAAAAAAAGAAATAATTATCTTATGTGGTCCTACTGCTAGTGGAAAATCTTATCTAGGTCATGCACTTGCCAAAGCTTGCGACGGGGAAATAATAAATATTGACTCAATGCAGGTTTATAAAGAAATTCCAATTATTACCGCCTCCCCTCCGGAAAGCTATAAAAGCGAAATTCCTTATCATTTATATAACTTCTTGCCTATTACTGAAGATTTTTCGGTAGTAAAATATTTAAAGCTTGCTGCCGAAAAAATAAATCAGGTAACTACTAGCGGTAAGCTTCCTATATTAATAGGTGGTACGGGATTATATATTAACTCCTTAGTTTTTGGATATAATAATATTCCTGATATATCTGATGATTTAAGGCAACAAGTAAGAAAGCTACATAACGAAATAGGCAATATAGAGCTACATAATAGGCTTACAAAGCTTGATCCACTAGCTTCATCTAAAATTAATCAATCAGACACTCAAAGGCTAATTAGAGCTTATGAAGTAGTACTGCAAACCGGCAAGTCTATTTTCTCTTTCCAAACTTTGCCAAAAGAACAAATTTTATCTGAATTTAATTTTAAAATTATCTTCTTAAACCCTGAGAGAAAATTTTTATATAAAATATGTGATGAACGTTTAGCTAATATATTTAAAGATGGTGCAATAGACGAAATTGCTTTAATCAAAAAACAATTCAATCCTGATTATCTAAATTTAAAAGCTGTAGGCATAAAAGAAATTTTGGCTTATCTAGAAAACAAACTAACTTTGGGTGAGGCTTTAAACTTAGCTCAAACACGAACACGCAGGTATGCTAAAAGACAAATCACATGGTTTAAACATCAGATAAAAGAAAAAATAACTTTAGACTATTCTAACGAAGAAGAGTTTTTACAAGTAACTCGAAAACTTCCTATTTTTATTGACTTGCCAAATAGCAATAAATAATAGACAAGTAGTAAATATTTGAAGTATTTGTAATATTGTACCTAATACCGGTACAAAAGGAACAACTGGCTGCAGTAATATCGGCACTCCGCTTGAAAACATTACTAATCTTGTAGCATCTTGTACTGAGACTTTATTGAATAATAATTTGAATGCAACACATACTAATAATATTATAATACTTCTTTCTAAAAAGAATGTTACAAACCAAAATAATATAATAGCTGGCATACCAAGATAAATAAATAAATTTGGTAAATGCATTAAATTATCAGCAAAATATTTTTTTATTATTTCAGGAGTTAAAGTCATCTGACTTTGATCGAATAAACTTGAGTAATTAATGGTACGAGGGAAGCTTTTTTTAGTGTTATCTATTGCAAAATTTATCGTAAGTTTATCTGCCTCAATTACAAAAGGTATCTTGCTTTTTTCTCTAATTGAAACCTGATTTTTTGTATCAATAACAGCTACTTTATCATTATTTTTATTATATAAATAAATAGGTTCTTCATCTTTTACAAGAATCCGTGAATTAGCATATTGCATTTCCGGTAATTGATTGATGATATACTCAATATTATCTGTCGTTTTTGTCTGTTTTATTCCGTTAAAGCTGTCTTTCAAGGTTATTAGATAATTTAATATAAAGATACAATAAATTATTGCTGGAATAAAAGATACGATAAATAAATATCTTATTCCATAACCATGATATTTTTGATATACATCTTTATAGAACTCTATAGAGCTAATTGATAGACGTAACTGGCGGAGTAATGTATTCAATCCTCCTAATATATATGATAACAGATACATTATTTTATTAAACTTTTATACATAAACAGCAGTAATATAGCGTATTATTATAGAAAATTGCAAATTTTTAGTGTATTAAAGTCTAATTTATATATAAGTTTATTGATAAAAAATTATTTATTTACTAATATTTATATTTCGATAAACAATATTAATTTTATATGCTACTTCCTGAAATAACTTTAACTTTAACGGCACTTTTAAGCCAATTCTTTGCCGTAATGCTGCAAGGTAAAAATAGAATTGTTGCTAATATAACTATTTTACTTACCATATTAACAATTTTCGTTATTTTAAAATATTCTTACTCTGAAAGTATATTATACCTAGATTATGTAATGTTTACTACTAATGCAAATATTGCTAATTATAAGGCTATCATATTGATATTTACTATAATATCTATGATAATTTACCGAGATTATTCGGTGCGTAGCGGTGAACCACTAAAATTTGAATTTATAACTTTGATATTATTATCTACAGTTGGGATTTTTGTGGCAATTTCAGCACAGAATTTTTTATTACTTTTCTGTGCTATGGAGCTTACTGCTCTAACTTCTTATATACTTGCTGGTTTTAAATTGAGCGATATTAAATCATCAGAGGGAGCATTAAAATATTTTATATTAGGCAGTTTAGTTAGCTGCTTATCATTATTTGGTATTTCTTTTATATATGGATTTGGCGGAAGCTTACAATTTTCAGATATATTTTATAAGCTAAATGATAGCTCTTCGGTAAATTTAGGTTTAGTAATTGGTGTAGTATTATTTTTAAGCAGTATTTTCTTTAAGCTTTCAAGTGCCCCCTTGCATTTTTGGGTACCAGATGTATATGAGGGATCACCTATCGCTTCAGTTACTTATTTTACAGCGGCTTCAAAAATTGGAGCTGTTGCCATTTTATTAAATATCGAAAATTTAATTATCAAAAACTATCACCCTATTAGCTATAATCTGATAAAAATAATTGCTTTATTATCTATGATATTTGGTGCTCTTGGTGCTATTCGTCAAACTTCCTTAAAAAGATTAATGGCATATAGTACCATTCTAAATATCGGTTATGTATTAATCGGCGTATTGCTGCGTACTGAAGATGGCAATAAAGCTGCTATGCTCTATATGTTGATATATGCAGCCGCAAGTATAGGGTTCTTTACTTGCCTGATTATGTTACTCGGAAACCAAACAGACAAAGCCAATTTTGAAAGCATACAAGGAATTGCAGGAAACCATAAAGCTATAGCTGCTGCAATTTGTATAATTATGTTTTCTATGATAGGTATCCCGCCGCTTGCTGGCTTTCTTGGAAAATACTACCTCTTTTACCAAGCAATTACCCAAGAAGAGTTTTTGCTTGCTTATTTTGGTATCTTTACTAGCGTCATTGCGGCTTTTTACTATCTTAAAATAATTAAAACGATGTATTTTGCTGAAAAACCTAATCCAACAAAAATACCTATTTCCTACGGGTTATTATTAATTAATTTTGTAGTAATAGGGTTTTTACTCTTCGGATCTTTCATTATTTCATCTTAGGTTTAAATGAATTTAGGTAGATATAAGCTATTTGTTTTTGATGAATTAGATAGCACAAACCTTGAAGCCATTAGAATAGCTAAAAATAATAAACCTGATAGAGATTATATCATACTTGCTAAATCTCAAACCGAAGGACGTGGCATAAGCGGTAAAAACTGGCAATCTACTTCCGGCAATTTACATGCTAGTTTACTAATTAAGCCAAATAAAGAGCTTGAATTACTACCGCAATTGTCTTTCGTTACAGCCCTAGCGGCTTATGATAGTGTGGTACATGTCATACCGTGGCTTGACCACGGTATCCAGAAAATAAATGGGATTCCTATACAAGCACGCGGGATGACGCCCCTAGTTCTTAAAAAAATCCAATTAAAATGGCCAAATGATGTTTTAGTAGGGGGTAAAAAAATATCCGGTATACTTCTTGAATCGGTTAAAGTAGAAGATGCTTATTATCTTATTATCGGTGTTGGTATTAATATTACTTATCACCCAATAAATATCGACCAGCCCACTACTAGCTTAGTAGCTGAAGAACTTCCCGTTATCACCCCTCAAGCTTTACTTGAAATATTAATAGAAAATTTTGAAAAATATTATCAAATTTGGGAGCAAGAAGGCTTTTCATTTATTAGAGAAGCATGGCTGAAACATGCTTATAAGTTACATGAAAATATTAGTGTTAAATATCAAAATGACATTGTTACAGGCACTTTTCAAGGTATCGATTCCATAGGTAGAATAATATTGCAACTACCTTCCAAAAAAATACTCTCTTTTTCTACTGCTGAACTTTCCTTTTAGCAAAAATATTACTAAATTTAAATTGTAAATTTAATTATTGTTAATTATTTTTCCGTCATTGCGGGAAGAAACTGCAAGTTTCAACGCAGCAATCTCATGTGTTCCTTGCAAGGCATTGTCTGCGTGGGTACTAAGTCGTCATTGCGAGCGAATGAAATGAGCGTGGCAATCCAGAAAAAATAATAAAAAATGCTAATTTTATTAGTATTTGGATCCCGCGATCAAGTCGCGGGATGACAGGGGGAGAATGATTCACGTTGGTAATACCTCCTCTCAATGACAATAAAAGCTTAAGCCCTTAAATTAAAAAGTAATAACATATGCCTCAAAACAATAACCCTAACCCTATTTCACAAATATTTATGAATAAGGCTAATGAGCAATTTAGTAAAATAAAAAAACTGAACTTTAGCCCAACTCCTAGTATTGATGATATTAAAAAACTAAAAGCCATGTCAGAGCATGCAGAAAAATATTTTAAATATGCTTTATTCACAGGTTGTGATAATGCAGCTTATGAGTTAATTCAATTATATGATTTTATATTTACAAAATACCCTGACTCTCAGAATAATGATTTGGAAAAAAAAATATTCCGCGATGATTTAGTTTTATTAGGTCCGAAATTTGAAATTGCCGAATGTGAGCAAATGAATTTAATATTTAACCCACCTACGACAAACGAAAGCGAGATAAATATTTCCTACGATGCTATTTGCAGAACACGAGAATATTTTAGTAATAAAAAATTAGTTGATAATCCTGAAACAAATGATGAGATTATTAATTATTACCTCAAATCTTTTGAAGCAATATCAGAGAAACAGTATTTTAATTCAATAAAAGAAATTACAGGTACAGTTTTAAATTGTGCTGATAAAAAAACTTTAGATTTTATAATTGATGATCATAAACCAAAGATAAAGCCGACTATTACTTTTTATAAAAATAATAAATTACATGAGATCTATTGCGATGCAGAAAAAGATATATCAATAACGATAGTTTATGACACACAAAACAACAACGAGGAAGTTAATCTTAGCGGCTATCCAAACCTTTTAGAAATTATCAATCATTTCTTTAGTATATAAAATCGTATTCAATATGACAAAAAAGAAACCTCCTAAAGTTTATAAAAATGTATATATGACACATGATTATCTATACGAAGAAGGAAAAAAATTCTATCAAGAAGCTATAAACATAGAATTTCCACAAGAGAGAGATCTAACTCCAGATAAAGAAAAGAATTTTAATGCAGCTAAAGAAACTTATTTTAAAGCCATACTATATTTTCAAGGAGCTATGCTTTTAGGAAGTAAAGATGCTTGTGCATATTTGAATGCATTTTATAATAAAAATTATTTAGGAATCGACAATCAATATGCAAGTAATTTAATAAAAATGCTGAGTACTATAACAAAATATACAGATCATATAAATAGGACAAATTCCATATATTTAAAGAATTTTGGAATAGTCAGTGATTCTGATCTTAAAGAGCTAGCTTTTATAGAAACAGGAATAATTAATATTGCATCCAAAAGCTGGGATAAAATTTCTGTTCCTGAGTACTTAATTCTTGCTAATATACAAACCATTATAAGAGATTTTAATAATCCTTTACCTCCTGAAGGTCGCTTAATTACTAATATAAGCGTTTTTGATGGTAGGGAGGAAGTATTTTAAAAAATAGAACTGGAAAAAGAAGAAAAAGAGCAAGAGCTATTAAGTGCATTCACTATATTAAATAACGATACTGCTTCTGGGGTAGTGAAAAAACAAATATTTAATGACAAATCAACAAAATTAATGGGAGAAAATCTAGACTTACTAGATGGTGCAGTACTTTGCACTATATCTTAAAAAAGGAATGAAAACGATGAAAGAAAAATTACCTCATCTTTACGAAATAATAAAAAAGGCATTAAGCGATTATGATGAATATATTGAAATACCTCTTAGAACATCAAAGGATTTAGAAATAACACAAAATAATGAAGCAGTTCTAATTGAACTATATAGAAGATTAAAAGAAATATTCGTTTATGGCGAAGCAAAAGCAGCTTGGTATCTAGCTCAATTCTATTATAATGGTTGGTTATTTGAAAAAGATTGTACGATAGGCAATTTTATTATTGCAATAGGAATAAAGCTTGGTTCTATAAGATGTGCAAATAATGGATTTAAAGGAAAGATTTAGCCAAAGATTGTGCTAAAGCTATTAAAAATACTAAAAATCAATATCAATTAGACACAAATAGTATTATTACTGACGAAATAAGGAAAAATGCCGAATCTAATTTTAAAAGAAATTTAGAAAATTCTGAATTAAAAAATATATTTGAACCAAAATTTTTTCCTACTTCTTTAGACATATTACAAGAAGCATTAAAATATTATTCTGAAAATATAAAATTACCTCTTACTCAATCAAAAGATTGTACATTAAAAATAACACAAGATAATAAATATATTATATCCAAAATATATGTAAAATTAAAAGAAGCTTTAGTTTGTGGTCAAGAAAATGCCGCTTGGTACTTAGCTCAATTTTATTATAATGGCTGGTTGGTTGAAAAAAATATTATTTATGGAGACTTTATACTTGCGATAGGAAAGCATTTTGAATCTAAAAAATGCTCTAATAGCGATTATAAAGGAGAAGATATTTTAACAGATTACTTACAAAAATTAGTTACAGTTTGTGCTAATTCTATTTCCAATAACAAGTATGTATACCGAGCAGGTATTAATGATACAACGAAGCACAATGCAGAATGTGACATTAATATACATTTAAACAATACTGATTTAAAAGACATATTTAATAGTTCAGAATCAACTATTATTCCCACAATTTCAGCTCCTTTACCTAGTACCACACACCAACCATCTAATACAGTAAGGCGAGCTACTCAAAGCGATATAAAAGATTTCAAAAATAAAAAAACTAATAATATAAAAAAAACAAAAAGTACAATAGATTATAATATTAAAGTTGAAAAAGATGAAGAAACAAATTCAGTATTAACAAGCAACAAACCTACTAATATACCAAAAACACAAAGCGAAGTAAATTATAACTCTGCTACTACTAAAAAGGTTGAAGAAAAAACTTTAGTATTAAGAGGCAATAATTATTATCATGAACAACTTGTTAATACACAAGAACCACGAAACACAATAAATATCGAAAATGATGATGATGGAACTCCAGTATTAGGAAAACAAGGATGTACTTGTTTAATAATGTAATAAATAGGATATATTTTGAAAATCGTAGAAATAAATAATAAAGAAATTTTTTATTTAATGCCTAAAAATCAGTTACTTGAAAAAGGTCTGCGACAAGTTGAGATATTATCTATTTTTGAGACAATTTGGGATTCTTATGCTGAAAAAACGATAAATTTATTATTTGAGTCGGCAGTTGAAAATCTAACCTGTGCTATGCTGCTTGGCGAAGAAAAAGCTATTTTGCCGCTTGCACAACTTTATTCTAAAGGTACTATTTATGGTATTTTGCCGGATTTAGTCTTTAGTGATTACATTATCTTGCTGGGTCGAAAACTTGAATATGAAATATGTAATGATATCCCTTTGCAACTTATCACTAATACTAAATATTTTGATAAACAGTTAGAAGATCTAGCTATTATTATTACTTCTAATACCTTATTTTACTATTCTAATTTTAGATGTATAGGGGAAGATATTAAAAAAAAATCGTTAGGGATTGTAATAAGCAGTTCAAAGAAGAATGGCATTTTTGTAAATTTGAATATCCTGATTTAACGTTATCATCTTTTGAGATATTGGAGGAAGAGCAGGATTCAGTAACTGTAACAAACTTTGGATGATAATAAATGTTTAATGTCTTGATTGGGTTCTCTTGCTGTCGCATGGCTTGGTTTTTCTGTCATTGCGAGAAAGTTATGTAATAACCAACGAAGCAATCTTAGGAGTTTTACTTCATGAGATTGCCACGCCACTTTCAGTGGCTCGCAATGACATCCATTTAATACAAAAACAACTTCTTCTGGCTCTTCGATTCTTCGTTTACATTATTGCTACTTTGCGGATAATCATGATCTAATGTTTTTAAATAATCCCCTATTGCTTTAGAGAATTCTTCCATTTTATAACGGAAGAAATGGTCAGCACCGCTAATAATTTTACATCCAACCTTAATATGAGCTTGTTGTTTAGATAACTTACTTGCTAAATCTTTTACTGCTTCAGCTGAAACTATACTATCACTATCACCTTGTAGTACAAATCCTGGAATAGGGCAAGGCGAAAGGAATGAAAAATCATATTTATTTACCGGAGGCGAAATAGCAATAAAGTTATTTATTTCAGGGCGTCTCATCACAAGTTGCATAGCTATCCATGCACCGAATGAAAACCCTAATACTAAATTAGACTGAGCGTTTGGATTATTCTGCTGTAACCAATCAAGTGCTGTTCCGGCATCTATAACCTCACCCACCCCATTATTAAAGTTACCCTCTGAATGCCCTACTCCTCTGAAGTTAATACGTAGAACTGTATAGCCATGCTCAGATAAAACTTTATAGGCGTTATACACTACTGTATTATTCATATCACCGCCATGCAAAGGATGGGGATGAAGAACCAATGCAACAGGAGCATTATATGCTTCTGCTTTTACATATATTCCTTCGATTCGCCCCTCAGGACCGTTAAAATAAATTCGCGACATAATTATTTGTAATATTTAATTTGTTTTTGTTAATAAACTTTGCGTCATTGCGAACGGAAACTTTATCACTCTGTCATCCCGTGGCTTGACCACGGGATAACAACATTCTTTTATTTACATAGGCAATGCTTCCTCGCAATAACAACTCATCAAGAGAATACTGCCCTTTCGACTGCCTCAGCATTATGCTGCACTAAATCTTTCGCTATTTCCTTAGTAATCATCTTTTTCAGACCATTTTTAAGCTCATGACGAACGCAACCAAGCATTTGCGGTTCAGCAACTATAATTAGTTCTTTATATTTAGCCTGATCTTGACCTACTGCTTTTTCTAAATGTTTTATAACGCTTTTTGCTGCTTCTTTGTGTTCTATATCTTTTAAAGAAGTATGAGGCTCAAACAATGAAGCAGGCGTAGATTTATTTTGGTATAAACTCTGTCTTTTTTCTCTATGGTGGTGATGCTCTTCCAAATCTAAAGGTAACTTTAAAGGCTTATTATTAGTAATTTTAACTCCTTGAGCATCGTAAAGCATCATTTGCTTACTATCGATCACTGCAATTAATTTTAATGCTGTTGTATTATTCATAATACCTCCATAAGAATAGTTGGTAATTGTATGATAATACTAATTATTTCTTAATCCAAGACTAATTTAATACAAATAACAAATTACATTAGTAATTTGCTATTCGAGTAAGTATTAATTTAATAATTTTTGCTTTTCACTATTAATTATCTCTTCAATCTTATCATTAAGAATCCGCACCTCGGTCTGTTCTACCTCTTCCCTTTCTATTACTCCAATAATTTTTACCTTTATAGTTCCAGGCTGTTTAAACCAAAAGCCTCTAGGCCAAAATAAGCCGGCATTATGTGCCATCATTACTATCGGCACTTTAGTAATAGAAGCAAGCTTTACAGCACTTGGCTTAAATTTTACTGTTCGATCAGGCGGAACTTTTGTTGATTCAGGAAATATTATTAACCATAAACCTTCCTTGATTTTTTCCTCACCCTCTCTTAAAATTTGGGCAACTGAACTATTAGTGCCACGATTTACTGCAATCGGCTTAACCATACGAAGTCCCCAACCAAGTAGCGGTATATTAAATAGCTCACGTTTTAATACCCACGAATGTTTAGGGATAATAAGCTGCATAAACATCTGATCCCAAAAGGATTGATGGTTAGATACAACTATTGAAATGGTTTTAGGTAATTTCTCAAGCCCCTCTACCTCATATTTCAAACCACAACAAATTTTTGCAAGCCACACAAAAGTATAAGAAAAGATAACAGCGATCCTATATCTTATTTGATAGTTGACATTGAAAAACGTTACGGGTATGTAACATATAAGAAAAAAGATAAAAGTAAATAACGATAATAATCCGTAAAATGATAAAATTCTTAAACGCCAAAGCATATAGTAAAAATTAAATATTAATTTGGTATATATACATATATTTGTTAATGAATACAATAATAAAGGTATAAAATGAAAAAAACTGTTCTTTCAGGTGTGCAAGCTACTGGTTCTTTGCATCTTGGTAACTATTTAGGCTCGATTCGAAACTGGGTTAAAATGCAGGAAGAATATAATTGTTTTTTCTTTTTGGCTGATCTGCATTCTATTACTGTTGATATAGCACCTAGTGAACTTAAAAGATCGGTTATAGAGACACTTGCGATTTATTTAGCAGCAGGCCTTGACCCTAATAAAGTCACAATTTTTGCTCAGAGTATGGTAAAAGAACATGCTGAACTTGCTTGGTTGCTGAATTGCGTAACACCGCTCGGCTGGTTAAAACGCATGACGCAGTTTAAGGATAAGGCTGGAAAGGACCAAGAAAAAGCATGCCTTGGGCTTTTTTCCTATCCGGTACTTATGGCTGCTGATATACTGATATATAAGGCCGATATAGTGCCTGTTGGTGAGGACCAAAAGCAGCATTTGGAACTAACTAGAGATATCGCCGGCGTAATTAATAGGAAGTTTAATAAGGAAATTTTAAAAGTACCTGATGTTTTAATTGGTGGCTCAGGAACAAGAATTATGAGTCTTAGAGATGGCAGTAAAAAAATGAGCAAATCCGATTCTTCAGATTTTTCTCGTATTAATTTAAAAGATGATAATGATCTTATTCATCAAAAAATTAAAAAAGCCAAAACAGATCATTTAAGTTTTGTTAGTTATGATAAAGAAGCAAGACCAGAGATTAGTAATTTATTAGACATCTATACAAGCTTATCAGAAGAAAAACTTGAGAATATAATTCAGAATTATGAGAATCAAGGCTTTGCAAAATTTAAAGAAGATTTAGCAGAAATTATTATTATAAATCTGCAACCGATGCGTGATAAATATTTAGAGTTAATGAATGATCAGGAATATTTACTCAAAATACTTCACCAAGGTGCAGAGAAAGCAAGAATTAGAGCGTCTGAAACTGTAAATGAGTTAAAAGAACAATTTGGCTTCGTGATATGAAGTAGATTTTGAGAGATACCAAATCGTCATTGCGAGGAAATTACGGAGTAATTGACGAAGCAATCTCAGGAATTTTATACTGTTTTATGAGATTGCCGCGTCGATGCTAGCATCTCCTCGCAATGACGAAAAAACCGCTCCACACAACAATGCTGATTTAATAAGACCTTGCCATCAATTTTTTTAAATTAAACGAGCATAGTAAAGATTTTTTACGATTTTTCTTGAATTATGCTATATTTTTTGCTATGAATCTTCTTGGATAGGTGGCCGAGCGGTTTAAGGCACTAGTCTTGAAAACTGGCGTACGGGCAACCGTACCGTGGGTTCGAATCCCACCCTATCCGCCAACCTAAAAAACCCTTTATTCCTCATAGTTTAGCTGTTGAAAAAGCAAAAATATTATCAAATATTTTTTCAAAAGATTCCCTGCTTATAAAATAATATTTATATTTTTTGGTAAATATTTAGAATATCTTTCTAAAGAATTTTTTATTGCTTCAAAGGATATTGTAAAAAAATAATCTTTGTCTGTTTCATCTACTTTAATAGCTCCAAATCTTTCATGAAATCTCCAAACAGATTCATTTTCTTTTCTTACATCAAAGTGAGCCTTAGTAAAACCTAGGCTAAGTGCATAACTATATATGATTAAAGCTGACTCAATAGAGTAGCCACTTGGTGTATTAGCCTTTAAAATCCATGATCCCCAACAAAATGAATCTTCTTGAGCATCATAAAGTCGTACTGTTCCAACTTGCTCTAAATTTTGATCTTGGATTAAAAAATATAATTGGGAATTATCTTGCTTATATTTTTTAATCCATTCAATTTGTTGTAATAAATCGTTAGAGGTTGAAGAGAGATATTTAGATTTAGTAGTATCAGTTCTTAGGTTTAAAATAAACGAACTATCTTCTACCTCTACATCACGTAATATTAGGTGATTGCCAATAATTTGTTTGGGTTTTATAAAGCTTATTTGGGGCATAGGGATTTGAAAAAATAATTATTTTAATTTCAAATAAAAATATTTTGATATTTACAATTATGCAAGAAAATAATATAATAAACGCTTTATTAGGAACTAATTAGTTGATATATATTTTGAACATGTAATTTTGTTGCTAAGCTAATTAGTTATAGGTATTACTCCTCTTGCCTAATCTCAAATTCATTTTGACTGTATACTCATTATTAATTTAAAGAATTAGTTCTACAAAACTTCAAGGAATTCATATTTTAGTTCCTTGCTTTACTTTTAACTCTCTAAGTTATTTGATATATACAAATTATTACTTTAAATCTTGTAATTTATGATTATCTTAAAAAAGATTCTAGCCAATTTAGACACAACAAAATATAAGCTAGCTAATATTTTAAATGGGTTAGGCATAAAAAGTGCTTCCTTAACTGTTAAAATTGAACCTAGAATATTATCTGCTGTTAATAAAATTTTATATTTGTTACGCTACGCTATATTTTGTGCTTCAAAATGTTTAATTTCAATTGCAATTTGGTTAAACCCTAAAAAACAAATATTTAGAGAAAATTTAGCTTCTTTGAGAACCATCCTTAAAATTAAATATGCAGGTCTAAGTATTCAAAAATCTCATGATTTAAATACAAACACTCAAGAAACTCAGGATGTAATTTTTAAAAGCCCTTTAAAAGACATTTTTAATTATTATTCTGTCTCTGAAGGATGTAAATTATTATCTCACAAAATAAAATTTTTTGATACTAACAAAACATTAAAATTAACTAAACCTAAAGTAATAAATAATGATTTTCATGTATCAGAAAAATATAATTGCACAATAAAATTACCAGATACTTATCTTGCAGAAATAAATAATGCAATTGTAATCGGGGGTACAGATCTAATATTAAGTAATAATACAGCTTTATATGATGGTCTTGATAATAATGATCAGTATATTATTTATGGCGAAGAAAGCGACTTCTATCTTAAAAAATATGTTTACCATATTAAATCTATAGGTATTGTAAATAAGATTAATGAAAAAAACTTGTCATTTGAAATAATAAAAAATCCCCAAGTTATTGATAGCGGTATTCATCTTGTTAAAGATCATTCCAAAAACTACTATCATTGGATTGTAGAATGTTTACCAAGGCTTAGTTTAATTCAAGGATTAGACAAAAAAATACCATTATTAATTGACGAAGATCATTATCCTCAATCATTAGAACTCCTAAAAATGTTCAATTTGGATAATAGAGATTTAATAAAGCTTGAAAAAAAAAACGGATATTTAGTAAAAAAGTTATATTATCCCTCCCCATTATCCTTAATTAAAGATAATGTTAATGCACCTGATTATTCAAATGCAGTAGTGGTTGCTCCCAAAGCAATACAGTTTGTAAAAAAGGTAATATCTAAACAATTTAATAACCCTAAAAAGGCATTTCGTAAACTTTATATATCAAGAAAAAGAGCTACATATAGAAAATTACTCAATAGTGAAGAAATTGAAAATTTCTTGATTACTCAAGGATTTGAAATTGTTTACCCAGATTTTTTATCAGCCCAGGCACAAATTGAATTATTCTCAATGGCACAAGTTATTATCGGTCCTACGGGTGCGGGTATGGTTAATTTAATTTTCGCTCCTAAAGATTGTAAAATATTAATTTTAAGTAGTAACGTACAAGAAGCGAATTTCCGAGTATTTCATTCTTTAGCTATGAGCCTAGAAATGGATTTAAAATTTTTGATAGGAGCTCATACCAATACTCAAATCATATCACCTATGCATTCAGATTATAGTATTGATATAGATTTATTAAGCAAATATGTAAATTCTATACAAAACTAAGGCTTGTAGTTAGTACATATTTAATGTATAAGATACTAATAATTTTATCCACAACAACTTATTAAATAGTTTATGAAAGGTATAATTTTAGCAGGCGGTTCTGCTACTAGGCTTTACCCTGCTACAAAATCTTTATCAAAGCAGCTCTTAACGGTTTATGATAAACCGATGATTTATTATCCTATTTCAGTATTAATGCTTTCTGGAATCAAGGAAATCCTAATTATTACTAACAGTGTATTTCTTTCTTTATATCAAGATCTATTAAATGATGGTAGTCATTTAGGCATTAATATTCAGTATGCTATACAAGATACTCCTAAAGGTCTTGCGGATGCTTTTATAATAGGTGAAGATTTTATAGGAGATTCTAATGTTTGCTTAATTCTTGGGGATAACATTTTTTATGGTCAAGGACTAGTATCAATATTACAAAATGCTAGATCTTTACAAGAAGGAGCGAAAATTTTTGGTTATTATGTTAAAGATCCAGAAAGATATGGGATTGCTGAGATTTCTTTTCCTAGCTGTAAAGTATCAAGTATTGAAGAAAAACCTCAAAACCCTAAATCAAATTATGCTATAACCGGTTTATACTTTTTTGATAATTCAGTAATTAAAAAAGCAAAAGCAGTTAAACCTTCAAAGCGTGGGGAATTAGAAATTACATCAGTTCTTCAAGCTTATTTAGAGGAAAATAACTTAAATATAGAAGTATTTGGACGTGGCGTAGCTTGGTTAGATACAGGTACATATGATAGTTTACTCGAGGCATCGAATTTTATTGCTACTATCGAAAAAAGACAAGGATTAAAAATTGCCTGTTTAGAAGAGGTAGCATATAATTGTAAATATATAGATGCAGAAATGTTGCTAAAACTAGCTGAACTTAGCCCTAATTCCGATTATTGTAAATATTTAAAAAATATTTATTCTCACCCTAGCTTTTCTATTTTAAATACACAAAAATAAAATCTTTAAAAATGCAGAGAAAATAAAAATGGATAAAGTTATTTTAATTACAGGAGGTGCCGGATTTATTGGTAGCCATTTAGTAGAATATTTTTTAAATAAATATAATAATTACTATATTATTAACTTAGACGCCTTAACTTATGCTGCTGATATCAAACGCCTTGATCATATTAGCAATAAACAAAATTATAAATTTATTCATGGCAATATTTGCCAAATCGACTTAATAGAAAATTTATTTAAAGAATATAATATATCCGATGTAATTCATTTAGCAGCAGAATCGCATGTAGATAATTCATTAGCTAATCCAAGAATTTTTATAGAAACTAATATACAAGGTACTTTCAACTTACTAGAATCTGCAAGAAATCACTGGTTATCACAAGATAATATAAACTCCAGATTTTTACATATTTCTACTGATGAAGTATATGGTAGCTTAGGTGATACAGGTTATTTCTCTGAAAATTCTCCTTATGCTCCAAATTCCCCTTATAGTGCTTCTAAAGCTTCTAGTGACTTTTTAGTTAGAAGTTACTTTCACTCATATAATTTACCGACAATAATTAGCAATTGTTCAAACAATTATGGACCAAGGCAACATAATGAAAAATTAATTCCTACTATTATTAGAAAAGCCTTAAATAGTGAGCCAATCCCAATTTATGGTAATGGAAAAAATATTAGAGATTGGTTGTATGTAGAGGATCATTGCTCTGCTTTAGACCTTATTTTCCATAAAGGCGTGGTAGGTGAAAACTACAATATAGGTACACGTAACGAACAAACTAATTTAGAACTTGCTAATAAAATTTGTAATATTTTGGATGAATTAAGACCTAACCCTAATTCTACACCTTATGCAAAACAAATAACATATGTAACAGATAGAGCGAGTCACGATTTCAGGTATGCTATCAATAATACAAAACTATGCTCAGAATTAAATTGGTCTTCTAAATTTTCTTTTATGGATTCATTAAGATTAACTGTAGAATGGTATATTAATTATTATGAATCACAGTTATAAATTAATTGAAATTCCACGTTTTGATGACGATAGAGGGAGCTTATCCTTTGTTGAGCTAGGACAAATTTTAGATTTTCCTATACATCGTGTTTACTGGCTTTATAATTTAAAAAAAGATCGCGGCGGGCATGCACATAAAAATTTAAAACAATTTATTTTTTGTACTCATGGCTCGGTAGATTTCGTTTTAGATGATGGAGAGTATAAAACAACCATTACTCTTGATGCACCGAATAAAGGTTTATACATTCTAAAACCTTTATGGCGGGAAATAACAAATATAAAAAATAATCCTCAAGTAATTATCTGTGCTTCAGAAAACTACCAAGAAAGCGATTATATTAGATCATACGAAGAATTTAAATTATGGAAATCAAATTTTTAGACTTAAAAAGTGCTTACACTGAAATTAAACAAGAAGCAGATAAATTATGGCAAGATGTAAATAACGATGCTTCATATCTTTTGGGAAATCGTTTAGAAAAATTCGAACAAGAATTTGCAAGTTACTTAGGAGTAAAGCATGTAATTGGCGTAGCAAACGGTCTTGATGCATTAGTTTTAAGCCTTAAGGCACTAGGCATAGGTGCTGGCGATGAGGTAATAGTGCCTGCCCATACTTTTATAGCTTCATGGCTTGCTGTTTCCGAAATTGGAGCAGTACCTGTTCCAGTTGAAGTTTACAAAGATACTTATTTATTAGACCCTTCAAAAATTGAGCATGCTATAACAAGTAAAACACGTGCAATTATGCCGGTTCATTTATATGGGCGTGTATGTGATATGCAGCTAATTTTAGCTATAGCAAAAAAATATAATCTGAAAATTATAGAAGATGCTGCTCAAGCACATGGAGCTATAGATTTAGTTAGCGGAAAAAAAGCTGGATCATTCGGAGATTGCAATGGTTTTAGTTTTTATCCAGGTAAAAATCTAGGTTGTTTTGGTGATGGTGGATGTATATCAACAAATGATGATAAAATTGCTGATACACTAAAACTACTACGTAATTACGGAAGTAAAGTACGCTATAGTCATGAAATAATTGGCAAAAACAGTAGATTAGATGATTTGCAAGCAGGAATACTTTCTATTAAATTAAGATATCTTAATGAATGGAATAAAAAAAGACAAAGAATTGCTAAAATTTATTTACAAGAATTAAATATTAATGATATAGTTTTACCTCAATATGATGACGGTAATGTATGGCATATATTTCCTATAATGACTAAAAAACGAGATCAATTAAAAGATTATCTTGTTAGTCAGGGGGTACAAGTTATAATTCACTACCCTACCCCAATATACTTACAACCTGCTTATCAAAATATGAATTTAAAAGTTGGTTCTTTTGAATTAACTGAAAAAATTAGCTCAGAAATTCTTAGTTTACCAATAGGACCTCATTTGACTGAAGAAGAGGCTATATTATGTACAAAAAAAATTAAAGAGTTTTTTAATAGGATTGGTTAAAGTTTATTAATTAAATATAAATGGATATAAAATGAAGAAGTTAGCAATAATATTATTACTGACCATAGGATTTGGTATGGAGTCTTTCGGAGCAAAAAACGCTACTGTTAATAAACCCATATTAAAAGTAAAATTACTTAATAGCTACCCAGGATCAGGAATTATATCCCCTATTTATGATATATTAAATGAAAAATATGAAGTAATAGTCGTTAATGCTGAAAAAAGTAGTGAAAAATATGACCTAATAATTGATGGTGTATATGGCAATGCTCCGATGAAGCCTAATGAAAAAGCTATAAAAATGTATTATACGGCAGAAGCAATTTTACCAGATTTAAAAGATTATGATTTAACTCTCGGATTTGATTATATAGATGATCCAAGGTATTTTAGATTACCATATTATTATTTAAGTGGACTTTGGGCTGATAAATTAGTAGCAAACAGCAACACGAGACTAACTAATGGAACTTGTAATCCTAATAAAAAGAACTTTGCTTGTTTTCTCGTTAGTAATGGATATACAAATGATACACGTACTAATAACCCTTTAGATGGAGTTAAGGCAAGGGATCATTTATTTCATAAATTATCTTCTTCTTATAATAAAAAAGTTCTTAGTGGTGGAAGACATTTAAATAATATTGGTAGAAATCTAGAAATTAGCGAAACTATGGAGTGGTTATCTAATTGTAAATTTGTTATTGCTTATGAAAATCAAACACATAATGGGTATATGACTGAAAAGCTATTTCAAGCATATTTCGCCGGTGCTATACCAATATATTATGGTGATAAAACTGCGGTATTACAAGATATAAATAAGGATGCTATAATTTATGCAGGCGATTTTAATACGGAAGATGATTTAGTTGATTATATTAAAAAAGTAGATAATGATGATTCATTATATTGTGACATTTGGAATAAAAACCTGTTGATAGATCCAAGTAAGGATTGGTCGGTAGTAAAAGATAAATTACGTACTAAAATATTACAATTGTTAGATGAAAAACTTAAAAAGTAAATGTATGAAAAACAAAAAAAATTTATATGTGCTATATTTTTTATAGCATTAGTCATTTTTCTAGCTTTTTATACAAAAAAATATTATAAGCACTATAATTTTAATAATATTGTACAAGAAAAATATAAATACCAATATGATTTTGCGGTACTAAATAAATCTTTTACTAGAGATTTAAATAGAAGCTTACATCTATATGAATCATTTGAAAAATATTTTGTCGATGCTGAAAATACACCATTTTATGTTGTAGTCGGTAAGGATGAACTTGACTTATTCAAAAACGCTTTTGTTGATCTTAAAAATAAAGGTACTATACAACGAATGCCTAATTTTATGACAGAAAATGAAGTGTTAGAAAAATGTGGCGAGCCTGATGTGACAATTCAAGGCAATTGGACACAACAAGTTTGTAAATTATGTTTTGGTACTTTAGGGATAGCAAAAAATTATATAACTATAGATTCAGATACTTACTTTACTAAAAAATTTGATAAATCTGTTTTATTTCATGGTGATACAATTAAAACTTGGGCTTTAAAAAAAACTTCGGAAAAAATAGAATCAGATAAGAAGTATAAAATGTATTTTCCTACCATGAGCTGTAAGCGTAATCAAGGTATAGCAATAGATACTAAATTAACTTGGCACGATTCATTAACTTTTATGAAACAGTTCTTTGGGGGCAATAAAATTGATGAGAATTATATTTTTGTTACTACACATCAGTTTTTTAGTTCCGATGCTATTAATAGAATGAAAAATTTTATTAAAAATAAAGGATATAATTTTGCAACCCTTATTTTTTTAATACCTTTTGAATTTCAATGGTACGGTGAATATGTACTTCAGCACGAACCTTTCTTCATAGGAGAGGGAGTATTTTCTTTAATAGATAATGAAAGTGATTGTATCCCAGAAGAAGGATATGACAGACATTATGGCGTTACTTATCAAGCAATTATATATCTAGACCCAAGCCGCTGTGAACCTGGCCAAACTCAATGTGATAGAAAGGAAATTATCTATAAACAACCTGACCATTGCCCTGCTTTAAAATAGCAAATTATTGGCTTGTGAACATTCACGTTTTTTTAAATTTATGATGCTTAAAATTATAACACCGTAAACGCTCACACATTAAACCTTACAAATATAGTAACTTATTATTTTTTAGATTTATCTATATAAGCTTTGTTACTAATTAAACCCATACCATAAGTTTTACAGTATTCAAGCATTTCAATTGAATCAGGATGCTCCGCTCCAAAATCTATGATTTGTGGTTTAGCAAAAAATTTATAGTTAAGCGTGTCTTTTCTTTTACACGCAACCTTTGCTCCTTTAAGATTTACTTCGCTTACTTGTGCTACATTCTTATAATTTCTTCTATAAACATTAAAATATATACCTCGTGCATCCATATAGCTATCTAAAGCTTCCTCAAGCTTACCGCTCGCAAATAATATATCCCCTCTTATTGTGCATGTAATGGCTATTGCAGGGTTGAATACATCAGGCATTCTTCTACTCATAAAATTTTTATCATTATTCTTAAAGATCTCTAATGCCTTATTTGCATATTCTAAAGCTTTATCTTTTTCACCTAAACCAAATAATGCTATTGCTTTTTGAGAATATATTTTGCCAAATATTTCATTAGTTTCTTTTTGAACATTTTTTTGCATATTATATATTTGCTCTACTTGATTAAGAGCTTCTTGATATTTACCAAGGCTATTTAATGTTTCAGCTTTTATCATATATCTACCAGTAAGCAATAAAGCATTAGGTGACAATCCATTAGACATACTATTTTCTATAGAATTATTAATCTGCTTTAATGCTTCATTATATTTTCCTTCTATAAAAAATAATTTTGTTTCAGCAATATATAGCATTGATTTATCAGCATTATCAATTACTTTGTTATCCAATTGCTGTTTTAAAATTTGTATATTTTCTTGAGCTTCCTGCACATTTCCTATTGTAAGATATACTTGTGCTAACCCATAAGTTACATTCGCTTTATACGCTTCATATCCCTTAATATCTTTATATATTTCTTTAGACTTAGTAAAATATTCTACAGCTTTTTTATAATTATAAGATTTTAAGTAATACCATCCTGTTATATTTAAATAACCGGCATATACTCGCTTTTCTTCATTATTCATTAACCATAATCTATATTTCCCTTTCTCGTCATTATCTTCAAACCAATTAACTAATTTACTAGAACCAATTAAATTATAAGAATTATCGTATTGAACTAATTGCTGTAATTTTATTGCAGTCAATTTATGTAAATTTATATTATAGCTTTCTGCGTTTTTTAATATTATTTCAATATTTTCTGGTACTGTTTTAGCATTTCTATACATAAATGCTTTTGTTACACTTTTCGGCACAGACTCAACAAACTTAGTAACCACATCTTCTAAATATTTACTATTATTTGCACTATTTTTTTCTAATACTTTTTGAACAATAACATCATGCATCTCAAAAACTGGATTATCTTCTCTAGCATCTATATTTGTTATTAAAGCAAATTTTGATAGCTCGAAAATATCATCATTGCGATTATCTTTATTATCGGTAATAATTCTAAGTAAGTCCTTAGAAAAACTTTGGTTATTGAGTAATGCTATTTATATTTAGAAGTTGTCTTGTAGATGGTTTTAATTGTTCTGTTACGAGCGATAGATTAAAACTTATTTTATCATTAGATTTTTGTATTTTATTTTTATATTCTTCTTTATCTAATCCCGGTACATTATTTAATATTTGAGCACCTTGTACTATTAATACTGGATAACCTTTAAATTCTTGCACTAGAAATTCTACTAAATTATTATCTTTGTCCAATAAAATAATATTTGCAAGCTTAATAGTTTCGGGCTTTTCAAATGGTACAGCTTTTACTATATAAGGCATTCTATCACTATCTTGTGAACAAAATATGATATTGCCATTATGTTCCCAATTAATAAAATCTTGTATTTTTTTATTCTCACCTACTTTTAAATTATCAAATATTAACAACCATTTATCATTCTGCCCCAGATATTCCATCAACTCTTTTTTTACATTAGCTGCTTCTTCTGCGATTAAAATTTTCCCTTCAGCTTTGTTAATAGCTTTTGCTAACTTTAAAAGTTCATCATTAATATTTAAATTGGAATCAATAAACCAAATTAAATTATAATTACCTTTATTTGCATAAGTATACATTCTAGCTAGCTGAGTTTTGCCCATTCTGCTAATGCCTACAATACTCGTTTGTCTATATTTTCCTAGATTAGTTTTTATCTGATTTAGTTGCTCAAGATGATTTATAAAATAGCTGACCGGTGCAATTATATTATTTACTTTGGCTTGAGCGAATAAATTTGAAGGAATGATGGATATTATGAATAATAGTAATAAATTTTTCATTTCTTTTCCTTGATTTTGGTTGTCAATGTAACTTATATTTAATGTCAAATAATTTTAATCAACTAATCAAGAAAGAGCTTAATTTCTTTACTAATTATATATGACTGTTAACGAAGTAATTTTAAATATTTAGTCTGATTCTTCTTTATCCCAACCAGCTAAATAAATGATATTATCTTCATTTGCTATTTTATTTTTTTTAATTGCTTTTTCATTTATTTCTATAAGATTTGTCTTATCATAACTTACTTTACAATTAAATCCGTTTGACTTTAGTATCTTAAATATTTGTTCTATGCTAAGGATAAATGGATTAGCATGTGATTTCGTAAATTCACTTGATACTGCGAATAAATCCTTTTCCTTTTCTAGCGGTACTCCACTATAACTAAAACTAAATGATACCTTACCTGCAACATTACTTATGAATAAATTTATGTGATGTTTATTATTATAAAATTGCTTTTTAATAATAAAGAAAAGATAATTTATCATACTATATATCACTTGATAAAATGCTGCAGTAGAAGAAAAGTATATTTGTTTTTCAAGACAAGTTATACTAAAAGAAATGTTTTCATCTTCTTTATCAAATCTATTAGTAAAAACTTTAATTAACTTTCTTACATCTATTTCCTCTTTATTAGAGGAGTTATATAAAGCGATAGAACAATATAAATCTTTTTCTAAATATGATCTTTTTAATTTTTTATCTTGTTTATCTAGCGAATCTTTTTCATTTAATAATGTTGTTTTTGCTGCTTCTTGATTAAATAAATAATTAATTTCAACATCTGTAGTTTTTTTAAACTCTGTATCCCATAATTTTGTCATCCATAGCTTTTCGCACTCTTTAACAGCGGTCTCATATTTATTCTTATATTCTTTCTCAATTTTTTTTGATAAAGCTTGATATATATAATATACAGCGATAAAGGTAAGCGATAAAAAAGTGATCATAAACCATAAAGGTTTTTTAATATCTTTTATTATCTTATTCCAATAATCATTATTAATACTGGTTCTTATTATCAATTTATTATCTTGATTTAAATAATATATTTTATCCATTTCATAATTTTCAAAAATAGCATTTGAATAAATTAAATTATTATTTTGTTCTATCTTCACATTATTAAAATTAGGTATAGACCTCTCTAATAGTGATTGCAGCTTATATAAACTATAATTTACACAATTTTCATTTTTACAAATTCTAATATAATTATTATTTGATGAGATATTAGTAGACTGTAAATTAGTATTTAATCTAAAAGCTAATGTTTGAAACTTATTTAAACCAGTTTCTAATATTAAATTATAATTGTTATTTAAAAATAATAATTTTGCATCTTTTATTTTTTGGTCATAATAATTAAAAAGTACTAATATAATAACTATATAACCAACTCCAGCGGAAATAATTGTAGACAAATTAATTCTTTCCGTTTTATATATGGATTTTAAAATATTGAAATACATAAACCAAAAATGATACTCATAATCACTACGAAATCTATTAAAACCTTAATTTAGGTTTTAAATTTTAAATTAAATTTAGGAAATAGATTTTTGTAACGAAGAGGTTTATACTTTTTCTACTAAAAGTCAATAAAAATTTTTTATATTATATAAAATAAAAAAATATAGGAGGAGTATGTTATTGAATATTATAGTATTTTATAGAAGTAACGTAAGCAAAAAATACAATTTAAATTGCTAAGGTTGTATCCTAAAATTGGTAGTACTAAATAAGTATAGACATCGTCATTGCGAAGAGGCATTGTTACGTGGATACCAAATCGTCATGAGCTACGCGACTGCAAGGAGCGTGGCAATCCAGAAAAATAATAAAAAATGCTATAAGTTAGCATTTTTTACTGGATTGCTTTGTCAATTACTTCGTAATTTCCTCGCAATGACGGAAAAACTGATCCACGCGGGCAATGCCTTGCGAGGAGCATAGCGACGAAGCAATCTCTGGACACTTTCATGAGATTGCCACGCTCCTTTTAGTCAATCGCAATGACGGCAATAACGTTTTATTCACTCCCCTCTACTACCACTTCCTCTTCAAACTCGCCGTCTTCTTCATTATCATCAGAGCTTTCAGCAATTAGAGAAGCAGATACAACTTTTTCCCCGTCATCTAACCTAAATAAAGTGACACCACTAGTATTACGTCCTGTAATACGTACTGTTTCGAGTTTACAACGGATTAATTTACCGCTATTGGTGATAAGCATTAGCTCATCATCCATTTTAACAGGCATAACGCCAACTACTAAACCGGTTTTGTCGTTAATATCCATATTGATTATACCGCTACCACCGCGGTCAGTAATCCTATAACCATAAGCCGAGCTTCTTTTACCAAAGCCGTTTTCGGTTACTGTTAAAATAAACTCTTCGGAATTTGCCATTTCTAAAATAGATTCAGCAGTCAAATCCACGCCTAATTCTTCAGAATTAAACTCTTCCCCTTTAGCGATCTCAAGTCTCTTCTCCCATGATACGGATAAATAAGCGTCTCGCTCCTCACGTGTAGCTTTGATACCTCTCAAGACAGTCATAGAAATCACTGAATCGTCTTCGGCAAGTCTCATACCACGCACTCCGTCGGAAGTACGGCTCTTAATCACACGCAACGACTCAACAGGGAATCTTAGAGCTTTACCCGATTTGGTTGCTAGTAAAATATGCTCATCCTCTTTACAAGGTTTTACATCTATTAACTTGTCATCTTCATCAAGCCTAATTGCAATCTTACCGTTTGACTGAATCTTTTTGAAATCTAATAAATCACTTCTTCTAATATTACCTTTAGCGGTCGCAAACATAATATTTAGATTATCCCACTCATCTTGATTTTCAGGCAGCGGCATAATATTGGTAATATGCTCATCACCTTTAAGCGGCAAGATATTAACCATAGGTCTACCTTTCCCTTGCGGATTACTTAAAGGAAGCTTATATAGCTTTAAGCTATAAACCTGCCCGATATTCGAGAAGAATAACATTGGCGTATGAGTACTACCAACAAAAACTTGCGTGGTAATATCCTCATCACGCATTGAAAGCCCTGACCTACCCTTACCACCTCGTTTTTGAGCTCTATAACTACTTAGAGGCACACGCTTTATATAACCGCCCAGCGTTACAGTTACTACCATTTCTTCACGCTGGATTAAATCTTCTATATCTTGGTCAAACTCACCAAATTCAATCGAGGTAAGACGAGGAGTTGCAAACTCTTCTTTAACCTTAATTAACTCTTCTTTTAAAATTTCAAGTAACCTCTCACGTGAACCTAAAATATTTAAATATTCAGTAATCTCAGTGGCAAGGTTCTTTAAATCTTCCTCTAACTTATTCTTTTCCATGGCGGTTAAGCGTTGCAATCTCATCTCTAAAATTGCCTTTGCTTGGGCTTCGGTAAAGCTACATTTACCCTCTTCATTCAACATTGCCTTATCATCAACTAACTTCACAAGCGGCAGAATATTTAACGCATCCCAACTGCGTGCCATTAATTCTTGCTTAGCAGCATTCGGATCGCTTGCAGCTTTTATAATACGGATTATTTCGTCGATATTGCTAACAGCGATAGTTAGCCCCAGTAAAATATGAGCTTTATCTCTTGCTTTATTAAGTAAATATATAGTGCGGTTAGTGATAACTACTTCCCTAAAGCTAACGAAAGCCGCTATTACTTCTTTTAAATTCATTACCTTAGGCAAGCCATCTTTTAGAGCAAGCATTATAACGCCAAAGCTAGTTTGAAGCTGCGTACAGGAATATATTTGGTTTAAAACTACTTCAGCTACAATATCTTTCTTCAGCTCAATATAAATTCTTATACCGTTTTTATTCGACTCATCACGTAAATCGCTTATACCCTCAATACGTTTTTCCTTAACCATTTCGGCAATCTTTTCAACAAGCCTTGCTTTATTTACCATGTAAGGTATTTCGGTAATAATAATTGCTTGACGTCCGTTACCTAAATTCTCAATCTCAGCTCGCCCTCTTATAGCGATGCTCCCCCTACCTGTTAAATAGGCTGATTTAATACCATTAACACCTAGAATGATCCCGCTTGTAGGGAAATCAGGACCTTTAACAACTTCTAAAAGGTCTAAAATTTCTATATCATTATTATCTACATATAAACAACAAGCATCGATAACTTCACCAAGATTATGAGGCGGAATATTAGTTGCCATACCAACCGCAATACCACCACTTCCGTTTACTAGTAAGTTCGGGAACATAGAAGGCAGCACTGAAGGCTCTTCTTCAGAACCATCATAGTTTGGGTTAAAGCTAACAGTTTCTTTATCAATATCCTCAATCAGTTTATGGGCTACTTTTGCCATACGTGATTCGGTATACCTCATTGCCGCCGCAGCGTCACCATCCAATGAGCCGAAATTACCCTGCCCATCAACAAGCGGTAGACGCAGCGAAAAATCTTGAGCCATACGCACTAACGAATCGTAAATAGCACTATCCCCGTGCGGATGGTATTTACCCATCACGTCACCGACTATTCTAGCGGATTTTCTGTAAGCTCTGTTTGCATGGTTGCCAGCTTCATGCATTGAGTAGATGATACGGCGATGTACCGGCTTTAAGCCATCTCGAACATCCGGTATTGCCCTACTTACTATGACGCTCATAGCATAGTCAAGATAAGATACTTTCATCTCATCTTCGATATTTACCGGTACTAAATTAGAAGAATTATTATCAGTCACGATTATATAGCCTTGAATTTAATGATTATATTAATTATAGAGGTATAATTTATTTCTTTCAAGGATACTCCGTAATTTTCTTACACTAACGGAAAAATCGATCCATACATGGAAGTCTGTTTTCTAAAAGATGATATGGTAAAAGTTTCTCCTTTAGAGAAACTAAAGGAGAAACCATAACTACACTAATTTTATAATAAATTATCGATGGTTTTTATGGGAACTATGAGAACCATGACTACTGCCATGCCCCCCTCCTTTATGACCCATGGTAGAAGCAGCCTTACTTCGCTCTTCCGGAGAAGAATCCTTGCTACGCATTACTGCTGCTGCATGCGATAAATTATTATTGTGTTTTTCTTCATTTTTACTGTGATGATTGTTTTTATGAATGGTCATAATAACCTCCTTATGTTAAAAATATGTTGAACACTATTAGTAAGTTAACGTAAGCTGATAAACAACCTACAGCCACAAGATACTCCTCTAAAAAAATATGTCAAGCGTTTTAATTTATTATTTTTTACAAAAATTATAGACTTTAATTTTTATGATAAATTCTTAACTTAAAGTAACTTTAATTAAATATGATATTTATGCTGATGATAGATATTATTTGTGATAGTCATTCTGTCATCCCGTGGCTTGACCACGAGATCCAAAAAATAATAAAAAATACTAATTTTATTAGTATTTTTAACTGGATCCCGCTACAAGCTCGCGGGATGAGAACTGGAAAACTGATCTACGCAATAAAGCCGCAATGGAATGACAGTTGTTCTAGTGAATCCCACTACAAGTGAGCTAGATGACAGAAATAACGCTGTGATAACTAGTATTCTAAGGCTTCTTCGTCAATGCATGTTCTAGTACCTGATCAATATTTGAAACAGGGATAATTTCTAGACTACTTTTTATATTCGGTGGTATGTCTCTCAAATCTTTGACATTTTCTTCCGGAATTAGTACTGTCTTAATCCCTCCCCTACTTGCTACTAGCAGCTTTTCCTTAAGACCGCCAATCGGTAGAACATTGCCTCGTAAAGTAACCTCACCGGTCATAGCAACAGTGCGGCGTACCGGTATTTTAGTCATCAACGAAACAATGGTGGTAAACAAAGCACAACCAGCAGACGGACCATCTTTTGGAATAGCACCAGCAGGAACGTGGATATGAACATCAAAATCTTTATAATCTTCATATTTTAAGCCGAAATCAGCCGCTCTACTTCTAAAACAGCTATATGCAGCCATTGCTGATTCTTTCATTACATCACCGAGTTTTCCGGTAGTTTTGATTTCACCTTTTCCCGGGAATGATAACGCTTCAATAGTTAAAAGCTCCCCATCTACCTCCGTATAAGCAAGCCCAGTAGTACTACCTATTTGATCATTTTTTTCAGCAAGACCAAAATTATATTTTTTAGCACCTAAAAACTCTTCTAGATTATTGCTATCTACAGAAATATGCTTAACTTTTTTATCAGCTAGAATTTGCTTTAATGCTTTTCTGGTTAATGCTCCTATTTCACGCTCTAATGACCTTACACCTGACTCTTTAGTATAATATCTAATTAAATCTAAAATAGCGTCATCGGAGATAGTAATCTCATCCTTTTTAATTTTATGCATCTTAAACTGCTTAGGAACTAAATAATTCTTAGCAATTTGAATTTTTTCTTCTTCTACATAACTGGAAATATTGATAATTTCCATTCTATCGATTAAAGCTCTAGGTAAATTATAAGAGTTAGCAGTCGCAATAAATATTACATTTGATAAATCATATTCCACTTCTAGATAATGATCGACAAAATGGCTATTTTGTTCAGGATCTAACACCTCAAGCAATGCTGATGCAGGATCACCTCTAAAGTCCGAACCCATTTTATCTATTTCATCAAGTAACATAACAGGGTTACTTGTCTTAACTTTCTTAAGCTGAGTAAGGATTTTACCAGGCATTGAGCCAAGATAAGTTTTTCTATGCCCTCTAATTTCAGCCTCATCTCGAACACCGCCTAAGGCAAATTTGGTATATTTTCTACCCATCCCCTCGGCAATAGATTTTATTAAAGATGTTTTACCAACGCCAGGAGGACTGATTAAGCATAATATAGGACCTCTAATTTTACTGGAACGCTGTAATACTGCTAAATATTCTATTATTCGCTCTTTAACTTTCTCTAGACCAAAATGATCACGATTTAGGATTTTTTCAGCTTGGTTAATATCAATTTTACTATTATCATATTTACCCCAAGGCAGGCTAAGTAACGTCTCAAGATAATTACGTGTTACTCCGGATTCTGCTGACATCTGGTTCATAGTGCGGAGTTTTTTAAGTTCTGCTTCAGCTTTTTCTCTAGCTTCTTTTGACAGTTTTGCAGCTTTAATTTTTTTATCAAATTCAGCAAGATCTGATTTATCTTCATCAAGCTCTTTCTGAATTGCTTTCATCTGCTCGTGCAAATAATAATCACGCTGGGTTTTCTCTATTTGCTTTTTCACCCTTTGTTGCAAAGCTTGTTCGGTTTCTGAATTAACTATATTGGATGTAAGGATGTTAATAATTGTACTGATACGCTTAAAAGGACTTGTTTCCTCAAGTAAGCGTTGTTTTTCTTCAAGCGAAGTAATCAGATGTGAAGCTAAAATATTTATGATATTTATAAAATTAGTAGTCTCACTTATTTCTTTATTTATAGTTTCAATAATTTCTGCATTGATTTTTTTATCACTACCTGCATATTTAGCAAATAATTGCACAGCATTATCAACTAATGACCGCATATTATTAGCATCGAATATTTCTTCATCAGGGATAATTTCGTAATTTGCTTCGAATGCTTCATCACCTTTAATATTACTTATCTTTACTCTTGCTATCGCCTCCACTAAAATTTTTGCGGTAGTGTTAGGTAATTTTACTATTTGAATAACCTTAGCAAGTATACCAACATCGTAAAGCTCGTTTTTATTTGGGTTTTCTTGATCGAATTTTTTCTGCAATGTTACTAAAATGTACTTACTATTATCTTCTTCAGAAATTGTAGTATTAGAGAGAGCATGCAGGGATTTTTGCCTACCTACAAATACAGGAGCAATTACACCAGGAAATACTACTATATCTCGCAGTGCCATTAATGGCAGTGATTTTTTATTCATCAATTAAAACCTTTGAAATTTGACGGGTATTAATTATATAATATAGTATTAAGACTATTTCAAGCTACCATTATTAATTATTATTTATGAATTTATTACTTCAAAATCCTAAAAATGTAGCAACTGCACATAACAGGATTAAACAATATCTGCATTTAACTCCTATGGTTCATTCCGAAAGCTTAAACGAGATGCTGGGACATGAGGTTTTTTTTAAGGTTGAATCACTGCAAAAAACTGGTGCATTTAAAGTAAGAGGCGTATTAAATCATTTATTAGAATTAAAAGAGCAAGAAAAACTACCTAAAAAAATAGTTGGTTATAGCACAGGTAATCATGGAATCGGACTTGCTTATGCCGGTAAGATACTTGGTATTAAAGCAAGAATTTATTTGCCGTTAAATACTTCTCGTGTAAAACAGCAAGCAGTAATTCATTATGGCGGGGAAGTTATATATACCGATACTCGGCAAGAAGCGGAAGAAAAAGCAAAACTAGACGAAATGCAAGGCTTTTACTATATGCACCCATCCGATAGCGATTCTACGATAGCGGGAGCTGGTACGTTATGTTATGAGGCTTTGCAACAGCTTGGATTTAGCCCTGATGCTATTTTTGCCTCTTGCGGTGGTGGCGGACTGATCTCAGGCTCCTACCTTGCAAAAGAATTAATATCACCAACTAGTTTATTGATAGGTTCAGAACCACTATCGGCTAATGATGCTTATTTATCAGTTAAGAATAATGATATATTTAGGTTTAAGGATTCACCTAGTACCATTGCAGACGGTCTTAAAACTCTTAGTGTTTCGGCTCGTACTTTTGAGTATTTAAAAAAACTTGATCATTTTTATTTAGCTGAAGAATATGAAATATATTATTGGACGGCTTGGCTTACCCATTTGCTGAAAGTAATATGCGAGCCATCAAGTAGTATAAATATGGCTTCAGTGGTAAACTGGTTAAAAACACAAACAACTCCTAAAAAGCTGCTTGTGCTAATATCCGGCGGTAATATCGACCCTATCCTTTATAATGAGTTGTGGAAAGAAGAATATTTAACCGTTCCGCCTAACATATCTGCTTAAAAATTTATTCATACAGTTTTTCCGGAAAACTAAAACAAGTAAGAAAGCACAAATTTTAGAAATTTCATATAGAAATGCGAAAATCCATCCTAACATCATAGCCTCACTTTTATCTACAGAATCATCTATCTCTAGCAGATATTTTTTGAATTCATCTGGATCTTTGAATTGCCTAAGATCAATTTGAAACATTGGATCAAATTGATCAGGATTTTTTTTAGCATTTTCTAATTGCTTATTCTGTTCTAACAAAACAAATTCTTCATATCGCTTATATGCGTCATTTTCTACACTTCCTCCGCCAATAGACATAACAAAAAATGTTAAAAATGTGACCAAATGACACAAAACTATTAGATATTTATTTTTAATAAAATGTCTTATTGTTAATATGATTAAAAATGTATAGATTGATATTAAAAATAACTCATAATTCGATTGTAAGAAATTGAACATAACTATGCTTTTTTGATTTCATAACTTTAAAATATAATTTTCATCTTTTACAAGCAATAAATTTTAATTAATTATTATTCTATCATGAATTCCAATTATACTAGTTTACAAAGCAATAATTTAACCTTAGCTTGGCTTAAGCTTGGTATAATATCTTTAGGGTTTGCTGGTTTATATTCGGTTGTTCTGGTAGTACTTCGCACGCCGCAACTTGCTAGCTTTTTTCCCAATCCTCATATTTTCAAATCTGCATTAATTATTCACGTTGATTTATCGGTATTAATTTGGCTACTATCTATTACAGCAAGTGTTTGGGGTAGTGAAACGTCATTGCGAGGAGCGAAGCGACGTGGCAATCTTGTCAAACATCCTGAGATTGCCACGCTCCTTTTAGTCGCTCGCAATGACGCGTTCCGCCTCTATCCAAAACTCGCTTTTTTTGCTACCATCCTTATAGCCATTTCCCCTATAGCTGGACATAATCCGGTCATGAATAATTATATACCGATGCTTGAGAATATAATATTCGTCTTAGGTCTTAGCTTATTCGGTATTACTTTGCTATTATACGCTATAAATATTCTATATTTATTTGATTGGGCAAACTGGAGTAATTTAGTTAACTTCACTATTCTATCGACTATAATAATGTATATCTTGAGTTGGGTTTGTTTCTGGTGTTCTTATAGTGATTTACAAAATGTTATCCAAATTATTCCTATCGAAATAGAATTTTATTATGAGTTGCTTTTTTGGAGCGGCGGTCATTTATTGCAATTTATTTATACTCAAATAGCAATGTTTATTTGGATTATGTTATTTGAAAAGCTAATAGGCAAAGAATCAAAATTCCAAAAATTCTATCTATTCTTGCTATATTTAAATTTTGTTTTCAGTACTCTTATTATTTGGGGGCATATCTCTTACGATATTATCGATGGTAACTTTAAAGAATTTTATACCAACCATATGAAATATTTAGGCGGAATAGCACCTGTTTTGTGTGTAGGTGGTATAGTAGTTGAATCGTTATGTCACTGTAGCGTCATTGCGAGCGACTATAAGGAGCGTGGCAATCTCAGGGTGTTTGCTGAGATTGCTTCGTCAATTGCTTTGCAATTTCCTCGCAATGACAATATCATCAAATCCACCCTACTCTGCTCCATTACCCTATTCCTACTTGGTGGTTTGATAGCCATGAATATATCAGGCATAAATGTAGTGATCCCTGCACATTATCATGGCTCTATTGTGGGAATAAGTATTGCGTGCATGGGGTATTGTTATTTGGGTGTTAAGCGTCATTGCGAGGAGCGTAGCGACGAAGCAATCTTGTCAAGTATCCTGAGATTGCTTCGTCGATTTTTTAAATCTCCTCGCAATGACAATATTATGAACTTTACACTCTACCTACTCACTTTTGGGCAAATCCTGCATATACTCGGGCTTGCTTTTGCCGGTGGTTATGGCGTTATGCGTAAAGATCCTAATACTGTAATGCCGTTATCTGCTAAGCTACTAATGGGTATGATGGGCGGCGGCGGGCTTATTGCTATAGTAGGTGGCTTGATGTTTGTGTTTATTTGTGGTAAAACAATTTTTTTGAAAAATAAACAAAATTATGACGATTAAAAAACCGACAAAAGAAGAAGCAAAAGAAGCAGTAAGAACATTACTAAGATTTATCGGTGAGGATCCCAATCGTGAAGGATTATTTAAAACTCCCGATAGAGTAATCAAAAGTTATGAAGAAATATTTTCAGGATATGACAAAAATATTGAGGAAATATTAGAAACAAAATTTAGTGATACCGGTAATTTTCAAGATTTTATCTCATTAGAGGGCATAAAATTTACCTCTTTTTGTGAACATCATATGTTACCTTTTAGCGGTACAGTACATATAGCTTATATTCCAGATAATTGTATTGTTGGCATAAGTAAGCTTGCTAGAATAGTAAATGCTTTTGCTAAGAGATTACAAATTCAAGAAAAAATGACAGTACAAATAGCTGAAAGCGTACAGGAAAATTTAAAGCCACTTGGCGTTGCAGTTAAAATATCAGCTTTACATAGCTGTATGTCAATGCGTGGTGTAATGCAAGATAACAGCATCATGAACACTATGCATTATACGGGAATATTCGCCGAACAGCAAAAATATCGTCATGAATTCTTAAACCTTACTTCGAAAAAATAATATGTTACTATCCAAATATTTCTTACCTGTTTTAAAAGAAGACCCAAGTGAAGCCCAAATAACTTCTCATAAGCTAATGCTTAGAAGTGGAATGATTAGGCAGCAAGCCGCAGGTATTTATAGCTGGTTACCACTCGGCTTAAAAGTACTTAAAAATATTGAGAATATTGTACGCTCAAATATGGATAAAGCAGGATGTCTAGAAGTCTTAATGCCTTGCATTCAACCGGCTCATTTATGGGTAGAATCCGGACGCTTTGACAATTACGGCAAAGAGATGCTAAAGTTTCAAGATCGTCATGATAATACTTTGTTATTTGGTCCAACTAACGAAGATATGGTTACGGATATTTTTCGTAATAATATTAAATTATATAAAGATTTGCCAAAAAATCTTTACCATATTCAATGGAAGTTTCGTGATGAAATTAGACCACGCTTTGGTGTTATGAGAGGTCGAGAATTTCTCATGAAAGATGCTTATTCTTTTGATATTGATGAAGAAAGTGCAGTTAAGACTTACAATCAGATGTATAAGGCTTATATTAATACTTTCAGAGATTTAGGCGTATTCGCTATTCCGGTTATTGCCGATAATGGTCCGATAGGCGGAAAATTAAGCCATGAGTTTCATATTATTGCCGAAACCGGTGAAAGTACTATTTATTATGATAAAAGATTTAAGACGCTGAAAGATAATATAGATATTGATATTGAAGAAATAAAAAGCTGGTATGCAGCTGCTGAAGAGAAACACGATGCAAGTAAATTATCTTCTGATAAAGAAATAACTAGTAGCAAAGGTATAGAAGTTGGGCATATTTTCTATATTGGCACAAAATACTCCGTTAACATGAATGCCCTTATTAATGATGAGCATGGCAAATTAACACCGATAGAAATGAGTTCATACGGCATAGGTATTTCAAGGCTAGTTGCAGCTATCATAGAAGCAAATAGTGATGCAAAAGGTATTATATGGCCTACCGCTGTTGCACCTTTTAAAATTTCATTAATCAACTTAAATATTCATGATAGCAAATGCTTAGAGCTTGCAGAAAGAGTTTATAATGAGCTACTTACTCAAAATATTGAGGTGTTATACGATGACACTGACGTAAGAGCCGGAAGTAAATTTGCAACGCACGATCTTATCGGCTCACCTTACCAAATAATAATTGGTCCTAAAAAAGCTGCAAATAATATTGTCGAACTTAAAAACCGCAAAAGTGGTGAAATAGAAGATATTGATTTAAATAAAAGAACTTTAAACTCATACTTAACTTTTTTTAACTACTAAATAAAATTCTTTATTGACTTTTATATAAAACAGTATAGCCTTTTTTACAATTTATTTTGTAGGAAAATTATGCTGGGTTACGCAAAAGAACAAACAACTTTGACCAGAGAGCAAAAAGAAGCTGCTGGTATTTTATCTACTGCCACCTTTTTAGAATATTTTGACTTAATGCTATATGTTCATTTAGCAGTATTATTAAATGAACTATTTTTCCCTAAATATGAGCCTAGTGTTACTTCTCTTCTATCTGCTTTTACTTTTTGCTCTACCTTTATATTTAGACCATTAGGAGCATATATCTTCGGAAGAATTGGTGATAAATTAGGTAGAAAGTCCACTGTTATTATGACAACTACCTTAATGGCTTTATCATGTGTAGTGATGGCTAATGCTCCTACTTACGAGCAAATAGGTTATTTCGCTGCTGTACTAATCACAGTTTGCCGTGCAGTCCAAGGTATGGCATCCGTAGGCGAGATAGTAGGTGCAGAGCTGTATTTAACTGAAATTACAAAGCCACCTGTTCAATATCCTTTAGTTTCTTTTATTGCTGTAGCGTCAGTAATTGGAACTACAGCAGCACTTGCTGTAGCTTCTTTAGTTACCACACATGGATTGAATTGGCGTATTGCTTTTTGGATAGGTGCAGCTATCGCAGTCATAGGTGGTTATGCTAGAACCAAGCTTAGAGAAACACCTGACTTTGTAGATGCAAGTGCTAGACTTTTACGAAGATATGAAAAGATCAATTTAGACACAAAAGAACTAAAACATGATGAAATTTTTAATCAAAAACCTAGTAGAAAGACAACAATATATTTCTTTATAATGAGCTGTGCCTGACCTATATGTTTCTATTATATATTACTTGCGGTGAAGTATTAAAGAACTCATTTGGATATAGTGCTTCTCAGGTGATCCATCATAATTTTATTATCTCAATGTTTCATTTGGCTACTTTATCTTTTATATGTTTCTTAAGTTATAAAATATATCCTTTAAAAATTCTTAGAGTAAAATTAGTATTATTATTTATATTTATTTTATCTTCCCCATATCTTTTAGGAAATGTGACTACACCTATACAACTTCTTTTAATTCAAATATGCATAATATCATGCTCTTTTGATACTGTTCCGGCGGTTTCTATATTCTTTAGACATTTTCCAGTTTTTAAACGCTTTACCTATAGCAGCATGATATATGCTATTTCTAGAGCTTTAATGTATGTAATTACTTCATTCGGGATTATATATCTAACTAAATATTTTGGTCAGTATGGGTTATTTATTGTTATGGTACCATTACTTGTGACTTGTATGTTTGGTCTTAATCATTTTCAGAAATTGGAAAAGAAAGCTGGTTATTTGTAAATTACAATTTATAATTATTTAGAAATTTATCACATATATTACTGAACTTTTCTTCAATTTCATAACATTCTAAATGTATAGCAGAAAGTAAAAATTTCTTTAGCGTTTCTTTAATTATCTTATAGGCTTTTTCAGGGGACTTAGATTCTAAGGTTTGTATGTTATGAATACGATCAAATAGTTTTATAAGTACAGTGTCATATCTTTTTTGTTTGATGAGTAAATTAAGGCTTTCTTCGGCACTTATTTTTCCAGTAGGTTTAACTCTGGTTAGACCTTCTACATGCCTTGCAACTTCTGTACCAAAAATCTTGGTAATCATTTCTTCAGTAAGTTCCGTATCTTCAATAGTATCATGAAGCAATGCTGCTTGTAACATAATAGCATTGTAAAGCTTTGGAGCATCATACGCTACAAACTCTGCAAGCATTATAGTTACTTCAATAGGATGGGAATAGTACGGGTCACCTGATTGACGCATTTGCAAACCATGATATTTACGAGCGTAATAAATACCTTTTTTGACTTCATCAAGATCTATAGGGTTTTTTACTTTGGCGTTTAAATCCTCAATTTTATCAAGAAGTTTTTTAGCATATTCACAAATTTTAAATTTTTCTTTCCAGCAGTTTAAATCTTCCATAAAAATTATTTATACAGTAATATTAATTGTTCCAAAAATAAATTCACATTTTCTAGGTTAGCAAATAGTCCTCTAGGGCAAGCCCTAGAGGACTCGAACCTAAAGTTTGTTAATAGAATTAAGGACTGTTTCTAAGATCATACTAGCTGCTACTGCGTCATCATTATTATTACGCTCTTTTCGTTTAATACCGAATGATTTTAGAAAATTGTTTGCGGCTTTTGTAGTGAGTCGTTCGTCTTGTAGATATATAGGCAAATTTATAGATTTTGTCAATTCTTCGGCAAATTTTATTACTATAGCTGATTGCTCTGTCTGCATTCCGCTCATATCAATCGGCAAGCCTATTACAATACCGCAAGCTTTATATTGTTCAATTTTCTCAAGTAAAGAAGCTATGATCGCTTTTTTACTTGCTTCAGTGATAATATTTAGCGGCATGGCTATATTACGTTCTTGATTAGATATAGCAACACCTATTTTTTTGCTGCCGTAATCAATAGAGATAAGAGGTGCATTCGGTAATAAAAGCCGATAAAATTCTTGAAGATTATTTATGATCATGATAGGTTGTGTGTACAAAATTTACATAATTATTGTATTATATGCTAAAAAATATTCAGAAACATTTAGATATCAAATTAATTAAATTATCGGCAATTTTAGCCTTTATTTACTGCTTATTATTCAATAGTGCAATATTAATTTATAAATTTGATTATTATAAAGCAACAATCTTTAGAGGAATATTAGAACTATCAAAAGATTTCTGCTATGTTTATATATTTTCTTTTATAGCATTTTTTGGTCTTAGCGTACATAGATTAGCATTAAAAATTGGTTCATGCTTTTTATTTATCACTTCTGCAATAGCTAGCTATTATATTTATTTCTTTAAAATAACTCCTACTAAGCAAGTAATTGGTAGTTTTTTCTCAACAGATTTAAATGAAGTTTATGAACTTACAAGTATTAAATTAATAATATGGATGATTTTTAGCTTATTTACTTGTCTTTACACACTCAAATCTTTTGCCACTTCTGATACTAAATCTTTTGTCACAAAATTATTATCCGCAGCGTGTTTACTTATCTTTTTATATAATATCATTACTCCATCTTTTAAAATATTAAAAAATTACTTTCCTGTTCAGTATTTACATAATACTTATCTTAATTTTGCTGGAAGCCTAGGAGGTAAAAATTATGCTCAAATAGATATCAGTAAGCAGTATAATTTCGTAGATAATTCTGATAATGATATTATTGGTGTTTTAGTCATAGGAGAGTCAGCAAGATTTGATCATTTCGGTATTAATGGTTATATGTGTGATACAACACCTCGATTGAAAAATATCGAAAATCTTACTTCCTTTAAAGCTAAATCTGCATCAAACTTAACTTATATTTCTATACCCTCATTACTTTCACGTTATCCTGCAAGTAAAATTGAAGATAATAAACTTGAAAATAGTTTTTTATCAGTTTTGACTAGTATAGGATTTAATACTACTTGGATTGGTACGCAAACTTTAATGAGAAATTTTGCAAATTTTGACTTAGGTACTATCTATAATGATGTTAATTTTACTATAGTACCAGGGGGCTCTGCTTTATTTTCTTTAAATGATCATGATGGGAAAATGCTTCCCTTTGTACAAGAAATAATTTCAAATTCAAGTAAACAATTTATAGTAGTTCATACATCCGGCAGTCACTGGAATTACACCGCAAGATATCCTAGAGAATTTGAGCAAAAGCATCCTGAATCAGTAGCATCAATTAAAAATTATGCCAATAATGAAATTAGCCATGATTATGTTTTTCATTCAATTCTTGACTGTCTAAATATAGATTCTGATGTCATTGACAAGGGTTTAAGTTTATGTAAATCTAGCTAACTTTTTAAAAATCAATTCCAAGCTCGTCAGTTAAAATACTCATTAGCTCTAGCCCTGCTCTATTTCTCCATTTTTCTTGTTCATAGAAAAAATGATAAGGTCCGCTAATTGGGGATGATAACCAAATTTCCTTGACTGCACTTTGTTTATTTATTACATATATACCGTTAGTTGTATCAATACTTAATATATCGCTTTGTAGGTCTACATCTATGTCCTGATCTTGTTCTTCAATCCTGTCTGCTATATGTGCAATTACTGTTTCAGCTATTTTACTAAATTCACTATCATTCATAATTTTCTTTGGTTTTCTCTGGATCTATTACGGGTACTTTAATCATGCTTTTTCTATACATCTCAACAAATCTATTATGATCATTAAGGTTATTAGAAAAATTATGCCCACCTTTTCCATCAACTACAAAAAATAATGCATCTGTTTTAGCAGGTTTTACAACTGCTTCTAGAGATTTTAATGAGGGACAGGAAATTGGTCCTGGCGGCAATCCTTTAATATAATAAGTATTATTCGGCAATTCTTGCAATAAATCTTTTTTAGTTAAAGCTCTTGCTAGCTTAAATTTCCCTTCCGTTAAAGCATATATATTAGTAGGATCAGCTTGCAGCTTCATATTCTTCTTTAAACGATTAAGAAATACTGCGGCAATAATAGGCTTCTCTGCATCAGAACCCGCTTCTTTTTCTACTATAGAAGCAAGCGTTAATATATCAAGTCTAGTTTTTAATGGAGAATCAGGCGAGAGATCTATCATCACTTTATCTAAGTTATTAGACATTAGATTTCTCATCTGATTGATTATTCGCTCTTTTTGATCACCATATGAGAAAAAATAAGTTGATGGCATTAGAAATCCTTCCGGTATAACTCCCTTTATCTCACCTACTAAACGTGTTTCTTCGTTAATTTTTTTTACAACTTCCTGAACTACAGTACCCTCAGGCACTATTATTTTATGTATTATAGACTTGCCGCTTGCTAAAACTCTTAAAGTTTGCAGAGGCGAAATATTATGCGTGAAAATATATTCACCACTTTTAAGAGGATTTTTTATAGAGTAAATTTTAGCAATTATATTAAAAACTTCTGGATATTTTATTACTTTATTGGAATAAAGTTTTGTAACTATTTGATTTATGGATAATTTAGGTTCGATAATTATTGTCTTAGTTTGAGCTAAATTACCCGGTACAAAAATATAAAATACACCGAAGTTTAATATGGTAATAAATATAATTAAAGATAATGTGGCTAAAAAAAACTTGATTTTTAGTATATTTTTTAACATTTTTTATAAAACTTAGAAAATAATAATATTACCATGAAATATGGTTTTTTCTTGACATTTAAAATAACATGTAGTAGAAATAACTTAAAGTTTGGTTAAGATCATATATTTGCTAATAATTATATACTGCTTGTAAAATAGATCAAGAGTTTTAAAATTTAGCACTGAAATATTTGGATTATATTGAATATAGTAAATATCACTCCATTTTAGAAATTATGAACCCCCAAATTTAGCTTACCAACCTTTGAAATATCAAAGGTATACTGTAGATACTTAAAAAGATGGAAGTCAAATAAGTAGTGAGCCTGTACAAGCAATACAAAAGTACGTAAGCACAGGCGAACCTCGAAATTTGGCTTACCAAATCTTGAAGTATAAAAGGTATATATACTGATCTTAATAATAGGCATTATATAGTATGACACAAGATCAAGACAACGATCCAAAAAATAACGAAAGCGATAAGCTAAAATCTTTGCATAATAAATTAGGAAGCATTTCAGGCTTCTTAATGACAATGCGTTCTGACACTATTGAAGAACAAAAGAAAATTTCGCATGATTTAAAAGCTTTAATGAAACAGATTAATACTATGCAAAAAAGTATAGAAATATATTTTATTGTTATATTAGTATTAATGTTTTTCATGACGCAAAAAATGCTTTGGAGCGGTTCAAGCAAAAACCTTTCTCTTTTAACAAATTTATTTTAAGAATTCTTGTCTAATAATTTTTGTAGCTAAATAAGACGGATATATATTTGATTTAAAACCTAACTCCTGTAAAATCTTGTGACTTTCCGTTATTTGCTTATCAACTTCCTGAGGATTTAACAATAATTCTTTTAATTTATCACTAATAAGATTAGCTTCACAATTAAATTGAATAAATTCCGGAATTATTTCTCTATTCCCTATTATATTAATCAAAGTAACATATTTGATTTTTATCAATAACCTAATAATAATAAAACTAAAAATATTAACTTTGTATGCTACAATCATAGGAGTACCGGACGCTGCTATCTCTAAAGTATTAGTACCCGATTTGGCTAATGCTAAGTCAGATACAGCATAGCTTTTCAATCTTTCATATGAGAATATATAATTAAACCTAACCTTTTCTAAAAAAGGCTTTATTATTCTTTCATGATCAGGATTTGCAAGCGGAAATATCACCATAAGGTTTTTATGGTCATCATAAACTTTTTCAATAGCGGGGATAAAAATTGGTAGATGCCTTAAGATTTCCCCTTTTCTACTTCCAAGAGTAACGCATAAAACTTTTGTATCCTCATCTATTTCAAGCTCTTGTCTTAAAGCTGCCTTATCACTATAAAATTCCTGCTCCATTATTGGGTGACCTATATACCTACAATCAAGCCCAACTTTAGTAAAATATGGTGGCTCAAAAGGCAATAAGGCAAACAAGCAATTATAGATTTTTGCATATTTTGCTGCCCTGCCCTCTTTATAAGCCCAAACTGATGGTGCAACAATATGAATCATCTTAAGTTCTGGCAAACGCTCTCTTACCTTAGCTGCCACGCGATAAGTAAACCCTGGCGAATCAATGGTAATTAATATATCGGGTTTATTATTTATTATATCTTCAACTGTTTTATTGATTAATTTTTTTATCCTAAAAATATGAGGTATTACTTCAAAAAAGCCCATCAAATTTATTTCAGATATCGGAAACAAGCTTTCAAAATTGCCAGCTTCTTCCATATTTCGTCCTCCTATTCCGATAATCTTTAATTTTTTATCTTTTTTCAGATTCCGAATTATTCGACCACCAGCAAAATCCCCTGATGCCTCACCTGCTATGAAGTAAATTTTTTTCATTTTGTTTAAAAGTTCTAAATTATTTCTTAAGGTCCTCAATTTCTATTTTTAGTTTTTCAATTTCCTCTATAATTAACCCTGTAGTTCTCATTATTGTATTTATATTTATACCATCAAGTAGTAAGTTCTTTGCTATCTCAACATTTCTTCTAGCTTCACCTCGTGCCTCACCCCTAGCCTCAGCTTTTTTAAGAGTATTAGTTTCAATTCTAAGCCACTTTAAGCAGTCTTCATATTCTTCTCTTTCTTCTTTAGTAAAGTTTATTATCTCAAGTACTGTTAACGCTTTTTTTAAATCTTTATTATCTAGCTCTTTAGGAAGGTTGTCCTTATTAAGCAAATCATGACGTGTTAAAAAAGCTAGCCACATATCTAAAGCATTTTTAACTTTTTCTACTATATCCGATATGTCTTCTTTAGCACCCTTGGCAAACTTATTAAGCTCTATCGTATGTAATTCTATATCATAAAAATATTATGATATTTATCTGTGTCCGTAATACTTGTAAAATTAAGAATATGAATATCTATCGTTTTATTTAACTTTGAGTAATCATCTCCCTCTTTTAATTGTTGCGTATACATTTTTGCCCAATAATATAAGGCTCTTTGATCATAATCCGCTTCATCCGTTACTTGTATTTCAACGTTAAATATTTTACCGCTTTCACTTTGTGCTTTAATATCAAGTACAGAAAGTTTATCTGCTTTAAAATTTTTCGGATTATACGGATTAAGCAGTGTCACCTCTACAATTTGATCTTCCTTGCCTACTATCGAATTAACAAGCGATATTAGTAAATCCTTGTTCTCTTCTACTCCAAAGATTTTTTTAAATGCTAAATCTACACGAGGATTAACTTCAGACATATTAATTATTACCTTCTATATTATTTATTATCATACCATAAACCGCATAAAATTCCAGTTATGCATTTATCAATACTCCATTTTACGATAGCTTAAAGCTTCAGCAATATGCATTCTTAAAACTTTATCTTCATCTTCAAGGTCAGCTATAGTACGTGCTACCCTAAGTATTCGGTTGTAAGCCCGCATCGATAAACGAAACTTACTTGCAGCTTCATTTAGTAAATCTTTACCCTCATCTACAGGCATTGCATAATCTATCAACAATTGACCATCCAATCTATTATTTGTTTTAATATTATAACCCTCATATCTTCTTTCTTGGATTATACGTACCTTTTCTATCCTTTTAGCAATATCTTCTGATTTTTCTTCAGAACTTTCATTTGTTAAATCATAATTATAAATATTGATATTAGGTACTTCTATATGCAAATCAAATCTATCCATAATAGGACCGGAAATTTTCATTTTATAATCATCACCACATTTTGGGGCTTTAACACATTCTTTGTAAGAATCACCCAAATAGCCACATTTACAAGGATTCATAGCTGCTATTAGTTGAAAATTTGCTGGATATTTTATATGGGCATTTGATCTTGAAATTAGTATCTCACCATTTTCGATAGGTTGCCTTAAAGATTCAATAACATGCTGAGGAAATTCAGGCAGTTCGTCTAAAAATAATACTCCGTTATGAGCAAGTGTAATCTCCCCTGGTCTTACCTTTTTTCCAACACCACCACCAACCATAGCAGCAAGTGAACATGAATGATGAGGGGTTCTAAATGGTCTTATCCTAGTAAGCTTACCATCCAAAAACTTCCCAGCAATACTTGTTACCATGCTACATTCTAAAATCTCTTTCACCGACATTTTAGGCAGTATCCCAGGCAAGCAGCTTGCAAGCCTTGATTTTCCTGTTCCAGGAGGACCAAACATTAATAAATTATGACCACCTGATGCAGCAATTTCTAAAGCTCTTTTAGCTATATTTTGTCCTCTTACATCTTTAAAATCAGGGTAATTTACCGGCTCGTCTTGGACGATAGCTTCTGGAGGACTTAGAACTTGCGATCCTTTGAAATGATTTACTAGCTCAATTAAATTACCTGCTACAAGTATATTATCATTACCTGACCAAGCAACTTCAGATGAGTTTTTATTTGAGCAAATCAGCCCCTTATTCCTAGCAGTAGCACCAATTGCCACAGGCAATGCACCATTTACCGGCAATATCGACCCATCTAAAGATAACTCACCTATTATTAGATATTCTGCTATTTCAGTTTCTGGCAAAATATTCATAGCAGTAAGTATTGCACAAGCAATTGCAAGGTCGAAATGACTACCCTCTTTTACTAAATCTGCTGGAGCTAAATTTATCAAAATTTTTTTGGTGGGTAATGCAAGCCCTATAGAAGATAAAGCTGCTTTAACTCGCTCTTTTGACTCAGCAATAGTTTTGTCAGCAAGTCCTACTATGGTAAAGGCAGGTATACCAGGCGATATTTGTACCTGCACATCAACATCAGTGATATCAATCCCGTTGAATGTAAGACTTGCTATATGAATTATCATTTTTTAATAGTAATACTTTTGGTTGGAAAAGCATACTACAGAACAAACTTTGCTAAGTCAAGATTAGTTAGTATTTTTGATAATTGATTTTCTACAAATTTATCATCTATAGATATTTTTTCACCTTGCATTTCACTAGCTCTAAAGCTTATATCTTCAAGTAAATTCTCAAGTATAGTATGCAATCTTCTTGCTCCTATATCTTCGATTTCTAGATTAACTGTAGTAGCGTAATCTGCAATTTTCTCTATAGCGGAATTCGTAAATTCAAGTTCTACTTTCTCAGTACCTATTAAAGCCGAATATTGCTTTATTAAACTAGTTTCAGGCTCAAGTAGTATCTTTATCATATCCTCTTTAGTTAATGAATTCAACTCTACTCTAATAGGTAATCTTCCTTGCAATTCAGGTAATAAATCTGAGGGTTTTGCTATATGGAAAGCTCCTGAAGCAATAAATAATATATGATCTGTTTTAACAGGACCATATTTTGTATTAACTGTTGCCCCCTCAATCAAAGGTAGTAAATCCCTCTGCACGCCCTCTCTACTTATTTCTGAATTCTTTGCTCCAGAATTAGCTACTGAGGCAATCTTATCAATTTCATCAATAAAGACTATTCCATCATTTTCAACTAAATTAATTGCCTGCTGGATTATTTTTTCTTGATCAATTAATTTTTCAGACTCTTCTGATAAAATTATACTCATCGCTTCTTTAACTAACATTTTTTTTGTTTTAGTTTTAGTCGTTCCAAAAGCTCTTCCTATCATATCACCAAGATTAAGCACTCCCATAGATGCCCCAGGCATGCCGGGTATTTCAAAGCTACCTCCGCCTACAGGAGCTGTATCAGCTACACTAATTTCAATTTCTGTATCATCAAGCTCGCCACTTAAGATTTTTTCTTGAAACTTTTCTCTCGTCTCACTACTTGAAGTCTTACCTACTAAACTATCTAATACTCTCTCGATTGCTTTCTCACGTGCATTAATATCTACTTCCGTTTTAGCTATCGTTTTTTGAGTATTAACAGCTATTTCTACTAAATCACGAATTATTGATTCTACGTCACGCCCTACATAGCCAACCTCGGTGAACTTTGTTGCTTCTATTTTATAAAAAGGAGAATTAGTAAGTTTAGCAAGCCTTCTTGCAATTTCAGTTTTACCGACTCCCGTTGAACCTATCATTAAGATATTTTTTGGTACTATTTCGTTACGTAAGTTTCCCTCTACTCTTTTACGACGACCACGATTTCTAAGGGCAATAGCAACGGCTTTTTTAGCCTTTTCTTGACCTACGATAAATCTGTTAAGCTCGTTAACTATTTGAGAAGGTGTAAGCCCCATAGGGTCTTTTTTATTAATATTAGTAGTTTTAGTAGATTTCATACAACTTTTTCCGTTATAATATTATGATTAGAAAATACACAAAGATCTGCTGCTATATTCATAGATTTTAAAGCAATTTCTTCAGCAGTTAGAGGATTATCGTAAGACATTAAAGCACGTGCTGCGGATAAGGCGAATAGACCACCTGAGCCTATTGCTGCAACATTATTCTCTGGCTCAACAACATCACCGTTACCAGTTAAAATTAGTATATGATTGCGATCAGCCACAATCATCATTGCTTCTAAACGACGTAAATATTTGTTGCTACGCCAATCTTTTGCAAGCTCAACCGCACTTCTAAGCAAATTATGCTTATGTTGCTCTATTTTTACTTCTAACTTTTCAAATAAAGCGAGCCCGTCAGCAGTAGAACCAGCAAAACCTGCAATAATTTTATTATTAGCTATAGTTCGTAATTTTCGAGCAGTAGATTTTAATACTGTATTGCCGTGTGAAACTTGTCCATCTGCTGCTATAATTATTTCTTCGTTCTTTTTTAAACAAAGTATTGTAGTGCCATGTAAGGCTAAATTATCTGACATAATGTAAAATTTATTGATATTAATTTGCTGATTAAGTAATATATTCAATTATTTATAATAATTAAATAATGTTAATTATTACTTGAGTAATCCAGTTATAGTTAATTATCTTTTTTTGAATTTTCAAGGTTTAAATAATGAATATATACGCAATATACATTAACCCTGCACAAAAAAATAATAATTTTATTGTCATTAAAGAAAGTTTTTCATGGACAGCAGCACTTTTAAGTGTATTCTGGGCATTATACCATAAAATGTGGTTACCTGTTATTATAGCTGTAGCACTTAATATAGTAGCAATGGCAATTAATATATATGAGTTAACACTTGCATTAAAGCTAATTGTCATGTTAATATTCGGTTTTTTTGCTGCCGATATTAGAGAAAATCATTTAAAAAGAAATGATTTTACGCTTAAAGATATAGTAGTTGCGGGTTCGCAAGTAGAAGCTGAATTAAAATTTTTAGAGCGTAATAATTATGTACAATAAAGAAAATATTTTTGCAAAAATTATCAATAAAAATTTACCGGCAGAAGTAATTTATGAAGACGAGCAGGTTTTAGCATTTAAAGATATAGCACCGGTCGCACCAGTACATATTATTGTTATACCTAAAAATGAATATATCGATTACGCCGATTTTATTTCTAAAGCTTCAGTAGAAGAAATAAAGCATTTTTTTGCTAAGGTTTCTGATATAGCAAATAAAGCAGGACTAGATAAAGACGGATATCGCTTAATCACCAATAAAGGCGAGAAGTCCGGACAAACTATTTTTCATTTCCATTTTCATATTATTGGTGGTGAAAAACTTATTGGATTAATTAAATAAAAATGACCAAGAAATATAATATTGCTGTTATCGGTGCTACCGGAAATGTCAGTCGTGAAACCTTAAATATTCTAGCAGAACGCAATTTTCCTATTAACAAAATTTATGCTATTGCTTCAAATAATTCTATTGGAAAAAAAGTTAGCTTTGACGAGCAAGTATTACAAATAAGTAGCTTAGACGATCTAGATTTTGAGGAAATAGATATTGCATTTTTTTCAGCAGGTTCGGAAGTATCAAAAAAGTATATACCAAATGCTATTGCTAAAAATTGTGTGGTTATTGATAAATCTTCTTTTTTTAGACTAAGTGAAGATATACCTTTAATTGTACCTGAGGCTAATTTATCAACACTTAAAGACTTTGCCACTAAAAATATTATATCGAATCCTAACTGCATTGCGATTCCTCTTGCAGTTGTACTTAAACCGCTAGATAATGAAATAAGTATAAAAAGAGTTGTAATATCTACTTATCAATCAGTATCCGGAGCAGGTAAAGCAGGAATGGATGAACTTTATGATCAAACAAAATCTAAGTATATCTTTGAAGAAAAAAGCCCCAACATATTTCCAAAACAAATTGCATTCAATTTATTTCCTCACATAGGTGATTTAAATAAAGATGGTTATACAAGCGAAGAGTCAAAAATTGCTTTAGAGCTACAGAAAATTATTGGTGATCATCTTAAAGTTAGCGTAACTTCTGTACGAGTACCTGTATTTGTTGGTCATTCTATATCCGTTAATATAGAATTTAGTAGTAAAGTGGATGCTAAAGAAGTTGAGGAAATACTAGAAGATGCTGACGGGGTTGTTACGATTTCACAAACTAAAGATTTAGCATATATCTCACCTACTGAAGTAGTAGGCGAAGACGCTGTATATGTCTCACGCATTAGGGATGATGCAAGTAAAGAGAACGCCATAAATTTATGGATTACATGCGATAATTTACGTAAAGGAGCTGCTTTAAATAGCGTTCAAATTGCTGAAGAATTAATTAAAACTTATTTATAAAATAATTAATATGGATAATAAAAACACTGTCTTAAATAAAAAAAATCCTTTGATGATAGCACTTGGAGAGTGCCGAACAGCTTTCTGGATAGTTTTTTGGTTTGCCTTTGTAATTAATTTATTAATGTTAATTACCCCCCTTTATTCACTACAAGTTTTAGATAGGGTGCTTGGTAGTGGTAATTTATACACATTGTTATATTTATCGATAATAATTGCTTATATTTATTTTGTTTACGGTTTACTGCAAATTGCTCGTTCTTTTACTCTTATAAAAGTGGGAGAATGGCTTGATAGAACAGTAGCACCGGTGATTTTTGCTTCCTCAATTTCAGCAGCAGCAACACGTGTAAATATGGGTTCTAGCCAGCTATTACGTGATTTTCAATCCGTTAAAACATTCCTAACAAGTACCGGAATTAATACCTTATTTGATGCACCTTGGAGTATCATATATATTGCTGTTATTTTCTCAATACATCCATATATTGGTTTTATTACAATTTTCGGTGCTATACTCATTGTTTCAACAGCTTTCTTTAATGCAGCTGCTACTAACAAAACCTTAGGTGAAGCTACAGAATTCTCGATTAAAGGTATGACGCAAGCCGATATTGCTAATAGAAATGCCGAAGTAGTCGAAGCAATGGGGATGATGAAAAATGTTACAAAAAATTGGCATAAATTTAACTTAGCAGCACTTGATAAACAATCAACCGCTAGCTATCGTAATGGCGTCATTTCTAACTTTTCAAGGTTTATCCGTAACATAATGCAAATGGCAGTTACTGGCGTTGGTGCTTATCTTGTTGTAGAAACTCATGGGGCATCAATGACACCTGGTAATATGATTATGAGCTCTATTATAGTTGGTAGAGCACTTGCTCCTTTTGATAACGCTATTGAGTTATGGAAAAGCATGAGTGGAGCTACTAAATCATTCAAAAATATCAACAACCTATTTAATACTTATGCTTCTCGTGACGAAGCAATGCCAATTCCAAACGTCGAGGGGCATTTAACTGTAGAAAATATTTACTATGCCCACCCTGTTCCAAAACATATGCCACAACCACCCACACCAAAATATATTTTAAAAGGTGTTAGTTTTGCGGTACAACCAGGTGAAATTTTAGCAATTATCGGACCATCAGCAACCGGAAAGTCAACTTTAGCTAAAATCATAGTTGGTGTATGGCGAGAATCCTCAGGCTCGGTACGTTTAGATGAGGCTGAAATTTATCGTTGGAATAGAGAAGATTTTGGCAGACATGTCGGTTATTTGCCTCAAGGAATAGAGCTTTTCAGTGGTAGCATCAAGCAAAATATTGCTAGAATGGAAGACAATGCTAATCCACAAAAAGTTATTGAAGCAGCCAAACTAGCTGGTGCTCATGAAATGATATTAAGGTTTCCTGACGGTTATGATTCAGATATAGGTCCTGCCGGCTCTAATTTATCAGGAGGACAAAGGCAACGTATTGGGCTTGCTAGAGCATTTTATGGTGATCCAAAGCTGGTAATTTTAGATGAACCTAATGCTAATTTAGATGAAGCTGGTGAAGTAGCACTTGCTAGTGCTTTAAAACAAGCAAAACTAAAAGGAATATCAGTCGTTGTAATTTCACATAGACCTTCTGTATTATCAGTTGTTGACAAAATCTTAATATTACAGGATGGAGCTGTTGCAGTTCACGGAACGCCGGATGAAATTCAAAACCACTTTAAAACTCTAAAGGGCGGCACAATTCATATTAATAATAACATAGTGCAAAATCATCATTGCGAGGAAAAACTGTAAGTTTTGTACGTACGCAATTTCAGGAGTTTATCTTAACGAGGTTGCCATGTTGCTACGCTCCTCGCAACGACAAAAAATAATAATGAATGATTAAATATTATGCAGGACTTAAAAAATAATAAACCTCAAATTACACCGGAGCAGTTAAAGCAATTACTGTCCTTGAGAGAAAATTCACTAAGCCTTAAAGGTCAAAGCTCTAAACGTAAAGCTTTAATAAATAGCACATTAAAAAAGACTTCACAAGTAATAGAATTTTTACTGCTTAAACTTGATAGATTTGTTAATTTTACTACTAAAAAAACTGATAAAGATCGTAATAATGTCGCACAAGCTGCAAGATCACCTATACTTTTTGGTATTTATGTTATTATTTTCTTAGTATTAATCGGTGGTGTTTGGATGGCTGTTGCACCGCTTGATAGTGGAGCTGTAGCAGTTGGAATATTAATGCCAAGCACTAATAAGAAGACAATCCAGCACAATGAAGGTGGAATAATCAAAGCTATTTATGTGAAACAAGGTGATAAAGTTAAAGCAGGTGATAAGCTAATAGAGCTTGAAGAAACACGAATAAAAAGCGAGCATGAGAGCACTTTAGGTCAATATCGTACTGCTCTGGCTACTGAAAATCGTTTAATTGCTGAGCGTGATAATCTAGAGCAAATCGAATTTTCTGATTTTTTAATGCAAGATATTAATTTACCGGAAGTCGCTAAGATAATACACACTCAAGAAAATTTATTTAGATCAAAAAAAGAAGTATATAATTCAGAAAAAGATGCTTTACAGCAACGTATTTCTCAGCTTGAAAAGAAGATTGAAGGCTTGGAGGCACGAAAAGTAGCTGCAACTAAAACAGCCGAAGTTTACCAAGAACGTTTAAAGGCTTTAAGAACTCTACAAAATAAAGGCTTTGTGCAAAAAAAGGATTTGTTAGAACAAGAAGCAAGAGTTGCTAGTGCAAAAAGTGACGTTGCAACGACTGACACGGAAATAGCAGGAACACACCACGCTATTACTGAATCTCAAATTAGCATTATAAACCTACAAAATAAATATACTGAAAAGACTTTAACAGAGCTTCGTGATGCACAAGTACAAACAGCTTCTCTTAAAGAAAAATATAACTCTTTAACTGATTCACTTAATCGGATAGTAATCAAATCACCTGTTGATGGTATAATTAATAATCTAAAATATCATACAATTGGTGGTTATATAGGTACCGGACAACCTATTATGGAGATTTCACCTACTAACGATCCACTAATTATAGAAGCAAAGGTATCACAAAAAAATATAGATTCAGTGCATGAAGGACTAGTTGCAAAAATACGCTTTAGTGCTTTTAAATCACGTACTACTCCAACATTTACCGGTAAAGTGGTCAGTGTATCACCGGATATTGTTCAAGATGAAAGACAGCATCCCGGACAGCAAGATAATTACTATATTGCTAGAGTAGAGATTGACATGGATGAATTCAACAGAATTGCCAAAATAAAAAATCTAGAATTACATCCTGGTATGCAAGCCGAAGTACAGATCGTTACTGGAACTAGAACATTGCTTAGATATCTCCTTGATCCTGTAATCGATACAGCATTTAAGGCATTCAGAGAGAAATAGTTTTCTGACTGTGTTATGACGACTAATACGTTATTTTCGCAAAGGCTTTGTTGCAAAACGTCTTCGGGATCATACCATGGCTTGTCCGATGTTGTTGCATAGCTCCAATGTCATTCCCGCGGAGGCGTAGTAGTGTCCGGAGAAAATTGGAGTATTATTAAAACCATCATTGCGAGCAGTCGTAGACCGCGTGGCAATCCAGAAAAATAGTAAAAAATAACTAATTTTAGCATTTTTTACTTCCTTGCTTCGCCCTTATTACTTTGTAATTCTTCTCGCAATGACGAAGCAATCTCATCATTATTTCCTAGATTGCCACACTCGCTTCGCTCATTCGCAATGACGATTTGGTATCCACGCAAGCAAGCCTTAAACAAGAATGACATAATATGCTTTTCAATCCACATAACAATGCTGCTTTCTCCTATTTAAAATAAAAATATGATATTATCTTACATCGGAATATTATTGGTAATTATTGGGCTGTTTGCTATATTTTCAGGTATTATCGGTTTTTTTCGTTTCCCTGATTTTTATACAAAATTGCACGCTGCAAGTGTTATTGAAAGCTTTGGAGTACCGATTTGCTTAATAGGCTTTGCATGCCTTGCAGGAAATCTTTTTAGTTGTTTTAAGCTACTTCTAGCTGCTATATTAATTTTCTTATTAAATCCGGTAGCAACTCACGCTCTTGGTAAAGGGTCACTACTTTCAAGGTCATTTTTACAAAAACAAGAAGCTAAGAAAAAATAAGAAAATATTTATGCTTTTAAATTTTGATCTCAGTAATTACTTACTTAATTTTATTGTTTTTTTACTGGTTATAATATCAATTAAAATCATTATTGCTAAAGATTTATTGGAAGCAGTAATATATAGCTCAGCATTTAGCTTATTAATTGGTGTATCTTATTTACTAATGGATGCACCGGATGTTGCAATGACTGAAGTAGCCCTTGGAGCGTGTCTATCAACCTGCGTATATCTAAATTTATTACGAAAATTACCCTCTAATTTAAAAATAATCCAAAGAACTAGAATTATTTCGGCAAGCTTAATATGTTTATTGTTTGTAGTAACTCTTACTTACATGGGGCTTGAACTACCAGATTATGGAGATGAACATGCCTTGCTCCACACACACCTAACTAAATATTATGTAGAAAATACTAGTAAGGATATTGGAATACCATCTTTTGTAGCAGCCATTTTAGCTAGCTATCGTGGGTACGATACCTTAGGTGAAACTAGTGTAATTTTAATTGCCGGAATTTCTGTGCTGCTAGTTTTTAACTGGACCCCGTGGACAAGCCACGGGGTGACAGGGGTAAACGATCTACGCGGGAATGACATCAAAACCATACAACAATGTCAGCAAGCCTACGGGATGACAAAAATAACAAAAAACATCTCTATTTTTATAGTACCTTATATAATCCTATATAGCTTATATATTCAGCTTAATGGAGAAGCATCACCTGGTGGTGGTTTCCAAGCTGGCGTTATATTTGCCTCCTCTCTTATTGCTTATGATCTAGTATATGGTAACCAAAAATTAAATCGATATTTTTCGTTGAATACTCTAATAATTATTGCTGCTTTAGGTGTTATGATATACGGATTTACTGGTGTGATATCGCTATTTTTTAACGATAATTACTTAAACTATTATTCTCTAGCAAACTTTGTTAACGATAGTCTAACTGCTCAACATATAGGAATATTTGCTGTAGAGATAGGCATAGGCTTAACAGTTTCTGCTATTATGTACTCAATTTACAACTCATTTAACAATTGTGAATAGCTTGTTTTTACTAATCAAACGTGAATTTATAGTGCAGAATCGTATTAATAATATGATTAAATATCTGATGATATTTTTTCTATTTTGTATTATTAGCACTACTTTAATTAACAGCCATGAAGATATTAAGAAATTCGGCTTAATCTTTTCGGTAATTTGTTTGTTAATTTCATTGATTGGTTTTTCTTCTATTATATTTAAGTCTGACTTAGAAGATGGAAGCTTAGAATTAATGTTATCTATAGTTAATCCAACTAAAATAGTGCTAGCTAAATTTTTTGCGATATTTATAAGTAGTACGATAGGGATAATTTTAACATTACCTATTATTTATATTTTTTTCAGCCAAACCTTGCTAGAAATAATATTTTTCTTTTTCAACGTCTGGCTTGTAATAATTTTATCAAGCAGTTTAGTAGTATTATCGGGTAGCATGCAAAGCTATTTTAGGGTTAATGCTAATTTTATCGGCATATTTATTATGCCTTTGCTAATTCCCAGCATTATAATGACAGGGTTAGTACTACAAGACAATAATTTACAATTAATTTTCATTATGATAGGTATTAATTTAGTAATTTTACCTATTTCATTTGTCTTAAGTTCATATTTAATCAGAAATATTTACAGCATAACATGATTATTTTCTTTATTTTTACTAGCAGAATAGTATAAGATAAGATAATAAATTTTTTTGAGAAAATAATATGTGGCAAGCTTTACGAAGGTTAATTGCAGCTAACCCTATGGGCGTTTTCTTATGGGGCATTATTACTAAATGGTATATAATGATAGCTGTTGCATCATTAATAGTATTATTTTATGTAGTAAAAGGGCTTGAGAAAATCGGCTTTATAGACTATTTTGGCAGAACAACAGTTGAGATATTAGACACTAGTAAAGCTATTGCTCAAAATTGTACTGTAAAACTTGGTCCTGACTGGGATCACTTAGTCAACTTTTGGAATTGCTTAGGTGATCCAGGAAAATATGAGGTTAAAGAAGGTACAGGAGAAGAAGAATTACAGCAAGGTGTAGAAAGGCTTATTAAAAAGCCTGAAGATGGTGGTGAAGGAGATGGTACTATCCCTGAACCTACTACTCCGGTAGTAAATCCTTATGACAACAGTAATAATACGAATACAAACTAAATATGTCAGATACTGAAGATACTAATAACAATACAAAACAAACCTCTCGTCGTGATTTTATGGTCCTAACGGCTAGTAGCGTTGCAGCGGTTGGAGCTGCTTGTACACTTTGGCCTCTTATTGATTCTTTAAACCCTTCAGCCGACGTTCTTGCCTTATCATCAATTGAAGTTGATTTATCAAATATTGCTGTAGGTCAAACAGTTACAGTTAAATGGCAAGGAAAACCGGTATTCATTACTAATCGTACTCCAGATAAAATTGCTGAAGCACGGGCTGTAAAAATGTCAGAGCTTATTGATCCTGAAGAAGATCAAAACCGTGTAAAAGCTGGGCATGCTAATTGGTTAGTAACAATTGGTATCTGTACACATTTAGGTTGCGTACCACTTGCAAATCAAGGCGATTATGGCGGCTGGTTCTGCCCGTGCCATGGTTCACAATATGATTCATCAGGTAGAGTAAGAAGAGGTCCTGCTCCTTTAAATTTAGCAGTACCGCCCTACACTTTTATTAGCGACAAAAAAATTAGAATCGGGTAATTACCTATGAGCGACAACATTACCCCAAAAACTGAAAAGAATAATGCTATTATAGAGTGGATAGATTACCGTCTTCCGGTCTTCTCTTTTCTAAAGCATTTTAGCCATTATCAAACCCCAAAAAACCTTAGTTATTTGTGGAATCTAGGCTCTATTGCCGGCATTGCGTTAGTAATTCAGATAATTACCGGTATAATACTTGCTATGCATTATACGCCGCATGTTGATCATGCTTTTGATAGCGTTGAAAAAATCATGCGTAACGTTAATTATGGCTGGTTACTGCGTTATACTCATGCTGTTGGTGCCTCAATGTTTTTTGCAGCCGTATATTTACATATAGCAAGAGGACTATATTATGGCTCGTATAAAGCACCAAGAGAACTACTGTGGCATATCGGTATAATTATTTTCCTAACCATGATGGCTACTGCTTTTATGGGTTATGTACTACCTTGGGGACAGATGAGCTATTGGGGTGCAACAGTTATTACTAATCTATTCTCAGCTATTCCGCTTGTAGGTAAGTCTATAGTTACATGGTTGTGGGGTGGTTTTTCGGTGGATAATCCAACATTAAACAGATTCTTTTCACTGCATTATTTATTGCCTTTTGTTATCGTTGCTCTTGTAATGCTACATCTAGTAGCATTGCATCAACATGGCTCAAATAATCCGAAAGGTATTGATGTTAAAGGTCCTAAAGATACGATTCCATTTCATCCTTATTATACGATTAAGGATTTTGTTGGTTTCGGGGTTTATTTCATAATATTTGCTTATTTTATTTTTTATGAACCAAATTATTTAGGTCATCCAGATAATTATATACCTGCAAATCCATTAGTTACCCCTGCTCATATTGTTCCTGAATGGTATTTCTTGCCATTTTATGCGATCTTACGTGCTGTGCCGTCTAAACTCGGTGGCGTGCTATTAATGTTCGGCAGTATATTTGTACTGTTTTTATTACCTTGGCTAGATACTTCAAAGGTAAGAAGTGCCAACTATAGACCAATATATCGTATTGCTTTTTGGATATTTATGGCAGATTGCTTATTACTTGGTTATTTGGGCGGGCAACCTGCAGAAGAGCCGTATATTACTATCAGTAGATTCGCTGCATGCTACTATTTCTTCCATTTTTTAGTAGCTTTGCCATTGATTGGTAAATATGAGAAACCACTACCACTACCGGAGGAGTTGTAGAGTTATGAAAGAGATCAGATAATTGTCATTGCGAGCGACTGTAAGGAGCGTGGCAACCTCAGGAAATTGGAAAACGTCATTGCGAGGAGATGTAACGCATCGACGTGGCAATCTCAGGAGGCATAACTCACGACATTTTGTATTATACAAATTTATGAAACAACCAGCTGTATATATAACTACTAATAAAAAAAATGGTATACTTTATACCGGTGTAACCTCTAATCTTATAAAAAGAATATACCAACATAAAAACGAAAATATTAAAGGTTTTAGTAAAAAATATAATTGTAAAATATTAGTATTTTATGAGCTTCATCAAACTATGGATTCGGCAATAAATAAAGAAAAACAAATTAAGGCTGGTTCAAGAGATAAAAAGATTAAATTAATAGAACAAATAAATACAAACTGGGATGATTTATATAATGAAATTATTCTATAAATAAAAATATTATTGTGAGAAAAGACAAAACCTCAATATGACAATCTTATTAAATAATAATAAATTCCTGAGATTGCCACGTCGATGCTATGCATCTCCTCGCAATGACAATTCAAAAAAATCATATGAAAACTAAACTACTCACTTCTATCATTATAATATTAATTTCTGCTTTAAGCTTAGCCAATGAGGAAGCGTTACATCCAAAAAAAATGAAATGGCACTTTGAGGGCTTGCGTGGCAGTGTTGATCGTGAAGCCGCACAAAGAGGTTTTCAGGTTTATAAAGAAGTATGTAGCGTTTGCCACAGCTTAAGCAATCTATATTATCGTAATCTTAGGGATATTGACTTTTCTGAAGAAGAGATCAAAGAAATTGCTAAAAATTATACAGTAAAGGATGGTCCGAATGATGATGGTGAGATGTTTGATCGCCCTGCTCTTCCATCTGATCGTTTTGTATCGCCTTATCCAAATGAGCAGGCAGCAAGAGCGGCTAATAACGGTGCTCATCCGCCCGATTTATCATTGATAATTAAAGCTCGTCATGATGGAGCGAATTATGTATATTCACTACTTACCGGTTATGCTGAACCGCCTACAGGATTCAAGCTAATGAATGGTGCTCACTATAATCCGTATTTCCCAGGCGGTCAGATAGCAATGCCCCCTCCTCTAATAGATGGGCAGGTGACTTATATGGACGGCACTAATGCAAGTGTTGAGCAAATGAGCCACGATGTTGCAGTATTTTTACAATGGGCAGCTGAACCGGAAATGGAACATCGTAAATCTATGGGGCTTAAAGTTATGATGTTTTTAGTAGCGTTTACTATATTCTTCTATATTGCCAAAAACCGCATCTGGTCTAATTTGAAATAGTGGATAATGTCATTGCGAGGAGGTTATGTAATAACCGACGAAGCAATCTCATGAATCTTACTTCATGAGATTGCAACAAAGCTACGCTCCTCGCAAGACTTGCTTGCGTGGATACCAAATCGTCTGAGCTACGCGAATAAAATAAGCGTGGCAATCCAGAAAAAATAATAAAAAATGTTATAAAGTTAGCATTTTTTACTGGATTGCTTCGTCAATTACTTCATAATTTCCTCGCAATGACGGAAATGACATAACTATCTTCCTCTATCTTGATCTTTATTCACCTTTACAGATTTAGACAAAGTAGTACGAAGTTGATTAATATTTTTTGTTGCAATTACTGCTTTACCAAAAGTATCTTTCATATGGGATACTTTTTCTTTGATAAAACTTTTCTTTTTACTATTGCTCTGCTCTTCATTTTTAGAAGTAACAGGAGGTGTAGATTTGATGATAGCACTTTCAGGTGGTTTATTTTCTTGATATTTTTCACCAATATTATTAGCAATCTTTTTAACATTTTCGGTGGAAATATGATAAGAAGATTTGCCGGGCAAAGCATGAGCAGCTTTTGAAATCATAGTCTGCTTTTCTTTTAAGTCTTTAGTTAGATTATTTATTATTTCCGTTTTATTTGTTGATAATTCTGAGAATGAAATCTTTTCTAAAGATTCAGACAATGCCGCAGTGATTTTGGTTTTATGTTCTTCGTCTAGTTTAAAATTTTCGCTTTCTAGATTTTTTAATGTAGCATCAACTATATTATTTGTTAAAAATTTAGAAAATGGTTTACCGATTTTAGAGATTTTTTCTTGAGCTTCTTTATCAGTAAGTTTTGTTTCATTAATTCCCATCTCTTTATCAGTTTTATGTTGAGGCGGGGCAGAAGTTTTATCATTTAATTTATTTACTCTTATATCTCTTAACTTATCTTCTAAGCCATATTGTTCTTGAGGAGGTAAATTTTTGTAATGTTCAGTATTTCTTGCAAGTAGAGCATCAAGCATAAAACCTACTGATTTAGCTATCCTAGTTTCTTTAGGATCTGACGATAAACCGGAACGCTTATCATAGAAACCTCCTTTATCTGCTAAAGTAGCATAATGGTCTTCAATAGCAGAAGATAATTTAGGAGGTATGAAATTGCCCTCTTTATCAAATTCCGCTTTCATGCCCGTTTTTTCTGCTTCTAACTGTAATAATTCTTGAAAAATTTTAGTTTCAGCAATTCGGCATTGAAAATTCGGATCAGTTTCTTGTGATAATCTATCGGCTTGCTGCATTACCATAGAGTTTAACTTATGTAATGCATTAGGAGTTAAATTATCTCCTAAATTCTTAACAAACTCTGTTCTCTCTTTTGGATTACTCTCAAAACTACTGCTTAAAGTAGCCACATCTTCTTTCGTCGGTTCTCCTTTAACTATTCGTTCTAATACATCTTCGTTAACATAACCTTTTGTTATTTCGCTTGGTGAATCAGGCATAATATTATTACTTTAAGTTAATAATTAAAGTTTATTATATTTAACAATATTTTACTAATTATTATGAACACTTAGTGCAAAATATATATCTTGCTATATTAAATTTAACATATGGGAATTACGTGTGCACAAACGAAGGATTTGTTGTGTGGGCAACTTCCCCCTGTCATCCCGTGGACAAGCCACGGGATGACACCGAGGACGTTTTCCGATCTACGCAACAAAGCCACAACGAATCCCGAAATTTGACTTACCAAACCTTGAAATATCAAAGGTATATTTATGATTACTTTACTTGCAGCGATAACAGGTTTTATTAGTTCTATAATTCCTGAGATTTTGAAAATTTATAAAGATATAAACGACAAAAGGCATGAGATAGATATTTTAGATCGCCAAATTACTAATAACAAACTTAACCAATCTAAAACTTTTACCGAGCTTACAATATCACAAGAAATGGCAGAACAGCATGCCCTTTATTCTACTTATAAATCTGGAGTTAGTTGGGTTGATGCCTTAAACGGCTCGGTAAGACCGGTGCTTGCTTATAGTTTTTTTGCTATGTATGGAATAGTTAAATACGTTCAATATAAATCATTAAAAAGCTCTGCCCTACTAGTACAATATTTAGATATATTATGGACTATTGATGATCAAACCATCTTTGCAGGTATTATTAGCTTCTATTTTGGTCAACGTACTTTCAACAAACTATATAAATATAAGACTTGAATTTTAATAAATAAAAATTTAGTAGACGAAGATCAACTTCAAAAAGAGCAAGGAGTTCATAAGACGAGGAGCGGAGCGTATACTTAATACGTGAGTACCGCAGTACTTATAGAACGACGTAGCCAATTTTTGAAGTTCATCGAGTATACAAGGTTAGTATTATGAAAATTAAAGCTTACATCCCAGCTATAGCAGCTGTCATCTTATCTAGTAATGCTACATTAGCAAATCAAAACCAAGCATATAACTCTAATCATACAACTTCCTTACATCAAGCAATAGAATTACTAGATAACCAGATTACAAATATTGATAACCTATTTAAAAATAAGTTACCTTTTTATGAATCGAGTAGCATTAAGAGCAAATTTATTACTAAAGACAAACAATATATTATTATTATGGAAGTACCTGGCTTTGATAAAGATCATATCAAAATTAAAGTAAATGGTAATAAATTATTCGTTAAAGGAAACATTGAAGACGAAAATAAAGCTGATGATTCAAATAATTATATGAATAAGAACTTTAATTATGTAATATCTTTATATGAGGATGTAGATCAAAAAAATATTTCTTCAAGTCTAAAAAACGGTATACTTACTATTACCTTGCCACGCATAGAGGTTAAAGAGCAGGACGCAAAAGAAATACCGATTAATTAAATATAGCTTTAAGAAAGGTTAAATCATATGAATAAAACTTTGAAATACTCACTTATTATATTTATCAGTATAATATTATTGTTAATTATTATTCCTTTCTTTATCCCTTTGAACAATTATAAAGGGATAATAATAAGTAAAGTCAAAGAAACGATAAATAGAGATTTAACTATTAATGGCGATATAAAATTATCTTTACTACCAAATCCTGCAATATCCTTACCGGAAGTTAAATTATCTTTAATAGATAAAACAAAAGAGCCTTATTTAGTATCTGTTGAAAACGCTAAAGCCTCACTTAAGCTTCTACCACTTTTTAGAGGAACAATTGAAGTAGCATCTGTAGAGCTACAAAAGCCCGTTATAAATCTTGAAGTTTTAAATAATGGACAAAAAAATTGGGAGTTTTCCACGCCTAAAAATAAAACTGAAATAAATCAAGATGCTCCTATACCTACAGCTTCTAATGCCAAAACTGAGTTAGAACTTCCTATTCTTATCAATCACTTCAAGATATCAGATGGTAAAATTATATATAGAGATAATGGTAATGAAAAAATATTTAACAATATTAATTTAGATACTCACGTTAAAAGTACTAAAGGTCCAATAGATTTTACTTTAGCATTAGAGGCTCTAGAGCAAAAAATTTATATAGATGGTAATATTGAAGAAATTGGAAAAGTAATACCATTAAGTGCAAATATCAATATTGCGGACGAAAAAATTAAAATTGAGGGAAAGCTCGATAGTGAAAATAATTCTTTCATAGGTCTTGCAAATATTAAAGGTAATACTAAAACTCTAGGGCTGCCAAGTGATTTACAAAATGATTATGAGTTAACAGCATCCATAATTGCAGATAGCAAAAATCTAAATTTAAAAGATGCAAGGCTTAACTATACTAATATAGAATTACTGGCAAACGCAAATTATGATATAGAACATAGTAGTTTAAAGGCAAATATTATTGCAAACCCGGGTAATATCATTGGTGATATTAGCTCTAATTTAGATAAGGCAAGTATTTTCAATGGTAATATTAAAATAGCAGCAGATAATCTAAAACCTTTACTTAACGCTCTGAAAATAAAAACTGATAAATTACCTCCTATTATTAACCAAAAAATTTCTCTTATTTCCAATGTAGTCTATAATTCACAAGCCCTAATTTTACATAATATCAATTTAATTGCTGGAAATAGTAATTTATCAGGCGATGTAACCCTGAAAAATCTGAAGCAAGACATATCTGCTATTCATAATTTAAAAATTAATAATTTTGAGTCATTTATGGCTTTGCTTGGAGTCAATAATCTAAATCGTATTGGAACATTACAATTAAATGGGGAAGTGCAAAAAACTAAAGATACATTACAGATAAATGATAAAATATCAGCCTTTAATACTAATATAGCAATTAAAGGCGATGTTAATTTAGCTTCTCAAAAAACTAATTTTAACCTTAATATATACAGCCCATTAATTAACTTAGAAAAAATTACCTCAGGCAGCCCTGCTCCTGCACCTACATCTACTTCTAATCCTGTTGCAAATAATACAGGTTAAGCGTCTGCTAATGCTCCTAAAAGTAGCACTCCTTGGTCAAATAGTCCTATTGATTTAAGCTTTTTAAATACAATCGAGGGACAGCTATCAGCAAATATAGATAAACTAACCAATGATTCATTGGTAATAAATAATTTTAAAGCAAAATTAGCTATTACCGGAGGTAAGCTAAATATTACTTCAGTTAGTGCAAATATTTATGGTGGCGATCTTAACGCAAACGGTTATGTAAGCTCAGGAAAAGATCAAAATGCAACGATTAAAATTGATTTAAAAAATGCTTATGTTAAAAGCTTAACTCCACAAAGTGGTAAAATAAAAATAATCGATGGACGATTAAATTTTACCACCGAACTTAATTCTACTGGTAATAGCGTTTATACTTATGTTAATAATTTAAATGGACAATTTAACGTAAATAGTAGTAATGGAAAAATTAGCGGATTTGATTTAAACCGCATTGTGGATGCGATAAATAATGCTAAAAATACCGAAGGAGTTCTACGCCTTATTAATGGATCTTTTAGTGGCGGTACTACATCCTTTTCCAATTTAGTAGCAACCGGCAATATAGAGCGTGGCATGGTACGACTAACTGAATGTCATTTAGATGCTAGCCCGGCTAAAGCCAATGCTCATGGTCAAATCAACCTACCGCAATATATGCTAGATGTTGGGGCAAGCGTCACTATCAATAATTTTCCTCCTCTAGGGGTCAAATTTTATGGTTCTATAAATAATCCGCAACATAAATTAGATATAGAAGCTCTTCAAACATATTTAGTAAAAAATGTATTTAGCAGCGTCCTTAAAGACCTAAAAAGTGGTGAAAAGAAACCTGAAAATATTATAAAAGATGCTTTAGGTTTAAGAAAGAAAAAGGAAGATAGTAGTAATGAACAGAATAATACAGAGCAACCGCAAAACCAACAACCTACCGATCCTGTTAATAAACTGCTGCAAAAAGGATTAAAGAAACTGTTTTGATTTGTAGTATTTATTATACATTTATGTTATAAAGTTAAAAGATAAGTATAATTATTTATAATTATGAATAACAAACAAACAGAAAAAACCATTAGTTGTTTTGACGTAGCTAATTATTTCTTAGTTCTAGTAGATAGAGAAGCAGGAGATACTATAACTCAGCTAAAGCTTCAAAAACTAATATATTTTGCTCAAGGTGTTCATCTCTCTTTATTTAATAAACCTTTTTTTGAAGAAGAGATTGAAGCATGGAAACATGGACCAGTAGTACCAAAATTACGTATACCGTTCGGTAATTTACAAGATGGTCCAATTGCCGCCCCCGGTGAAATGGACTTTGATATTTACACACAACAGCAAAAAAACTTAATTTATAAAATATATTCTATATATGGCGAACATACGGCAAGCTATTTACGTAATTTAACACACCGGCATTCTATTTGGCTTGAAGCTATAGAAAGTATAAATCATACTATGACCAAAGAAAAAATACAGGAATTTTTTAAAGTTAATATAATTAATAATATTAAAGATTATATTTTATTGATTAATAAGGAAGATCTTGAACAAATAGAAAATGCAGAAGATCAGTGGTGGATGAATTATGATAGCGGTGTACCTGCTGAAGATATTACAGAACAACTTTTAAAAGCAAAACAGAAACAAGAAGGTAAAAATTTTGAAAGTTGTTTGGTCTGATGAAGCTTTAACACAGTTAGAATTTTGGAAGTACACTAATAAAAAAATGACTAAACGAATACATCTTTTAATAGATAGTATTATGTCAACACCTTGTACCGGTATAGGAAAGCCTGAACCTTTAAAGTATGAGTTAAGTGGTTTTTGGTCTCGAAGAATAGATCAAGAGCATAGATTAGTTTATTCTTTCAATAAAGAAACTAAAATTATTATAATAGAAAGTTGTAAAGGACATTATTAAAATTCACACAACTAAAATAGAATATAGCAGTATATTAAATAACTTAGATTTTATTCAGAATCTGAACTAGGTATTGATTCACCGATACATTCTAAATTAAATGGTAATATTGTAGCAGGATAACATATTTTTTCATCTTTAACTAATTTTTTTGTGGGATACTCATCATTATCGTTGTTATTCTCATCTTATCTTCTTCGTATTTTCGTTTTATACCTCTATTTTCAAATTTTTCTTCTTCTAATTCTATGAAATCGTAAGGTATTTTTTTCTCTTCAATGTAAGATATTAGATCATCTATATCTTCTTCAATCTCTGAATCATTATATAAATTACTTGTGAAATTATTATTATATTTGTTAATTTCTTTTAAGATTGAATTAAGTCTATTTGAAGGTATGAAGTTCTTTTTCTCCAGAGAGTAATGATCCAAGCACATTTTTGCTATTTCTTCTAAGTATTTATTATTTTTTATAAGATCGTCACTTATTATATTTTGAATCTCGTTAATTTCTGCACATATTCCTAATAATATCAAAAGATTTTTAAGATTTGCAGAATTATTAATTTGTTTATGATATGGGCTAGCTTTTTCATCTGACTGACAATTTATTATATCGGATAATAGCCACAAGAATTTATCTTTATAATCTAATGAATATTTTGTTTTGAAATTTAGATATTTACTTAGAGCATCATTAATTTTTGAATTTTCATTTACCTACTGCCTACATTTTTCAGTATCATAAATTTTATCATTGATCAACTCTATGACTTGATTACTTTTTACAAAATTTTCTAATATTTTTTGTTCTTCATTTGTAAATTTTCTTGTATTAACCATTAATGTCCTTATAAAAAATGATTTTAAAAGGGCATTATATAGGCTTGTTAATAAAAAGTAACTATTTTGTGATTAGGTTTGTCAAGGTAGTTTAAAACTATGTATGACAAAAATCTAAAAGTAGAAATATGAGGAACAAATAAAATATCGAATAAGCAAAAAATCTTTTTGCCTGCTTATTATCAGCATTATCATAAAATAATGATATAGAATAATATAAAAACACTAAACCAAGTACCACAGCAATTACTAAATATATAATATTACTCATACCTATAAAAAAAGGCATAAGAGAAGTCAAAAATAAAAGTATGCTGTAAATTAGAATTTGCTTCTTAGTATATAAAGCTCCTTTTATCGCAGGCATCATAGGCACTTTACAGTTTTTATAATCATCGTTACAAAATAAAGCCAAAGCCCAAGAATGAGGCGGCGTCCAAATAAAGATAATTAGGAACAATATAATAGAATCCAAAGACACGCTGCCACTTACAGAAGCATAACCTATTACAGGAGGGAGAGCTCCAGCAGCTCCACCAATAACAATATTTTGGATAGAACTACGCTTTAACCACATAGTATAAATGCAAATATAATAAAAAATAGTAAATAATAATAATAATGCTGATAGGAAATTTACGCATAATGCCATAAAAAATACTGAAAAGAATGCCATTATCAATCCGAATGATAACGCTTCGTCAGCTTCTATAGCACCTCTTATTATCGGTCTTTTTTGTGTACGTTTCATCAAGGCATCAATATCCCTATCATACCACATATTAATCGCTCCAGCACTACCTGCACCTATCGCTATACAGATTAAAGCAATTACACTAATGAAAGGATGCAGAGAATTAGGAGCAAGCCACATTCCAGAAAAGCCAGTAAAAACAACCAATGACATTACACGTGGTTTCATTAGTAAAATATAGTCTTTAACTGTACTTTGAGGATAACTAACTTTATCTAAACTTATTGATTTTGTTAAAGAATTCATATAAAAGTTTTTTTACTAAATATAAAAAGTTTTAAGGTAAAAATCAACGATTGACTTTAATGTAAGAAATGTATATATTTTTTTGTAATTATAATTTAAAAGTTAAGGATATTTTCAGTGACAAAAATCGTACGTTCTAAATATAAAGCTAGTAGAAGACTTGGTGTTAGCTTATGGGGTGATGGTAAAGATGCATTTAATACCCGAAATTATCGCCCAGGTCAGCATGGACGCAATACCATGGTTAAAACCTCCGATTATGGGTTACATTTAAAAGCTAAACAAAGAATAAAATGCCATTACGGTCGTATCACTGAAAAGCAATTTAGAAATATCTTTGGATTTGCTCAAAAAATGAAAGGTAATACTGGTGAGAACTTCATCGGATTACTTGAAAGTAGGCTTGACTCTATAGTTTACAGAATGAATATTGCACCAACTATTTTCTCTTCTAGACAATTAATATCACACGGTCATATTAAAGTAAACGGTAAGAAAGCTGATATAGCAAGTATGCGTCTTAAAGAAGGTGATGTTATAGAGATCAAAGAAGCTTCAAGACAAATGGGCATCATTCAAGAATCAGTTTCAAAGCAAGGTCAAACAACACCTGATTATGTATCATTTGATGTAGATTCACTAAGTGGTAAATATCTAAGAGTCCCAACGATTTCCGACGTTAGATATCCTTTCACTCCTGAAGTTCATTTAGTAGTCGAGCTATATTCTCGTTAATATCATGCTTGTTTAACTTAAAAAAACTACAAGTACTGCGGTACGAACTATATTAAGTAACTACCGCCGTTCTTTGTCTTGCGGATTCCTCGCTCTTTTTCAAATTAAACTTTGTCTACCTATTGTTTTTATATCTTTGTCATTTAGGTGGGGTTGTTGCATAGATCGAAAAATATCTTCTGCGTGTTATCCTATAGTGGCATTGCCCGCGTGGATCAGTTTCCACTGTCATCCCGTGATTTATTCTATGCCATTCTTAGCAACGGCACAGTAGTGTCCGGAGAAAATTGGAGTATTATTAAAACCGTCATTGCGAGCGGTCGTAGACCGCGTGGCAATCCAGAAAAATAGTAAAAAATAACTAATTTTAGCATTTTTTTACTTCCTTGCTTCGCCCTTATTACTTTGTAATTCTTCTCGCAATGACGAAAAAACCTAATAATAACAACGTTTATTTTTTCTCCGGACACTACTGTAGCAACGGCGGGAATCCAGCATAAAGCGAGATACCTAAGCTTTTATATTCTAAAAAATTGCTGTATTTAGACTTTTTTTCCTAGATTCCCGCCGTTGCTTCGAATGACATATAAGGTACTAGATTGCTTTGCTGGCTATTACGTAACATTTTCACAATAACAATGTTTAACTGTCTAGTACTATAAAGATAGTATATTACACCATGATTTCATTATAACCTAGGGCATCATCAGTATGCTCTTCACCTTCGAGTTCAATATCTTCTTTTAAAGCTTCTTTAGCACAACTACTTAACATATCGTCTTTAGCTTGCTCTTCTTGCCATTTTAAACTTGCTTGTTCAAAATTAACAACTCGTTCTTTTACTTCTTCTAATGTATAGCTTTCAGCCTTTTGTAAAAACTGCTCTATATCTTCTTTTAGGTCTGGATTTTTTTCACTAAATTCCTCAAAAAATTTCTTTACACCTGTTAATAGTTCAGCTTTTTCATATTCTATATCATCTTCAAAACCTTCATCTTCTAAATCTAAAACTTGTTTTTCGGGTTTAGCTTTTACAACTTCTATATTCTTATCCTCTTCAAATCCCTCATCCACAATATTATTCCTATCAAAAACATTAGAAAATAATTCTTTATAATAATCATTCTCAACAATTTTATTATCGGGGTTATTTTTATTATAATTAACGACCACCCTATCAACAATTTCTTTAAAATTTTCATTATAATTTATATTCTTAAAATTAGAGCTTTCATGAATAGATTTGTTTGCTAGCTCTTTAAGTACTTGAAGATTTTCAGTGCTTGAATTACTCATTCCAGAATGCTCTTCTGGAATATAGGTAGCTATTTCTATTAGTTTATCACCAAAAATTTTTTGTGTGATCATTTCATCAGATAATTGCGTTGCATCTAAAATTTTACCTGTTATATTGTTTTTTAATAACTCTATTATTCCTCCACCACAACAAATAGTTTGGTACTCATCATTTGATTCTTCTTTTAATGATAGATACATAGCATTATCAATTTTATAATTATTTTCCTCCAATAATTTCCATGTCATTAAAGCCGGATCATTAGCATACACTCCTCCATCAATAATCGTATGATGTTTAGTGTTAGTTACATTGCTTAATGATTTACTAGGAAAAAATCCTGGTGCAGCAGTTATTCCTTGAATTATATCAGATAGTAAATAATTATTATCGTCACTTTTCCTAGCATCTATTGTAGAAAAAGTAATAAGCGGATTTTCTTTATTATCAAGGTCATAGCCTGTAACTATAACATCTCCGATTAAATCTTTTAAAGTGTAATCCTTACAATATTCTTTTAATAATTTTATTAAAGGTTCTGGAGAAAATTTGTAACTTAATAAGCCGTTTAAGCTCCATACTTTCCTAAAAGTTAATTCCTGCGGAAAAATATCTTGAGCCATTTTTTCAAATAAATCCACAACCTCTTGCATAGTAAGTAATGGTTTATGAGAATCATTAGGATCAGGTATTCCAGACAAAATAGCAATAAGTCCACCAACACTAGTACCTCCTCTAACGGGAAATAATTCACATGTGGGCTTACCAGTTAATTGCTCTATATTGTTTAATATTACTACTTCTATATCCCCTTTTACACCTCCTCCTTCTAATAATAAGAGATCTATTCCATTATCATTAGTTTTTACGCCATCTATTATCTCTGCCATCACAATAACCCCAAAGTTTAATTGTGCAGTAATATATAATAAAAGTTAATAATTGTCAACTTATTGCTATTTGAATACTTAGTATATTTTAACTTGTTAAATAAAGTTACAACTATTAGTAAACTATACTTGATGGATATTTAAAAAACTAAGGGTAGAAATTATGATTGAGTATGATCCTAGAGAGGTAGGAAAGAAAGTTAATTCAATAAAACCTAGTGTAAAAAAGGTGCTGGAGTTTTTTACTATACCTGATCAAAAACAAAATATTGTTCATTATATCCAAGGTAAAATTTTGGAATGTATGGCAAAAAAAGATGTTATTACTGCTGTTGCCCTAATTGATTGCGTTTTAGGTATTACAGGAATTGATGGACAGGAACTTAATTTAAAATTTATAGAACCAGTAGCAATTCAACATAATTATGAAGATTTTGCTGTTAGTTTCTTAGGATCATGTAAAGCTTTAAATTACATTGAAGAAAATAATTAGTATTTATGAAAAAAATATATATAGATAGCTCAAGTTCAGGAGAAGAAAGAGAAAATCAAGTAGTTACTAAAATTAAGCAGGTAGATTATCATAATTATTTATTAGGTAATATATTAAATTTTAAGCATATAAATAATGCTGATGAATTTAAAACTAAACTAGGACTAATACTACATAATTTAGCTGATAGATTATTTAAAAGCTCAATAATTAATAATACTTATCAAAACATTAAAGCTACAAAATTAAGTTTAAGTACTGAAAAATATAATAAAATACTAGATGATATAAAAACTGTTTTTAACAAGCAACTAAATCAGTTATTTATTAATTATAATAAAGAAAATCCTATAATAGATGATGATTATATTGACTTATTTAACTTTATATTTGATAGAAATTTAAAATTACCACAAACTTTTATTTTAAAAGATACAATTACCATCGCTAATGTGAGAGAAATTTTACTTAAAGAATTGCAAAATTCTACAATTAATTTAAAACCATTATTTAAAAATCCATTAGAAATCAATTCAACTTTCAATAATGTAGGGGAAATTTTATCTTATTCAAAACTCAATACTAGGAATATTAAAAACACATTAAAATATATAAAAATACAAGAAGCAAACAATTATAACTCATCTACTGTTTATAAAATTTCAAATTCTCAATTAGAAGTTTTTACAGATATTCATATATTGCATTATAAAACAAGTAACGTGTACAAACAGAAAAGTTTGGATTTGGAACTTATAAAGAAATTTTTCAAGAAATATCAAATAATGAACCATACAAAAAAAACATAATAAAACGTATTTTTGAAGTTGTTCAAAATAAAGAGCATGATAATTTAATAGAATTACCTAAAAAACTAAATAATTTTGCTGAACAACTAACTCATTTATTATTTATAATTGAGATGCAAAGAAATAATGCAACATTATTTACTGCTCCTATATTCCTTGAGCTTGTTGCACAAGATAGCAAATATCTAAAAACAGATTTTTTTCCTATGGCTACTCATACAGCAGTCTCACAAGCAAGAGGTATAGCGTATTCTTATCCTCTTGAACTTCCAAACAGTTATTTTATGGATTATGACACATATAATGTAACTCAAATATTTAATCTAATATATACAAAAAAAGTTCTTCAAGAGAAAGAAATAGATTCAATAAAGCTACAAGAAATACAAGCATTCTTAGGTTCTATAGGGAAGCTAAAAAATTATCCTGCTAATTTAATAAAAGTATTAGAGGAAAATCTACATAATTTAATTCCTCATTTTGGCAGTCGACCAGAACAATATTTACTATTATTTAAAGAAGCACTATTAAAAAAAACCATATTTTCAAAGAAAGTTAAAGATTTGATAGAAAATACATTTTTTGAATTCCAAAAAATATTACCTAAGCTTGACTCTTTTTTAGTCAAAGTCCAAGCAGATTTAAAAAAGGATATCAAGAAAATTATCCCTGAGATTTTACAAATTTTATGTGCGAAGATAAAAGAATGGTACAATATTGATGCACCTGAATATATCACAAATGTAAAAACAGTAGAAGAACTTAAAAATAAAGAAGTATTAAAAGATATTACAGCCAAAATAAATAACTCTAATTCTATATTTTCTCAATCCGGAGATAAATTAAAATTTTCAATACCTCCTATTAAAAGAAAACTAGTTAGTACTGAAAATATTAATAACAAACTTTTAAAAACTCATAATGAAGAAAATTATGATTCAAGTTTAGATGATGCAATAAAAGAATATTATAAGATAATGGGGGAAGATAGCAGCTCTATATCCTTGTAAAACTACTATTAATATTATAATTTTTTTCTGGTCCTAGGACTTGGTAATTAAGAATAAAGGAATCAGGATTTAGAAATATATAGGTAGCATTATAGTGGTCTTTACCGCATAAATGTCTACCTACAGCCTTTATACTCTTCTGCTCTGAAGAATTGGCTCTGCAAAACTTCGGGGAACTTACATGCTTGCCTATTAAGCATGGGCTATGTGTGCTTATCCCTTGTTTTACATTCCAGTTCTTCAAATCATTTGAGTATATATTATTGATGAAATCTAACTGATAAAACAAGCTATTCTCTGGAGTAGTAAAATATTTGATGATATTATTATTTTCCAGAATATATTTATATTCTTTTACTGCAAATATTTGATTATCACAGCCATAATAATTAAAGCTCAGCTCTTCCTTATATAGTAATTCGTTAGGATTAATTTCTAAAAAATACGCCCACCCTTCCCCATAACCATAATTCTCTATGGTTCTTTTAATATCGTACTTCCCAGAAAGTTTTGCAAAGATTTTATTTTTTCCAAAATTCTTCATGAGTAATGCAGTCTTCTAACGGTTCTTTACTAGCTTTAAGAATTTTCTCAACTAATCCAGGCACAGAATAAATAGCTAGAGTTTCTTGCAACCCTTCATATTCTTCTTCTGATATAATCACCGCATTATTATATTTGCCTTTAATAGAGTCTTAATATTACTTCATGAGATTGCCACGTCAAGACTTTGTCTCTCCTCGCAATGACACATAAGCTAATTCTGCAAGATTTTCATCATTAGGTTAATTTCTTCGCGTAATTCTAAGTCACTTTCTAGTAGCTCTTCTACTTTTTTGATGGCATGCATAACTGTTGTGTGGTCTTTTTTACCGAATTTTTTACCTATATCGACTAGACTTTTAGGGGTAAGGATTTTACTTAAATACATAGCTATCTGACGCGGTCTTGCAATAGCACGCATTCTTCTTGGCGATGACATATCAGATAATTTAATATTGTAACGATTAGCTACTTTTTTCTGAATATCTTCAACTGTAATTATCCTTTCATTAGAACGGAGCAAATCTCTTAAAATATTTTGTGTATTTTCGAGTGTTATTTCTTTTGCAGTAAAGTTAGAGTAGGCAATAACCTTATTTAACGCTCCCTCAAGCTCTCTTACATTTGAAACAATCTTAGAAGCTAAAAAATCAATTACATCTTTTGGAACTTTAACGTTCATCTGCTCAATTTTAGACTCTAAAATACCAAGACGTAACTCATAAGTAGTGCTATGAACGTCTGCCACTAAACCCCACCCTAAACGGGATTTAATTCGGTCTTCAATATCATCTAAATCGGAAGGCGACCTATCGCAAGAAATAACCATCTGACGGTTATTATCAATCAGCGTATTGAACGTATGGAAGAACTCTTCCTGCGTACTATCTTTACCACAAATAAATTGAATATCATCAATCATTAATACATCAACTGAGCGAAATTTCTCTTTAAAAGACATTACTTCTTTGTTACGCAAAGCCTTAACAAATTGGTACATAAATTTTTCTGCCGACATGTATATAACCTTACGGCTTGGATTATTCTGTTTTATGTACCAACCAATTGCATGCATTAAATGGGTTTTACCAAGCCCTACCCCACCATATAGGAAAAGAGGATTAGATTCGGAAACTGCACTTGAAGATTCAGCTACTGCTCTTGCAGCAGCATAAGCAAGCTCATTTGGAGCACCAACAACAAAATTATCGAAAGTAAAACGTATATCAAGTGTTGAGAAAATATTTTCTGAATTAAGCTCGCTACTACCAATATCGGCAAAAGTTTTAGTAGGCAACTCAAGAGTTGCTTGATTAGATGCCGGCAATTCTTTAGTAATTATTTCTACTGTTTTAATAGCATTATTATAATGCTGAAATAATTGCAATATAACGACAGAATATTTAGATTTTATCCAATCTCTAATAAAATTAGTAGGAGCACAAAGGATAACAGTATTTAGTGAAGATTCTATAAAATTGACCTTACTAAACCAGCTATTATATAAAGCCTCACCGTAATAGTTATAAAGGTCTTGGGTTACGTTACTCCAGACATTTACACTATTATCATTTTGATTTGTTAAAATTATTTGATTAGTATTCACTTAAAACTGCCACGGTAAGTTATTTTGTTTCCAGCCTTTATTTTGAAGATTTCCTTCGAAACCATCAATAATATTATAACAATTTTTATAACCTATATTAGCCATAAAATTTGCTGCCATTAATGATCTATGCCCTGATCTGCATAAAAAAAATATAATGTTAGACATTTTATCATCAATAATAGATAAAAATCTATCTTCAAAATCTCTATTCAGCTCCATAAAAGGTGATAGCTGCCAGCTTAAAAAGATTACATTATTTTTATTACTCAAACTCGGAACACCCACATGTTTCCATTCTTCTTCTGTTCTAACATCAACAAGAAAAGTATTATTATTTGAAACCAGCATATTATAAGCTTCTTTAGAACAGATATTTTGAACTAACATATTTTGCCTATATATTGCTGTTATATATAATAAAAATGTTTAAACTATTGGATTTTATTCATGCGAAGATGAATTTATTAAGATAGTATAGCTTTCGTAAAACCTTAAATATTTTTAAAATATTCTTAGTCTCTGATAGTTTTAATAATATTATCATAAAAAAATTTTGCAAGATTTTATAACATGAATAAATTAAATAAAAACTCTTTACAAAAGAAACTTTTTTATCGTAGTAAAAATCGTGGCTGCAAAGAAATGGATTATATATTAGGCAATTTTGCTAGTCTTTATCTACCTTTCATGGCGGAAGAAAAACTTTTAAGCTATACTTTAATACTTGATCAAAATGACAATGATCTTTATAATTGGATTACTAATAAATCTTCCGTTCCTTCTAATTTAGATGCCGAAATAATGGAGCAATTACGCAAAATAATAAAAATATAATTTCCCATCATACATGTTACAACAAAAATTTCCACAAGCTGCTAAATCTTTCTTCACAATTGATAGCTTTATAAAGAATTCTAAGCAAGATTTCATTTTAGTTACAAGTAATGAAGAAGAGGCGTTGCAATTATACAAGCAGGCTTTATTTTTTTACCGAGCGAAAATATATATTATTTTCCGAGCTATGATACAATTCCTTATGACCATACGTCACCAAATTGCAATATACTATCTAAGCGAGCCGAAACATTAACCAAACTTACGACCAATAAAGGAAATAAATTAGTCATTACTCAAGCAACGAATTTATTGAATAAATTACCGCCTAGAGAATTCTTTGCTAAATATTATCTAAAATTATTTCCTAAAATGAAGCTGAGTGCAAATGAGTTAAGTAAGTTTTTGGTAGAAAATAGCTTTACGAGGAATGCAAGCACTGTTGATGTTGGAGAATTTGCAGTTAGAGGCGAGATTGTTGACTTAATATTACCTGAATCTAAAGGCTATAGAATTAATTTTAGCTGGGATTATGTCGAGTAAACAATTTGATATTGATACCCAAATCTCAACTAAATCTTGTAATGAACTAATTATTAGTCCAGCAAATTAGATAGTTTTAAATTCTGAAACAATCAGTAATTTTAAAGATAATTACCTGCGTAATTTTGGAGTTAACCATACCTATGAAGCAATAACCGGCGGAAGAAAGTTCTCAGGTTATGAGCAGTTACTACCTTTATTTTATGATGACTATTCCGGTTTAATAGATTATCTTAATAAGCCGGTCATTATCTTTGATAATCTAACAAAGCAGGCTATTTTAGAATTTGAGCATAGCTATAATGATTTTTACAAAGCAAGGCTAGATGCCAATAAGCTTAAATTTAACAGCTTTTACCCTACTCTTTCACCCTCCCAGCTATATTTTACTTCTCTTGAAGCTATAGAATTACTTGAGCAGGAAAATAATATCCTAATTAGTTATGAAAATTCCGAACAGGCTAGCATAGTTGAAAATATAGCAGCTGCAAGCTTTGTAGAAAAGAAAACTGTTTTTGATAAGCTGTTTGAAGTTATCAAAGCTAATTCTCGTAAGAAAATTATTATAGGCTCAAGCGTTTTAAGTAGCTTTGAAAGAGTTAAAAGTATAATCGGAAATTATGAATATAATTATAATCAAGTAGAGTATTTGGAAGAAGCAAATCTTGGTGCAATAAATATTGCCATATTACCCTTAAATCAAAGCTTGTCTACTCCTGAATATTTATTTATTGCAGCTAGCGAGCTATTAGAAGAAAAAGTTATCACTACAAACACTAATAAGAAACTCAAAAATATTTTACTTGAGCTTGATCATTTAGCCGAGGGAGAACTAATAGTCCATAAAGATCATGGTATAGGGCAGTTCTTAAAGCTTGAAGCTTTAGAAATTAAAGGCAAGCTTCATGATTTCTTAAAGATTCTCTATGCCGGTAATGATAAGCTATATATACCCGTTGAAAATATTGAGGTAATAAAGAAATATGGCAGTGATGTTGCCCAGCTTGATAAGCTCGGAAGCGTCTCATGGCAAAAAAATAAAGCTAAGCTTAAAAACCGTATTAAGGAAATTGCCTTGCATTTAATGCAAATAGCTGCCAAGAGAAAACTTAATACCACTGCTGCTATTGAATTTGACCTTGAAGAATATGATAAATTTTGTGCTAAATTTCCTTTTACCGAAACTGAAGATCAATTAAATGCAATAAATGATATTAGAGAAGATTTAAGCAATGGCATGCTAATGGATAGGCTAATATGCGGAGATGTTGGCTTTGGTAAAACTGAAGTAGCAATGCGTGCTGCCTTTATGGTTGCTAAATCCCTAAACGAAAATTCACCGCAAGTGGCGGTTGTCGTACCAACTACTATTCTATGCAGCCAACATTTTGCAAGATTTACCGAAAGATTTAAAGATTTTGGCTTAAATATCAAGCAATTATCTAGTGTTGTTAGCTCCAAAGAAGCAAAGATTGTAAGATCGGAACTTGAAAGCGGTAAGATAAATATAATAATAGGTACGCATTCTTTACTACATAAAGTTACTAAATTTTGTAACCTTAAACTATTAATTATAGATGAAGAACAGCATTTCGGCGTTGGCCAAAAGGAATTCCTTAAATCGCTAAAATCTTCTACCCATGTGCTTGCAATGTCTGCGACTCCAATACCTCGCACCTTACAAATGTCGATGACCGGCTTAAAAGAGCTAAGCATTATCGCAACACCTCCGCTAAATAGGCTGGAAGTCCGCACCTCTGTTATGCCGTTTGATCCTGTTATTATCAGGGATGCATTACTGCGTGAGCATTTTAGGGGCGGTAAAAGCTTTTTTGTCGTTCCAAGAATTAATGATATAGAAGATATCGAAAAGCAGTTAAAGCAAATAGTCCCTGAATTAAGCTATAAAGTAGCACATGGTAAAATGTCACCGAATAAAATTGATGAGATTATGAGCGAATTTTATGCCAGCAAATTCGATATATTAATCTCAACAACTATAATAGAGTCAGGAATTGACATACAAGACGCTAATACTATGATTATCCATAAAGCCGATATGCTGGGCTTGAGTCAATTATATCAGTTACGGGGTAGAATTGGACGAGGTAAGATGCGAGGTTATGCCTACTTAACGCTGCCAAGTCATAAGAAAATGACGCCACATAGCTTAAGACGTTTAGAGATAATCCAGAATAGCTGTGCTCTCGGTTCAGGCTTTACTATCGCAAGTCATGATATGGATTTACGAGGTTTTGGTAATTTAATCGGTGAAGAGCAATCAGGACAAATTAGAGAAGTTGGAACAGAGCTTTACCAAGAAATGCTGGAAGAACAGATAGCTATTTTTAAAGATGAGCCAATAAGCGGTGAACAGCCTTTCATCCCGACTATTAATTTAGGTTTATCGGTCTTTATTCCTGATAATTATGTATCGGATTCAGTTCTAAAGCTTGGTTTATATAGAAGAATAGGTAATCTAAACGATGATTTAGAAGTAGAAAAATTTAAAGACGAAATGATAGATAGATTTGGCAGCCTGCCAACTGAATTTAATAATTTACTTGATATTGTTAAAATAAAATTATTATGCTTTAAGTTGAACATTGAAAATCTAGATTCAGGCGATAACGGTTTTGTAATTAAATTTTATAAAAACGCTGATATGGCTGATAAGATTCTAAAATTCGTCAGTACCTATACTGCTAACGCAAAAATTAAACCTGATAATAAATTAGTATTTATCAAGAAATTAGTAGGTAAGAATATAATTGCTGAGGCGAATCAGTTGTTGTGGAATTTATCGGAGGTTTAAACTGTTTTCTATAACTTGAAAGATAGAAGACAAAAAACTGCCTTCTATCTTATTTTTACTTTTTTTATAAAATTAGTAATGAAAAAGCAGTAAAACTATATTATTATTATTTACTTACGGCATAATTTCATAATCTGGTGTTCCAGTTTGATTTATACCTGTTAATGGTATTTCATCATTCTGCACTACTATGTTTGTTACAGCATATGGTGTTATTAGTGTTGGCTCACAATTACCGGCATAATTTTGTTCCTTGGTTACTAATAAAGTAGTATAATCTTGTTGTAACTCTAAATTTTCACCTTTAAGCTGAGAATTTATATTTTTATAATCCTTAATTACATTTTTCTGCTTTTGGTATTTCCCTACAAAATATCCTAACATTCCCCCTATTGTTATACCGGCTATTCCTATTCCGGTAGCAATTAAAATGTTTCCTGGAGTTAGACAATTACTTTCATTATTATCAAAATAACTCATGGTTGAAAAATTTTCCGTTGTTGTCGGTAATTCAGTAGTAATAGTTGTGGTGGTAGGAATTTGAGAAATAGCCCATTGCTACAGAGCGTTTGTTACCGATTCAATTGAACAATCTTCAAGCCCTAAAAACTCAACTACATCATTTAAAGTTAGCGTACTATATGATTCACTGTTATCGGCAATATTATATTCTTTACCAAAAATATTTGTTGTGCCATTTAATATTTCTTTAGGCTCTAATAATAAATTTTCATCCATCATACCTACAATTGTAGCAGGATTTTCACAAGGTTTAACTGAAGGATGATTATTTAAAAATTTATAAGTATAATCTATAACGCATTTAGTAGTTTTCATAATTATCCCATCTTGATGCTCAGAATTATAAAATGATGAAAAAGTTTCATTGGCTAAACTATGTGTCCCTACTACTAAATCGTTGATTTTTGTTAAAATTGTTTTGGAAAATAAAGGAACAAGGCATTTAAAATTCATTCGTTAACTCTTTTTTTATATTAATTAAATTCATAATAATTAAGCTAATTTTTGCAAACTTAATTATCATGAAGTATGGTTATATAAATTAAGGTTAAGTGATTGTCAATAAAAATTAAGAGATAACACGATTGATTAATACATTATAGTTAATATTTTTTAACTATAAAAAAATGAATCAAAAAAAGTACAACATATTTTTTAGTTGTTATATAATGAAGCCAAAATTTAGTTCAAAGTATTTATTTATGGAACATATAACATTAAAACAACTTCATTTTTTATTTGAAAAGCATAACGTAAAAGGTTTATCAAATAATTCTAAAACTATTAAGGCAAATGATGCCTTTTTTACCATTAAAAATGGTAATGATTTTATTGCAGATGCTTTAGATAAAGGGGCAGCATTAGTTATTACTGATGATAAAAAAAATACTACAAATAAAGTAATCTTTGTAGAAGCCATTAAAGAAACTTTATATGAAGCTATAGAACTCTTCTATCCTAAAAAACCTAAGACTATGATAGCCGTAACTGGTACTAACGGCAAAAGCTCGGTAGTATCATATATAGCTCAAATATATTCGTTACTTGGACAAAAAGCAGCATCTATAGGCACAATAGGCGTAGAAGTTTTTGGCATCGATAATTTTAATGAATCTATAGGCGGGCTAACTACAACTGACTATTTAAGCTTTCGAAAAATCGCTCATAAGCTAGCTGAAAATGGGATAGATTATTTAGCATTTGAAGCTTCAAGCCATGGCTTAGATCAACAAAGGCTTGGTGATTTAAAGGTAAATATTGCATGTTTCACCAGTTTCAGCCAAGACCACCTTGACTATCATCACACAAAAGAAAATTATTTGCTTGCTAAATTAAAGTTATTTACCGATCATTTATCAGAAGATAGCATTGCAATATTAAATTCTGATATAGAAGAAATAGAGTTTATTAAAGACTATTTAGATAAGCATAAGATAAAATATTTATGCGTTGGGAAAAAAGTTTCTAAGAAAGATAACATAAAAATTACTGAACTTACTCATTCTTTATATAATCAAATTATTTTCTTTGATTATAAGGAGTCAAATTATGCTTTTAATACAACTATAATAGGCAGCTTTCAGGCTAGTAATTTATTAATAGCTGGACTTAGTGTTTATTATACCAGTTTTGATTTTAGTAAAGTTATAAGTGCTTTAACTAAAGTTAAAGCCGTAAAAGGACGAATGGAACGAATAGAAGATGCTAATATATTCATTGATTATGCCCACACTCCCGATGCTCTTGAAAAAGCTTTAACTGAGCTAAAAAATATTAAAGTGCGAGGTAGTAAATTAAGTGTAATTTTTGGCTGTGGCGGTAATCGTGATACTACCAAAAGAAAGATTATGGGAAAAATAGCAGCCTCAATAGCAGATAATGTTATTGTGACCGATGACAACCCACGCCATGAAGACCCAAAAGCTATCAGACAAGAAATTATTAGCGGGATAGCAACAACAAACTACATAGAAATAGCTGACAGAAAAGAAGCTATTAAATACGGGATAAATAATTTAAAAGAAGATAATATTTTACTAATCGCCGGCAAAGGACATGAAAATTATCAAATTATAGGTGATGAGAAGATAGAGTTTGATGACGCCGAGGTGGCAGGAAAACTAATGTCATTGCGAGGAGATGCATAGCATCGACGTGGCAATCTCATAAATCAGATAAGACTCCTGAGATTGCTTCGTCGCTATACTCCTCGCAAGGCATTGTTGCGTGGATCAAGAGTCGTCATTGCGAGCGAATGAAATGAGCGTGGCAATCCAGAAAAAATAATAAAAAATACTATAAATTAGCATTTTTTAGCTGGATTGCTTCGTCAATTACTTCGTAATTTCCTCGCAATGACGGAAAAACCGATCCACGCAACAATGCCTTATCGCAATGACGATAAACACGCACAACAACAAAAACACATGATTTGGAATTCTAAAACTTTAAGCGATGCCTTAAGAGCATCAATATCGCAATCTATTATCGCTAACGAAATACAATTTAACTCTAAAGATGTTAAAAAAGGTGATTTATTTATAGCACTTCAAGGCAATAAAGATGGTCACGATTATGTTCAGGATGCCATTAATCAAGGAGCATCCGCAGTAATAGTTAGTAAGCAAGTAGATATATCTGACCCAAGTAAGATTATCCTAGTAGACAATTGCCTAAAAGCCCTAGAGCAGCTGGCTTTGTATAAAAGAAAAAATTCAAACGCCAAATTTATTGCTATAACCGGTAGTGTTGGTAAAACTTCAACTAAAGAAGCATTAAAGACTTTATTAGAACACAACGCACTAACTTTTGCCAGCCGAGGTAATTTCAATAATCATTTAGGGTTACTTATCAATCTTGCTTCGATGCCGGATAATACAGAATTTGCTATTTTTGAACTCGGTATGAACCATAAAGGTGAGATACGGGAGCTAGTTCAAATATTAAAACCAAATATTGCTATGATCACTAATATTTCAGAAGCACATTTGGAGTTTTTTAACTCACTTGAAGATATTGCTGAAGCTAAATGCGAAATTTTTGAGAGCTTTGACAAAGATGAAATTGCCGTTATTAATTCAGGTACTAATTGTTATGATAAAATCTTATCTATATTAAAAAAATTATCTATAGAAAATATACACAATTTTGGTAAATCATCCTCAGCTGAGTTAATTTTATATGAGGTTTTAGGTGAGCAAGTTCATTTAAAATATAAGATATATGACGCGATTATAGAGACTACTATACCCTTTATACCTAAGCACTTTGCTGAAAATTATGCTGGTGTATTATTGATTATATTTTTGCTTAATCAAGATTTAAATAAAGCTGTTAGCTATTTAGGTGATATTCGGTTAACAAAAGGCAGAGGCAAAATTATTAACATAGGAAATAGCAGCATTATTTGTGATTATTATAATGCAAGCCCTACGTCAATGAAGGCTGCCTTAGAATATTTAAAGCAAATGCCTGCCACAAATAAAACCGCTATAATAGGCGAGATGCTGGAGCTTGGGCAGAATTCAGAAAGACTACATAAAGAGCTAGTACCTTATATATTAGATTCAGGCTGTTCTAAGATTTTTTTGGTAGGTGCAAATACTAAATATATTTATGATTCATTACCTGAAAAAATAACTAAAGCATATTTTGAAAACGTTGATGAATTAATTACATCTACAAATGATTTATTCAAAAATGATGAGCTTATTTTGATAAAAGGTTCTAGAGGAATAAAACTTGACAAGATTATTGATTATTACACTAAAGTAAATTAAACTAACTTATACTTTTAAATTTAAACTAAAATATGTTATACAACCTCTTACTACCTTACATTCATAATTCACATATAGCTAACTTATTTCATTATATAACTTTTCGTAGCGGGCTTGCCGTTCTAGTTACTCTTAGTCTTAGTTTTCTTATCGGTCCAAGGCTAATAAAGTTTTTACAAGCTCTTCAAAAATATGGTCAACCGATACGTTTAGATGGTCCTGAATCACATCAAGCAAAAGCCGGCACTCCTACTATGGGCGGTATTATGATTATATTATCCAGCTGTTTTTCTACCTTATTGCTTGCCGATTTAACCAATAAATATATTTGGATTACATTATTTGGTTTTATTAGCTTCGGTATTATCGGTTTTCTTGATGATTATGCAAAAGTAACTAAAAATAACCATTATGGCGTAAAGGGAAAAAGTAAACTCTTACTTCAAGGTATCATTAGCTTAATAGTATGTATTTTACTAGAATATACAATTGATAGCCCTAGTCATATGCTTAACGTGCCATTTTTTAAAAGTTTAAGTATGGACCTTGGTTATTTATATATATTCTTTGCCATATTCGTTATAGTCGGTGCTTCTAATGCTGTTAACCTCACTGATGGACTTGATGGACTCGCAACAGTTCCTATTGCCTTAACTGCCGGTTCTTTTGCTTTAATAAGCTACCTAGTCGGAAATTTAATTTACTCAAATTATCTACAACTAACTTACCTACCAAATACTGGAGAATTAACGATTTTTTGTGCAAGTATAGTAGGTAGCTGTCTTGGATTTTTATGGTTTAACGCACAACCAGCTGAAGTTTTTATGGGCGATACTGGCAGCTTAAGCCTTGGCGGTGTACTTGGAATTATCAGCGTTATTACTAAACATGAAATAGTTTTAGGCATTGTTGGCGGATTATTTGTTATTGAAACAATATCGGTGATTATGCAGGTATATTACTTTAAAGCTACCAAAGGAAAGCGAATATTTAAAATGGCACCATTGCATCATCATTTTGAAAAAAGCGGCTGGGCAGAATCAAAAGTCGTAATAAGATTCTGGATTATCTCTCTCATATTTGTCCTTATTGGATTATCATCTCTTAAATTACGTTAATACTTATGCCGCTAATGTATTAAAAAACATTAATTTTTATTTGATTTCAAGGTTTAAACTCATTATAATGTCTCATTAAATTATAATGAGTTTATATGGCAAAGATAACTGAGCTTGATCATCACTTAAATCAAGAAAAAGAAGCATTAGATAAAGTACTAAGTAACCTAAATGAGCTATGCGAACATAATCAAAAGTTACAAGGCTTTATTGAAATACAGAAAGAAGTTAAAGAACTAAAAAAAGAGCATATTAAATCTCTTTCTTGGTTTAAAAAACTTATAAATACAGTCTCTAATATAAAATATGTTTTTGTAAAAAGTGAGGAACAATTAGCTAAAGACGCTATAGAACAAAACAATAAATTATTAAAGCGTATAGACAATACTATATTATCTATAGCAGATAAGTCCGGTCCTTTAAAACAAGAGTTACAAAAAGAACTTAGAAAGAATTTTGAGAATTTAGCAAAAAAGGACTTATCTAAAGATCAACGTGAAAGGCTTAGCAATTTATTCAATAATGAATATGCAGCTAACCCACAAAAATTTGCTCAATTACCTATGTCTAAACCTTTGCATTTCCCTAATGCAGAAGAATTAGAAAATCAGCATAACGATTTAAAAGTCATCCAGCAAAATTTCCTAAATTTATTGACTGAAAATTCTAATATTGAAGAACTCAAAAAAATACAAAAACAAGTTGCTGAAATTAGAGAGGAGGTACCTTTTACTAAACTTGAAAAATTAAATAATTTCTGGCAAAAAATCAAAAATATTTTTGTCAATAATAGTGAGCAAGTTTTAGCAAAAAATAAAGAAAACAATACTAAAACTATTATAAATATAGAAGAAAAATTACATAAAGCTAATAATAAGTTTTTTGAACTAGTTAGTAATAAAAAGCAAGATATTGAAAATATAATTTCAAAATTACCAGATAGTAAAAGATTAGAGGATATAAGAGAAAATCTTCAAAAGCATATAAACGTAAAAGATACGAATAATATAACTGAACAAGCGAGTGCTGCTCAATTGCAATCTGCTGAAACTAAACCAACTGCTGTTGTATTGCCTAACAATGCTATATCTACAACACCTCCTGTAACTGAAGAAAAAACTTTTACACCACCGCCTCCACCACCTATGCCTACAGGTAATGTTCCGCCACCACCACCTCCTCCCGTTGGTAATAATATCGCTACATCAACACCTCAAAAGGCTAAAGAAACTAACCAGCCTCGCCCAGCAGTAGATACTACAAATTTAATGAAACAAATACAGGGAGGATTTAACCTTAAAAAAGTTGAATATGACGCAGATGGTAAACCTATACCTAAGCTTAACAAAACCATACCTGAAAATAAAGATGGTAATAAAGAAATATCTGATCTTATGAAAGCTACTCTAGATAAAATAAAATCAGCAACAGCATCTAGCGATAGCGAAAGAAGTAATAGTGATAGCGGGACTGATTCAGGATGGGCTAGCGATGTTAGTACTAGAAGTAAAAAAGTTTTAACTAGAAGAGAACGAAACGCTAAACAATCTCAACAAAGGTAGAGCGTTAAAAAACAGGCTTTATCTAGATAATAAAACTAAAGAATAAGTTTCTAGCTTATTCTTTAGTTTTCTTTGTATTTAAAATAAATCAGAATGAGTCCCTGTCCGGTAAAAAATAATAGAATCTTCATCAATTTTATAAATTAATAACCAATCAGCCTCTATATGACATTCTCTTCTACCGATAAAATTGCCAACTAAATTATGATCTTTATATTTTATTGGTAAAGAAACTTTATTGGATAACAACTCTATAATATTTTTTAACTTTTCTAAGTTTTTGCCTCTTTTTTTCATAATTCTTATATCTTTTTCAAAAGGCTTTGTATATATCGGTTCAAGCACAATCTATATACCTAACTTATCAAACATTTCTTTTGTATTTTTTGAAACAGTTAAACCAATTTTATTATCCCCGTCTTCAAAAGCTTTCAAAGTCTCCTTATTTGGAATCTTAACATGCGGTTTGAAAGGCAGTCCGCCGCTATTTATACATTGATTTAAGAATATTCTCATGGCTTCCGACATAGTAATACCCATTTGCTTAAATATTTGCTCAGCTTCTATTTTTGTGTCTTCTGCAATGCGTAATCTGATATCTACGGTATTCATAATACTGCCTATTTTTATTTATTACATCCGCTATTGTAGGACATACAGCGGCTCATGTCAATTTTTTCTTATACAAAATTAAAATATAATAAAACGCAGCAGCAGAGCTAACACTTAAAACTAAGAACAATAAAGCAAAATTACCTATTGTATCACTGTGTAATTTAGAGACTAAAAAAGTTACGGCTGCGATTAGTACATAATATATTGCACCAAATACAGAACCTGCTGTGCCTGTTACCTTAGCATAATCTTCTAAAGCATAACGAAGAGTCATAGGAATCAGTAAATTATGCCCGACCATATGTAGCATCATAGGTGCAAATATCATAATAACCGCTATGTTTTGATCTACCTCTTTATCCTGTAATATTAGAGCATCAATTACGAGCAAGCTACAGCCTATTACACTAAAAATAAGCCCTAAAATCATTACTTTTTGATCATGTACATGACGTTTTTTTATTAAATATCCTCCTAAAAATCCGCCAAAAATACCAGCAAAAGATAACAAGAATGCCAATTTACCGTAAAATGATGGGGCAACTTTCATTTTATCAATGAAAATAAAAGGAGCTTCTATATAAAAACCATAATATATACCGTTAAATGCTCCAATAATAAAAGCATATAACCATAAGCTTTTATCTCTGATAACTACTTTTAAAACTTTAAAATATTTGCTAGTTTGCGAAAAATTTATATAAGGATTCGTTTCAGGTAAAATTTTATAATATAAAATTAATAATACTGTACCTGTAAGACTGAAGAATACAAAAGTGTAATGCCAACTTGAATATTCTATAATATACCCCCCCATAGATGAACCCAAAGAAGGGATAAATAAAAGCCATGGAGATAGGCTAGCATAAACATATGATAATTCTGAACCTTGATAAGAATCACGAGCCATAGCCTGCCCGATAACTGAACCAACACTTACGCCGAAAGCCTGCACAAAACGGGCTAACATTAATGTTTCTATGTTAGGTGCAAAAATGCTAATAATGGAAGATATAGCGTAAATACAAAGCCCAAATAAAACAACCGGTCTTCTGCCATAAATATCGGATAATCTGCCAAGCGTTAATATGCCAAGAGCAAAACCTAAATAATATAGGCTAGATGTGATTTGAGTAGTACTACCATCAGTGTTAAAATATTCAGTGATACTTGGTAGCCCTGAAGTATAGATTGTTTCCGTTATGGGTGATAACGTGAATAAGCATAAAAGCATCCATGCTGGAATCTTCGCAATAATTTTCATAAGTGCTATTATATTCTAATATGCTAAATAATTTAAGAAAAATAAACACTTGTAAAAAATTTTCAATATTATTTAAAGTAAATCTTTCTTTTTCTTTTTCAAGCTGTTTTTCGTGCTGTAATTTATCTAGATATTTACTATAAAACTCATTAGTTATATAAGTTAAATCCATATTAAAATTAAGATGAGGAGAGTCTAAAATAATAGTACAGTTACCATCAATAAAAACTGCTGATTTATTACCCACAAAAGGTATATTTTTTTCTTTCAATGTATATTTTTCTGATAACATACCTAACAATTCATTAAAATTGTTTTTATCCATTACTAAAATTACAGCTTGCACTATATTATTATCATTACATATTATTAAAGCACTTGAAACATTTTTAAAATCAATATCTTTAGTATCTATATAATAGTTAGTACCATTCCACTTATTAGCTTCCATCCTTATAACTTTATATTTTTCTTTCACCTCTTCTAAGGTTGTTTTATTTAATTCAAGTCCTATAGGTTTAGGATTAGCGTAGGAAACTATACCAAAAAACATTATAATTAATATGAGTGAAAACTTTGTAAACATAAAATACCTAATCTAAAAAATTAAAAATAAATCAGTTTAAATAAATTTTCAATTATTAATTTAATCTAAAATAAAAAGTCTATGATCTTTTACTATTTTGCTTATTGCTTCTAACCCTTCAGGATAGTTTTTCTTAACTTTTAATATATCAGTTAAATCATGACCACCGTCAATAATAGCATGATACTCAGGTAAAACAATTTTTAAAAATAATCGCTCTCTTACGCTTAACAGAACATGAGACAAATATTCTTCTTGTGAATCAAATGATGCAAATATTCTATCAAAACGTGCATAAACTTTTGTGTTATTGAATAGATATAAATAAAATTTTATAAATGATTGCTCATAATAATAATATTTTTCTTTATCTTCCTTAAATTTAAATTTCTTTTGATACCATATTATTAGTTCATCATACTCTTCATCAGTAAGCCAATGATCAAAAACCGAAATACAACGAACATTATATTTCTTTCTAACCTTTGTATGATATGCTTTCTCTTCTTCTTCAGTACGCCAAATATAATCATCGTCTATTAACGGAAACATTTGATGAAATTTAATATTTTCCTTACTTAATACTTCTTTTACCATATCCCATATAATAATTAATTAGTTCAGATTGGAAAAAAGCTATGAGTCTGTAAGACCAAGAGCGGCAGCAGTTACTTAATATGTGAGCATCCAACGAGTTACAAAGATGATAACGTCAATTTTTCAAGTAGAGCAAATAATACTTTAAGTATTTATACATTAAACCTAAAATGTACTATATCCCCATCCTGCATTTTGTATTCTTTACCCTCTAGTCGCACTTTTCCCACTTCTTTGGCTTTTGCTTCGCTACCGAGATTTATATAATCTGCGTAACCTATTACTTCCGCTCTAATAAAACCTTTTTCAAAGTCGGTATGAATAATACCTGCAGCACCAGGGGCAAGCGTACCATCTTTAAAAGTCCAGCTATGTGCTTCTTTAGGACCAATCGTAAAAAAGCTTTTCAGATTTAAGAGATTATACCCTTCTTTAATTACTTGACTTAAGCCTGTTTCTTCAAGGTCAATGCTATTTAGGAATTCTTTCTTCTCTTCCTCATCTTCAAGCAAAGCAATATCTGCTTCTATTTTTGAGGAAATAATAACGCTTTTAGCTTCTTCTTTTTTTGCTTGTTCTGCTACTAATTTTGTAAACTCGTTACCACTTGCTGCATCCTTTTCAAGTACATTACATACATATAGAACAGGCTTAGAAGTAAGTAGCTGTAACTGCTTTAGATTATCAGTTCCTAAAGTTTTATTTAGCACTCTTGCAGGTTTACCATCGGCTAATACTTTATGAACCTCTTTTAATAGCTCTATTTGCTCTGCTAAAGTCTTATCACCTGATTTCAAACGTTTTTCGCTTGTAACAAGTCGCTTTTCCACCGATTCTATATCGGCAAGTATTAACTCCATCTCAATTATTTCAAGGTCATGAATCGGATCAACTTTATTATGTACGTGCGTTACGTCTTCATCCTCAAAACAACGTAATACGTGCAATATTGCGTCTACTTCTCTAATGTTTGATAAGAACTTATTACCAAGCCCCTCCCCTTTGCTTGCACCTTTAACAAGACCTGCAATATCGACAAATTCGATATAAGATGGAATAATTTTTTTACTTCCTACAAGTGCGGCAAGCTTTTGTAAACGCTCATCAGGTACTGAAACAACGGCACTATTTGGCTCAATCGTACAAAACGGATAATTAGCAGCTTCAGCTGCCACGCTTGCCGTTAAAGCATTAAATAACGTTGACTTACCGACATTCGGCAAACCCACAATTCCTAATTTTAATGTCATAAATCTTTTTTATTGTGATGTTAATTATATTATTAATGAGTATTCTTGTATTTTTTTTAGTTCTTGTTGTATTAATTTTTTTGTATCTTCAACTTTTCTATATGTTGTTGCTATTTCTTGTTGTTTTTCAATATCAAATTCACCGGTTGAAGTTATAGGAATCGAAATTATTGCGTTTTCAACGATTGAAGTAGAAACCTCAGTAAATTCATCTTCTCCTCTTTCACCTTTTCTACCTTTAGCTAAATCTCTTAAAATAGGTTCTAAGCTATACTTAACAAAATCGATATCTATTTTATTATTTTTTGAAATTAATACTCCTCTATTTCCATTGATTGAAAAATTTCCTTCTATGATCTTGATATACCCTGCAAACCCGGTCGTTGTCCAAGTAAGATATTTTCCGTTATAATCATAATTATTGATATAAGTGAGCGGTGCTAAATTTGAAGCAGAATAAACAGGATATTCACCCTTATATAATTGTCCGTAACTCTTGGTATATTTTGATAAACCTTTTTGTATTGTAAAAAAATCTCCAATTTTAACATCTTTACTTTGGACTATATTGAAGTTATTTTGTATTACGTTTATTTCTTTTAAAATTTGTTCATATTCCTTTATTTTTTTCAAGTTCAGCAACAATATTATGTTGTTCAACAACATGTTGTTGAGTCTCTAAATCAAATACCCCACCATCAACAGGTATAGCTAATTCAAGGTCTGATATTTTGCCAATAGTCGGTTTATTTTCCCAATTAAAATTTTGTTCCGCTAATATATTTTTTACTAATATTGTTAGATAACGATAATCTAAATTATTATTTTTTCTTATCAATAACCTTGCATCTGAATTAATATTAAATTTGTGTTTCTCGCGATAAAATACTGTTCCGGCATAAACCCCGTTTGTGGTGATTTGAATACACTCTGTGTCATAATCAAATGAATCTATCATACCGAATATCCCAACTTTTTTTGTATTTGATGAGTAAACAGGATATTCTCCTTTGTTTTTATCAAGATATCTTTTTGTAAGCTTTGAATTTCCACTCTTTATATGAAATAATTCATTTAACTTGAACTTTAAAAATTGTTTGTCTACTTTAAAGTTTTTTTTCTCCAATTTCTTTAAGAATCTTACTAAAATTTTCAAAAGTATTAGCCATATCTGACATTAGTAAACTAAATTCCAAAACATCTACTGTTTTATTTTCTTTTTCAATTCCTAATGCAATTTTCTCTTCTTTATTCCACCATCTATCAATAGCCCAATGAACATTTGGCTCAAATTTTTCTATTGGAACTATTTTACACCGCATATCAGTATTAATAGCTTTAAATGCTTTTTTATCACCTTTAAAAAAATTATAGAGTGTAGTAGCTTCTATAAGATCATTTTGCTCAATATCAAAACGATAAACATCATGACTTTCACCAATTTCGCTCACCAAATAAGTAAAAACCGGATCACTTTGAATATCTGATTTATTAGTCTTTTTAGTTATACATAATATATATGTCTTTTTGTTTGTGGTAAAAAATGTATTTAACGGCAGCGATATTATTCCATCAATAAAACACTCTTGACGTAATAGTGCTCTTAGGTTTGTACCATTCTGACGATTAAATATACCGTCGGGAACAATAATAAAAGCTTTGCCATTCGGCTTTAAAGCTCTAACTATCCATTCCATAAATAGCCCTTCAACACCTATAGCATTAACCTTATAATATTTTTTTAAAGCACTATCTTTTTGTATTTCTTCCTTTAAGTTGCTGCTACCACTAGTAACATATGGAGGGTTTGTAAGGATTAGATCATATACATCTTCAACAGGATCGTTTAATGTCCCTAAAATTGAATTTGTCTTAAGAGTAAATGTAGAATTAAATAATTCTGCAAATTTCTTCGTATGATTTGGATAATTTTTTATAATTTCACTAAAATAAATTAGCATATTAGCTTTTGCAAGTATAATTGTTTTTTGCTCGTCTTTATCAAACCCTTTATCAAAACCATGAATAGTTATCCTAGAGATTATTTTGTCATCTTCAACTTGATAAAAACGATCTAATTTACCTTTTATAGGCTCTAACAAAAACTTTCCAACGCCGCAAGCAGGATCGCATATAACTGCTCCCTCTTTAATTTCATCACGAGTAATCATTTCTATTGCCCGAACTACTTTCATTGGAGTAAAAAATTGACCCCAGTTTTTTTTGCTAATACTTTCTTTTAAAAAGCTCTCAAATAATTTACTTTTAAAATCGTAATCAATATGTTCAAGCCGACCATATTTATTGAATTTATCAAGTACTTTGAAAAACACGGTACTATAACCTGCAACAGCTTTCTGATCTTTACTTACAAATATTGAACCGTTAATTATAGTTGTATTATCTAGTGGATTATATGGAAATAATTCCTTTATTTTTTTTCTTATATTATCAACATAGAAAATTAATACTTCATCATGAGTATCTGTTGCGTACATTTCCATTAAAGAATAAAAGCTATTTCTAGATTTTAAAATACCAAGATCACTAAGATATTTAAATATAAAAAGCTCTACAAAAGTATAAAGACAGTTCTCGGGAGTAGCACCGCTAACACTCCAAACATCTTGCCATATAGAACTTGCTAAACAAGTCGGGTTTACTAATTTTGGTGATAGTAATTGATTATTAGTCTCATTAATTGAATAGCTAATTTTTTCTATAAGTACCGGAAGCTGTTCGTTAAACGGGTCAAATAGTAGAGAAATATTTTTATATTATAAATCTTTCCTTAAATGATATGAAACTGAATCTTTTTCATAGCCATGTCTTGTGAATTCAAGTTTATATCCTAATTTTTCATAAAATGGTTTAGCCTGAAAATCCATAGTCGATAAAACAATAAAAGTACAACCACGTTCACGTGCCAATTCTTCAGCTTTTTTTATCAATAAACTTCCGTAATTTTGATTTCTATGATTTTTATCCACAAGTAATGAAGTAATGTACAAACTACCCCACAAACTCACACCACCGACCCCTGCAATAAAATTTTTATCTTGATCTAACAAAGAAAATGAAAAGGATTGTAAATCTCCTATTAAGCCTTTTTTCTCTCGTGCATCTTTATTAAAAGCATCCCAAATTATAGCTGAATAGGCTTTATCCATTTCTTCGGCATATATAATTTCAAAATCTTGGGTCATAATTTATCTTTTTATTCATTTTTAGCTAATTGGATATTTTTAACTTCACATTGTCATCCCGTGGCGGCACTGTTGCGTGGATCGAAAAGCATCCTCGGTGTCATACCATGGCTTGTCCATGGTATCCAGAAAATAATAAAAAATACTAATTTTATTAGTATTTTTAACTGGATCCCGCGATCAAGTCGCGGGATGACAACTGGAAAATCGATCCATGCAACAACGCTGCCACGGGATGACACCGAACACTATTTCATGAGATTGCTGCATCGATGCTACGCATCTCCTCGCAATGACAATCAAAATACTTAAACCATTTTACTCTTAAACTCTTCTAGTTTATTCTCTAATATTAAATTAAAGTTATCGGTTATTTTATCTATAGCCTGCTCTGCTAGTACATATTCAGATTTAGGAAAGTTATTTAGCACATAATCAGCTACATCCTGACTGTTTTGCGGTCTACCAACACCAATTCTAATACGGTTATAATTATTTCCTATAATTCCATCAATGGACTTTAAACCGTTATGTCCACCATTTCCACCACCAGTTTTAAACTTTATTTTACCCAATTCTAAATCAATATCATCATGAATAACAAAGATTTTTTCAAGAGGAATATTATAATATGTTTTTACTGCTATCACCGACTTACCCGATAAATTCATGTAAGTAGTAGGTTTTATGAATATTAGCTTCTGCCCACTATTAGTACTTTCAGCAATTTCGCAATGAAATTTTTTCTTTACGCTAAATGATGCATCATATTGTTTTGCTATATTTTCTAAAGCAATAAAGCCAATATTATGCCTTGTATGCTCATACTCTTTACCTGGATTACCAAGACCAATAATAAGCATCATAATATTATACTCGTTTAATATGGAAAATTTTAAAGATATATATGATTTGAAATAGAATTAGGATGTGCGTATTTTGTTCTTGTGCGAATCTTACTCCTATGTGGTCATTTCCGCTTAAGGCTTACCCCGCGTGGGTTCAAAAGCACCCTAAGGTAGTCATCTAGTTGCTTGGGAACTAGATCCAGAAAATAATAAAAAATACTAATTTTATTAGTATTTTTAACTGGATACCTTGGAGCCGGTCTTATTGCATGACTCCTCCAATGTCATTCCCAGCAACGGCGGGAATCCAGTCAATTATATTGTCATCCCGTGACTTGATCACGGGATCTTGTGCCATAGAATGTGTCCTGAGATACCGCAGTCAAGCCGCGGTATGACAGACTTTTTTCTAGATTCCCGCCTCCGCGGGAATGACATACAAGGCATTTTCCGAGCCATACAACAACGCTTTTAGTTAGCAATAAAAATTATTTTACTTCGCTGCTTCAGCTGGTTGCTCGCTTTCAGCTTCAGTTTTTGCTCCTCTACGTCCTATTATAGTTGCAAGCACAAATTCTTTCTTTGTAGTAAAGCTACAACCTTCTGGTAGTTTTACTTTTGAAGATTTTAATGAAGTAGCAATCGGCATATTAGTAACGTCAATAGTTACGTTTCTTGGAATATTATTAACATCACATAATAAAGTAACTCTTCTTTTTACTATATTGAAATATCCGCCTCTTTTAACGCCTAATGCTCTTTCTTTCCCTTCATATACTACAGGAACTTCCATTTTTTGGGTTTTATCTTCTAAAAAAACAAAATCAACGTGACGTACTATATCTGTAACAGGATGTAATTCTACAGCTTTCGGCAGCACTTTATATTGCTTACCATCGATTTTTAAACTAATTAGCTGAGATATGAAAGCTGGCTTTCTATAATATTTTGTTATTTCTTTTTCTTCTAAAGAAATACTAACTGGGGTTTTCTTTGCACCATAAATAATAGCAGGAACACGCCCCTCTCTTCTTAATGCTCTTGCTGCACCCGTACCAAATTCATTGCGAGACTTTGCTTCAAGTTCTAATATTTCACTCATTATTTCAACACTTTAAACTTTATAAAAAGGTTATAATAGTACTAATTAATCTAAAATTCAAGATATATTTGTAATTACTCTATGCCTATAAATTTATGAGTTTGTACTGACAACCTAGCACCACTCTCTAAAGCTAATTTTACCGCTAATTCGTTATTTTCTTTGTTAAGTTTTTGATCATTTTGATCCATAGGCTGAACAAAAACCGGTATATTGTAAGCAGTTTGTCCTATTTCAGGTATTAAGCTATACTCTAAAATATTCTTAGCAATGATAAATTTTACAGCACTAATTTTAGGCAATAAATCTTCTCTGATTTTGCTATAGCCGTTTTTACCTGCTTTAGGCGAGCATATTATAGATACTTTATCCGGCAAAGAACTATATAACGTGCCGTTAGTTTCTATCTGCACCTTAAAATCTTGTTCTAATAATTTTTGGCACAATAATTCTATAGGTTGACGCATCGGCTCACCACCCGTTATCACTACTAACTTAACTGATTGCTTGTTTTTAGAATTTAAAGTAAGTAGGCTAACCTTAGATAAAATATCATCTATTTTGATTGTTTCGAAATTTTCAAATTCTGTATCACAAAAATCGCACGCAAGGTTATATCCTCCAAACCTGATGAATATGGCAGGAACACCTACAAATATTCCCTCACCTTGAATAGTTTTAAAAATAGATTGCACTTGTAATTGCGTCCCGTCACCTTTTAATATTCCTCTTTTAGGATTTTGCCCAAACATTATTTTGCAATTAAAAACGTTAATGATTACTATTATAGCATAAATAACAATATAGTTAAAGTTACTAATTTTAGTATAAATAACATATAGTAATAAATTACAAAAAACGTCTTGCAATAAATTATAAAAGAAACTATTATTTAGCTTTCAATCGGTAACGTGGCTTTGGTATGCCTAAATATTACCGGTAAATGTCTTATAAATACCAAATTAAAGGAAAATCATGCCTAAATTAAAAACAAAATCTGCTGTAAAAAAGCGTTTTAAACTTACTGCTAGTGGTAAAGTGGTTGCATCTCAAGCAGGTAAAAAACATTTTATGCGTCGTCGTACTAAAGCTCAAATTCGTAACTTACGTGGAACTACGATACTTTGTGATCAAGATGGATATAACATCAAAAAATATTTTCTTCCATATGGTACAAATTAATTAAGGAGCTAAAAAATGACACGTGCAAAATCAGGAAAAATTTCCAAAAATCGACATAAAAAAATCCTCAAACTTGCAAAAGGTTATAGGGGTAGAGCTAGTACTTGCTTTAGAGTAGCTATTGAGAAAGTAGAAAAAGGACTACAATATGCTTACAGAGATCGCAGAAATCGTAAGCGTGATTTCAGAGGTCTGTGGATTCAAAGAATAAATGCAGCGGTAAGAGAGCATGGTTTAGTATATTCTCAATTTATGGGGGCTCTTAAAAAAGCTCAAATCGACATAGATCGTAAAGTCCTTGCAGAACTTGCTGTAAATAACAATGAAGGATTTGCAAGTATCGTAGAACAAGCAAAGGCACATATTTAATATAGACAACGTCATTGCGAAGCCACTTCGTTGCTGTGGCAATCCATATACAATACTGGATTGCTTCGTCAAATTACCTTGTAATTTTTCTCGCAATGACATTTATTTCATTATAAATAATTAATTTTCGTTTGGTATAAATATTATGAAGCGTACATTTCAACCTAGTAATTTAGTAAGAAAAAGAAGACATGGTTTTAGAGCTAGAATGGCTACTCCCTCTGGAAGAGCAATTTTAAGAAACCGTCGTGCTAAAGGCAGAAAAAAACTATCCGCATAAATACTAATCTGACCTATTCAATTGTTTATCACCTCTTTAAAAAATCAAAAGGAATTTGAGCTTATAAATAAGCTTGGCAAAAAATTTTATGAAAAATATTTTATTTTGGTGATAGCAAAGAACATCCCAAAAATCTTTCTTGAATCAAAATATAATATCTTCCTAGGAATAAAAGTTAGCAAAAAGCTAAATAAAAAAGCTGTAGTACGTAATAAAATTAAAAGACGTATAAAACATCTTATTAGGCTTATTTGTAATAATTCTAATCTCAAAAAGCTTGCGATGATAATTATTCCAAGAAAGGGCTTTAATACGGCAGACTTTTCAGTATTAAATCATGAATTGAGCAAAGCAATTTTAGATTTTTACAATTCAAAAAAATAATACACTGAATTTTGTGACAGGCATGAGAGTAGAACAATAGTACCAGACAGTTTTTATTCTATGTCATTCCCGCTTAAGGCTTGCCCCTGCATAGATCGGTTTTTCCGTCTGAGCTAAGGAAATTACGAAGTAATTGACGAAGCAAGGAAGTAAAAAAATGCTAACTTTATAACATTTTTTATTATTTTTTTCTGGATTGCCACGCTCATTTCATTCACTCGCAATGACGATTCTCGATCCACGCAGGCAATGCCTTTGTGGGAATAATATAAAAGCCTTATTGCGTAAATCAAAAAATACTTTCGGTATCATCCCGTGAGCTTGTCCAATAGTACCGGACAGTTTAAAAAAAATGTTATATTTTATTCAGGTGTAAGTGACCTTATATGTCATTCCCGCGAAAGCGGGAATCCAAGAAAAAAATCTAAATACAGCAATTTTTTAGAATATAAAAGCTCGATTTATCTCGCTTTATGCTGGATTCCCGCTTCCGCGGGAATGACATAGAATAATAACTGTCCAGTACTATTGAACAAGCCACGGGATAACAATCTTTCACCTTTATCACTAACTATCAAAATGTTGTTTTAAAACCTAAGATTTTTAGCACAACATTTATATCTAACGTGTTGGGCTATTTCTCATTGCTAGAGTTTTTCTTAGATCGTCTTGAAAATTATTATTTCCTTGCTGCTTATTCCCATCTTGAGATGTGTGTATAGTTTTTAATGTTTCTTGCAATTTCGGTGGAATAGCAAACATTGGAGATGGTTTTGGACCAACCCCACCTGGAGGTGGTGGAGGTGGCGGAATAGGAACGCCTTGTCCCGGCATTGGAGGTGGCGGTGGCGGAGGAATAGGAACACCTTTCCCCGGAGGTGGTGGTGGTGGAGGCGGTATAACACCAGGTTTTATAGGTTGTGTAGCTGGATTATTAGCGATTATAGCCTTACTAGCAGCTTCTTCTTGTAATCTTTGCTCTTTTCTAAGCCTGATTAATTCCATAGCAGCTTGTTGCTGCTTATCAGCTGCAGTAGGCTCACCTTTTAAAGCCGAAGATTGTGAGCTTTTATTAAATTGTTTCTCTCTTTCTTCAGCAGTATTTATAGTATTATGTTCTTTTTTTATGCTTTCAAGATGCTTAGTAACTCCTTCTAATTCAGCGACAATTCTCCATTTTTCTTCTTTAGTAATATTAGAATTAGCTTTTTTTTCTTCAAGCTCTTTCTTTTTATTTTCTAGCTCTTCCTGTTTTTGCTTTAATTCCTCTAAACATTTTTTGTGATTATCTATTTGTGCTTTAGGTTCTTCGTTTTTAGTTACTGGAGCATTAATAGCTTGCTTTTTTTGTGCATTTTTCCAAGCTAACTCTTCTGCAAACGAATTAAATTTTGGCTTTTTTACTGGTTGATTTAGCTCTTCTATTGGTTGAGTTTTTGCTGGCTGAATGCCTATCTCTGCTTCTTTGAGATCTTGAAAATTTGTTTCAGAGGCTAAAGGAATGCTTTTAGTGTCAGGTATTTCTGGATCAACTTGTTGTACTTTTGCAGTAGTTTCTTTTATTTGATTATGAAGATCTACCACTGAATTTGCTTTTCTTAGTTCTTGTTCAGGGTTTTTATAATAATTTTCTAAGTCCTGTTTTAGATAATCATATGTTGCTTTAATAGAGGTTACTTTAGTGTCAAAACTTGCTGCAATTTGAGCTGCTAATTTTAAAGATTGCTCTGATCCCCCTTTAGGCTGAATCATAAGCTTACTTTTTTCTCCTAAAAACCATTTTGACAAAATATTTGGCTTATAAACTTGTATTTCTACCTCTGCATTACCTGCTTTAACTGATACACTACCCTCATAACCTGTAAACTTATTAAGCCATGTTTTTGGTTGTTTATGCTCGGCAGTTACATTATTTCCTAGATTAGAAAAAACTTTGTTTATATCTGTTTTTGCTGTTAAAAAATCATCTAGTTTTTTAAAAGTTTTATCATTTTGTAAACTTATACCGGCTATTTCATAACCAGTAGCAGTTTCTATAAAATTTGCTTCAAAAGGCTCTGCCTTTATTCCATTATAGATATTTTCTAAGAACTCATTGCTAAAATTTTTACCACTCTTAATTCCTTGCAATTTACTTTCTGTATTTAAACCTTTTAGTTGATCCTTAAACTGATCAATTGTCCATTTATCTTTTACGCTAGGATTATGAAGATTAGTATTAAGACCTACAGTAGCGTAAGCTGATATAAAAGCTGCGTCTGCATGATTTATGTCAGTAGTAGTATTTTGCTCATGATATTTAGAGGCAAAACTTTCAACCAATCTATCTATTTTTTGAGCCTCACCTGGTAATTTAAAAGCCTTTAAAAACTCTCTTAAACTTTTCAAATAATTTTTATCTTTAAAATCAAATTGTTTAACAAAACTATCCAATACTTTTTTATTATCTTCTCCATCTGTTCCAAGATAATCCCCAACAGCTACTAAATCTAAATTATTTTTTTCCTCACGAAAAAACTTAGCTGTCTCTTCTGCAAAATCTTTATTATTACTAGCACACCATTCTTTAATCTTACTGATTCCATCTTTAGGTTTATCATTAAATGAACTTATTACTTCTCTTTTTATTAGGGGGTCCATAACTATCTCTCATAAGTTAATTATTATTAATCTTTAATATAGCTATTTTATAGACTCAACACAAGCAAAAGTTGCTATTTTTAGTATTTCACTTGCTGATAGCGTGGCTTGCAGGATTTGAACAGGCTTTTCAAAACCATTTGTTATAGGACCTATGAAACTATTTGAAGAAAACTCTTGCAATAATTCAGTAGAGATAGCAGCAGAGTTTAAACCTGGCATAATAAGGACGTTAGCAGGACCAGACAACCTACAAAACTTATATAATTTACGTAAGTTAGAATCTAAAGCAACTTTAACCGACATTTCGCCATCATATTCAAAATCTACATCCATATCATTAAGCTTTGCTTTATCTTCACTAAAATTATCTAATATATTTACTGCTTCACGAATACGAGCTGTTTTTTCCTTAGAAGAATTGCCAAAGCTTGAAAATGAAAGAAGTGCAACACGTGGGACAATTCCCATATCTTTAGCTATTTCTGCTGTCTGAGCTGCTATTTCTGCAAGCTCGTGACTATTTGGATATTCAGTAATGCAATTATCAGAAATAATAATATTATTGTCTTTTGCAATCATGATAGAATAACCTAAGATTCTACGATTAGGCTTTCGTGAAATAACTTTTAATATATCTTCTAAACTATCAACATAGCTTTTTGTCACCCCTGTTAAAAGTGCATCACCATCTCCACAAGCAAGCATACAAGCAGCAAAAATATTCTTATCGGTTTTAACGAGCTTAGCACAATCTCGGTATAAATAACCTTTGCGTTGCAACCTTTTATATAAATAATCAATATATATTTCAAGCTTATAAGTTAAAGCAGCGTTCATTATGGTAATACCATCTAAGCTAATATTCTGCCCTAATTGCTTTAATTTTGCTTCAATTCTCTCAATGCGACCGACTAAAATAGGATTCCCATATTTCTCATCCCGCATCATTATTGCCGCAACAATTACTTCTTCTTCTTCCCCTTCGGCAAAAATAATACGTTTTAGAGGTGCATTATGGATTTTTTCAGATAAGAAATTCATATAGTTAGAGGTAGGGTTTAGTCTACTTTCTAATTCTTTTTTATATTTATTGAGATTGAAATCAGAAACTTTAGCAACATCGCTATCTATTGCTGCTTTAGCTACCGCTATCGGCACTACTGTAATTAAACGGGGATCAAATGGAACAGGGATAATATATTCATTACCGAAAATCATCTTACGTCCGGCATATGCCTTATATACTTCCTCCGGCACAGGCTTGCGAGCGAGTTCTGCTATAGCTTTTGCTGCTGCTATTTTCATTTCTGTATTAATGGTTTTAGCTCTAACGTCTAATGCTCCCCTAAAAATATAAGGAAAACCCATAACATTGTTAATCTGATTATTATAATCAGATCTACCTGTTGCTATAATCGCATCATTACGAACTTGCTTTATCTCTTCAGGCGTAATTTCCGGATCAGGGTTAGCCATAGCAAAAATAATTGGATTATTTGCCATTTTGCTAACCATCTCTTTAGTTACTGCACCTTTTACGGATAATCCTATAAATACATCCGCATCTTTTAATGCTTCTTCTAAAGTTCTAAGCTGCGTGCTATTTGCATAAGTCTCTTTCCATTTATTCATACCATCTATGCGACCCTGATAGATAACACCTTTAGTATCGCATAAAATAATTTTTGATTTATCCGCTCCAAGAGCAATCAATAGATCAATACAAGCAATAGCGGCAGCACCCGCACCATTAACTACTATTTTTAAATTCTCTAGCTTACGGTTAGTAATATAAGCAGCATTTATTAGCCCTGCTGCTGTGATAATTGCCGTTCCGTGCTGATCATCATGAAATACTGGTATATCCATTAAAGATTTCAGCTTCTCTTCAATAACAAAACACTCAGGAGCTTTAATATCTTCAAGATTAATTCCGCCAAAGCTATAACCAAGATATTTTACAGCATTAATAAACTCTTCCGGATCATTAGTATCAACTTCTAAGTCGATTGCATCAATATCGGCAAAATTTTTAAAAAGTACCGCTTTACCCTCCATAACTGGCTTTGAGGCAGCAGCTCCTAAATTACCAAGACCAAGCACCGCAGTACCATTAGAAATCACAGCAACCAGATTCCCACGTGCGGTGTATTTATACATTTCATCAGTACTTTTAGCAATCTCAAGACAAGGAGCCGCAACACCAGGAGAATAAGCCAGCGATAAATCATGCTGCGTAACAAGCGGCTTAGTCGCAGAAATAGCAATTTTACCTGGTTTATCTTTTTGGTGATACTCAAGTGCTTCAGTGTAATTTATTTTGTTCATTTCGTCCATTTTTTAGATATTCCTGTTTTGTTATTGTGTTTTTTGGCTTTTCGTCATTGCGAGGAGAAACGCAGTTTCGACGAAGCAATCTCGTAAGGACTCCTGAGATTGCTTCGTCGCTACGCTCCTCGCAATGACGTTGAATTACTAATTACCCTACTAAATACATAATAATTGATATAGTCACTACCGAGAAGAAAGTTGTAAATGTTATAATCGATGCCATCGAATCAGGATTGCCGCCGAGCTGGCGTGATAAAACATAAGCAGTGCTTGCACATGGCAGTGAGCTATATAATATACCTACCGATCTATCTATCCCGCTAATTGACATCATCCATAGCACTACTACACTCACTAACGGAAAAGCGATTAACTTAACAAAGCTCGTAAATACTATGCTATGTAAAAGCTCTTGTCTAATAGTAAAATTAAGCCCTGCCCCAACATTTAACATACCAATTGCTAAAGCAGCATTAGATAAACTATCTAAAGTTTTTTTAAGACCTAAATGTAGTTCAAGATTTGAATAATTAAAAACAAACCCTACTAGGCTGACAATAATAAGCGGGTTGCGTATGATTAGCTTGATCATTAAAACTAAACTTGTTCTAATGGTGGTAGTGACAGATTTATCTGGAACGTAATATGCAAAAATCATTACCGATAAAATATTGGTGATGATAATCATATAAGAAGAAATAACGGCAACAATAGAAAGACCACTAGGACCAAGTAAGGGACTCGCTGCTCCAAAAAAAATGTAGCTATTATAGCGAATCGATCCTTGAAAAATAGAAGTGAATTCTATTTTATCAATATTATATTTTCTTTGATAAATTATTAGACCTAACGTAATAAGAAGTGTAGAAATAATAAGAGCGATTACTAGTTTGATTATTGAAGCAACACTTAAATCAGCTGTAGAGATATAGTTAAAAAGCATTGCAGGAAACAATACAAAATAGGATAATTTCTCAATACCACGCCAAAATTCTTCTGAAGTTAGCCATTTATTTTTTATAATACTACCAAGTAAGGTAATTAAAAAAATCGGCAACGTACTGCAAAAAATATTATTCATTCATTTTTGATGTCATACCGCGACTTGATCGCGGTATCTTTATAAGTTAGTTTTTAGATACCGCGATCAAGTCGCGGTATGACAAAAATTACCCTTTACAACTTTTCCTCAATCAACTTCATAGTTTCATTTATACCATAAAGCTTTATGAAAGTACCAAGTCTTGGACCATCGCTTTGCCCAAGTAATATTTGGTATAAATCTTTGAAATAATCACGCAAATTTTCATACCCTGCTTTCATGCCGATATCATAAATTCCTTTTTGAATACTTTCCGCTTCTATCTGCTCAGGCAAGCTTTTTAACATATCTAAAATATCTTGCAAAATAGCTTTATGCTTTTCAGACGGAGCTAAATATGATTTATGTGCTTTAACAAAATCATTATAATATCTTATAGCAAATTCTGCTAAGTGGTCAAGATATGGACTATTATTTGGTGTCGCTTTTGGTTCATATCTGCTAATAAAACCCCAAAGTACTGATTTATCGGATGGATTACACACCGAAGTTAGATTTAATAACAGCGAGTAAGTAATACCAAAAGTCTCAATTTTAGGCACATTTCCATGATGAATATGATAAACCGGATTTGCAAAACGTTTTGATCTATCTTCTTCTAAATGATATTTTTGATTAAAGGTAATATATTCATCAACATTTTTAGGAATTAAATCGAAAAATAACCTTTTAGCCCTAGTAGGATTTTGGTACATAAACAATGCCATACTTTCAACAGGTGCATATTTAAGCCAATCATCAACGCTAATACTATTGCCTTTTGATTTCGATATTTTTTCACCATTTTCGTCTAAGAACAGCTCATAACATAATTGTACCGGCGGCTTTCCACCTAAGATTCGGCAAATCTCAGAGTAAAGTCTACCATTTGCTAAATGGTCTTTCCCGTACATTTCATAATCAACTTTTAAAGCTGCCCAACGCATACCGAAATCCGGCTTCCACTGCAATTTACAATGACCTTTTGTTACAGGTACTTCTATATCATTCCCGTTTTCATCTTTATAAGTTATTGTACCAAGTTTTGCATCCCATTTATGTATAGGTACTTGCAGTACCTTGCCAGTTTTCGGACAAATGGGCATAAAAGGTGAATAGGTAGCTTTCCGCTCTTCTCTAAAAGTCGGTAGCATCAGCTCCATTATCTCGTCATATTTCTCAAGTACTTTGATCAGCATTTCATCAAACATACCGGCTTTATAGCACTCGGTGCTGCTATAAAATTCATACTTAAAGCCAAATTTATCAAGGAATGAGCAGAATTTTGCATTCATATAATGCCCATAGCTCTCACATTCACCGAAAGGATCAGGGATAGAGGTTAACGGCATATCCATATATCCGGCTACCATTTCAGGATTTGGGATATTGCTTGGTACTTTACGCAAGCCATCCATATCATCAGAAAAGCAGATCAGCTTAGTCTTTATATCTGATAATTGTTCAAATGCTTTCTGTACCATTACCATACGAGCATTCTCGCCAAAAGTCCCAATATGCGGTAGTCCTGATGGACCATAGCCTGTTTCAAACAGTACATAACCTTTTTCAGGAGTTTTGCCGTTTAAGCTATCTAGTATTTTTTTAGCTTCTTCAAAAGGCCAAGCTTTTGATTTGATTGCATTTTCCAAAATTTCCGACATTTATTTTTCTTATACTTGTAATTAATTATCAGTGACAATATACTATATTTAATTAATTGTAAAATTTAATTGTTGCTCCCAACAATGGTTTGTTGAATAACTCTTATGTTCTTCCCGGGTAGCATTGTTGCGTAGATCGAAAAACGTCCTCGGTGTCATCCCGTGGCTTGTCCACGGGATGACAAGTGTGCAATGCCTCCACAGGATGGCACTGTTTGACAATACAAAAACTATAAAATAAAAATATGCCATTTAATACCATTATAAACTACATAAGAAAAGACAGCTATAAAATGCTGCATATAGGCTTAATTGCGATTTCTGTCACAGCTCTTGCTACAGCTTATTTTGCTGAGTATATATTGCATTATGCCCCCTGCCCTTTATGCGTTTACGAAAGATTCCCTTATCTAACATTAATAAAAATTTGTCTAACTGCTTTAATTATCAGGCAATTAAGTAAATACACTTTAGTATTTATTTTTTTAACACTACTTAGTTCATGCATATTATCAACCTATCATAGTATGGTAGAGCGAGGAATAGTTCAGCCAAGCAGTCTTTGTTCATCTATGATCCGCTTCCCAAAAGGCTTATCTATTGAGCATATTAGACAGATGCTTTATTCACAGCCAATAACTTCCTGCACCAAACCGGCAATTAAGCTTTTAGGGATTTCCATGACGGAATACAATTTACTTTTAAATCTCGGTCTTTTAATCGGATTGTTAATTGTTTGGCTTTATCCTAAAGAGTCTTCATTATGAAGCTGTATTTACTGATATTAATTGCAATAATACTAGATTTGATCTATTTTAAATTTAGAATTATTTTTTAAAGTAATTATTATGAATCAAAACCCATCCAGTCAATTAACTCAAGATGAGCAAAAAGCACATGATTATGCAGCTCTAATTTATTCATTGGCAGAAAATGCTGTTCTTACAACACAACTTGCCTTAGCAGATATTGAATTAAGAAAAGCTAACGAAAGCTTAAGAGAAGTCGAAGCTAAAGAAAAACAACTTGCAATAGAAAGAGAAGCTTTAAAAAATGAATTAGAAGCACAAAAAAGTCTTTATAATACCATAACATCCCTTCTTACTGAATACAAAGAAATAGACCTAGTTGAAATAAAACCTGAAGAAGCATTTAGAAAACTTCTTGGTAGGCATGCTCCAGATTTTCTAGACCCAAACACAGGAGAATAGTTGTTATATTTTACCCTAACATCTTTTTCAATTCTTTCATAGAAAAAGCCGGTGGTTTTAGGTAGTCTTGTGCTACCTTACCATTATCTAAAACCACAAGTCTTTTTCCGTAATTTACAGCATCTTCCAAATTATGTGTGATCATTACGGCAGTTATTTTATGTTCATCAATAATCTCTGCCGTTTTTTTCATTACCTCATGCGAAGCTTTAGGGTCAAGGCTTGCAGTATGTTCATCTAAAAATAATATTTTAGGTGGATGAGAAATAGCTAGTGCGAGCAATATAAGTTGTTTCTCCCCACCGGAAAAATTACTAAGCGGCTGCGTTAGACGTGACAAAAAACGCTTAGATTTCGATAAACCGATAAGCTCTAATACTTCCACATCTGTTTTACGCTCATTTGCTGGAAAGCGGCTTTCCCATAAAGTAATATTTTCTTCTAAAGTTAACTCCGAAAATAATCTATCTTCTGCTTTTTGGGTTATAGTTATTAACATATTAGCTTTTTGCGATTGCGGTAATTTATCAATTCGTACTTGATCTAAAAACACCTGCCCGCTAGTCGGCTTTAAATAACCTGCTAGAATTTTTGTTAAAGTAGATTTACCGCTGCCGTTAGTTCCAAGCACTACAACAAACTCTTCTTAGGCAATATTTAAAGTAGTTTCCGATATTATCGGCTCATTACGCTCTTTTACTTTAAACTGCACTTTCTCGGCATATAAATAAGGTTTCATACAGCCTCTCTTTTCACAGAACGAAGAGAAATAAATAGCACCATTCCTAAGATAAGCTTAAGGTTTATAGGATCAATACCGATGCGGAGTAAAATACTTAAAGTGATAAAGTAAAATAATATACCTATAAAACAGGAAAATATTTCTTTAAAAGTATCAAAGCTGTTATTGCGAATTAGGATATGTCGCCCTATAACTATTGCACCGATACCAACAAGTGCTACCCCAAAACCCATATTAATATCGGCAAAACCATTTACTTGTGCTGATATAGTACCAGTTAATGCAGCAAGTGCGTTACTTATGCTAAGCCCAAGCGTACGATAGAATTCGGCAGGCTTTCCTAAAATAGCAAGTAAATCTTTATTAAACCCAAATGCTCTAAGCATTAGACCTAGTTGCCCTTTTAATAAAATTATTATTGCAAATATCACAATAATATTCAACATGCTCAAAGGTAATAACCAATTTTCAGCATTAAATATATTGAGTAAGCTTGGCATACCTAGTGTCGATATGTTAGGACATTGCATAATCTGCAAATTAACCGAATAAAGCATAAAGCTGGCAAGTATTCCCGCTATAAGGCTATTAACACGGTTATTTTTCTGCATAAAGCTTACTATAACACCAATAACACTCCCTGCTATTACGACAAGTATTAATGCCGAAAATAGTCCAAATGAAAGAAATTTAGTAAACACTGCCGCACCTAATACATATGTTCCATCTACAGTTAAATCGGTAATTTTCAAAATCCTGTAACTGATATACATTCCTAAAATAAGCGGCAACATTATCAAAGATTGCTCAAGAGCAGTAACTAAAAGATTCATTATATTACTCTTCCAACTCTTTTCTGTTAAAAGGAAGAGCAGCTAAATTTTCCTTGGTAAGAATTTTTTGTTTGATAAAGGATTTAAGATTAACAAATAAAGTTAGCTCATCCATATTTTGAAAAGGGATATTCTTAGGTGCTGTTCCTTGCAGAATCTGCTTTGCTTGTTCACCTGCTTTTAAGCCTATATCTTTTTCTTGCACCCCTACCGCGATGGTTGCTCCGCTAATTACCGACCCTTCATCCGAGGCAATAATAGGAATATTTCGTTTAAATGCTTCTTGTTTTAAAATATTTATACCGCTAACTATTAAATGATCTTTTAAAATCACAAAGCATTGTGTATTTTCGGGAGCATTCTTTACAGCTACCGATAAGTCATTTAAGTTTTGTACCATTTTAAAGTTTAACGAAATATTATTTTTCTTCGCATAGCTTTTTGTTGCTTCTACTTCTGAAATAACTTTTTCGCTGCTGCTATAAATTAAGGTAATGTTCCGTAAAAATGGTAACTTGCTAATGATACTGGTAATTTTTATTTCATCATTAACACCAGTAACCAAGGGAAGATTTTTATTATCAATCTTAGCTGCCGCACAAACAATCGGTTTATTAGGGATATGTGAAATTACAGTTTGACAAGCAGATGTACCGATTGGAATTATTACGTCAATATCTTGATCTTTAAGCTGCTTTATGATAGCAAGTAAAATATTAGAATCAGCATGGGCATTTTTTACTGTAATTTTTGCATCTATAGCTTTCAACGATTCTTCAATTCCTGCTACGATTTGAGTCATTGCTGCATGTTCAAGCGGGACAATAACAGCGATGTTTTTTTGAGTCGCATAAACTGATAAAGTGAAAAATAATGAAAATAAAAGAGAGAAGACTCTTAAGAAAATATTAAGGAATGACATTTTAATATCCTGTATAAGTTATAATTTAATAATTGAGCAGTGGGCATAATACACCCATAACGTAAAAATATTATCTACGCCAACGCCAATTTTGTATTAAACTAATAACTTTCAAAGATATCATAAATAATTTAACATATTATTTTGTATTGTAATTACTAGCAGCATTTTAATATTTTGTCAATAGCTGGTCCTTGGTTGTGGCTTGACATAGTTATCATAAGCCATTATCTTAAATGAGAAATTTATAAAAAGGATTTTATTATGAAATATTTAGTAATTTTATTTGCTGCTTTGACTTTAACTAGCTGTTCTAATCAAAAAAACACCAAGTCAAAAGAAGTAATGCAAGCTGATGGTGATCCAAGCTATGCTATCATGAGAACAGTTAATGATACTAATAGAAATATTGCTAGTACTGTTTCAACAGTGCCAAACCCTCCTGTTCGTTAAATGCTTACTATTATTTCATCTGCTAAAACTCTTAATTTTGAGCCGATAGCTTTTAAAGGGGAGCTAACCTCCCCTACTTTTCCCAAAATAACAAATCAACTACTTGCTATAGTTAAAAATTATTCTGAAGCTCAGCTATCTAAAACTATGGGTATAAGCGAGAAATTGGCACATTTAAATAAAGAAAGATTTCAGAATTTTGAGAAGCAAGACAGCAAAGCAGCTATTTTTGCTTATGCGGGTGATGTTTTTAATAATATACAATCAGAAAATTTAAGCGAAGATGCAGTAAATTTTTTACAATCGCATTTGCTTATCATATCAGGGTTATATGGAGCTTTAAAGCCGCTCGATGTTATCAAACCTTATAGGCTTGAAATGGCAACAAAGTTAAATGAGATAAATGATTTGAGCAAATTTTGGCAAGATGAGATTACAAATTATATTAATCAGAGGCTTGAGCATCATAAACATAAATATTTGCTTAATCTTGCATCGCAAGAATATTCATCTGTAATAAATCAGGATAAGTTAAAATATCCTATAATTAATATTCATTTTAAAGAAAATAGAAATGGTAAGTTAGCAACTATTGGGATAAATGCTAAAAAAGCTCGTGGAAATATGGTGAAATTTATTGCAAATAATCTAATCGACTCCCCTGAATTACTTAAAGAATTTTCATATCTAGATTATAAATATAGCTCTAAGGATTCATTAAATAATGATTTGGTATTTGTGAAATAGTGATCTTTTCCGTCATTGCGAGCGAATGAAATGAGCGTGGCAATCTCATGAAACAGTACTAAGAACTCCTGAGATTGCTTCGTCGAAACTTTCAGTTTCTTCTCGCAATGACGAGAAAATTGATCCACACCGCAATGCGACAACCATCAACAAGTTTCGTAAAATATTCTCTCTAATTCCTCTAAACGCTGTTCTATTTTTTCAATATCTTCTTCTGTTGTGGGATTTTCTAATAAATGTGCGATTTCGTCTTTTAGCTTATTTACTTCTTTTTCAACAGTGTCATCCCGTGGCTTGTCCACGGGATCCAGTACTTAAAAAGCCTAAATATAGCAAATTTTAAAATTAAAAGCTCGATTTTTCTCGCTTTATACTGGATTCCTGCTTTCGCAGGAATGATATTGAAACCACGCAGGCAATGCCACCACGAGGTGACAGAGATGAAAAGTTAAATAGAGCAAGCATTGCTACTATAATCATCATCCTCACGGATAAATTTTTGCTTTACCTTAGAGTTATTATTATAAGGTTTATTATTTTTAACTGGTGCTACAGGTTCGTAGTTTGAAACTGGAGGCACATAATTTTGATTTGCTGTTGCATTTGGGCAAGTATATTTTGATATATCACGCTTAGTTTCTCTTAGCATTGCCTTTATCTGGTCTAGCTCTTCTTGCATTTTTCTTTCTTTATCGGTATTGTCCTTTCTAACTTTCTTATTAGCTTTACTTAAAATCATATCATCATCGTCTGAAGATTCACCTGATTCAGCTTTATATTTTTCCATATCTCGTCTAATCATTTTAAGGTATATCTCACGATTTCTTTTGACGGGATCAATTTGCTCTCCTCTTAAAGGGTTATCATAATCGTCATCGTCATCCTCTGGATCGTCAAGATTATCTTCAACTATATTCTTTTTAGCTAAACTAATATATTTATTATTATATAAAGGTTTTCTTTTACCACCTTTAAAACCTTTACTATCAACTAACCTATTATTTGCGGATTTTTGGAAGTAACCTCTAAAGCTATCAGTACAACCTGACAGCACAAAAACACCTAAAAATAATATTATAATTTTTTTCAACATATATTATTCCAAAACTTCAATTAGATTTATTTATATAACTTGACAAATTATCTTTAAAAACAAGCCATATGAAAAAGTCTATTATGATTAATGCCACATAATAATCAAACTTGCAAGAATAAAGAGCTTATATTGTTTAAATTAGCTCTTCTATTAGGTTACTTAGCAACTTATGACCCTCTTTTCTTCTTTTTAATAGATTTTTCGAGGTATTTTCTAATATCTTCAGATTACTTATTAACTCAAACATTTTTTCGGCTAATTTTTCGCTTGATATATCATCTTGCTTCATGCACCAACCACATTTCTCATCTTCTAATAATTTTGCATTATGATATTGATGATTATCGGCAGCACTTGGCAGCGGAATAAAAATTGCTGGCAACCCTATATAAGTTAGCTCTTCTATAGTAGATGCTCCAGCTCTTGAAATTACTAAATCAGCATTTTTATACTGATTTGCCATATTATCAAAAAATTCAGCTAATTCGTAAGTAATATTTAAATTTGAGTATATATTTTTTATTTTTACTTGATCCTCAAGTGCTGCTTGCTGAGTTATATGCAGTTTAAGATTTGGCTGCTTTTGCATTAAAGCTTTGATGCTTTCAGGTATTAACTCTGAAAATAATTTAGCTCCTTGACTGCCGCCAAAGATAAAAATTTTAAAGGTACGGTCTTTGTCATTCCGTCGCTTGACCACCGAATCCAAGCCTCTAATATTCTTTCTAACTATCCCCCCAGTAACTACTGTTCTATTCTTTACAACTACAGGCAAGTTTTTAGTATTTTTATAAGAAATTGCTATTTTCTTAGCAAAATTTGCAAAAAATTTATTAACCTTTCCAAGATAAGAATTCTGCTCATGAATTACAATCGGCACTCTTAGAAAAATTGCTGCAAACATTGAAGCAACAACCGGATAACCACCAAATCCTACTACAGCAGAGGGAGAAAGGCTAAATAACAATTTAATAGCTTTAAAAATAGCAAGCGATAATAACGGCAAGAATAATAAAATATTTTTTGGTCGTTTTAAATCTATAACATGAAAAATTAATCCCGTATCATGATTTATATACTTCTCACACCTTAAATCCGTAATAAAATGAACTTCATATTTTCTTTTTATTAACTCCTCCCCAAGAGCAACTGCTGGAAAAAAATGACCGCCTGTTCCACCTGCCACTAAAACTATCTTTTTCATATTTCTATTTTATTTATCTTGTACGAATCAAGCGGCGTTCGGTATTTAGTAAAGCCAAGAAGCATACCAGTAGCTATAGCAATTGCAAGCGTTGAAGAGCCGCCATAGCTAATAAAAGGCAGCGTCATGCCCTTAGTAGGCAGTAAATGCAAAGTTACACCTATATTAATTATTGCCTGAAGCCCTAATTGTGCAACAATACCGCTAGCAGCAAATTGGACGAATTTATCTTGCTCATTTAATAGCTTAGCAAGACTTCTAAGTACTATAAACGCAAATACACCTATAACTATAAGGCAAATAATAGCTCCAAATTCTTCCCCAGCAACGGCAAAAATAAAATCAGTGTGCGAATCAGGTAGAACCTGTTTTACTGCCCCCTCCCCCGGTCCTTTACCATATAAACCACCATGTTCAAAAGCTTTCAGTGACTTGCTAACTTGATAATTCTCACTACTATCAGGATCTAGAAATGAGTTAATCCTTTGCGTAACGTGTGGCAACCAAAAATACGCAACAGTTACTCCTATCATTCCTAAAAAACCAGCTAGAACAATCCAAAATATTGGCATACCAGCAATAAAAAGCTGAATACCAAAAACTGCCGTAATCATCACAAGCATTCCAAAATCCGGTTGAATGATTAAGAGAATAGCAACAATAAAATAAAGTATCGAGCAAACTGTAAAGCTTGGGAAATCATCATTAAATTTTAACGATAATATCCAGCCCGTAACAACTGCAAAAAATGGCTTAATAAACTCTGAAGGCTGAATAGATAAGCCGGCAATATTAATCCACCTAGTTGCTCCTTTCACTTCGTAACCAAAGAATTTAACAGCAATTAATAAAACTATACTAGCTATAAAACCCAATATGGCAAAACGCTTTAACCATTTCTTATTAAAGCGTGAAAATAACAATATAAAAGCTGAGGCAGCTGTTAGATAAAATACTTGCCTAGATGCAAAATAATTTTCTTCCAGCCCTATTCTACTTGCTACTGCTGAACCTGAAGTAGTCACAAGCATTAAGCTAAAAGCAAATAAAATAACTAAAGAAATAACTATTTGGCGATCGGTACTACGCCACCATAATTTTATAAAATTATTCGATATTTCGTTATTCATATTGTAGTTATGTAATTTCTATTTATGCTGTTGTATTGATCAGTTTTAACATCATTACTAGAAAATTACGGAGTAATCCAGTTAAATAATAAAACGTCATTGCCAAGAACATAGCGATTCAGCAATCTTATAAGACATTTTCATAAGATTACCAAATCGAGACCTCTCCTCGCAATGACGATTAGGTATCCGCATAAAACAATGCTTTTGTAGAACAATTTAGTTATTGTGCATAAGAATTATTGTAGTTCCTGTCAATTCAGCATAATAGTTTTCACCAAGATAGTTTTCAGAGTCATGATTTTGTTTATAACATCCTTGCACACTACAATCTTGAGTATATTTGTTATAATCACCTTCAATATAATCACGAGCATATTGTACTACCGATTGTACTACTGGAGCTACTAAATCCAATACATATTTTACTGCTGTATTATAAAATGTTGAAAAAATACCGTTATCATTTTCATCAACATTTACTTTTTTTTCTACATGCGTACTAGAAGAGAAAGGCTTTGGGAAAGCCTTTTCTATACTTTCTAGACTCATGTTTAAGAATGTGTCTACTATTGCTTCATCGTTTTTTATTTTCCCTTTTATTGATTTATCATTTTTTGTATTACTACTCTCAATCGTAAAAAATGCTGTAATAAATCCTAACATAAAAAACCTCTTTTTTAATTTTTAAATAGTTCTTTTAAGATCACAAGCTAATAAAATTATTAACTTGCTTATTAATATATTACATAATTTTAATATTAAATTATATTAACAAATTAATACTTAACTAATTAATTTTTTTAATAAGGCATTTTTGTCATAGGCACAAATAAGAGTATTATACAATCTAATAAACAACTCACCACGCTCCTCAAAGTTCTTAAACTGATCGTATGAACTGCAACAAGGTGCAAGTAAAATATTCTTTTCTTTCTGGTTATCCTTGCAAGCATCTTTATAAGCAAGTTCAAAAGCCTGTTTAAGATCATCACATATAACAAAATCTATTACATCTTTGGCAGTATTTGCAAACATTTCTTTAGCTTGCCCATAAAAATAAGCTTTTTTGATTTTACTAAAATAAGGTTTTATTTCCTCAATACCCCCCTCTTTAGCAATACCACCTGCAAGCCAATAAATATTATCAAGAGCTTTAATTGATTGCACGGCAGCTATAGCATTCGTTGCTTTACTATCATTATAGAAATTTATAACATCTATACTACCTAGATATTGCATCCTATGCGGCAGTCCTTGAAAACTACTTATAGATTCGATAATTTTTACAGGCTCAAGACCTATTATTCTAGCAACTGCATAGCTTGCTGCAATATTCTCGCTGTTATGAATTCCTTGCAGACTCTTATTAGACATTAGTTTAAAACTAATATGCTCAAAGAAATTATCGGTAATTATATCATTAACTATTGATATACCTTTTTCAAGAATTTTGGTAACTGAAAAAGGGATTAATTTAATATGATGTTTTTGTTGTAGATTTGTAAAAATTTCATGGCAATAATCATTATCAATATTAATTATCCCGTAACTATCTTTATCCATTCGATCAAAAATTTTAGATTTTGCTGTAATATAACCTTCCATATTTTCATGCCTATCTAAATGATCGGGAGTAATATTAAGAAGCACTGCTATTTTAGCAGCAAAAGTTTTTACTAAATCTAGCTGAAAGGAAGATAACTCAAGCACATACCCATCCTTACTTGCTTTAGCTTGCAAAACCGGAACACCGATATTACCAGCTAATGGATAATCTAAACCATTATCACTTAAGATATGACTAATTAAAGCAGTGGTAGTACTTTTGCCGTTTGTACCGGTCACAGCTAGGAGGTTTAAACCTTTAGATTTTTCGAAAAATAAATCTATGTCGGAAGTGATCGGGATATTAAAATTTTTTGCGATTTTGACTATCTCGTGTGTTAGAGGAATTCCAGGACTTAATACAATTTTATCTAAATTTTGCCATTTTATATCAGATATGGGAATAATATAATTTTTACCGAATAATTCCTCAAACTTATCCCTATTTGCTTCTAGATCATCATAGGCAATTATATTACATTTGTCTTGCAACTCTTCGTAAACCGAAATACCAGTTTTACCAAGCCCAAAAACACCTATATTTTGTCTTTTATGGATAGTCATGAGTTAATTTTAAGGGATTGTATAGAAAATGTCATTGCGAGCAGTCGTAGACTGCGTGGCAATCTTAGGAATCATATGTACTACTTTATGAGATTGCCGCGTCGATGCTTATGCATCTCCTCGCAATGACGATTGAGTATACCTATTTAATGTCCTGCATTAATGCTTGCTCACCCTCATTAAGGTTGACCTGATCATTAACATTATTATAAACTGCTTGATTGTTAGTTGGAACAGGTAAATAATAATGAGGCGGTACTTCTAAAGCCTTACTACGCTGAACTTGATACTCATTAGGACCAGCTGTTGATATTCCTACAGTTTCTTTTAATTTTTTATTACATGCAGAAGTAATTAATAAAACAGTAAATAATAAAAAAACTTTTCTCACTTTAATACCTTATAGATTATTTAGATTATATTTTATCGTTATCGCCTTGTGGAGCATTACGAATCTTTTCAGCCATAGCCTCAATTTGGGCTTTATCATAATTCTCTTTAGCTTTTTCTTCAATATTTTTTTTAGCACTATAATAATCTTCTACTAAGATAATTACTCCAAGTGTAATAAAACAGTCAGCTAGATTAAATACTGGAAAGCTATAATCTTGATAATGGAAATATATAAAATCAAAAACTGCTCCTCGAAATGATCTATCAATTAAATTACCGATAGCACCACCAATTACAAAGCTATAACCAGCAAAGCCTCCTATGGTTTTGGAACTCATCATTAAATAATATAAATAACAAACAATAATCGTATTTGTTATTAAAAACACGATATTACTATATTGATAATAATCACGCATTAAACCGAAGCTAATACCATAATTCCAAGTATAAACCATATTTAAAAAAGATGTGACCTTTAAGGTTAAGCCAGGCTTCCATCTTAGATTATTGATAAACCACCATTTAGTCAATTGATCAATAATCACTAATGTTATTATAATACGGCTACTACGAGCAAATGTTAGATATAGTTTTTTAAATGATAGAATCATAATTATTTAGGGATTTTTATAAGGGAATAAAGGAGGGGCGTCATTGCGAGGAGATGCATAGCATCGACGTGGCAATCTCATGAAATAGAATATAACTCCTGAGATTGCTTCGTCGCTATGCTCCTCGCAATGACGACTACCATGAAATGACACACGCCTAACACATTACACCGAAACTTCAGCTACTTTATTAGCCTGCAAATCTTTATCAAGCTTAACATTCAAGGTTTTAACTTCTTTCTTAAACTGCTTGAATTTTTCTAATTTTTTTCCGCTTAATTCTACACCTGGTGTTGTTTTAACGGACATAGGATTAACATGTTTACCATCAATTTTAACTTCATAATGTAAATGCGGTCCTGTAGCTCTACCGGTGCTTCCAACATATGCTATAATATCGCCTTGTTTTACTAGGCTTCCTACTTTTAAACCTTTAGCAAAATTTGATGCGTGAGCATAGGCAGTAGATAACGTACCGCTATGTTTTATCTGGATAAATTTCCCATAACCTGATTTCCAACCTATTTCAGTAATAACACCATTACCCGCCGAATATATAGGTGTTCCAGTCGGTGCTGCAAAATCAACCCCTTTATGCATTTTGGTATAACCAAGTATAGGGTGCTTCCTAATACCATATTGTGAAGAAACTTTTATAACTTTTAAAGGAGTTCTAAGCAAACTTCTTTTTACACTTTTACCATCTTCAGAAAAAAATGCATGATTATTTACATTATTATCATGTGAATAGCGATAAATATTATATTCTTTTCCTGAAAGATTTAACGAGACATATAAAATCTTACCGTGATGGGAAAATTTACCATCTTCCGTCACGTATTTTTCTGTTATAACAGTCGCAGTATCACCACTTTTTATTTGACGCTGAAAATCAATTTGATAAGCATAAGCATTAATCAGCTCTATTATATTATTGTTTGACAAACCAAGCTTCTTAAGAGCAGACATAAAGTTTGACTCGATATTTACAGATGACTTAGCCACTGTTTTTGTTAAAGGCACGATAATTTCTGCAATTTTAAAATTATCATTCTCTCTTATTATTTCAATAGTCTTAAGTTTATCTATAGCTAAAATAATCTTATTAAGAAATACTGTTTCAGAAGTTAAATCCTCATTATCATTTTCGGTAATTTTTGTTTCATATTCAAAAGTAATTTGCTGCCCTATTTTAAGCGATGGCAATAATTTATTTTCTTTTATTAAGCTTAATATTTTTTCTATATCATTTCTTGGGATATTTTGACCGCTCAGAATAGAATTTATAGTATCGCCTTTTTTAACTGTTACTTCTTTAAATGAAATTGCTTCTTGAATTTCTTCAGCTTCAGGATGTACTAATGTTATAGATAACGTATCATTTACATAGTTATTAACAGCAAAAGAGACAAACATCACTAATGCTATAAATAGTAATAGGGAAACAGAGGTAAGAACTTTTTTGAATCGTGCACTAAGATAAGGAACTGATAATACATCATCAAAATCGTAAGATAGCGTGTCGTTTTTCATTGATTACTTAGAAGTTATCTTGGTTTCGTTATTATTAATATGAACTATATAAATACAAATTACAATAAAAAATTATAAAATAATTTAGTTTTAAATCGTTTTATTCAAAATACTTTTTGTTTTTATTTTATATTTTTTGTGTTATTAAAGTTAATTTTCTTTAATTTTTAATAATTAAAATTATGTTTAGATTATTCCTATTTTTATTAATTCTTACAAACTTCACTTCTTGTTCATTTAATAATCAAGATGTTAAACCATCAAAAATAGAATATTATGAGAATATTTCTTCAAATAAAAAATGTTTACCAAATAGCAAAATAGTTTTGGTAGGAGGTTGCTTTGATGTGTTACATTATGGTCACCTGGAGTTTTTGCATGAAGCTAAAAAGCAAGGTAAATATTTAATCGTTGCTTTAGAAACTGATGAAACAATAATTAAATATAAAAAGCGTAAACCTATTCATAATCAACTACAACGAGCAAAAATTTTAAGCTCCCTTACATTTGTTGATAAAGTACTTATGTTACCCGAGTTAAAAGGTTTTAACGATTACGCATTATTAGTGCAAAATATTTGCCCCTCTGTAATTGCTGTAACAAAATATGATCCTCAATTAACGAATAAACAAACTCAAGCTAAATTAATAAACGCTCAAGTAATAGAAGTTATAGATTTAATACAACACCCTGATATAGGTACATTTTCCACCTCAAACATCATTAATAGCATATAAAATTTATTTTATTTATCGATTTTTGCTTTAATTAAAATACATATCCATTTATATTAATATAAAAATAACTTGTATTATGTACTTTATGAAGAATGTTATTACTTTAATTGGCTTAGTTTTATTTAGTAGCTTTTGCTTTGCTTCTGAGCCTTTGCCTTGGCAAATTGGATTTCAGCCACCTGCAAGCCCGATCATGGAGGAGTTACATAAATTCCACGATTTCTTACTTTATATCTCTACTGCCATAGTTTTGTTTGTTGCAGGATTATTAGTTTTTGTATGTATTAAATTTAACGCAAGAAATAATCCAGTACCGGCAAAATTTTCGCATAACATTTTAATAGAAATAATTTGGACTGTAATACCTATAATAATTTTAGTTATTATTGCCGTGCCATCTTTTAGAATATTGCGTCATGCCGAAAAAATACCGGAAGCGGATTTAACTATTAAAGTAGTAGGCTACCAATGGTATTGGCATTATATATATCCTGATCATAATGATATAGAATTTGATAGTGTTATGATCTCAGATGAAAATCTAAAACCTGACCAAAAAAGATTATTAGATGTTGATAATAGAATAGTAATACCCGAGAATGCTACAGTTAGATTTTTAATTACAGCCGGTGACGTAATACATAGCTTTGCTGTTCCGTCTCTTGGTTTTAAAATAGATGCCGTACCCGGAAGAGTAAATGAAACATGGACAAGAGTCGCCAAAAAAGGTGTATATTACGGGCAGTGTTCCGAGCTTTGCGGAATCAATCACGGCTTCATGCCGATTGCTATAGAGGTAGTAAGCAAAGAAGATTTCGATAATTGGGTTGCGAGTAAGAATAAAGTTGCCGCAAACGGTGAGAATTCAAAATTGGCAGCTAATTAATTATGTTTTTATCCTGATGTCATACCGTGGCTTGTCCGGTTTTGTTGTATGGATCGAAAAACACTTTATATGTCATTCCCGCGTGGCATTGTTGTGTGGATCGAAAGTCGTCTGAGCTACACGAATGAAATGAGCGTGGCAATCCAGAAAAAATAATAAAAAATACTATAAATTAGCATTTTTTAGTTGGATTGCTTCGTCAATTACTTCGTAATTTCCTTAGCTCAGACGGAAAAACCGATCTACGCGGGAATGACATCAAAGCCATGCAACAAAACCAGAATGACAAATAATTACATTTAAAAAAGCGAAGATGCCTTAGGTAATGAATCATGGTAACTAAAAAAATATATTAACACAAACAGAATAACAATTATGGATATAACTACTAACGATCTAAACCACGATGATCACCACACTCCGCACGGCTGGAAGAGGTGGCTGTTTTCTACTAATCACAAGGATATCGGCATTATGTATATCATATTTGCCATATTTGCCGGAATTGTCGGCGGGTTGTTTTCGCTGCTGTTTAGGCTAGAACTTGCAATGCCAGGCGGAACTTTCTTAAATCATGATTTCCAGCTATATAATGTACTGATTACTGCACATGCGGTGATTATGGTGTTCTTTATGATCATGCCGGCTTTGTTCGGTGGTTTCGGTAATTACTTTGTACCTTTACTAATAGGTGCTCCCGATATGGCATTCCCACGCCTCAACAATATCAGTTTCTGGCTGCTAGTTCTGGCTTTCATTTTACTTATGGGATCAGCGTTTGTTGACGGCGGACCAGGAACAGGCTGGACGCTCTACCCTCCTTTAAGTAGTATAAGCGGACATCCAGGAGCAGCGGTTGATATGGCTATTTTCAGTCTGCATTTAACAGGGCTTTCATCAATACTTGGCTCAATCAACTTAATCGTTACTATCTTTAATATGAGAGCACCCGGGATGGGACTATTCAAAATGCCGTTATTTGTCTGGTCTATTTTAGTTACTGCATTCTTGATAATTTTAGCTATGCCAGTGCTCGGTGGAGCTATTACCATGCTACTTACCGATCGTAATTTCGGTACTACTTTCTTTAAAACTGATGGTGGTGGTGATCCAGTATTATTTCAGCACTTATTTTGGTTTTTTGGTCACCCTGAAGTATATATCGTAATACTTCCAGGTTTTGGTATTGTAAGCCAAGTTATCTCTACTTTCTCACGTAAACCAATATTTGGCTATCAAGGCATGGTCGGAGCTATGGTAATAATCGGCTTTGTCGGGTTTATTGTATGGGCTCACCATATGTTTACAGTTGGGCTTTCTTACAACGCCCTTATATATTTTACTGCCGGAACAATGATTATCGCAATTCCAACAGGTATCAAAATATTTAGCTGGATCGCAACTATGTGGGGTGGCTCACTTACTTTCCCAACACCTATGCTATTCTCTATAGGATTTATTATATTATTCACGATCGGCGGCGTAACTGGCATAATCTTATCAAACTCGGCACTTGATAGAGTTCTGCACGATACATATTATGTTGTGGCACATTTCCATTATACGATGTCACTCGGTGCTTTATTCACTGCATTTGCCGGCTTTTATTACTGGTTCGGTAAAATATCAGGCAAGCAATATCCCGAGATCTTAGGCAAAATCCATTTCTGGATTACTTTCGTCGGTGTTAATTTAACTTTCTTCCCGCAACATTTCTTAGGACTTGCAGGTATGCCAAGAAGAATACCAGACTACCCTGAAGCTTTTGCCGGCTGGAATATGGTTTCATCGATAGGAGCAGGAATTTCTATGGCGGCTGCTCTTTATTTTGTGTTTATCGTTTTCTATACATTAAAATACGGCAAAAACTGCCCAAATAACCCTTGGGGTGATGGAGCTGATACACTAGAGTGGACACTTACCTCTCCTCCACCATTTCATACATTTGAAACACCACCGCATATTGAGGAATAATTTATGATTCTCAGAAGATTATTTGCTTTCTTGATTGATAAAATTATAATTGGAATATTGCTATCATTGACTATAGCATTTGTAAAAGACACGATGATAGAAATTGCTTTATTTTTTATTATTTCAGGATTTTACTTTTCTTACCTAGAATCTTCAAAAATACAAGCCTCTATTGGGAAAAAATTACTAGATTTAAAAGTAGTTCATCAAGATGGAACTACTCTTAAAGGTAGTGAAGCATTTATTAGATTTGTCGCTTTTTATGTGATTAATTTAACTGGTATACTTTTTATAATAAGCGTTATTATGATGATATTTAGGGAAGACGAAAAAATGCTTCATGATTTAGTATTTGATACACAAGTAGTAAAGTCATAATGAATAAACAAGAATCACGTTTGCATTTCAAGGAGCTTTTAACGAAAAATATAGATAAAATAAATTCTGATTTAACAAAAACTTCTTTACTAAATCAAGTCAGTAATTTATTAAAACAGTTAAAAGTAAAGCATGTTGGAATATATTATCCACTAAAATATGAAATAAACCTGCTTGAACTATTAAATATTCATCATGAAATAAAATTTTTTCTGCCTAAAATTATAAATAATGAAATAAAATATTGTGCTTATAATTATAATGATGAATTAGTTTTAGGGAGTTTTAAAACTTTAGAACCGATAAATAATGATTTCTATGAACCAGAATTGATAATTGTCCCAGGTCTGGCATTTAGTAAAGATGGCTACAGACTTGGTTATGGTAAAGGACATTTTGATCGATACATAAATAATAATAAAGATATATTAACTGTTGGTGTTTGTTTAAAAGAACAAGTTATAGATAACTTTCCTGCTGAATTACATGATCAGAAACTTAATTTTATTATTTCTATATGAAAAACATGAATAGAAAACCAATAATAGGAATTACTCCTGATTTAGCTCAAAATTGTGAAAAATATACTTATGCCGCCTTTCCTTGGTATGCATTACGTAAGAATTATACCGATGCAATAATCGAAGCCGGCGGCGTCCCTATGTTACTGCCATACCAAGCTGAAACAATAGATCATCTCATGGATTTTATTGATGGTGTTATATTACCTGGCGGTGATGAAGATATACACCCTAAATTTTATGAACCTGAATATGCTGAAGATGTAGTAATTTCTAATGAAGAGCGTGATAATTTTGAAATATTGATTTTAAAGAAATCGTTAGAAAAAAATATACCTGTTTTAGGAATATGCCGAGGAATGCAACTAATAAATGTTGTTTTAGGTGGCACTCTTATTAAGCATATTCCGGATTATATCGAAGAGACAAAACAGCCTATTATCATAAACCATACCCAGCCTCATCCTAAAGATATAGTCTCGCATTCAATTAGTATAAAGCCGAATACTAAGCTTGCTAGAATGGCAAATAATAAGCTGGACACAATGGTTAACTCAACTCACCATCAAGCCATTAAACAAATTGGTAATAATCTTATTATATCAGCAAAAGCAGAAGACGGGATTATAGAAGCAATAGAATCAACAAGTCATAAATTTCTTATCGGCGTACAGTGGCATCCTGAATATGTCAATGATAATGGCATAGACCTAGTTTTATTCAAAGAGCTAATAAAAGCTAGTAGTAATATATTGTAAATTGTCTTTTTCTATTATAAAAGTATCTCATATATATACTGAGATGTAGAAGTATTTATGAGTACTTTTGTCTTCATAACAATAACTCTAAGTTATTTAAAATAAAAAGTATAATAAACAATAGGAATAAGGTGCTGGGAATTAAGCTCAGCCATTAATATAACGACTTCCGCTATACTTCTTATTTTAAAAATAATTATAATAGCAGATTCCCAGCATAAAGCGTATACTTGGAGTTAGTTTATATTAATAGTAGAGTTCAAATACTATTAGATAAGTAAACTATAGATAAAATTATTAATTAGTCAACCCTCAATTTAAATTTATTTGACATTTTTATAGTTTATTTTTTATTTCATTTATAGTTAAGCGTTGTTTTTTTAATTTTTGAATTTTCTTGCCTTGCTCAAATGCTTCCATAGAATAAAGTTGATAATTTGAAGCAGTAATATCAGCAACTTCAAGCAACCCTACCTTAGTCCAAAAACGAATTGTAGAAACGTTTTCTCCTATAGCACTCGCTAATTCTCCGATCTTCATTAATTTTTCAGATTTTCTAATATCTGTTGGCTCTTTCCCTGTTACCGCTTTTAAATAAATATCAAGTGAACGATTAACTGCGTTATAAATAATTTTCTGATATTTTTCTTTTGAACCACCGAGTTGAGCAGTTTCTAAAGAGGTAATATATGGCAATCGTTCTTGAGGTCTTATAATTGCGGGAGGATATTCTTCCATAATTAAGATTAAATTCATTACCTCCTACAGTTAAACCATTTTCAATAATTATAGCAGTCTCTTTGCGAGATAAAGTATTCCCCTCAATAGCATTACTTGTATAGGTTAACTCTACCCTAAACCATTCTTCTAAATTTTTAGCTAATTCAGAACTTAATGGACGTAAGGCATCTAATCTCTTCTTTTTTTTATCTAAAAAATCATATTTCATAAGTAAAGTATAAAGTATTACTTAATGCTTTATACTATTTTTATTTCACTATCAATATTTTTTATTTTTTCTCTGTCATCCCGTGATTTATTCAATAGTACCGGATAGTTATTATTCTATATCATCCCCGCTTAAGGCTTGCTTGTGTAGATAGAAAAAAGTAAAAACAACTTTCAATACTAATAATTTTAGTATTAAAAGCTGGATCCCGTGAATAAATCACGGGATGACAGGAGGGAGAATGATTCACACAGGCAAAGCCTGCTTAGATAGAAGTGTTTAATTTCCTACTCGTTTAGTCCGTGGCAATATTTATATTTCTTACCTGAGCCACAAGGACATAGCTCATTTCTAGATACTTTGCCCCAGCTTGTAGGATTTTTAGGGTCTCTATCCTCTGGGTTAATGCGTGATATGACAGGTCTAAGATCAGTTTCTAAGTTACTACCTGCATTATACTTACTAAATGCCGGATCTTCACGGCTTTCATGCATATTATTTTGCAGCTTTTTATTTTCAAGCGATATATCTTCTTTCTGAATATGCTTTAAGTCAATATGGAAGTGGTAGACTGTTTGAATAAAGAGTTCTTTTAAATTATTAAGCATATGCTCAAATAAGTTAAATGCCTCTCTTTTATATTCGCTCAAAGGATCTTTTTGGGCATAAGCTCTAAGAGATATACCTTGTCTTAAGTGATCTAAGCTATGCAAGTGATCTTTCCAAACTTGATCAAGAGTAGTTAATAAAATATATTTTACAGCATTATGCATTAAGTCAGGACTATAAGCTTCCTCCTTAGACTTATATATACTATCCGCTGTTTGAATAACAATTTTTGTAACTTCTTCTTCTGTTACATCATTTTTGCTTATTAGATTTTGATCAAGCTTTATAGCAAAGGTGCGGTGTAGTTCTACGCTTAAATTCTCTATATCCCAATCTTCTCTATAAGAGCCTGCTGGCATAAAAGTTAGCACTATTTTTTTAACTAATTCCTCAGTAGTACTACTTAAGAAGTCATAACTATCTTTAGATTTAATAATTTCAGTTCTTTGTTCGTATATTATTTTACGTTGATCATTCATTACATCATCAAAGCGTAATAAATTTTTACGTATTTCATAGTTATGCCCCTCAACTTTTTGCTGAGCTTTCTCAAGTGATCGGCTAATCATTGGGTGATGTATCGCCTCACCATCTTTTAAGCCAAGCGTCCGAAGCACTCCTGAAATACGTTCTGAGGCAAAAATACGCATTAAATCATCATCAAGTGATAGGAAAAATTTAGTATTACCTGGGTCACCTTGTCTGCCCGATCTACCACGCAGCTGATTATCTATCCTACGACTTTCGTGCCGTTCTGTACCTATTACAAATAACCCACCTGCTGCAATTACTTGCTTTTTCTCTTCAGCTATTTGAGCTTTTATCTCATTTACTTTTTCTTTATAAGCAGCATTAGTTAAAGATTTTCTATCTATCTGCTCTATCAGCATTTCAGGATTACCGCCAAGCATAATATCAGTGCCTCGTCCTGCCATATTAGTTGCAATTGTTACTGCTTTAAATCTACCTGCTTGGGCGATAATAAATGCTTCCTGCTCGTGGAATTTAGCATTTAATACTTTATGAGGTATTTTGTTTTTATTTAGAACATTGGAAATTTCTTCCGACTTTTCAATACTTACAGTACCGACAAGCACCGGCTGACCACGATCATGACAATCTTTAATTAGCTTTAAAATAGCATCATATTTTTCTTTTTTGCTTCCATAAATTTCGTCATCAAGATCACGTCTTGTAACTTTATTATGAGTCGGTACTGCTACTACATCAAGATTATATATGTCTTTTAGCTCTGGTGCTTCGGTCATAGCTGTACCAGTCATGCCTGATAATTTAGGGTAATTACGGAAATAATTTTGGAAAGTAATAGATGCAAGCGTTTGGTTTTCATTTTGGATTTTTACGTTTTCTTTTGCTTCTAACGCTTGATGTAGCCCTTCAGAATATCTACGCCCTTCCATTACACGTCCTGTAAACTCATCTATGATCATTACTTTACCATCACGTACTAAATAATCTACATCGATTGTAAACATGTTGTGAGCTCTAAGGGCTTGATTAACGTAATGCACTAAGCTTAAATTTTCAAAGTCATATAAACCAGACTCAGGCTTTATAATATTTGCTTGACTTAAAAGCGATTCTACATGACTAATACCGCTTTCCGTTAAATTGATAGTTTTTAATTTTTCATCTTTTTCAAAATCACTTACATTAAGCATGCGTACAAGCTTATCGACTTTACCATATAATTCTGAATTATCATTAACTGGACCAGAAATAACCAATGGAGTTCTTGCTTCATCTATTAAAATCGAATCTACTTCATCGATAATAGCAAAGTTAAAAGGACGAAGTACTCGCTCCTGCAAGCTATATTTCATATTATCTCTTAGGTAATCAAAGCCAAGCTCGTTATTTGTGGCATATGTAATATCAGAATTATAAGCTTCTCGCTTAGCTTCATCTGGCATACCAGCAACAATACACCCAACTGATAAACCTAAAAAATTATAAATCTTGCCCATGGAAGCGGAATCACGGCTAACAAGATAATCATTAACTGTTACGACATGTACACCTTTCTCAGCTAAAGCGTTTAAATATGCTGGAAGTGTTGCAACTAAGGTCTTACCCTCCCCTGTACGCATTTCGGTAATCATTCCTCTATGTAATACCAAACCACCTATAAGCTGCACATCAAAATGACGCATTCCATATACTCTTCTAGAAGCCTCTCTAACTACCGCAAATGCTTCATATGCTATATCATCTAAAGTAGCACCATTTTTAAGTTTTTTCTTAAATTCTATAGTTTTATTTTTTAATTCTTCATCTGATAATTTTTGAATTGCGGGTTCAAGTGAATTAATTTTTGCAATGTCAGAAAATAGTTTTTTTATCGTACGATCATTTGCCGTACCAAAAATTTTTTTCAATATAGAAAACATCAAAATCCTTAAATATATTTTTGTACATATAAATATAGGCTATTTTATAAAATTATCAATTAGTTATATATTTATTTCAAGCATCCCTGTTGCAGAATAATCCGTAAATAATTATTAATAAATAAATATTATAAAATAGCTGTTGACGGGTATTTATTATTTTTATAGGATTTAAACTTATATTTAACAAATTATGAGTCATAAATAATGAAAAAACTATCAATTGTACTTTTATCCGTTAGTATACTTTCTAGTATAGCTTTTGCAGATAACTCAGACAGAGTAGTTGCTACTTACACAGGTGGTGAAGTAAGGGAATCACAGATAATGAAAGAATTCAAACCACAACTTAATCTTCCTTCAGGTGAAACTATCAAAAATTTTGACGATTTTCCACCACAGGATCAAGATAAATTGATACGAATTTATGTTAATAATATTTTATTAAAGAAAGAAGTTGAGAAGTCAAACATCACCTCTTCTAAAGAATTCCAAGAAAAGCTTGAAAATGCAAAAAATCAATTAGCTCAAAAAGAATTATTAGAAAATTATGTAAAATCTAATCTTACTGATAAGATGTTTGATGAGGAATATAATAAATATGTAACTAGCTTAAAAGGTAAAGAACAAATAAAAGTTGCTCATATTTTAGTTAAATCTGAAAAAGAAGCTAATGATTTAAAAAATAAATTAAACAAAGGTGCAGATTTTGCTAAACTTGCAGGAGAATCTTCTCTTGATAAAGCTTCAGCTACAAATGGTGGTGTAATCGGTTACATTTTATTAAATCAACCAGGGCAGTTAGTACCTGAGTTTGAAAACAAAGCCTTTGCTTTAAAAGTAAACGAAGTTTCAACACCAGTGAAAACTGACTATGGTTGGCATATCATTAAGGTTCTTGAGAAAAAACCTGTACCTATCCCAACTAAAGAAGAAGCTAAAATGACTATCGATAATGTATTAGCAGCAGAAATACTAAAAAAATATATTAGCGATTTAGAAGCTAAAGCTGATTTAAAAATTATGTTACCTCCAGCTGCAAATAACGAAGCCAAAAAGTAATTATATGTCATCCCGTGGCTTGTCCACGGGATCCAGAAAATAATAAAAAATTTTTAATTTCCTCGCAATGATGCAGTCTAATTTCAAAATAATATATCTTTTAAGTTAAGCAACTATTGACAATCCGGCAAAAAAAAATTATATTCTACAAAATCTAATTTAAGTTAAAAAATTATTAAGCTATGTCTAAAGCAAAAACTGCTTCTAAAAACAACCCAACCGCTAGGGAATCAGCTAAAGTACATTTTTATAAAGGCGAAGAGATTATACCATCAAAATATATTCCTCAACAAGGTTCTTCTTTTTTAGCTGCCGAAATTAAATCTTCTGGAGATTTGGTATTAGGAAATAATGGGCAAGTGCTACCTTGGAACTTAGTCAAAAATTTAGCTTAGTTTGATTTAATTACTTACAAATATAACAATTCCACTTCAGTAACTTATATAATAAGTCACATATTGGGGGCATAGCTCAGGGGTAGAGCATCTGCTTTGCACGCAGAGGGTCAAGGGTTCGATTCCCTTTGCCTCCACCATTCATCATTTTTTATTATTTCAACAAACACATCGAACGGCGAACACAAGCTATAATCAAGCTTTTCATGTTTTAGCGTTAGGTTAGCAAATACTAAATCTATCAATATTACAATGTGCCGCTGACGACATTGCCCGCGTGGATCATTTTCTCCTGTCATCCCGTGATTTATTCACGGGATCCAGTTAAAAATATTAAAATTATTAGTATTAAAAGTTGTTTTTTTGAATCCCGTGAATAAATCACGGGAGGCATTGCCCGCATGGATCGAATAGCACCCTCGATGTCATCCCGTGGCTTGACCTATAATACCGGACAGTTATTATTATTATAAGTATGTTAAATGGATCCAAGTCATCATTGCGAGGAGCGTAGCGACGTGGCAATCTCATGAGGAAAAACTCCTGAGATTGCTTCGTCAAAACTTATAGTTTTTCCTCGCAATAACGGGGTCTTTTTAATAACTGTCCGGTACTATTGATTTATGAACTAGAGTCAGTTAAAAATACTAATAAATTAGTATTTTTTATTATTTTCTGGATCTAGTTCCCAAACCACGGTAGGCGTTGTTGCGTGGATGTCAAATCGTCATTGCGAGGAGCGTAGCGACGTGGCAATCTCATGAGGGAAAACTCCTGAGATTGCTTCGTCAAAACTTACAGTTTTTCCTCGCAATGACGAGAAAAACTGATCCACGCAACAACGCCTAACCGAGGCGAATACTCAAACGCCGCCGATGAGCTGCTAAGGTGGGTAAAAGCTAAAGGCGGTGTGAAGCTGCAAGGCTTGGTGAAACGTCGACAAATGGAGCGGTCATTGTTTTTGAGCGAAGCAACTACAGAAACGGTTATTATTAGCTCTGCCTAAAATACTTTCTATATTTACATCTTAATAAAAATTCTTAAATATTCTGTTATAATTGTAAGTGGTAATTGTTACTAGTTATTAAAACTTTCTATTATTTCCCTTTATTCCTTACTAATACCTATATTTTCCTAGTTACTCTAAGTTATTAATTTGTATCTTTAGTTAAATTTCTATTGCATTCTTAAATCTTTTTATCTAGATTCTTCCCATAGCTCATTTTTAACAAAATATTAAAAATTATAGAATTTGATAAGGATATAAGTATGTTTAAAGGACAGTTTCAAACTCCACAAGAAGTATCAGCAGCAAAAACCTCACATGAAAAGTTAATAGAATTTCTAGAAAAAAGAGGATTTAAAGCAAAAAGCAGATAACTTAAGAAATCATGGTACTATGCTTAATCTTCATAAGAACCAAATAGACGATTCTGGAGCAAAAGAATTAGCTGCTGCCCTTAAAGCTAATAACCATTTAACTATGCTGTTCCTTGGAGGAAACAAAATAGGCAACACTGGAGCAAAGTTCATCGCTGAAGCACTTAAAGGTAATAACTCTTTAACTGAACTTTATTTTTCAAATAACAATATAAGCAATAGCGGGGCAAAGTTTATCGCTGAAGCACTTAAAGATAATGACTCTCTAACTCATCTTGACCTTTCAGGAAACAATATAAGTAAGACAATATTAGAAACAATTAATGAATATTTACAAAGAAATAAAACTATAGCAGAGAAAAAAGCACAGAACTTAAATACAGAAAAGGAGGTAGAAAAGAAATATGAGGAACAGCAAAAACAAATACTTTCAAAAAATAACGAACTTGCTGAAACAGTAAATAAATTTTTTCATGATCCTACCTCTGTCAGTCTTTGTTATCAAATAATAACAGATGATTTTGCTAAATTGGTTGCAGATAAATTAAAAGTTATCAAGACAATTACCGCTATCGATTTTATGGGCAGCACTATAAGTGACCAAAGTATAAAAATTATTACTGAAGCTCTAAAAGCAAGTACACAACTAAAGAAACTTGATTTTAGCGGGTGTGATTTAGGTAATCAAAAAATATCAGTATTAGCCGAAGTTTTACAACTTAAGACTCTTACGCATCTTTGCCTTAATGCGAATTATATAGGGACTGTAGGAATAAACGCAATTATTGAAGCTTTAAAAGAAAGTACTACTATTATGCGTATAGATTTAGAACAAAATAATATGGATCAACAAAGTCAAATTATAATTGAGAAATATTTACAGAGAAATAAGAATTTATTGGAAGAACATAGTAATTTTCAAAAGTTAGTAGATAAGTTAAATGATAAAATAGCTAATAATGCTAACATAAAAGATAAATCTATAATAGAAGATACTATAAAATACATAATACAAAAAACTCCTCTCCTTATTAGGACAATCGACCGAGACCAAATAATAACTGATATACACAAGCTTTTAAATAATAAGTTTACAACGTCAAAATTTATGGGCATAAAAGAAGAGCTTGAGGAATTAATAGAACAACAAAATATAAATGATGATACTAATGTCCTTGGAGCAGATAGTATGTTTGGCTGAAAAACGGACAAGGACAATTTGTCCCCTTAAATTCATCCTGCTTGTAAATTTTGTTGCATAAAAAAAGCTTCATTTATATACTGTTTTTTATCCGTGGTGGTTAGCAAATCGTACTACTTGCCTCCACCACACTAAAGTTTATTTACTTTAATCTGTTCTTTCTTAACAAATAAATGATAATTTTTCTAAATCTTTAATACAAATCTCATGAAATTATCCGATTTTGACTTTGACTTACCTTTAGAGCTAATCGCTCAAAACCCAGTAAGCAAACGTGATGAGTCAAATTTATTAATTGCTTCTACACAGCAATATGTCAAGACCAAATTTTACAATATTATTGATTATTTAAAAGAAGGGGATCTATTAGTTTTTAATAACAGTAAAGTGATCAAAGCCAAGTTAAATTTAGACAAAAACATCACCATAAACTTAAATCAAAAACTTAAGGATATAGTGACGAACGACGATCTAGGCAAACTTAAATCAATCGACTATTGGTCAGCTTTTGCAAAACCTGCACGTAAGCTAAAGATAGGCGATGAGTTTTATTTTGATGATCATAAAATAATTATCACCGAAAAGCTCGAAATGGGTGAGATTAAAATTAAATTTGAACTTGCTAATATTTCGGTGTTTGAGTTTTTAGATAAATATGGCGAAATGCCATTACCACTTTATATTAAGAGACCATTTCAAAAATCGCTAGCTCAACGTCATTGCGAGGAAAGACACAGTCCTGACACGGCAATCTCGTTACAAAATCCTGAGATTGCCACGGCGTCCCAAAGGATGCCTCGCAATGACAATAAACTCGACGATGAACGTTATCAAACAGTTTATAGCAATATTCAAGGTTCGGTTGCTGCACCAACGGCAGGCTTACATTTCACAAACGATATAATAAATAAGCTTAAAGAAAAAGGGGTGCAAGTGGCGTTTGTAACTCTACATGTCGGAGCAGGAACTTTTATGCCAGTTAAAACCGAGAATATTAACGAGCATAAAATGCATACGGAATATTGCTCTATTACTCCTGAAACCGCTGCAATTATAAATAAGGCTAAACAAGAAAAAAGACGTATTATAGCAGTCGGCACTACAAGCCTTAGAACTCTTGAAAGCTCTGCTATAAATGGCAATTTAAATTCTGGCGAGTTTGAAACCGATATCTTTATAACTCCAGGATTTAAATTTCAAATAGTCGACATGTTGCTTACTAATTTTCATTTCCCAAAATCTACTTTATTTATGCTAGTTTGTGCTTTTGCTGGCTTTAAAGAAATGCACGAACTATATAAATACGCCATAAAAGAACAAATGCGTTTTTTTAGCTACGGCGATGCAACACTTTTGTACAGAAAAGTATAAATTTAAATATATCCTAAAAACTTCTTGATTAGAATTTGGATGAAGTAAAAGAATATCACAGCAGCACAGCAGATCATGATACTTATTTGCATAAGCTGCGGAAGCTGTTTTGCTATATTTGAGGTTTCAGTCGAAGAAGGTTTGTAAATAAATCCTAATATTTTGATAAGATACAGGCTTGAGAATATACTACTAATTATTATAACAGCCATCACGATAAACTGATTCTGTTCGGCTGCTGCCAATAAAATTGAGAATTTACTTATGAAGCCGCTTAATATCGGAATACCGATTAGTGATAATGACGATATTAATATCATAAAAGAAATCAATGGGAATTCTTTTGAAGTACCTGCTAAATCCTGCACTTGATTGGCTTTCTTTAGGCTATAAATACTCCCCATACTATAAAATAAACAAATCTTTGTAAAAGAATGCGATACTAAATGTAGAGTTGCAACGGCTAAGGACTTAGGCGTTAGCATAAAAGCACTAAGCAATGCTATACTTAATTGATTCATAGTGGAATAAGCAAGTATTTTCTTAATATTATCCGTTCCAAAAGCTTTAAATGTACTATAAAAAATGCTGACTATCGGAATAAAAATCAGCCAGTTAAATGCTTCAAATATTTCTTGTAAGTATGATAAGCCAAATATATATACTAAAATTTTATAAATACAAAATAAGCCGGTTTTTACTACTATCACTGCATGCAGTAAACTACTGACAGGATAATGTGCAACCATTGCTGCGGGAAGCCATGTATGTACTGGAAAAATCGCTGTCTTTGCAATACCGAAAATAAACATTAGCAATAAAAGAATAGACTGATTTTTAGAAAAATGCTCTAGCATTAGCCCTTTACTTCCGAAATCCCCATTACCGATTTTAGCATAAATGATTATAATAGCCGGCAAAAATAACATAATTCCGGTGATCATCAAAATTTTTAAATATTTATATAATCCCGTAAGCACTATGTTATTTTTAGTATGCCCTATTAAAAAAGCCGTAGAAATTGTTAAAAGCTCATAACAAATAAACATCGTAAATAAATTGCTAGATAGGGCAATTAAAACGCCGATAAGAATAGTTAGATTAAAGAAGAATAAAAACCTTGAAGAGTTTTCTATATTATTAATAGCAAGATATTTCGGAGTATAAAGCAGCGAGCAAATCCATAAAAAGCTAATCAAACTTAAGAAGATCAGCCCTAAAGGTTCGAGATGAAAACCTATAAAATAATTACCGAATATATGGAACTTAAACCCTGCTCTTACGCCTTTTAAAAATATCCAATCAATAATTAGAATATTACTAAAGAAAAAAATCCCGATAGCAATAAGTAAAAAATTACGTGTAAAACTATCTTCTTTAGTCACAAACGGACTAGTTAAATTCAGCATACCAACTAGTAAAGTTGATAGAATCAAAAGATTCGGAGTGGTAAATTGTGCTAGCATGTTATTATGTTTTTATTAGTTATCAACACCATTGCGAGGAGTGGCAAAGCCACGACGCAGCAATCTCAGGATTTTATTGTGTCATCTAGTTAGCTTTTTCGGCGTTGTTACGTACCTCGAAAAGCATCCTCAGTGTCATCCCGTGGCGGCATTGCCTGCGTGGATCGGTTTTTCCGTCTAAGCTAAGGAAATTACGAAGTAATTGACGAAGCAATCCAGCTAAAAAATGCTAATTTATAGTATTTTTTATTATTTTTTCTAGATTGCCACGCTCATTTCATTCGCGTAGCTCAGACGACTTTCGATCCACGCAACAATGTCTCCCGCGGCTTGACCACGGGATGACACCGAAGATACCTCTCGGCTTATACAAGTAATAACATCAAAAGCTTTTTCTTTTCTTAAGTTGATTCTTGCTTTTGCAAAAATAAAAGTTTCACCATTTTATAGTGATAGAATAATGATCCTACCGAGCTTAGTAAAATTATTATAAAATCTAATAATAGATTTTGCTTTAAAAATAATTCTAGAATACTTACCTTAACAAAAAATAATGGGCTAATTGGCAAGCCGCTGCTACAAATTACAGCTATTATTACTAAAACTTGGTTCGGTTTTTTCGAATATGCTTCTTTATAAGCAGCAATTAGAAAAAGAGCTATTTTATTTATGCTATCTATAATCAATAAGCATGGCAAAATTTTCATACCGCTATCGGTAACATATAACAAAAATACATAGCCTATTTGAGTAATACACGAATATACTATAATTTTCTTAAAACTCTCAGACTTATAAGCAAAATACGGGACTATAATAAGCGTCAATAAAGCAATAGGTCTTATAAAATTGTTAATTGCTAGTTTAATCGTTTCATAATTTATAATGAGATAGGTAAATTTATATATTATATATACACCTATTATAGTCGAAATTTCTGCCAAATATACTAGAATCACTGAAGCGGTGCTGCTATAAGCTCTCATCATCCAAAAATGCATAGGGAAAAAAGCAGTTTTTAAAATAACCCCTATTAAGAAAAATCCTATAGATAAAGTTACAATATTTGAATTAGAATATTTTTGTAAAAATCCAGCTACATCCAACATATTTAAACTACCTGTAATGCTTAGCAGAAAGCCTATGGCTATAAGAATTAAAGTTGCCCCAATACTACCCATTATTAAATAATCAAGAGCACCTATTAAGGATTTATGGTTACCACCGCTAGCTATCAGAACGTAGCTACTAAGTGCTGAAATCTCTATAAATACATATAAATTAAAGAAATCATTAGTACTAACCATTCCTAAATAACCCATATGAGCAAACAGTAATATGGCGTAAAATAAAGTTCTTCTACTAATGTTAATATATTTTAGGATAGTTTGGTTAGTGATATTGTAGCAAAAAATTAGAAAGAATAATAAAACCGAATTAAGGTAAATAATAATAGCTTGATTCAAAGAGTTTAAATAATACTCAATCCCGATAGAGGAAGCCCATCCTCCCATCACATAAGAAATTTCAGTATTTTTTACAATAAAATACCCGTAAATACTAATTATAAAACTTGTTAAAACACAGCAGATAGTAATGATTCGAGTTAATAAAATAAAACGAAAAAATATTGTCGCAAGTAATGCCCCTGCAAATGGGAATAAAATCTGTAAGATTGGGAAATGGTTGGCTAGGATCATGGGTTTTTATTCAAATCGGTGTCATCCTGTGGCTTGTCCACGGTAGTAAGTAAAAACAACTTTTGATACTAATAATTTTAGTACTTTAAGCTGGATCCCGCGATCAAGTCGCGGGATGACAGGTGGTTACAAATAACATACTAGAAATATATCTATTTATCAAAACTAATTTCGTTTTCTGATATTGTACCAAAGTGTTTATAAATTTGATATATGAAACTTAGAGCTACGCTAAGTGTTGCAAAACCCACTACTATAGCTGTTAGCATCAATACATGAGGCAACGGGCTGGTGTAGGTAGTGACGCTTTCTTGCATAATAGGTACAATACCTGTTTTAACTTTACCCAAAGCTAAATAAAAAACTAATACTGAACTTTGAAAAACCCCAAGACCTATAATTTTATGAATATAATTATGACTTGTAAGCATTATAAATAAACCCGAAGTCAGTAATATTAAAGCAAAAAAATATATTAAATGGGACATATGTATATAGTTAAGTGAAGGATAATACGAAGATCAACTTGAAAAAGAGCAAGGAGACTGTAAGCCGAGGTGCGGAGCGTATACTTAATACGTGAGCAGCCGAGGACTTACAAAGACGACGCAGCCAATTTTTCAAGTTCATCGAGTATCAGTATGCTCTAAAAGATTCATTGAATATACAAGTAATCTTTTTACCTTTACGCACAGCAAGTTTTGGGAATACTTGTTCAAGAATAACTAAATTAGGGTTATCTGGAGCGAGACGATAATTTACTAAAGACTCACGCATTGAATCATCTACAGCAAAAATACCAGGAATTTCAGAATTTTTATCTCTAAATTGTAGATAGGTGAATTCGCCATCGTCAAAAATTTTGATAGGAGCTATTTCTTCACTACCGCTAATATAATAGTTAAAGTTATATTTTTCTGGATGATTAAGATCAGGGCTTGCCGAAGAGGCAATATAAGTTTGCATGTGACCACCAGCATTATCATTGTCATCATCTGGATAAAGAAATTTTACGTTAAAAACCATTTCTGGATCACGCATATCAAGAGTCTCAGCAGCGTATAGTTCAAAGAAATATGTTCGTTTATTAGTAATTAAAGTCATATTAGTAGTGGCATCCTGTTCCATCGGTTTAATAAAAATCCTATGACCTGCAGGTACTATTTGCCAAGAAGTAGTATCACCCATAGAGATACTCACTATTTCTTCATCTCTTGCAAGTTCTATACTTGCTTGATAGCCGTAATATCCTGTAAATTTAAAAACATCATCAGGGTTATAAACCATAACTCTTAAACGAGAATCTTGCCCCAAAGGTCTTGACTCTCTAATAGCAAATATATTTAATGTAAAAAATATTATTGTAAAAAATATTATTAATCGCTTCATATTATTTCTGGTTTTTATCTTTTAATAATTTTAGCTTATAACTGGTAACAGTAAAATTAAATGGAGCATTAGGCGGAAGATTTGCACCGATAGAATCCATTATATAACCTATTTTTGCTTCCCATAACATATTTTCTAAAACTTCCCCTGCACTATTTTTAGCTAATGACTCAAAAGTAACAGCTACTTCATTATTATTTATATTTTGAATTGATGTTATATTAATTGAACGCCTATATAATTTTTGATATCGCATAACCGGTGATAGCGGGTTATCAATATTCATAAAATTAGCAAATTGCATATAAACAATACTTGTAGAACTATTTTTAATAAAAACAAATTGTTGTTTTAATAAATCATAATTATATTCCTCTCGCTGTAGTACGTAATTTTTGAGCATAATATTAGCAACAGAACCATAAGGGTCACGCAATGCAGATTCTTTAGTGTTAGTAATAGTAGCTTGTTTTTCGGTACCAGATTTTATCAAGTAACTTATTTTTTCTTTTATAGGTAATAATACATCAATATTTATACAAATAATAGTAAGTAATAACGTAAATGTTGCACATGCTAAAAGTAAAAGAGACCTACTACTTAACGGCACTACATATTTAAAGCTGTACCATTTTCTTGCATCACTAAAATATTCGCCGGATTTAACATATTCTTGTACGGCACTAAGTACTGGATCCATAATTATTTAGTAATTGATGAGTATTTTTATCCCCATAACCTTAGCATAATTATTTTAATATAATTATCATTTGTTAATTTAAGATTATTTAAGTTATAAAATAACTTTATATTGTTGCTACAATACCAAAATACTACTTAATTTTAAAATTAAAATAAATAATTTATAAATTTAAATTATACAATAATAATTATTGATGGTAATAATATTGTATCAATATTATTGTTATATAACACTGTTTACAATCTTTTTAATATTTTTTTACACTTAAAATAAATTTTTGTAAAAAATGCTTGTGAACAATTATATACTAAGCTAATTTAAACAAGTAATAAAATAAACCACTATTATATATTTAAGATGTTAAAATTATTCAAGTTTGGGGTATTATTAATTATGCTTTCACAATTATTATCATGTACACCCTCAGCACCTTACGAAATTAAAAGCCCGTGTGTTGCAGCTGAAATTAATGATGAAGCAGAGTTAAGTATGAATCCTTGTGTAAGAAGACCGGTTAATTCTATAATAGATATAGCATAAATATATCAATGACACTTATTTCGCTAGTAACCGTTTAATATAACAATAGAAGTATGTTAGATAATATATTCGGCTTCTTTAAATCAAGTGATAAAGCACAAAATGATGCAAAGAGCGAGCAAAACCAAGCAAATCCGCTAAAGATAACTCAAAATTGGTATGAAGAACGTGCTGATAAGCTGATTGTTCAACGTAACTTATTAATAATATTACTAATAATATTATCAATTTTTATGGTAATATCTACTTTAGTAATAGCTTTTGTGGTAAAATCTAAACAAATTGATCCTTTTGTCATTCAGCTTGATGATACTACCGGTCGTGCATCAGTAGTAGAACCTATTTCATCACCAGTGCTTACTGCAGATGAATCTCTTACAAGATATTTTATAAAAAAATATATAAATGCAAGAGAAACATATAATTTTGTTGATTTCACTACCTTGGCACGCACTACTATAAGATTACTTTCAACGAGTAATGTTTTTTATGGTCATCTTGGGTATATAAGAGATAAAAACAACGATCCAAGTTTAAAGTATCAGGAAAATAATACGACTTATTTAGTAGTAAAGTCATGGTCAAAAATTGCCTCAGACAAATATATAGTTAGATTTTCCGTAAATGAAGCAACAGGAAATCAAACAGTTTATAATAAAATAGCAGTAGTAAGTTATGCTTACGTACCAATGCAATTAACAGATTCAGAACTTGATATAAATCCTGTAGGATTTCAAGTTAACGGATATAGGGTAGACGATGATAATAGTTAGATTTTGTTTTTTAATTTTTATATATTTAAGTGGCTTAATAGCTAATGCTGACTGCCCACTTTTAGAAAATGATCCATGTAGTAATATCAGTAATAATTATTTGGATGATTTATCTATAACTAGGGATAATAGGATACAAACATATATATATAATCCTAATGAAGTTTATTTATTAACACTGCATTTCGGTTTTCAAGCACATATAGAATTTGCTAAAAATGAAGAAGTTCAAAATATCATCCTTGGAGACGCCTATGCGTGGAAACTAACTCCTATTGGTAATCGTTTATTTATAAAACCTCTTGAAAAATATATTCGTACTAACATGACTATCATAACTAACAAAAGAACATATGAATTTGATATTTCTTCTGTTGAGTTAATGGAAGGTCATGAGAAAGAGTTAGTATATGTAATTAAATTTGACTATTCTAAGAATAGAACAAGCAATAATTACATGGCAAGATACTAGTATAGTTTACGTCATTGCGAGCGACTGCAAGGAGTGCGGCAATCTCATAAAGCAAACTCCTGAGATTGCCACTTAATAACAACAAACTATAATATAATTTAAATATGGCCGAAGAGCAAAACAATAACAGTTCTTTATCAGGAGCGGATACACCTGAAGTTCAAAAAGAATTATCAAAAGTTTCAGTGAGTTTTAATAAAAGTATCGCTATCGTAGTTGTAATTTGCGGTATTCTTATATATATTTTTTATTCTCTTTTCTTTGCTCCTAAAAAAGAAGAAATTCAAAACACTAATATACCTAGCAATATTGTTAAACCTGTTGAAGATAATTCAGATAACGTACCTGAAATACCTAAATTACCGGATCCACCAAAGCTTGAGACACCGACACCACCTCCACCTACCCCTCCGGTAGTGGAAGTACCACCAGTTTTACCTCCAACTACCCCAGTAGAAACGGATAAGTCAAAAACACTTCCAGCTCCGCCTATTTCGTTACCTTCAACAAACGGACCTTTAGTTGAAAGTGATGAGGAAAAGAAGCGTAAACAAGCAAAAAGAACATCATCTATTGTGCTAGTTAGCGGCGTAGAACCTAAGAAGACAGCTGAACAAGTTGCTGCGGATGCAGTATTTAAAGATCGTGGTGACATGTCTTTAATCTTAGGGCGTGGTAAATTAATTGAGGCAGTACTTGAAACAGCTATAAATAGCGATCTTGGTGGCGAAATAAGAGCTATTATTAGTAGAGATGTATATTCTGAGAAAGATAAAATAATATTAATACCGAAAGGATCGAAAGTATTTGGTAAATATGCAACTTCAACTTCAGCAGATAGCTATGGCAGAGTTTCTGTAATATGGGATAGAATAGACTTAACTAATGGCTATACTATAGCATTTGATTCGCCTGCAGTTGATAATTTAGGAAGACCAGGGGTACAAGGAAGAGTAGATAATAAATATAAGGAGCAGTTTGCTAACTCAGTATTACAGTCTGCTTTCAATATAGGAATTGCCAAGGTTCTCGATAAATTAGTACCTCCGCCTATAAACTCACAAGCTGCTGCTACTAATAGTGCTATTGCTACTCAGTTATTAAATACTGCTCAAACAATTTCCCAAAATACTAGTTTGGATCTAAATACAAGAATAGTTACAATTTGTACAAATGTTTTAGCTGCTATTACTGATAAAACATCTACTGCCTATACTACAATGACACAAGCCTGTACAACTGCCCAAGATGCTTCTTCGGCAAATACACCTGAACAGAGGCTAGCTACATTAGTACAAGCGGTTAATACAGCTGCTTCAAGCTTGCTTACTAGTACTTCTATAGCATCAAATCCAACTCAGGCACAACAAGCTTCTACGCAAGCTTTTACAGATATTACTAATACTGTACAAAATATGATAACTCAGCAGCAATTTAAACCTACTACAACGATTAATCAAGGTACTCCGATTAAGATATACGTTAATAAGGATTATAAATTCCCTGCTACTGTTTTAACAAAATCAAAGGTAGTAAAATGAGTGATGCATTCGCTGCCTTAGAAACCTTTTTATTACCGTTTAAAGAATTATTTGCTGAAGATGGTATTAACGAGATTATGGTTAATAAACCTGGAGAAGCATGGGTTGAGAAGAAAGGAGATATATATTCTAAACAATTACCAGAGCTTGACGCGGAACATTTACTTTCGCTTGGACGTTTAGTTGCTCAATCTACTGAACAAATGATTTCAGAAGAAAAACCTTTACTTTCAGCCACACTTCCAAATGGTTATCGTATTCAAATAGTATTTCCACCTGCTTGTGAAATAGGGCAAATCATTTATTCTATAAGAAAGCCAAGCGGTATGAATCTAACTCTAGATGAATACGCTAAAATGGGAGCTTTTGATGAAACCGCAACAGAAAGTTTAGTAGATCAAGATGAAATAATTCTAAACGGATATTTAGCTGAAAAAAAGATAAAAGAATTCATTAAACACGCAGTTATTTCAAAGAAAAATATTATAATTAGCGGCGGTACTTCAACAGGTAAAACTACTTTCACTAATGCAGCACTTACTGAAATACCTCAATTGGAAAGATTAATTACAGTAGAAGATGCTCGTGAGGTTGTATTATCTAGTCACCCTAATAGAGTTCATTTGCTTGCTTCTAAAGGTGGACAAGGACGAGCAAACGTTACTACTCAAGATCTAATAGAAGCGTGTTTGCGTTTAAGACCTGATAGAATTATAGTTGGTGAGCTTCGAGGTAAAGAAGCTTTTAGTTTCTTGCGAGCTATTAATACTGGTCACCCAGGTTCTATATCTACACTTCACGCTGATAGTCCTGCTATGGCAATTGAACAACTAAAATTGATGGTTATGCAAGCTGATCTTGGTATGCCACCTGAAGAAGTAAAAAAATATATTTTAACAGTTGTAGATATTGTAGTACAATTAAAACGTGGCAGCGGCGGTAAAAGATATGTATCGGAAGTATATTATAAAAAGAATAAAAACGCCGAAGGAATGGTGTAGTGAGAGCGTCATTGCGAGGAGATGCATAGCATCGACGCGGCAATCTCATAAAACAGTACAATACTCCTGAGATTGCCACGCTCCTTTTAGTCGCTCGCAATGACATAAAAAATAAAAATCAAGGATTACTAAATGGAATGGCATAACATACTCAAAGTCACTAGAAATATATTCGGTCATGCTATAATTCATCCGGTTGTTATTTTTAGTACCTTATGGATAAGTGGTGCATTTGTTGCAATCTTTACCAATGAAATTGGGACTCTTGGAGTAGATGTAACTGCTATAAATATTGCTTATAAATGGGCTTATTGGCTTGTTAGCGTTTGGGGACAATTAAAAATCTCTGATTATAACTATTTAAAATTAAAGCTACTTGCTTCACTTCTTGGTCCTGCTCTTGTCGTTATAATATTTTACATTAAGAACTTTGAGAGAATCAAATCGCTACAATTTTTTGAGCAACCCGAAAAAGTCTATGGTGATGCCAGATGGGCAAGTCCTGCAGATGTTGAATCGGCTGGTCTTAGAGCTAAAAAAGGTATGCTAATCGGAGTTGATAGTGGTGGTTATTTTGTTGCTGATGGATTCCAGCACGCCTTATTATTTGCTCCTACCGGTTCTGGTAAAGGTGTGGGCTTTGTTATACCTAACCTATTATTTTGGTCTGATTCAGTAGTTGTTCATGACATAAAACTTGAAAACCATGGCTTAACGAGCGGTTGGCGTGAGAAACAAGGTCAGAAAGTCTTTGTATGGGAACCATCTAACCCAGATGGTATTACTCACTGCTATAATCCGATTGACTGGGTTAGTACTAAGCCTGGACAAATGGTTGATGACGTACAAAAAATTTCAAACCTTATTATGCCTGAAAAGGATTTCTGGAATAATGAAGCACGAAGCTTATTCTTGGGCGTAACTTTATATTTAATAGCCGATCCTGTTAAAACCAAATCCTTTGGTGAAGTGGTGCGTACCATGAGAAGTGATGACGTAGTCTATAATCTAGCGGTCGTGCTTGATACTTTGGGCGGGATAATTCACCCTGTTGCATATATGAATATTGCAGCTTTCCTACAAAAAGCCGATAAAGAGCGTTCAGGTGTTATATCAACCATGAACTCATCACTTGAGTTATGGGCAAACCCATTAATTGACTCTGCTACTGCTTCTTCTGACTTTAACGTGCAAGAATTCAAGAAAATAAAAACAACTGTATATGTAGGTCTTACTCCTGATAATATACAACGTTTGCAGAAATTAATGCAGGTATTTTATCAGCAAGCTACAGAGTTTTTAAGCCGAAAAATGCCTGATTTAAAAGAAGAACCTTATGGCGTGATGTTCTTACTTGATGAGTTCCCAACACTTGGTAAGATGGATACGTTCAAAGCAGGTATTGCTTATTTCAGGGGTTATAGAGTTCGTTTATTCTTAATTATTCAAGATACACAGCAGCTAAAAGGAACATATGAAGATGCGGGTATGAACTCTTTCTTATCTAACTCAACATATCGTATTACCTTTGCTGCTAATAACTATGAAACCGCAAATTTAATATCACAATTAGTAGGTAATAAAACTGTAGAACAAAGATCATTCAGCAAACCTATATTTTTTGATCTTAATATTTCTACTAGAACACAAAATGTTTCTCAAGTTCAAAGGGCTTTACTTTTACCTCAAGAAGTAATACAGTTACCAAGAAACGAGCAGATTGTTTTAATAGAGTCTTTTCCTCCGATAAAATCTCGTAAGATTAAATATTTTGAGGATAAGTTTTTTACCAGTAGATTATTACCGCCGACTTTTGTACCTACTCAAGTACCTTTTGATCCGCGAGCAAATAATAACGAAACTTCTAATAAGACAGAAGAGGCTGCTGTTGCTCCAGAAAACAGTGAGTAATATATACCCAAATGATTTGAGTATAATTCTACTCTTAAAAGAAAAGAAGTATATACGAAGATGCGTTCAGCTATTATTGATATCGGTTCAAATGCTTTAAGAGCTGTAGTTTATGAAACCGATGAGCTTGGAGCTCCTGAAATTTTTAATTATAAATTCAAAAATTACCTAACCAATCTACTCAATTTAGATAATTTAGATATAAAACATCAAACATATTTATCTCTACAATATCTCACTCATATTTTTACTAAGCTTTCTGTTACTAATATCAGATGCGTTGCAACAGCTATACTCAGGGGACACCCAAAAGCAGAAGAATTTAAAGCAATAATCGAAAAGAAATTCAATATTGAAGTTGAGATTATCTCAGGTGAACGTGAAGCTTATTTAACCGCTGCCGGTTTAATTTCAGGAATTAGCGATGCTTCAGGTATTGTAGCTGATCTTGGTGGCGGCAGTTTAGAGCTTGCACAAATTGCAGATAAAAAAGTTGGTAAATTAAAATCGCTACCGCTTGGCACGCGGATTATTGCTAATAATAATTTTGATAATCTTGGGCTTATTACTGAATTAATTGAAAAAGAATTTGGTCTTGAGCATTATCCTAATCTATATTTAATCGGTGGTGCATTACGTTTAATGAGCCGAATATATATGGAGTCTATTAATTACCCTCTTAAAAATTTACATAACTTTGAAATAAGCCGTGTAGAATTTGAGTTATATTTGGAAAAATTATCACAAATCGATAAGTTAAAGCTTAGCTATTATGAACAAAAAGCGATTAATTATAACGCTGTTTTAGTAATAAAGGCGATGATTAAAGTATTTTCTCCAGAAAAAATTATCATCTCAAATTATGGCTTAAAAGAAGGGGTGAGGTTTGATTCACTACCGGATAATGAAAAAGAAAAAGATATTATTTATGAGCGAGTTAAGAGATTAGTAAAATTTGATAGAAATATATGTAAAATCGATCAATATATTGAAGCTGTAAAATATCTTCTCATTAATCCAGATGATACTACTCTAATAACAGTCGAGCTAGCTATAATGCTTGCTCAGTATAACAAAAATATCGATAAAACACTTAGAGCTAATTTCGTTTCAGAATTTATTCTGTCTTCAGATATTCCCTTTAGCCATAGACAGCGTCTAATGCTCGGTATTGCACTAACTGTTACTTATACTGCTAAAACTGATATGAATATTAATAAGATAGCTAAAAAAATGATCAGTAAAAGCGATTATTATAACAGCCATATTATCGGTTATTATATAAAGATTGCTAGAGAAATCGATGGACCAGAATTTCAAGAACCCTCTTTCTCTATCAAGCTAAAAGATGACGAATTTTTACAAATCAATACTTCTATTCTTCCTAAACAAGTCTTCGAAAAAGTCCATGAACGCTTAAAAGATATAAGAAGTGCTAGGAAAAATATCAACCAAAGCTTTAGTGATTAATATACTCATACTGTCGTCCCGTGGGGGCATTGCCCGCGTGGATCGATTTTTCCTCTGTCATCCCGCGACTTGATCGCGGGATCCAGCTTAAGGTACTAAAATTATTAGTATCGAAAGTTGTTTTTACTTACTACCGTGGACAAGCAACTAGATGACATAATATAATTTACATACATTACATAAAATAGTATAATACATAAAGTATGATAATTTTATTAGGATATAGATATGGCACAGATTGTTAGAGCAACAGAAGTTGTACGTTCATTTTCCGATATTATTAACCGTGTTTATTATAAAGGCGAAAGCTTTGATATTCAAAAAGGTAATAATATTGTGGCAAGGATTACTCCTGCTCATCCAATTGATAAACCTAAAAAAACTTTGAAAGAGCTTTTTGAACATGCACCTATATTAGATGCCGATGATATTGATGATTATATAAAAGATGTTAATGAAATAAGAAAAAGTACAAGACAAAATATCAAAAAATAATTTTATGTCATCGTTGCAAAAGCATATAGGTGCCAACTTAAGTATCAGTGTCATCCCGTGGCTTGGGAACTAGATCCAGAATAAAGCGAGATAAATCGAGCTTTTATATTTGTATTTTTTACTGGATCCCGTGGACAAGCCACGGGATGACACCAACGATGCTTTTTAATCTATGTACGCAAACCTAACACAAGAATGACATAGGAATCATACAAAATGACATCAGCACTTAAAGATTAAAATGTTTCAAAACACTAAACTATCATTTTTTCTTGCTAATTTTGAGCTAGTGTTCGACTTTAGCACGCAAAACCAATTAATAGCGGTAGCATTTTTATTAATCACCGCTATTGCAAATTTATATGCGATTTCTCAAAATAGAAAACTTGAAAGTTTAATTGGTAGTTTATATTGCCTTTCATCTCTCATTTGCTTATTTTCAGGCGATTTTATCTCTATGATAATTTCGTTAGAATTTATGACAATTTTTGCCTGCATAATTATTTTTATAGGAAGTCGTAGTGTAAAACATACTAGGCAATATTTCCTAACCCATTTATTTAGCAGCGGATTAATTCTAGTTGGCATGAGCTTGTTAATTGATAAAACAGCTAATGTAGCTTTTACTCCATTAACAACAGCAATATATAATTCTGAATTATCGGCAATATTAATACTTGCAGGCTGCTTAATAAATGCCTCAATTATTTTCTTCAATGGGTGGGTAGTTAATTGTTATCCTAAAGCTTCAAGTAGCGGTATGATTTACCTACTTAGCTTCACTACTAAAATTGCATTAATCACCATATTTAAATTATTTAGCGGTCTTGAGACACTTAAGTTTTTCGGTCTAGCTATGATAATCTATGGTTTAATATTTGCTTTAATAGAAAAAAACCTCAGAAGGCTAATATGTTACCTCACCGTTTCACAGCTTGGTTTTATTTTAACGGCCATAGGGATAAACTCTCCTAGAATATTATATCTTATTCCGATTTTTATATTCATGCATATATTATATAACGGGGTATTTGCTTTATATTTTGCTATTATAGAAGATTCAAACAACATTAAAAATTATCGAGACCTTAAAACTACTAAATATAATCCTATTTTATTAATTGGATTTGTACTTACCATATTAATATATGGCTCTATACTTCCTATTAATTCTTCTTATATAAAATTAGAACTAGCAAATGCTTTAAACGAAAACTACATTATGATTTTCTTTAAAATAGCAACCTGCACTATATTATTTGGCTTGGTTTTTGAGGGGGTATTAGCATTATTGCAAGTGAGTAATAAAGAGGTAACACGTCATTGCGAGCGACTACAAGGAGCGTGGCAATCTCATTTTATTATCCTGAGATTGCTTCGTCAAAACTTACAGTTTTTCCTCGCAATGACGCCAGTTTATTTACTATACCTCTCTTCCTGCCTTATCACTCTAGTAATATGCACATTTTACCCTGTTCAAATTTCTGGTGTAAGTAATAGCTTATCAATTATCTTAATTGCACTATTCTTAGCTTTGCTACTCCGCTCATCACCACGTATTTTAACAAAAAATATTAACCTTGATTTATACCGCTATATACAAAAAATTATTTACTTCTGTATCACCAAATATAAAGAAGCAAAAAGTGATGAAATAGAGGAAGATGAATATTTCAATTTTAAAGCTTTCTGGCAAGATACTTTAAGTAAAATATCTGCTTGGCATAATGGTCAAACTGCTATATTTATTATAGTATTGATATTAATTAGCTTGATTTTAGTACTGTAGTCGTCATTGCGAGCGACTGCAAAGGAGCGTGGCAATCTCAGGAAATAATAACGAGATTGCTTCGTCGAAACTTACAGTTTCTTCTCGCAATGACGAAAAAACCAATCCATAACAAACAAATTTGACATATGAAACCACCAATTGCTGACAAACAAAACCATAACAATGATTATTACCATTGGCTACGTGATCCTAAATGGTCAGATGTACAAGATAATAAAATTCTAGATCATTTAAAAGCTGAGAATGAATATACTGAGCATTTTTTTGCCGATTTACAAAATGATAAGGAAAAGATTTTTGAAGAATTAAAAGGACGGATTAAGCTAGATGATACATCCACATACACTAAGAAAAATGATTATTACTATTACCATCGAGTAGAAGCAAATAAAAACTATCCAATATATTGCCGAAAACATCAAAATATGGATGCCCGTGAAGAAATAATATTAGATGTTAATCTTTTAAATACCGGCTTTACTGATGTTGGTGAAGTTGCAATGTCACCTGATCAAAATTTAATGGCTTATAGTGTTAATTTCACCGGCAGCGAAAAATATGACATCAAAATATATGATCTTAAAGAACAAAAATATTTAGCTGATATAGTCAAAGAAGTAGCCCCTACTATAATCTGGCATGAGAAATTAAACGGCTTTTTCTATATTACTATTAATGAAAATCAACGCTGGGATAAAGTAATGTTTCATCGTTTAGGCGAGGACGCAACAAACGACAAGCTTATATTTGAAGTAAAGAACTCCGCTCACTTTGTTAGCGGTGAGAAATCTAGTAGCCGCAAATATTTATTTATCAATTCAGGCGATCATAATGAAAATGAAATTTATGCTATTTCTATGCATGATGAGAGTTTTACGCCAAAATTAGTACGACCTCTAGAGAGTCATATATTTTATGACGTAGCTCATCATGGGGATTATTTTTATATCAAAACTAATTATAAAGCTAAAAACTTCCGTATAGTCAAAGTTCCGGTAGATAACTTCCAAAATGATGATTGGCATAATGATTATATTAAGGAAGAGCAAGATAAATATTTGAAAGATTTTGATATAACAGAAAATTATCTTATTTTAAATTATCGTGATAATGGCTTACCACTTGTCAAAATAAAACGATTTAGCGACTCTTTAGAGAAAATTGTTGCTTTCCCCGACGAAAGCTTCCAAACAAACGGCTATTCTACTAATTTCGATGAAGACGATATACGCTTAAACTACTCTTCTCTTGCAAGACCGAGTACCACTTACAATTACGATTTTGATAGCGATAAGCTAACGATATTGAAAGAGCAGCAAATACCATCCGGCTTTAATCCTGATGAGTATAAAGTAGAACGAATATTTGCAGATAATGAGGGCGTTAAAATTCCCATCACCCTCTTTTATAAAAAATCTCTATTCAAAAAAGACGGCTCAAATCCTTTATATTTAATGGGTTATGGAGCTTATGGTATCGCAATGCCGGTAAACTTTAGAAATATGGCAGTAACACTTAGCGATCGCGGTTTTGTTTACGCAGTTGCTTATATTAGAGGTGGCGATGATCTTGGGCATGATTGGTATAAGGCTGCTAAATTCTTAAATAAAAAAAGAACTTTTGAAGATTTTATAGTTTGCTCAGAAACTTTAATTAAAGAAAAATATACAAGTGCGAATAATATAGTAATAATGGGTGGTAGTGCCGGCGGTATGTTAATCGGCTATGTTCTTAATGAAAAACCTGAACTCTATAAAGTAGCCGTCGCACACGTGCCATTTGTCGATGTCCTTAATACCATGCTTGATGAGACTCTGCCATTAACTCTTTTAGAATATAATGAATGGGGTAATCCAAAGGAAAAAGAATATTTTGACTATATCAAATCCTATTCGCCTTATGATAACGTGAAACCGCAAAGCTACCCTGCTCTATTTGTTACTTGCGGTATATCAGACCCACGTGTAGGGTATTGGGAACCGGCAAAATGGGTAGCAAAATTACGTGAGTACAAAACTGATAATAACCCCTTATTGTTAAAAACAAATATGGATACGGGGCATAAAGGTTCTGCCGGTCGTTTCGACTATCTTAAAGAAACAGCTGAAGAGTTAGTATTTATTTTTAAGATGTTTAATGTAGGGGTTTAGTAGGATTTATGTCATTCCCGCGGAGGCATTGCCCGCGTAGATCGAGAGTCATCATTGCGAGCGAATGAAATGAGCGTGGCAATCCAGAAAAAATAATAAAAAATGCTATAAATTAGCATTTTTTAACTGGATTGCTTCGTCAATTACTTCGTAATTTCCTCGCAATGACGGAAAAACTGATCCACACCACCACCATGGCATGACACTATATAGGGTTAAACATGTTTGACGATAAACTTAGTAAAGATTTATTACTATCTGCTAGAGCTAATAATAATTTAGCTATAATAAGAATATTAGATGACACAACCAATATAATTAACCCAAATTTGCAAGATGAATTTGGAAGAACAGCATTACATTGGGCAGTAATAAATTTAAATCCTCTTATAACTTGCTATATACTTAAAATCGAAAAAGTAAATGTTAATATTCAAGACAATACTGGCTTTACTGTTCTACATTATCTTGCTAAAACAATAAATAAGCTTAAATTTACCACTATCAATGGTTCTTTTTATAAAAGCAACAATTATAGCATTTTAAAAACTTTGTTTGAATATGGTATTGATGTTAATATCCAAGATAATAAAGGTAATACTGCTTTACATTATGCAATATGTAAAAATAATTTCTTTTTTATAGAAGAATTATTATCTAATAATGCTAGTCCTTTTATTTTAAATAAAGCAGGTTTTTCTATCTTATATAAATTAAATACAAAAAATTGTAATTTTAAAGATAAAATTATAGGATCTTTACATTCTAAATACCCTGAATCAATTGAACTTGGACTAGTTGATAACAAAATTATTATTTATGATATACATAATTACTTTATAATTTACCTTATTTTATGTATGAACATAATATTTTGATACTAGGAAATGATGCATAAAAATTATTTTGAACAAATAAAAAGATTACCACTTACTTTAATCCTACTCATTAGCCTAATTTGTTCTATTGGGTTTATTGTTCTTTATTCTGCTGCAAATAGCAATCTGCAACCTTGGGCACTTAAACAAATTGTGAATTTTTGTATATTCATGCCTATAGCTATAATCATTGCTTTAATTGATTTACGGATTATCTTTAGATTATCTTATATTTTCTATTTTTGCGTACTCGCTTTATTAGTTGCCGTAGAGCTTTTTGGCTCAACAGCAATGGGCGGAAAAAGATGGATAGATATTGGGATAGTAAAGCTTCAACCTTCCGAGCCGATAAAAATTGCCATAGTATTGATGTTAGCCCGATATTTTCACTCACTAACAGTGGATGATCTAAGTAAACTTCATAAAGTAATTATACCAATTATAGGAGTATTAGTTCCAGCTTTTTTAATAATTAGAGAACCGGATCTTGGTACAGGTATGATTACTTTAATTGTCTCTAGCATTATATTTTTTGCAGTAGGTTTTAGAATAAAATATTTTATAATACTTGGAGTTACAGCCCTTGTTAGCTTACCTATCGCTTGGAATATGTTGTATGATTACCAAAAAAAACGTGTGATGGTTTTTTTAGATCCGGAACGTGATCCGCTAGGAGCTAGCTATAATATTATACAATCTAAAATCGCTATAGGCTCAGGGGGCTTTTTTGGGCTTGGATTAAATCAAGGTAGTCAAAGTCATTTAGATTTCTTGCCTGAACATCAAACCGATTTTATTTTTGCCACTTTTGCCGAAGAGTTCGGCTTTTTAGGCGGTATGTTTTTACTTGTGTTATATTTCTCACTTATAACTCTTTCCTTATTAATTGGCGTCAATTGCCGCACTGTTTTTAGCAAATTAATGGTCATAGGTATAACTGCCACGCTATTTAGTCACGTATTTATCAATATGGCTATGGTCATGGGATTAGTACCTGTAGTAGGAGTGCCACTGCCATTTATTTCTTATGGCGGTACAATGATGGCATCAATGTTGATGGGCTTTGGATTGGTTATGAACGCTCAAGTAAATGGGCATACTAACTTAACGAATATATGAGAGTTTAGTTTGACTATTATAACGAGCATATTATAATAGTCATGACCAAATCAACATACTCGTTATAATGGTCACAAATATTATTTTTTATAACCACTTTTTCTTCTTAAAATATTTATAGGTAACGGCTATAGATATGACCATTAAAAACAAGGCTATAGGGTAGCCGTAAGGCGATTGAAGCTCAGGCATCACAGTGAAATTCATGCCGTAAATACTGGCTATTAAAGTAGGTGGCAAGAAAAATATAGTCACTAATGAGAAAAGCTTAACCATATTATTCTGCTCAATAGCAATCATACCTAACGCTGCGTCTAAAGTTCTTGCAATCTCACTAGATATAAATTGTGAAAAGTTAATTATTGAATCCACATCACGAAGTAAAGTATCTAACAAATCTTTAGACGCTTTATTTTGACTTATTTGCGGAGATTTTAAGATATATTGAATAACCATAGTAAGGGAAAACAAACATTCACGACTTTTTGAAAGTAAATCACCTTTCTGTCCTATTTTTTTTAGTATTCTTTTATGATCTATTCGTAAATCATTTAAATTATTATCAAGTATTAAACGCCCATAATCATCAATATCCATACTAACAGATTGCACAACATTTGATAAGCCTGTTACCATATTACGAAGTAACATAAAAAACATATGCTCTGCTGTATATTTATAATTCAACTGTTTAGCAAATTTATTAATACAATCATTGAAAGAGGTTAACTCTACATAACGAACAGTTATTAAATAAGATTTATGTAAGATAAATACTATAGAATGTGTTTCTGGAAATTTCTTCTCTTTATTAATAAGTTCTGTAATAGTTAAATATAACGCATCATTTTCCGTATATAATCTTTCTGAAATTTCAATTTGTGATATATCTTTTAATGTTGATATATCTATATTTAATGAATTCTTTATCTCTTCTCTTTCTTCATTTGTAATATTAAATAAATCAATCCATAAAGTTGATTCATTAACAATATACTCTTCTTTTTTTACTATAGCATTATTTTCTTTTAAATATGTGGTAATCATAACCTTAAGTAACAAATTTTATTATCAAGATTAGCAAAATTCTATTTTTAAAGCAACTTAAAGCTATTATTCATGGCTACTCTCTTCTTTTACTATAGTAAAAAATATCAAAAAGTTTTGTAAAATATTCTCTCTAATTCCTCTAAACGTTGTTCTATTTTTTCAAAATTTTTTTCTGCTGTAGGATTTTCTAATAAATACGCAACTTCATCTTTTAGAATATTTACTTCTTTTTCAATGAATTCTAAAGTAATATTACGAATGTTTTTTTGATTTTGATTTGACATTTGATGGACTCCCGATTAATAAACCACCAACGAATAAACCTTTGGTGGCCGGGGAGTTAGCAAAACCGTAACGACAGTTTACAATAGCCTTTAGGTTTAAAGTATACACTTTAAACCCTGGACATAGCTATTGACACCCCGACCGTAATAAAGCCGAGGATAGTATCATTTAATGGTAGATACCCACCACGTTACAAGAGATTGCTAAATCCCAAAATAGCCTTATAGCTATTTCAATTACAATTTATACTTAACTCCTTAAAAAAGTCAATTAACAATTAAGTTTTATTATTTTTCTTATATTTTACTAAAAACCATTAGTTGTTTTTTATTATTACTATTTTTATTTTTAATATTAGTTGTAAAATTTATTTAGAATATTTATAATTCAAAAAAATTAATATGAAATGCAATGAATAATAACGATGAACTTAATAAGTTAGTAGCTTTTAAAGATAAAAATATTAGAAGAATTTTACATAATAACGAATGGTGGTTTTCTGTAATTGATGTAGTGGGAGCATTAACTGATAGTGCTGATGCCGGTGCATATTGGCGTAAGCTTAAACAGAGGCTAATTGAAGAAAAAAGCGAAGTCGTGACATTTTGTCACGAGTTGAAATTGAAAGCACCTGATGGCAAAATGAGGCTAACAGATTGTGCAAATACCGAATCATTACTGCGTATTATACAATCTATTCCTTCGCCAAAAGCAGAACCATTCAAAAGATGGCTTGCTAAAGTAGGTTACGAAAGAATTCAAGAGATCTCTGATCCAGAAAAATCTGTTGATAGAGCGAGGGAAAATTGGAAACGACATGGTCGTAGTGAAAAGTGGATTCAGCAACGTATGATGGGTCAGGAAACACGTAACAAATTAACTGATTACTGGAAAAATCATGAGGTAACAAAAGAGAATGAATTTGCAATATTAACTAATATTATTCATCAAGAGTGGGCAGATATAAGTGTTAAAGAGCATAAGAATATAAAAAGTTTAAAAAATCAAAATTTACGTGATCACATGAATGAGGCAGAATTAATTTTTACTGCTCTTGCTGAGTTATCTACCCGTCAAATAGCCGAATCTAATAATGCAACAGGGATGGAAGAAAATAAGGCTGCAAGTAAGATAGGTGGAGGTATAGCTAAAAACGCTAGAGTTGCTTTGGAAAATAAAACCGGTAAGAAAGTGATTTCAACAGAAAACTATTTATTACCTGAAAGCAAAAAAATGAAAGAGCTTAGTTCACAAGACAAATAATTTTCTTGAATAAATTGTAAACCTTACTAGGCTCTGTACACCTTTATAAAAAGATTTAATTTTGGTTATTTTTTGCTGCAAATTTAAGATTTTTTTGAAATATGAATAACATCCTATCAAAAATCTTATTAATTTTCGCTAAAAAATACCTCAAAATAGAAAATCAATTACAAAAGTGTACAGAACCTAAATGCGAATAGCGAATTATTACATAATCCGCTATTCGATTAGAAATATTATTGATATATACCACAATCCCCTAAAAATTCTGGTTTATCATATTGATGCTCTTCATATTTACTCTTTATCTCTAATAATTCCGTCCATGTAGTTTTTATTTCCGGCAATTCAGTAGGAAGATTTTTTGATATTTCATTTAAAGAATTTTGATCTTGTGAAGATAGCGGAAACTTTTGTATATTTTTGATTAAATTACAAAGCCCATCAGCCCATAAATCTTCTGATACATTATCAGTTTTGGTAATTTTATTATACAAAGATTTAAGATATGGAAATACCATTTTACAAGTATTTAAAGTTGTGGAAATAAATTGTAAATTATTAAGCCCTTTATTTATATCTACTATTTCCTTACTTACATCAACTATGGAAGATATATCGCTAGTTATTATAGCTACTGCTCCACCACTAGCAATTGTAAGCTTTGTACCGGAATCCTTAGGCAGTTTAGAATATATGGCACTACCTATAGTATAAGCAGAAAAAGCAAGCTGGGTTAAGGGGTTAACAGCAGCTAAACCTACTATAGCTACTTTACCGGCAGTAATAGCTCTATTCATACTACTCTTATCTTCCATATAATCTTTAATAGAAGAAATAATAGATGGAATTAAATGAATAGGTAAATTATATAAGTTAACCGACGGAAGTAGTGAAGCTACATAAACTACTGTACCAGTAATAGGTATAATAACTTTTAGGCTTGGGTTATCGTTACCTAAAAAGCCAAACGTATTTTTTATTATTTCGCAACTATTACCTATTTGTATTACAGTACTAGCATTTTGATTTAATACATTAATATGCTTATTGCTATCATAAGGCAAAGATAATATTTCCGCTAAATTTTTGGGTTTTTTACAAACTCTAGCCCAAATAGGTAATTCTTTAATATGCGTATTATGATAAACATTAGCACACTTACCAAAGCTATGACTACGAATAACCATATTTACTTCATTTTGCCCATCAATATTGCTTACTATATGCTGCTTAAAAGGGCTATCTACATCAGGACATCCTTGATAAAAATTATATTGCTTCCAACCATTATCTTCTGGCATAATAAAAGAATTAGATAAAGAGGCTATATTGTTCTCATTAAGTGATACATATTTTTCACCAACAAAAATATTATTTTGAGGCTGTTGCTCGGACTCGTAAATATTGGCAATACTATTTATCCCTTCTCTTATCGATCCTATTATATTATTAATAAACGAGGTACTTCTACTAGCAGCTGAGGTTAAAAATTCTGCATGATAACTAGCTTCATCTATATTAAATTCTGTTTTATGGTAATTATTGTGTCTTATATGGTGTGCAGTTTGAGGTATAGTATTATCTACTTCTTGAATTAGGTTATCTATGAATTCCATTACAGATGTAGAGCTGAATGGAATTTGTTCTATAACTTCTCTATATTCTGCTACTTTTTCTTTAGAGATAGGTTTAAGCGATAAGCTTTCATGTAAGATAAATTTATATTGGCTTAATAATTTATCATTAATACAATCTTTTAATTTTATTAGATCATTTGGAATGAGATTATAATTTTGTAAATATTGCATTTGCTCTAATAACGAAGCAAAACCTAAAGCTTTAGCAGTAGAAACATCTTTAATATTTTCTAATGCTATTAAATATTTTAATTCATTTATATCTAAACAATTTGCTTTATTACCAAGCTTATTTATATTTATATATGCCTCATACATCATTCCAGCTTGTAATAATTGAAATTGGAACGAATAATCGCTATTATGATAAATAATTATTGGTTCTAATAACCCTTCTAATCCCCAAAATTCAAATATATCAATATGTGAGGCATAAGTGTCGGAATATACTTTTGATATAATAAGTTCGTAACCATTTACATGTTTTAAAACCATATCTTCACTTTGTCTCTCAACTGTTATATCTTTTGGGTTAATATTCCAGAATCTCACTATTCCAATTTTTTTATTCTCTTCTGGAGTTGGATGCGAATCAGTATATATATCTTCTATATTATGAAATATTTCCTCATCATGAGTAAAATCAAAATTATATACTGTAAATATATCAGAACTATTTAGGTTTTTATAATCTATAGCTTTGTTATATTTATAGAGCTTAAAATTTTTCCATGATTTATGGTCAGAGTAAAAATCTTTTAACACTATACTTGCTTGTAAATCGATAATTTTATTAGTAGTTAAAAATATTAAATCATAATCTTTACGATATATTTCATAATTAGTGTCTTCAATAACTGCTAATTTTGTATCGGATGATACTAAAAATACGTTTTTAGTATTACTTGCTCTATAGAAAGGGGCTAATATTAACCCTGTTTTTGGAGTATTAAATGGAATAAATCCGTTATATTCTTCATCTAATAACATTAAATGCTGATATTCTGCTCCTTTAAAATAGTCTAAAACATCAACAATCTTAATACTATTTTTCTCTTGATTTGTTATTTTTAATTTTAAACTATTGCTTATATTAGCTATTTCCATACTACTTATACTATAAGGTATATACAGCACATCTAATTCTTGGTCGGTTGCTTTGTTATTAATATAAAATTTAGAATACCATAATAAAAATTCTGCTATATATATATCGCCTTTCTCATTACCCTGAACGTAAATTACCTGCTTGTTTAAACTTATAATATCTTTCCCGTCAGAACCTAAAATTATATTCTTCTTATTATCACTATCAAGCTGTAATATTTTGTTATAATCTTCTATATCAGGAGAGAAAAACGGTATTTCCATTACTGTTAGAATTTTATACCCTTCCTTAGAGCTAGTAATTTTCTTTAAATATTTTTGGTATTGTGATAGATTTTGTAATTCTTGCACTATACGCTTATCATCTTGATTTGGATAACGTGCATTTAACTCAAAACGATTAACTATTTCATTATCAGATAATTTAGGAACAACATGAGTACCATATTTATCGAATAATATATAATTATTATTTTGATAATTTTTAAGTTTTAAAGTAAAAACCTTATTACTGCTCCAAGGACTGATATCAAAATATAAGATATCATCTTCCTTAGAATAATAGATTTTCTGACAATCTTTATAATAATACGATATCAGGAAACGTAACTGTTACATTTCCTTTTACATCAATTTCTGATTTTGTATTATAATTACCAAATCCGTTAGTTTTAATATAAAAAAGATATTTTCCCACCTCTCCTGAAACGTTAGTATTTGGATAAACTACAACATCATTACAATTCTTTATTTTATCAGGATAAAATGGATTATTAGCACCGCCTGTATTAACTAATATAGGACTTTGAAGTTTGGATTTTGAAGCTACGTCTTCAGTATTACAAATAACAGTATCAGTATTATTTCTACTTCCATATATATTTATTTTTATCTTTTCATCTATTTGTTCTGCCCATATTGTAGATTTTTCATTAGCAAACCTTATATTCATCAAGCCGGATATCGGTACTGTAGAATTCCAAGAAATTTTAATATCTTCATTTGACAATTTCGAGGTATCTATAATATTAGTTGAGTTATATGCAAATTTAATTCTACCTGTAAAATTTTTTCCTAAAAAAACAAAATGATTAGTAATATTTTCACCACCTCTTAATGCACTATTACTTTCATGAATATAAAAAATATTATTCCACTTATTACTACCGATAATATAGCCTGAGTTTATATATCCTAAATCATAAATAATGCTTGGGTTTTTAGAAAAACTATTTGCTTGCGACTGAATTACTACAGCATTTTCACAATAATATTTACTATCTTCTGAATTATTACTTTCTTCTGAATATTCATAATTATTGTTTGTTTTCTTTGGTAAACAAATAATATCAGTTTGTGGAAGCTTTTTAGGTAAGAATCTCGATAAGCTATATTTTTTATTATGAGGTTTACTCATATCAATTACGGAGGAAGAAGAACAAAGCTTAGTATTTGTTTCTTCAACTTCTACCTCTCTATAATTTTTGCTTATAAGATTTGGTTTAACAAGCGGTCCTGGTGTAACAGTTTTTTTAACTTTAACTGTCTCTAAAAATATTTCACCTAACCCAAATCCATAAGCTACGATATCAGTATTATTGGATAAAGCTCGGAAATTTGCGAATGCTTGCTCTGTCAATTTATCTATATATTCTTTACGAGCAGCTAATTCTGTTATATCCTTATGCATTGGATATGATAAAAAACTACGCCAAAAAATACTCCAATTTTCATTATGAGTTGTGTCGTACTTTTCTTCATATTCTATAATATTACTAACACCGTTATATATACCCTGCCCAATCATTAATACAGTACCGACTACAATACCTGCGATAGGATTAGCAATAAAAACTATACCACTTATAAAAGATATAGATGAAAAAGTTATGGAAGCTATAGAGTCTCTTATTTCTTTATCACTACATTTATTATCTATTGTTGATAGACACTCGTTTAATTTTACTGATGCTAGGGTTATATCTACAATATCAAATACTCCTGCTATAGCACCAGCAGCACCTTTTGCAAATTTTACAGCATATTTTCCTGCTCCTACTTTAATTATAAATTCCGGTTTTATAGATTTGAAACGGCTGAATTTACTTGCAATATTACCAGCATTGTTTAGGGATTTAACAGTATATTTAATTGCTATATTTTCTATAGGTTGCGATAAGAATGAGTAGCTAAATCCCGCCAAACCCAACATACATTCTTTAGTTGCATCATCTTGGACGCATGTTTGGCTAATACTATGCAGAGAGTTTATTAATTGTATATGACCTGCTGCATTTAATAATTTATTTCCTAAAGCCTTTCCATACTGCTTACTATGCATATTAGGCATAATTTCTTGAATATGTACGCTTTCTAAATATTTATCATACCCACCATACTGCCCTATTTGATATTTTAATTGATCATAGTCTTTCCCTGTTACTATTTGTATTTTGGAATTTTCTAATAAAGAAAATTGTTCAATTGCTTGTAAGCTAAATTTATTTTGGCTTATATCTAAGATAGGTAATTTATTTAAATTGATTAATGATGAGGCATCTTTAATATCCAATTTATTATTACGAATACTTAATTCTTTTAAATTCGGAAAATTCCCTGAATATAATATTGCTTCAAGACCATTTATTCCTATGTTGTTATTATCAAGGATAAGTGTTTTAACTTTATTAAGATTTATCTTTGTTAATTTTTTTATATCTTTATTTTGGAAATTATAGCCTGATAAATCTAAAATTTCTTTTTCTGAAAAGTTTTTTATACCTGGCACTTTACCTTTCAATAACTCTTGATAATCTGTGCTAATTTGATGGGGCTTTAGCTTTAATTGATTAATTGCATTTTCGGGTAAAGGCTTTGTTAATACATAACAATTATAGTGAGGATTAATACTATTAACTGAAAAGAATTGTTCAATAAAACTACTTAATTCCGGATATGTTAGATCAGCCTTAAGCGTAAATATTTCATTATAATTTATGGATTTGCTATATAATTTATATTGATTATTTTCTTTAAACAATAATATAGTATGCTCTCCATTACTGTATAATGCAGGTAATTGTTTAGGGAAATCCTTTTTACTTATTGCTTTTAAACTATTGTCATCTATATATTTCTTTCTAAAATTAGAGGCTTTTCTTAATAATAAATCAAGTTTTCTTTGCTCAACCTTACTATAGTTTTCTTTTGTTTCATCTAGCAGCTTACTAAGATTTGTCATATATTTTAAGTTACGACCTTGCTTGGTTGCTACTATAAAAGCATAATCTAAATACTGATTAATAATATGTTCATTATCAGGTAAGGGTTGATATAGAGGTTTAACGTTTTTACAAGGGTCAACAGAACGTTTTTGTTTGCTACCACAAGCTGCAACTGTCTTAGTTGTTATTTTTTCAAGAGAATCAGTAAGTGAGTCTATATCTTTTGGGTGTAATTCATTATAGGCATCAATAGCCCCTTCAATTGCTTCGCCTATATCTTTTTTAAAATCACTTAATTTATTTAATAAGTCCTCAGCTTCCGGTAATGGAGCTAATTCTTTTATAAAATAATCTACCCGTTCTTGTAATTCATTTAGATATTTAGACTCTAATATAGATTTCCATACTTTAGGATTTTTACTATTTAATACGTTATCGGATAATTTATACTTCTTTTCTACAGGTAAATTATATGGGCTGGTAGCATAAACAAAAGCTTGCACTTTATCATGATATATTGCTTCAATTTCTGCAGTACACCCCGCACAAGTAGAAGGTGTATACATATTATTAGGTGCTAAACCTATATTTATTTTTAATATTTCTGATGATTTATTTTTTATAGTTTTTGTTATCTAAGATATCCCATACATTTCAACATGCGGAAGGTTCTTAGTACTTGGTAATATTTTAATGTCCTTATTAACATCATATTTTTGTACTAATTTTTTTGTATATTCAGTAGGAGTAAATATATTTCTATCGTTATCACACCATATTACAAATTTTTTGAATCTATCTAATATATCTGTATCATCTAAGGTTTGAGATAACACAAATTTATCTATTAGTTCTTGAACCTCTTTGATTTTTACATCATCCTCATTACTGGCAATGAAAAATCTTTTATAATCATTTAGTAATTTATTTATATATGGATGCTTTGTCTTATATAAATGTTCATATAAATTATATTTACTAGTCGGATTAGGATCTTCATGATAATTCGAAAATAATTTATAAGATTCTTTGAAATTCTTTTCATCAATTTTATCAGATGGAGAAATTAATATTTTTGAATTACCTTTATCAGTATATTCGAGTACAGCACTATAGGGTCTAGTGGTAGCAATTATTGCTAATTGATTTAAAGCTTTTATATGTTCTAAATGTTCCGGAGATATATTATTATTAATTTCTGGATTTGGGCTAGTAGCTAGTCTATATATATTATCTTTAAGTATTTCCATAGCTTGACTTAGCATGGTATTTATTTTTAAATCTTTGTAATCTTTAAAATATTTTTTTAAAACTTTTAGTGGTTGTTGAGATTGTTTTGATGGACTTGGCATAATTATGCTTTTTCAATTTTTGGTTGAACTTTTATAAAATACCTAACCTAGCTGGGATTATGTAGATTCCATGTTATCTAGTTGTTTGTTCAGCTTTGTTGCATGACTCGGGAAACGTCATTGCGAATGAACGAAGTGAGTGCAGCAATCTAGAAAAAATAATAAAAAATGCTAATTTATAGCATTTTTAAACTGGATTGCTTAGTCAAAACTTACAGTTTTTCCTCGCAATGACGGGAAAATTGAGCCATACAACAAAGCCCGTAAGGCTTGCCTGCGTAGATCAATTTTCTAGTTGTCATCCCGCGAGCTTGTAGCGGGATCCAGTTAAAAATACTAATAAAATTAGTATTTTTTATTATTTTCTGGATCTAGTTTCCAAGCCACGGCATGACCCAAGGCGTTTTTTGATCCACGCAACAAAGCCTGCCCAAATAACATCCACTATACAGCTAAAGTTAGATTTGATTATTTTTAGGAATTAGTAAGAGATATCATATATTTCATCTTCTCCGCCAATTAGATACGTAGCTGTTGCAGTAGTATCAGTATTTGCAACATTAGGAGGAACTACGGCACTTGGGGTTGCATCATTAGTAACTTCTCAAGGTTTTAGTTGGCGTGCCGTTTTTTGGATAGGAGCGGCAATAGCACTTGTAGGTACAACAGCTAGAAAGAGTCTTCGAGAAACTCCAGAATTTGCAGACGCTAAACGTCAATTAAAAAAAACCTTAGAAATTGCAAATCAAGATTTATCTATTATAAAAAATAATCCTATAATAAGTGCTAAACTTTTAAACAAAAATTTTCTAGCATATTTTTTAATAGAATGTTGTTGACCAGTAATGTTTTACTTTATATATGTTTATTGTGGTGAAGTATTAGAGCGTGTTTTTAATTATACCCCAGCACAGGTTATTAATCATAATTTCTTTATTTCATTAGTAAATTTATGTGGCTTTATAATATTAACATTTTTAAGCTATTGGGTTTACCCATTAAAAATCTTAAAAGTAAAATTTTGGGCATTCATAATCTTTACAGTAGCTATTCCTTATTTTTTAAGTCATATGACAAGCCCTACCGAATTGTTTATCCTACAGAGCATAGTTATTTTATTTGTCTCAGATAGTATGCCTGCGGCTCCAATTTTTTATAAACATTTTCCAGTTTTTAAACGCTTTACTTCAGCTACTCTTACATATGCTTTATCAAGAGCTATAATGTATGTAGTAGTGTCCTTTGGTCTTGTTTATTTAACTATGTTTTTAAATTATTGGGGACTATTTATTGTTTTTGCTTTAGTAGCAACTGGTTTTGCAATTGGTTTATCTCATTTTGAAAAGGTAGAAAAAGAAGCTGGGAATTATCCTCTATAAATAATTCTTTTTGTTGGTTTTGTATTGATAAATGTGTATAGCATAGTTGGATTAATTTCTGTACTAGTGTAGGTATTTCTAAGTGCATACTAATTGTTATAAATACATTTAAACTTTCTGTTATAATTTTTTTAATTTTTTCAGGTGATTTTGCTCCAAGAGTTTGTAGATTATGGATACGATCAAAAAGTTTTATTAATGCTGTATCGTATCTTTTTTGTTTAACTAATAAGTTTAAGCTTTCTGCGGCTGTAATTTTACCATCAAGTTTAACTCTGGTTAAGCCCTCAACGTGTCGTGCAACTTCTTCCCCAAAGATTTCAGCAATCATTTCTTTCGTAAGTTCTGTATCTTCAATAGTATCATGAAGTAGTGCTGCTTGTATCATTACAGCATTGTAAAGCTTAGGTACTTCCATTGCTGTAAACTCTGCAAGCATAATTGCCACTTCGATTGGGTGAGAATAATAAGGATCACCTGACTTACGCATTTGTAAGCCATGATACTTTCGGGCATAATAAATACCCTTTTTGACTTCGAGGATATCTATAGGGTTATTCACTCTGGTATTTAAATATTCGAGTTTATCAAGTAGTTTTTTAGCATAAACACAGCTTTCAAACTTTTCTTTCCAACGGCTTAAATCTTCCATAAAAGTTACATTTAAATTTATTAAAGAATTTTTTATAACAGTTTCTACTTAAAATTAAAAGTGAGAAATTGCAATAATAAATATTTTTTAAACTTTGTGTGGCAAAAATAAACTAGCTTATATACCTTAATATGACTAACAAAATAATAATTAACAAAAAGAATTTTTATTAAAAACTAGCGATGCAACTAATAATTGTATTTATATTAAACTTCAAACTTTAATCAATTTATAGCTATAGTTAAACTTTCCTTAAGTGAAAAAATAGTCGGCGGTAATTCTACTACCTATAAACGCCATTTTTGGTTTAAGAAAAATTTTATTATTTATCTAGTCCTTTGTCACTAATTCTAGCCTACTAAACCAAGCTATATCAACCATTTTATCACAAAAATATATTAAATACTCCCTAACTTTATGCCATATATCGTCAAATCCAATTAGTGCCGTTTCAATGTAACTTTCAACACTTACTTCTTGCTCTTGTTTTACAATTAATTTATCGTTGTTAAAATATATTTCTATTTTTTCTGTTTTATGGTCATATTCAAAGCTAAAATCTTCACTATTAGCCGTAACAGTGTCACGTTTTTCATTTATTAAAGCTTTAGCCATATAATTTAACAATTTTTCTTTTGTGCTAAACGATTATTAGGCTTGTTATAAGTAAGTTTTAATAATAATTTATTCATAAATCTTAAGTTAAAATCACAACCTGACCTTGATTTTAGCCATTTGACATCTTCCTCGATCAATGGGTAAAATTCTTCTGTTTCTTCATAACACCTGAAGAATTAGCATGATTTATTACCTTTGGCTCTAAACTTTCATTTTTACTTTTAGAAATTAGCGTGTTACCCAAATCGTTGATATTTTCGTTACTTAAATTTTCTTTATTAAAAATATCATTTTCAAAATCAGCTTCTTCATATCTAGATTTATTATTATCTATTATATTGTGTAGGTGAAATTTTTTAATAGTACCGGACAGTTTTTATTCTATGTCATCCCGCAACTCGATTGCGGGATCTTAGGATACAGTCTGTGACACAAGATCCCACGGACAAGCCGGCGTTGTTGCATGACTCTAATGTTATTCCCGCGGAGGCTTTATTGCATGGATACCAAATCGTCATTGCGAATGAGCGAAGCGAGTGCGGCAATCCAAGAAAAACAATAAAAAATGCTATAAATTAGCATTTTTTAGCTGGATTGCGTACGTACAATTACTTCGTAATTTCCTTAGCTCAGACGGAAAAACCGATCCACGCAACAAATTCTTCCCGCAGAAGCGGGAATCCTCAGCATAAAGCGAGATACCTAAGCTTTTAATTTTAAAAACTTGCTGCTTTTATGTTTATTTTCTAGATTCCCGCCGTTGCTAAGAATGATATATAAGGTCACCTACACCTGAATAAAATATAACATTTTTTTTATAACTGTCCGGTATTATTGAAATTTTTTCGGGTAGGGTACAAAATTTTTTACAAGCTTAATACTTAAAATATTACGATACTTAGTAGATTGTTCAGTCATATTAATTAAAGCAACTTTAATAGCCACTTTTCTCAAGCTCTACTAAACACTGTCTCACACGACGCTAAGAAAGATATAATATCTTTTCAAAGAAATAATAAGTTTCCTGTAATTAATTTGATAAACTTATACCATTACTATTTATTTCTTCAGCTTTATCTTCTATGTAGGCATTCGTGAAACCACAAGTGATAAAATTTGCCTTGCGGTTTTACTTAAAACTTTTCCATTCAGGCGGTATAAAATTCCCTACTATATCGTAAAAAATTGTATCGTTGGAAGACTCTGATAAAGAAAAAGGAACAACTATTTTATTCATAGTTCCTCCATTTTATTGAGGGAAAACCAGCATAAAGCCAGCATATAAAAAATATATATAAGGTAAGGATGTGTTAGAAAGCTGATTATAATATGGTGGGCGATGACAGACTCGAACTGCCGACCCTCTCGGTGTAAACGAGATGCTCTACCAACTGAGCTAATCGCCCTATATTATTAACTTAAAGTTAATTAGATAAAATACAATGAAGAATAAATTTATTAAATAAAAACTAAAATTAAAAAATAATATAATTATTTTTATGATTTAAATTTAGTTCATAGTTTTTATTTTTTTTGATAATTTACTGATTTTTCTTGATGCAGTATTTAACTTAATTATATTTTTTTTCACACCTTGCATTATCTTAGATTGTGCAATTACTAAAGCTGAGTTAGCTTCTTCTTTATTACCTTGATTAATTTCATGTAAAACCTTTTTCACAAAAGTTTTTATTGCACTAGCTCTTCTTTTATTAACTAAGGTTTTTTTTACTGTTTGTCTTGCAGCTTTCTTTGCTGAAGAATGATTAGCCATTATTTAGTCCCTTTATTACTTTTAATATCTTCTTTGCTATTATCTTGAGGTATATTTCCTTTAGCATTAATATCTCTATCTACAAATTCAATATATGCGATTGGAGCTAAATCACCATAGCGAAATCCGGCTTTTACTATTCTAGTATATCCACCTGGTCTATCTTTGTATCTAACACCTAAAACATCTATAAGCTTCTCGATTGCTTTTTTATCTTTTATTTTTGATAGAATATTTCTTCTTGCTGCTAAGTTATTATCCTTAGCCTTAGTAACTAGAACTTCGATATAAGGTCTTAATTCTTTAGCTTTTGGCAAAGTAGTTTTTATTTGCTCATGAGTAACAAGTGATACTGCCATATTAGCAAGCATTGCTTTTCTATGGCTACTTGTTACATTTAATTTTCTACCTTTAATTTTATGTCGCATCTCTATTGTCCTTAATTATAAGAATCTTCGTAACGTTTAGATAATTCATGTATATTTTCTGGCGGCCAATCTGGTACCTCCATACCAAATCTCAAACCAAATTTTGCAAGTATTTCCTTAATCTCATTTAGGGACTTTCTACCAAAATTTGGAGTTCTTAGCATATCAGCTTCAGTTCTTTTTACCAAATCACCTATATAAATTATATTATCATTTTTTAAACAATTTGCTGATCTAACTGATAATTCCAATTCACCAACTCGTTTAAGTAGATAAGGAGAAAATGGTAATGCATCTGTTTTAACTTGTTTATCTTCTTCTTGTTCTTCAAAAGAAATAAATAATTGAAGCTGTTCTTGCAAAATACGAGCAGCTAAGCCTACCGCCATTTCAGGTAATATATCACCATTAGTTTCAACAAACATAATTAACTTATCATAGTCAGTGACCTGACCTATCCTTGTATTTTCTACTTTATAAGTAACACTTTTTACAGGATTAAATAAAGCATCTATAGCTATTTCACCAATCGGTAAGTTATTATCCTCATTATTGTTTGTACTAAGTGTGTACCCCTTACCAACTTTGCAAGTTAATTCCATTTCAAATTGTTTATTCTTAGCTAAATTGCAAATTACATGATCAGGATTTAATATTTCTACGTCATGTCCGGCTTCAATCATACCAGCCGTTATAGCACCAGGTCCTGTTGCTTTTAATCTTATAACACGTTTTTCTGCAACGTGCATTTTGATTTCTATGCCTTTAACATTCAAAATTATCTCTGATATATCCTCTTTTACACCTGGTATAGAAGAAAATTCATGCTCTATTCCAGGAATTTTTATAGAGGTAACCGCTGCTCCTTGTAGAGAAGAAAGTAAAACTCTTCTCATAGCATTACCTAGAGTCAAACCAAATCCCCTTTCTAAAGGCTCAACTATAATCTTAGATTTATTATTAGTCTCAGGGAAGCTCTCATAAGATACTTTATCTGTTTTTATTAAAGCGTTCCAGTTTTTACTTAACGATAACATTTAATACCTATGCTTCTTATACTCTTCTTCTTTTTGGTGCTTTTACTCCATTATGAGCAATTGATGATACATCTAAAATTGATGTAACTACAAAATTTTGCCCAAATAAAGCTCTCATTGCAGATTCACGCTGAGCACCAGGTCCTCCAATTCTAATAGAAATAGTTTTTAGACCGTATTCTTTTGCTTTTTCAGCTGCTTTATCAATTGTTATCTGAGCTGCATAAGGTGTAGCTTTTTTTGCTCCCTTAAACCCATTAGCTCCGGCTGATGCAGAAGATATTGCATTACCCTGAACATCAGTAAATGTTACAATAGTATTATTAAACGATGCTCTAATATGTACCACACCTAGTGTGATAGTTTTTTTCTTTTTTTTAGCTTTAACCGTCTGATTCATTATGTTTATACTCTACTTTAACTATTATTTTACAGCTTTTTTCTTTCCGGCTATTGCAACAGCTTTACCTTTTCTAGTTCTAGCATTAGAATGAGTATTCTGACCTCTTACAGGTAGCTTACGTATATGTCTAAGCCCTTGATAACTTCTAATATCTTTTTTCTTTTTAATATTAAGCGTTACTTCTCTTCTTAAATCACCTTCAACTTTATATTCATTTTCGATAATATTACGTAAGCTTATTAGTTCTTGATCAGTAAGATCTTTAACTTTCTTATCTTCTAATATTTTTGCTTTTTTACAAATTGTTTTTGCCATAGTAGTCCCAAGACCATAAATATAAGTCAAGCTTACTACTAAACGTTTATTATCGGGAATGTTAACACTCGCAATTCTTGCCACAAATATTCTCCAAAATTTTACTGGTAACTAGAAAATAATATAAAAATCTTTACTAAAGTCAATTTATTTTTAGTACTTTCTCTATATGATCTTCTATTTGCTCTTCATTTTTATTTCCATCAATCATATAAAAATCATCATTGTTTTTATAATGCTGTATTAATGGATAAGTTTCAGTCTTAAATATATTAATTCTTTCTTTTATTACTTCTTCATTATCATCTTTTCTATATTCGAATACGCTTGATTTACAAACATCACATATTTTATCAATCTTAGGCTTTAAAAAATAATCATTATATATTTTTCCGCAATTTTTACAACTATATCTGCCTAAAATTCTTTTAATTAGTAATTCATCTGAAACATTTAAATATATTACTTTTATTTTTTCTGTAACAAATGATTCAAAAAACTTAGCTTGTTCTAAATTACGAGGATATCCATCTAATATATAACCTTTTTTATAATCAGAAGATGATAAAAAATTTTTAATTATATGATTAACTATTTCATCAGGGATAAGCTTTCCTTGCTCAACATAACTATTAATTACTTCAGCATCCTTACTTGATGTTTTAATAATTGATCTAAATATATCGCCAATTGCTATATGTGGTAAATGAATTTTTTCAGCTATTTTTTTTCCTTGAGTTCCTTTTCCAGCACCGGGAGGACCTAAAAAAATTATTATCACTTCTAACTCATTTTTAATTTTACTTTTTTCATTAAACTTTCATATTTACTACTAAATAAGTAAGTTTGAATTTGAGTCAACGTATCAAGTACTACATTTACTACAATTAAAAAACTTGTACCACCTAAAGAAAGAGAAATAACATATTTATTCATTAATAACTCAGGTATTATACATATTATACTTAGATATATACCACCTACAACCGTAAGCCTAGTAAGTATATAATCAAAATATTCAGATGTATTTTTTCCTGGTCTTTTACCAGGAATATAAGCACCGTATTTTCTTAAATTATTAGCAGTTTCTTCAGAATTAAATACTATTGCGGTATAAAAAAAGCTAAAAAACATTATCAATGCTACATACAATAATATATATATAGGCTTCCCGTGACCCAAATAATAAGTAAGCATATTCATTATTTCAGAATTACTACTTGAAAAATTAGCCAGTGTAGCCGGGAATAATAAAATTGAACTAGCGAATATCGGAGGAATTACCCCAGAAGTATTTAACTTAAGTGGCATATATGTTGAATCACCACCATAAATTTTATTTCCTACTTGCCTTTTAGGATACTGAACCAATAATTTTCTTTGTGCTTTCTCAAAGAAAATTATTACAGATATTAATACAACTACTCCTGCACAAACAGCAATTGCAACTAAAGGTGATAATGCACCTTTTCTTGATAGTTCAAACATACTAATAATAGCACTAGGCACACCGGAAATTATACCTATAAATATAATTAAAGATGTACCATTACCTATACCACGTTGTGTAATTTGTTCACCTAACCACATTAGTAGCATCGTACCTACCACTAAAGTAATTACTGTTGTAATTTTAAAGAAAAGCCCTGGTATAATTACTACAGGTCCAGTATTTGTTACAATTGACTCTAAACTTACTGCAACACCATAAGCTTGAAGTGAAGCAAGCAAGACTGTTAAATATCTAGATAATTGATTTATTTTCCTTTTACCCGCTTCTCCTTCTTTTTTCAAATTTTCTAAAGGCTTATATGCTACAGACATTAGCTGGATAATTATTGATGCTGTTATATATGGCATAATCGCTAAAGCAAAAATGGACATTCTGCCTAGTGAACCACCTGACAGCATATTAAACATACCAAGTATCCCTGACTGATTTTTTTCAGCAATACTACCTAAAGCAATAGCATCTATACCTGCAATAGGTATAAACGAACCAAATCTGCATATTATAAGAACAAAAATAGTAAAAATAATACGATTAATTAAATCATTGCTAGATTTTTTAGAGAAATTTTGGTTCATAAATTATAATAATTTTCCGCCTGCTTTTTCAACTATTTCTTTAGCTTTAGAAGAATAAGAATCTAATTTAAACGATAAAGGATAATTGAAATCATCACTGCAAATAGATAACAATTTTACTAACTTTTTATTACTTTTATTAATTAAACCAATTTCTATTAATTTTTCCTTATTAATAACATCATTAGCATTTAAACGCTCTTCTGCTATTGCTGCTTCAATATTATAAATATTAATAATATTATATTTTTTAGATGAGATACAATTAAAGCCCCTCTTAGGCAGCCTCTTAATCATTGGAGTTTGACCACCTTCAAAGCCTTTTATTGCAACACCTGCTCTAGATTTTTGACCTTTAACACCTCTTCCAGCAGTTTTTCCTTTTCCACTACCAATACCACGTGCTACTCTTTTCTTATTTTTTTTAGCACCTATATTATTATATAATTCATTTAATTTCATTGAAAAACTCTAATTACACATTTTCTATTTTTAATAAATGCCCTACTTTTTTGAGCATACCTTGAACTGAATCAGTATTTTTAAGAACAACAGATTTATTAATTTTATTTAAACCAAGCCCAATTAATGTTAATTTTTGATCATATTTACGACCTATACTGCTTTTAACTTGAGTAACTTTTACATCATTAATTAAATTTTTATTATTCATAGCGTATACATCTTACCTTAAAATATTATTCATTAACTTGGATATCAGAAGATTTTATAAAAATTTCATTCATTTTTTTATCTCTTCTTGCAGCAATAGATTTTGGGGACGAAAGTTTTTTTAATGCATCAAACGTTGCAGCTATCATTGTATAAACATTTGTTGAGCCTATCGACTTAGCAACAATATCATGAACACCTAAAGAATCAAAAATTGCTCTCATAGACCCCCCTGCTATAACGCCTGTACCTGCTTTAGCTCTTCTTAAGACCACCTTAGCTGCTCCACTTCTGCCTATAACATCGTGATGAATTGTTCTATTTTGATATAAAGATACTTTCATCATTTTCTTTTTAGCAGCTTGTTTTGCTTTTTCTCTTGCTTCATTTACTTCTTTTGCTTTACCGTGACCTGCTCCAACTCTTCCAGCTTTATCACCGACTACTACATAAGCAGAAAAAGCAAATCTTCTACCACCTTTTACTACTTTTGTAACTCTATTTACATCAACTAAAACTTCACTTAAAGCTTCTTCGTTTTTTCTAACTTTAGACATATTTTAAACCTTAAACTAAAATCTTATTTTTTTTCTAGCAGCATCAGCAAGAGCTTTTACAACACCATGATACTTATATCCACTTCTATCAAATACTACCTCTTCTACACCACAAGATACAGCTTTCTCAGCTATTAATTCACCTATTTTTGTAGCATTTTCAACATTACAATGAGATTTTTTTATTTTTTTAATCTTTTCGTCTAAAGTTGAAGCAGAAGCAATTGTTACTGATTTAGTATCATCAATAATCTGTGCATAAATATGTCTACCTGATTTAAATATTGACAATCTAGCTCTATTAGCTGTTTTAGCTATTTTATGTCTTATTCTACTTCTTCTCTTTTCAAATTTTAGCTTAGCACTACGCATATTTAACTCTTAAATTAATTTTTCTTACCTTCTTTGCGTGGTATAAATTGATCTTCAAATTTAATTCCTTTTCCTTTATAAGGTTCAGGTGGTCTTTGTTTTATAATAATTGAAGCAAATTGCCCTAATTTTTCTTTATCTGTACCCTCAAGAATAATTATATTCTGCTTAGGTACTTCAACTTTAATATGTGAAGGTATTTCAATTTTTGTATTATGACTTTTAGCAAGCATTAGATTTAAATACTTACCTTTCATCATTGCCCTATACCCTACGCCATTAATTTCAAGCTTTAACTTAAAGCCTTCTTTAACTCCGGTAACCATATTTGATATTATGCTTCTAGCTGTACCCCACATAGCACGTGCACTTTTACTTGAAGATAATGGCTTTACTAAAAGCTTATTTTCTGCTAATGAAATTCCTATGCTACCTTTAAAGCTTTTTGATAACTCACCTTTAGGTCCTGATATTTTTACTTCTAAATCATTTAACCCGACTTTTACACCTTCAGGTATAATAATCGGTAACTTTCCAACGCGTGACATTTTTTTACCTTAAAATACTTTACAAATTACTTCACCGCCAACATTTTTAATATGAGCTTCTCTATCAGACATAACACCATAAGGAGTAGATAGAATATATATTCCCATATTATTATAGTATCCTTTTAAGTCCTTAATTGCAGAATACACCCTTTTTCCTGGCTTTGACACTCTATGAATCTCGCATATAGAAGCATCACCATTAGCAGAATATTTTAAGGTTACCTCAGTATAGCTAATGTTATCTTTTGGAGTACTTGTATAATTTTTTATATAACCTTCTTTTTGTAGCACTTCTAAAATTGAAGTTTTAATTTTAGAACTAGGAAAAGAAACATTTATTAGTTTGCTTTTATAAGCATTTCTAATTCTAGTTAACATATCTGCTACATTATCTGTCATTGACATATTTATTCACCTATTATTTTTACCAACTTGACTTAATTATCCCTGGAACTAAACCTCTGCCACTTAATTCTCTGAGTTTATTTCTTGATATGCCAAATTTTCTTATAACCCCTCTTGGTCTACCTGTAAGCTCACATCTATTTCTAATTCTAGTGACTGATGAATTTCTAGATAATTGTGCTAATGACATTACCAAAGAAAAACGCTCTTCTAATGAAATATTCTTATCGTAAATTTTATTTTTTAATTTCTCACGCTTATTATGTAAGCTTTGTGATAATTTTTTTCTTTTTTCATTCTTCTTTATAGAACTTACTTTTGCCATTATATACCTTAAACTTAATTATAAAAAGGTAAATTGAATCCTGATAACAAGGATTTACCTTCTTTATCTGTTTTAGCAGATGTAACGATTGTAATATCCATTCCTCTTATAGTGTCAATTTTATCGTAATTAATCTCAGGAAAAACTATCTGTTCTTTTAGTCCAAAAGTAAAATTACCTTTACCATCAAAACTTTTGTAAGAAAAACCACGAAACTCTTTAACACGAGGTAATGCAACAATTACTAACCTTTCTAAGAAATCATACATTCTATCTTTACGTAAAGTAACTTTGCAACCTATTTTCATACCATCACGTAACTTAAATGTTGCAATAGATTTTCTTGCTGAAGTTACAAAAGGTTTTTGACCAGAGATTAAAGTTAAATCATTTACTGCTTTATCAATCACTTTTGAATCAGCTATTGCTTCCCCTACACCCATATTTATAACAATTTTTTCAATAGCTGGAATTTCATGTTTATTTTTATAAGAAAATTCCTTTTGCAAATTGCTAATAATTTCCTTTTGATATAGTTCTTTAAATCTTAACATTATTTGCCTTCCTTACCAATAATTTCTCCGGATTTTTTTGCTATTCTAACTTTAGAACCATCTTCTAAAAATTTAAAAGCTACCTTAGTAGGATTACCAGTTTTAGGATCAACATGTGCAACATTTGAAATATCTATAGGTAATTCTTTAGTTATTATGCCGCCTTCGCTTACTTGGGTAGGTTTAGTATGTTTTTTAACTAAATTTATTCCTGAAACAACTATTTTATTTTGCTCAGGAAAAACCTTTAATATTTTTCCTTTTTTCCCTTTGTATTTTCCAGTAATAATAATAACTTCATTACCCTTTTTTACTTTTAATTTTATCATTTATAACACTTCCTCTGCGAGCGACATAATTCTAACATATTTTTTTGCTCTAAGTTCTCTTGTCACAGGACCAAAAACCCTAGTACCTATAGGCTCATCTTGTTTGTTTAAAAGCACTAATGCGTTTTTGTCAAACTTTATTGTACTACCGTCAGCTCTTACAACCCCTGTTTTTGTGCGGACAATAACGCCTTTATAAACGTCACCTTTTTTTACTTTACCACCAGGTATAGCTTCCTTAATAGATACAACTATAACATCGCCTAGCTTTGCTACCATATGATGGGAGCCACCTAGAACTTTAATACACATAACTTTTTTGGCACCGGAATTATCTGCCACTTCCAAAATGCTTTGCATTTGAATCATATATCACTTCCAATTTTATTCACGAAAGACAAAATAAACAATTTTCCCAATAAAGTCAAAGGATAAAACCTTTACTCTTCATTTATTACTACCCATATTTTAGTTTTTGAAATAGGACGACTTTCAATTATATTAACTTTATCGCCTTCTTGAAACTTGTTATTTGGATCATGAGCTGCGTATTTTTTAGATACTTTTATAAATTTTTTATAAATAGGATGCTTAAATCTTCTTTCTACTTTTACTGTAACTGTTTTATCAGCTTTTGAACTTATAACTACTCCTTGTAGGACTCTTTTAGGCATTTTAATTACTCTCCACTACTAGATCTTTTTGTTAATTCAGTTTTAATACGTGCTATAGACTTTTTAACTAATGAAAACCTACTAGTATTTTTTAATTCACCCAAAGTTTGCTGAAATCTTAAATTAAATAGTTCTTTTTTTAAAAGATTAAGATGCTTAAAAAGATCTTCAATTGTTTTACTTGTTAATTCACTTCTTAATGATTTTAAATCATTCATAACGCCTCACTATCCTTGTTCTAACAGGTAATTTTGCACTTGCAAGCTCTAAAGCTTTAACTGCAACATCTTCCTCAACCCCTTCAATTTCAAACATAATTCTTCCAGGTGATACCCTTACTGCAAAAAATTCAGGATTTCCTTTACCTTTACCCATTCTTACTTCAGCAGGCTTCTTAGAAACCGGAAGATCAGGAAAGATTCGTATCCATAATCTTCCTTGACGTTTCATACATCTAGTAGCCGCTTTTCTTCCTGCTTCTATTTGTCTAGCAGTAACACGCCAACCATCTATAGATTTTAAACCAAATGATCCAAAGGCAAGTGTTGTACCTGCTTTTGATTTTGAAACAACTCTACCTTTATGAGCTTTTCTAAATTTTTGTTTTTTTGGAGCTAACATTTTAATACTTAAAAATTAATTATATCTTTTATTTTCGGTATACTCGCCTTTGTAAATCCAAACTTTAACTCCTATAACCCCATAAGTAGTTATAGCTTCTGCAGTCGAATAATCAATATCTGCTCTTAAAGTATGCAATGGCATTCTCCCTTCTATATACCATTCTGTTCTAGCAATCTCAGCTCCACCAAGACGTCCTGAGCAACTAACTCTTATGCCTTGTCCACCTTGTTTAAATGAAGCTTGAATTGCTGTCTTCATTGCTTTTCTAAAGGATACTCTTTTTTCAAGCTGCGATGCTATTGTCTGAGCTACTATAGCTGCATCTATATTAAACTTTCTAACTTCATGAATATTTATATAAACTTCACTTAAAGAAGTCATTTTTTCAATGGCTTTTTTTAGCTTATCAATTTCACTACCGTTTTTACCGATAATTATATTCGGTTTTTTTGCATTAATATTGATAATAATACTTTTGTTAGAAGGGCGTTCAATTAAAATTCTGCTAACTTGAGCTTGAGTAAAACTTTTATTAACTAATTCTCTAATCTTTAAATCTTGTATAAAAAGAGTTTTATACTGCTTTTCTGCATAAAATACAGAATCCCAACCTTTAATTAAAGTCGGTCCAACCCTAAAACCATGTGCACAAACTTTCTGCCCCATCTTAATTATCCTCTTTTTCTGTAACAGTTATATAAAGATTACTAAAAAACTTATTTATTCTAGTAGCTCTTCCTTTTGCTCTTGGCATAACTCTTTTCATTACTAAAGCCTTGCCTACTGTTGCGTTAGTTATAACTAATCTATCTATATCTAAACCTAGATTATTTTCAGCATTTGCTACAGCAGATTGCAGACAAGCTTTTACAACTTTTGAAATTCTTTTTGGCGAAAAAGTTAATTGCACTAATGCTTCAGAAACTTTCATGTTTCTAATGAAAGCTGCAACTAAGTTTAATTTCCTTGGACTAACTCTAATTGATTTAGCTTTTGCCGTGGCAAAATTTTTGTTTTCCTGTACCATATGATTTTATTTTCTTTTAACTTTTTTATCTGCTCCATGCCCATGAAATGTTCTAGTAGGAGAGAATTCCCCTAGTTTTCTACCAACCATTTCTTCATTTACAGAAACTGGAATAAATTTATTTCCATTGTGAACAGAAAACGTAAAACCAACAAAAATAGGCAAAATGGTTGATCTTCTAGACCAGGTTTTAATCATTTCTGACTTACCAGATTCCATTAATTTTTGAACTTTTTTTATTAAATAACCATCTACGAAAGGCCCTTTCCACACCGAACGTGCCATAATTAATACCTAATTAATTTAAAAATTTATTTTCTTTTCTTTATAATAAACTTAGAAGTACGCTTATTTTTACGCGTCTTTTTACCTTTCGTCGGGAATCCCCAAGGAGTAACTGGATGACGCCCACCAGAGGTTTTACCCTCACCACCACCATGCGGGTGATCTACAGGGTTCATTGCCACACCTCTTACATGAGGTCTCCAACCAAGCCATCTATTTCTACCAGCTTTACCTAAGTTAATATTTTTTTGATCAGGATTAGATACTGTACCTATCGTAGCCATACAATCTAAAGGTACTAATCTAAATTCACCTGACTTTAATTTAATTTGTGCATATCCTGAATCTTTACCTACTAAATCTACCGACGTACCTGCTGATCTTGCAATTTGACTACCTTTACCAACTTTCATTTCAACATTATGTAAAGTAGTACCGATAGGGATATATCTTAAAGGCAAACAATTACCAATTTTTATATCTGCATCTTTGCTTGATATTATCTTATCTCCTACTACTAATTTTTGTGGAGCTAGAATATAAGCATGCTCACCATCTTCATATTTAATTAAAGCAATAAAAGCAGTTCTGTTAGGATCATATTCTATTCTTTCAACTATAGCAGAAATATCTAATTTATTTCTTTTAAAGTCAATAACACGATATAGTCTTTTATGACCTCCACCTCTTTGCCAAGAAGTGATTCTACCCTGATTATTTCTTCCACCTGTTTTAGATATCCCTTTAGTTAGAGCCTTAAAAGGTCTACCTTTCCATAAACTAGTTCTATCAACTTGAACTAACTCTCTCAAAGAAGGGGTAATTGGATTAAAACTTTTTAAAGCCATTTATTTAATTCCTCCGGCAAAATCAATATTATGATCTTTTTCTAATGTTACCACAGCTTTTTTTCTATCAACTTGACGTCCGATAACTCCCTTAAATCTCTTTTTCTTACCTTTGACATTTAAGATATTTACTTTTTTTACTTTTACTTTAAATATTTCTTCTATGGCTTTTTTAACGACAAGCTTCTCAGCAAGTTTATCTACATAAAAAGTGTATTTATTTTGTTCTGAAAGAAGCGTAGTTTTTTCTGTAATAACAGGTCTTCTAATTAAATCGTAATATTTATAAGAACTCATTTTAACCTCTCTTCTAAAACATTCACTGCTTCTTGTGATAACAATACATATTCGTGTCTTATTATGTCATAGACATTTGCACCTATTTGCGGAACAACTACTGTATTATAAATATTTTGTGCTGCTAAAGAAAAATTAACATCCACTTCATTGCCATCTATTACAAAGAAGCTTTTACCTTGAAACTTATTTAATATATTAACAAGATTAGAGGTTTTAGGCGTTTCTAATTTTAAAGAATCTATGACTAGTAATTTTCCTTCAGAAAATTTTTCGGATAAAGCATGAATTAAACCAAGTTTTCGTACTTTTTTAGGTAATTTAGTTGCATGGCTACGTACTACAGGACCATGAATTACACCACCTCCACGCATCTGTACAGATCTTAAAGAACCTTGTCTTGCATTCCCTGTACCTTTTTGCTTAAAAGGTTTTTTTGTAGTACCGGATACTTCTGATACAGTTTTAGTTTTATGTGTACCAGACATTGCTTTAGCTCGTTGCCAATCAACAACTTGCTTTATTATATCATCCCTAATAAACTCTACAGCAAATATATCTTCGTTTAAACTAATCTCACCAACTTCTTCATTAGCAAGATTTAACATTTTAGTTTTCATTTTTTTTCAACCTATACAGTCTTATATAAAATCTTTTATACAAATAGTTATTTTTATGCAGTTATTGAAATCTTTTTTATTGCATCTTTTATTGAAATATATGAACCTTTATGTCCCGGTATACTTCCCTGAATCATAATAAGCCCTTGCTCTTTATCGATTGCAAATATTTTTAAATTTTGGATAGTAACTTGACTACACCCCATATGTCCAGCCATTTTTTTACCTTTAAAGACTTTTCCTGGATCTTGTCTTTGACCAGTAGAACCGTGTGAACGATGTGATATTGAAACACCGTGAGAAGCTTCAAGCCCTCTAAAATTATGTCTCTTCATACTACCAGCAAATCCTTTACCTATAGTAGTAGCTGTTACATCTATAAATTGTCCTACCGTAAAATGATCTACTTCTAAACTTGCTGCTATATCGATAAAGTTATCTTCAGAGATTCTAAATTCTTTTAATTTAGTTTTAGGAGACACTTTAGCATTAGCAAAAACTTGCTTCATAGGCTTAGTTACTCTAGATATTTTTTTATCTTTTATTCCTATAACTAAAGCATTATAACCATGTTTTTCAGCAATTTTATGTCCTACTACTTGGCAATCATCAACTTTCACTAGTGTTAATGGAACTCTCTTCCCATTATTATTAAAAACACTAGTCATCCCAACTTTTTGAGCAATTATTCCGGTTCTCATTACTCCCCACTCTCTAATTCAATCACTACATCAACACCTGCTGTTAAATCAACTTTACTTAAAGCGTCAACAACTGCTGGATTTGGATCATCTATAACCAATAATCTTTTTTGTGTTCTAATTTCGTATTGCTCCCTTGATTTTATATGGACGTGGGGAGATCTATTTACGGTAAATCTTTGAATTTTTCTAGGTAAAGGAATAGGACCACTAATATTAGCAAATGTTCTTTTAACAGCACTAACTATCTCTTTAGTAGCCTGATCAAGACTACGATGATCAAATGACTTTAAACGAATTTTGATTTTATTTTTCATTTAACAAACCTTAATTATAAACAGCAAGATGTTTTTACATCTTAAAACATAAATAGACTAATTAATTACTTTAGAAACTACACCAGCACCTACTGTTCTACCACCTTCACGAATCGAGAATTTTAAACCTTGCTGCATAGCAATAGGAGAAATTAACTTAACTTTGAAAGTAGCATTATCACCAGGCATAACCATTTGTTTATCAGCCGGTAATTCTATTGTACCTGTAACGTCTGTTGTTCTAAAATAGAATTGTGGACGATAGTTATTGGTAAATGGAGTATGACGTCCACCTTCATCTTTACTAAGCACGTATACTTCAGCTTCAAATTCATCGTGAGGTGTTATACTACCAGGTTTTGCAAGAACTTGTCCTCTTTGTACAGCTTCTCTATCTATACCACGTAATAATATACCAACATTATCCCCAGCCTTGCCACTATCAAGAAGCTTTCTAAACATTTCAACACCGGTACATGTAGAAGTTTGAGTTGCTTTTATTCCAACTATTTCAACAGCTTCACCCACTTTAACTTTACCAGCTTCAATTCTACCTGTTACAACTGTTCCTCTTCCTGAAATAGAGAACACATCCTCGATAGGCATTAAGAAAGGCTTTTCAGTTTCTCTAGTAGGTTGTGGTATATAACTATCTACTGCATCCATTAATTCATGAATAGCTTTCTCACCTTCAGGCTTTCCTTCTAAAGCTTGAAGAGCAGAACCTCTAATTATTGGTATCTCATCACCAGGGAAATCATATTTTGATAATAATTCTCTTACTTCCATTTCTACTAATTCTAGTAGATCAGGATCATCAACCATATCAACTTTGTTTAAGAACACTACCATTTTAGGTACGCCAACTTGCTTTGCTAATAATATATGTTCTCTAGTTTGTGGCATTGGACCATCAGCAGCAGAAACAACTAGTATAGCACCGTCCATTTGAGCAGCACCTGTGATCATGTTCTTTACATAGTCAGCATGTCCTGGGCAGTCTACGTGTGCATAGTGCCTACTCTTAGTCTCATATTCTACGTGAGCAGTTGATATTGTTATACCTCTTTCCTTTTCCTCAGGAGCGGCATCAATTTCATCATATTTTTTAACTTTGATATCTTTATTATCTTTTCCAAGCACCATTGTTATTGCTGCTGTCAAAGAAGTTTTCCCATGATCCACGTGACCGATAGTACCGATATTAACATGCGGTTTGGTTCTTTCAAACTTTGCTTTTGCCATATTTTTACTCTCTTACAATTTTTTAAGTTTAATACAAGTTAATTTAAAGTGCGTTTTTTGCTAAATTTATTTGTCACCACTATATTTAATGGAGCGGGTGATGGGAATCGAACCCACACAGCCAGCTTGGAAGGCTGGAACTCTACCATTGAGCTACACCCGCAACTAACACCAATTTTATTCAGACTTACAATTATACACGATTATATTTTATTTTTAAATATAATTTATAATATAAAATGATAAGTTTAAAAAATGATATGCTTCCCTGAACCATTCAAGTGGTGGAGGGAGAAGGATTCGAACCTTCGAACGCTTACGCGGGCAGATTTACAGTCTGCTGCCATTGACCACTCGACCACCCCTCCTAAAGAACTTTACTGTATTAAATAGACTAATTCACTTTAAAAGACAATATAAATTAGTATTAGGACTTAATAAAACTTCTCGCCGAATCATCAAATAAACAAATAGCAGCTTGCACATTTATTTAGTTGTAACTTTCTATAATAAATAGTAGTTTCTGTCAAGAACAAATTACCAAAGGTTTTCAATAACATGCAAAATAAAAAGCTGGATTCTAAAAATTACTACTATATTTATGGCAAACATCCTGTATTTTCAGCTCTTAACAATCCAAAACGTCAAATTGAGGATATTTTATGCACTCAAATGATCTTTGATACAAATAAAAAATTAATAAGCTCCAAGCCTTATAAAATTGTTAATAATGATGTTTTATCTAAATTGTTAGAAAACCAAACCCATCAAGGAATAGCTGCTAAAGTTAAGCCAATTTTTTCCTATAATATAGAAGATATCAACATAAAAAATCCAAAATGTAAGATTGCAATTCTTGATCAAATAACTGATCCACAAAATATTGGGGCAATTATTCGAAGTGCAGCAGCTTTTAATATAGATGCTATAATCTTACCACTAGATAATTCACCTAATGAAAATGGCACTATAGCTAAAGCAGCTTGTGGAACTTTAGAATTAATAAAAATTATTAAAGTAACCAATCTAAACTCTTGTATAAATTACCTAAAAAAACATGGTTTTTGGGTTATAGGGCTAACTGGGGAAGCCAATGATTATTTTACCGATAAATTAATTTCAGATAAAATAGCTTTAATATTCGGCTCGGAAGATAAAGGCATGCGAAGATTGGTTCAAGAAAATTGTGATCATTTAGCCAAAATTCCTATTTCTGATAAAGTAGAAAGCCTTAATGTATCAAATGCCGCTTCTATAATTTTTCACTCACTATGGGATCATTAACAAAGTTGAAATATTTTTAACAAATCAAATATTGTTTTTTATTTACTTCCTTATAAATATTTAGTCTACTTAAATATATGTTTATTAAAATGATAACGTAAACTACTATTTGCGTTATCATTGTTCTTTATTTTTTCAGTATTAGATAAGATTTATTCTATCACGTTACTATTATTAATTTAGTTCTAATCGGTAGCGTTATGTCACAAAATATATTACAAAACAAACAAATTATTAAGAGCTTTGAAAAGCAACTTAATATATTCTTAGATGAGTATAAAGAAAGAGAAATTACAAATATTGTTCTAAGTAATTTTCTCGACAAAGTAATTAATAATTTAAAACATGAAAAATTAATTAGTGATACACTATTTGAAGTATATCAAGGCAAAGCAGTAATTGCTAAACCGTTACATACAGATTACCCTCAATCACCCGAACAAGCACATGACGAAAATTGGCAAAAATTTTATAGTTTTAATCATGATAGAAAACACAATCGGTTTTATTGCCAAAAATTTAAAAAAAGCTTCCATTAAAGACAAATTATACTATAGTTTTGCTAAATTATCCGAGCAATTAGATTTAAATGCCATCAGTGATCATTTTATGAATAAAATAAATAATTATATAACATTTAACGATTTATGACAAACTATAGAACAGAAAGCGACTCTTTTGGGGAAATTCAAATAGAAGACAAATTTTATTGGGGAGCACAAACACAAAGATCATTAGAAAATTTCAAAATAGGCAAACAAAAAATGCCAGAAATTCTAATCCGCTCCCTTGCTATATTAAAAAAATGTGCTGCAAAAGTTAACCTCGAATTTGGTGATCTAGAACCTAAAATAGCTGAAAGTATAGATAAAGCTGCAAGCAGAATTTTGAATGGTGAATTTAGCAATAATTTTCCTTTAGTAGTTTGGCAAACAGGCTCTGGAACGCAAACAAATATGAATATGAATGAGGTAATCGCCTCTATTGCAAATGAGGAGTTAACCGGCATGAAAGGTGGTAAATCTCCTGTACATCCTAATGATCATGTCAATAAAGGACAATCATCAAATGATTCATTCCCAACGGCTATGCATATAGCAACCGTGCTTGCAACTAAAGAAAAGCTAATACCGGCTTTAAATAATTTACTCACAGCTTTACAAGATAAATCGAAAGATTGGGACAGCATTATAAAAATTGGACGCACCCATTTACAAGACGCAACTCCTCTAACACTTAAGCAAGAATTTTCCGGATATATTACACAAATAGAATATGCTTTAGAAAGAATAGAAGACGCATTAAAAAAAGTTTATCTACTTGCCCAAGGAGGAACAGCAGTTGGAACAGGCATCAATTCACGTAAAGGATTCGATATAAAATTTGCTGAAAAAGTAGCAGAATTTACAAAACAACCTTTTAAAACAGCACCTAATAAATTTGAAAGCTTGGCTAGCCATGATGCACTTGTAGAATTTTCTGGCACTCTTAATACTATAGCCGTTAGTTTGATGAAAATAGCCAATGATATAAGATTGCTCGGATCAGGTCCAAGATGTGGTCTTGGTGAGTTGCATTTACCAGAAAATGAGCCTGGTTCTTCAATTATGCCAGGTAAGGTAAACCCTACACAAGTCGAAGCTTTAACAATGGTTTGCACTCAAGTTATGGGAAATCATGTTACAGTTACTATTGCCGGCTCAAACGGACATCTTGAACTTAACGTCTTTAAACCAGTAATAATATATAATATTTTGCAATCTATCGAGCTACTATCGGATGCCGCAAATAGCTTTGTCACTCACTGTGTGGACGGGATAGAGCCTAATATAACCCGTATTAACGATTTACGTGATAAATCTTTAATGCTTGTCACCGCTCTTAATCCGCATATTGGCTATGATAATGCCGCCAAAATTGCTAAAGAAGCTCATAAGCACGAAATTACTTTAAAAGAAGCCGCAAAAAAACTTAATCTTTTATCGGAAGAAGAATTTAACAAAATAGTAGTACCTGAAAAAATGGTTAGACAATCTTAGATTGTATAAACAACATTAATTTCTCTTTACAAGGTATCATAAATAGGCTAGTATAAGCTAGTCTATTTATAATATCACTTATATGAAGCAAAATTTATCTAATCAAATTAATCTGTTAGAAGCAAAAACACATTTTTCTAATCTAATACAACGTGTATACTCGTTTTATTTGAAAAATTGGCTGAGTCGTCTTTGTAGCCCTTTCGGTACTCATGTACTTTTGTACACTCCGTTCCTCAGTCTACAGACTCCTAGCTCTTTTTCAAATAAAACTTCGTCTATTAACTTTTCATTTACTAGAAATATAAAAGGAAGAGAACAAATTACTATTTGTAAGCATAATACACCGGTTGCTGTACTTTCACCAATAACTAAAAAACCCAAAATAAAAACAGAAGATATAGTTGAACAAATAATGGAATTTAATAAAGATAAAACACTAGCACTATATACTATAAAAGAACTTAGAGACGAAAGTAGAAGATGAATTAAAAAAACTCAGAATATACTACAATAATGGTTATCTTTTTTATGGATCGAGAGTCGGCATTACAGCCCTGTCATCCCGTGATTTATTCACGGGATCCAGTTAAAAATATCAATAATATTGATATTTTTAGTTATTTTTCTGGACCTAGTTCCCAAGCCACGGCAGGCATTGTTGCGTGGATCGAGAGTCGTCATTGCGAGGAAATTACGAAGTAATTGACGAAGCAAGGAAGTAAAAAAATGCTAACTTTATAACATTTTTTATTATTTTTTCTGGATTGTCACGCTCCTTGCAGTCGCGTAGCTCAGACGATTTGGTATCCACGCAAGCAAGACTCACTCTGGAATGACATAGTGGGTATTTTTCAAGCCATACAACAACGCTAAATTGAAGACGACTTTCGATCCACACAATAACATCATAATGGTGTTCCACCATTAAACATTTCAAACAAAAGTTGCTAATCTAAATAAAACCTATTACATTAAAGATATAATGTTATATGGAGTTAATTAATGACAGATCCTTATGTTGAATATGCGATAGCTATCTTACCAAGCTCTGAAGTAGCACAAAAATTTACAGATATAAATACAAAACTTGCTAAACAACTAGGACCGCAAGGTCTTGAGCATAAACATAATAAATGCCATGTTACATTGTACCATGGTGTATATAACTTTCTGGATTTACCAAAAATCTCCGCTAAATTAGCAGATATAGCTTATAACACAAAAAATATCACATTAAATTTTAAGAATGAAATAGTAGTTACCGGACCTGATAGATGGATTGATATAAATATTAAGCGTTTTGATGAAAATGATAAGGTCAAGAAAGATTATGAAGCAATATGTGATTTGCACAATAAAGTAGTTGATACATTTAATGAATATCACAAGCATCCACTTGAAAGAGCAAGCAATACTCTCGAAACACTTAAGCCCAAAATTGAAGCACAAGACGAAAATGCCTTGAAAATAGCTAAGCAAATTGAAAAATATGGCGTTTCAGGTTTTAAAGAATTATATAACCCACATACTACAATATGGTATCAATGGCCTACAAATCTCGCCCTTAACGATGCTGCGAATAGCGTAAAAGGTGAGGCTAGTGATTTTTCTTGTGATGCATCAGCTTTAGTTTTAGGAGAACTAGGATTTAACGGAAATATAGAAAATCCTTATGCTGTTTTTCCTTTAGGTCAAGATTTTACTATAGAACAAGCGATAGAACTTGCTGCAAAAACTAATCTTGACTGGTAGCATTCATAAATTTTCTTAAAAGATTATGGAAATTTCTAAATCTTCTATTATACTTAAATCATAATAATATAAATAAACGATTATCATGGCTTTAATAAACATAAAAGCACCAGAAAATATAATATTAAAACCGCGTATTACAGTTTTTGGCGTTGGGGGTGCAGGTAGTAATGCAGTAAATAATATGATTGGTGCTAACCTACAAGGAGCTAATTTTGTAGTAGCTAATACTGATGCACAATCATTAGAATATTCTCGCTGTGAAAACAAAATACAGCTGGGCGTCTCCACAACTAGAGGTCTTGGTGCTGGAGCTGCCCCTGAAGTTGGAGCAGCAGCTGCACAAGAATCAGAAAACGAAATTCGCAATTATCTAGAAAATAGTAACATGGTGTTTATTACGGCAGGTATGGGCGGCGGTACTGGTACTGGCTCTGCACCAGTTATTGCACGAATTGCTAAGGAACTTGGAATTTTAACAGTTGGAGTAGTAACTAAGCCTTTTCATTTTGAGGGCGGGCATCGTATGAAAACTGCCGATAAAGGAATTATAGATTTACAACAATTTGTTGATACTTTAATCGTGATACCAAATCAAAACTTATTTCGTATTGCCAACGAGCAAACTACTTTTGCTGATGCTTTTAAAATGGCAGATGATGTACTGCACGCAGGGGTCAGAGGTGTCACGGATTTAATGATTATGCCAGGTCTTATCAACCTTGACTTTGCTGATATTAAAGCTGTTATGAGTGAAATGGGCAAAGCTATGATGGGTACAGGCGAGGCTAGTGGTGAAGATAGAGCTACTAAAGCAGCAGAATCTGCAATCTCTAATCCATTACTTGATCATAGTTCAATGTGCGGTGCTAGAGGTGTATTAATTAATATTACAGGCGGACCAGATATGACTTTATTTGAAGTCGATAACGCTGCTAATAGAATTAGAGAAGAAGTAAATAATAAAGATGCTAATATTATTTTTGGTTCAACATTTAATCCTGAGCTAAAAGGGATTATTAGAGTTTCAGTTGTTGCAACAGGCATTGATGCAGATAAAATACCACTTTATAAACCTGTTAATTCTAGTGCTACCGATTTATCTACCGAAGAAGATGAGGATACAAAACTTAGAGCTCAATCTACTCAAGGAGATCAACCTGTTCATATTGAAGAAATTCCTAATTTTAACAGCTATAGTAACGACGAAGCAGAAATTGCTGACTCTCTAGACCAAAATCCTAATCCAACCAACGATGATATGGAACCAAGGGTAAGTCTTACTAATGATGTTGGAGAAACTCCTAAATCATCTTTCTTTGTAAGGATGTGGGGATCTCTGCGAACACAGAATAATAATCAAATCCCGGAACGAAAAAATGTTGTAGTTGGTATGTCCGATGAAGAGACTAAAGAATCTGACATTCACGATATACCAGCTTTCCTAAGAAAGAAAAGGGATTAAAACTAAAACTAATTGGAATGAAAGGTACATCTAATTTTACATTAATTTCATTATTTGCAGGTGCGGGTGGGATGGATATAGGCTTTAAAAAAGCTGGCTTTAAAACTATTTGGGCAAATGAATATGATAAAACTATTACTCCGTCTTATCAAAACTATTTTCCTGATACTCAACTTGACAAACGTTCTATTTTAAATGTACCAAACCAAGAAATACCTAATAAAATCACAGGAGTGATCGGTGGTCCACCTTGTCAATCATGGTCAGAAGCAGGAGCAAAACGTGGATTACAAGATCCCAGAGGCATGTTATTTCATGAACAAATTATAGTCATCCGTCATACAAGACCTAAATTCTTTGTGGCAGAAAATGTTCACGGCATAATTCATTCAAGAAATATAAAATCTTTTATGAATATAATAGAAATGTTCCAAAAAGAAGGGTATGAAATAAGCTGGAAATTATTAAAAGCAAGTGATTATGGAGTACCACAAGATCGGGAACGAGTTTTTATTGTTGGTTATCATCAATCATTAAATAAAAAATTTCAATTTCCCGAAACTCTAAAAACTAAAATTACGTTAGATCAAGCTATAGGTGATTTAGCTCATTTAGAAATTGGAGCGGTTAATACAATAGATAATCATGAATTTTTAGAACTAGGTTACTCTCCTATTTTTATGTCAAGAAACCGTATTAGAAATTGGGACGAGCAATCTTTTACAATTCTTGCTACTTATAGACATATTCCTTTTCATCCACAAGCACCAAAAATGATTAAAATTGCCGGTCAAGAAAAACGAGAATTTGTTAAAGGACAAGAACATAAATATCGTCGTTTGACCATACGTGAATGTGCAAGAATCCAAACATTCCCTGATGATTATAAATTTATTTATACTAATATTAAAGATGGTTATAAGATGATAGGCAATGCTGTTCCGGTTGAACTTGCATATCATATAGCTAAAGCAATAAAAAAAGATTTAGTTACTATTAGAAACGATTAAACTTTGAGTTGTATTTTTGTATTATCTTTGTAATATAATTATTTACTTTAAATAATTATATATAATTGATGTCAATACAAACTAATAATGGATTAGCCTTTGAATGGGCAGTTATATCTGAAATATCTAAATTAACAGGATTTACAATTAAAAATGATACTGCTTCAAATGTCGCTCAAAAAGCTTATAATTCCATTAGCTTTAAAAAACAATTAGAGTTTATCAAAGCAGCTCAAATATCTATTGATCACATTATAAAAAAGAAACAAAGTCTTTAACAATTGAATATGGTGGAATAATTGAATTTAATAATGGTTCAGCGGGAGCAAAAGGAGATGTTAGAGATATTCTGATTAAAGCTAAAAATATTACTATAGGAATATCTTGTAAAACAAACCATCAAGCATTAAAGCATTCTAGACTTTCTGGTTCAATTGACTTTGTAAAAAGATGGGGTCTTGATGATAATGGATGTAGTACTGAATATTGGAAAATTATAAAGCCGTTGTTTGAAGATTTAAGGCAAATTAGAACTTTTTCAAATAAGACTGCTTTATGGGAAGATTTACCTGATAAGGTTGACAAATATTATTGGCCTATACTTAACGCTTGGTCTAATGAGATCATAAGGCTTTGCTCTATTAATGAAGAAAAAACTAGAAATGTTTGTAAAGATTTAGTATCTTATTTAATAGGACGATATGATTTTTATAAAATAATATCTTACAACTCAAATAAAACTATTATTCAAGCATATAATTTTAATAATACCCTTAGCACTAAAAAAACTAACTATCCTAGTTGTATTAATACTATAAATACTAAAAATGGAGGAATTTATTCTAAAACTATAGTGTTTAATCGGGGTTTCAGTATTAATTTTAGAATTCATAATGCAAGCAGTAAAGTTGAACCGTCACTTAAATTTGATATTAATGCTATAGGTCTCCCAATTAATGAAATTTATCAGCATACTTTTGACATCATAGATTGAGGTACTAACCATGACAAATAAAATTGCACTATTCTTTATATTATGTTTTTTCAGCATTAATTTATTAGCCGATAATAATAGATCACTAAAGGATATTGTACCCTACCCTGAACCTCTCAGCGATCAAAAACGTTATGTAATTCATTTACCTAACAAGTCTAATGAGGAAAATTTAAAAGTAAAATTACAAGCTACAAAAGAGGCAATGAAAGATTGTAATAATATGAGGTTTGGCGGTAAGCTAGAGGAAAAAACTTTAGATGGATGGGGATATAATTATTACGTAATAGATCAAGTTGGTGACCATCCTATTACTACATTAATGGGATGCCCGGGTGTGTAAAAGCAACTATGCAGCCTGTAAATGTATATTTGGGTGATAAAGCATTTATAAGGTATAACAGCAAATTACCTATCGTAGTTTATGCTCCAAAAGATGTTAAGTTACAGTACGTTATTTGGAGTCAAGATGATACAATTAATGACGCAAAAGAAGAATAGATAAAACTAAATTTACTCCTCTTCAACAGCTTCAACTTCTATAACTTCCGGTACGAAATGTTTCAGCATCGATTCAATACCGTTTTTTAAGGTAATAGTAGAGCTAGGGCAGCCAAGACATGCACCACGTAATGCTAACTTTACTACACCATTTTCAAAACCTTTATAAATTATATCACCTCCATCTTGTGCAACAGAGGGACGAACTCTTGTCTCAATAATCTCGATAATTTGCTTCTCTATGTCTGAAAACCCCTCAAGGTTTACATCATCTACTTTAGCACTTTCTTCAAATACTGGAAAGCCCGCAACGAAATGATCCATAATAACCATTAAAACTTCTGGCTTTATCACTTGCCAATCACTTTCAGCTTCTTTAGTAACAGTTATAAAATCACTACCAAAAAATATTGATTTAACATTATTGATATTAAATAGCGATTCTGCAAGTTTGCTTTTTCCTTTTACTTCAGCACGCTCACTAAAAAATATAGGCTGAGTACTTATTTCCTGTCCAGGAAAAAACTTTATCGCATCAGGATTTGGGGTATCTTCAGTTTGAATAAACATAGTAAAATTACTTTAATAAATTTGCTTGTTATTATAACTTACTAGGGCTATTTTTACAATATAATATGTGAGCAATAAATTTTAAGTATTGACAAAGTATTTACATAATATAAAATGATAATATATATAAGTAGGGTAAATATATGAGCAGTAAATTAGATTCTTACGAACAAGATATTGAAGATAATTTTGAAAAGCATCAAAAATTTGATGATAAAAATGAAATAGCTTTGCTTCGAAAAGCTGCAAAGGCACATCTTAATAACAAGCGATCTATTACTATTAGGGTTGCAGAACATGATATCGAAGCAATAAAAATCAAAGCTTCTAAGCACGGCTTGCCTTATCAAACTTATCTTAACATGCTAATTCACTCAGACGCTACTAAACTCTAAAATACTATGCCCAAATTTAGATATAATCATGAAAAAAATGCTAAATTATTACTTGAGCGGAATATAGGCTTTGACGAGATAATTCAGTCACTTAATGACGGTAACCTGTTAGGAATTAGATTACATTATAATCAAGCTAAATATAAGGGACAAAAAATTTTCTATGTTAGAATAACTGATCAAGTATATGTAGTACCTTATGTAAAAGAAGATGACGGTACTATTTTCCTTAAAACTTTATACCCTAGTAGAAAAGCAAAAAAAGAATTTTTAACAAAGTTATACTCTAGGTAAATATCTGATTAGAATATATGCCGGTATAAAGCAGAAGCCTGCAATAGCAAAAAAGTATCCCCAACCTAAATAAGTAGCGGCGTAACCGGAAATACTACCAAACAATACAGTGCTAATATAAGCAATAGAAGTAATCAAGGCGAACTGCGTTATGCAATATTTAGAGCTACAACATCTTAATTGGTAAGAAAAAAACGGCGACATAGTTAACCCTTTGGTAAATTCCTGAAGAAACACTGCTATATAAAGAGTTGTAATAGTTTGACTATAAGAATAGAGCAATAAAAAAGTTATACTAGATAAAGCATGATAAACTAATACTCTTCTAAAGATATAAGCATATTCATATTTTCGGATAGAAAACCACCTATAAATCCTCCAGCTATAGTAGCACACATACCAAAAGCCTTATATCCAAGAGCTAAATCTTTTTTCGTATAGCCGATATCAAGATAAAACATATTTGGCATAACCGAAAGAAAGTTATCCTGCAAGCGATATAGAAGCATAAAGCCAACAATTATTAGCCATTTAGGTTTTTTGATAAAATCATAAAAAGCGTGCCAAAATCTATCAAAATCATTAACGGCTATTTTTTCTTTAAACTTTAGCGGATAGAAAATAATTAGTAATAATGATGGTACACATAAAATCGCCATTACACGATAAACTTCTTGCCAAGATATGATAGTTGATAAATATAATGCACCAGAACCTGATATGAGTATGCCGATTCTGAACCCACTAGTGCAAGCTGCCTCACTTATTCCCCAATTTTTATTATTAATAAGTAGCATTTGGGAAGATTGTAAAAGCATGTCATAAATAGAGGAAAAAAATGCCAGAATTATCAAACACAAAGAGAAAGATATAAAATTAGTAGTGAGATTAAAGCCAGTTAGAATATATACGCAACAAATACAGCTAAGCAGTGAAAAGATTAAACAATATTTATATCCACGACTATTTGAGGGTATAAAGCTTATTTTTTCAAGTAGCGGTCCCCATAGAAATTTAAATATGTGAATGAAGTTAACCAGACTAAAAAGACCGATGGTAATTTTATCAAAACCGGATTCTCGAAGCCAAAAAGAAAGCGTCGAACCGGTAAGTAAATAAATTAAACCACCAGGGAGCGAAATAAATAATATAAATAAAATACTATATATATTTTGTAATCGTGAAAAATTAGAAATTATGAATTTATCCTCCTATAATTATGTGCCATTGCATTGATTGGAAACGTCATGCTCATTCCTTGATCACAGCATCTCATGGTCTGCAAGATCCCGCAAACAAGTCGCGGGATGACATACTTTCCTCTTAAGATACTTTACTTCTTTTTTGACTGTAATTATTACTATTACTCTCAGAACTTCTTTTATTGCCAGCACCGAATCTTTTATTAGAGTTATCGCCTCTTCTATTATTACCAAATGATCTTTTACGATTATTTTTGTTACTTCTAAAGCTTTCTCTAGGAGTAGATTCGCCTTGATTTATTAAACGATCAATAGCACGCCATCTAACAACATCATCAGGTGAAATAAATGATAATGCATTACCTTTAGCACCAGCTCTACCAGTTCTACCTATTCTGTGCAGGTAATCTTCCGGACACATCGGTAAATCATAATTAATTACGTGTTGAGTATGCGGAATATCAAGCCCACGAGCAGCCACATCAGTTGCTACCATTATTCTATGGTTTGACTTACGGAATGATAAAATTACTCTATCACGTTGACGCTGACTTAAATCGCCATGTATAGCTTCTGCTTTATGATTTTCATATCTTAACATTTTAGCTAATTGATCAGCAGAACGTTTTGTTTTTACAAAAATAATTACCGATCCCTCTCTATCACCAAGCTGCTTATTTAATTCAGTAAATTTTTCTTTATCTGTAATATGTACTGACTCTTGTTTTATTTCTGCTGCTGCTTTATTAGTAGCACCAACTGTAATACGTACAGGATTATTTAAATATTTTTGTGAAAGAGAAATAATATGTTTTGGCATAGTAGCAGAAAACATTAAAACTTGTCTTTTTTCGGGCAAGAATTTATTGATTTCTTCTAACTGCTCTTTCATGCCCATGTCTAGCATTCTATCCATTTCGTCAAGCACAGTTATACCTATACGATCAATTTTTAAGCTTCCACGATTTAAATGATCAATAATACGCCCAGGAGTTCCTATAATTACTTTAGGATTTTTCTTTAATTGCGTAAATTGCTTAGGCATAGGTTCACCACCTATCAAAACTGCATTATTTATTTTGAAAGATGTAGTTACTTTATTTAAGGTAGAACAGATTTGTGTTGCAAGCTCTCTTGTCGGTACTAATATTAAAGTAGTAGTTTTATCTTTAATAAATGCATTAATTACTGGTAACAAGTAAGCTAAAGTCTTGCCTGAACCAGTTTGGCTAGAAGCAAGTATATCAGAACCTGCAATAGCAACCGGAATCGATTGCTTTTGTATTTCGGTTGGCTCTGTTATCTTCATCGCTTCAAGCGTAGTAGTTAATTCTTCAGGTAAATTAAAATTTTTCATTATATAATCCAATAAAGTTTAAGTTAAAATATGCACATTATTGATTGTATAAAAATAACTCACAGCAAAAAATAATGACTTTACTATTTTTGTATTATAAGAATACACTAATAGCAGCCATTAAATTATCTATAGCATATTAACAAAATAGCCTTAATTGATTCGAAGTAATAGCGAACCTATTTCAAAAAAATCTTATAATTTACAGCAAATAAAGATTTTAATTAGCTTTAAAATTATTTGTTAATATTACCATAATTATGATATTTTTTTACTTTTAAGCATTAAACCATTCCAATGCTTAAGACATGTATAAGGTTATTATAAGACAAAACAAAATATCTAATATTTTGTTGTAAAAGGTGACGAGGCTATCCAAAATTTGAAAACTTTGGATAGCTGTTTTTGGTACAAATATATTTATTTAATTCTGAGGTTAACTGCAGAAATTTTACCATTCTTGTCTTCAAGATCAAAAATTACATCTTGTCCTTCGTTAAGACCTGCAAGACCTGCTGCATCTACGGCAGATCTGTGTACAAACACATCTTTGCCGCCATTTTCCTGTTCAATAAATCCAAAATTTTTCGTCGGATTAAACCATTTAACTTTACCTACTATATTTGTAGTCATAAAAACCTTTTTAGATAGAAATTGCTTATTGGAATTTAAATTATGCTTAATAAAAAATTCACTATGCAAAACTATCTTACCTTGCGGCATTTGTCAATAACATGCAAAAGAAAGTATTACTTTCTAAGGTTAATTATATCATATTATTACTATTTTGTCACTATTTTAGTTAATATATTATAGGCAGAATTTGATTTGCCTACATTAGACTTTTATTATTATGTAATTAATAAATAAAAGTGCTTGCTTTTTTTTCTTTTTTTCATTAATCTGTCCACTTAGCAAAATACAGTATTGTATTTTTAATTGCCCGCGTGATGGAATGGTAGACATAACGGACTTAAAATCCGTGGAGCGTAAGCTCTTGCCGGTTCAAGTCCGGCCGCGGGTACCACATATTAAAGTATATAGAAGATCTCCACTTTTAACTTGTAAACTTCCCCCTAAATTCTTTATTTGTAAGTCTTTTTTAGTTTCCTGTTTTATCTCACTATTTATAAGATAATTTATAATTTTTGATATTCTATTCAACTGTAAACCAAAAGTAGAAAAAATTATATTAATATCATTGCAAATACAATATAAATAGCTATAATAGCTTCAAGAATAGGAATTTAACGGATGCAATTTAAAATTTAAATTAATAACAAAAAAGATGTAAATATAATAATATAACTCAAAATATATGGATAATTTAATAAAGTTTTTAGAAGAAAAAGATTTTACAGAAGAAGCAATAAATTTAAAAAAAGGCGGTGATATTCTTAATCTTTCGAAAAAAATATTAACTGATAAAGATGTTAAAGAAATCTCTAAATTGCTAGCAAGCGATAATAATATTATCCAGCTCGATTTGTTTGGTAATAATATAAGTACAGACGGAGCTATAGAGCTTGCGAAACTGCTTAAGCTTAATAAAACTCTTATTGGTCTTGACCTTGGGAATAACGATATAGATAAAACAGGAGCAAGCGAGATTGAGAAAGCTTTAAAAGCAAATACAACTCTTATTTTTCTTAATTTGACATGGAATTCAGTAGAATCAGCAAAATATAAAAATATCAAAAAATATTTAGTTAGAAATGCCAATTTAACAAACGAGCAAGAATTAGTAAAAATGGCAAAAAAATTTAATGAAATAGACGAAGAAAAATTATTAAAGAAATTAGATATAATCTAAAAGGCAATATTCCCCTTAAATTTATGCCGCTTGTTGCATAAAAAAAATATTACTATCTATTTTCTAAGGCTTGTTAAAGTTACTAATTTAGATATTTGGGAATATTACATTTAAAGTGTGCAGACCTCTACTTTCAATTGTAATCCCAAAACACTCAATAAAGTTCCAACATTATCAAAACTTGGGTTTCCTTTACTAGATAACATTTTATATAAATGCTGCCTATTTATATGAGCCTCTCTAGATATTTTGGCGACTCCTCCTTTTGCTATAATAGCTTCTTTTAAAGTAACAAGAAATAACTCCTTATTATGGTCTAGAGAATATTGCTCTAAAGCCTCATTAATATAAGCTACCAATGTTTCTTCATTTTGTAATTTTTCTTTTAAATAATCTGTAAATTTTTCCATCTAAACCCTTTATTTATAAATCTCTTCCATTATTTCTAAGGCTTTTTTAATATCTTTACTTTGTGTATCTTTATCACCTGCATTTAACAAAAGTATAATTTCGTTATTTTTTTCAGTAAAATATATTCTATAACCCCTGCCAAAGAAAAATCTTAGCTCATATAATTTTCCTTGTATATTTTTATAATCACCATAAATTCCATATTCTAAACGAACTAATCTATTAATAACTCTACTGTATGTTTTGATATCTAACTTTTCTAACTAATTTTTAATATAAGATTTACCGTTTTTTGTGATAAAAAATTGTACTTGTTTAGTTTTTTGCATGATAAGAAAAAATAGGTGATTATATTGTCGCATAAATACGACTTAAAGTCTAGAGAAAATTATTTCTAGAATAGCTTTATATCATAAATTTTTATATTATTCTACTTTTAATTGAAAAGATACTTATTTCTATATATTAATATATTATTGATGGGATTAGAACTATTAAGGCAAAACATAGACCTATTTAGATATTTTTATAATGGCATGAAAGCCTATATATTAATAATGATTTTTATAGCAAGTTAAAAGATATATTACAAAATAGTAAACATTAATTGTAGAATATATTTCTACTACTCTTGACAAAACATATTCCTTTCATTTATAAGTTAATATATTTAAAAAAAATAAGATTATGTTTAAAAAATATTTCCTGGGTTTATTTATTCTTCTAATTTTATCAGCTGCAATGTATGGCACTGAAGGAAATTTAAAATTAAAAGAGCTGTTAGACGTGATGCCGCAAATAGCAAATTCTACCTCCTCTTCTTCTGCTCATCCTGAAATTTGCAGCTCGAAAGTAACTATTAACAGTGTTAATTATGAAGTTAGGTATTTTAGTTTTGAAGATACTAGCAAAAAATTACCTCCAAATATGACTTTCAAAGAATATGCTGAAAAGAATAATTTATTAGACATAAAAAGCAGTCATTCAAACCCCCTACCCCCAATAGATTTTGAGTCTTTTGATTTCCGTAGCGTAAATCTCGGTGACGGGGTATATTTTAGTATGGCTTTAAGGAAAATTGAATAATATGAAAAATATAATGCAATTTGTAATACATTGTGTTACAATAAAGCTAATATTATAAAATAGTAGTAACATGGCAAAAAGTATTACAACCAGTATACGTTTAGAATTAAGTTTAAATAAAAAACTAGAAAAAGCAGCTCATGATTTACATCGTGGTAAAAACTGGTTAATTACTGAAGCAATACTTATGTATCTTAAACAATTAGAAAATTCAAGCCTAGCTGAAGAAGCTAAACAGCAATCTTTGTTAGTTAGTAAAATGGAAAAGTCTGATAATGATTTATAGGAAACAAATAGCGATCAAACAAATTGGACTTTTTAATGGAAAAGGGAGATATTATAATTTGTGTATTAAGTGGTGATTATGGTAAGCCAAGACTTGCAGTTATTGTTCAATCTGATTTATTTAATGAAACTCATGCAAGTATAACAATCTGCCCTATAACAACATATTTGTTAGAAGCTCCATTATTTCGCCTTTCATTAATACCTTCAAAGCTAACAGGTCTTATTTCAGAATCTCAAATTATGATTGATAAAATCGTTACTATTAAGTCTGAAAAAATTGACAGAAAAATTGGAAAATTATCATCTAATGAGATGATTAAATTGGATAATGCTCTTAAGTTATGGTTAAACTTAAGTTAAGGAAAATATAAGAAATATTAAAGGTATATTTTCCTCACTATAAAATTGAACCATAATTTATCTTTACTTGCGGAGATTCTACCGTCTTCGCTTGTCCACATTTTAATTATATCAAAAAGTCCATCAAAATAAGGCTTTACTATATCTTCATTCATATTATAAAAATCTCGGTCATCAGCTTGCACTAAATCATCCCCATGAGTATAACAAGCATAAAAAATTCCATCTGGTTTTAATGCACGGTGAATTTTTTTATAAATATCTTTTGTTTCACTATAAGGAACATGGAGTAACGAGGCTTGAGCCAAAACTCCATCAAATATATTTTCAAAATCCATATCCTGAAAACTTAAATGCAGAATATCAATTCCAGTTGCTTTTGAAGCTAATTTTACCATTTCGCTTGAGCCATCAAAAGCAGTTACTTGATAATTTTGACTTAGAAAATATTTTGTATCACGCCCTGCTCCGCACCCTGCATCTAGAATATGAGCTTTCTCAGGTAAATAACTAATAAACTCTTTATAGCTATCAGATAAATCTAGATTAATCGTTTTATCATAAAACGACTGTGCATTATTATCATAATATTGTATATTTTTTGTTATCATAATTTCATATATTGAATACAACTAATAGTATAGTTATACTTATCAAACAACAAAATACAAGTAGGAATATGAATATATAAACATTATAGCGAACGCTAAACAATTTTTAACGAATCAGTCGCTGTAGATAGATATCAAGTGCCACGTTTTAGCTTTTTAAGTTAGAAAACTTAGTTAACACTATTTTTTTGATTATCATCATCGATGATTAATTAAAAATATTACTTCAATGCTTGCCCTACAACTTGCTAAAGTCTTAATTAAACAATTTGAATCTCTACAACTAACTCCTTATTATTGCCCAGCAGGACTTAAAACAATTGGTTATGGTCATGTAATAAAACCTCATGAAATGTCATATTTAGATAATAAAATAACCCTAGAAGATGCTGAAAAATTACTTAATGCAGATATAGCAGAAGTAAATTGTGTTTTATATAAATACTGCCACAGTTCTTTAAACATTAATCAACAAGTAGCATTAATTTCTTTCATCTTCAATTGTGGTAGCACAGCATTTAAAAATTCTACATTGCTTAAAAAACTCAACCAAAATAAGTATCTAGAAGCTGCCGATGAATTCCTTAAATGGATTCATGTTAAAGGTAAAAAATTGAAAGGTCTTGTTAAACGTAGACAAATTGAGAGAGCTATATTCTTAGGTAAAAATACAACCGAAAATTAAAATTATTGACTTATTTTAATTCTTGCTATAGCTTTTTCATGATCGTTTAAACTAAATTACTAAAGGATTAGCATATGAACAATACAGAAGAAGAGCAAATTTTAACGTCTGAGTATCAGTTTGATGAAGAAGAAGAAAAACGATTAAAGTCTGAAAATTCAAAAAAAGAGCTTAAACTAATATTATTAACTTTTGCAATAATTTTAACCAGTTTTTTAACTTTCTGTTATTTCTTTTTCAGCTATGTAGAAGAAAAAGCAGCAGAGTATAAATTACAACAAGAAGCAGAATCTAAGGAAGCTAATAACAAAATATAATAAATATAACGCATTGTTTAGAATAAGATTTTTTGTAGAATCTTATTCTAAATTGGTATTATAGTAAAACACGTTGAATTATGGTATACTTCTGACAAATAAAGAATTGGTAGACAAGTTTTATTTGGAAAAGAGGAATCGATCTTGAAGCTTATACTAGCTGCGTATATACTATATTATTTCAGGATACTTACCTATTACTTCTGGCATATATTTTTCTCTCATATCTACAGAAATATATGTAGGATTTGGTTCGACACTTAAAGTTCCCTCTAAGGCACTTACTACCTTAAATAACATATTCTGTTTTTTACAAGGCGTAGACTCTACGCTCAGGGCTAAAATATATTGATATGCAGCCTCTTCATCTTGTTTTTGAGAAATTAGATAATCTCCTTTTTGACGATATGGAGTTACATTATCAATATCATCATTTGAAATACTATCTAAGGTTTTTAATATGTGAAAAAACTTGTTATTGGGTTTATAAAATTCAACAGATGCTTGTTTTTTTCCTAATTTATGTAATATATCAGCCATTTCATTATATATTGTTTTACAATTCTCATTATATTTAAGAGCATAATGATAATTAACCAATGCTTCCTCATAATTTTCTGCTTTACTAAGAAGATTAGCGATTTTTAAGTAACATGTAGCTTTAGTTTTTTCAATTTCTTTAGGTTCATTATATCTATTCAGCCATTTTATGGCTTCTCTATAATATTCTATAGGTTTATTATCTTGAGGCTGAATATTTTTTATGGAAGAAAGATAATTATCTTTTATAAATGACTTACAGATTTCTAATTTATAAGATTTATTAGAATTTAATGCTTCTTTGAAAAATAGTACTTCTCTAATTTGCTGATCTAATACATAATAATAATCCTCCATTTTATCATGTATTGCTTTATCATTAACAAATTTTTTTAAAATACTTAAAACTTTAAGCCCTGTCGGTAGTTTATCATTATCTTGTTGATTTAAAACTTCTTCAAGTTCAAATAATTGCTGTAATCCTGGAAAATGAGATGGATTTGTTTCCAAAGCTGGATAATTTAATTTTTTGGAAAATGGTTGAATAAAATTACTATACTTAAACGGATCACAAAATTTTGAGCAATCAAGCGTTGTATATATATTAAAGCCTTTTTCCGTAAAAATTAATCTAATAACATCATATATTCTAGATATATTTGACTCTCTACTATCATATAAATTTTGTACTAATTGTAAATGAGCTGCATTATCATGATCTATTGTAAAAAGTGAATTTAATTTCTTTATATTTATTTTTTTCTCACTGTTGTTAATATTTTCTAATTTTAAAGTTATCTCTTCATTTTGTGTGTTAGAAGCATATAAATAATATAAATCTTCAAATAATTGCGGAAAATATTCTAATATAACTTCTTGATTTTCTAATAATTGTACAAATGATTCTTGGGTATTTTTATTAAATTTTGTTACTACGAATGTAACATTTTCTTTTAAATTTTCACGATTTGCTTCATGGAATATATCTATAAAATCGTCTATAATTGCAATAAAGTTCTCAACAGTTTCATTAACTGTTGTTTTTTGTGGTGCTACTACAATAAACCCTACTTTATCTGAATTTTGCAATATATTTTTTAAGAAAAATCTATTAACTAGTGCTTGAAGAATAGACTCTTTATCAGTTGTATTAGTCTTTATTTTATTAGAACATTCCCAAAGTACTTTATCATTAACTTTTAAACCTTTTGGTAAATTTATGTTTGATGCATATTGCGAACTGAATTGTTCAGAATTTTCATTAGCTAGAGTTTTTAAAACATCAACCCTACCACTATCAGACGGTCCTATTACTATAACATTTTCTTTACCTGCTTTTTTAAGTAAATAATTAACTTCAGGAAGAAGCTTTAAAGCTTGTTCTTTTAAAAAATTAAAATTATGAACATCATCTGATAAAGGTTCAAAATACTCTTCTTCATCCTCACTTTCGCTTTCTATTATGACTTCTATTGTTTTTGACATTGAAGTTACCATTTAATATTTGATATAAATTTTTACGCTATCACTTTGACCACTATCATTAATGGCTCTAATAACAAACTCGCCAATTTTTGCTTTCCACTTTACTGCTTCATTTGGCTTAGCAACTGCTATTAGTTCATTATTAACAAACCAGAAAATATTATTAGTTTTATTATCACCAATTGCGTTTAAAATTATATTATCACTATTTTTGATTGAGTATATGGAATTTTTTAACGGATGCGTAATTTTAGGTTTCTGATGATACCAATTTATCAAACTATTACAATAATTCGCTGGCACAGGCTTTGGTAATATATGTATACCGGCTTTTTGGTAAACCGATAATACATCAGTTGGCCATAAATTTACGATTTTATATTCTGTCTGTCCTTCGATAAAATTACAAGCCGGCATACCAGTTTTTAAATCTATCAACATTTTTCTATAAATGCCTGATTGTTTTATCGGCGATTTACCTTTAATAAATAAGGTCTCGGTTTTTACCGGACACATATCATTATCAAGATCACCCGTATCAGCACAAACTTTTACCTTAGTAATATTTAAATCATTTATCTTGGCAACTATTAAATCTTTGTCTTTATTTGGATCAATTATTGATTCTATAATATTAAAAAATAAAGGTGCAGCAGAACCATTACCAGTAAATGATCCATGAGTTTGACCTTTAAAATCTCCAACCCAAACAGCAAGTACATATTTCCCAAATATTCCAACACTAACCCCATCTCTAAACGAGCTGGAAGTTCCCGTTTTCCAATAAACCGGTATATTTATTTTTGTATTATAATTAAGCGGTCTTGTAGTATCTTTGATAATATCAAGCGTTAAGTAACTTGCTTCAGGTGATAAAGTCATTGCGAGCATTTGCTCGGAGCGTGGCAATCTATTTTCTAAGTTAACTTGTTCTAGATTGCCGCGTCGAGGCTTTGCCTCTCCTCGCAATGACGTAGCCTCGGATAGCACTTTCCTAACTGGCTCGTAAACCCCCAAATTAGCCAGCATAGCATAAAGAGTAATAAGTTCTTCAAGCGTAACTTCTACAGTGCCAAGTACTATAGACAAGCCATAAGTTTCAGGTTTTCTTAAGTTACTGATTTTAGTTTGTTGTAAGAATTCATAAAAATTCGGATTCTTTAATTTAGATGCTAGGAATATAACGGGTACATTACGGCTTTTTATTAATGACTCTCTAGCACTTAAACCACCAGCAAATCTACTATCAAAATTTTCTGGTTTATAATTATCATAGTAAGTAGGAGTATCTTTTAGCAAGGTTAATGGGTGTATTAATGATTGATCAAAACTAAGTGCATATACAAAAGGCTTTAAGCTAGAACCAGGAGACCGAGAGCTTTTAACACCATTAATCTGCCCGCAAATATCGTTATTAAAAAAATTGCTAGAGCCAACACTTGCAAGCACCTCCATTGTGGTAAAATCAACAAGCATAACAGCAGCATTATTTATGCCGTATTTTTTCTGATCATTAACATATAGCTGCACCTGCTTTTCTAAAATAGTCTGTAGGCTTTTATCAATAGTGGTATAAATTACTGGACTATCATTATTTGCTAATATATCTAAAGTAAAATGTGGTGCAATAAAAGGTAGGTTTTTACTTTGACTAAACTTAATAGGTAAATTTATCAATTCTTTATAAATAATATCTTGCGGATGAGTTTCTAGCCATTTAGTAAATAAATATTTTTGCATCTCTAAAATATTTAGATTATTACCACCTCGTTTCAGCGGATTTTGCGGGATAACAGCTAAACTTAATATATCAATTAAGTTTAAACTTTTTAGGTCACGATTAAAATAAATATAGCTACTCGCCGATATCCCTTCAATATTACCACCATAAGGTACTAAATTTAGATAAGCCGTTAAAATCTCATCTTTTGAATAATGTAATTCTATATGAATAGCTTTGATAATTTGATAAATTTTACCAAAAAGTAGTAGAGGAATTTATCCCATATTTTAGACGAGCTACCTGCATTGTTATAGTAGAGCCGCCTATTTTACGATTATTTTTTAGATAAGTAGAGTAAAAAGCTTTGATTAAAGAGCTGGGATTAATACCGAAATGTTTATAAAAATGCTTATCCTCATATAATAAAACTGCTTCTATAAAGCTTTGCGGTACTTCACCAAGCGGAGTAAATATCCGATATTTATCATCTTTAGAAAGCGAGATACGCATTAATTCGCCATTTCTATCAAATACTCTTTGCGAGAAACTCACCTTTTCAAGCAGAGGAGTAGGAGGAATAGCAAAGTATAATATTATACTGCTGATTATTGTAATAAGGAATAACTTAATTTTAAGGGACAAGGTGATAGCCTATATAAAAATACGTCATTGTAAGGATTTGTAAGATTTGCCACATGGATCGAGAGTCGTCATTGCGAGGAAAAACTGTAAGTTTTGACGAAGCAATCCAGTTGAAAAATGCTAACTTTTAGCATTTTTATTATTTTTTCTGGATTGCCACGCTCCTTACAGTCGCTCGCAATGACGCCCCTCGATCCACGCAACAAAGCCGCCACGGGAATGACACCGAGGATGCTTTTCGACCTATACAAACAAACCTTAAGCAAGGATGACATAACAATAACTATACAACACTATAAAGCATTTTTTCAAGTTCCTCTAAACGTTGTTCTATTCTTTCAATATCTTCTTCTGTTGCGGGGTTTTCTAATAAATATGCAATTTCGTCTCTTAGCTTATTTACTTCTTTTTCAGTAAAGTCTAATACGATCTCATAAGTAGATTTTCTGTTTTGATTTGACATTTGATGACTCCCGATTAATTAAAACCACCAAACTATATAATTTTGGTGGTCGGGGCGTTCAAAAAACTGCCTAAGATCAGTCATAATAGCTTTTAGGTTTAAGGTTTACACCTTAAACCTTGAACATGACTATTATCACCCCGACCATAGAAGCCGAGGTTTGTATCATTTTATGGTTGATACTGTCCATCTTAAGTTTGGATTTTTGAAGTCCCAGAATAGCATTAACTATTCCGGTTACGATTCTATATATGACTATTAAAAAGTCAATAAGTTTATAGGTTGAATGTAATTTCTGCTTCTGTCATACTGTGGCTTGGGAACTAGGTTGTTGCACCCTTTATGTCATTCCTGCGTGAGGCTTTGCCTGCGTGGATCATTTTCTCCTGTCATCCCGTGGCTTGTCCACGGTATCCAGAAAAACAACTTTTAATACTAATAATTTTAGTATTTTAAGCTGGATCCCGCGATCAAGTCACGGGATGACAGTATTAGTTATTATTTAGCTCTTCTTCCTGCTGTTTATACCATAGTTCTGCATAATAGCCTTTTTGTTTCAGCAAGGTTTTATGGTTGCCACGCTCGACTATATAGCCATTATCTAAAACAATAATCTCATCAGCGTCGATTATTGTTGATAAACGATGAGCAATAATTAAGGTGGTATAATGCTCTGATATTTCTTTAAGACTTGCCTGAATTAGCTTTTCAGTTTTAGTATCAAGTGAGCTTGTTGCTTCATCAAACACATATATAGATGGATTTTTGAGTAACGTCCTTGCTATGGCAATGCGTTGTTTCTCGCCGCCTGAAAGCTTTAAACCACGCTCACCTACTTGGGTTTCATACCCCTCCGGCAGGCTAGTAATAAACTCATGAATATGGGCGTTCTTTGAAGCAGCTATAACCTCATCATAGCTAGCCGAATTATCACCATAAGCGATATTGTAATATATCGTATCATTGAACAAGACAGTATCTTGCGGCACGATTCCAATAGCTTTGCGAAGCGAGCTTTGCGTGACCTTTCTTATGTCCTGCCCGTCTATAGTAATACTGCCACTATTAATATCATAAAACCTAAAAAGCAAACGTGAGATGGTTGACTTACCGGCCCCGCTACTCCCGACTATCGCAAGCGTCTTACCACTATCTATAGTAAAGCTGATATTATGTAAAATTGGACGTTCTTGATTATAAGCAAAATTCACCTCTTTAAAAGCGACTTCGCCTTTTAATATAGTAAGCTCTTTAGCGTCTTTAGCATCCTCTACTTCTTCTGGTATGTCTAAAAGATTAAACATATCTTCCATACCAACTAAGGCATTCTTAATTTCCCTATAAGCAAATCCAAGTATTGAAAGTGGGATTGATAGCTGGAAAAGATAAGTATTAACCATGATTAAATCGCCGACAGTCATTTTACCTTGATTTATTTTAGTCGCCGATAGTATCATAAGAGCGACAAGCCCAAGGGATATTATAACATCCTGCCCTATATTTAAAATGGATAGGCTATTAGTTGTCTTCGTTGCTGATTTTTCATAAATTTGTAGTGCCTCATTAAATTTAGAGGCTTCATATTCCTCATTACTAAAATATTTAACAGTCTCAAAATTCAGCAGGCTATCGATTGCCCTATTATTTGCGGTATTGTCGCTTTGATTCATCTCTCGTGCAAACGAAATCCGCCAGGTACTAATTAGAAAAGTGTACAGAACGTAAATTGACATGGTTACTAAAATAGTGAAAGAAAACCAAATGCCATATACATACCATAATATCCCGCTTACAAGTATGATTTCTACACTTGTCGGAAGAATATTAAATAGTGAATAACGCAGCACCGCTTCTATGCCTTTAGTGCCACGCTCTATTGACCTACTTAAGCCGCCGGTTTTTCGTGTAATATGAAAACGCATGCTTAAATTATGCATATGTTTAAAGACATTAAGAGCAATAAGCCTAGTTGCCTGATGCCCTACTTTAGAGAAAATAATATTGCGTAACTCATTAAATATCTGAACAAATATTTTAGTCCCACCATATACCATAATCATGCCGATAATAACCGAAATGGCTAGATTTTTATTCAAGCCATCTATTACGTATTTATAAACTATTGGTACGAAAATATTTATTACTTTAGCAAGCAACAAACAAATAAGCGAAGTAACAATCCGCAAGCGTATGTTAAACTCTTTCGACCATAAATAAGGCAGAAGTGAATAGAATGAATTTTTATGTTGATTTTGATTAGGCATTGTTTGATGTATTGTTACGTGGATTAGTTTTGTTCTTGTCATCTCGCGAGCTTGTCCAGCAGTGTTTCATGACTTTTATGTCATTCCCGCGTAGGCGGGAATCCAGAAATACATTCGCCTAAATCGTTCCATTTAGGATTAATACTTTCTATCAATTTTATTTTCCAGCTACGATTCCATTTTTTTAAAGCTTTTTCTCTAGCAAGAGCTTCTTTGATATCAGCAAATTCTTCTGTATAAACAAGTTTTATAATATTATATTTTGATGTAAATCTTTTAATCACTTTTTGCTTATGTTCATAAGCACGACGCAATATATTATTAGTAACACCAATATATAAAGTACCATTGCGATCGGAACACAATATATATACCCAATACATTTTTATTGCTATAGTTTTATTTTTTTCTGGATTCCCGCCTACAGGCTTTGTTGCATGGCTTAAAAAGCAAGTACAATGTCATCCATAGCTAAAGGCGGGGATCCAGCATAAAGCGAGACAAAGCGAGCTTTTAGCTTTAGAAACTTGCTGCTTTTATGTTTATTTTTCTGGATTCCCGCCTACGCGGGAATGACATAAATGATCGGTGCAGTAGAGTCGACGCTACGCCTCTCCTCGCAATGACGATAGGTTTTAAGCACCGGCAGCAGCTGAATCTTTCTTCGGCTGTCCTTCTAGCAACTTATCTAATCTTCCCTCTTTGTCAAGATCATATAAATCATCACAACCACCTATATGCATATTATCTATAAATATCTGCGGAAATGTTAATCTATCAGGATTATTTAACTTCTTTCTTAATTCTGCTACGTTTGGATCTTGAGAGTTTTGAACTTCGATTTCTTCATAAGCAACTTCTTTTTTATCAAGTAGTGCTTTAGCTTTCATGCAATAGGGACAACCAGCAAGGGTATAAATAATAATAGCGTGTAATATAGCTTTATTCATAATGTTGTACTCTTTTATTTAATTTTAATATATTATCTTAAACTATAATTATTAAAGCAAGAAAAAAGCGATGAGTAACTTTTCTATTATATCAGATTATAAACCAGCGGGTGATCAGCCAAAAGCAATTGATGAAATTATCAAAGGCTTAAACAACAAAAAGCGTTCGCAGATGTTACTTGGTATTACAGGCTCAGGTAAAACCTTTACTATGGCAAATATCATAGAAAGAACCAACCGACCGACGCTTATTATGGCACATAATAAAACACTAGCTGCACAAATTTATTCCGAAATGAAATCGATTTTTCCCAAAAATGCAGTTGAATATTTTGTCTCATATTATGATTATTACCAACCAGAAGCTTATATCCCGAAAACCGATGTTTTTATAGAAAAAGACTCCTCAATTAACGAGCAGATTGACTTAATGAGGCACTCAGCTACAAGATCGTTATTAGAGCGACGTGATGTTATAGTCGTGTCCTCTGTTTCTTGCATTTATGGTCTTGGTTCGCCGGATTTATACTATCAAATGACAGTCAATTTAGAGCCTGGTAAAAGCTACCCTCGTGATAAGCTACTTAATGATTTAGTGAATTTACAATATGAGCGTAATGATATTGGTTTTGAACGTGGTTGCTTTCGGGTTAAGGGGGATAATGTTGATGTTTTTCCATCACACTATAGCGATAAGGCTTGGCGTTTGTCATTTTTCGGTAACGAACTTGAGTATATTCACGAATTCGATCCGCTAACCGGTGAAAAGCTTGCTAAACTTGATAAAGCTATAATATATGGTAATTCTCATTTCGTAATGCCAAAAGAAACAGTAAATAAAGCAATATCGGAAATTGAAGAGGAATTGCAAAAACGTATTGCATTCTTAAAATCGCAAGACAAATTACTGGAAACACAAAGGATCAATCAACGCACTCAATACGATCTTGAAATGCTAACCGAAACAGGCAGCTGTAAAGGTGTAGAAAATTACTCCCGCTTTTTCACAGGTCGTAAAGCTGGAGAGCCACCACCCACTTTATTTGAATATCTCCCAAAAGATGCGTTATTATTTGTTGATGAAAGCCACGTATCCGTACCGCAAATTAGAGCTATGTATAACGGTGATAGAGCAAGGAAAGAAGTGCTGGTAGAGCATGGATTTCGTCTACCGTCAGCTCTTGATAACAGACCACTAAAATTTGAAGAATGGGAGAATTTTAGACCGCAAACTGTTTTCGTATCAGCAACTCCATCACCTTTTGAGTTAAATGAAACTGGCGGCGAAGTTGTAGAGTTAATAATTAGACCTACTGGGCTGCTTGATCCAGAATGTATTATTAAGCCTGCTACTAATCAGGTTGAGGATTTAGTAGGCGAAATCCAAAGCACGATTGCCAAAGGTTTCCGTGTGTTAGTTACAACTCTTACCAAAAAAATGGCAGAAGATTTAACCAATTATTTACAGGAACTTAAATATAAAACCTCTTATTTGCATTCTAACGTTCATACATTAGAGCGTATCGAAATATTAAGGGATTTAAGGCAAGGAACAATTGATATTTTAGTCGGAATTAACTTGCTACGTGAGGGTTTAGACATTCCCGAATGCGGTTTAGTTGCCATACTTGATGCTGACAAAGAAGGGTTTTTGCATTCGGAAGTATCGCTGATACAAACAATTGGTAGAGCTGCAAGAAATAGCGAGGGAAGAGTTATTCTCTATGCCGATAAAATGACTAAGTCCATTGACAAAGCTATTAGCGAAACGATGCGTAGACGGACAATTCAGCAAGAACATAACGAAAAATATGGCATAATTCCAAAAACCATCAACCGTACTATCCATGCTTTAGCAGAGCTTGAGAAAGTAGATAGTAAGCTTGATAAAAAACAAACGCATAATTTATTTGAAAATCCAGCTAAGCTAAAAGCTCATATTGATAAACTAAGAAAAGAAATACTTAAAGCTGCAAGCAATCTTGAATTTGAACAAGCAGCAAAACTTCGTGATCAACTAAAAACTTTAGAAGAGGCAGCATTAGAATTGAGCTAAATTTATGACAAGTAAACCTCTTTATCTAATGTCCCTTCGCTATTATCAACAAGCATAGTAATTGTTGCATCACCTGTTATATTAATGGTAGTGCGTAACATATCAAGAATTCTATCTATTCCGGCAATAATTGCTACACCCTCAATCGGTAAATGTACAGATGAAAGCACCATAGGCAGCATGATTAACGAAGCTCCAGGAATACCAGCACCGCCAATTGAGCCAAGGGTTGAGGTTAAGATAATCACTAAATAATCATGCGGAGCAAGCGTTACGCCCATCATTTGAGCAAAAAAGATAGTAGTAAGCGATAAATTTATAGCAAACCCATCCATATTAATTGAAGCACCTATCGGCAATACAAACGAGGTACTAGACTCTGAGATCCCAAGTTTCTCACGACAAACTTGCATAGTAGTTGAAAGAGTTGCTTTGCTACTTGAGGTAGAAAAAGCAAGTATTTGATACTCAAAGCTTTTCTTATAAAAAGGTATAGGAGATACACGACAAAATATATATATAAGCAAACCGAATACTAGATATTGAAATGTCATTGCCACAACAACTGCTATAACAAGCTTTGAAAGGCTTATCATTACTTCTATACCTTGCGTGCCTATAATCCAAGCTGTTAAAGCAAAAGCACCATAAGGTGATAATTGAATAACAAAAGATATCATTTTTAGTACTAATTTTGACATTAAATGTACTAAATCAGTAATAGGTTCTGCTGCTGCTTTCATTTTATTTAAGGTAATACCAACAAAGACGGCAAAAAATACTACTTGCAAAACATCACCATTTGCAAAAGCACCGACAGCATTATCAGGTACTATATTTACAAAGAAATCTATTATATTAAAGGATGTTCTCTCAACCTTGCCAGAGCCAGAAGGAGAAAAATCTATATGCATGCCTACGCCAGGTTTCAATATTGCAGCAACAGCAAGACCAAAAACCGTAGCAAAAAAAGTAGTTCCTAAAAAGGCTACTACCGCTTTCATGCCTACCCTGCCAAGTGCAGAAGTATCATTCATACTAGTAATGCCTGAAACCAAGCTAAAGAAAATTAGTGGTGCAATGATCATTTTTATCAAACGTAAAAATATGTCACCGACTGGCTTAATATAATCAACATATTGCGGTAGGTAAATACCGAATATAATACCGAAGATTAGACCTAAGGTAACTTTTTGCCATAATTTCATTTTTTACTCCACGTATACTTACTTTATTTTTCGATTTAAATTATTCAACCATAGGTTTACTTGCTATTTTGATTAATCCATTCTAAGTATTTTTGAAGACCGCAGTCAATATTTATTTTTATTATTTGTGGTAATTCATAATTATGAACTTCAAGGATTTTATTTTCAATCTTTTTATAATTAGAAGATTTTGCTTTAATTATAATTCTGTATTCTTTTTCAAAGTTTACTTTTTTTTCCCATTTAAAGTAACTTTTCACATCATCAATTTGTATGCAAGCAGCAAGATCTAGCTCTAATAATAGAAAGGCTATTTTTTCAGCAATTTGTAAATCATTAGTCGTAGTTAAGATCAAGGCATAATCCTGCATGCTTAGACCTCAACAAAGCAATTAGGTGTCTCGAATAGTTTTATGCTAGTAACAAAGAATTTTTGACTTTCAAAAAGCTTAGGGAAAATCTCATTTTTTAAATGCAGAGCAATATTTTCTGCCGTCGGATTATTCTTTAAATAATATACTTTCTGACCTGTGTGACTTTCAATTTTCTGCCTGATTTCTTTATCATCCTGATGCAAGATTAGGCTATGGTCAAAATTTTTATCAACCCAGCCTTTAGCTAAATCTTTAATCAAGCCAAAATCCACTACCATACCAAGTTCATCAGTATTTTTTGCTGCTATAGTTATCTCGAGAACATAACGATGACCGTGCAGATATTGACATTTATTTTTATGACCGATAATTCTATGCCCTGCATCGAACTCAATACGACGAGTACATTTTATCATTAATTATAACTCCAAGCAAACTATAAGTTTAGCAGTAGCTTTTCAGGACTTTCTATTAGCTCTTTAATTTTTACTAAGAATGAAACAGCTTCCTTTCCATCAATTATGCGGTGATCGTATGATAGAGCTATATACATCATCGGACGTATTTCAATTTTACCATCTATAGCCACTACTCTTTCCTCAGTTTTATGTAGTCCTAAAATACCAGATTGAGGCGGATTAATAATAGGAGTAGATAAAAGCGAACCATATACACCACCATTAGAAATCGAGAATGTGCCACCTGATAAATCAGCCATAGAAAGCTTACCATCTCTTGCTTTTTTAGCGAGTCCCCCTATTGTCTTTTCAATATCAGCAAATCCCATTTTGTCAGCATCTCTAACAACCGGTACGACAAGACCTTGCTCTGTTCCAACTGCTACACCTATATCGTAATAATTTTTATATACTAAATCATCACCATCTATCTCAGCATTTACTGACGGAATAAGCTTTAACGCTTCGATAGTTGCTCTAACAAAGAATGACATAAAGCCAAGCTTTACGCCGTGCTTTTTCTCAAACTCATCTTTATACTTACCACGCAGAGCTATCACTTTTGACATATCAATTTCATTAAAGGTAGTCAAAATAGCAGCTGTATTTTGCGAGTCTTTTAAACGCTGTGCAATGGTTTTACGCAAACGTGACATACGCACACGCTCTACTCTTTCTTCACTAGTTTTAGCTGAAGAAGTGGTAGGAGTAGTGGCAGGAATAGGAGCGTTCATAGTCTCTAATACATCGCCTTTGGTAATTCTACCATCTTTGCCTGTTCCTTTTATATTATTTGGATCAAGCTTATTTTCAGTAACTAATTTCTGCACAGATGGAGCAAGGGTATTATTAGCAACTGCTGGCTTTTCTGGTACTTTTTCTGGAACAGGCTGGGAAGCTGTTTGAGGTTTTGCTGCTTCGTTACTATTTGTTGCTACAGCTTCCCCCTCATTTATATCGCCTATTTCTTCACCAACTGCAACATTTGCTCCGTCAGCTTTTATTATTTTACCTATAGTACCATTGCACGGGGAATTAACTTCTAATGTTACTTTCTCAGTTTCAATTTCCAATAATAATTCATCGGTTTTAACAGCGTCGCCCTCTTTCTTATACCATTTGGCAATAGTAGCTTCTGTTACCGATTCACCGAGAGACGGCACTATAATTTTAACACCCATATTTGTTTCCTTATTTTTATCCTAAATTATTATATAGTTTATGACTTTGGTGCGTGGCTTCAATGTCGTCATTGCGAGTGACTGCAAGGAACGTGGCAATCTCAGGACTTTTTTACTAGATTGCTTCGTCAATTACTTCGTAATTTCCTCGCAATGACGGTAAAACTGATACACACTGGTAAAATCGCCACGGAATGACACCAAATTTCAAAGCTATCTCTTAATTTAATGCTTTTTTTAGTATTTCTTCTTGTTGCTTATTATGTGCTTGTAATGAGCCAACTGCTGGAGATGCTGATTCTTCTCTACCTATATATTTGAATTCATTATTAATTCCTGCTTCTTTTAAAGCATTATTTAGGTGAGAGGTTATATATCTCCAAGCTCCCATATTCATTGGCTCTTCCTGACACCAAATAAATTCACTTGCTTTATTATATTTTTTTAACAGCTCTACTACAACCTTTTTTTCAAATGGGTATAATTGTTCAAGCCTAATAATTGCTATATTACTATTACTGCCACGCATTTCGAATAAATCATAATATACCTTACCACTGCATAAAATTACTTTAGTAACATTGCTTGCTTCCAGTTTATTTACTTCATCTAAAACCGGCGAAAAAGTAGTATTACCACCTAATTCATCAAGTTTAGAAACCACATTCTTATGACGCAACAAGGATTTCGGCGACATCACGATCAATGGTTTTCTAACATTATCAATTATTTGACGACGAAGCAGATGGAAAATTGAAGCAGGCGTAGTAGGATATGTAATATACATATTATCCTCTGCTGCTAGCTGCAGGAATCTCTCAAGCCTTGCTGAACTATGTTCCGGTCCTTGACCCTCAAAGCCATGCGGTAGTAAAACTACTAGTCCGCTCATGCGAAGCCATTTTGTTTCACTGCTTGAAATGAATTGATCGAAAATAATCTGAGCTCCGTTAGCAAAATCACCAAATTGAGCTTCCCATAAAACTAGATTTTTTGGGTTTGCGAGTGAATAACCATATTCAAAACCAAGCACAGCATATTCGGATAAATTACTATCTGCTACTTCATATGTTGCTTGCTCTTTGGACAAGTTATTTAAAGGTATATAGGTAGTATCATCAACTTGGCTATGTAACACTGAATGACGATGTGAGAAAGTACCACGTCCGCAGTCTTGCCCTGTTAATCTTATATTAGTACCGGATGTAAGCAGGCTTGCAAAAGCGAGCTGCTCAGCTGTTGCCCAGTCAATAGGCTGATCTGCTGTTAAAGCAACTTTTCTAGCATCAAATAACTTAACCAATTTTGGATTAACAGCAAAATTTTTCGGCATTTCGCATAGCTTAATCCCTAGATTTTGCAAAGTCTTTTTATCTACCCCAGTTACTGCTGCTTGTGTGCGAGTGCGGGTAATACCTTGCCATAAACCACCTAAGAAATGAGCCTCTGCCTTATAATTTTTAGCCTGCTCATATTCCTTATCCAGTTTTGCTTTAAACTGTTCTTTTAATTTAGCAAAATAATTATTATCGATTACGCCATTTTTCACTAGCTCATTTGCATAAATATTTCCAGGCGTTAGCTTACTCTTGATGATGTTATACATTTTACCTTGTGTATACATCGGCTCATCACCCTCATTATGCCCATATTTTCGGTAGCAAATGATTTCCACAATAACATCTTTACCGAATTTCTGCCTATATTCCACCGCAATATTTGTAGCTTTTAAGACTGCTTCTATATCATCACCATTAACATGCAAAATCGGTGCTGCTATTATTTTTGCAAATTCTGTAGAATATCTGCTGGCTCTGGTATCGGCAGCATTCGCTGTAAAACCTAGTTGGTTGTTAATTACGAAATGTAGAACTCCACCAATATTATAAGCAGCTAGGGGTGACATAGATAAGCTTTCTACCACAACTCCTTGACCGCAAAAAGCAGCATCACCATGGACTAAAATAGCTTTGACTTTACTGCGTTTAGGATCTTTAAGTATGTCCTGTTTTGCTCTTACTTTACCTGCAACTATTGGGTTTACAGCTTCTAAATGTGACGGGTTATCAGCTAGCGACAAATGTATCTTCTTATCACCTATGACCCTGTCCGATGAATAGCCTAAATGATATTTTACGTCACCTGAAACATTTAGCTCGTCAGGGAATACGCTACCACTTATAAAGCCTGCGATAACCGCTCTATAAGGTTTACCGACTACTTTAGTTAGCGTGTTTAATCTTCCACGATGAGCCATTCCTATGACGATCTCTTCCACACCTTGATGCAGAGATAAATCAATAGCTTTATTCATGGCAACTATGGAAGCATCACCGCCCTCTACCGAGAAACGCTTAGCCCCTGGGAATTTTGTATGTAGATATTGCTCAAATCCTTCTACTTCCACTAAGTCATTTAGGATATTTTTCTTTTCTTCCGAGGAAAATGAAATAACACCTGATTCTAATTTAGAATATAACCAATTTTTTTCCTCTTCATTTTCTACCTGCTCAAATTCAGTTCCAATAGAACCTGCATAAGTTTTATCAAGAAAATTAACCAACTCACCTAAGCTATACGTTTTATCTAAAAATTTATGCTCTATTACTTTACCAAGCTGATCATTTGTAAAACCAAAATTCTCTATACCAAGCTTTAAATCCTCTTTAGTTTTAGTAACTTCAAGCCCTAGAGGGTCTAGCTTTGCAAGATAATGGGCATATTTACGACAATTTTTTATCATCGCACCGACATTAAAATTATTTGGGGTGGATGTAGGATTTTCTGAAGTTTTGGACTCTTCTGCGGCAACGGCTTTTAAAATTATTTTAGCAGTACTTTTATTAAGAAGCTGATTGCTATCCTTAACGCCTACAAAAAACTCTTGCCAAGTTTGATCAACTGAAGCAGGATTTTCTAAATATTGTTTATATAGTTCTTCAATAAAAACAGCGTTCCCACCGAATAAAAAACCTGTCTTTTTTAAATTTTCTTCCATATTATTTTTATGATAATTTAATTTTTTAACGTCATTGCGAGTAGATGTTCTATGTCATTTCCACATAGGCATCGTTGCGTGAATACTAAGTCGTCATTGCGAGCGAATGAAATGAGCGTGGCAATCCAGAAAAAATAATAAAAAATGCTATAAGTTAGCATTTTTTTTACTAGATTGCTTCGTCAATTACCTCGTAATTTCCTCGCAATGACGGAAAAACTAATCCACGCAACAATGCCGCCACGGCATGACACCTCATTTATTACAAATACTTCTCTTCCAAGTACTTAATAAACACTTCAGGATTTATATTCTCCTCACCGCTAGCACTTTTTAGCAAATCAGGCGAATTTTTTAGTGAACCGAAACTTCTGAAATTTTTATTCAAATAATTATTTAAGTTACTAAAGTCACCTTTTAAAATATCATCTTTTACGTTTTTGTTTATCTCTTTTACTTTCTTCATTACCATTGATGCAATAATTGCCCCGTTTGTGTAAGCTGGAAAGTAACCGAACCATCCGCTAGACCAATGAATATCTTGCAAACATCCTTCGCTAAAACTTCTAGGTTTTATTCCTAAATATTCCTGCATCTTACTATCCCAAAAATTTGGCAATTCATCAAGATTTAATTCACCGCTAATAAGCAATTCTTCTATTTCAAAACGCAATATTACATGCATTGGGTAAGTTACCTCATCAGCGTTAACTCTGATAAAATCCGGCTCAACTTTCGTAATTGCCCTATATAAATTATCTGCCGAATATTCTTCCGACTTAAGGTTAAATTCATCACGAAGTAATTTTGCTAAAAACTCCGTAAACTCTCTTGACCTACCTACTTGCATCTCCATAAATAAAGACTGACTTTCGTGAAAAGCCATGCCTTTAGCACGTCCGACCGGCTGCCCCCCCTTGTACATTTCTGGTAAGTTCTGCTCATATAAAGCATGTCCAGTTTCGTGAATAATCCCCATTAAGCCGCTTATGAAATTATCTTTATCATATCTGGTAGTTAAGCGTATATCATTTGGTGTTCCACCGCAAAAAGGATGAGTAGATTCATCAAGCCGCCCTCTGCTCCCATCAAACTGCATAATTTCCATTATACGCTTGCCGATATTTTTTTGTATTTCAGGGCTTAATTCAGTACTTTTTACCAGTTCTTTTTGACTTTTCTGCTTTTCTAAAACCTTACCAATAAGCTCAGAAAGATTTTCTTTAACATATGAAAAAACTTTTTTAATCTCGCTGCTTGTTCTACTTGGATCATACATATCAATTAATGCATCGTAAGGACTGCAATTAAATACACCTGCACGTACTTTAGCAACTTCTCTTGTATAATCTAAAACTTTCTGCAAATGAGGCTTAAATAAATTATAATCATTAGTCTTTCTCACTTTTCGCCAAACAAGTTCAGATTTAGTAGTTGCAGCTACTAATCTCTTTTGTAGCTCCTCATCGATACAATTTGCATCTAATATCTTCCGCTCAATTTCTCTTATATTAGCATTCTGCCATTCATCAAGATTTTTTGCCTCTTCCTTTGCTCTGCTAACTAACTCTTTAAGCAACGGGGATTTAACCAGAGAATGAACTAGCGAAGTTAAAGATACCATCTCGTTTGTCCTACTTTCCCCTGATCCTATAGGCATATTTACCGCTATATCCCAATATAATATGCTTAAGATATTTTCAAAATTTGAGATGGTTGAAAGTTCATTTTCTAGTTTTTTGTAATTGTTCATATATTCCTTGTTTTTTGTCATTGCGAGCGAATGAAGCAATAAAAAAACTCCTGAGATTGCTTCGTCAAATTACTTTGTAATTCTCCTCGCAATGACGTTTGTCATGAACGCAGTAGTTCCTTAGCCGCCTTTAAGCTTGCCTCAGTAATTGTTTTGCCTGAAATCATGCGGGCAAGTTCCTGCTGTCTTTCGGCTAAATTTAAAGCTTTTACTGTTACCTTTGTTTCTTTTTCTAATTGCATTTTCTCAATTTTTATATGCAAATCTGCTTTTCCCGCTACTTGAGGCTGGTGCGTTATAACTATCACTTGCGTAGCTGAGCTAAGCTTTTTGAGCCTTTCACCAACTTTATCTGCAACCTCACCGCCAATTCCCACATCTATTTCATCGAATATAATAGCAGGTTTAACCATTTTATTAAATAAGGAAGTTTTTAAAGCAAGCATAAATCTTGATAATTCACCGCCCGAAGCGATTTTATTAATTGCCTCTGGAGACATCCCCGGGTTGGTGGAAGCTTTAAAAACTATATCATCTATGCCATATGCTGCCGCTTCTTTTCTTTCTGCTATATTAACATGAAAAGTAGCTTTTTCCATTTTTAATTGCTTTAATTCATAGTGCAGCACCTCTTCTAAACGCTTTGCTGCCGCAAGACGTTTGCCCGATAAATCCTTACCAAGCTTATAATATTCTGTACTTAATTTTGCTTCTTGCACTTGCAATTCTGCTTGATTTGCTATTTTCCCTTTCAAGCTATTTAGCTGATTTAAAGATTCCTCTAAAAATGTCTTAAGTGTGTCAGCAGAAACATTATATTTCCGACTAATCGCTTTTATTGCAAATAATCTTTCTTCTATTTCTTCAAGGTTATAATCTAACTTGTTAAAATTTTCTAGAAGATTCGATAAATTTTGTCTCGCCTCTTCCAAATTATTATAAGCTTCTTCAAGATTTGTCGAAATATTTACGAATTCTTCATTTTGACTTTGCTTTGCTAATAGTTTCTCCGCTTTACTAATTGAGCTATTTATTTCAGGATTATTAACCTGCTCTAGAATATCTTTGATTAGCTGCAAATCCTTATCTTTATTTTGCAAATCTTTTCGTATATTTGTTAGCTGCTCTTCTTCACCTATTTGAACATTAAGCTTAGTCAGCTCTTCGGTTACGAAGTTTAAATAATCAATTTCTTGTTCTATAGAATTTTGTTTAAGTGCTATTTCGGCTATTTCATTACGGATATTCTGCCACGCTTGATAACACTTGGCAAGCTGCATACGAAGTTCTAAAAGATCTCCAAAATTATCTAAAATATCACGCTGCGTATTGATTTCTAAAAGGGAAATATTATTGTTTTGTCCGTGAAGTTCAAATAAATAAGTAGCTAATTGTTGCATAATAGCTTTATTAACTACTTGATTATTGATAAAGAAATTTTTGCGTCCCTCTGCTTTTTGGACGCATTTTATAAACAGTGATTCTTCTAATTCAATAAAATTTTGAGTTAGGAAATTTTTTATTTCATCATTTAATGAAAAGACTATATTAACGGCTGCATAATCTTTTCCATGCTTTATTATACCGGCACTTGAAGTTTTATAGCCTAAACAAAATAAAATAGCATCAAGTAAAATAGACTTACCGGCACCGGTTTCGCCGGTAATAACGCATAAACCATTAATAAATTCGATTTCTAACTCGTCTATCAGGATAAAGTTTCTAACTGAAAGACTATGAAACATAGTCTACTCGATGAATTTCAAAAATTGGCTTCGTCGTCCTACAAGTACTCCGGTACTCACGTATTAATATACGCTCCGTTCCTCGTCTTGTGGATTCCTTGCTCTTTTTGAAATTGATCTTCGTATACATACTATTTATTTACCAATATTGTATCCTTTAATTAATTTATAAGCATAGCTATACCATTTACTATCTGGATAGTTATGACCAAGAACCGAAGCATATTTCATTGCCTCATCCGGTAATCCAAGCATCATATAGCTTTCTGTCAAACGATATAAAGCTTCTACGCAATGAGAGGTAGTTTGATAATTTTCGACTACTTCTTCAAATCGATTAATTGCTGCCATTGGATTCTTTTTCTTTAAATAGAATCTACCAATTGTTAACTCTTTACCAGCTAAATGATCATTTACTAAATCAATTTTTAAAGAGGAATCAATAGCATATTTAGTATTTGGGAATTTTGTAATTAGATCTTCAAAACTATCTTTAGCCAAGAAAGTTCTAGATTGATCATGATTCACATCAGAAATTAGCATATAATATGAAAGAGCTTTAAGGTAATATGCATAAGCAATATCAACATTTGCAGGATGTAGATTAATGAAAATATCGAGTACATCAACTGCCTCTTCATATTGAGCAGCAAGGAATAATGAGTAAGCCTGCATCAACTCTGCTTGCGGCGTAAATTCATTACCCGGATGCTGATAAAATATTTTTCCAAATTCTTCAGCAGCATTTTTATACTTCTTTTTCTCAAGCAGAGTAACACCCTCATTATAAAGAGTAGAAATAGGAGTAACTAAATCATCGTTACTTTTTTTGCTTTTACATCCGTTTAGAATTAGCCCTAGGCATAAAAGGGCACTTAATATTTTTGCTAATTTCATAAGAACTTAAATTCAGTTAATACCTAAATATACATATAGGTTTAAAGGATTTCAAGAATTCAATTTCTAAAATTTTGTAAACTTATATATTTTTGCTAGGTTTTGTGTGTTTTTGATAAGGGTTTTTATTATTTTAATAGAAACTAGAATTTATAATGTTTGAGCTTTTAAATCTTAAAAAAAGAAAAAGTACCCATAAGAGCAAATCTTATGAGTACTTTATCTTTAGAACTTAAATGTTAACAATTACGAAGTAACGCTGGTGGTACCACAATTAGCATTACCAGTACTACCTGATACCATAGATACTATGTCTGGAGCTTTAAATAATATTATAATTGCCGCAACTATAACTAAAGCTACTTCCCATTGTAGTTTTCCTCTAAGTGTTTGAATACCTAACACGATTATACCAACAACAGCTATACCTCTTGCTGTATTACCTCTAAATATTAAAATTACATTACATAATGCCGCACCTACTGGATCACCAACGCTACCTGTAGCTAAACTATCCATGGACATTGTTATAATAGCTAAACCAAGTACCATAAATAATAGACGTAGCGACATGTTGTAATCAATTAATTCTTCATTTAATTTACGCAAATTCATATTTTTTACCTCAATTATGATTAGTTATTTAAAGATTAATGTATATTCTATTTACATATAAATCAACCTATAAATATATGTAATTTAGATTAATATACCAAAATATTGCAAAAATACTTGTTTTAAGTAACATTATAATCACATATTATGGTCTATAGTCTATGACTAACTACCAAATATATATACAAAAGTAAATAAAAATAACCATACTACATCAACAAAATGCCAATACCATGCTGCAAATTCAAATCCTAAATGCCCATTATTTTTAATAGCAAAGTCACCTCTTCTCGCCCTGAAATAGCATACTATTAAAAATATAGTACCTATAATTACATGTGCACCATGAAAGCCAGTTGCTAAATAAAAATTAGACGGATATATACCATCAGTAAATTTAAAAGCAGCATGGTAATATTCATATGCTTGCATACAAGTGAAGAATATTCCAAGAATTATAGTAAGACCAAGAGCCGTTACACAATCTTTTTGATTACGTTCTTCTAAGGCATAATGAGCCCAAGTAACAGTAGTACCAGATAAAAGTAATATTAAAGTATTAATAAAAGGAATATCAAATGGATCAAAAACTTTAATGTTAGGTGGCGGCCATACGCCTTGTTTTATTACCCATACACCATCTAAAAGACCAACAGGTGATAAACTTGATTTAAAGAAAGATGCAAAAAATACTCCAAAAAACATTATTTCAGTTAAAATAAATAAAGCCATCCCAATTCTTAGACCATGTCTAACAGGCTCGGTATGACTATGATCTATTATTCCCTCTTTTATTACATCTCTCCACCAAGAATATAAGCAATAAGCTACTGAAATAACTCCAAAAGCTAGTATGTAATGGTTAAATTTATAGCTATGCATAAATGAAACGCCACCCGCAACTAAAATAAGTAAAGCAAATGAAGTTAAAATAGGCCAAGGGCTTGGATCAACTATATGAAATAAATGAGATTTAGTATTAGGATGAGAGTTATTCATTTTTATTTTTTTATTTCTGATTACACATGTAAATATAAATTATTATTTATTTAAAAGCAAATTTTACTACAAAATATCACCCAAAAAATATAAAAAATAGTACTTATTAACTGAAAATTACATTTTTTATCAATATAACAACTAAAACCTCTTGACTATTTATATTATTCAACTAATATATGAAACGCTAATGATGTTTAAGCTCCATTGTTGCAAGACCAATCTGTCAAAAACTTATAAGTCAAGTTTATGCCAGGGGTCTGTTATTATAAGTGAGTAAAATCATGAAGTATAATGGAGGTTGTTATATTGTAACAACGGAGCTTAACCCCTGGCACCCTATTTTTTCTTAATTCCTAATACATGAAAAGTAAAAAACACGATTTAAGCAATTTAGAGTCATATACTGATGAAGATGCTAACGTAATTTTAGGCTTAACTCTACAAGAAATTGAAATAATTAAATTTTTTGGTAGCGATAACTATTGCTGCGATATGAAAGAAGCTCTCTCTAAGATTGGGTATTGCTATAAAAAACTTGGGAATATTGAAGAAAGTAAGAAATATTTTGAACAAGCAGAGTTGTATAAACAGCCTACCCAAGACATAGAAAATATATATTCAGAACTTCTTGGATATGATAGCATTGAGGATTAAATCTTTTTGCTTAGTTTAATAGCAATTCTACAAATCGCTTTTACTACACTACTTGTTGCTTTCGCAAATATTGCTTGCTCGCTATCATTTATTATAGCCGTGTCTTTATGTTCAATCTCATCTAACCGAAATTTTACAATATTATCTAATAATTCTGGTTCAATGTTTTTATTTTCCAAATAATTTATTTGCTGTGCATAATGCTTCTCTATTACTTCTTCTACACTCTCCGTAACTAACATTGCTGTTTTTGTACCAATTTTAGAAGATACAGCCCCAAGTAAAAATCCATAATGATGCCAAAAAGATAATAAGGCAGTAGGTCTTACTTTCTTCTCTAATAATTTTTTCTCAAAATAATTTAGATGCACTTCTTCTTGCTCTAGCATCTCTTTAATTAATACATAGTCATTTTGAGATTTAGTATACTTTAACTGTCCTTGATAAATCCTTTTTGCTCCATACTCACCAGCATGGTTAACTCTAATTATCTCTTGAATTTGTTTATCAGGATCAGAAAAATCAGGTCTTGGCATAATGATATATTCCTTTAATGTCATTCGTAGCTAAAAGCAGGGATGACATCAACGATTTTTTGTAAAAGATCAAACCCAGCAGGATTTAATTTATAATCCACTTCCGCTTGTTGCAATATTCTTAAAGTCTTCAAGCACTCAGCTAGACTAAGGCTATTTGCTATTTTGGTAAAATCATTAATATACTGATAAAAAATAGGCGGTGATAGCGATTTTATTGCAGAATCAACACGCTCCCCATTTTTTACTTTCGACAACACTATATATAAATTTAGATAATGCCTTATTAAGGCTCTAATCATCAGCACTTCATTTATATTTTGCTTTTTTAATATATCTAGTTCTTTTAAAAAACTGACGTAATTTTTTTGTGAAAAGTACATTGCTAAATCGCTACCATTAGCTATGATCTCACTACTTAGCACCTCTTTAATGTCATTTAAGGTAACTTCTTGTTTATCATGCACAAAATATATCAACTTATTTATCTCGTTGGAAACTAACTCATGATCCCCTTTTAAATGATTTTTTAAATAAATGAGTGCTTCCCTATCTATAATTTTATTACATTTAGCTAATTTTTCTAAAACTATCTTCTCAATTTTTGCTTCATCATCATGATAACAAGCAAGCGAAGCTAGTGATTCTTCAGTTTCAAAAAATTTTCTAAAGCTGCTGCTTGAGGTAATATCTTCACCAATAAATACAGGAAAATTAATATAATTATCATTTAGAATTACTTTTAAATTCTTATCAATTGAATTTCCCACACCTTTAATTCTAATTAATTCTTTCTGATTGAAGAAATTAGGCGAATTAAGTAATATCTCTAAAGAAGAAATATTAAGGTCACTATATTCTATAGAAGTTTGCAGCATGTTAAACTTTTTCACTAAGTGACGGTAAATTTTATCTATATAACCTTTATCAGGACCATATAATAATAGAGCCTTAACCTTACCACTGGCTATTAATTCAAATAAACGATTAATTTGCAAAAAATAGAATTTCATAAATTATTATTTCGAGTAAAGTATAAAATTAGTCTGCTGCGAATTTCTTCAGCTGCCGCATAGGCAAGGTCTATTCCTGTTTCATCTCTCTCAACACTTGAAGCATAAGGGGTAAAAATAGAATTATATGATGTTGATTGATAAAATTTTTCTTTGATTAATATTTTTTGGCTTTCTATATCAACTAATTGATATTTGACTAACTGATTAATATACTCCCTTAAAACATTCGAGTTTTTTTCTATGGTAGCAGGCGTAGTAGCTCCTGCTAATTCTGCCTTAAGAATATATTTTGCTTTTGTTTTTTGTGGCAAGATACTTGTTAATCGGTGATAAAATTCAGACCCTTCTATTGTTTTAATAGGCTCTACCTCAATAGATTCTAAATTTTTAACTACCTCACTATTACTATATTCTGTATTATAAACAGGTTTTAAATTACAACCATTTACAAATACGAGTAGGAAAACAATAAATAAATAACGCATAATTTTTTAGACTTTTTTTGATTATAAGATGCTGGTTGGATTATAAGTGTCATTACGAGCGAATGAAATGAGCGTGGCAATCTCATGAGGTAGTATAATATTCCTGAGATTGCCTCTGCCCTCGGCATTGCCTCTCCTCACAATGACGATTCCCAATTCACGGGCAACTCTGCTCCAGGATAACAAATAATCCCCTAACATCTTTTTATATTAATATCAGTTTATTTTGCTTTTGTGAAAGGAAATTATGATAATTACTTTTTATTAATATTTAATATAAGATTTATTAATTTATGTTGACATACTTAAACAAGATTTGTATATTGCCGACTCGAAATAAATTTAGAGAAACATATGCACTTAAGATCATAATAATATGGTAAAAACCTTTAACACAACAGGAAAATGGCTTTTTAAGGCTATTAAAAATCTTACTAAACCAAATGATGAAATAAAGCTAGTAAATTATAAATTTCAATACGAAAAATTATTTGAAACAAAAAATTCAACAAATAAATTTGAGCTACCGTCATTACCAAAAGAAACAGCAAAGTTAGTAGTAACAGCAAAACAAGAATTATTGAAAGCACAACAATTAATGGGCTTTGACGCTGATGGTAAGCTCATATATTTTGATGAAATTCAAAATTATGCATATGAAGCAAATAGTGAAATAATTAAAATAACTGCTGCTAGCGGAGGTAAAAAAGTAGAAGTAATACAAGATTTTCCTCTACAAACAGCAACTAATATAGATTTTATTTCGGAGAGAGTAAAGTTAGTAAAAGAGGCAATGAAGCAGCCAGAAAATTTAATACGAACTGAATCTCATGACGGATATGAAACAAAATTTTATCAAGTTGAAAATTTAGGCGAAATGCCAGTCACCGAATTATAAATCTACGTATATCATTCCTGTTCTCACAGGAATGATATACGAACAACCACGATTTACCTTAGCCGAACTTCAACATATCAGCTATCCACTCCCATAGGCAGGACATAATAATTATTATCATCCATAAAACCTTTTTTATACATATAATTTTCTAAATCAGGTACTAGTTTTATCATTTCATCAAGTAATACATACTCTTCATTTTTAATTGCTAAACTTAATACCTTATCTAATATTAATTTCTCACTATACTTTAATTTATCCCTACTATTCTTGGTCATAGAGCATATATAATGCTTACAAAGATACAGTTTATCTTTAAAAAATTGTAACGTATTTTCAACTGTTATCCCATCATCACTATTATTTATGTTATATTGCTGTCCCATTAATCCCTCCTAAATCATCTATTTTATTATTCCCTAGTAATTCGTCCTCACAATCTACCATTTTTTCATTAGGCGAATCAGACAAATACGAATTATAACTAATAGCATCTCTCCCATAGTCATTCAGTATTACTTTTATTTTACTAATTTCTTTCTTTGATAGCACTTTACTAAAGCCATATTTTTCTCCAAACATAAGAGGAGTCAAATTTTCCTTATTCTTTTCTGTTATTAGTTTAGGTTTACATTGCAGTAATATTTCTATCATTTCTGCATCTGCTTTTGCTTTATTTTTAAGTGCTATATGCAGTACATTATGACCTTCCGAATTAGTATAATCTATATATTCAGGATCATAATTTAATATTGTTTTTACTAACTTTTTTTTATTTGACATCACTGCTTGATGAAAAACATCTTTATTCTGTTTTAAATTAACAGCTATATAAAATTTTAAATTTTCTTCATTTCCTTTATCATATAAATATTGCAAAAACTTTAAACTATCTGGAGTTTCTTTAGTATCTTTAATAAATAATGATTTTGATTCTCTAATAGGTACTTTACCGCTAGCAACTTTTTTCTCATAACGTTTTATTACTTTTTTAATTTTACTATTTTGTTCATTTTGAGCTTCTATGCCAAAACCATATATTTCACCGAACATATAAGGATTTAGACTTTGATTGTCTATTCTTTCTACTAAATAAGGTTCATTTTCCAATAATATTTTTACCATTTCTGCATCTACTATACCAGCAAGAGCTTTATGCAGAATATTATGTCCCTCTAATTTAGTTTTTACGTCTATTAAATCAGAATTTATTGCCAATATATCTTTTACTAATTCTTTCTTATTTTGTTCTACTGCTTGACAAAAAATACTTTGATTATGTTCATTGATAGACTTAAAATATTTTTTTAATTCATTTTTATTTAAATTTTCACAATCTTTTAAATCTAATTCTTTACAATCTGAAAGAATTGGTGCTGAAGTAGGTGTAGTTATTCTATCTTCTTCAGAATTAGGTGGAGGTGGTAAATCTTCTGATTTGCTTTTTTTTGTAACACTTAAATCTAAACTAGGTACGGATAATTGTTTTTTTTGCTTCTTCATTTTTTTTCCTAAATTATAATAATTAGAGCTTAAAATAATAAATTATAATGGTTTAGGCTTTTTTAAACTTGATCTTGCGGGGGTTGGTCATCTCCTACTAATTCGAGTTCTTGTTTTTGGCAAAATCTTACTAATTTAGGTTCTATTTCCAACATCTTTGCTACTAAATCCTTTTCGCCATTATCATGTGCTTAACGAAAAATATTTTCAATGATTTCTTTATCATAACTAGTAACATAGTGTTTTAGCATGTTAGAACTTTCAGAATTTTCTTTTTTAAGAAGACTTGCTGTTTTAAGAAATTGTAAATCTAATGGCTGAAATTTTTCTTGTAAAATTAAAGATTCTATAATTGCTTCTTCTTTTCTAGGAGTAATTGAATTATAGATATCATTTATATTACTATTGGGGGGTATGTTTAAGTTAGTTATATATTTAGTCATCATTTCTCCTAAATTGATAAAAATTAAATTCTTAGTAATTTAAAGTTTATAAATTTAGAAGAAACAACACAATAACCAGAGTTGAATTTGATATTATTTAATTGATTAACGATTGTTAATTTATCACAACTAAATTAGTTACTGAAGCTTTATATTTTCTGTATTCCATTCATGAGAAACATTATTATATTTAAGTATATACGGCTTAGTGTCTATGGAATCTAAAGTTATGTCTGCACTCATTTCATCATGAGACGAAATAATTTCATTGTAACCAAAATGAGCATAATATGGTTGGTAATTTTTAAACCTTATAGTTATAAATTTATCTTTAGTAATATTCGGCATAAGCTTTATTAAATCATCAAGATTATTTAGCTTTAAATCTTTCATCTCAAAAATTTGTAGTCTGTAAACATTTTTATAGTCTTTAGTAAAAAATGTTGGTATAGAGCTAAAACTACTACCGGACTGAACAGAAGCTATAGCTAGGGATTTAAGTGGAATGCCTGATTTATTACTAAAATAATCATCTACTTCAAAAAATATAGCACCGCCAAAATTTACCATTCTACTGATTTTATTATTATTGACGTTATATAGATTTACTGTTTGCTCAAGCTTTTTCCCATCACGGAATATAACAAGTTTCGTAACGGCGTTTTTAGAATTGTCCATTTCTCTATCAAACATCGCTAAATTACCACCTAGCTCTTTATCATTAATAGCCCAAATAATATCACCGGCTTTCAAGACTTTTTCAGCAGGCGAACCGGCTAAAACCGTCTTAACGCTTATAACTCTATTTCTACTATCGGGAAATTTCTTTATATATTTATCCATTTCTTCTTTAGGGAAATTATTATGTCTAACAGCTTTATTTAATGAATATAGATCGCTTATTATTCCCATATGCTGTCTTATCGGTTCTTTATTATTCTTTAAGCTTTCTAAAGTGCGGATTACATAATCGCCGTGCAACGCTAAAGAGTGGGTCTTACCACCACCATATAATACGCCTATAGCCTCAATTTTATCATTAAGCACTGGTGAGCCACTAGCACCACCAGTAATATTTAAATTAATTATATAAGTACCTTGCGGCATCATACCATCAATATTATATAGATCAGATAAATAACCTGTATGGAAAGAAAAACCTTGTGCTTCGGTGTTACCGACTACAAAAACTTTCTGATTTAATTTCGGAGATTCGCTAGAAAATGGTATTTCCATTGCCGACTCCGGTATATCGTTACTAACCACTTTTAAAACGGCATAATCTTGCCAAATATCATAATATATTAATTTTGCCTCAGCTTGCTCACCATTATAAAAGGTAACAAAATAAGTACCGATTGCACTAAGCCCAATAACGTGAGTGTTAGTAATTATATAACCATTTTTCTTATCATTAATAAATCCGGTTCCTGTCCAGCTATTTGTATCTTCATAAGCTGATACAGCAATTCTAGTATCAATCGTTACAATCGCTTTCTTAGCTTTTTCAAATATAGTACTACTTATTTCCGACGACGCTAAAACTATATTATTTAATAAAAATAGATTAACGATAAATAAAATTTTTGGTAAAATTAATAATTTTTTCATTCCCACCTCTTGTAAAATCATTAGATCAGCACTATATCAAATAAAAAGCAATAAACAAAATAAAAAATTAATAGAGGATTTATGGGAAAAGTAATAGGTATAGATCTTGGAACTACCAACTCTTGCGTTGCAGTGATGGAAGGTAAGGAGCCAAAAGTAATAGAAAACTCTGAAGGTGAGAGAACTACGCCGTCGATTATAGCTTTCGCAAATGGTGAAAAGTTAGTTGGGCAGTCCGCTAAAAGACAGGCTGTAACTAACCCACGTAATACTGTATATGCAGTAAAAAGATTAATCGGTAGAAATTTTACCGATCCAATGGTTAAAAAAGATCAAGAAATAGTGCCATATAATATAGTTAAAGCTGATAATGGTGATGCATGGGTTGAAGTTGAAGGGAAAAAACATTCACCTAGCCAAATTAGTGCTTTCATTTTACAAAAAATGAAAGAAACAGCTGAAAATTATTTAGGTGAAAAAGTAACACAAGCAGTTATTACTGTGCCTGCTTATTTTAATGATGCACAGCGTCAAGCAACAAAAGATGCTGGTAAAATCGCTGGGCTTGAAGTACTTCGAATAATCAACGAACCAACTGCGGCAGCTCTTGCTTATGGTTTTGATAAATCAGCAAGCAAAACTATTGCGGTTTATGATCTTGGTGGTGGAACATTCGACGTTTCAATCCTTGAAATTGGTGATGGTGTTTTTGAAGTAAAATCAACTAACGGCGATACATTCCTTGGTGGTGAAGATTTTGATACAAGAGTATTAGAGCATTTAATAAATACATTCAAAAAAGAAAGTGGGATTGATTTACGTAACGATCCACTTGCACTTCAGCGTTTAAAAGAAGCAGCTGAGAAAGCTAAAAAAGAATTGTCATCTGCATTAACTACTGATATTAATTTGCCTTATATCACAGCTGATAGTAGCGGTCCAAAACATTTAAATATTAAATTTACTAGAGCAGAACTTGAAAAATTAGTCGATGATTTAATTGAGAAAACCATAGAACCTTGCCGCAAAGCTTTAAAGGATGCAGGCTTAAAAGCTGCCGATATTCAAGAAGTAGTGCTAGTTGGTGGTATGACTAGAATGCCGAAAGTACAAGAAGCGGTGGAAAAATTCTTCGGGCGTGCTCCACATAAAGGCGTGAATCCTGATGAGGTTGTAGCTCTTGGTGCAGCGATCCAAGGCGGAGTATTAAACAAAGAAGTAACTGATATATTATTATTAGACGTTACACCTCTATCTCTTGGTATTGAAACTTTAGGCGGCGTATTTACAAGATTAATCGATCGTAACACCACAATCCCAAGTAAGAAAAGCCAAGTATTTTCTACTGCCGATGATAATCAGCATGCAGTAACTATTAGGGTATTCCAAGGTGAGCGTGAAATGGCAAAAGATAATAAAATGCTTGGTCAGTTTAATCTAGAAGGAATCCCTCCTGCTCCACGTGGCGTGCCGCAAATAGAAGTGACTTTTGATATTGATGCAAACGGCATAGTCCATGTTTCGGCTAAAGATAAAGCTAGCGGTAAAGAGCAAAGAGTAACAATACAGGCTTCCGGCGGTCTTAGCGATGCGGAAATCGAGCAAATGGTTAAAGATGCTGAGAAAAATGCCGATGAGGATAAAAAACGTAAAGAGCTTATTGAAGCAAAAAATGCTGCTGATAGCTTAATTTATTCTACTGAAAAAACCTTAACAGATTATAGCGATAAATTATCGTCTGAAGATAAAGGAGCGGTAGAAGATGCTTTATCTGCTTTAAAAGCTGTTTTAGATTCAGAAGATGCTGCATTAATTAAAGAAAAAACCGAAAGCTTAACCGCTGCTAGTATGAAAATCGGCGAAGCGATGTATAAAGCACAAAGCGATGCTGGTGCTGCTGGTAGTGCTTCTGAAGAAAATACTGCTAGCAACGAAAAAGTAGTAGACGCAGACTTTGAAGATGTAGAGAAGAAGTAAAGTAGAACGTCATTGCGAGGAGCGTAGCTTTGTTGCAATCTCATTAAACATCCTGAGATTGCTTCGTCAATTACTTTGTAATTTCCTCGCAATGACGTTTTATTAGTTATACATAGCCCTAAACAACCATATAATATAATTTCATGTCACAAGATTATTATCAAATCCTTGGAGTTAGCAAAACAGCAAGCAGTGCTGATCTTAAAAAAGCCTATCACAAGTTAGCCAAACAATATCACCCTGATAATGCCGCAGCTGGTGATACAAACGCCGAGAAAAAATTTAAAGAAATCAATGCCGCTTATGAAGTTTTAAAAGACGAACAGAAAAGAGCAGCTTATGACCGATTTGGACATGATGCTTTCCAAAATCAACAAGCAAGAGGCGGAGCTGGCAGTCAGGGCGGTCATCCTTTCGGTGCTGATATCAACGATATATTTGGTGATTTCTTTAGCGACTTTATGGGCGGTGGTGGCAGAAGAAAGCCAACTTCAAGTAAGGTTAGAGGCTCTGATTTAAAATATAATCTTACTATTAATTTAGAAGAAGCATTTCATGGCGTAGAGAAAAATATCAGTTTTTCCAGTGAAGTAAAATGCGATACTTGTCATGGTAGCGGCTCTGAAAAAGGGGAAACTGCAACTACTTGCGATGCTTGTGGCGGCGTAGGTGCAACTAGAGTTCAGCAAGGCTTTTTTATGATTGAACAAACTTGTCATAAATGTCAAGGTAATGGTCAAATTATCAAGAACCCTTGTAAAAAATGCCACGGCTTGGGGCGTTACCACAAGCAGCGAAATTTATCTGTAAATATTCCCGCAGGTGTTGAAAATGACACTCGAATAAGACATCCAGGCGAAGGTGAAGCAGGTATTAGAGGCGGCAATAATGGCGATTTATATGTTGATATCGCAATAAAACCTCATGATATTTATAAGGTAGATGGAGCAAATTTACATTGCAAACTACCTATTAGTTTTGTAAATGCTGCCCTTGGCGGAGAAGTAGCGGTGCCGGTAATTGAAGGCGGCAAAGTAAATCTAACCATCCCAGCAGGAACACAAAACGGTGATCAGCTAAGATTACGCGGCAAAGGTATGTCTAAAATAAGGTCAACTATTAGAGGCGATATGCTTGCACATGTGCATGTTGAAGTGCCTAAAAATTTATCAAAAAGACAAAAAGAATTATTAGAAGAATTGAGAAAAGAATCCGTAAATGAAAAAGAAAATGATGGCAGCTTTTTTAACAAAATGAAAAGTTTATGGTCATAAAATTAAGTTTAACTTTTTTCTAGAAATAAAACCTTTGATGTTATAAGATATCTTATATGTCATTCCATTCCCGCTTGATGCTGGTCTTGTTGCATGGCTCAAAAAACGTCATTGCGAACGAACGAAGTGAGTGTGGCAATCCAGAGAAAATAATAAAAAATACTATAAGTTAGCATTTTTTTACTTCCTTGCTTCGTCAATTACTTCGTAATTTCCTTAGCTCAGACGGAAAAACTAATCCACATGGGCAAACCTCACGCTAGAATGACACCAAACAATACTATATATCAGAGGTTTTTATGCCTTACAAAAACAATACCGACCTACCCGATTCAGTCAAAAATCATCTTCCAAAGCACGCTCAAGATATTTATCGTGAAGCTTTTAACCATGCATTTGAACAATATAAATCTCCTGAAAAAAGACGGGATAACGATTCTAGAGAAACCGTTGCACATAAAGTAGCATGGTCAGCTGTGGAAAAGAAATATCATAAAAACGATAAGGGCGATTGGGTAAGTAATTAGATTTTAAATTATTTTTTTCACAGTCCCATAATAACATTTTAGATTAGATTCAATCATGCAAAGAAAAAAAGAAGAATATTCAAAATTAATCTATAACTCTTCCTTAATTTTTAAAATTAAAAAAGTAGCACTTCCTACTTTTAAAGTTTTTCAAAAAGAAGTAACTAAGAAATATCCTAATATTTCTATTAAAATTGATACTCAAACTATAATAAAAGAGATGGTTGACTCATTTTCAAAAGCTTTGTCTTCTTTATTTGAAGAAGATGATATAGAGTTTGATAATTTACGTTATGCCGGAGGATATGTTTTAGGTTTTTTTTCATCTAATTTATGGACTCATTGGAAAGGTGAATATCTCTATCCTAAAATTCCAGAATATCAAAATCTAATGTTTTTAAGATCAATGTATCTTTATAGTAAAATTGATTATATGCTTAATTACCAATATACTGATAAAATACAAAGAATTTATAATTATTTTACTCAATCCGATCAGAGTAATATTATCCATGCGAATGATTCTAAGGACAACCTAGTATCATTAGAAGATTTTAAAAAGCAAAAAAAAACTTATAATAATCAAAAATTTGCCGATTCGCTTACTAATTATTTAGAAAATTTACTTTTGCAAGAGCATTACAAAGCTTTTGATAAAATTAATATAGATAATAACTTAAATAACATAAGCAACCTTTTTGAAAGGAATGAGATAATGGAATTAATTAGTTCTATTAAATCATCAAATTGAACCGACTATAGTATACTCGTTTTATTTGAAAAATTGGCTATGTCGTCTTTGTAACCCTCAGATGCTCACGTACCTTTGTACGCTCCGCTCCTCGGCTTACAGACTCCATGCCCTTTTCCAAATAAAACTTCGTCTACCCAACTTTTCATTTATTAGCAGTATATCCTGAATTGAGAGCAGGTAGCTAGTTGTTCGCCAGTTTGCCTATTAGTTATAAGCGTTTGTATTAATGCATGTTGCCAAATCCAATTGAGTTTAATTATGTAGGATTGTTAATAATTCATCTTGTGTTTAACGGTGCCAATGTGGGGATTTGAACCCCAGACCTACGCATTACGAATGCGCCGCTCTACCAGCTGAGCTACATCGGCAAGAATTTAAAATAAGAAAATTATTTTGAAAGTATTATTGTGGAAGTACTAGGAAATTAATTTAATTTTTTGGTATTACTAACCAAGTATAGATATCGTCATAAGCTATGCAACTACAAGGAGCGTGGCAATCCAGGAAAAATAATAAAAATGCTATGCATTTTACTAGATTGCTTCGATGTCATTCCCGCATGAGGATTTGCTTGCGTGGATCGAAAAACGTCCTAAGGTAGTCATCTAGTTGCTTGGGAACTAGATACAGAAAAACAACTAAAAATATCAATATTATTAATATTTTTAACTGGATGCTGTGGTCAAGCAACTAGATGACACCGAGGGCTTTTTCCGATCTACGCAACAACGCCGCCACGGGATGACAAGGAAAAACTACTTCACGCAAGTACAACGACTACGTTAGGATGACATTTTACACTTTTTTCAAGCTATACAATAAAGCCTGAAGTAAACTAGATTACAATACCACTAAAGATGCGTAGAAAACCTTAAGTGGAAATGCTGCGTATCGTCGTATTTCTTCTTTTTAACCGCAAAACCCCAGTCCATTCTAATTGGTGCAAAGCGTGTTACCCAAATAAATCCGAAACCAACTGAAGCCCTAAGTGACTTATCATTATAGATACCATTTGGACTTTGATATTTTACTTTATCTAAGCCTACTCCCCATAAGCTTCCTAAATCCATAAATACCGAACCAGTGAGGTTAAATTCTTCAGGTACTGGAGTTGGGAAGTTAAGTTCAGTAGAAAATGTATAATATCTTTTACCGCCTAAACCTTCATTAGTAACTTTTTCACGCGGTCCAACACCACCGCTAGCAAAACCTCTTAAGCTATAATCACCTAAATTAAAGCGATCTGAAATTCTAATAACTCGTCCACCAAGTGCTGCAATATCACCTCCAGAAGCAGATAGTTTTAAAGTAAGCTTATTTTGTATGAAATATTTATAATATTTACCATCAACTTCATGTTTCAGATATTTATTATCACCTCCAATACCCGCATATTCTTGACTAATACTTACTAAATAACCATTCTTCGCAATAATTTTACTATCTCTTTGATCATAAGCAATAGTGTGACCAATAGCAGAAGTAATAAACTTACCCATTTGCTCCTGTAAAAATATTGAGCTTGATGGAGATGGAGCACTCAAGGTATCACGTTTAATTAAATAATCTATTTCGTGGCTTAAATCTTCTTTAATTTCATAACCTAAGGAAGTTTTACCACCTACAGAATGCTGTCTATAATTTTGATCTGTGTTGGAAAGTACACTCTGACCACGACCACTTTTATTTATAAATCCGCTTACACCTAGGGATAAATCACGATCTAAGAAATGTGGGTCAGTAATACCACCATAATAGCTAGTAGTATTTTTACTTACTTGCACACCAGCATTGAGTATTTTACCTGTACCTACTAAGTTACGCTCTAAGAAAGAGAAGCGTCCAAATACCCCACCTGTGGTGTTATACCCTAAATCAAAACCGACAGAAGAAGTAGATTTTTCATCAACCTCAACATTTAAGTCATATTTATCCTTGGTTTTTGCTTGAGCAAAAGTAATTCCTATCTTCTCAAAATAATCTAAGTTTCTAAGATTACGCTCTCCTTTTTCAATATAAGAACGGTTAAGTATATCATCTTCTTCAGATTTAAACTCTCTTCTTATAACATGATCTTCAGTTTTAAGATTATTAATAATATTAATTTTATTAATATAAACCTTATCGGCTTTTTCTATAATAAATTTAATATTAATTGTATGATCAGGGTTTTTTACAATATCAGGATAAACATTCACTGCTGGATAGCCTACTGCTGTAAAATATTCTCCAATTTTATCAGCAATATTTTCAACTGTTTTCATATTGAAAACACTACCTTGCTTAATATTGACAATTTTATTAACAGGAGTTATATCAATATTGGTTAATTTGTTTTCTATTGTAACATTACCGAAATTATATTTTTCACCCTCTTCAAGAGAATATGTAAGAACGAAATATTCTTTAGTATTATTTAACTCAGCTGATACCGAAATTACTCTAAAATCTGCAAAACCAACTGATTGATAGAATTCTTTTAATAATTCTTTATCATATTCAATACGATCAGGTTCATAAGTATCATTACTATCTAAGAAACGAAACCAACGAGATTCTTTAGTTAAAACAATAGATTTAAGCTCTGAATCGCTATAATTTTCATTACCACTAAAATAAATATATTTAATACCGGTTTTTGGTCCTTCTGCGATATCAAAAATAACCTTAACTCTGTTATTTTCTAAATCTTCAATTTTAGGTGTTACTATAGTAGCAAAACGACCGCTACGTTTATAGATTTCTGATATTTTTTTTACATCTAATTCAATTTTAGCTTGGCTTAAAGACTCACCTGCCATTGTATAAATCTCTTTAGATAGCATATTAGCTTTTATTTTAGAGTTACCTCTAAATACTACGCTACTTATAAATGGAGTTTCAGTAACGTTAACAATTAAATTACCATCGCTTGACATATCCATTTTGATGTTTCTAAAAAGTGAAGTAGCATATAAGCGTTTTATTGCTTCGTCTTCTTTTAAACTATTATAGCTTTCACCAGGTTTTAGCTTTAAATAGCTCTCAATAGTAGAGCGTTCAATTCTATGATTACCTTCTATAGTTATTTTACGAATAACTGAATCTGCTAAGGAAATGTTATAATAAAAAATTGTTACTGTTAAAATTGCTAATTTAATAATTGACCTGATTATCACCTAAAACCTTCTTATAAGATTTATTTAAAATTTTTGCGTTAAACGTACACTATAGTAAATAATATTAACTAGAGCAAGTAAATCTACCCACTTAAGAGAATAAATTTTTTATATCGTTAGAAAAAGAAATTACAGTAAGGAAAATTATTATCATTATACCTATTTGTAATAAAATATTTCTAGCTTTAATATTCGGTAATTTACCTGTAACTGCTTCATATAATATGAATAATAAATGACCACCATCAAGTACCGGTATAGGTAACAGATTAAGTAGTCCTAAATTTACTGAAAGCATTGCTATAAATAGTAAATACATCTCTATACTATGCTCTAAAGTTCTTCCTGATTCTTTTGCAATAGCTACCGGTCCACCTATTTCACTTACTGATCGCTTTCCTACAATCATTTGTGATGCTGCTTTTAAAGTTACCGCCGATACATCTATAGTATCAAATATTGCTTCCGATAAACTTGATAATATCCCTATTTTAGTATGAACAGGTTCATTTTTAGCCATAATACCAATACGCAGTATTTTTCTAGCTCTTTCTACAACTACTTCTTCAGGCATTATACTAACAGTAAATTCTTCACCTTTTCGCTCTATTAATAAAGTAGAAGAATTTAAACCATTAATTAGTATTTCTTTTTGTACATCACTAAAATCTTTAACTAATTTATTATTAACTTTAACAATTCTATCACCCTCTCGCAAATTAGCTTTTTCTGCTGGTGATTCAGCTATTACCTCCCCTATTACAGGCTGAACTTCTATTTTACCAAGACAAAAATAAAATCCAGCAAATATTATTATGGCAAGTAAATAATTAATTAAAGGTCCTGCTACAACTATTAAAAAACGCTCAAAACAGGATTTAGCATAAAACGCTACTTTTTCATTTATTTCTTGTGCTTTATCCATAATGTTTCGATCATAACCATAAATCTTAACATATCCCCCAAGCGGCAATAAACAAATTTTCCACCTAACCCCTTTTGAGTCTGTAATACCGATTAATTCTTTGCCGAAACCTATCGAAAATTCTTCGATTTTTACATTAAAGAATCTTGCAACTGCATAATGCCCTAGCTCGTGGATAAACACTAAGATACTAATTGTTATAATAAATCCGACTATAGATAACATAATTTTTTTATTATTAATATGTAGGTAGACGAAGTTTAATTTGAAAAAAGTAATCAGTCCATAAGTGCGAGACACGGAGCGTATACTTAAATACGTGAGTACCGCAGTATTTATAGAACGATGTAGCCAATTTTTCAAATTAAACGAGTATACAAATAAGTAGTTTTAAAGTATAGTATACTAAATTTAAAACTTTATTTCTTTTTATGAGTTCAAATAAAATCAATAAGAAGTCGATTGCACGTATTGCAGCAATACAAGCTATATATCAACATATGTTACGGAACAATGATAATATAGATGATATAATAGAAAATGTACTTTCTTTTTATCGCAACGATACTTCTATGACTGATTCACCCATAAAAATATCACTAACTATAAGCCATTTTAAAATGTTGGTAAAGTTGGTATTTGAAAATATTGATAAAATAGATGAAATTATAAGTAATCATCTGGTAAATGATAAAAACCAAAATCACATACCTATTTTGCTACAGGCTTTATTACGCAGTGGTATATGTGAATTATTATTTTTTCCAGATATACCTACTAAAGTAATAATTAATGAATACACAGATATAGCAAATGATATGCTAAATGATCACGAAATAGGCTTTGTTAATTCTATATTAGATAAAATAGCACACGAAAATAAAAGATTTTATGACAAATAATTTAAGTGGTTATAGAAATAAGTTTGTTAGAGTTAAGACTTCTAAAAAACGCACTGTTTCTTCTAGTAACTGGCTAAGGCGTCAGTTAAATGATCCTTATGTTGCAAAAGCACGTATTGAAGGCTTTAGATCAAGAGCTGCATATAAACTCCTTGAGATTCATGAAAAATTTAAAATTTTCACCCCAAATATGAAAGTAGTTGATTTAGGGGCAGCCCCAGGGGGATGGAGTCAAGTAGCTTCTAAGCTCATTAAAGCTACGGATGGTAATTTAAAAAATAAAATAATTTCAGTCGATTTACTTGAAATCGAACCAATTCCTGGAGTAGAGTCTTTTCAAAAAGATTTCTTTGAAAAAGATACTGAAGAATTGATTATACAAGCTTTAAAAGGCAAGGCTGATATAGTATTGAGTGATATGGCATCAAATACTATAGGTCACAAAGCTACCGATCATATAAGAACTCTGCTTTTATGCGAGCAAGCTTTTGAGTTTGCTTTAAAAGTCTTAAACCCTTCCGGTCATTTTATTGCTAAAATCTTTCGTGGTGGGGCTGAAAATGAGCTTTTAAACAAAGTGAAACGTGAATTCTCTACTGTCAAACATTTTAAACCATCATCCAGCCGCAAAGAATCAACAGAAATTTACCTAGTTGCTCTAAATAAGAAATGAATTATTAATAATATTTAACTAAATGGTTGACATTTATTTACTTATGCTTTATGGTAGTTTTTACTTAAGCTCTAGAAACCATAAAATATGGTAATTCAACTTAACAATGGAGAAAGTTAATGTTTTCTAAAATGTTTAATTATTTTGCTAGTAATAGTAAAACGCACCTTGATAATACTCAAGAATCAGCTATAAATTGTAGTCAGCATTCTGCTGAAGCAGCAAGTTACGCCGTAAAAACTTTACCACAAATTCTTTTAGGTCTTATTACTTTTAAAGAAATATCTGGATCAGTAATGACAGGATATGCCTTTGGGTTTGCTTTACCAGAATTTGCAAAGGTAATAGTAAAAAGTCTTGCTAGTACAATATTTTTCCATCCTACAGCTAGTATGGTAGGTACTGTAGCAGTTACAGTAGCTGCTAATTCTGAAAATGTAGTAGAGTGCATAAAAAAGCATTATATGACGCAGGATCTACAGTTTATGAAGGTACTTTATGTGCAGTAAATGGAGCAGCCGCAGCTGTAACTTTTGCTTATGATAATGTTTATAGTACCGACGTGCAATTATCAGGAAATGCTATAGAAGCTGTATTATAAGTTTTCTATCAATTAAGTAAGGTAAAATTAAAGTTTCTTTACCTTACTTAATAATTCCTCTCGCCCTTTCCTCAAAAGCTATAATCGTTTTTTCGGTTATTTTAATAAAATAGCTACCAACTAATTTCTCAAGCATTCTAGACTTCATTTCGAAATCAATAAAAAATTTTAGCTCAGTCCCTATAGGATGAGAAGTAAATTGTCAAGTACTGTTTAAATACTTAAAAGGACCCGAAATAGCCAAGGTATTAATGAAATATTCTTTATCATCTATTATTTTATTAGTAACATGAGAACGATAACTTTCTGAAAAACCTTTTAACTGAATCACAAGATCTGCGACGATTTCTTCACTATTTTCTGAAATAACTCTGCTAGCTACACACCAAGGTAGAAATTTAGGATAAGATTTTATATCCCAAACTAAATTAAATAATTCCTGAGGTTTATAAGGTAAGATTTTTGTTTGTTCAAATGATGGCATTATGTAGTTCTTTTCTTTTAAAATAGCAATTTTATACTCTTTTTAAAAGAAAAGAATAAAAGGAAATGATAATATAAACTTCAATAGAAAAAATATTAATTAACTAATATTTTTTTTCTCGGCGGGATATATACGGTTTCATCATCTTCTGCATGTGAAATTTTTTCCAAAAGACCAATGAAACGTCCCTTATTAGGCACTAGTTTTACTATTGCCCAGCCTTCTTCTATTGCTTGTTTTATACGCTCTATATCAGCTTTATGTTCTGAAAAAGATATAAATTTTTGTGTTGGATTTTCCATCTTGATCAATGAATATGTTAATAAAAATTAATAGTATAATAAATTTTTCTTAATAAATCAAATTAATTTTATTATTTAGTTTGATTATACTTGAAATAAGAGCATGTTATTATGATTTAGTCAAGATAATCTAGTTGAAAATTAAAAGTTGCAGCATTAATTTTGTATCGTAATAAAATTTTATTGACTTTTGATCGAAAAAACCCTAAATATTTACATCTAAAAATTAGAATTAGCAAAGATTATGAAAAAATATATATTACTGACTATCATACTCTTAATGAGTAAGAATATATTCGCAAGAGAACAAATATCTAATCTTGTTACACCTGTTAGCTATTTTATAGATCATACATTACAAATAAAAAAGATCAAAAGTAACTTAATCAAATATAAACAATCGGGCATATTAGGTGTGAGTGGTATGGGTAAAACTCAGGTTGCTAGGATGTACGCTTATGATAATAAGGCTGATTATGATCTTATTTGGTTTATAGATTGTAATTTAGATATTGATGGACAGTTAATGAAGCTTGCTAAAGTTATTAATGCTCAAGCAAATTCTGCAATCATTTCAGATAATATTAGTATGGTAAGAAAGGAATTAATGACTTATCTAGCTAGTAAAGATAAATGGTTATTAGTGTTTGATAATTTAAAAGTAGGCGAGAATAAAAAAATAGCAGATTTTATTAATTGGGAACATAATGGCAATATTATATTTTGTTCACAGGACAGTGAATTATTACCAAATATCGTAAAAATTACTGCTTTTGAGGAAAAAGAATCTAAAATGCTTGTAGAAAATATTTTAGAAAGTAATAACCCGGAATCGATAGAATTTTTAGCCCAAGAATTTAAAGGATATCCAATTCTTATGGTTTAAGGATCACAAATATTAAATCAGGTACAGGGTTTAAGTTTAAATGAATATAAGAAGCAAATACAAGGAGCTAATGATAAAATTGAGCTAAATATTAGACTTGCTATTAAAGTGTTAAGCCCTTCTGCTCGAAAATTACTAAATGAAATAGCTTTAATTAACAATCAAAGTTTTTCAAAAGAATTTTTAAATTGTATCACTTCGGATAAGGATCATTTAGATGACGACATTTATAATATTTCCAAATTTGCTTTAATCACTAATATTGAGCCAAATGAAGATAATCCCACATTTGAAATGCATGATGTCATAGCTGAGAAAATACTAAAAATTAATGGATATACTAACAATAAAGAATCTATTGACCAGGTCGTTACTAACTATATAAGTTCTGTACCTTCAAGCGTGGTAAAGGCACGTATTTTTAGAAACGCTAAAACAGTATTAGGTAACATAGATATAATCACAAAAAATGCAGAAAAATATGATATACCCATAAATGTAATTTTAGGACTAAAAATAAATTTGATAACACAATATATAAATTCTTTAGATTTATATAGTGCTCAAAAATTAGTAGATTGGTTTAATGAAAATGATAGTAAAGGTAATTTTAAATTATCAAAAATGGATAATGATCAAAAATGCGATTATGCCTCATATTTAAGTCTTATAGGTGGATATTATAGGCATCTTGGAAACCATCATAAATCAATTGAATATGATATAAGAGCTAAAAAAGTTTATGAGGATATTCAAGGATATAATTCTTACCGATGTAATATAAATTATACTTTGGCACTGGCATATATTGAACTCGGTCAGCTTGAAGAAGCAAAAAATAATATTCAAATTATGGAGGATATGTTTAACGGTGGGTTGGTTGATAAAGCCGATATTATAACTTTATATTCTGCAAGAGCTAGATTGTTCGCCATGCAAGGTAAATATGATGACGCACTAGAACAAATTAATAATACTATAAATACAGCTGTAGAGAATGGAATAAATCCTCAAGATGTATTTCTAAGCAATATATATCTTATTAAAGCAGATATATTAAATAACCTTGGTAAATATGAAGAAGCTTATTCTCAAGCACAACAAATATATGATATGAATAAGTTAGTTAAGAAAGAAAATCATCTAATATTTGGGCGTGTTTTTACTCAAATTTCAAAAGCAAAACTTGGTCTTGGAAATGCTAAAGAAGCACTAGAATATGCAGAAAAAGCTAAAACAATTTTTATTAGCGATACAAATAGACCTAATAAGGAAATTATTACATCACCGGATACAAGCTTGGCTAAAGCATTTGTTGCTGAAGGTAATGCACTAGCTAGCCTTAATAAAAATGATGAAGCAGTAGAAGCTTATAGCACAGCAGAAAATATATATTGGAATAACTATGGAGAAAATATGAAAAATGTAGACGAGATAAGTATTATGTACTTAAACGCTGCTAAAGCAAGCTGCCATGTACCTCTTAGATCTTTCTATAAAAACTTTCGTGATCATCAAATAAAAAAATTCGGAGAGCAGCATCCAAAAAGTATAGAAATACTAAAGCTCAATTGCCATAATTTAAATAATTAAACTATTTGGTATTACTAACTAAATATAGAATCGTCATTGCGAGGAAAAACTATAAGTTTTGACGAAGCAATCTAGTAAAATGCATAGCATTTTTATTATTTTCCCTAGATTGCCACGCTCCTTACAGTCGTGTAGCTTATGACGATATCTATATACCGCGAATACTTCAAAAGTTGGTAAGTCAAACAAGCGGTGAGTCTGCACAAGCAGTAGATAAACTACGTGAGCACAGACGAATCCCGAAATTTGGCTTATACGAAGATCAGCTTCAAAAAGAGTAATCGGTTCATAAGACGAGGAGCGGCAGCAGTTACTTAATACGTGGCTACCTGCGTACTTATAGAACATTGTCACCAATTTTTGAAGTTCTATCTGAGTATTTACCAAATCTTGAAGTATTAAAGGTATACTTAGTTAGTAATGCCGACTATTTAGATAATTGTACAAATGGCTTTGTTGCGTAGATCAATTTTTCCTGTGTCATCCTGCGACTTGATCGCAGAATCCAGCTTAAAATACTAAAATTATTAATATTAAAAGTTGTTTTTCTGGATGCCTTAGGTACAAGCAACTAGATGACTACCTTAGGGCGTTTTTTGATCCACGAAACAATCCCTGCACAAGAATAATAATATAATCCTAATAAATGAAAAGTAGATGACGAAGTTTTGTTTTTATTATATTAATATCATAATAGTAGCAAAATAAAGCATGTAATTAAACTTTTTTATACAAATTTATATTTAAAAATTGACTTTTGATAGAAAAACTATAAAATTTTTCCCTAAAATGGATGCATTATTATATGATTTCGGTTTTTCCTTTATCATTAAAGGATTTAGTCGGCTTTGTTGAAAAGGTAGATTTCTCATTTCTAACTATGGCTCTATTGTGTGGATTAGTAGAACAACTGCGTCATACCATAACAACATTGTGGCATGGATACCTAATTTTCCTGAGCTTGACAAACGAAATGAGTGTGACAATCCAGTCAACTATAATATGTTATCTATTTATGGTATCTTGTGCCATAAGCTGCATCCTAATATAGAGGGCATTGCCCGTGTGGATCGAAAAGCACCCTAAGGTAGTCATCTAATTTCTTGTACCTAAGGCATCCAGAAAAATAATAAAAATACTAATAATATTAGTATTTTTCAGCTGGACCTAGTTCCCAAGCCACAGGGTAAGAAAATGATCCATGCGGACAATCCTAAAAGAGACCGCTACAACAAGTGAGCTAATGATATCAAGCGTTTTTTATAAATTGCCCCGTTCTTTTTAGCCGCTCGCAACAACACTACTCTAAAATAGATAAAGGTATTTAGTGAAACATACTATTATTAAGATAGTTTCTTGTATTATAGCATTTTTGATTTTTCTTATTTTTAATATTTCAGTTTATTATTGTTTAATATATTATCAAAAAAAAGAATATAAGGAATTACTCAAAGCTTATGCGAGTAGTATATCAAGCTTACTTACACAAGATCTAGAAAATGCTCTTAATAGCTCCATACCAAATAAAGAATTCTTCTTATTTAAAGGTTTTGAAGTTATTCCTAAATCTAAAACTACTGTGAATTTAATTACAGTAAGTGCCAATTCTATAAGAGTAAGAAATAAAAAAGAAGAATACATATTTAATTTACACAACTTAAAAGAAATCATAAATAAAATATTTCCTCCTTTTATAATTTATAAATTAAGCTTAAATAATCATGATATCTTTTCCGAAAGAATAAATATAGATCAATATTTAACTGAAAGTAAACTTGTAGAAGCAAATGGTATTTTAAATTTAAAATTGGGTATTAAGAAAGACTCACAATTTTATTTAGATGGAGCATATTTATTACGAAGAAATATGTTAATTTATAGTATCAGCTCATTTTTAACTCTTTCAATATTAGTCTCTATATATTTTAAAATATACAATACCATACAACAGAATTTTAGAATTTTACATCAAGAAATATATGAAGAAACTGAAATAAATACAGCATTGATAAATAATAATAAAGCCGATCATGAATTAAGAAAGCTCTTTATAAAAAAATTAACAGAAATATATTTAAAACAAGAATTAGGAGATACATACAATCCAAATGATTTTCCATTTAAGAATCAACTTTTTCCTATAAACTTAACTGATTTATCCCTTACTAAAATTAATATTGAAAATTTAATCAAGCTATTACAAGGATATTTCGCTCCTTATTTTGCTAAAATTGGTATTAGAACTACTAACAATATAAAAGAGATTGAAATTAACTGTTCTCTTGAAGTTTTTTATCAATTAATATTTAGCTTGGTATTTAATTTGGTAAAATTTATAGATAGGCAAAGCAATATTCCTCAAATAATTAAGATAGATTTTAACCAAGATAAAATTACTATTACTAACGATTGTTTTTCATTAGATGAAAAGAAAATGATTAAATTATCTGATATTATAATAGAAGAATATACAGATCTTTTTATTTTAAATTGTTACAAGATATTTAAATCGTTAAATGAACATAAATTTAAATATAATATCTTCTCGCATGATGGCTCACACTTAATAGAAATAGTGTATCCTCCATTAAATAACTCTAATTTAAATACAGGGAAGATATTAGATTTCACTAAATATTTAAACAATAAAAACTAAATATCATATTGAATATTTTTCTTGGACACGCTGATGTAATATCCATTCAATAATTTTATTATCAATAGATTCATCAGGTGTAGGACGGTAGTAATTAAATACTTCATTTAAGGTTTAAGAAAATTCTGTTTCAGAAACTACTAGATTTAATTTTTTTATTGTTTTTATTATCTCAGGCAAGATTTTTTGAAATAAGATATAATAATATTGACCAAGGTAATCATTAACTTTAATATTAGGATTATATAAATCCTTAATTGAAACACCTAAAGTATCAGCTATTGTTTGTAGAATCTCTGCGGAAGGTTTTCTAGATATACCTTTAATAATGTTATAAACACTATTTTTCTTTAGCTCTGCCTTTCTCTCAAGTTCTGTAATTTGAATATTACGTTCCTTTATGAATTTATATAAATTCTTTTGCAATACTGTATCTGACATGAGTTTCAAATTATAGTTGTATTTTTATAACAAATTAAAACTAAAGAAATATTATAGTTGATATTTTATTTTAAAAGTGGTTATTATAATTACATGTATGTAATTGAGAAACATTATTGCTAAACTATAATCAATTTAGATAAGTTTTAAACTAGCTATAAATTTAATAAGTAAAAGCTAGTATCATTATTTTAACTAAAATAATGTTGTTAGAACATATCATATGTCTTTTAAAAAAGGCAAGAAGATAATCATACCTAAATATACTCTAGGTATCAATATATTGCATTTTGTTACGAGAATATAGAAAAACAGAATATCTATACATCAAAATTCATCTCAACTTAATTACTTACTATTTTTTTATGCCTTAGTAATTTAAGCTCTTACTTTAAAGGCACCTAAATATAGATAATAAGGAGAATATTTTTGTGAATTTTATAAGAAAAAATTTTCTTGGGGTTGGAAAAAATATAGACGTAAATTTAAAAAATATTTTTAGACAAGTAAATGAAACAACCGAAATATTTAATACATTTCTTATAGATAGAAATTTTACTGATGAGTGGGATGATGAAGATGATTTTGATGATGGTGTATGGATAGAAGTTCCATTAATAGAATCAAAAGAAATCTAAATCAATATATACTTTTGAAGTATCCGCAGTATATTATCATGTCACTAGTTAATTTAATTTTTAAAGTAAATTTTTGAAAATTCCTTATGCGTTAATGATAATTTATAATATAATTTAGTTAAACTATATTATTTAATTATGTCAAACGATAATTCTCAAGCTACCCCTCCTCTTTCTAAGCAACAATTATTTGCTTTTTTTGGTATGGTTGTTGGTATGTTTATGTCAGTGCTTGACATCCAAATTGTTGCAAGCTCACTATCCGTAATAGCAGCAGGACTTGCGGCTTCAAGTGATGAGCTTTCTTGGGTTCAAACATCTTATTTAATAGCTGAAGTTATCATAATTCCGATTACGGGATTCTTAGCAAGATTACTTTCCACTAGAATTTCTTACTTTGTTGCAGCTCTTGGCTTTACGATTATGAGCGTATTATGCTCACTTGCAACGAATATTGAATCAATGATTATCTTTAGAGCGTTACAAGGATTTTTTGGCGGTGCTATGATACCAACAGTTTTTAGTACTGTTTTTATAATTTTTCCACCATCACAACGCCCTAAAATTACTATATTAATTGGGCTTGTTGTAACAGTAGCACCAACTTTAGGTCCAACACTTGGAGGATATATTACAGAAATTTTATCATGGCATTTTATGTTTTTGTTGAATGTTATACCTGGTATTTTTGTATGTAGCGTAGTTTTTTTATATGGGCATTTTGATAAACCAAATTATAACTTATTGAAAAATTTTGATTTCCTTGGTATAGCAATTATGGTCTTGACTCTTGGTTTACTACAATATGTTTTAGAAGAAGGTAATAAAAAAGGCTGGCTGGAGGATAATTTAATATTATTTTTAAGTATTGCGGTAGCTTTAGGATTTATTTTGCTAATAATCAGAGAATTAACTTTTATAAACCCGATTTTAGATTTAAAAACATTTCTCTATAAAGATTTTACGTTTGGCTGTCTCTACTCTTTTGTTATGGGTATAGGATTATATGGAGCAGTATATATATTACCATTATTCTTATTTACCATAGCAGGTTATGATACGTTGCAGATCGGTGCTACTATGATGGTAACGGGAATAGCACAATTTTTATCAGCACCACTAGCTGGAAGAATGCTAGGAGCGGGCGTAGATTTACGGCTAATGCTGATTATAGGGCTTGGAGGCTTTGCACTTGGATGTCATTTAAATAGCTTTCTAACACCTGATTCTAAATTTGCCGAATTTGTATTACCGCAATTTGTCAGAGGGCTTTCTTTAATGTTTTGCTTCATACCAACTAATAATATTGCTCTTGGTAATATGCCAAGGGAAAAAGTAGGGAATGCAAGCGGTCTTTATAACCTCACTCGTAACCTTGGAGGAGCGGTAGGACTAGCAGTAATTAGTACTATACTAACTAATGATACTAAAATTTTTATGCAATATCTATCGGAAAACATCCCCTCCACTTCTATAATGGCAATGGAGCAATTAGATTCATACACCGCATTATTAAGCGGAAAAGTATTTAATCCAGAAAAAGCCTCATATTTATTATTGGCTAATAAAATAAATACGGATGCATTTGTAATTGCAATAAATAATATATTTAATATGATAGCGTTATTATTTATACTTATAATGCTGCTAATTCCTTTCACTTCAAATATCAAGCTATCAGGAAACACCAATGCCCACTAAAATTTCAATTATATTATATTTTCCTTGGTTATTTTGGGAAATATGCAAGTCAGCTTTTTCAGTTATTAAAATAATTTGGCAAAGAAATATAGTTGTAGAACCAGTTTTTGAATGGGTTGATGCAGAAGGATTAAAAGATATCGGTGAAATAATATATAGTAACTCAATTACTTTAACCCCTGGTACAGTGACATTAGATATAAATAATAATATGTTATTAGTGCATGCACTCGATAAATCATCGATTGATGATTTACACAATGGTAAAATGATTAAAAAAATTAAAAGAATTTTGAGGATATGACATCAAATTTAAAATATAAACGGGTTTTGTTGAAAGTTTCAGGTGAAGCTTTAATGGGTGATAAGCAATTTGGTCATGAATATGACACAATAAAAAAGATTGCTGGAGACATTAAAGAACTTATTGATTTAGGAGTAGAAGTTGCCATCGTAGTTGGCGGCGGAAATATTTATCGCGGGATTAATGCAGCATTAGTTGGTATGGATCGAGCATCAGCCGATTATATAGGTATGCTCGCAACTGTTATTAATGCTTTAACACTGCAAAATGTTATGGAAAGCCTAGACATCTATACAAGAGTTCTATCGGCTATTCCAATGATGAGCGTATGCGAGCCATATATTCGTCGCAGAGCTAAAAGACATATGGAAAAAGGTCGAGTAGTAATTTTTGCCGGTGGCACTGGTAATCCGTTTTGTACAACCGATAGTGCAGCAGTACTACGTGCAATAGAAATGAATTGCGATGTTTTGCTAAAAGCAACGCAAGTTGATGGGGTATATGATTCTGATCCGAAAAAAAATCCGAATGCTAAAAAATATTTCACTATTAACTATAAAAATGTTATAACTAACAACCTGCAAGTTATGGATTTAGCAGCTATAGCAGTTGCAAGAGAAAATAAGCTACCTATAAGGGTATTTTCAATAAAAGAAAAAGGTAACATTGCTAAGGTAGTTCAAGATCAAGGGGAATATACTACAATCGAAGAGTAGTATATTGCTCGTAAGAATTAACTGGAAAACGTCATTGCGAGGAGCGAAGCGACGCGGCAATCTTATCAAGCGTCCCGAGACTGCCTCCGCCCTCTACTATGCATATCCTCGCAATGACGATAATACCACAACTTATATAATAACATATGGATGAAAAATTATGGATAAAGTAACTCTTAAGAAAAATTTACAAGAAAAAATGGATAAGGCTTTAAAAGTTTTAGATCATGAGCTTAAAGGGCTTCGTACTGGTAGAGCTTCAGTTAATTTACTTGATAGCGTAACTGTAGAAGCTTATGGCGATAGAATGCCACTCTCACAAGTTGCCTCTCTGACAACTCCAGATGCACGAACAATTAACGTGCAGGTCTGGGATAAATCTATAGTATCATCAGTAGAAAAAGCAATTACAGTAGCAAATCTTGGTTTAACTCTATCATCAGATGGGCAATTAATTAGACTACCTATACCAGCTTTAACGGAAGAAAGACGTAAAGAACTTGCAAAACTTGCTCATAAATATGGTGAAGATACTAAAATTTCATTGCGTAATATTAGAAGAGACGGCAATGAAGAACTTAAAAAAATGGAAAAAGATAATATTATAGCAAAAGATGAACATCATAGTTTAGCAGAACAGGTACAAAAACTAACTGATGAATATAGTAGCAAAGTTGATTCGGCGATAAAGCAGAAAGAGCAAGAAATAATGACTGTGTAGTCCGATGAACTTCAAAAATTGGCTACGTCATCCTACAAGTACTGCGGTACTCACGTAGTTTATCTACGTTCCGTTCCTTGCACTTGTGGATTCCTTGCTCTTTTTGAAGTTGATCTTCGCCTACCCTAATTATTAAATGAGAATTAGAGACTAAAATATAAGAAAACAAAATAAATTATGATTACAAAAGAAGAAGTAAAAAAAATAGCAAAGCTTGCAAGGCTTAAATTTGAGGAAGATAAGGTAGAGGAATTCTCTAGCAGGCTTAGCTCTATAATGGATATGATCGATATTCTAAATGAAATAGATTGCACCGATGTTAAGCCTTTAACTTCTGTTTGTGATATGCAAGCAAGAATGCGACCTGATGAAGTTACAAGCAAAGACCATTCAAATGAATTATTTGATAATGTTCAAGGTGCTAGCCGGCAGCTTGCTAAAGAAGTGAAATATTTTATTACTCCAAAGGTTGTTGAATAATATGACGGAATTAAATAAGTTAAGTGTAGCAGATAGCCTAAAAGGCTTAAAAAATAAAGAATTTACCAGCAAAGAATTAGTTAATGCTCATATTAAGCAAATAGAAAAACATAAAAACCTAAATGCTTATGTTACAGAGACTTTTGATTTAGCTTTAAAGCAAGCAGAAGCAGCTGATCAAAATTATGCCAAGAATCAGCCGAGAACTCTTGAGGGAATACCTTTCGCTGCTAAAGATCTTTTTTGTACAAAAGGGATTAGAACCACTGCTTGTTCTAATATATTAAGAGAGTTTATTCCTAATTACGAGTCAGGTGTTACGCAGAATATTTTTAATAAAGGCGGCGTGATGCTCGGCAAAACTAATATGGACGAGTTCGCTATGGGATCAGCAAATATTACTAGCTGTTTTGGTAATGTAATTAGCCCATTGAAAGCAAACGACGATAATGCCGATTTAGTTCCAGGTGGTTCCTCGGGCGGATCAGCTGCGGCAGTAAGCGGCTTTATGGCTACCGCTGTTCTTGGTAGTGATACAGGCGGTTCGGTGCGTCAGCCAGCAAGCTTTACCGGTTTAGTTGGGTTCAAGCCTACATATGGACGCTGCTCAAGATATGGTATGGTATCGTTTGCAAGCTCTCTTGATCAAGCTGGTATATTTACTAGAAGCGTTTTAGATAGCACTATTATGCTTGAAGCAATGATGGGTTTTGACGAAAGAGATTCTACTTCTATTAAGGCAGAAGTACCGCAATTACAACCTGCTATCGGAAGTTCTATAAAAGGCATGAAAATAGGCGTACCTCTAAGTCTTGGAGAGGGCGGAATTATCGAACCTGATATTATGAAGATGTGGCACTCTACTATAGAGCTGCTTAAAAATGCCGGTGCTGAAATAATCGATATTTCTCTGCCGCATGCTAAATATGGCGTTGCTGTTTATTATGTTATAGCACCTGCTGAAGCCTCTTCAAACTTATCTAGATATGACGGCGTAAGATACGGGCTTAGAGTAGAGAAAGAAAATATGAGCCTAGACGAGATGTATGAAATAACGAGATCGTCCGGTTTTGGTGATGAAGTAAAACGCCGTATCATGATCGGGACATATGTACTTTCTTCTAGCTTTATGGATGCATATTATTTAAAAGCACAAAAAGTGCGTAGGCTTGTTGCTGATGATTTTAATAATGCTTTTGCAAAAGTAGATGCTATTTTACTGCCATCTGCTCCAACAGAAGCATTTAGAATCGGTGAAAAACAAAATGATCCAACTATTATGTATTTAAATGATCTATTTACCATTCCTGCAAGTTTGGCAGGGCTGCCTTGTGTTTCAGTACCGGCAGGCTTATCAAACAGAGGGCTACCGCTTGGTATGCAAGTTATAGGTAAGCAATTAGACGAATATAATGTTTTAAGAGTAGCATCTGCTATAGAGTCAGGTGTTAAACATATTAAATTTGAGCCGAAAGGATTTTAATTATGGCATATATTGAAGGTAGTAGCGGAAAATGGGAATATGTAATTGGGCTTGAAATTCATGCTCAAATTTCCTCAAAATCTAAGCTTTTTTCAGGCAGCGGTACAACATTTGCAGCAAGCCCAAATTCACAAGTATCTTACGTTGATGCGGCAATGCCAGGTATGCTACCAGTGCTTAATGAGTATTGTGTTCATCAAGCGATTAAAACAGGTCTTGGACTTAAGGCAAAGGTAAATAAATATTCGGTATTTGACCGTAAAAATTATTTTTACGCTGATCTGCCGCAAGGTTACCAGATCTCTCAGTTTTATTATCCGATAGTGCAGGATGGTACTATGGAAATACCAACAAGTACTGGTGAGCTGAAAACTATCCGTATTAATCGCCTGCATTTAGAGCAAGATGCTGGCAAGTCTATGCATGATCAATCACCGCATTATAGCTTTATAGATTTAAACCGTGCAGGTATTGGACTTATGGAAATCGTAACTGAACCTGATATATCTTCACCCGATGAAGCAGCAGAGTTTGTTAAGAAGCTCAGAAGCTTGCTTCGTTATGTTGGTAGCTGTGATGGGGATATGGAAAAAGGTTCTATGCGTTGTGATGCTAATGTGTCGGTAAGACGCAAGGGAGAGCCGCTTGGGACGAGATGCGAAATTAAGAATATCAACTCAATACGTAATATTGTCAGAGCTATAGAGTTTGAAGCTAAAAGGCAAGTAGATTTGATTGAAAATGGTGAATCTGTAATTCAGGAAACACGTTTATTTAATGCTGATAGCGGTGAGACAAGAACTATGCGTTCGAAAGAAGAAGCAGCTGATTATCGCTATTTCCCTGATCCTGATTTATTGCCGGTTATTCTTTCTGATGAGCTGATAAATGAATTAAAAGCAAGCTTGCCTGAGCTACCGGATCAGAAAATAGATAAATATATAACCAAATTCGGTTTAAGCAAATATGATGCTGAAGTAATCGTAGCTGATGAGTCGGCTGCTAAATATTTCGAAGAAGCAGCAAATAAATGTGATCCTAAACTGCTTGCTAACTGGTTAATTAATGAATTGTTTGGACAGCTTAATAAAGCTTCGACCGAAATAAGCGAGTGTAAAATTACGCCTAACGATTTTGCAAAATTAATTAAATTGATAGAAGATAATACCATATCCGGTAAAATTGCTAAGACTGTTTTCGAAATTATGTTTGAAACCGGTAAAGCAGCTGATAAAATTGTAGAAGAACAAGGCTTAGTACAAGTTTCAGACTCTAATGTACTAAATGCTGTAATTGACGAAGTAATCAGCGAAAACCCTGATTCGGTTGAAGGATATAGAGGCGGTAAGGATAAATTATTCGGCTTTTTCGTTGGTCAAGTAATGAAAAAAACCGGCGGTAAGGCAAACCCTGGGCTTGTGAATGAGCTGTTGAAGGATAAGCTTGGTTAGCGTCATTGCGAGCGACTAAAAGGAGCGCGGCAATCTCATGAGACTTTCTGAGATTGCTTCGTCGCTACGCTCCTCGCAATGACAGGATACACGATAAAAAACATTCAAATTAAAATATTACTTTTTATGAATTTTCTTAAAGTACTTTTATTATCTTTATTATTAATTTCTTGTGAAAAAAAAGAGCAAGAAGCAACTTTAATCGTTGGAACTTCAGCAGACAATCCACCCTATGAATTTATTCAAAATGGTGAAATTGTTGGGATTGATATAGATATTATCAACGCAATAGGCGAGCGTTTAAATAAAAGAGTCATTATAAAAAACTTTGACTTTAATGGCTTACTTGCAGCTTTGGTAAGCGAAAATATCGATATTGCAGTTGCAGAACTTTCAGTAACACCAGAACGTGCGGAATATATCAGCTTTTCCGATAATTATGCTACAGCAAAATTTGCTGTATTATACAGGTTAGAGGACAATGTACAAAGTATTGGTGATTTAGATAACAAAATAATTGGTGTGCAATTAGGTAGTGTATTAGAAAAAAAAGCTGAAGAGCTTTCTAAAACAATGAATATTAAAGTTCATTCCTTAGCAAATAGTTTAATGTTAGTTGAAGAATTAAAAGCTAAAGTCGTAGATGTTATTATTTCCGAAGAGTTTCAAAATAAAAAGTTACAAGAAGCAAATCCAAATTTAGCAAGTTATACTTTAGAGGAATTTTCTTCGGAATTTGCTTTAGGCTTGTCTAAACATTCAGGGTTAATTAAAGAAATTAATGAAGCAATAGATTCATTGAAAAAAGATGGTACTATCAATAAAATTATGAAGAAATGGCTGGGACAGTAACAGAAAATCAATTTAAAGATGCTATGAGCTGTTTCCCTGCCGGAGTGACAATCATAACTACTAATTTAAATAATAAGTTTTTTGGCTTTACTGCTAGTTCTTTCACCTCTGTATCTTTAAAACCTCCATTAATATTATTTTGTCTCAATAAAAATTCTTTTAGCATAAAAGGTTTTGAAAACAGTAGTAAATTTGCCATTAGTATTTTAGCAGACAATCAAGTTGATATTTCAGAACATTTTGCAAAATCACATACCGATAAACTTGCAGCAATTTCCTATGAACTTGGACCTGCTACTTCTTGTCCTTTAATAAATGGAGCTATTTGTCATATAGAATGCCTAAAACATGCCACCTATGATGGCGGTGATCATGTTATATTTATTGGTAAAGTAATAAATACTGCTATTAAAAACGACTCAAAACCTTTAATATATCATCATAAATCTTACATAAAATTAATATGATTATAAATATATGTCTTAGCGGTGCTACCGGTAAAATGGGTAGAACTATTTTAGAGAGAATAGATAACTTTAAAAATTGTAAAATTTCAGCAAAATTTAATAGCACCCGTGATTTACATGAGCTAAATGATTTATGTAAAAATTCTGACATAGTTATTGATTTCTCTACTCCTGAAATATTAGAAAAATTGGTTGATAGTGCTTTAAAATATGATACCAAATTAGTAATTGGAACTACCGGTCTTACTTCCTCACAGTTTAAACTTTTAGAAAAAGCAGCAAAAACCTTACCTATTTTATATTCTGCAAATATGAGTATAGGTGCTAATTTACTCGGTTATTTAGCAAAAGAAGCAACAAAAATATTGGATGATTACGATATCGAGATTTTAGAAGCTCATCATCGTGCTAAAAAAGATGCTCCTTCAGGCACTGCTATTATGCTTGCTGAAATGATTACAGCTGAAAAAGAACTAGATATAACATTTAACCGAGGTAATAAAACAAGAAGAAATAATGAAATTGGTATTTCTTCGCTTCGTGGTGGTAATGTACACGGCACTCATGAAATATTTTTCTTAGGCGATGATGAAACTATCACTTTGAAGCATGAAGCTCTTAACAAGAATTCTTTTGCCGATGGGGTAATAAGGGCGGCAATCTGGCTACAAGATAAACAAGCTGGTTTATATTCTATGCTCGATTTTTATAAAAATTTAATTAATTATCACTTGAAAAAGCCCATTTAAAGGACTATATTTATACTATATAAACATAATCTTAAGGTTTCTTATGATCGATTATACAAAAACTTTGACAGCTTCATCATCTAAAAACAAAACTTTTGATGAAGGTCTAAGAAAATATATGCTTAAAGTATATAATTATATGGCTTTAGCATTATTACTAACCGGCATAGCTGCGGTAACAACTATATCAGTTGAACCTTTATATAATTTAATGTTTCAAACAGGTTTTGGAACGCTTATAATGTTTGCTCCTCTTGGCATCGCTTTATATTTCTTTATGGGATTTGGGCGTATGAACTTGCAAACAGCACAAATATTATTTTGGGTTTATGCCGCTTTAACAGGTATGTCTCTTGCATATTTAGCTCTTGTCTATACTGGTGAGTCAATAGCTCGTACTTTCTTTATTTGTGCTTCTGTTTTTGGAGCAATGAGTCTATATGGCTATAGCACAAGTAGAGATTTAACATCTATGGGTTCATTTTGTGCAATGGGTCTTATAGGTCTTATAATTGCTTCATTAGTTAATATGTTCCTAAAAAGTTCAGGTCTTTCTTTTGCTACTTCTCTCATAGGAATAGTTGTATTTATGGGTTTAATTGCTTGGGATACTCAAAAAATTAAATCTATGTATTACATGGCAGGAAATGATGAAACAGGACAAAAGCTTTCTATTATGGCAGCTTTTACATTATATCTAGACTTCATAAATCTTTTCTTATATCTAATGAGATTTTTAGGCAACAGAAGAGATTAATATATACTCATTTTATTTGACATTGTCTTTTGCTGATAATCTTCCCCCATGGCGACATTACTTGCGTGGATACCAAATCGTCATTGCGAGCGACTGTAAGGAGCGTGGCAATCTCATAAAGCAATATTTGACTCATGAGATTGCTTCGTCAATTACTTCGTAATTTCCTCGCAATGACGGAAAAATTAACCCACACAAGCAATGTCCTAGTTGCTTACTGACCTTAAGTCCAACTAAAAATCTGTTACTTTACCCTTATGCTGCCAATCACCATATCTTGTTGGCTCTAGACCTTTAGCCCCACCGATTTCCTTTGGCATTTCTTTTTCCTTTGGCAAATTTTCTTCTTCTAATATATTATCTTTTTTATTATCCATGATATCAATTTATGAAATTTAATCGTATCTATATTAATAACCATCTAGCTGAAAATATCAAGTTAGAATTAGGAAGTGATCACACTCATTATATTAAAACTGTATTACGTCTTAAGGTAAATGATCAATTTCAAATTTTTAATTGCACGGATGGAGAATTCCTTGCACAGATTGCTAAATTAGATAGGAATAACCTTGCTATTACAATTCAAGAATGCTTGAGAAAACCTTGTGCTGAATCTTCATTAACGCTTGCTATGTCTATAATAAAACAAGATAAGTTAATGCTTGCAATAAATATGGCTACGCAGCTTGGTGTAACTAAAATTGTTCCTCTAATTACTGAAAGATGTCAATTTAGATCAGTAAATATTGAGCGTTTGACAAAATGCGTTATTGAAGCAACTGAACAATCTGAGCGATTAAATCCTCCGGTAATAGAGCCTGCTATTTCTATACAAAATTATCTAAAAAAGAATAATAATTTTGTGTTATATGCAAACGAGCATGAAAAAGAAGAAAATTCTATATTAAAGCTTAAATCTTCTAACAAAGATATTACTGATATTTCGATTGTGATTGGACCATAAGGCGGATTTACTAATGACGAGATTGCTTTGCTTGCGTCGTATAAGAACGCACATTCTATAAGTTTAGGAAGAATATTTTACGAGCTGAAACAGCAGCCGTAGCAGCCCTTGCTCAAGTAAATTTAGTTAAAAGCATTCGGTGTCATTCCTTTGTGGTGGGAAACCAGAAAAAATAATAAAAATGCTATGCATTTTACTGGATTGCACGCGTACAAAATTTTCAATTTTTCCTCGCAATGACAAATCTATTCTAATAACAACCCAAGCTTATTTCCCACAGTAACATCGATATATTTTGCAGCAGCTGGAAGCCCTTTGATTTCCATTTCTACATACGTATCTTGCTTTGGAGGGATTTTTGCTTTGAGCTTTGTAATAGATACATATTCATCCAGAACTCTATTATTATGATCCATCGCCCTAACTTTAATTAAAGGATTAGATATTAAATAATCAGAGTTATTAGATATTTTATAAAACATTTTTATAGTACCAGCATTATGCGAACTTCCTAATTTAATTTCCTCTATTTTTAGCTGATCATACTTGCTCAAGGATTTAAAGCTATCTAGCAGTAATATAGCTAAACAAAAAATTATAAAGCTAGTCCACAAGAATGGAAAGACGTTATATTTTCGCTTAGGTGGAATATATGGCAAAATCACTGGTACGTTTGCAGAAAATTGATTACCATATCCATTTTTAACAGGTGTTTTAACGGCTTCGAATTTATCTTCATCAAAATCACTTAATTTACTGGTATTATAATCTAATTTTTGATACCAGATATGCCTACATTTAGAGCATTTAACACGTCGTCCGTTAATACCTATTTGATTATTTGAGACAATAAATTTTGTTTGACAATTAGGACAACTAATATACATAGTAAATTTTTTTATATTTGACTTCATGATAAAGTTATTTATGATTTTTAGCAATATAACAGTTAAAAATTATGCTCCCATATATCAAAGAAATTGAAGAAGCTTGGCAAATAAAGGACAAGCTATTACAAGACTCCGTAAAACTTTCAGCATTAAAAAAAATACTGCACGATGTTATAGAAAGCCTAAATAAAGGTACTATTCGTGTTTGTGAAAGACAAGAAAATAGTTGGCAAGTTACTGAATGGGTAAAAAAAGCAATTCTTTTATATTTTATGACGACTGAATCACAGCTTTATAATAATAATTATAATAGTTGGTATGACAAAGTTGCCCCTAAATTTCCTTTTGATGCTGAGCTTGACAAGTTTAAAGAAGCCGGCATACGCAAAGTCCCAGGATCGTTTGTTAGAACCGGCACATATATTGCTAAAAATGTTGTCATTATGCCGTCTTTTATCAATATCGGTGCTTATATAGATGAGGGAACAATGATTGATACATGGGCTACTATTGGTTCATGTGCTCAAATCGGTAAAAATTGCCATATTTCAGGCGGTACTGGAATCGGTGGCGTGCTTGAACCACTTCAAGCAAAGCCTGTTATTATTGAAGATAATTGTTTTATTGGGGCAAGATCGGAAATTGCTGAAGGGGTTATAGTAGAAGAAGGAGCGGTAGTTAGTATGGGTGTCTTTATCGGAGCTTCTACAAAAATAGTTTATAGAGATAGTGGTGAGATTATCTATGGTAGAGTACCTCCCTACTCTGTAGTAGTGCCAGGAGTATTACCTAATAAAGAAACAGATAAACCAGGACTTTATTGTGCTGTTATCGTAAAACAGGTTGATAAAAATACGAGAGCTAAAGTTAGTATTAATGAATTGTTAAGGAGTTGATATCTAAAAATATTATAAAAATAAATAATTATAAATCGTTATTATTATTAAATAAAAACTATTTTTTATTTACATATAAAAATTTTGTTTAACTGTTGTTTTTTAACCTTGACTTGAAAAATATTAAGGCGTAACCTTATAGTTGCAATAAAATAATTAAGGAGGATAAAATGACAACTTTAGTAGGAATCCAAAATAATTTTGTAGATGCAATAAAGGAACTGATTGAACTTGATTATGATGCTATAGAAGCATATGACCATTAATAGAATTACCGATGAGAATTATAAAATACAATTACAAAGGTTTAAGGAAGATCACGAAAGACATGTAAAAGAATTAAATGAACTGTTATTAAAACATAAAGAAGAAAAAGTAAATGGTCCTAGCAGTAAACAATGGCTAACAAAAGGCAAAGTAGTACTTGCTACACAGATTGGCGATAGAGCTATATTACATGCTATGCTTTCAAATGAAGAAGATACTAACACTGCTTATGAAAGGCTAAATAATCATGCTGATAAATGGCATGATGCAGAAAAGGTTTTAGAACAGGGTTTTAAGGATGAACAAAAACATAAAAAATGGATAGAAAAGCAACTTAACGATTAACTAAGAAAATAAGGAGAGTACAGAGTTAGTATATACCGCAAATACTTCAAAAGTTGGTAAGTCAAATAAGCGGTGAGTCTGCGGAACGTAGATAGACTACGTGAGCAAAGACGAATCCCGAAATTTGGCTTGCTAAATCTTGAAGTATTAAAGGTATACATCTAATAAATGAAGAGTTGGATAGACGATAGTATCAATTTGGAAAAGAGCATGGAGTCTGTAAGACGAGGAGCGGAGCATACAATAAGTACGTGAGCATCTGAGGATTTGCAAAGACTACATAGCCAATTTTTCAAATAAAACGAGTATACTCTCTATTTCAGATTTGTAAAAGCCTTGGAACTATATAACTATGCAGCATTAAACCCTTATAGGTTAGATAGATATTTTCATCTAACCTAATTAAATCTAATTCTTGATAGTGGTTAAGGCTGCTAATATCTAAAATATTCTCTAATTTTGCATCTATTTTCTGCTCCAATGCAGAAATATTTATGCCATTTTTAAGGCGTAATCCCATCATCAAAATTTCTTCAATTATCTCTTGCTTGGTTAACTTAGAATTAGTTTGAATACCATTATTTTTATTATTAACTGCTTCTAACCATTTTTCCGGCTTATGCCACATCATAATTGCCGATACTGAACTAGGATTTTCAATTATTCTACTGTGAGCACCAGGACCTATACCTAAATAATCATTATAATTCCAATAGGTTAAATTATGCACACATTCTTGTCCTTTTCTAGCATAATTAGATATTTCATATCTAAAATAATTTTGAGATTCTAGATAATCATTCGTCCACTCATACATTTCAGCTGCTATATCAGAACTTGGAAGGATCAAATTACCATCATGAAACAACTTATAAAACGGTGTACCTTTTTCAATGGTAAGCTGATAAAGAGAAATATGCCCCGTAACAAGTTCCATTGCTTGCTTTAGTTCTTGCTGCCAATCTTTTAATTCCTGACCGCTACGAGCATATATCAGATCAAACGAAACTCTAGAAAAAATTTTATTAGCGGATTCAATCGTTTTAATAGCCTGCAATGAATCATGAGTTCTGCCAAGCTTTTTTAAGTCATCCTCTCTTAAAGATTGTACTCCAATCGAAACACGATTAATACCGGCGGCTTTAAACGCCTTAAATTTTTCTGTCTCAAATGAAGTTGGGTTAGCCTCTAGTGTTATTTCAGTTTGCTTATCTATTCTTGCGAGTTCACTAATTTTATTTATTATTCCCTCAACAATTTTAGGATTCATCAAAGAAGGAGTGCCTCCGCCGAAAAAAATAGATTTTATATATTTATTTTGAATAATATCTTTAAAATATTCTATTTCTTTCTCATAAGATTTAAGCCAATTATCATCATCTATACTATTCGCTATATGGGAATTAAAATCACAATAAGGACATTTAGACAAACAAAAAGACCAATGAATATATATGCTTAAATCATTCGCCTTAACTTCTTTCATAAATATAACTTACTTTAACTACTCAATTTCTGCTTTAGATAATTTCGTAATTTTTATAACCGACTCTAAGGTAAGTCTTTCTTTCATCATTTCTTTTGCCATAATAATTTTTTCTTCTTTTCTACCTTGTTGTATCCAATGATGAGTTATGCTTCCCATAATGTTCTCTCTTTTTTTAGGATTTAATTTTGACGATTGGCTTATTTAAGTTTTTTGATTTCGTCTTCATTTAAACCAGTTGAGGTAGCAATTAAATCAATTTTTAGACCTGCTTTAATTAAATTTCTAGCTATAGCAATCTTCTCTTCCTGCATTTTCTCTGCCATAATAGCTTTTGCTTCTTCTCTTGCTTCTTCTTTACCTTGTTGCATCCAGTGGTGAGCTATACTTTTCATAACGTTTTCTCTTTTTTTAGGATTTAATTTTGATTTAAGTAGTTTTTCTACTTCTATTATATCACTTTGCTTAATCTTGGTCAAAGTGTAGTATAAAATTAGTTCTATATGATCAATACCGATATCAATTTTAGCGAATTTAGGCAAAAGATCAGCTGTATACTCGTTTTATTTGAAAAAGAGCTAGGAGTTTATAAGGCGAGGAACGGAAGCAGTTACTTAATACGTGAGTACCGCAGATCTTATAGAACGACAACGCCAATTTTTGAAGTTCATCGAGTATAAGTGCATCTCAAAAAATTCTTTGGCAACTATTGGATTCTCAAACGCACTTCGGATAATTTCGTCGTGCTTAGGCTTTGTAGACACTTAATTATTGATACACTGTTAATATAAAAGGAATTATATGTATTTCTACTAATAGTATAATAATATTATTTTTTTAATTAAAAGTGGTGATTTGCTTTTAGGAAAACAACTTTCCAAGTCCACTGCGAAGCAAGTTTTTAGGATTCATGTTGCTTGCTTTTTTCATCATGTCACTTATTTGCTTGAATTGTTTTAATAGAATATTTACTTTCTGTACTGTAGTTCCAGCACCCAAAGCTATACGTTTTCTGCGAGAAGCATTAATAATATCGGGATTTCTTCTTTCCTTTGGGGTCATAGATAAAATGATTGCTTCTTGATGCTCGATTATTTTACTGTTTAACTTCGATTGATCTATCTGATCCATAATCTTACCGCTACCAGGAAGCATACTAAGTATACTACCAAAACCACCCATCTTTTTTATACTTTTCATTTGTTGCAGGTAATCATTTAAATCAAACTTACCTTTTTTTAATTTAGCTGCTGTTTTTTCTGCTTGTTCTCTATCTACTATACTTGCTGCTTTTTCAACGAAAGAGATAATATCCCCCATATCAAGTATTCTAGACGCTATACGTTTAGCATCGAACTCTTCTAAATCGGTTAGTTTCTCGCCACTGCTTAAAAACTTAATTGGTCTTTGCGTAATATATTTTACGCTTAATACCGCACCACCCTTAGAGTCACCATCAATTCTTGACAAAATTAATCCTGAAATTTCTAGCTGCTCATTAAAGCTACTAGCCGTAACTACCGCATCTTGCCCTGTCATGCTGTCGATTACTAACAACGTTTCGGTTGGCTCTACTAGCTTCTTAATAGCTATCGCCTCATTCATCATTTCTTGATCAATTTGCGTTCTTCCGGCAGTATCATAAATAACTACATCATATGCCGATAATCTGGCTTCAGCCATTGCTCTTTTAACTATATCAAGAGGCTTTTCACCTTTAATAATCGGCAGTGAATTAATTTTTACCGAATTTGCAAGTATTTCTAGCTGCTCTTGTGCTGCCGGTCTATAAGTATCAAGAGAGACTAATAAAACTTTTTTATTCTGATTTTTAAGACGCAACGCTAGCTTACCACTTGCTGTAGTTTTACCGCTACCTTGCAAGCCTACCATTAAAAGATTTACCGGCGGTTTTGCATTTAAATTTAGTTTTATCTCATCTTCACTAGAGGATAAAATATTTATCATCTCTTCATGAATAATTTTAATTATCATCTGCCCGGGTGAAACGGATTTGATAACTTCCTGTCCTAAGGCTTTTTGTTTAACTTCTGCTACGAAATTTTTTATTACAGGCAGAGCAACATCCGACTCTAAAAGAGCAACTCTTATATCTCTTAAAGCAGCATCTATTTGCTCTTCAGTTAAAAGCCCTGAGCTTACTAGCCGATCAAAAATCTTCGTTAAATTTTGTGTTAAAGTTTTAAACATAAAGATAAATAATTAAATAAAGTCTTTGTCTAATATATTTCTCTCTTTGCATTTTAGCAACAACAATATTTGTGACTTTTATACAACATATTAGTTTTATGCTAAAAAATATATATTTTAAAAAACCTTATAAATTAAAGCAATATTATGCAAAAATGTCTTAAAATGAGATAAAAATTTACAAAAATATTAAATTGCTGAAATTACCAAAAAACAAGAATCTAAAGAACTTGCAAATAACTAAGTAAAGAAAACTTATTAAAAATTTGAAAAAAATAATAAATCCCGAATCTAATCCTAAATCTATAAACGATCAAATAGCAAAGCTAGCTGTTCAAGATACAGTATTATTAATATGTGAATTACTTAACAATAATACCTCGGATATTATTAGTTGTACTAGGAATTTTAAAGTATCAATTGAAGTTACTACAGATGATATTAAATATATAGAAGTAATAGGTAACACTGTACTTAGTAACTCCATCTTTGATGAATGATCTTCTTAAGAAAACTCACTCATCACTAATATATAACTAGCTTTTAAATCTAAATCATAATCGATTGTATTATATATTAGCTTTTTTATGTCAGCAAATTTTTGAATTAGATAAGAAAGGTTACGATTCGGTAATGCATGAAATATTTTATTTTCTAAATCAGAAAACTCAACATCAATATTTGAAGATTTTTTTAGAATTCTATTCATTAATAAGAGTATATTATCAGTAAAATCTAACCATAACTCTCTATCTTTAGCATTAAATTGCTTAATAAACTCTAATTTAGAATTTAAGTTTTCATTATCTGCTATAGGCTGAATAAATTTATAATATAATTCTTCTTCAGAAATTCTTTCAGACGATTTAGTACTAATTTTAAAACATCTAGATCTGATGGTAGAAATTATACTTGAAGCTCTTGAAGTAATTAGAAATATATAACTATTTTTAGGGGTGTCTTCTAAAATCTTTAAACATGAATTTGCAGCATTCAGATTCATAAGATCTGCCGAATAAATTACGGCAACCTTACAGCCTGAAATTGCAGAGGTTTTACTTAAGAACTCCTGTAATTTTCTTATTTGCTCGATAGAGATATTCTTAGCATTAGACGTAGCAGAAACTTCTCTAGCAATAAGATGATAATCTGGATTATTTTCAAGAGGAATACTATTCTTTAAAAGCTTTGAACATATAAATTTCTCTATATCTTTTAAAGCTTGCTCTATATTTTCTGCTTCAATAAGCCAGCTATTATGTAGCTTTTTATGTTTTAAACTAAATTCTAGATGCTCAATTATCATATAAACTATATAGTTAAGGCTTCCTTTAATGCCATGATTCTTGAAGCATAATTATACTACTAAAGCTATAGGACTGCTAACAGTCCCACGACTGTACCTCAGGCTTAACTGCGGTACTATAGGGAAAAAATATAAGTTACTTATTATTACAAGCTTCTTTAAGTTTACTTCCAGCTTTAAATACAGGTTGCTTATAAGCAGGTATAGTCATTTTTGCTCCTGTTTTTGGATTACGACCTTCTCTTGATTTTCTGCTTTGTATTCCAAACGAACCAAAACCTGTGATATTAACACTATGTTGATGTTTAGTAGCAGAAATTATAGATTCAAGCACCCAATTAAGTGCCTTTTCTGCATCAGCTTTTGTAAATGATTTATGCCCCTGATGTTTATGGTGGTGACCATGCTCAGTCATAAAAGCAATAAATTCTGTCTTATTCATTTTTTTAGGTTGTGTACTCATAAAAAATCAACTCTCTATTTAATGGGTTAATACATTACTGTCGTAGTACAATATATACAACTAGCAATAATGCACATCAATATATTTTTTTATTTTTTAACTAGGTTATTTAATTATAACAAACTCTTAGTTTACTGCAAATATCCGTTATTTATAAAATTTTAAAGATATATATAATTGTATAATTGATAAAAAAATGTAGCCATTTTACATCAGTTATGCTTTTAAAGCTGGATATAATTAAATAATTCAAGTAAAAATTTACAATAAATATATCAAAGAGAACATCAAATCAAATGTTATTATCTGAAATTTGCATAAAACGTCCGGTATTTGCAACTGTTTTAAGTTTAGTTATTTTAGTTCTTGGAACAATTTTTTTCACTAAGCTACAAATTAGAGGTACGCCAGATATTTCAATTCCTATTATAAACGTCAATGCTTTTTATGCTGGTGCTGATGCTTTATATATGGAAAAAGAAATCACAACCCGAATAGAAAAGGCTTTAAAAACAGTTAAAAATCTAGATTATATAACCTCACAAAGTAGTACTGGGCAAAGTAGTATTACTTTATCTTTCTTATTATCTACAGATATTGAAGTAGCATTAAACGATGTACGCTCTAAAATATCAGATATAACTTATATGTTTCCACAGGATATGAAAGCACCTTCAGTTGCAAAGCTTGATGCTGATAGCTTTCCAAGTCTTTTTATAAGCGTTGAAAGTGAACAATATAATGATTTAGAGTTAACAAAAATTGTTGAAGATTATTTGCAAACTCCTTTAGATAAACTAGAAAGCGTAGGACAGTCACAAATTTATGGCGGCAATGAATATATAATGAGAATAGAGCCTGATCCTAAAAAATTATATCAACATAAAATTTCTTTATTAGATATTGAGGTTGCCATAAGAGAGCAGAATAAAGATTATCCTGCTGGTAACATTAAAACGGGAGTAAATAATTTTATAGTAACTCTTGAAGGTTCTTTATCTAAACCGGAAGAATTTGGCAATATTATAATAAAAGTCCAAGATAATAGTATAATCAAACTACAAGATATAGCTAAAGTATATTTAACTGCTCCAGATAGTGAAGTATTATTTAGGTATAATGGGAAAAATTCTATTGCTCTTGGGCTTATCAAAGAATCTAAAGCTAACGTTATAGATTTATCAAATGATGTTACAAAAGAGATTGAAAAAGTAAAAGAGTCACTTCCTAAAGGAATAAGCTTAAATATTGCGTATGATGGAGCAAAACCTGTTAGAGCTTCAATTTATGCAGTATTTCAAACCATTTTTGAAGCTTTAATATTAGTGATTTTAGTAACATATTTATTTATTGCCTCTGCTAAAATTACCCTAATTCCATTTGTTACTATTCCTGTATCGTTAATAGGTACTTTCAGCGTAATGTATGCTATGGGGTTTTCTATCAATATCTTTACGCTACTTGCCATGATCCTTGCAATCGGGCTTGTGGTAGATGATGCAATAGTTATGCTTGAAAATATATTTAGATACAATGAAATGGGTCATAAACCTATGGAGGCGGCATTGCTCGCATCTAAAGAAATAGGGTTCGCAATTATTGCAATGACTATTACACTTGCTGCTGTATTTTTACCTGTTGGATTTATAGATGGGTTTGTTGGGAAATTATTCATAGAATTCGCATGGACTTTAGCATTCTGCGTTTTATTTTCGGGGTTTGTAGCCTTAACCTTAACACCCATGATGTCAAGCCGTATGATTACTAAGCATAACGCTCCGACTCTTAAATTTTTAGTTAAATTTAATGAGCTTTTACAATTAATACAGGATAGATATATTCATTACCTAAACCTAACTTTTGATAATAAAAAGAAATTTGTCCTAATTATTGCTGCGTCGTTTGTGGTATTAATAATCAGTTTTAAGTTTGTGCAAAAAACCTTTATACCTCAAGAAGATGATGGGTTCTTACAATTATCTTTTAAAGGACCGGAAGGATCCAGCTTAGAGCATTCCACCGAAATAGTAATAGAAGCCGAGAAAATCCTTGCTAATTACAAAGATATAGCAGGTTACTTAATGGTAATAGGAGCAGGCGGTAGTGATAATGTCTTTTCTTTCGTACCATTAAAAGATTGGAAGCAGCGTTCTAGATCGCAAGAAACAATTAAGAATATGCTGAATAAGCAGTTCTCCGAGATAGTAGGTATGCAAGTTTTTGCTATGGATCCTCGCTCAATGGTCAGTAGTGGCGGAGGTAGCCCTATCGAATTTACTATTCAAACAAATCTTGAGTATGATGATCTAGATAAAATATCGCAGCAATTTATAGATATAATGAAAGCAAACCTGATTTTTTCTAACGTTAATAGGAACCTACAATCAGCAATGCCAACTATTGCTATCGAAATTAATCGTGATAAAGCTTATTTATATGGAATGAATATGGCAAATATTGGTAAAACAGTGCAATATTTGCTGGCAGGTCAACAAGTAGGTGATTTTAGAATGGGGAACGATTTATATGAAGTAATTCTGCAATTTAATCAAAAAGATCGTAGTAGCATTAGTGATTTTAGTAAAATTCTAATACTGACAAAGAATAATAATATGTTGCCCCTTGAATCAATAGCTAATATCACAGAAAAAATATCCGTAAAATCATATAGCCATTATAACAACTCAAAATCTGTTACCATCTCTTCCGACCTTAGCCCTGATAGCAAAATTGAAGATGCGATTAACGAAATTAATAAAATAGCAGCTAACTTACTTGATTCGAGTAACACTATACTCGAATATATCGGAGAAATTAAACAAATGAAAGAAGCAGATAGTAATATGCTTATGACATTTGGCTTTGCTCTCATATTCATTTATTTGGTGCTTGCAGCACAATTTGAAAGCTTTGTTGATCCGTTATTAATATTGCTTGCTGTACCTTTTTCAATAACCGGTGGGGTGCTTACTCTTTGGATTTCAGGTAACAGCCTTAATATGTATAGTAATATCGGGCTTATTACTTTAATTGGGCTAATCACTAAGAACTCTATTATGATAGTAGAATTTGCTAACCAACTAAGGGAAAAAGGAGCAAATATTAGAAATGCTATAATAGAAGCTTGTACTCTTCGCCTGCGACCAATTTTAATGACTACACTTGCTGCTGTCGTAGGTAGTATACCACTAATTTTTGCAACAGGTGCGGGAGCTGCTGCCCGTAATTCTATTGGTCTTGTAATAGTTGGTGGCTTAAGCATTGGTACTATATTTACAATTTTTGTTATCCCTGTAATATACCAAACATTTAAGAAAAATTAATAACTTGTAAAATAATTTTACAAATATAAAAATTTAAATGGACATCTATCTAAAAATAGGAAATTATAATTATATGGTAAATTGTTTTGAAGTCTAGATTTACTTAAACATCAATAATATGGAGAGCAAAATATGCTAATAAATACTTCTAGTAATCCACTTATCACTACTATACATTTACTATCTTCTATAGGTGCTATAAATTGGGGGCTAATTGGATTATTCAATTTTAACCTAGTAACACTTTTATTCGGTTCATTTCCAATTATTGTTAAGTTACTTTATATAATTATTGGTTTTTGTGGGATATATTCATTTTTATGTTTAGGAAAATTATTCTGTAAACCAGGTGTGGAAAAGGGGAAATAATTAATAACTTTAGTATTATCCGTTGAGAAAAAAGCGGATAATACTATCTTTAGTCAGTATAACAAGACTCTATATCTTTTTTAATTAATAGCTGAATTTTGACGAAGCAATCTCAGGAATATCACTATGAGATTGCTTTTTAACCTTAAGCATTTTCTTCGTCAAGTTTTGCTGCTACTTTACGCATTTTATCCATAAAGAAACCTGTTCCTGCAGGTACTAAACGCCCAACTATAACATTCTCTTTCAGTCCTCGTAGCTTATCAACCTTACCAGCAATAGCAGCTTCAGTTAAAACCCTAGTAGTTTCTTGGAATGATGCAGCAGATATAAATGATCTAGTTTGCAGAGAAGACTTAGTAATACCTTGTAATATTAACTGAGCATCAGCAGGTCTTAAACCATTCTTAATTGCTTTTTCATTTATTTCATCAAATTCACGTCGATCTATCTTCTCGCCTACTAATAATGTAGTACCGCCTGAGTCTGTTATTTCTACTTTCTGTAACATCTGACGAATAATTACTTCTATGTGCTTATCATCAATTTTTACCCCTTGTAGACGATAAACAGCTTGAACCTCTTTAACAATATAGCTTGCAAGAAGCTCTACACCCATCACTTTTAAAATATCCTGAAGTACTGGATTACCATCAATTAATAAGTCACCTTTCTTAACAAAGTCTCCCTCATTAACCACAACATGCTTACCTTTCGGTACCATATACTCAAGACCCATTGAACCATCAACTGGGTGTATAATAATACGTCTCTTAGATTTATAATCTTTACCAAACTCTACTCTCCCATCTATCTCAGCAATCACTGCATGATCTTTTGGACGTCTTGCTTCGAAAAGCTCAGCTACTCTTGGTAAACCACCAGTAATATCCTTAGTAGTAGTTGACTCTTTAGGAATACGTGCAATTATATCACCTACTGATATTTGTACCCCATCTTCTACACTTAAAACCGCTCCAACTGGTAAATAATATCTTGCTTCTAAACCATTTGATAACATGATAATTTCACCCTTAGCGTCAAGAAGCTGGATTCGTGGTCTTAGTTCGGCTCCACGTGAATATTGTTTTGATTCGATGATAACTTTGCTTGGAATACCAGTTGCTTCATCAGTTACATCACGAACCGAAATCCCCTCAACCATATCTTTGAATAATACCTTACCAGATTTTTCAGTAATAATAGGTATGGTATATGGATCCCATTCTGCAAGCTTTTGCGTCTTAGTAACCATATCGCCCTCATCAACAAGTAATCTTGCACCATATGGGATTTTACTACGAGCTTTTTCATTGCCGTTATTATCAAGTAATAATAACTCACAGTTATGGCTCATAACAATTTTGCGTTCTTCGGAATTAATAACCACGTTACGGCTAAGAATTTTTACTTTTGCATCATATGAAGCTTCTACAGAAGATACTTCTGCTCCTTTCGTTGCTGCTCCTCCGATATGGAAAGTTCTCATTGTAAGCTGTGTACCTGGCTCACCGATAGATTGAGCAGCGATCACCCCTATAGCTTCCCCTTCGGAAACTAACGAACCAGTAGCAAGATCTCTACCATAACATATAGCACATATACCGGTGGAACTTTCACAGGTTAGTACTGACTTAATCATAATTCTATCTAAACCTGCAGACTCGATTTGCTCTAATTTAGACTCATTAATTAATTCACCTTTGGTGAGAATTAAATCATTAGTCACCGGATGATATATATTAATAGCTGCCGTACGACCTAAAATCATTTCAGCTAAAGGCACTATTACTTCACCACCTTCTATAATACTCTTTACTTCAATACCCTTATCGGTGTTACAATCTTTTTCAGTAATAATACAATCTTGTGCAACATCCACTAATTTTCTTGTTAAGTAACCTGAGCTTGCGGTTTTTAAAGCTGTATCTATTTGTCCTTTACGCATTCCGTTAGCAGAGTTAAAGCATTCAAATACTGTTAATCCTTCCTTAAAGTTAGCGATAATAGGTGTTGGTATAATTTGACCATTTGATTTAGTCATAAGTCCACGCATACCACCAAGCTGTTTAATCTGCTGGAAAGACCCTCTAGCACCTGAAATAGCCATCATATATATAGAGTTTATCTTCTGTTGATTTGAATCATCACTAACAGGTGGCTTAGCAATTTCTTTCATCATGTCATTAGCTACTCTATCAGTACATCTTGACCATGCATCAATTACCTTGTTATATTTTTCGCCGTAAGTAATTAAACCATTTGAATATTGCTGCTCAAATTCCTTAATCTCAAGCTGTGTTTCATCGATATGAACAATTTTAGATTTTGGTACAACCATATCATCCATACCAAAAGAAATGCCTGAAGAACAAGCATATTTGAAACCAAGTTTCATCAACTGATCAGCAAAAATTACTGTAGCTTTTTGACCGCAGTGACGATAGACTAAATCTATTACTAGAGATATATCCTTTTTAGTTAAAGGCTTATTAATAAACTTATATTCTATATTAGGATTAGAAGGCAACAACTCACCAACCATTAATCTTCCATAAGTAGTATCAACTATAACAGGAACTATTTTACCCTCAGCATTTAACTGATTACGACGATATTTTATCTTAGTATGAATCGTTATAAATTTGTTATATAAAGCATGCTCCATTTCAGTTAAGTCTGAGAACATCATACCCTCACCTACCTCATGATCAAAAGCAAGCGTTAAATAATATAAGCCGAGTACTATATCTTTATCTGGTACAATAATAGGACGTCCATTAGCAGGACTTAAGATATTATTAGTAGACATCATAAATACCCTAGCTTCAAGCTGGGCTTCAATCGATAAAGGAATATGTACAGCCATTTGGTCCCCGTCAAAGTCCGCATTAAAAGCAGCACAAACAAGCGGGTGAAGCTGTATTGCTTTACCTTCAATTAATAACGGCTCAAATGCCTGAATACCTAAACGGTGCAATGTCGGAGCTCTGTTAAGTAATACAGGGTGTTCTCTTATGACTTCCTCAAGCACATCCCAAACTTCAGGCTTTTCAGCCTCAACCATTCTTTTAGCTGCTTTAATAGTTGTAGCAATACCATATAATTCAAGTTTTGAATAAATGAACGGCTTAAACAATTCTAGAGCCATTTTTTTAGGTAAACCACACTGATGAAGTTTAAGCTCAGGTCCTACTACGATAACTGAACGTCCTGAGTAGTCCACCCTTTTACCAAGTAAGTTTTGACGGAAACGACCTTGCTTACCTTTTAGCATATCGCTTAATGACTTAAACGGACGCTTATTAGCATTTTTTGCTGCTCTACCACGGCGTCCGTTATCAAATAACGCATCTACTGCTTCTTGCAGCATTCTTTTTTCATTTCTAACAATTATATAAGGTGCTTTTGACTCTATAAGCTTCTTTAAACGATTATTTCTATTAATTACTCTTCTATAAAGTTCATTAAGATCTGAAGTAGCAAATCTTCCGCCATCTAACATAACAAGCGGTCTAAGTTCAGGAGGCATGACCGGCAATACGTTCATAATCATCCATTCTGGCTTATTTTTAGATTCTAAAAAGTCTTCTACTAATTTTAAACGCTTTACTAACTTTTTCTTTTTTACTTCTGAAGTCGTATTTTGTAGTTCTTCGTATAGCTCTTGCTTTAATGTTGGGAAATCAAGCTCTTTTAGCATTTGTTGTACTACTTCTGCACCAATAGACGCAGTAAACGCATCTTCCCCGTATTTATCCTTTGCTTTTTGCAGTTCTTCTTCAGTTAAAAGCTCGCCTTTTTGTAGAATAGATAATCCAGGATCAACTACAACATAATTTTCAAAATATAGAATTTTTTCTATATCTCGCATCGTCATATCAAGAAGCGTACTAATTCTTGAAGGAAGAGATTTTAGAAACCAAATATGAGCAACGGGAGCAGCAAGTTCAATATGCCCCATTCTTTCACGTCTTACTCTAGAAACAGTAACCTCAACACCGCACTTTTCACAAGTAATACCACGATTTTTCATTCGCTTATACTTACCGCAAAGACATTCATAATCTTTTACTGGACCAAAAATTCTTGCACAAAATAAACCATCTTTTTCAGGTTTAAAAGTACGATAATTAATAGTTTCAGGTTTTATTACTTCACCAAAAGACCATGAACGTACTTGTTCTGGACTTGCTATATTAATTCTTATCTGATCAAATTGTTGAGTATTACTTAATTGTCCGTAAAAATTTACTACACTCATAAATACTTTTTCCTTAAAATTGCTCTTATATACCTTTGATGCTTCAAGATTTGAGGGCTTGTGCTCACGTAATTTTCTACGCCTCACCGCTTATTTGCTCCCAAATTTTGAAGTATCTGCATTATACTTCTTTATTAGAGTCGTTGTGTGAGTATACTTCTTTTCTTTCAAGAGCAGCATTATATACTCCTCCTAAAAGAAAATTTTAATAGTTTTATTTAATGATTCTTAAGATGTCACTTCAAGTTTTACATTAAGACATAAAGATCTAAATTCTTTTATCATCACGTTAAATGATTCAGGAATACCAGATTCAAAATTATTTTCACCACGCACTATAGAGTCATAAATCTTAATTCTACCATTTACGTCATCTGATTTAACAGTTAACATTTCTTGTAAAGTATAAGCAGCCCCATATGCTTGTAATGCCCAGCATTCCATTTCCCCAAAACGCTGACCACCAAAATACGATTTTCCTCCAAGAGGTTGCTGAGTCACTAAACTATAAGGACCTATAGAACGAGAGTGAATTTTATTATCTACTAAGTGATGTAGCTTTAATAAATATTTCTGCCCTACAGTTACTAGGCGATCAAAATACTCACCAGTTCTACCATCAATTAGCTTTACTTGCCCTGAAAGATCTTGACCTGCAAGCCTTAGCATATCCTTAACGTCTTCAACCTTTGCACCATCAAATACTGGAGTTGCAAAATATACTCCCTTAGCAGCTTCATTACAGAATGCAATAATTTCTTCGTCAGATTTTTCAAGTATATAATTAATATTCTCACCATATAGCTCGATTAAAAACTTCTTAATCTTCTCAATACTTGCATGTTTAGTTTTATGTTCTTCTACTAACCCTGCTATTTTTTTTGCTAGATTCACTGATGCCCAACCAAGATGAGTTTCAAGCACCTGCCCTATATTCATACGAGAAGGAAGACCTAAAGGATTGAGAACAATATCAACTACCGTCCCATCTTCTAAGAATGGCATATCCTCTTCTGGCACAATACGTGAAATAACACCTTTATTTCCGTGTCTTCCTGCCATCTTATCACCAGGTTGTAATTTATGCTTAGTTGCAATAAATACTTTTACAACTTTTAAAGCACCTTGAGGTAAATCATCTCCGCTTTGTAATTTTTCTACCTTAGTAGCGAACCTTTTATTAAGAGCTTCTTTTTTGCCATCATAATGACCTTTTAGCTGTTCTATTTCGTTCATTACATTTGCATCTTCAACAGTAAACTGCCAAAGTTGTCCTTTAGATAAACCTTTTAATATTTCGCTTGTAATAGTTTGCCCAGTCTTTACTGTCTTAGGACCATTAATACTTATCTGTCCTACTAAAAGCTTCTCAAGCCAACTAAATACAAAATGCTCGATAATTTCTAATTCATCATCACGGTCTTTTGCTAATTTCTCAATTTGTTGTTTTTCAATAGCAATAGCACGCTGATCTTTTTCAACACCTCGACGAGAGAATACTCTTACTTCTACTACCGTTCCGCTAACCCCGGAAGGAACATGCAGCGATGAATCTTTCACATCAAAAGCTTTTTCTCCAAAAATAGCTCTCAGTAATTTTTCCTCAGGAGTAATAGGTGATTCACTTTTCGGCGTTACTTTCCCTACTAAAATATCTCCTGCTTTTACTTCTGCACCTACGTAAATTATTCCGACTTCATCTAAATGACGCAGAGCTTCCTCGCTTACGTTCGGTATATCACGAGTAATTTCTTCCGGACCAAGGCGAGTATCTCTTGCTATTACTTCAAACTCTTCAATATGAACAGAAGTAAAGACATCTTCTTTTACTATTCGTTCTGATATTAGAATTGAATCTTCAAAATTGTATCCATTCCAAGGCAAGAAAGCGACTAAAACATTTCTGCCTAAAGCAATTTCACCATTATCGGTACTAGGTCCATCAGCTATAATATCATTCTTCTTAACATAATGACCAACCTTAACTAAAGGCTTTTGATTGATACAAGTATTATGGTTAGATTTTTGGAATTTTAATAAGTTATAAATATCAACTGAAGGGGCACTTTCGGTTTTTTGACCAATAGCTCTAATTACAATTCTATTTGAATCTACTTGTTCAACTATACCATCATTTAATGCAAGTACAGATGCTCCAGAATCTTTTGCTACCACTCCCTCAACTCCTGTACCTACAAAAGGTGCATCGGTTTTAATTAAAGGAACCGCTTGCCTTTGCATGTTTGATCCCATCAAAGCACGGTTAGCATCATCATTTTCTAAGAACGGTATAAGAGAAGCTGCAACAGATACAACCTGCATAGGCGTTACATCAATGAAGTCTACTTCATGTGGCTCTACCATTACAAAATTGCCACCTTCAACTCGGCAATTAATAAATTCGCCCTGCAATACTCCATCTTTATCAACCTTAGAATTTGCTTGACCGATCTTATACTTCCCTTCTTCAATAGCTGAAAGATATACTACTTCATCGGTTACATGTCCGTCTTTGACTTTTCTATATGGGCTTTCTATGAAACCATGCTTATTTATTCTAGCATAAGTTGCCATAGAGTTAATTAGTCCGATATTTTGACCTTCAGGTGTTTCAATAGGACAAATACGACCATAGTGAGTTGGGTGCACGTCACGCACTTCAAAACCTGCTCTATCACGACTAAGACCACCAGGACCTAATGCTGATAATCTTCTTTTATGAGTTATTTCAGACAATGGATTTGTTTGATCCATAAATTGGGATAATTGCGAAGTGCTGAAAAATTCCTTTATTACTGAAACCAAAATTTTAGAATTCACTAAATCGTGAGGCATTACTGTATCAATATCACCTGCCGACATTCTTTCAACCACTGACTTTTCCATCCGGACAAGACCTATTCTGAATTGATTTTCTATCAATTCACCAACCGATCTAACTCTTCTGTTACCTAAGTGATCAATATCGTCTATAATCCCTTTGCCATCTTTAAGCTCTACTAAAACTCTTAATATATTTTTTATATCATCTGTAGTTAAAACAGTAGTTTCATCAGAGATATTTAGTTCTAACCTTGAATTCATTTTTATTCGACCTACTTCTGAAAGATCATATCTTTCAGGGTCAAAGAATAAATTATAAAATAAACTTTCAGCAGCTTCAATATTAGCAGGTTCGCCAGGTCTTAATACTCTAAAAATATCAAATAATGCTGATTCACGATCCTGGTTTTTATCAGAAAATAAAGTATTTCTTATATATGGACCGGATTGAGGATTAATTACTAGTACGCTAATATTTTTAATTTTCAGATCACTAATTACACTAAGTAACTCAACAGTAACCATTTCGCCGATTTTTGCTAATACTTCACCGCTTTCAGGATCTTTTAAATCCTCAGATAAATATTTACCAATTAAAGCTTCATGAGATACTAAAATATTATTAAGCCCTTCCCCAGCATATTTTTTAGCTAAACGAGGAGTAATTTTTTGTCCTGCTTTAAGTAAAACATTTCCTGTATCAGCATCTATTAAATCACTTGTTAATCTATGTGCAGTAATATGGCTAGGCATAAATTTAACTGCCCATCCCTTATTTTTAACCACTTTATAATTTACTGAATCATAATAAAATTTTATAATTTCCTCTGTGCTCATGCCTATTGCTTTAAGCAAAGTAGTAGCATAAAGTTTTCTTTTTCTATCTATTCTAAAATAAATAATATCTTTAGTATCAAACTCTAAATCAAGCCATGATCCTCTATATGGAATAACACGTGCAGAATATAAAAGTTTTCTAGAAGAGTGAACTTTGCCCTCATCATGATAGAAAAACACCCCAGGTGAGCGATGCATTTGCGATACAACTACCCTTTCTGTACCATTAATAATAAAAGTACCATTTTTAGTCATTAATGGGATGTTACCCATATATACTTGTTGTTCTTTGATACCTTTAATCTCTCGGCTACCAGTATCTTCGTCTATATCCCAAATACTTAACCTTAAGGTTACCTTAAGAGAAGAATCATAACTTAAGCTTCTTTGAGTGCATTCCTCTACATCATATTTTGGAGTATCAAATTCATGTTTAACGAATTCTAAGTTAGCAATATTAGAAGGATCAGAGATAGGAAAAATTGAATTTAATATAGATTGTAAGCCTTTATTTTTTCTTTCGGAATCTTTTGTATCTAGCTGTAGAAAATTTTTTTCATATGAATTTTTTTGAATCTCAATTAAATTCGGTATATCTGCTACTAAATTTATATGACCAAAATTTTTTCTTACTCTTTTATTATGTGACAAGGGTTGTACTTCAATATTATCCCTTAATGAAACCATATAATCTCCTGACTGATAAAAAATTAACTATCAACATTGAAGTTAATAGTTAAAGAAACTTAAATAGACTTATTATTAAACTTTATTAACGCAAGCATTATGATAAGATTTTATAAAATCTTGTCTTAATACTGGAAAAACAAGGAAAATAATAGCTTAAGGTGGCTTTTGCTATCATTTTTATACTGTAAATCTTTTTAATATAACTTACGGTAAATCTTCACTTATAATTAAGGACAAGTCTTACTAGAGTCCTAATCTTTTTAGTCGAATTTAAGATTAAATTCTTATCTTAAATCTGCATCATTAACTTTTAATTTTTAATGCTTAGAGTTTAAGTTATTAACGTAAATACGGTTTTACAGTTTCATAACTTAACTACATTAACTAAAATTTTTGTTAAATGAAGATAATTTTGATAAAAATTTTTAATGGTAATTTTTAACTTAGCGTTAACTACTAGAAATTACTAACAAATCACTTTATAAAAAAGTAATTCATTAACAAAATAGCTAAAAGCCTTATTTAAATTTAACTACTAAAATAAGGCTTTTAAAAATTCTAATAAGCAATTTTAAATTTTATATTAACGTAAAAAATTTATTATAAAAATAAAATTACTTTAATTCTACTTTTGCTCCAGCAGCTTCTAATTTGCTTTTAATTTCTTCTGCTTCTGCTTTTTTCACATTACTCTTAATTGGCTTTGGAGCTTCATCAACTAATTTTTTAGCTTCAATTAAACCAAGACCTGTAATTTCTTTTACAACTTTAATTACTTCCACTTTTTTATCACCACTAGCAGCTAAAACTACTTCAAAATTAGTTTTTTCAGCAGCTGCTTCAGCAGCAGGAGCGGCGGCAGCTGCTACAGCTACAGGTGCTGCTGCAGATACACCCCATTTTTCTTCTAACATTTTTACAAGCTCAGCTGCTTGCATTAATGTTAAAGATGATAATTGTTCTTCAATTTTAGCTAAATCTGCCATAATTTTTTCCTTTTTACTTTTATATATTATTATCTGAATTAATTTTTACTAGCATTTGCTTGTACTACCCTGGCTAAGCTTGAAGACGGTGCTTGTAAAACGCCTGCAATCTTAGTAGCCGGAGCTTGTAATAACCCAACAATTTTACTTCTAAGCTCATTTAATGAAGGTAACTTAGAAAGTTCTTTTATTGAATGTTCATTTAATACTTGTTTATCGACTATACCGCCAACAATCTTAAGATTTTCATTGCTTTTAGCAAAATTAACTACTAACTTTGCCATTTCAACCGGTTCTTTAGAATAAACAATAGCGGTAGGACCCGAAAATAAGCTTACGATATCATCAAGACCTGCTTTATTTGCTGCTATTTTTGCTAAAGTATTTTTTACAACTTTAAAACCTGCATCCTTAGACTTAAGAGACTCCCTAAGTGAATTGACTTCACTAACAGTTAATCCGTGATAATGAGCAACGATTACAGATGGTGAATCTTTATAAATACTTGCTATTTCTTCTACAACTTCCGGTTTTTCTGATCTTAACACTCTATTAATTCTCCTTGTTACAACACTTGAGATGTTTCTATATTTTTCTTAATAACTTATTATTTATTAAGATAGCTATTTTTTTATACTTTATTAGTCTACTTACAAAAATTTAGATTAATATTTGAAGTTTTACTTTAAGCTATATTTATAAAATTTAGTACAAATAAGTTTAATATATATTAGACTTTGCATAAATCAATAAGTTAGATAGCTAAAAAATATAGACTCAAATGTATTATGCTATACTAGCTAAATCTATTTGTACTGATGCACCCATAGTAGAAGATAAATATATTGCTTTTAAATAACTTCCTTTCACTCCAGTAGGTTTTGCTTTAACTACTGCATCAATAAACGCTTTCAAATTTTTTAATAAATCTTGATCTGGAAAAGATAATTTTCCAAGACCTGCGTGAATTATACCTGCTTTTTCTGCTCTATATTCTACTTGACCGCTTTTAGCATTCTTAACAGCACCCTTAATATCTAATGTCACAGTCCCGAGTTTAGGATTCGGCATTAAACCTTTTGGTCCTAAAATTCTTGCAACTGAACCTATAGCTGCCATCATATCGGGAGTAGCTATACATACATCGAAATTGATCTTACCAGCTTTAATTTCATCAATAATATTGCTTGAGCCTACTAAATCTGCACCAGCAGCTTTAGCTTCTTCTTCTCTTTCCTCTTTACAAATAACGGCAACTCTTACAGTCTTACCTGTTCCTGCTGGTAAATTCACTACACCACGTACCATTTGATCAGAATGTCTTGGATCAATTCCAAGCTTCATAACTATTTCTAAGGTTGGATCAAATTTAACATAAGAAGCGGATTTTAATCTCTCAACCGCAGTTGTTAAATTATATAAACTATCCGATCTTACTTTAACGCGTGCTTCTCTTATTTTCTTACCGCCGCTAGATTTTATAGCAACATCTTTGTTATTTGACATAATAATTAATTCCCTACAACTTCAATTCCCATGGATGCTGCACTACCACAAATAATCTTTGTTGCAGCTTTAATATCTTTTGTATTTAAATCAGGCATTTTTAACTTTGCAATCTCACGGCAATCATCCATAGTGATTTTACCTACCACAGCTTCCTTTTTAGTAGCCCCAGATCCTTTGGTGACTTTAGCATATTTCTTTATAAGATGAGATGCCGGCGGTGTTTTAACTATAAAAGTAAAACTCTTATCTGCATATATAGTAATAACAGTTGGAAGAGGCGTCCCTTTTTCAATACCTTGTGTAACAGCATTAAAAGCTTTACAAAATTCCATGATATTAACTTTTCTTTGTCCAAGCGTTGACCCTATAGGAGGAGCAGGGGTAGCTTCACCAGCCTTTACATAAAAGTTAATATGACCTTCTATTTTTTTTTGTGCCATTTACGAATATCCTTCTTTTCTCTCTTAATCATAGCCTTAAATTTTTTTATCTTTAAAGATAATCAAATAATAATTCTATTCATTTATTTACATTAGTCGTTTTTCTTTACTTGGGTAAAGCTCAACTCTATCGGAGTTGCTTTGCCAAATATTGATACTGAAACTTTTAATCTAGCTTTTTCTTGGTCTACTTCTTCTACAGTACCTGTAAAGGTTTCAAAAGGTCCTTCTGTAACAGTCACTATTTCGCCGACCTCGTATAATTTCGCATCTTTTGCTTCTTTAGCTTCGGTTTCTAATCTAATATTCTGTATTTCGCTTTCCGTAAGAGCTTTTGGAGTAGTTTTACTACCTAAAAAGCCTGTTACTCCTGGTATATTTTTTACTAAATGCCAAGATTTATCTGTCATATTCATTTTTATTAGAATATAACTAGGCATTAATTTTTTTTCTACCTTGACGTTTTTACCGCGTTTAACTTCGGAAACACCAAAAACCGGTACTAATATATCATCAAAAAAATCTGACATTTTTTGCTTGCTAATTCTCTCAAGCATCACTCGTTTTATACGATTTTCTGCTCCTGATGCAGTATGTATAACATACCACTTTTTTGTATCTTTTTCAGAATTTGACAATATATCATCTATATTTTGTTCTGCCACAATTTATTCCTTGATAACTTATTTACCGATGTTAAGTAAAATTTGTATTATATTATGTATACCATAATCGAGCACTAAACAAATTAGGCTAAAAACAAAAACCGCTAATATGACTACTAAAGTCGAAGCAGTTAACTCTTTTTTAGTGGGCCAAACTACTTTATAAGCTTCTTGTTTAACTTGTTCAAAAAACTTGTATATTTTATATTCTTTAAACATATTTATAAGTTATTTTATAGTAAAAACCCTATTACTTGTAATGGCAGGAGCGACAGGCATCGAACCCGCAACCTCCGGTTTTGGAGACCGGCGCTCTACCAATTGAGCTACACTCCTATCATATTTTAAATAAAAAATCAACAAAATTTATTGGAAACCTTTTTATTTAAATATAATATTTTTAATTTTAAGCTAATAATAAATATTATTTTTTAGCTTTAATAGTATCTGCAACTTGAGTTGGCACTTGATCATAATGATTAAATACCATACTATACTGAGCTCTACCTTGCGATAAAGATCTAAGCGTATTAACATAACCAAACATTTCAGCTAAAGGAACATATGCCTTGATCACTTGAGCATTACCTCTTGGCTCCATACCTTGAACTTGTCCTCTACGACTATTTAGATCACCAATAACATCACCCATATACTCATCTGGTGTAATCACCTCAACTTTCATAATAGGTTCAAGTAATTTAGGATTACCTTTAGGCATCCCCTCTCTAAATGCTGCTTTTGCTGCAATTTCAAACGCAAGTACACTAGAATCTACATCATGGAAAGCACCATCAATTAATGTAGCTTTAAAATCGATCATCGGATAACCTGCAATTACGCCTGTTTCCCTAATGTTATTTAATCCTTTTTCTACACCAGGAATATATTCTTTAGGTACAGCACCACCAACAATTTTACTTTCAAAAATAAAGCTCTTATTTTTATCTTCTTCTTTTAGATCTTTTACATCTTTTAGAGGTTCAAAAATAATTTTTACACGTGCAAATTGACCTGCACCACCTGATTGCTTTTTATGGGTATAATCAATTTCGCAAGCTTTAGTAATTGTTTCACGATATGCAACTTGAGGAGCTCCAATATTTGCTTCAACTTTAAACTCTCTTCTCATACGATCGATGATGATCTCTAAATGAAGCTCACCCATTCCTTTAATAACAGTTTGCCCTGTTTCTTGATCAGTTGAAGTTCTAAATGAAGGATCTTCAGCTGCTAAACTAGAAAGAGCTAGTCCCATTTTTTCTTGATCGACCTTTGATTTAGGCTCTACCGCAAGCTCAATAACTGGCTCAGGGAATTCCATTCTTTCTAGAATTACTTTTTTATCTTCATCTGATAATGTATCACCAGTAGTGGTATCTTTAAGCCCTGCTAATGCTACTATATCACCTGCTGATGCTTCTTTTACATCCTCACGGTTATTAGCATGCATTAATAGCATTCTACCTATTTTCTCTCTTTTATTCTTTACAGTATTAATAACAGTTGTCCCGGAAGTAATCTTACCTGAATACACTCTAATAAAAGTTAATGAACCAACAAACGGATCATTCATAATTTTAAATGCTAAGGCAGAAAATGGCTCAGAAACAGAAATAGGGAAATCTTTTTCTTCACCTGTACTAACTTCAACGCCCTTTACTGTAGCAATATCAATAGGTGATGGTAAATAATCTACTACAGCATCAAGTAGAGGCTGTACGCCTTTATTTTTAAATGCACTACCACATAAAACTGGATAAAAAGCTGCCGTAATAGTACCTTTTCTAATTAATTTTTTAATCTCTTCTTCAGTTACTTCTTCACCAGACAAATATTTTTCCATGATTTTATCGTCTAGTTCAACAACCATATCAAGCAAATTAGCACGATATTCTTCTGCTTTTACTTTCAGATCATCAGGAATTTCTTGATAAGAATACTCAGCACCTAAAGACTCGTCTTTCCAAACTATTGCTTGCATTTTAACAAGATCAACAACTCCTTTGAAATTTTCTTCAATACCTATTGGAAGCTGAATAACTAAAGGTTTTGCTCCTAAACGATCCTTGATCATGTCAACGCATCTATAAAAATCCGCTCCCATTCTGTCCATTTTATTGACAAAACACATTCTAGGAACATTATATTTATCAGCTTGTCTCCATACTGTTTCAGATTGAGGTTCAACACCTGCAACGCCGTCAAATACTGCAACAGCACCATCAAGAACACGTAAAGAACGCTCTACTTCGATAGTAAAGTCAACGTGTCCAGGAGTATCAATAATATTAATTTGTTTATCTTGCCATCTACAAGTAGTAGCAGCCGAGGTAATTGTTATACCACGTTCTTGCTCCTGCTCCATCCAGTCCATGGTAGCACCGCCCTCATGAACTTCACCTATTTTATGGGATTTACCTGTATAATATAGAATACGTTCTGTAGTAGTAGTTTTACCTGCATCAATATGAGCACATATACCGATATTACGGATATTTTCAAGCTTTTTACTCATATTTAGTTACCCTGCTTTGTTTTTTTAGGGCTAAAGTGTGAGAAAGCTTTATTAGCTTCAGCCATTTTATGGGTGTCTTCTTTCTTCTTAATAGCAACACCTCTATTATTTGAAGCTTCAAATAATTCTTCAGCGAGTTTATCAATCATCATTTTTTCAGAACGTTTTGTTGCCGCTGTAATAATCCAACGAGATGCAAGAGCATAGCCTCTTCTTTCATCAACCGGAGTTGGAACTTGATAATTAGCTCCACCTACTCTTACAGAAGTTACTTCCAAATATGGCTTTACATTATTCATAGCATTATTGAAAGTCTGATACGGATCAGCTTTATGTTTCTTTTCAATTTTATCGAAAGCAGAATAAACTATTTTTTCTGCGAGAGCTTTTTTTCCCTCTTTCATAATATTATTGATAAACCTAGAAAGTAAAACACTGTTATACTTCATATCAGGTAAAATTACTCGCTTTTCTGCGGCGTGACGACGTGACATTTGACTTTTTCTCTCTAACTAATAATTATTTTTTTGTAGCTACAACTTGTTTACGAGGAGCACCATAACGTGAACGACCTTGTTTACGCCCTTTAACTCCGGCAATATCATAAGCACCGAGTACCACGTGATATTTTACCCCTGGAAGATCAGGAACCTGCCCGCCTCTTACTAATACTCTATCGTGCTCTTTCACACTATGCTTTTCACCAGGAATATAAACATTTACTGTTCTTTTATTACTTAAACGTACAGTTGCTACTTTACGAAGAGCTGAGTTAGGCTTTTTAGGAGTAACAGTTTTTACTACTAAACAAACTCCACTTTTAAAAGGATTAGCCTCTAACGCAGGAGATTTAGTTTTACGAACTTTTGATTTTCTTCCAAAACGTACTAATTGATTATATGTTGGCATTAAAAAAACACTCCAAAAAAACTTACATATACGATGATTAAAGGGCAAAAACTACTTTTGCCCTTTGAATTTTAAATGATTTTACAAATGCAAATAATATATTTACACTGTCAAATTAAATTACACTAAATTTAAATTATAATTACTTTTTCCATAAAAGCAAGTATGTTTTAACTAACAATTAGTTTTTTCTCTATTATTCTTGCTATAAAACTTATTAGCATCACTAAAATATAGTAACAACAAGCGGCAACAATCATGGGGAAAAAATAATTATACGTCTCAAGCGATACAATTTGTGCTCTTTTCATCAAGTCCATTTCTCCAAACATTGAAATAATGGCTGACTCTTTGATTAAATTGATAAGCTCATTGGTTAGCGATGGAAAAATATTTTTAATTGCTTGTGGCAAAATTATATCTTTCATAATCAAAAATTTGGGGATAGCAAGAGCTTCTGCCGCCTCAAACTGCCCTTTATCAACTGCATTAATTCCTGCTCTTATTACTTCCGAAACATAAGCACCTGAATTAAGAGAAAAAGAAATAGCACCTGCCATAAATACAGTAAATTTAATACCTATATAAGGTGAGGCAAAATATATAATACTTAATTGGATTAATAAAGGCGTACCTCTAAAAATAGAAGTATAAAAATCTGCAAAAAGTCTTAACGCACGATTTTTATTTACCTTACATAGTGCTAGCAATATTCCTATAACTAGACCAAATATAACAGCAATAACGCTATATTTCAAAGTAACCAAAGTCCCTTCTACGATAAAAAGAATTTTTGGAGAAAATTTTATTAAATATTCAAGCATGTTTTTTGTGTTATTAGTTTGCCAGTGTAGATACTAAATTGTCATTGCGAGAAGCGGAGCGACGTGGCAATCTCAGGAATTTTATACTACTTCATGAGATTGCTTCGTCAAAACTTACAGTTTTTCCTCGCAATGACAATTTTTTAATACACCCTTTTCGCCGGTGGAATTGCTTTCACTTCATCACTCAAAGTAGTTAAAGTAACAGGTTTGTAATCAAGCACCACCTTGCCGGATTCATCAACCCCGCTAAGAGTGTGCTGCATCCAATCTTTATCATTACGATCGGGATAATCTTCTCTTGCATGTGCTCCTCTGCTTTCTTTTCTTGCAGCTGCTGAATATACAGTTACTAAAGCTTGATCAAGTAAGTTATCTAGCTCCAAGGCTTCAACTAAATCGCTGTTCCAAATTAAAGATTTATCATTAATTTTTATATCTTTATAACCGCTTCTTATCTCGCTAATCATTTCTGCCCCCTCATCTAGCACTTCTTGAGTTCTAAATACTGAAGCATGACTTTGCATAGTTCGTTGCATTTTGAGCCTTAAATCTGCAACCGAAATATTACCACTACTATGACGAATTTTATCAAATCTACTAATAATTTTTTCAAGTGATTCTTCTGATATAGGCTTATGCGGACTTGCTGGCTTAATAAGCTCAGCTGCTTTTAGTGCTGCACTTCTGCCAAATACTACTAAATCAAGCAAAGAATTTGATCCTAGACGATTAGCACCATGCACCGATACACAAGCAGCTTCACCGATCGACATAAGACCTTTTACTACGCTATTATGGTTTTTGCCGTCTTTAATTATTACCTGACCATGATAATTAGTAGGTATTCCGCCCATATTATAATGCACTGTAGGAAGTACTGGTATCGGCTCTTTGGTTACATCAACACCAGCAAAAATTTTAGCTGTTTCAGAAATACCAGGTAAACGACTATGTAAAATTTCAGGTGATAAATGATTTAAATGCAGGAATACATGATCTTTATGCTCTCCAACTCCTCGTCCCTCACGGATTTCGATAGTCATCGCTCTTGAAACCACATCCCTTGAGGCTAAATCCTTTGCAGCCGGTGCATAACGTTCCATGAAACGCTCACCATTAGCGTTAACAAGATAACCACCCTCACCTCTAGCTCCCTCTGTTATAAGACAACCAGCTGAATATATTCCGGTCGGATGGAACTGGACAAACTCCATATCTTGCAGCGGCAAGCCTGCTCTAATCGCCATACCACCCCCGTCACCCGTGCAAGTATGAGCCGAAGTTGCTGAAAAATAAGCACGCCCATATCCGCCCGTTGCAAGTACTACATTATGTGCTCTGAAACAATGCAGACTACCATCATCTAAATTCCATGCAACTACCCCTCTACATTCACCATCTTCCATTAATAAATCAATAGCGAAATATTCGATAAAAAACTGTACTTTATGCTTTAATGATTGTTGATATAAAGTATGAAGTATAGCATGTCCAGTACGATCTGCTGCTGCACATGTACGTTGTGCTGCCTTGCCTTTGCCGTACTCGGTAGTCATACCGCCAAAAGGACGCTGATAAATTTTTCCCTCTTCGGTTCTTGAAAAAGGTACGCCGTAATGCTCAAGCTCTAAAATCGCATCCGGAGCATTCTTGCACATATATTCGATTGCATCCTGATCACCTAACCAATCAGAACCTTTAACTGTATCATACATATGCCAACGCCAATCATCCGCTCCCATATTACCAAGAGCTGCACTAATACCGCCTTGTGCTGCAACAGTATGGCTACGAGTAGGAAAAAGCTTTGATATACAAGCCGTATTAAGACCCTCTTTAGCCATACCGAACGCAGCACGTAAACCTGCCCCGCCTGCACCTACGACTATTACGTCAAATTTATGATGAATTATATTATACGATTTGGTCATTAAGTTAATTTTCTATTTTTAAATGTTTGTATGGGTTTCTTCCACTATTGTCACCCCGTGGCTTGTCCACGGGGTCCAGCTAAAAATACTAATAATATTAGTATTTTTTATTATTTTCTGGATGCCGTGGTCAAGCCACGGCATGACACATTTATTAATTATCCTTTATAAAACACAGCTACTATAAAAGCTATGATAGTTAGAATACTAAATAGCTTCACTGCTATAATTAATGTATTCCGTAACTTGTTGCAGCTTATATAATCCTCTATTACTACCTGCATTCCAAGCATGGCATGATATAAAGAAGTAATTACTGCGATTAATAAAGGTATTAAATTAATAGGTCTTTTCAGTTCCCAAATAATAATATTTACATCACTGTTTTTATGGGCTAGCGTAAAATATAGTAACCATAAAGAACACAACACTAATATAATAGCGGTAATTCTTTGTAGCAACCAATGATGTGAACCACTTTTAGCAGAACCAGTATTTTTTGCTTTTACAATCTCTGCTCTAAAATCATATGTCATTAATTTTCTCTAAACACATTTTTTTTGTTATTAAGTATGTCATCCCGCGAGCTTGTAGCGGGATCCAAAAAACGCCCTCGGTGTCATCCCGTGGCTTGTCCACGGGATCCAGTAAAAATATAAACGCAATAACTTCTTAAAATTAAAAGCTCGATTTATCTCGCTTTAGGCTGGATCCCGTGGACAAGCCACGGGATGACAAGCCCCATCAACAACACCAGCAAACCATGAGATGACAAATAATATTACTACACCCACAACAATATCGTAAATAAGACAGAACAAATAACCACGCTCCAGCCTGTTAAATTAACTGCTTTTATAGAAAAGCCTAATCCAATATCCCAAAATAAATGCCTGATGCCGTTACATAAATGATAAAACCAAGCAAAGCTAGTTAGGATCAAACATATTTTTATAATGCAACAACAATTAGCTAGCTGTATATAATTACTATTAAATTTACTGAGAATAAACCACCATGCCAAAATTGAAACTGCAAAAAATAAAGCTACCCCTGTCATACGATGCAAAATCGATAAGGTAGAACTTATTTGCGGCTTATATATAGTTAAATGCGGCGAAATCGGACGCTTATTATAAATTTCTTGTTTGGTCTTAGTCATATTATATTATTGGTTTGTATTATACTTTTAAGACGAAGCTTTATTTGGAAAAGAGCAAGGCGTTTTGAAGCTTTTAACCGCAGCGTACATATAGTACGTGAGGATTAAAAGCAAAAAACAACGTAGCCAATTTTCCAAATAAAGCGAGTATTACTTTCTCTCGAGCCAGTACCCTTCAGCAGGTGCTAGATCATCCGCCACCGCTCTTCTATCATCAAAAACAAAGCACTCACCTTGCCATAAATTATTCTTATTTTGTGTATCTTCTAGATATTGCAATATACCACCTTTTAAGTGATATACCTCTTCATGTCCCATACTTTTCAGTAAGCTAGTAGATTTCTCACAACGTATGCCGCCGGTACAGAACATTGCAATTTTCTTACCTTTAAGTAATTCAGCATTTTGCTCAGCCCATGCCGGAAATTGTTTAAATGTTTCAGTATAAGGATTAATTGCCGATTTAAATGTACCGACTTCCACTTCATAGTCGTTACGTGTATCCACTACTATAACATCTTGTTTCGTAATGAATTCATCCCAATCTTTTGTCTCTATATACTCGCCTTTAAACAGATTAACATTTAAATTGTCAACATTCATCGCAACGATTTCTTTTTTAAGCCTGACTTTTAACTTTTGAAAAGGATGTATTTCACTGTAATTTATTTTAACATTCACGTCTTTCGCATTAGTTAGTTTTTTTAATTCCTCAAGTACAAGATTTACACTTTCATATGAACCTGAAAAAGAACCATTAAAACCCTCTTTCGATAATAAGATAGTACCTTTAACATATTTTCTTTTACCGACAAATAATAGTTTCGGTATTAAGCTTTCCGGCTCTTCTATATTTACAAAACTATATGCACTTAAAATTGCAATTTTTTCACTCATAAATTATGGTATTGGTTGTTTTTATTGTCATTGCGAGGAGCAAAGCGACGTGGCAATCTCATAAAAATCTCCTAAGATTGCCACGCTCCTTACAGTCGCTCGCAATAACGTATTTGGTATCCACGCAGATAACACCGCCACGACATGATACTTAATTAGTAACCGATAATGGCACGAACATACTACTATCACCTCTCTCAATCAAATTTTTTAGCATTTTCATATAATTCTTCTAGTTTATTTATATCGCTTATGCTTTCTTGGTTAACATTACTTACTAAATCACCAACTCTAAAGCTACTATCTTCTTCATCAACATTCGTAATAACTAATCCTACCTTATCATCAGATATAGCAAATTTTTGCTTTAACTCCTCAGTCAAGTTACTAAAAGTGATATTACTTTTTACAATAGACGTGCCATTATCTTCTTTCTTGGTAACTTTTTCTATATTTTCTTCTACAGCTTCTTGTTTAACTTCCTCATTATCTGAAGTCATTTTTATTGGTAGTTCTATTGTTTCTCCGTCTCTTAATACTTTTACTTTCACTTCTTGATCGACAGGAATATCAGCAACAATTACACGTAATCTTTTAGTATTTTTAACTGTCTGCCCTGCAAATTCTAATATTATATCACCTGTTTTGATGCCTGCTTTATCACCTGGATCATCTTTTTGGATTTTAGCAACCAACACACCATTAGTGTCTTTTAGCCCTAATCCTTCTGATATTTCTTCGGTCAAATCTTGTATTGTTACACCAAGACGACCTCTATTTATTTTACCATCTTTTTTAAGACGCTCAATTATAGGCTTTGCAGTATTTGAAGGAATAGCAAAACCAATACCTATATTAGTGCCAAGCGGTGAAAAAATTGCCGTATTTACACCAATTACTTTTTGATCCAGATTAAACATAGGACCACCAGAATTGCCGTTATTAATTGCCGCATCTGTTTGGATAAAATTATCGACTATATTGTTAGTGTCAATATCAATATCCCGTCCTTTTGAAGAAATAATACCCGCAGTAACAGTACCACCAAGATTACCGAAAGGATTACCGATTGCAATAACCCAGTCCCCTACTCTTGCATCATTTGAATCACCAAATTCGACGAAAGGCAGCGGTTCCTCAACATCTATTTTTAAAAGAGCTAAATCAGTTTTAGTATCACTACCTATTAGTTTAGCTGGTAATTCAGTGTTATCAGCTAATTTTACATTAATTTTACTAACATTAGCAATCACGTGATAATTTGTAACTATCAAACCATTAGGTTCAATAATAAAGCCAGAACCGAGCGGCATCGCTTTTGGAGTAGGGTCAACTTCTTCAAGGTTAAGAGGTATGTTAAGACGTTCTAGAAAATCATTAATGAAATCCAGAGGTTTTTTTTCTTGTAAAGGATCTTTTTCTGCAGCTTCTGCCTTACTATTAACATATTCTATAGTAGAAATATTAACAACAGCAGGGATTAAAGGCTCAACTATATCAGCAAAACTATAACGTGATGCATTATTTACTTTTAGAGGTATGGAATTTATTTCAGTAAACTCACTTTCCTCCTCCAAATCTATTGCTTTTGAAGATTTATTATTTTCTTTCGCTAAAACATTGTTATTAAATATTAAAATTATTATAACAAAAAATATTTTCAGATTCATATACTACTTAGCTAAATTAAGATATTTTAAAACTTCAGCATCGGGCGAAATGATAAAATTAGTATCTTCTTTCTTTAAAGAATTTTTATATACTAAAAGCGACTTATAAAATTTGTAAAATTCCGGATCGGCAGAATAAGCAGAATTATATATTTTAGCCGCTTTCTCGTCACCATCACCTTTGATAATTTGGGCATCTTTGTAAGCTTTAGCAAGTATTATCTTACTTTCCTTATCGGCTTTTGAGCGAATACGAACACTTTCTTCTTGCCCTTCTGCCCTAATTTGTGTCGCTTCTTTTTCACGAGCAGTTTGCATACGACGATAAATAGCCGCACTATTTTCCTTTGGTAAGTCAGCTCTTAGAATTCTAACATCAACCACATCAATACCGAAGCTTTTAGCTTCGCCGTCTACTTGATTTAAAATATTAAGCATTACATTACTACGCTCTTGCGATAATAAACTACTTAGTGAAATCTTACCTATTACTTTCCGCATTGAAGATTCAAGGTTACGAGTCAGCCTAATTTTGACTCCCTGATAATCATGAACAGTTTTATAAAACATTACAGGATTATTAATTTGAAACTTAGCATAAGCATCAACAATAACTCTTTTACCATCAGCAGCCGTTAACTCTTTTGCTTCAACTTCAACATCTAAAAGACGCTTATCAAAAAATTCAACATTTTGAATTAACGGAACTTTAATATGTAGTCCAGGTTTTTCTATGGTTCTTACTGCTTCACCAAATTGGAATACTACAGCAGAGTGACGTTGATCAACTGAAAATAGTGAGCTAGAAATTAATATCAGCCCAAAAATAACCGTAAAAATTATATAGTAAATCTTTTGCATTTAATTTAACATTTTTTATTGTTTAATTAGCTTCGTCATTGCGAGGAGATTCGTAGAATCGACGTGGCAATCTCATGAAACAATGCGATACTCCTGAGATTGCTTCGTTAATTACTTCGTAATTTCCTCGCAATGACTGGATGACACTACATCATCACTTAATAGACATATGCGGTAATAGAGCATTATTAATAATAGTCTTACTTGAACCACTTAATACTTCTTCAGCTACTTCTAAATATAGCCTGTCTCTAGTTACTTGCTTATTTGCAGCATATTGGTTATAAATTGCACTAAATCTTTGGCTATCTCCTTCGGCCTTTGATATTATTTCCTCTCTATAGGCTTCTGCTTCTTCTATAATTCTAGCTGCTGCCCCTCTAGCTTCCGGTAATACTTTATTATTATAGGCTTGAGCTTGATTTATTTCTTTTTCTTTATCTGCTTTTGAAGTTTGCACATCTCTATAAGCATCTATTACCTCAGCAGGTGGCTCAGCTTTTAATAATTGCACCTTTTCAATCATTACTCCAACGTTATAACTATCTAGAATTTTTTGTGCTAATGTTTCTATTTTATGAGTAATTTCCTGCTTCTGATCAGATAATACCCAAGAAATAGGCGTGTTCCCTATCACTTCTCTAACGGCACTTTCTACTGTTGACTTAACTGTTTCTTCAGGCTTTTGTACGTTAAACATAAAATCCTCAAGATTACTAATATGCCACATTACGTCACAATTTAAAGCAACAATATTCTCATCACCAGTTAACATAATACTTTCACCGGCAATATTTTTGGTATCACCACCACTACGCACAGAATTATTTGTACGATATCCAATCTCAATTCGTCTTGATTGTTTAACTTTCTCGACTATTTCTTTTTCAAATGGAGCAGGTAAACGATAATTAAGACCAGCGTAACCTTTACGAACAAAACGTCCAAACCTTGTTACAGCCGCTTCTTCACCCTCTTTTACTTCATAAATACCTGAGGCAAGCCACAAAACAAAAGATGCTAGAGCAACTAAAATTATTGTTTTTGTACTGAAATTAAATTGATTTTTTCTTGGTCTTGTGAATATGTTATCATCTTTATCGTTATCAAAATCTTTCCACGGAGATTTTTTGAAAATTGGGATATATTTTTTACTAAGCATTTGCTTTTTATATTAATTTTGAAATTTGAAGATTTAGTGATTATATATATTATAGTATTTAACGTCAAGTTGCGAACTTATAGCAGACTTAAAAAGGAAATTTAATTATGGCTGATTTACACCAAAACCAAATTATCGATAAACTGCATAATATTGCTTTTAAAGACGGTACTTTTTTAAAACAAGTTATATCAAATATTATAATTAAACATAATAATGTTGGTTTTTCAATAGATATATCAGGCATTGACAAATTAGAAGCAGAAGAAATAAAGAATGAAGCAATTAAAAAGCTTAATGAAATAGTCGGCATAGGTAAAATAACTATTGTTTTTACTGAAAGTAGAATAGTGGAAAAAAAACCTCAAAAACCCAAACATTTTGTAGAGAATGTTAAAAAGATTATCCTAGTCGCTTCAGGTAAAGGAGGAGTCGGCAAATCTACTATTTCAGCTCTTATTGCTCAGCAATTAAGTTTAGAGAATTACCGAGTTGGCATAGTTGATGCTGATATTTATGGACCTTCAATTCCCCATATATTTGGTATTAATGAAGTGCCGCAAACAGTCAATGGGCGAATAATACCGGTAAGAGCAAAAAATATCGAAGTAATATCTATAGGCTTCTTCGTTAAAGATTATTCCGCAATTATTTGGCGTGGTCCTATGGCTAGTAAAACTATTTATCAATTATTATCAGTGACAAAATGGGATAGCCTTGATTATTTAATTATTGATATGCCACCAGGGACAGGGGACATTCATTTAAGTATGCTGGAGAATTATCATTTAAACGGCGTGGTAATCGTTACTACTCCGCAAAAAATGTCGGAAATAGATGTCGTACGCTCGATAGATTTATATCAAAAATTAAATTTACTGATACTCGGAATAATCGAGAATATGAGCGATTTATTTGATGGTAATAGTGGAAGTCATTTATCACAAAAATATAACATACCTTTAATAGCCCAAATTCCTGTTATGTCAAAAATAGCCTATGCTTGCGATAAATCACTCCCGCTTACCGACTTACTAACATTACCTTTAAAGGAATATTTATGATCTGGGTGTTTACAGATAGTAGAACGGGAAATAACCACCAAGCAATTGCACTTGCTGAAAAATTAGCAGAAGAATATACAGTCATTAGGCTTGAATATAATTGCTTAGCCAAGTTGCCGAATTTTTTACTTAAATATTATCCTATTCATATAAAAAAAGAGATATTACAAGATATTACGGCGAAACCTTTGCCTAGCATAATTATTACTGCTGGAAGAAGAACGGCAGCTTTAGCATTTTATTTAAAAAACAAGTTAAAAAAAGAAATTAAACTGATTCAAATAATGCAACCTAATTTATCTTATGAAGTGTTTGAGGCGGTGATCTTGCCTTATCATGATCAAGATCATTGCGAGCGACTGCAAGGAGCGTGGCAATCTCAGGACTTTTTCACTAGATTGCTTCGTCAATGCTATGCATTTCCTCGCAATGACGATTTCATCATCCCAATAAACGGAGCTATCAATAACGTAACTGCTAAATTTGCTACAGCAGAGGCAGAACTACAAAAACATTATCCTAAGCTTAAAGAATTTATTGCCATAATAATTGGCGGGAATAATAAAAAATTTAATTTTACCGAAAAAGAAGCTATTCATTTTTCTTCATTGTTAAAAAGAATATATGATAATCAAAAAACTCCTTTTTTCATTAGTTTTAGCAGACGCACACCTGACACAGTAAAATCAATTATTAAAAATAACATGCCGATTTCAACAATTATATATGATCCAACTACTGATACAGGGTTTAACCCATATATCGCTATGCTCGCTAAAGCAAAATATATAATCTCTACAGCCGATTCTATATCAATGTGCAGCGAGGCAGCTTCAAGCGGCAAACCTCTTTATATATTCTGCCCTTCAAATTTTAATTCTGCAAAGCACAAAATTTTTGTAAAAAAACTGGTTGAGCTGAAAATAGCAAAAATGTTTGATGAGTCTGTAACGAAATTAGAAGAGTATAGCTATCCACCTTTAGATGAAGCTGAAAGAGTTGCTGAGATTATTAAACCTTTAATATAAAAGCTGGTAATTAAATGAATAAAGATATACAATCCTACATATTTATCAAAAAGCTAAAATCTTTACCATTTATCGAAGAAATATGGCTTTTTGGTTCTCGTGCTAGAGGCGATAACAACGAGCGTTCCGATATTGATCTTGCTATCATTTGCCCTAATATTACAGATCAAGAATGGTTAAAAGTTGTAGATATTATAAATGATGCTGATACGCTTTTAAAAATAGATTGTGTCAGGTTCGATAACACGAAAATAAGCCGTGAGCTTTATGAAAATATAATAAGAAATAAAAAGATTTTATATGTTAAAAATAAATATTAAACTTAAAACAAAACTTGAAAACTTTCGTAAAGCTTTTATAGCACTTGAAGCTATTTATTTAAAACCAATCACAGAAGATCGTGCTTATATAGACGCAACAATTCAAAGATTTGAATTTACTTTTGAACTTGCTTGGAAATTTTTAAAAGAGTATTTTGCTCAAATGGGTATAGTTCTTAATTATCCCAAAGAAGTCATTAAAGAAGCTTACGCAGTGGGCATTATAAATGATGAAGATTTATGGATTCACATGCTTCTTGATCGTAATATGACCTCACACACCTATAATAAGAAGCTTGCCGATGAAATTTATGAACATATCAAAAATTATACTCCTGAATTTAAGAAGTTGCTAAGTATTATTGATTCAGTGACTTTATAATACCTTGTAAAGTTTGGACTTCAGGGGTGGAAAGGTTATTGATACGCATAAATATATTGGTAATATTTTGCTGCATGGAGTGTTTCTTGTCAGGGGCTTTAAAGAATCCGGCTTTGTCTAATTTTCCGAATAAATTTGTTAGGAAATGATCTATTTCTTCTTTAGTAGCAAGTTTTTGAATATTATAAATATCTTCTCTTGATGCAGAATTACGAAATAATTCATAACATACAATAATAACTGCTTGTGCGATGTTTAGCGAGCTAAATTCTGTAGTATTAATAGTGATAATCTTATTGGCAAGCGATATTTCTTCATTACTAAGCCCATTATTTTCCCGCCCAAACATTATCCCGACTTTTGCAGAATTCGGATAATCGGTAGTCAAATTTTGTGAAAATACATAATCTTTATTCATCGCTCGCTTGATGCAAGTAGTCGCATATAAATATTCGAGGTCTTTAATACATTCCTCTAAGCTATTATAAATTTTTGCATCATCTATAATATTTACTGCTCCAACTGCATTATTGCGGGCTTGTTCGTTTGGCCAACCATCTCTTGGGGTTATTATTCTAAGCTCATCTAAGCCAAAATTCTTCATGGCTCTTGCGGTAGCACCGATATTCTCACCCATTTGCGGTGCGACTAATATTATTATAGGCTTCATTTCAGTAATTTTTCGTAACTAAACAGGTATAAGCGATTGCTACAGCATCAGCTTCATCTGAGTTAGTAATTTGGGAAGTGCCAGGCAGAAGTAACTTAATCATATGCAAAATCTGATCCTTTTCGGCATGACCATATCCTGTGACAGTTTTTTTTATCGTGTTAGGTTTGAATTCTCGCATATCTAAACCATATCTACCAATCAGCGACATTATAGCACCTCTAGCATAGCCAAGCTTTAACGAAGTTACGCTATTAGTATTAACAAACGTTTCTTCAATCGCTGCCATATTCGGCTTATATTCTAATATCACTTTTTCTAATATACTATTGATATAGCTAAGCCTATGATGTATTTCATCTTTACTAGTTGTTTTTATCGTACCGCTAGCTAAGTATTTCAGTTTTGCCGACTCTTTTGCAACCACCGCCCATCCCAAACTCCCAAGTGCTGGATCAATCCCAAGTACTATCATTGTTGTTTTTAGTTTATTATTATTTTTCTCAAAATGTCATTGCGAGCGACTAAAGGCTTTGTTGCATGGCTCGATTTTTCCTCTGTCATCCCGTGATTTATTCACGGGATCCAGTTAAAAATATCAATAACATTGATATTTTTAGTTGTTTTTCTGGATCTAGTTCCCAAGTCACGGTATGACACCGAGGGCGTTTTTCGAGCCATGTAACAACGTCGCGACTAAAAAGAGCGTGGCACTCTTATGAGAAAAACAAGATTCCAGAGATTGCCGCGTCGATGCATTGCCTCTCCTCGCAATGACGTTTGAATTCCTCATATTTTCATATGTTGATAATAATCAGAATTATCTTCCCATAACTCACGCACTTTGACGAATAAAAACAAATGCACGGGGAAGCCAAAAAACTGTTCCATCTGTTTGCGAGATTTCATTCCGAGTTCTTTGATTTTTGAGCCATTTTTACCGAGTATTATAGTTTTGTAGCTTTCTCTTGAAACTACTATAACCTGATTAATCTTTACGGATTTATCTTCAAGCTCTTCCCATTTTTCGGTTTGCACAGTTAGCTTATAAGGCAGTTCTTGCTGCAACCCTAAAAATAACTGTTCTCTCGTAATTTCTGCGGCGATAAAACGCATCGGCAAATCGGTTATGTCATCCTCTTCATAAAGCCAAGGAGCGATTTTTGCTTTACTTGTTATATATTCAATTAGCTTATTAACATTCTCACCCGATATAGCAGAAATAGGAAAAAGTAAGCTGTCAGGATATTGCTCTGTTAAGAAAGTTTTAATGTCGTTTAGATATTTTGACTCAATATCTATTTTGTTTAATAAAATTACTGGGACAATATTAAGTGAGCAAAGCTTATTTAAAATATCATGCGTTATGCTATCTAATGGCTTTAAGCTATCAATAATTAACATGACAATATCGGCACTATGCAGGCTAGACCAAGCACATCTAACCATTGCCTTTTCTAAAGTCCCTTTCGGCTCAAATATCCCTGGCGTATCATATAAGATCACTTGCGTATCTTTTAGGGTAATAATGCCGGTAATAATTGACCTAGTTGTTTGAACTTTGGGGGTAACTATCGAAAGCTTTTCGCCAATTATTCTATTTAGCAAAGTGGACTTGCCACTATTTGGTCTGCCGATAATACAAACTGAGACTGTTTTTTGTTTAATCATTTTTAAGCCTATGCAATAAACTTCTTGCGGCGTTTTTTTCAGCTTCTTTTATAGAGTGTCCCTTACCTGTTTGCTCGTAGCCGTTTATTTTTACTGATACTGTAAAGGTTGATAAGTGAGCTACGCCCTCTCTTTTAATAAGTCGATATATCGGGATATGATGATCTTTGCTTTGTGCCCATTCTTGTAAGGCGGTTTTAGGGTCATAATCTGTTAAATCTTTGACTTTTATAAATTCAGCCCATAATTTCCCTATAATATTATGAATTGTAGTAATATCACTATCGAGATATATAGCTGCGATTAAAGCTTCCGTAACATTTTCAATATTATTAGGATTATCACGCCCGCCGGCTATTTCTTCGCCATGAGTCATAATAATATAATTTTTTAAACCAAGCTTAGCTCCTACTACACAAATTGTTTCCTTACAAACTAAATATGATCTAATTTTAGCTAAGTTTCCTTCGTTATATTCTTTAAAATTATTAAATAAAATTTCTGTGATAATTAAATTTAATACTGCATCACCTAGAAATTCCAACCGCTCATAATCTTTATTAGCCTTATATTCATGATGCTGTCTTAAAGAGGGATGACTTAAGGCTTCTGTTAAAAGTGCCTTATTCTTAAAACTATAATCTAGTAATTTTTCTAACTCCTTAAATGACTCCATCAATCCTCTATGCTGTATAGATTTCTAAATATCCTATTAAACCTAATAGACTCTACCCAAGGCTTTAACTTTAATATCAGATTAACAACCCCTATATCACTATCCCACCATGTTATTTTTGTTGAAAACCAAATAAATTGTGCTTTGGCAATAAAATTCTCAAACGGCACAAAACCTAAATCAATCCTACTATCATTTGACTGATCTCTATTATCACCTATAAAGAAATATTCCCCTTCCGGTACATAAAAAGCATCTGTATTACCATATTTATCGTTAGACATAATTCCTAAAACAGGAGCAAGCTTATAAGAAAAATATGTTTTGCCATTTGGCAATGTTTCTTTAAATTTTAAATATTTTCTTCCCTCTTCACTAACATAAGTTCCTGACTCTATACGCTCTATTTTTTCATCGTTAATGTATATTACATCATCAATTAATTGCACTTTATCCCCGGGAAGCCCTATCAAACGCTTTATATATCTAGTATTCATTTCGTGAGGAGGACGAAAAATTATGATATCGCCACGCTCTGGCGTGCGAGCAAATATTCGCCCCTTAAATAAATGAATAAAGTCAAAAAAAGATAAAGAATAATTACTATATCCATAACTATATTTTGTACCAAAAATCCGATCATTTTCAAGTATAGTAGCTTTCATTGACCCAGTTGGAACCACAAAAGATTCTATTATTAATATTCTAATCATTAGTGCAACAACTACTACTAAAATAAAAGATTTCCATTCTTGAGCAGTTGTTTTATTATTGTTTGATTCAGTATTTGTTTGCATAAAGTTTTTTTTAGTTATATTTATTTGCTGTGTTATTAATGCTCGTATGTCATCCTTAGGGCATCAACTTAAGTACCGGTGTCATCCCGTGGCTTGACCACGGGATCCAGCATAAAGCGAGATAAAATCGAGCTTTTAGCTTTAAAAACTTGTTGTATTTAGGCTTCTTTTTCTGGATCCCGTGGTCAAGCCACGGGATGACACCGAACGCGTTTTTCGACCCATGCAACAATAATACTCTTTAAGTTAACACCTATGCCCCTACACATGACATAAAGGCTATTGCATTCTTTCTTCAATCTCGCTTCTGAAATGACGTATAAGCCCCTGAATTGGCCAAGCGGCAGCATCACCTAAAGCACAAATAGTATGCCCCTCTATTTCCTTTGTAACTTCAAGAAGCTGATCTATCTCGGATTTTTTGGCATCACCTTTAACGAGCCGCATCATAACACGCCACATCCAGCTTGTACCCTCACGGCACGGCGTACACTGACCGCAAGACTCGTGCATATAGAACTTACTAAGACGTGCTATTGCATAAATAATATCAGTTGATTTATCCATAACAATAATCCCGCCAGTACCTAAACTAGAACCTGCTGCCTTTAAGCTATCAAAATCCATATCGGCAGTTTCGCATAGAGACTTAGGAAGCAGAGGAACAGAAGAGCCACCTGGTATTATGGCTTTAAGGTTATCCCAACCACCACGAACACCGCCCGCATATTTCTCAATGATTTCTTTTAAAGGAATCCCCATTGCCTCTTCAACATTACAAGGCTTATTAACATGACCTGATATACAAAAAATCTTAGTACCGGTATTATTTGGCTTACCGATCGATGCAAACCAACTAGCCCCTCGCCTTAAAATAGTTGGTACTACCGCAATAGATTCAACATTATTTATAGTGGTTGGACAGCCATATAATCCGAAGCCTGCCGGAAAAGGCGGCTTTAGCCTCGGCATACCTTTTTTACCTTCTAAGCTTTCAAACAGGGCTGTTTCTTCGCCGCAAATATAAGCTCCAGCTCCACGATGCAAATAAATATCACAATTAAAGCCTGAACCGCAAGCATTTTTTCCTATCAAACCATCTTTATATGCTTCATCTAACGCACGCTGAATATTGGAAGCTTCGTTGTAAAACTCCCCTCTAATATAAATATAACAGCTATTTGCTCCTATGGCAAAACTGGCGAGCAAACACCCCTCTATTAACTTATGTGGTTCATATCTTAATATATCTCGATCTTTGCAAGTGCCGGGTTCAGATTCATCAGCATTAACTACTAGATAAGATGGCTTTTTTGATTCTTTAGGCATAAACGACCATTTAGTGCCGGTAGAAAATCCTGCACCTCCTCGTCCTCTAAGTCCCGATTTCTTAACTTCTTCAATAATCCATTCTTTGCCTTTATTAAGCAAAGCTTTAGTATTATCCCAATCACCACGCTTCTTGCTAGATTTCAAATCATGGCTTTGCTCACCATGTAAATTAGTAAAAATTCTATCTTCTTTTTTCAGCATAAATTACTCTTGTTGTGTCATTGCGAGGAGCGGAGCGACGCGGCAATCTTAGGAATCATGTACTATCTCATGAGATTGCCACGCTCCTTACAGTCGCTCGCAATGACGCTTTTTTACTTTTTCTCAAATTTTCTATTGGCAAATATCGTAAGTATCGGAGCGGAAATAAAAATAGACGAATAAGTCCCTGCTATTATTCCAAAAAATACAAGTACGCTAAAACTACGAATCGCTTCACCACCAAAAAGAACAAGTGCCAAATTAGCAAGTAGAGTAGTCACTACTGTTAAAATTGTTCTAGATAGAGTTTCATTAATACTTAAATTTATGATTTCTGTGATGCCTTTTTTATGATATTTACGTAAATTTTCCCTGATCCTATCATATATCACTACCGAATCATTAACAGAATATCCTATGATAGTTAACACTGCCGCAATGGTGCTTAAGTTAAAATCAAGTTTTGTTATACTCATAAATCCAAGTGCTAATATAACATCATGCACTAAAGCAATAAGTATACCAAGCCCAAAATACCATTCAAAACGCACCCAAATATAAACCATAATCGCCGCAAACGAAAATAGCATTGCCATAGTACCTGCCTCAATTAGCTGCCTACCGACCTGCGGACCAACAAAATCCACCTTACGATATTCAAAATTATAAGGAAAATTATTTTGTAAAGCTGTCTTTATTAGCTCAATATTTTTCATTAAATTATCTTCGCTACTACTACCAAATCTAATCGATAAGTCACGCTCACTACCAAAGTTTTGCAGCACTACTTCACCAATTCCAAGCTCACCTAAAACTTGACGCATTTTTGGTAAATCTGGCGTTTGGTCAAGCCTTACTTCTATAACTATACCTCCGGCAAAATCAATACCGAAATTAAATTTGTACATACCAATCCAAATAAAGCTAATGAGTGATAAAATAATTGAGAAAGTGTAACTGACTTTTTTAAAATTCATAAAATCAAAATCGATTTTATTAGGCAAAAGCCTCAAAGGATAAATTTGCATTATTAATATTTTATTGAATAAGAATGATATTTGTATTATATAGTAAATTTAAAAAGGTTAAATAATTTTTTATGTCTGAAGTAGTAGTAAAAGAACAATTAGAGCAATATTTAAGCAAAATAGAGCGGTTAGAGCAAGAAAAAGCTGATCTATCTGAAGAAATTAAGGATATTTTTCAAGATGCTTCTTCACACGGATTTGATGTTAAAGCGATGAAAACTGTTTTAAAGCTAAAAAAACTTGATAAAGATAAGCTAGCTGAACAGGACGCTATGCTTGAGTTATATAGAGATACTTTAGGGATTTAAAATTCTACTACTTATTTTAAATCCCTAGCTTTATTTTTGTTAATTCATCCTTATAATATCTATAATTTAAATTATAACATTATTGACATAAGTTAACTATTAATATATTTTTGTCGCTACAAAAGTTAATTTAAATTAAGATTTTTAAGATGACAGATATAAGTATTGAATTAGAAGCAGTTAATTTTAGAGATAGCGTTATCCAAATTATTGCAGAATCTATACAGCAAAAATTTTTATTTGACTACCAAACACAAAAAGAAGTTTTTAAATATATTAAATTTAATATTAATTCAAAAAGCTATATATTACCCAAAACTATTTCTAATTCTAAAATATATAGATGAATTTATAGACCTTAAGGCAAATTTCAGAGAATATATTAAATGGAAATTATCCAATAAAGTGGAATCAGTAAATTTAGAAAAAACTACCGCTGAACTTTTAAATCAAATATATTTTCTTAATATTAAATTTATTGATGAAACTATTTCAGAAATTACTGATAAAATAGACCGAATTAAAAATTGTAAGTCTGAAAATGAGGAGGAAGAAATTGCTCTTAAATGGTTTAATAGCTCAGAAGTAGAAAAAAATAAAATCGTTGAAAATTATCAAAAAAAGCTTGAGCAAAAATTAAGTGACACTATAAAAAGTCAAAAAGAGATTATTGATAGTCAAAAAAGCGAAACAAATCCTGGGGTAATTAGTTATCAAATCGAGCATATTTTAGATTTTGATCAAGACTTTAACAGCAAGTTTATATCAAATTCTATCAAACCTTTAATGAAACAGGATCTGGAAATTTAGATATTTCTATACTTCATTTGAGCGATGCACTTGAACAAAATACTACTATTACAAACCTTTATCTTAATTCGCATAATACAAATCAACCAAACAATAATATCATTTTTTCAGAAAGAGCAAGTACATTAGAGCTAAGTTTAGGCAAAATAGACTTTAATAATCCATATAATCTAATAAACTTTTCTAAAACATCTATAGAGATAATAGGTGAATTAGAAAATAATCTTGATTTAGAATAATAAATAAGACTAGATTTTTATTGTTTAAAGAAAAAAGGCTTAACAATTCTTTTGTTAAGCTTTTTTGTATTAATAGACTTACTATATTAAAGAGCATAGTAATGACAAAAATATTTAAAAAGTGCTAATTTTAGGATTTTTTAATTGGGTTGCTTCGTCAAATTACTTTGTAGCTCTCCTCGTAATGACATTGTTTTTTCAAAAGAACAAAATGATCTGTTACTACCCTGCTCAAGGAAATCGATAATTTGCATTACTATAGAATTGTTTTTATATTTCTCTTGAGCTTGCTTGATTCGATCAGCGAAATTACCCTCACCTAAAAAGATTTCCTGAACTATTTTTAAAGCATTTAAAGACTCTGCTTTATCAAACCCTTTCCTATTCATGCCGATTAAGTTTAGCCCCTCAAGTACTGCACGTTTGCCGCTTGCAAGACCAAAAGGGATTACATCAGCTCCAACTGGTGATAAACCGCCAATCATTGCGTATTTCCCGATTCTTGCATATTGATGAACAGCAGATAAGCCGCCAATTATGACATAGTCTTCCACTTCTATATGCCCAGCTAGGCTTACATAATTAGCAAACACTACATTATTACCGATTTTGCAATCATGACCGATATGAACGCCAACCATAAATAAATTGTTATTTCCTATGCTTGTAATCATTCCGCCGCCTTGGCTTCCTGCCTGCACTGTAACATATTCTCTAATAATATTGTTAGAACCGATTATCGTATTTGACCGCTCATTATTATATTTTAAGATTTGCGGAGGTTGACCAATAGACGCAAACGGATAAATTACTGTACTTTCCCCGATTTCAGTAATCCCCTCAATAACTACGTGAGACTTTAGTTCTACATTATCATGCAGTATTACTTCTGGACCAATAATACAATATGGACCAACTTTTACGTTCTTACCAAGTTTTGCACCTTCAGCAATTATACTAGTTGGATGGATTACCGGTTGTGTATTAGAACTTGACACTATTTATACTCCAAATATATAAGGGGTAGACGAGAATCAACTTGGAAAAGAGCAAGAAGCCTCGGAATTTTTGACCGCAGCGTACACGCGAGTAACGTGAGGATCAAAAATGAGAAGCGACGTAGCCAATTTTTCAAGTTGATCGAGTATACCCTTAAGATTTATCTTTGATCATTGCGGTAAATTTACTCTCCGCTGCCATTTCACCATCAACTTTAACCGTACTTGAAAACTTCCATACATTAGCTCTTTGCTGATCAATAGTAGCATGAATATGCATTGTATCCCCTGGCTGGACAACTTTGCGAAATTTTGAGTTCTCGATAGCCATTAAAAATACTTCTTTATTTTTAGTAGAGCCGAGAGATTTAGCAACTAATATAGCTGCAAGCTGTGCCATAGCTTCAACCATTAAAACTCCAGGCATGACAGGTCTTGCCGGAAAATGTCCTGTAAATTGCGGCTCATTAACAGTAACATTTTTAATGCCAGTTATTGATTTATTAGGATCAATTTCAACTACTTTGTCCACTAATAAAAACGGATAACGATGAGGTATCAAATCCATAATTTCGGTAATATCGATAGTCATTTATTTAGATCTCTTATTTATTAATTGTTTCATAATAATAGATTGCCTATGCCAATCCATAACAGGTACAGCTGGACTACCGCCAACAATTTTACCCGCTTCTATATTTTGTGCTACACCGCCTTGTGCTGCTACCTGAGCTCCATCACCTATATTTAAATGTCCGGCGACTCCCACTTGCCCTCCAAGAGCACAATATTTACCGATTACACTACTTCCAGCTATGCCTGCTTGTGCTACAATAATAGAGCCTTTACCTATTTTGACGCTATGCCCGATCTGCACTAAATTATCTATACGGCATAAATCTTCTATAATAGTATCTTGCAGCGATCCCCTATCGATAGTAGTGTTAGCACCGATTTCAACATTATTACCGATTTTAACAATTCCAGTATGAAATATTTTATGATGCATACCTTTTTCAGTAGAAAAGCCGAACCCGTCTTGTCCGATTTTTGCTCCTGAAAGTATTACAACATCATCCCCTATAACAGAATAATTTATTGATACATTAGATTCGATTCTAGCATTTCTGCCAATAACCACTCCTGTCCCTATAAAGCTGCCTGCTTCTATTATGCTATTATCGCCTATAACAACATTATCCTCAATAACTGCATTATGACCTATATAACAATTTTTACCTATAGTTGCTGATTCTGCAACATAAGCTGATTTCATTATTTTAGCAGTATACGATTTTACCGGAGCATAGAAAAAATCTATTAGCTTGCCGTAAGCAAAATATGAATTTTCAGCACGCAATAAAACAGTATTGGGATTTACTTCTCCAGTAAAGTCTTTTGGCACGATACAAGCTGCAGCTTTAGTATTTTTTAAAAATTGAGAATATTTAATATTGCTCAAAAAGCTAATATCATTAGAAGAGGCTTCTTGTAAAATTTTAATATCATGAATAGCTACATCTTCATGAATTTTAGGAGCTTCTATAAAATCTTGTAGGAAATCTGCAATTGCCGTTAGCTTTCTTGGTCCCAGATTTCTATAAAAATTACTATTTACCATGCAGAATTTTAACGGATTTAATTTATCCCGTAAAGTATATAAGCGATAGCTTTATTATGCAACAACATTTGCAAGAAGTTTTGTATTGTCATCCCGTGGCGGCATTGTTGCGTGGATACCAAATCGTCATTGCGAGCGGACTAAAAGGAGCGTGGCAATCCAGAAAAAAGCAAGAGTAATCGAGCTTTTAATTTGAGAAATTTAATATGTTCATGCTTTTTATTGACTGGATCCCATGAACAAGCCACGGGATAACATCGAGGGTGCTTTTGATCTACGCAGGCAATGACTTAAGCAGGAATGACATATAGGGCATTTTCCAAGCCATGCAACAAAGCAGAAATTGACCAAAACTATTTAGCAACGCTCTGACTTTCGCTATTTTCGATAGTAACCAAATGAGATAAATCTGAAGCTAATGCATTTGCATCCTCAGAATCTACAAAAGTTTCCCTTAACTTACGCATATTTTCTTTATACTTACTCCAGTTACTTCGCATATCATTAAAAGCATCTTGTATTGCTTGCTTAGAAATATTTTCTGATTGCAGAATATAACCTAATTGCAATTCCTTAGCTCTACAAGCATTAAGATTTTGTTCATCAGCTTGAGGAATCATTATTATTGGAACAGTAGCATTTATTGATTCATATAAACTATTAGCACCTACATGTGTGAAAAATATAGCTGCCTCTGATAAAATTTTTGTTTGATCAACAAATTTATGAATCTCTATATTTCTAGATTTTTTTGAAGATAATTCTTTATACATTTCTTCATTATTACCTACAGAAATTATAACTTTATAAGATGTATTTTTAAAAAATTCTATTAATTGATTAAATAAATCAAAATTAGTATTTACTGTACCTAAAGAGATATAAATTAAAGAGTTATCTTTTAACACTGCTTCACTTATAGGCTTATCAATAAATCTTTTACCGAAAAAAATTATATTTTCTTGATTACTAAATTCAGGTTGTAATTCAGAAGAAGTATAAGCTATAATCTCATCAGCATTACTACAGCTAAGATTACTTATCATATAATTAAATGGGAAATTTTTATTATCACTAGGGATAACATTAGGTGACTTTGTCCATTCTTCAGGCTTAGCTAGTAACATGGGGTTAGAACACACAGCAGGAATATGATATTTTTCTGCTATAACTTTCCCCCATACCGCAAATTGATCATATATCACTATATTAATTTCATTTTTATTAAAAAATTCTATGATGGCAGGTTCTACCTCTGTAAGAATATTATCAAGTTGTGTATATAATATATTCAATTCAATAGTTTTAGAACTTACATCTTTTACAAAATTTGAAGCCGCAGTTCCTTGATATGGTATAAAAACTGCTCCTGAATTCTCTATTTGTTTTTGATAAGCTGGAACATTGAAGTAAGTAACTTTATGTCCTGACTTAATTAAGGCTTGCACAATTTCAAGGGTAGGATTTACATAGCCAAATAGAGGAGTCGTTATAAAAGCATAATGTAGGCTTTTTTGTCCCAATGCTGTAAAATTATGTATGCTAATAAATATGATAATAAAAAATCTTAATATAAAGCTTTTTATATTCATTTTTATAATTTAGTTAAAGTTAATAAAAACATGAGTGAATTATAACGATGGGTTTTAAAAAAACAATAGATATTTAATTTAAAATAAATAATAATTTTTGAAGATTAATCAATAATCAGATTGACTTATTTGAAGTTTTGCTTAGAATCTTTTTGGAACAGCTAGGGCTGTTTCAGGGCTTGACATCCCTTAACTAACAAGTGGCTTCATCTACCATTAATTGATGTAACCCTCAATCATAGGATCGGGGGGATGGTAACGCATGTTCAGAGCTTAGAATTAAATATTATTTTAAGCTTAAAGGTTATCATGGCTGTTCTTGTTAGCGGTTTGTCAATCCCCTGATCACCATTGAGATATTTAGTTTCTTGGTGATCAACTTGAATAATTTAAGTTTAAAGGAGATTAAACCGCCATGAATAATAGTGTAGAAAAAAGAATAACCCTTATCGAGCCATATTTAGATTTTATTATTAAAAGCGAAGAATTATTGCGAGAAATCTATCCAGATGGGATAGATAGGGATTTAATGATAGAATTTATTCTAGCTAAAAAACCTTATAAATCCTATGCTTATTATACTTTAATTCGTAGTTTATTTAAATCGCCATGCAATAAAATTATACTTATAATTGATAAATAATTGCTAAAATCTTTCTTAGGTTTATTCCGCTCTATTATCCTCGGTACTTTATCATATCTCAAGTTAATTAAAATTTTTATCTATGATGAAAATGATTTTGCTTTAGATATAAAAGCCTTAAAAAGTAATGAAAATTATTTCTGGTCATATAAAATCAATTACTTTAAAAAATTGATTAATTGGGAGTGATTGAAGAGTATAACTTAAATGGTGGAAGCAAATAAATATGATTTGCTAACCGCCATAAATAAAAAGTGTAAGACTTATAAAGATTTTATTTTCAGAAAATATTTTTTAATAACTTATACACTTCAGAGTCATTACGTTTGCCAACTAATATGACGTAAATCGTACTTTCATTAAAGCTGTAAATTATTCTATATTCTCCGATATCGCATCTATGAAAATGAGGATAACTTACTAATAATTTACTATCATTCGGTATTGGATTTTCCATTAAAGACAGAATTTTATTTTTTATTTGACGCTGATGCTTTTCAGGGTAACGCTCTAACGTTTTTATTACTCTTTTTTCTAAAACTATTTCTCTCATGGATTAGCTTCTAAGAAATTTTTCTGATTCTTTTGCTGATAGCCACTCCGGTTGTTCTGTAATATTTTTTGCTGCCTTTCCCCAATAATCATCTTCAAGTTTAGTAAAATATTCATAATCTACTAAAACAACAGTAGGTCTACCTTGTTTGTTAATGACTATTGGCTCTCTTAATGCTTGATCAATAATTTTTCCAGGATTCTTATTTAATTCAGTTGCAGATATATTCATATAGTTTTACGTATTATACTTAATATACCTATAATACTATATATATTAACTAATAACAAATAAATTATTTTGATCTTTAGATTTATTTAATTTTTCTTGCAATGACATTTTGCAAATTATCATACAAAGTTTACAAATCAGATTGACTTATTTAAAGTTTTGTATTGTTATCCCGTGGTGGCATTGTTGCGTGGATAAAAAAACGCCCTCGGTGTCATACCGTGGCTTGTCCACGGTATCCAGAAAATAATAAAAAATACTAATTTTATTAGTATTTTTAACTGGATCCCGTGAATAAATCACGGGATGACAGGGGTAAATGATCCACACAACAAAAAACTCCATAATATAAATTAGTCAGAATTTAATAACTCTGAGTCATTCTGTGCAGCACCCAAAGTTTCAACATTAACACTTGGATCATTATCTGGTTTTAATGGCTTTAAGATTAGAAGAATGTTTTTAGAATTTTAGAGGTTGTATTATTGATTTTATAATCATATTTGGAATCGATAGGTGGGTGTAATTCCATGAATAATCTTTAGATTATGTTAATATTAATTAGTTATAAATAACATTAATAAGTTAGTAAACAATTTTTTTATTAACAAAATAAATAATAATTTAATTGAATAATTCTTTTCCTTACTTTATTATGTTAAGTAAGAATTTATATTTAAAGTAAGGTAATTATGAAAAATTATTATTCTACACTTACCAGTAAGGGGCAGTTAACTATACCCAATTTTATAAGAGAACAGCTAAATTTAACCTCAGGTATTAAACTTGAGTTTATTATCCAAGATAATTACATAGCTCTTGTCCCAATTAATAATTCAGTACACAAGTTAAAAGGTATTCTGCCTAAGCCTAAAAAAGCTATAAATTGTGATGAAATGAATGAAATTATTAGAGGTCGATATGATAGGAGTTGATACTAATATTTTAGTTAGATATTTAACGCAAGATGATGAAAAGCAGGCAAATATAGTGAATAGATTCATAGCCCAATATGAGCATCAAACAGGATCAATATTTATTAATAATATAGTAATCTGTGAACTTATTTGGGTTTTAGAAAGAGGCTATAAATACTCTAAAAAAGAAATTATTTCAGTAGTAAGAATTATATTATCTACTGCGGAATTTACATTTGAGCAAGCTGAAATATTATGGCTCTCTCTCAATGATTATGAAAAATATAACACTGACTTTTCAGATATTTTATTGGGTAAAATTAATAAAATATCTGGATGTGATTCTACTATAAGCTTTGATAGTAAAGCTTTAAATTTAAAAGAGTTTGATGACCCTATTAATATCTTAGAAAAAGATAAATAGCAATATGTTTACCCATGCTGCCTATGCTTAGGTGGAGCATATTTATTTTGAACCTTTATTGCATTGCTTTTATTTTTAGTTATAAACGATTCTAAATCATCTTTAGTAAATTTGAACTTAGCAATATTTTCATCATAAGTTTTAGTTTTATTAAATCTTGTATCTTTACTTTTATCTATAGAAAACACCTCTATAAAACTTTCTTTTACTTCATTAGAAGTACTCGGATCATTCAATACATGGAATAAAGCTTTTACTGAATTTGTATTGTCTTTTAATGTACCATTACGGCTAGTTGCAGCTGCTATTACATATTCTGTAAGAAGTGGTTGTAAATTTTCTTTAGTTAAAGCATTAACATTACAAAATGATAATAGTATTTTTGCTTTATCATCATGGTTTTCAACGACTCCTTGTTGCCATTTGGAATCATTATTTTCCTTTGACGGAATAAACATTTCTAATAATTTGGTTCCAAAGGTTTTATTTAAATTCTTGTTGTCATAAACTTCATAAACATTTAATAGAAATTTCTGATGTTCAAGCGTTTTATCTTTTTCTTTAGCAAGCCCATGATTATTAGTATATTCTATAGTTTGGCAATATCCTTTAATATGTAGATAGTTAGCATATTTTTGGGCATCTTTAAAATCAAGAGTATCAATTCCTTGGGTATCTAAAACAACAGTATTTAAAGCATTTTCACGTAGCTGCTCATTTGTTTCTTTTAGAGTGTCGGTATATTTAAATTTTCCACCTATTTTTGCAATCATTTTAAATAATACGTCAGCTAAAAATTTTACAATTTCACCTGGACTTTTAAATTCTCTAGCACTATATATCGCAATATTTGCATCCGCTTCCATGCCAACACCAAAAGCCATAGAAAGAGTTCTACCTTGCTTTTTAGCTAATATAATCTCATCTGTATCATTCGTTATTTCTTTTACATCAAATTCTGGCTCATTATCTTTAAAATATTTTGTCGGTACGTTATCCAAATAACCACCATCAACATATTTTTTGCCATTAATTTCTACTGGTTCAAAAACAAGTGGGATAGAAGCAGAAGCACGGCATGCTAAAGCAACTTCAACATCAGGCGTATCAAGGCTGCTAAAAATAGTTAGCACACCTGCATCTTTCTCAACAGCCGTAACCACTAAATCTTTATAGTTAACAGGATCATATTTTCGAAGTAATGCTAAATCTCTAAAATATATTTTACCACCGCTTTTATGTCTTTCTCTTAACTCATCTAAATCTTTATCATCTTTGACATTTAGAATATCTGGTCTTTGTAAAAAATCACCTACATTATCTTTTATAGTTTTATCAAGCAAATTATATAAAGGTTTACCATCTTTATTTAACTGTAGAACACCAGCAGAAAACCCTTTTTGTCCTAGTAAATCCTGTAAATTAGTAGTTTTAGATATTTCTTCAAATCGCTCAGCTGGTGTACCAAATGCCACTATTGCTGCAGTTATAGCACCGGCTGATGAGCCTGCAACAGCTTTTACATTATCTAAAAGATCAGCTTTTTTTAGTGCAGCATAAGCACCTGAATATATAGCCCCTTTAGCCCCACCACCACTAAAAGCTACATATTCTATAAGAGCTTCTTTAGAATCTTCTATATTTCTAATTGGAGTTTCTTGAACTTCTTTTAGATCATCTATATATTTGACTTGCTCTTCTTGAACTTCCTTTAAATCAACAATAGGTTTAATAAAATTTCGATTTTTTTTAAAGTTTTCTATTTCTGCCATAATTTATATTCATTTAGTTAAATTATTTTCTACAAATTCCCAATTGATCATATGCTTAATAAAAATGTCAACGTAATCAGGACGTTTGTTACGATAATCAATATAATAAGCATGCTCCCAAACATCACATGCAAGAAGCGGTTGCATACCATTTGCTATAGGCGTACCAGCATTTGCAGTTTTTACAATCTGTAATCTGTTATTATGATATACAAGCCAAGCCCAGCCACTACCGAACTGCCCCGTTGCTTCTGCTTTAAACTGTTCACAAAACTCTTCAAAACTACCAAAATCGTCATTAATTTGCTTTAATATTTTACCACTTGGCTTTCCTCCACCATTCGGCTTTATTGAATGCCAAAAAAATGTATGATTCCAAACCTGTGCAGCATTATTAAAAATTGCAATATTTTGATTTTGCGATGACCAGTCTATAATTTCTTCTAAATTCTTTTTTTGTAGTTCTTCTTTATCTTTTAGCAAATTATTTAAATTCTGCACGTAAGCATTATGGTGTTTACCATGATGGTACTCAAAAGTTTCAGCAGTAAAATGTGGTTTAAAACTTTCTTTGTCATAAGGTAAATTAGGTAGCACAAAAGGATAGGAAGTTTGATTAGATTTATCACAATAAGTCATGTTATTTTTCTCCTGTTTTATTATTAGTCTCTAGAAAAAATATATAGAGAATAGCTTTTTGTACGAACAACCAAAAAAACTTATATCATATATAAGCATACTGTATTTGGCAGAATATTAAAACTAATAAAATTACTTTCAAGTGTTTTTAGCATTAAATTATTTTAACTTTTTCTTGACTTACATATTAATATCCTTTAGTAAAGGACCGTATTTTATGGTTTTTAACTTAAATTGGAGAATAAATTATGTATATACCTAAAGTTTTTAAATGTGTTATGCCTGTAGGTTTAACCGAAATTACCAGTAATTTAGGTAATAATATGAAATATGCAATTTCTCAAATAGCCAGCAAAACATTTCTGTCTGTTTATACAACAAATGATGATGGAGAATTCAGAGAAGGTTATTCCGCTAATATTTTATCATGTGATTTACCGCAGATTTATAAGGATAGTAAGCAAGAAGGAGCAAGTTTAACAACAGTATTTAAGAATTGTGGTAATAGAAATGCAATACATGAAATAGCGGGTCTTATTAATGAAGATGGTCAAAATCATGTTATTTTAAATCAAGCTGCAACTGTTTCTCAAAATGATACAGCTACTGTTTTAGACGAACTTTATGAGGTAATGGATACTAGATTATCTTCAAATGGTACTATTTCTTATTTAGGTTTAGAAGATTGTAGCCCTGAAACAGCTAATAATGCACTTCAACAATTTAAAGATTATTTAATAAGCTTGATACCTACCACCACCACAACTACAACAACAACGACTACAGAGTCACCTATTGATAAGGGTTGGGATATTAAAAATCATCTTAATATTACTTCAAATGATGCATATGAAGCGGGAAAAAAGTTTCTACATATGTTAGGTGTTTCCGTTCCAGACACTACAACTCCTCCTACAACTGCAGGAACTCCTAACGATGATACAAATGATGGTGGCTATACAGCTGCTTATATTATTACTACCTTAGCAGGAGGAATAGTATTAGGGGGATTACTAGGATATGGGATTAAGCGTGGAATAGATTGGTATAAAGGGAAAAATAAGATAAATCATGATGAAGAAAATCTATTATTAGAAACAAGCAATAATACTTACCAAATAAAAAAATTCATACCAACACTGATACAAAGCCTTAAGGAATTATCAAAAAGTGAAGAGAGATATGAAGAAATAGAAGACAATACGAATTCAGAATTAAACTACGATCTACTTGTTAAGTTATTAGAGAAATTTAATAATACTTTAAAAAATACTCCAGACATATTGCAAATATTAAACGAATTAAAGGGAATTATAAATCAACAACACGAATTAAGTTCAAATATTAGTCAACAAATTTTACATACGTTACAAGATACATTACAACATGATTCAAAGTCTCCAATTATTACTTCTTCTGATTCCCCTATGCATACATCAGGAGATCATGGATTAAATAATTTTTCTAACTCCGGTCATGATACTCATACTTCAGATGAAATGGTATCATTAGGAAACGTAGCAGACAGCCACTAATAGCTATTTGTGGAATGAAAAATACCCTAAGGTAGTCCTGCCGTAGCTTGGGAATTAAATCCAAAAAAACAACTAAAAATATCAATATTTATTGATATTTTTAACTGGATCTAGTTCCCAAGCAACTAGATGACACCGTGGGCGTTTTTCGATCCACGCGGGCAATACCGCCACGGCATGACACCGAACATGCTTTCTGACCCATGTGGACAACGCTAATCTTTTTAGTTCGCCAAGAGAAATGCCTTTTCAAGAGGTAATAATTTGAGACCTGGTAACATTGGCATAATTAATTTTATTCCGGCTTTTTCGTTGCTGTTACCATGCACTAAGATAAAAGAACCATCTTGAACTTTTTCACCTTTTGCAAGCCAAGCATCGCTTCCGAGCGGAATAAATCCAAAATCTTTTAGCTTTTCTATTAATGTTTGATCTGAAACTAAACCGGGAAAACGAAAGAAAGGTGACGGAGCAATATTATGGCCAACTAATACTTTCCCTGCTTCAAGAACCTCTATTTCAAAATTTTCTTTATTAGAGAGAAGAAAATTATTCTCAAGAGGTTTATCCTTGAAATACGGGTGGCTAAATGAATGATTAACCCAAGTAATTTGTAAATGACCTTTTTCTTGCTGCTGCACTAACCATAAAAATTCTTTCTCATGTTTGTTAATCCATAAACCTGAAACGCATATAGCAATTGGAATAGGTTTATTTAACTTAACAGATAGCTCAACAAGTTTGTTAAAAAATTCTTCCTCAAAGCTTTTAGAAGAAGGACACATATCAATTGTAAGAAATTGTCCTTTCACCTCATACATTGAATGAGTAGCACCATAATTTTGCTGCACATAAGGTGGCTTTGTATATTTATTTAAAGCTTTGATATAAGGAGTATTACCTAATTTTTTTAGCAGATTTTGTTTTTCTGCTTCATTTCTAGGTAACTCCACTTGGTCTTGCGGAATTAGAGCAGTTTTAAAGGAATTTGGATCGACTAAAACAAAATATTTTTTAGAATTAGTTAAGTACGAACGTATAGCAATTTTTGTTTCTTTATCGCTAGTGATTACAGGCAAAAAGACCGATTTATAGTCAACTATCCTTTCATTTGCATAGCTCGAATTAAAAAACAATATTATAAAAATAAAACTTAAAACTTTTCTCATTACTCTCTATTTATAACGCTTGTATAAAACTCCACAATCTTATCTTTTACTGCTATTGGATCATTCATTAAATTAACAGCTCCCCTAAATTCTGCCGAGTTAGGCAGCCCGCTACTATACCAACCCATATGTTTACGAGCGATAGGTACACCTGCAGATTCGCCATAATAATCAACGATAGTCTGATAATGCTCAAGCACTATATCTAGCTGACTCTCTATAGATGGTGCCGGTTTTTCCTCGCCTGTTTTAAGGTAGTGGTCAATTTGTGAAATAAGCCAAGGTTTGCCATATGCCCCTCTACCGACCATAACCCCGTCCGCACCGGATTTCTCTAATGCTTCTTTAGCTTTGGCAAAATTAGTGATATCGCCGTTAGCTATAACCGGAATTTTTACTGCCTCTTTAACGTTTTTGATAAACTCCCAATCGGCTTTACCTGAATAAAATTGGCATCTGGTTCTACCGTGAACTGTCACCATTTGAATTCCTGATCTTTCTGCAATTTTAGCTAGAGTTGGAGCGTTTTTTGTCTGATCGTCCCAGCCCATACGCATTTTGACAGTTACAGGAATTTTTACTGCTTTAACCGCTGCTTCAAAAATTTTAGCTGCAAGCCCCTCATCCCTCATCAAAGCCGAACCTGAATAGCCGTTTACAACTTTTTTCGCCGGACAGCCAAAATTCAGATCAATAATCTTTGCTCCCATATCCTCGTTCATCTTAGCAGCTTCAGCTATAACGTTCGGCTCACAACCGGCAAGCTGCACGCAGGCACTTGTTGCATCGTCTTGCATAATAGAACATTTTTGCAGTGATTGCCTAGATTCTACAATCATTGCTCTGCTTGCAATCATTTCCGACACCACAAGCCCTGCTCCGAATCTTTTCACTAATCTTCTAAATTCTAAATCCGTTACACCAGACATCGGAGCAAGGATTACGTTTGAAGAAAGTTCAATATTACCAATTTTTATCATAGAAAATGCTATATAAATAATTACGCATTATACTATAATTTCTTATTTTTGTCTAATACTAGTAAATTAAGAATAGACAAAAGCCAATTAATCTATTATAAGGATTAGATTACTTTTCTAGATAAAACGAGTACATACTCAAATGATTTGGAGAATTGGAATGTAAAACAAGGGGCGAACACGCGGAGCCTATACTTAATAGGTGAGCATGTGAGTTCCTAGAGCTTTGCAGAGCCAATTTTTCAAATAAAACGAGTATATTTGGCCATGTAGCTCAGTTGGTAGAGCAAAGGACTGAAAATCCTTGTGTCGTTGGTTCGATTCCGACCATGGCCACCACTTCTTAATCACTCCCCATTAATTAGCTTTTTAAAGTAATTGATTTTATAAGACCAGAAATAATTTTCATTACTTTTTAAGACTTTTATATCTAGAGCAAAATCATTCTAATCATAGATGAAAATTAGCTTTACAAAACTACTGCCAAGTTGTAAATATAGACAATTTATATAAACTTAAGGATGAAAATAAAGTAGAATTTATAGCTAATAGGCGAATAACATGTAATAACTTTTTTGGTTTATAAGGTAGTAATTAATGCATATATTATTTATTGACGAGTCAGGTGATCACAATCTTACAAAGATTGACCCTTCGTATCCTATTTTTGTACTTGGAGGTGTAATTATAGAAAAAAATTATGCTGATAATGAATTAATATATGAAATGAATAAATTTAAGCAAAAAGTTTTTGGTACTACAGATATTATATTGCATACTGCAGAAATATGCCGTAATAAAAACAAATTTTTATGTCTCAAAGATAAAGATTTTAGAGAGTTTTTTTATCAAGAATTGAATAACTTAATGAATAGGCTGCAATATAAAGTAGTTGCTTGTGTAATTCATAAAAATAAGCATTTAGATAGTTATGGCTTTGCTGCACTTGATCCATATATTTTGAGCTTGAATATATTATTAGAACGTTTTGGTTATGAATTATCAAAAGGGAATCAAGGCGTAGTAGTTGCTGAAAGTCGTAATATTGTTTTAGATAATCAATTAAAAATAGCTTGGGAAAATTTAAAAATACAGGGTACAAGACATTTTAAAGCAAAATATTTAAAAAAACGTATTTGTGACTTCAAGTTAGAGAATAAAAAAAATAATATTGCAGGATTACAATTGGCAGATTTAGTAGTATCGCCTATAGGGCGTTATATAATCGGTAAAAAGGTTCAGGAAGATTTTCAAATTATTAAACAAAAATTCAGAAAAAATGATAAGGGAATTTATGATGGGTATGGATTAGTAGTTTTACCTAAATAACCAGCGTTGATAGCGGTCGTTACCCGCTACGCAGTTAACGACCTTGAGCTAATAGTAACATAAATTAATGCTATGTGCAATAATCATTTTATTTTCCTACATTGATCAGCTTTTTTAAATAATTGATTTTATAAGACCAGAAATAATTTTCATTACTTTTTAAGGCTTTTATATCTAGAGCAAAATCATTCTCATCATAGATGAAAATTTTAATTAATTTGAGGTAGGATAAAGTACCAAAAATAATAGAGCGAAATAAACCCAAATAGGATTTTGGTAATTGTTTATCAACAAAACTTCAAATAAGTCAATCTGATTTTGTAAGTCTTATTTAATGGATTGGTGTAGAGAAATACCAAAATGATAAGTACAGCTATGTATAAATAATAGATCAATGAGTAGATAGCAGTTTATAAAAATCAGCCGCTAAGAAAAGCGATCCGGTTATTATGATATTTGCTTTATTATCGCCATTTATTTTTTTTATGTCCATAATTGCTTCTTCAAGACTTTCACTAGCAGCAAAATCAATACCGGTTTTGCTTGCCTCTAAGGCTATTATCTCAGCATTATAGCTTAATGTTTCAGATAAAACTTTAATACCATAACCTTTAGTTATCAAACCTTTGAAGTAAGCACAAAACTCTTCTATATTGCGGTTTTTAGTCATACCGAGTATTAAATATATCGGTGATTTTAAATTATCACGAATCCACGCTGTTAAGGCTTGGGCTCCACTATTATTATGAGCTCCATCCACCCAAATTTGTACGTTATCACCTATTAATCTGGAATATTTTTGCGGATCAATTTTCTCGATTCTAGCAGACCAAATAGTATTTTGTAGACCCTTAGCAATAGCCTCATTATTAATATTAAATTGTTTATTAATAAGACTTATTAGTGCAATAACACTGGCTGCATTGATCAACTGATGATCACCAACTAAAGAGGGAGTAGGAAATTCATGTGTAAAATTTCGTGATGAGTAAATAAATCCGTTATCCGTTTTTTGTATACCGAAATCATATTCATAACAAAAGGTGGGGGCTGCTAAATTTTCTGCTTTTGCAAATAATATTTCATGAACTTCGGGAACTTGTACGCTTATAACACAAGGCGTGCCCTGCTTCATAATGCCAGCTTTTTCAAAAGCTATTAGCTGCAAGGTTGACCCTAGCACATGCATATGATCATATGAAATGGGGGTAATTAACGTAATTAACGGCTGATCTATTACATTTGTTGCATCAAATCTACCGCCGAGTCCTGTTTCTAAAATTAATATATCAGCTTTATTATTCGCAAATGCTAGAAAAGCGGCAGCTGTCGTTCCTTCAAAAAAACTAGGTTCAATATTAAATTTCTCACTTACTACCCTTACATGTTCACAAACTTGCCATAATTCATTATCTGAGATTTTCTCACCTGCTACTACAATTCGCTCGTTAAACTCTAATAAATGCGGGGAAGTATAGCAATGTACTTTATAGCCGGCGGTCGCAAAAATGCTTTTTAGCATAGCACTGCTTGAGCCTTTACCATTCGTACCTGCTATATGTATTACAGGAGGGAGCTTTAAATGAGGATTACCTAAAGCTTTTAAAAGGCTATTTATATTTTCAAGGTCATATTTAATTTGGTTTTTCCAGTTTGGTTTTGGTACTGGAAAATGCGGCATGAACATTTTTTTGATTTTTTTATGAATAATAGAGTTATATAAGACTTTAAAAGCTCAAGATAGAAAAAGATTTAAAAAATCTTATTATTGCATGGATTGGTTTTTCCGTCATTGCGAGGAAATTACCAAGTAATTGTACGTACGCAATCTAGTTAAAAAATGCTATAAATTAGCATTTTTTGTTATTTTTTCTGGATTGCCATGTCGCTACGCTCCTCGCAATGACGATTTGGTATCCATGCAGCAACGCCAGACAAGCCACGGGATGACAGGGAGAGAATGATCCACGCAAGCAAGCCTTAAGCGGGAATGACATATAATAGCTAATTTTTCAAGTTCAACTAGTATATTTGACTTTTGGTTTTACCACGTTAATAAGCCCAATTAATAAAGCTGATTTAATTATACCAGGTATTATAAAGGGTAATACACCGCCGTAAAATGCACCGCTTGCTCCTATCATTTTAGCAAGCCACATCCAGCCTAAACTCATAATGATAATATTACCGATCAAACATAAGGTAATTTGATTTAATAGCTTATTATTAATAAAAATTTTATCTTTTAAGCTTGCCATAACGTATACAGCAATTATAAAGCCTGCTAGATATCCAGCGGTAGGACCGAATAATATTCGTAAGCCACTGGAAAATTCTCCAAATATAGGCATTCCTACTACTCCAAGAGTTATATAAGATAATATCGTTAAAGGGGCAGTGGTCTTATTATATGTAAGCCCGATAAACATAACTGCAACGGTTTGCAATGAAATAAATATCGGCTTCATAGGTATTATTATTTGCGAACAAATCGCAAGCAATGCTATCCCTAACGCTATTTCTATTGTTTGCCTTTTTAATAATGGAAAAGAGATCGAACTAAGTTGCATAAGCTATCTCATATTTTATTTTTAAGTAAGTAACTAAATATAATGATATAGGCTCGTTGTCAACAAATGAAAATAATTATTTTAGTTTTCTTCCACAGAATCTAAATCAAGCTTTTTATACATTTCTTGATAAGAAGAATATTCATTTATGTTTAAGCCATTAACTGATTCTTCTAATATTTTGATGGATTCTGCATTCAGTTCCTTTTCTTGTTTTTTCTTATTATCCATAATACTGTATATTTATAGCTGGTATGAGCTTTTAGAAATCTAAATCTGTATAATAGCTTGGTGGAGTAAAGCCTGGGATTCTATCTTGCAATAATAATCTAAAAGCGGGTCTTGATTTAATTAGCGAATACCAATGTTTAATAACAATCCATTTATCCCAATAAATTTCACTAAAATAATCAAGTACGGATAAATGACAAGCTGCTGCAATATCGGCAATAGTTAGGGAGTCTGAAACTATATAACTTCTTTTCTCAAGTAAGCTAGTCATATATTCTAGGTGATAATTTAGGTTATTTTTTGCAGCACGTAAAAATTCAGTTCTCGGGCTACTCATTTTAGCGATTGATCTTATAACTTTTTCATCGATAATAACTTTTGTAACTTCACGATAAAATTTATCATTAAACCAAAAGAATAATCGCCTGATTTCACAACAAACATCTACATCCTCATCTAAAAAATTAAAATTTGGATATTTGCTATGAAGATATTCTACCAAAGGATAAATACCAACTACAGATAAGCCATATTGTTCCTCTAAAACAGGCAATGTTCCGGCAGGGTTTATTTTCAGAAATTCTTTATTAAACTGCCAATAATCTTCTTTAATTGTAGTAAATTGTATATCTAATTCTTTTAAAAAGACACGAGCTTGTCTTGAGATGGGACAAATAGGATAATGATATAATTTTTTCATTAGGGGTTTAACATATATATTTATGTTCTTAGTGTCATCCCGTGGCTTGACCACGGGATCCAGCATAAAGCGAGATAAATTGAGCTTTTAATATAGCGAAAAAATTATTTCATAATTTTTAACTGGATCCCGTGGACAAGCCACAGGATGACAGAATAAGGTCTATAAGCCGGATTCTGTACGAACTATAAATAGCTCGTTGTAGTTATTTATCTAGGATAAACGTTATCGTTTACCTCAAGCAATCTACCCGCATTACAAACCGGTTAGAGATACCCGGGAGCTTATAAAAGCTCTGTAACGCCTATTTGATTTTGCTCTTGGTGGGGTTTACCATGCGTAACTTGTTACCAACTTACCGGTGTGCTCTTACCACACCTTTTCACCCTTACCGTAATATAGAATATATTACGGCGGTTTATTTTCTGCGGCACTTTCCCTAAAGTAATATTACTCCGCCGGGCGTTACCCGGCACCATACCTCTATAGAGTCCGGACTTTCCTCGTAATTTTTTAAAAATCACGCAACTACACGACCTATTTAGATTATGCTAAATTTTCACAAATTAGTCAATATTTACTATTAACAATAATTTAACGTTGCCACTATTATTAGCATAATGTATAAATAGGGTTTAAGTTCCAAATACCATCAATAATTATTAGCAAATTTTATATATATATGAAAAAATTAATTTACTATTTTGGTAGTAACGGTAGCGATGGAAACGCTAGTATGAAAGATATACTTGGTAATAAAGGAGCTGGGCTTGCTGAAATGTCTAACTTAAAATTACCTATACCTGACGGCTTTACTATCACTACTGAACTTTGTAACTATTTTTATACTCATGATAATAGCTTTCCTAAAAATTTTAGAAATGAACTAAGAACAGCTGTAGAAAAACTTGAAGCCACCACCGGCAAAGTTTTTGGAAGCACCAAAAATCCTTTATTATTATCGGTAAGATCAGGCTCTATTGTTTCAATGCCTGGTATGATGGACACCATACTTAACCTTGGAATGAACGATGAAGTTTGTGCAGCTCTTGGAGAAGTATGCAAGGACAAAAGATTTGCCTTTGATAGCTATAAAAGATTTCTAGAAATGTATGGAGCAACTGTTTTATCCATACCAAGTGATTTATTTGAACAAATTTATGAAAGACATAAGATTCAAGCCGATATTTATAGAGATAGCGATGTTACGCCAGAATTATTAGAAAAAATCATTGAAGACTTTAAAAAATTACATGTAAAATATGCAGAAAAGTTAATAATCGATCCTTACGAACAGTTAGAATCGGCAATTAAAGCGGTACTTAATTCTTGGATGAGTAACAGAGCAGTTATATATAGAAAAATCAACAATATTTCCGAAAGCTTTGGCACTGCTATCAATATACAATCTATGGTTTTTGGTAATTTAAGCAAAACTTCAGCAACAGGAGTTATTTTTACTAGATCACCCTCTACAGGTGAAAAAAAGCTTTTTGGTGAATTTTTGATAAATGCTCAAGGGGAAGATATAGTATCAGGCACTAGAACACCTTTGCCTATTATTTCTGATGACTCAAATTCCATGAAAGCAACAATGCCGAAAGTTTTTGATGAATTATCAAAAATTTCTGAAACTTTAGAGAAGCATTATCTAGATATGCAAGATATAGAGTTTACTATAGAAAACAGCAAGCTTTATATATTACAAACTCGTACAGCTAAAAGAACTGCCATTGCTGCTATAAAAATTGCTGTACAAATGGTGGAAGAAAAGCTGATCTCTAAAGAACAAGCTTTAATGCGAATCGATCCTGAGTCGTTAAACCAATTATTGCATACTCGTATAGATTATAGCAAAGGTCTTACATCTATTGCAGATGGATTACCTGCCTCCCCAGGTGCCGCAACTGGTATTATCGTATTTTCACCTTATGATGCTGAAAAACTATCACATCACCATAAAGTGATTTTAGTAAGGCACGATACTAGTCCTGAAGACATTAACGGCATGCATGTTTCCTCAGGTATTTTAACAATACGAGGTGGTATGACTTCACATGCTGCGGTTGTAGCAAGAGGTATGGGCAAGCCATGCGTTTGTGGAACTAATAATTTAGTAATAGATGAGAAAAAACAAACATTAACAGCTGGCGATCTGGTACTTAAACAAGGCGACATTATCACAATTGACGGCGGTACAGGTAAAGTTTTTTTAGGAGCAGTGCCATTAATTCAACCTACTTTTAGTGAAGAATCAAAACTAATTTTAGAATGGGCAGATGAGACAAGTGAACTAAAAATTCGCACCAATGCCGAAACAGTAAGTGATGCTTTAGTATCAGTAAAATTTGGTGCTAAAGGCATTGGTTTATGCCGTAGTGAACATATGTTCTTTGATAAAAACAAAATTCCTCTAGTACGGGAAATGATTATTGCCCCTGATATAGATAGAAGAAAGCTTGCTGTGCAGAAATTACTACCTCTTCAAACACAGGATTTTAAAGCTTTATTTAGAGTGATGGGCGATAAACCGGTAAATATTAGATTACTTGATCCACCATTGCATGAGTTTTTACCTACAACTGAGGAAGATAAGAAAAATCTAGCAAGTAGTTTAAATTTGCCATTATCGATGATTAATCAACGTCTGCACGCTATGCATGAGGTAAACCCTATGCTTGGTCATCGTGGTTGTAGACTTGGTATCTGCTCACCAGAAATTTATCAGATGCAAGTGGAAGCAATCTTTACAGCTATTTTTGAGCTCCATAAAGAAGAAAATATTGAGTGTAAATTAGAATTAATGATTCCTTTAATTAGTAATGTTAATGAAATCAAGAAGCTTAAAGGTGATATTTATGAAATGATTCATGAGCTAGAAGAGCGTTATGAGCATAAATTTTCTTTTAGTTTAGGTACTATGATTGAGTTACCAAGAGCAGCACTTAACAGTAAAAAGATAGCTGAAGAAGTTGATTATTTTAGCTTCGGTACTAATGATTTAACCCAAACTACATATGGAATTTCCAGAGATGATATAGCCTCTTTCTTACCTTATTACTTAGAAGAAAGAATCTTCGAGTCCGATCCATTTACTACGCTAGATGAAGAAGGAGTAGGAGAATTAATTGAGATTGCTATAAAACAAGGAAAAAGCAGCAACCCTAGCTTAAAGCTGGGTGCTTGTGGCGAGCATGCTGGACACCCTGCTTCTATAGAATTTTTTCACAGAATGAATTTAGATTATGTTTCCTGCTCCCCTTATCGTATTCCAATCGCACGAATCGCCACCGCACAAGCTAAAATTAAACATGGATAGTCTTTTTGTCATTGCGAGGAGATGCGAAGCAGAGGGCGGAGGCAATCTCACCAAATATCCTGAGATTGCACACGTACAAAACTTACAGTTTCTCCTCACAATGACGAAAAACTGGATTACTATATCTAATGTATTTCCATCCAATTATTACCAGCTCTAATTTCGGTAATAATTGGTACATCCATATTGGTAGAATTCTCCATAATTTGTTTGATAATCGGCATTATCGTTTCTACTTCATCTATTGGTGCTTCAAATAATAGCTCATCGTGAATTTGCAACACTAATCTAGTTTTAAGTTTACGCTTCTCTATTTCTCTATCAAGTAGGGTCATCGCTATTTTGATTATATCGGCATTAGTCCCTTGAATTGGGGCATTAATAGCGGCACGCTCGGCAAATTGCTTGAGTCTTTTATCATTAATTAGCGGCACAAAACATTTACGTCCGAAGAAATCAGTAACATATCCATTTGCTTGAGCAAAGCTTTTAGTCGCTTCCATATATTCCTGCACGCCTTTATATTCAGCAAAATATTTTTTGATATATTCAGCAGCTTCACTATTACTAACATTTAGCTGCTTTGCAAGCCCAAACGCACTTATCCCGTAAATAATACCAAAATTTATAGCTTTTGCTTTACGTCTATGTTCGCTAGTTAACTCCTCTTTTTGTAAATTGAAGATCTGACAAGCAGTTTGAGTATGTATATCATCTTTATTAATAAATGCTTGTTTTAAAGCCTTTATATCTGCGATATGGCTTAATATTCTAAGTTCTATTTGCGAGTAATCCGCTGATATTAATTTATAGCCTTGCTCTGCAATAAAAGCTTGCCTGATTTTATTCCCCTCCCCCGACCTAATAGGTACATTTTGCAAATTAGGCTCTTGTGAGCTAAGCCGTCCTGTAGTAGTGGAAGTTTGCAAAAAAGTGGTATGAATCCGGCGGGTTATATTATCTATTTGCTTTGGCAGACTATCAGTATAAGTATTTTTTAGCTTGGTAAGCTGACGCCATCTTAGCAATAAATCAGCGATAGGATAACCTTGCTCGCTAAGCTTTTCGAGTATATCAGCCCCTGTTGAATAGGAATTTGCTTTAGCAGAAGTTTTACCGAATGGTAATTGCATCTTTTCAAATAAAATTTCACCTAATTGTTTTGGTGAACCAATATTAAACTTCGTACCACTTAAAGCAAAAATTTCTTCCTCAAGCTTTAATATTTCTGTTCCAAATTCACTAGATAATTGATTCAAATAATTTGCATCCACCTTTATGCCGGCTTTTTCCATTTTATCTATCACAAAACAAACAGGTAAATCGATTTCTTTATAAATTCTAAAAGCCTTGTTATCTTTTTTAAGCTCTAAAATAGTTTGCTGATAAAGATCGGTAAAATTAGCTACTATTTTTGCTGCCTCTTCTATTTCTAACGCTTCAAATAAATTCTTTTGCGGCAGACCTGCGGATAGTGCATAATTCATTAGCTCTAAATCTTCAATTGCTTTAATTTGCTCTGCCCTACTAGCATAAAATTTCAGCAGAGATTTTAGTGAATAAGTGATTTTCTTTATTGACTGGTCAGTTAGTAAATTAAAAATAATATCTGTAAACCATTCATTATCAGCCTTAGAATTGTAAGAAAAAAGATCATTGGTCCCATTTGAGATTTTAATAATATAAGCTTGATTTTTTAGGGATAAAATAAATGCAATATTAGCTCCTTTATTCTGCAACAAATATATGCCAAATATCCCTGCTTTTTTAGCCTTTTCAGCGAAAGCTTCAAGCTCAGCTTTATTACTGATTTCTTTTATCTCTACGGCTTTTTCTTCTATTACTTCTTTATGTTCACTAATTTTAATGTCAAATAAATTCTCTGCTCTTTTATATAAAGATTTAAAGCCATATTCGTGTAGAAACTCTGTTAATTTATTATGATCAGGTGGCGACCATTCCAAAGCATCTAGCTTGAAATCCATGTCAACATTATAATCCAGCCCAATTAACTGCCATGAAATTAGAGCAGCTTCCTTTGAGTTTTGTAGCGTCTCACGTTGTTTTATGCTTGAAACTTGCTCTAGGGAATTAAAGATATTCTCAACTGTACCAAACTGGGTAATAAGGCTGCTTGCGGTTTTTGGTCCTATTGACGGCACACCAGGGATATTATCAGATTTATCACCGATTAAAGCCATCACCTCACGTAACTTATCAGAAGTAACGCCGAATTTTTCAACAACATTATCTTCTGTAATATATTTGGCTTTTAGCGGATCATATATTTTTACATTGTCATTCATTAACTGCAATAGATCTTTATCGGAAGATATGACCACTACTTCTTCTCCAATAGAAGCGGTTTTAGCTGCAAAAGTTGCTATAATATCATCAGCTTCAAAGCCATTTTTTTCTAAAATTGGGAAGTTTAAATTTCTTGCAACATCACGCACTAATGGCAATTGTGCGATCAAATCCTCAGGCGGTGGTGGACGATTAGCTTTATATTCAGGATAAATTTCATGACGGAAATTTTTACCGCCGCTGTCAAACACTACTGCTGCATGTTTCGGCTTAAAGTCGTTAAGTAGCTTTAGCAGCATTGAGGTGAAGCCATAAAGAGCTCCTACAGGCTCACCTTTTGGGGAAGTTAAAGGCTGTTGTGCATAATATGCTCTGAAAACAAATCCGTATCCGTCTATAAGCAGTAAAGTATTTTTCTTGGTCATTTTGTATGAGAATTAAAGATAAATGATAATATAATAATGAATTAAGCTCCTGATTTCAATTTAAGAATTTTACTCCTCTTTTTTTTAATCTCTGCTATATTCTATAAATGCCTTAGTGTCATCTAGTTGCTTGATTGGGTGGATCAGTCTTCTGTCATTGCGAGGAGAAACACAGTTTCGACGCGGCAATCTCATGAAGCCCTGTGCTATTTTACGAGATTGCCACGCTCCTTACAGTCGCTCGCAATGACGACTTTTGACCCGCACGGCGGGGTGGCAAGGGCGGAGTTAACCCAAATAAATTACTTTTTAGCAGAAATGCATTATGTTTAAATTACTAAACCCTCATTATTTTGATAAATTGTCAAAAATAGTAATTCCTATATTGGCAATATTGACTTTTCTAACATCGGCTATTGGTCTTTACTTAGGGCTAGTAGTTTCCCCGCCTGACTATCAACAAGGCGAATTCGTACGTATTATGTATGTTCATGTGCCTGCCTCTTGGATGGCACTCGCTATTTATGTCTTTATGGCAGCCTGTAGCTTCAGCTATTTAGTATGGAAAACTACTATGTCATATTTGCTTGCGGTAGCTGCTAGCTATATCGGGGCTACTTTCACCTTAATTAGCTTAGTAACAGGCAGCATATGGGGAAAGCCTATATGGGGAGTATGGTGGGTATGGGATGCTCGGCTTACTTCAATGTTAATATTATTCCTACTATATTTAAGTTACATTATAATAGTTAATAGTGCAGAAGATATAAGAAAAGCCCAGAACCCTGCTTCTATTATTGCCCTTATTGGGCTTATTAACATACCAATAATAAAATTTTCGGTAAATCTCTGGTATAGCCTGCACCAGCCAGCTAGTGTTTTAAGATTAGGCTCACCAACTATTCACTCATCAATGCTAAAACCTTTAATGATAATGTTTGTAAGTTTTATATTATATTTTTTGTTAATATTATTTTTAAGAACCTCTATATTAATCAACAAAATTAAAAACCGATAAAAAAATGACCTACGTTGTAACTGATGAATGCGTGAAATGTAAATATACTGATTGTGTTGAAGTATGTCCGGTAGATTGTTTTTATGAGGGTGAATTTATGTTAGTCATCAATCCGGATGAATGTATAGATTGCGGGGTATGCGTGCCTGACTGCCCAATAGATGCAATAAAACCTGAAACACCAGAATTGATTGAATGGGTAGAGCGAGCAAAACACTTTATAGAACATGAGAAATGGCAAGTCATTACTAAGAAAAAGCCCGCACTACCAGATGCTGATAAATTCAAAGATGAAAAAGATAAATTTAATAAATATATTGGTGTATAAAAGGACTAATTATCTATTTGTGTCTATTTTGTCACAAACTTATCTAAAGTTTTTGCTTTAATCTATTAAATTTATATATTAATGTAGCACTATTAATAATAGTATGTTATACCAGCCCTAAAGATAGCTTTTTATTAATTAATTCAAATTATTGAGGTACTAAAAATGAAAAAATTACTTTTAATAGCTGCTACAAGTGCAACAGTTTTATCTTCAGCCCTTTCATTCGCTGATTGCGGGAATGATAGCTGGTATTTAAGAGTAGATGCTGGTGCGGCAATGTTCAATAAAGAAAAGGATAGCCAAACTGGTCTTAAATTAAAATCTAATACAGCTTTTACTGGTGATATTGGTGTTGGTAACTATATTGCAGAAAATTTCAGAGCTGACTTAACTTTAGGTACTACATTCAGTGGTAAATTAAAGAAGTCTGGCAATGTCAATGGAACTAATCGTTCATCAAGCCACAAGCCTAATATCACACGTTTACTTATTAATGGTTACGTAGATCTATCTAATTTTGAGATGTTTGATGTTTTTGCTGGTGCTGGTATCGGTGCTACAATGCTGAAAGAAAAAGTTTCATATTCTCAAAATATTAATAATGTTACTGTTTCTAATTCTTATTCAAGCAAAAACACAACTAACCTTGCTTACAAACTAACTTTAGGTGCTTCTTCACAAATTTCTGATGGAGTTAAAGCAGAGTTAGCTTATAGCTGGATAAGTGATGGTAAGGCAAAAGGCGGGACTGTAAAAAATCCAGCAGGACAAAATGTGCAAGTTAAAGGAACACGTTATCAAAGCCATAACCTAACTGTAGGTTTAAGATTTGATATATAATCAAATAATAAGCGATATTTAATAGTTTCAAGTAATTAAAATAACTTTTCTATTACTTGGAACTATTTTTCATTAGATTTAGGTAATAATCTTATCTAAAATTTAATTTTAATAACTAACAAATAATTTAAGGAATATTAATAATATGAAAAAATTACTTTTAATAACAGCTGCAAGTACAGCTATTTTATCTTCAGCTGCAATATTTGCTGCTACTGATCCTTGCGAAGGAGTTGTGATGAATGCCCCTATGACTGATTCAGCTATGAATTCATCAATGCCAGCATCAGCTATGGAAAATCTATGGTATCTAAAAGTAAATGCTGGTGCTGTGATTTTTGATAGCCAAAAAGATAAGCCTACAGGAATAAAAATGAAGTCTAACACTGGCTTTACTGGCGAAATCGGTGCAGGTTACTATATCATGGATAATCTAAGAACTGATTTTACAGTTGGTTTAGTAACAAGTAATCATTTAAAAAAATCAGCAAATGATAAAAAGGGTGATAGAGTTTCAGTAAAACACAGACCTAATATTGTAAGCTTCTTATTAAATGGTTATGTTGATGTAGTTGATTTAAATATGTTTAAAGTTTTTGCTGGTGCTGGTATTGGTGCTGCAATGGTGAAAGAAAAAATTTCATATGCATACGCTGATCCTGCTATCGCTGCTACTAAAAGTGGTAAAGTAAATGTTAAAAATAAAACAAATTTTGCTTATCAACTATCTTTAGGTACTTCATTTGAAGTTGCTCAAGGCGTAAAAGCTGAGCTAGTTTATAGCTGGAGAGATTACGGTAAAACAAAAACTAAAGCTGTTACTAAGAATGGTGAGTCAGCAAGATTTGGTGGAACACGCTATAGAGGTAGTAACTTAATGGCTGGTCTAAGATTTGATATGTAATTTTTTACATCTTTAAATCCCTAAATCCAAGAAAAGAGAGTCTTTAGTTTCCTAAAGGCTCTTTTTTTATACACTCACGTCATTGCGAGGAAAAACTGTAAGTTTTGACGAAGCAATCCAGTAAAATGCATAGCATTTTTATTATCTTTTCTAGATTGCCACGCTCATTCATTCGCTCGCAATGACGACTTAGTATCCAGGCAACAAAGCCTCCCGTGGCTTTTACATTAATTGTCATGCCGTGGCGGCATTGCCAGCGTGGATCGAAAAACGCCCTAAGGTAGTCATCCCGTGGCTTGTCCTATAGTACCGGACAGTTATTAAAAAAGCCCCGTCATTGCGAGGAAAAACTATAAGTTTTGACGAAGCAATCTCATCATTATTTCCTGAGATTGCAACAAAGCTTCGCTCCTCGCAATGACGATTTGGAAGACATTTAATATCCTTATAATAATAAAACTGTCCGGTACTATTGGCTTGACCACGGGATCCAGTTAAAAATACTAATAAAATTAGTATTTTTTATTATTTTCTGGATACCGAGTATATTGATATTTCTAGTTGTTTTTCTGGATCATCCATAAATAAATCATGAGATAACATTAAATATTACTGGATCTAGTTAGCAAGCCACGGGATGACAGGTGGGAGAATGATCCACGCTGGCAATGCCAGAAGTAGTAGAAAATATAAAGAGCTTGAGTATAATGTTTGCAAATATGAAAATATTTAATGTAATAAAAAAGAATTATAATATAGAATTTACAAGAATACTAAGTGATAATGGAGCGGAATTTACGTTCCCTAAGAACCATCCATTTGAGAGGATATTATTAGACGCACAGTTATACAAGATCATATAAACCTTAAACTAATGAAAAAATGGCAAGGTTTTGGCAAACAATAAAGGATGACTTATTTTAGTATTTAATTTATTATAATGAAATACGTAATCATCAATCTTTAGATGGACAAACTCCTTTTTGCTTTCTTAAATTCTTGTCAACGATTTACGTAACCTTTACGCAGGATGACATCGAGGATGTTTTTGGGTCTACGCAACAATACTATTTCGCAATAACGGATTGGAAGTTACAAAATTAAATTTATTAACATGTTTAAAATAAAACAAGAAATAATAAACAACACTGTACAAATAGTATTTAGATTGCTGTTTGCGTTATTATGTTTTTTTATAATATTATTTCCTGAATTTGCTTACAAAATTGGTATTAAGAGCAGAATTTTTCCTGCAATAGAAATCATATTTATTTATTATTTTATGACTTTATATTCCTTAAATATGCTCGGAATATTTTTGATAGGATTACTGCTTGATCAAATAAATTCTATGCCTATTGGGACAAATTCCTTAGTTTTTTTATCAGCCTATATAATTTTGAAATTATCTTCAAAATTTTTTGCGGTAAAAAATTATTTAGTAAATTTCATCGTATTTTGTGTTTACTGTTTATTTATCTTGAACTTTAAATATTTACTTGTAACAATGAAAAAGTTAGAAATAGATGGATATTTAGCAATTTTATTTCAATATTTAACAACTATATTTTCTTATAATTTAATTCGTCTTATATTTGACTCTCCTCTAAGTTATTTTAAAAAGCATGCTAAACAAAAAAATATTACATAATGAGCTAATCTCACGTCGTGCTTTTATAATTGGAGCAAGTAAACTTGGGCTTTTATCTTTACTTGGAATGCGGATGTTTTATCTGCAACTTATCAAAAGCGAGGAATATAAGACGTTATCAGATAAAAACCGTATTAATTTTGTTGTGCTACCGCCCAGCAGAGGTAGAATTTACGATTTGGAAAATAATATTCTAGCCACTAATAAGCCATGCTATCAGCTATTAATAGATCGAAGCGTTAATAATAATTATAAAGATGAGCTAGAAATAGTTAGTAAAGTTTTAAACTTATCCGAAGAAAAATATAATTATATCCAGCAAAAAATTAAGAAATCTAGCCGTCACGTGCCTTTGATGATACTCGATCAACTTGATTGGCAACAAGTATCTTTAATTGAAGAGCAGAAACATAAATTAACTAATATATTTATCGATATAGGATATTTAAGATCCTATCCTTTTTCAAATGTGACTTCTCACCTAATCGGTTATCTTGGGCAGATAAATGAACAAGAAAAACAAGGATTGAACGTATATAATTTAAGTGATTTTAATATAGGTAAATCTGGGATCGAAAAATATTATGATGATAAATTGCGAGGGGAGTTCGGTTATAAAAAAGTTGAAGTTAATGCTTATGGTAAACAAATAAGAGAGATTTCTGGCGTTTCTAGTAAATCAGGCAATGATATTCATTTAAATATCGATGTAAATCTTCAACAAAAAATACAAGAATACCTAAATCCACAAGGCTCTTCTGCAATAGTTATGGATACTGAAAACGGCAATGTATTAATTTGTACTTCCTCACCTGCGTTTGAATCAAATAATTTTAGCAAATTATCCGAGAGTTATTGGCAAAGTCTAACTAACGATCCTTATAAGCCTCTAATCAATAAAGTAGTGCAGAATTCTTATCCGCCTGGTTCTGTTTTTAAAATAATTACCATACTTGCAGCATTAGAAGCGGGCATTAAGCCAAACAAGACTTTTTTTTGCAGCGGTACTTCTGTACTTGGTACTAATAGCTTTAGATGCTGGAAACATACTGGTCACGGCACTCTTGATATGTCATCTGCCCTTAAGCATTCCTGTAATACTTACATGTATGAGATCTCTAGGATAGTAGGACCTGACAAAATTCTTGAGGTTGCTAGAAAATTTGGACTAGGCTCAAAAACCGGTATTGATTTAGCCCCTGAAAGTTCAGGCTTCGTACCATCAAAGGAATGGAAAAAGAAAAAACTAAAGCTTCCTTGGTCAATAGGTGATACTTTTAATTTAGCAATCGGACAAGGTTATTTAGGTGTTACCCCCATCCAGCTTGCAAGGTTTATTACAGCTATTGCAAGTACGGGTAAATTATATACACCAAGAATAGCGAAAAATGATCTAGAATATCATAATATTGATATTAACCCTGAAAATATTAAAATAGTGCAGGAAAGCTTGTATAATGCAGTGAATGTTGCGGGTGGTACTGCTTATTATAATAGGATACTCGGGGAAGATAGACAACTTGCCGGTAAAACAGGCACTTCTCAAGTGCAAGGAAAAGCAAATGCTAACGATGATCTTAGCCGTGATTCGATTGCTTGGGAGCGACGTAATCATGCTTTATTTATAGGCTTTGCTCCTTATCATAACCCTCGCTACTCCATTACTGTTTTTGTCGATCATGGAGGTGGCGGAAGTAAAGCTGCTGCTCCCATCGCCCACAAAATCATGTCTGACGTGCTGGATAAGTATACTTGCTGAATTTGAAAAATTGGCGTCGTTGTCTTTTGCTGATAATCCTCACGTATGTTAAATACGCTGCGGTTATCAGCTTCAAGACGCCTTGCTCTTTTCCAAATTGAGCTTCGTCTACCTAATATATTATGACTAAATATGCTTTAGAAATATTTTTAACAAACGAAAAATTTACTTTTAACGAGCTTATTACAAGAGCAGATAATTTTGTAAATAATAATTTCTTCAAACTAGCAAGAATAGCGGATAGTCTAGAGGGGAGTAATTTTGAGTTATTAGGTAAAACTAATAACCCAATCGAAGATAGTAGTGTTAAAATAGCTGGTAGCAACATTGATCATCATTAAAATCTGACATATACCCTTAATACCAAAAATTATATTGAGTTCTACTAATAATTTTATATGTATAGGAATTGACTACATTATATATAATATGCTAGTATGTCAGAGACATTAAAATTTATTAGGTAATTTATGGCTTCATTTGATATATCAGATCTAGAATCAAGATTAAGAAAATTACAAGATAGAGATAATATTCCATCATTGGAAGAATTAGAAGCAAGACTTGCTAAGTTGCAAGATAAGCCTTACGTGCCATCCAAAAAGCCTAGCAGTGAAGCAGAGAAGTTAATAGAGCAAATAGAATCTGAAATTAAATTAGAGAAGAAAAGTAAAGAGCTTAATGATAGACCTAATCAAGAATTGGGTGATAGGCTGAAAAGATTAAAAGAAGACAGACCTAAGAAGCCTGTAATAAATAAACCAAAAAATTTAACTTTTCGTCAGACTAAATCAATTATTGCTGATAGTTTAGATACGCAAGCTAAAATGGCTAGTAAAGCAGTTAAACAAATAAATGAAAAGGAAGCAAAAATACCTTTAATGGATTTTACTACTAAACTATACGATATGAGAGATATAATAGCAAATACACCTGATATATCTAAAGAACAAGAACCAAAATTATTAGACATTATCGCTAATACTTTAAGTAAAATTTATGATGGAATAAAGAAAATAACAACACCCGCTATTAATACTCTTAAAAAGATAGGTAATATTTTTACCGATTCTATCAAATCGCTTTCTAAAAAATCCTCTGATAAGCAAATGGCAGAATCTAAAGCACAATTGAAAGAATTATATAAATCATATGTTGATTTAAAGGGTGTTGATGAAAAGGTAAAAAAAGAATTTCTTAAAAATCATTATAGTCAAATTGATCAGTTACAAACTCCACAACAAATCTTCTTAGAAACTGCTAAAGTTACTAGATCAATAGCAGCTGCCGGAGCAAAAAAAGTACAACAGCATAGCCAAGCTATCAATAGACTTGGCAATTTGCAACCGTCTAACACCCCTAATAATAGAACAAAAACATCAAAGAACAGACAAAGGTAATCAAGCAATTTTATTGCAAAATTCTTGATTAATAATTAGTACCGTACAATTTAAAAAAACACATCATGGGTTATGCGGTTGAAGAGAGCTTGGCAATCCAGAAAAAATAATAAAAAATGCTATAAATTAGCATTTTTTAGCTGGAACTAGACCCCAAGCCACGGCGTGTTGTTGTTAATAGTACCGGACAGTTATTAAAAAAATGTTATATTTTATTCAGGGGTAGGTGACCTTATATGTCATTCTTAGCTAGAAGCGGGAATCCAGAAAAATAAACATAAAAGCAGCAAGTTTTTAAAATTAAAAGCTTAGGTATCTCGCTTTATGCTGGATTCTCGCTTCCGCGGGAAAGCATTGTTGCGTAGATCGAAAAACATGATCGGTGTCATCTAGTTGCTTGGGAACTAGATCCAGAAAATAATAAGAAATACTAATTTTATTAGTATTTTTAACTAGCTCTAGTTCATAAATCACGGGATTACAAGGGAAAATGATCCACGCGGGCAAAGCCTTCACGGGAATGACCTCTAAGTCATCAATAAAGCCTCAGGCAGGAATGACTATTAAGATTAAACAGCCTCAGCTACTTTAGCTTTAGGCTTTTTAGCAATATGCATATGTCTTTCTTTGATTCTTGCCGATTTACCGCTTCTTTCTCTTAAATAGTAAAGTTTAGCACGACGAACTACACCATATTTTACTACATCAATAGCATGTACTACTGGTGAATAAGTCATGAAGCGTCTCTCAACACCTTCACCATGGCTAATTTTACGCACTAAAAACGAAGAGGTAATGCCACGATTTCTTTTAGCAATAACCACACCTTCATAAGCTTGGAATCTTTCAGTCAGCTTTTCTTTACCATCTTTCTCAACTGATCTATCAACTATTTTTACGGTAACTTTAACTGTATCACCAGCTTTAAAATCAGGAATTTTTTTATTTTCAATAAGCTTTGAAATGTTTTCCTGTTCAAAGCGATCAATAATATTCATTTGTTAACTCCTTTCCTTGTCTCTTAAATCTTTTAATAATTCCGGACGACGTAATTTTGTAATCATAAGCGACTGTTCTTTTTTCCATTCATTAATCAATTTATGATTACCGGATAATAAAACACTCGGTACTTTTCGGTTACGCCAAACTTCAGGTCTTGTATATAAGCCGCATTCAAGCCCTCCCTCAAATTCTCCATCTTTCTCAAAAGACTCAGAAGAAAGGGTATTCTGGTTCATTAAAACCCCAGGCAGTAGCCTAATTAAGCAATCAAGAATGGTGAGAGTGGGTATTTCCCCGCCGGATAAAATGTAGTCGCCTACACTAATTTCGGTTATATTATACTCTTCAATTACACGTTCGTCAATCCCTTCGTAACGTCCACACAAGAATATAATATTTGTATCCTGTAACATCTTTTTAGCAAAGCCTTGTGTAAAGACTTTACCGCGAGGTGAGGGGTAATAAATTTTAGCTCCTGGATTTAAAGATAAGGCATGATCTATGGCATCACCCAGCACATCAGGACGCATTATTAGCCCATCGCCGCCGCCATAAGCTTCATCATCAACATTTTTATGCTTGGTTAAACCGAAATCATGGATATTGATAACGTCATACGACCAAATATTTTTTTGCAGAGCTTGCCCAGCCAAAGAATGCCCTAAAGTACCAGGAAACATTTCAGGAAAAACAGTTAAGATAGTAGAGTGTAATATAGACATTGGTAATTAGTTTAGTCTATAGTGCTAACAAATGCAAATGAATTATGCTTTATCTTCCACGATAATCGTCTCTTCTCTGCTTTTGAGCAGCTGCTGTTTTTCCACTAACAAAATCCTTATGGGCTTGCTGATTTTTTGCATAAGCTTGATCGCTTTGATGCTTATTAAAATTATCTTTTTTGGTAGCTTGTGTATATCGATCTTTTATTTTATTTAAGCGTCTCATTGCATCTTTGTCTAGTTTAACACCAGCGTCTTTTGCCTTTGCTTCTATTTTTAATGCTTGTTCATAACCTTTTTTTGCTTTGTTCTTAAGTGCATTTGGTATTGTAGATTTTTGTTCTGAAGATGTGTATGTTTTACTACCTGTTGTTTTATTAAAAAATGGATTTACCTTTTCATTTTTAATATTTTTTATTATTTTTCCGGCTTTTTTTGCATCAAATTTTTCTACCATAACTTCCTCCAAAAATATAAGTTGAAATATACCTATAGTTGCATATCTTAGATTTTAAAGAAAGTTAATAGTTATGATATATTACAAAAAAGTTAAAAAATTTATATAATGTACTATAAAAATCTCATTACTTCTTCTGCGATGATCAATTCTTCATTTGTAGGTAAGGCGAAAACTTTAACCTTACTGTTTTCTGTACTTATTATATACTCGTTTTTTTGATTTTTTGCATCATCTATTTTAATACCGAGCCATAAAAGTTTATCGCTAATCATGTCACGTATTATAGCGGAATTCTGACCGACACCGGCAGTAAAGATTAAGCAATCAAGCCCCTCTAGAGCAGCCGCAAACTTAGCATCAGGATTATTACTTGCAAGCAAAGTACGCATATCGGAACTTTCGCCCGATATGCCGAGCAATCCAGATTTTTTATATAGTAAATCGGTTATTTCTGCGGTGGTCATTTTTTCATGATCCAAAAGATATAGCACAACTCCAGGATCAAGGCTACCTGTTCTAGTTCCCATCATCACTCCATCAAGTACGCTAAAACCCATAGAACTAGCTAGACTTATACCATTTTTGATTGCACATAAACTACTACCGCTTCCTAAATGAGCTATGATAGTTTTTTCAGGTAAATCTTTTTGGGTCATTTCTTTAAAATGGCTGCTAACATATTTATATGATAAGCCGTGGAAACCATAACGAATAACCCCTTTATCATAATATTTTTTTGGTAAGCCGAAAGCTTTTGCGATTGGTGGGTTGGTAAAGTGAAATGATGTATCAAAACAAGCTATATGATGGACTGCTTTGTATTTTTGGAGGAATAAATCTAATACTTTTAAATTATATGGTTGATGCAAAGGGCTTAAAGGGATTAACGCTTTTAAATCTTCACTAATTTTATGATCAATAAGAACGGGTTTATTGAAATTTTTTCCTCCATGGACAATTCTATGACCGGTAGCAATCAAATGTAAATCTTTCTGATTTCTCCACCAACTTTCAAAAAGCTCAATCATCGCTGAAATAGCATCGCCATTAATTTCAGTAATAGATTCCTGCTTCTTATTTATATGAAATACTATTTTAGTATCATTTTTTTCTAAAAAAATATTATAAATTTTATCTTTTATTTTCGTATCTTTAGTTTCAAAAACGGAAATTTTTAGACTAGACGAACCGGCATTAGCTATTAAAATAACATCTTTCATGCTAACTACCTTTCATTTGTACATGCAACTTAGCTTTAGAATGGTTATAAATAAACGAAGCAAGTACACAAGAAATCACACGCATATCCATAGGGTCGGATCTGCTGGTTAAAATAATCGGCACTTTAGCTCCAAGTACGATACCAGCCATAACTGCTTGACCTAAATATTTAAGCTGCTTTGCAAGCATATTACACGACTCAAGATCCGGCACCACTAATATATCAGCATTCCCTGAAACAGATGAGCTAATACCTTTCGCCTCTGCTGCAAATAAAGATATAGCATTGTCAAAAGCAAGAGGACCATCCACTATAGCATTGGTGATTTGTCCACGATCTGCCATCTTAGATAGGCTAGCTGCATCAAGAGTAGTGGGGATTGCGGAAGTAACAGTCTCAACAGCCGATAATACTGCAACTCTAACCTGCTTATCTTCTTTTAGGATATGCATTAAATCTATAGCATTCTGCACTATATCACGCTTGTCCTCTAAGGTAGGGCGGATATTAATAGCAGCATCGGTAATGATAAAAGGTTTAGGGAAAGTTGCCACTGCCATTAAGAAAGCATGGCTTATTCGGCGTTCGGTACGTAAGCCGTTTTCTTTATGAACTACCGCTGACATAAGCTCGTCAGTATGTAGCGATCCTTTCATAATGGCAGCAACTTCTCTTTTCTTTGCAAGCTCTACAGCTTTTTTTGCTGCATCGTGACTATGCTCAACATTAATAACCTGATAATTAGCAAGGTCGACATTATTAACTTTTGCCACTGCCTCAATTTTATGCTGCGGTCCAATCAAAACAGGCGTTATTACACCAAATTGTGCCGCTCTAACTGCCCCAAGTAATGACTCTTTGTCAATAGGACGAACTACTGCTGTTTTGACAGGCTTGAAACCATCCGCTCTAACTAGCAAATTAATAAAATGTTTGGCTGCTTCATCAAAATCAGGGTCGTTAATTTCTTTCGGAGGGGTATAGGAAGTACCTAATTTTTTGGCTAAGATTGCGTCTAAAAACGTCTTATTTATTATGTGTTGCTTCTTCATACAAAACCCTTAATAATTAGTAACTAATTTAATTAAATAATATATAGACCAATTAATAAAGAGAAAATTGAAGAAGTTTTTTAATGGGGTATTTATAAGTAGTATTCAAGCCACAGTAGATATAAGATGTTGGGATACGGCGGGGATGGTGCGTGTGGCAACTTTTCGTCATTGTGAGGATGGGCGAAGCCTGCTCTGTCATCCCGTGGCTTGACCACGGGATCCAGAAAAACAACTAGAAATATCAATATCCTCGGTATCCAGAAAATAATAAAAAATACTAATTTTATTAGTATTTTTAACTGGATCCCGTGAATAAATCACGGGATGACAGGGGGAGAATGATCCACGCAACAATGTCCTCCGTGATCCCGCCATGAAATCTAATAATCTTTACACAGAAAACCTACTTAATGACATTACTTAAAGAAGAGACAATCGGCATATCCAAACCATATCTCTCTATCAACTCCAAAACGAACTTTATCGCCTCTCTTCCCTCTACTAGCTCTGTATATTCTTGTAAAAATTTCTGTTTGTCTTTACTTATGCCAAACTCATAACCAAATTTTGTATTACGTGAGTCCATCGAGTAGCAAGTTAGCACTAAATCACCAACTACACCAGCTTCTAGCAAAATATTTACATCATTTTTCAAGCCACCTAAAGCTTTGGACAATATCGCTATTTCTTTTAAGGCAGATACGATTAGGGTTGCTCTTGCATTTTCGCCCTGCTCTTTTGCCATATCAATCCCGCTTTTAATGGCAAAAATATTTTTTAAAGCTCCTGCTACTTGTAATGTTATAACGTCATTAGTAGTACTAGTAATGAAAGCTTCTGAAGATAGATTATAAGATATTTTATTTGCCAAATCTATATCTAAGCTTGCAATAGTTACAGAAGCAAGTAACCCCTTTGCTAGCTCTTTTGCTAAATTCGGACCAGATAAAAATGCTATAGGGTTATTTGGTAATAAAGTTTTAAGCCTATCAGAAAACAATTCAGTAGGATTACGTGCAAAACCTTTTGTGGTAATTAAAAGAATATTATCGTTTGAGATATGAGTTTTTAATAATTTTATTGCCTCATCAAAAGCGTAAGACGGCACTGCAATAATAATTAGCTCAAAATCTTTAATTTTATCTAGATTAGTGGTAGCTTGTAGATTAGAAAGTAGTTTGATATTACCTAAATATTTCGTGTTAGTTTTCTTATCTATTATTTCCTTTGCTATTTCTTCATTACGCAAAAATAAGGTAACATCCTCGCAAACCCTAGCTGCAATGGCTGCAAGGCTTGTGCCGAAACTCCCCCCTCCATATACCGCAATATTTTTAAACCTGTTCATGATTTTTATTTTTTTATTTGGAGGGGGCTAATATCTGTCATCCCGTGGCGGAGTTATTGCATGGATCGAAAAACGCTCTCGGTGTCATACCGTGGCTTGGGAACTAGATCCAGAAAAAATACAAATAAAAAGCTCGATTTATCTCGCTTTATGCTGGATCCCGTGGTCAAGCCACGGGATGACTACCTTAGGACGTTTTTCGATCCACGCAACAATACCCCTACGAGGCGACACTAAAGTTACTGGATTCCTGCCGCAGCTAGGAATGACATAAGAGCTGACGATAACGCCTAACCATTCAGTAAATCCAGCATAGTTTTGCCGATATCCGCAGGTGATCTTGTAATAGTTACGCCGGCACTTTGTAGAGCTTCGAGCTTATCTTCAGCACTACCTTTTCCGCCAGCAATAATAGCACCAGCATGTCCCATTCTTTTACCTGGAGGGGCAGTAATACCTGCTATAAAGCTTACTATAGGTTTTTTGATTTTTGAATGCTTGATAAAATCAGCTGCATTTTCTTCTGCGTCACCACCAATTTCACCAATCATAATAATTGCTTTTGTTTCGTCATCTTGTAAAAACATATCAATGCAATCTACAAAATTAGTGCCATTAACGGGATCGCCCCCAATACCGACACATGTAGATTGACCAAGCCCTACAGCTGTTGTTTGTGCTACTGCTTCATAAGTTAAAGTACCTGATCTTGAAACAATACCTATAGAACCTTTTCTATGAATATGTCCTGGCATGATACCTATTTTACATTCATCAGGTGTTATAATGCCTGGGCAGTTAGGACCGATTAATCTTGTTTTAGAACCGACTAAAGCACGTTTTACTCTGACCATATCAAGCACCGGAATTCCTTCCGTAATACATACGACTATTTCAATTCCAGCATCAATTGCTTCTAATATTGAATCGGCTGCAAAGGGAGGTGGTACATAAATAACGCTAGCATTAGCGCCGGTTTTGGCTTTTGCTTCATGCACAGTGTTATATATCGGTAAGTCTAGGTGAGTTTTACCGCCTTTACCTGGTGTCACCCCACCGACCATTTTAGTACCATAAGCTATTGCTTGCTCGGAGTGGAAAGTACCTTGTGAACCCGTAAAACCCTGACAGATTACTTTGGTTTTTTTATTAACTAATATTGCCATCTTTGATAACTACTTATTATTTTTAAATTTGTTTTTGTACAATCGTCATTGCGAGGAGCGAAGCGACGTGGCAATCTTATGAAACAGAAAATAACTCCTGAGATTGCCACGTTCCTTTTAGTCGCTCGCAATGACCGCAAAAATTGACCTTTTTGTATTTTTTATTACTGGATCCCGTGGACAAGCCACGGGATGACATTATTACCTGATAGCCTCAACTATCTTACTAGCCGCATCAGCCAAATCATGAGCCGGTATTATTTCTAAACCTGAATTAGATAAAATCTCTTTACCTTTTTCAACATTTGTACCAGCTAAGCGGACTACTAGCGGCACTTTTATACCTATATCTTTTGCGGCTGCGATAATTCCTTCTGCTATAATATCGCAACGCATGATACCACCGAAAATATTAACTAAAATACCTTTTACTTCTTTATCAGATAAAATTATTTTTAAGGCCTCTTTCACACGTTCACGATCAGCTCCGCCGCCAACGTCCAAGAAGTTTGCAGGTGTTGCACCATAAAGCTTAATAATATCCATTGTTGCCATAGCAAGCCCTGCACCATTTACCATACAGCCGATACTGCCATCCATTTTCACATAGCTAAGACCAGCATCAGCTGCTCTTGTTTCTAGCGGATCTTCTTCATCTTGATCACGCAGTGCCATAATTTCAGGATGCTTAAATAGACCATTATCATCAAAGGTAAATTTTGCATCTAACGCTAATAAATTGCCCTCTTTATTCACAATTAACGGATTAATCTCAATTTGTGCTGCATCTGTTTCAATAAAAGCTTTGTAAGTTGCTTTTACTATTTCTTTCATTTGCTTTACTTGATGGTCTTTAAAACCTAATTCATATGCTATTCCTTGAGCATGGAAATTTTGCAAGCCGGTAGCTGGATCAACTGAAAATTTGATGATTTTTTCAGGAGTTTTTTCTGCAACTTCTTCAATATCAACACCGCCTTCCGTAGAAGCTATAAAGGTAATGCAGCTAGCTGATCTATCAAATATGACACTAAAATAATATTCCTTTAAAATATCACAACCTGATTCAATATAAAGACGATTTACTTTCTGACCTTGTGGTCCTGTTTGGTGTGTGACTAAATTAATACCGAACATATCATGAGCAACTTTTTTTGCTTCCTCTTTACTCTTAACAACCTTAACACCGCCGGCTTTACCTCTACCACCAGCATGTATTTGTGCCTTAACTACATAAACCTTTGTATTTAGCTCATCAATCGCTGCATTAATACTTTCGGTTTTCGTAATCACTACCCCAGTTGAAGTAGGCACACCGTATTTTCTTAAAATCTCTTTTGCTTGATATTCGTGAATATTCATAAATAATTTATTTTATTATTGTTATTAATTTAAATTTCTACTTAAGGATAAGATGCACTTTTAATTTCTTGTACTATCTCTTTATCAAAACTAACAAAGTTATTAACGCTATTTGTCTCTCCTTCGGAAATAATCATATAATCAGCAAAATCTGCTTTACCTTTTATATATTTTTCAGCTGCCGATATTATTATATCTTGATGTCCGATAATAAAACCAGAATTATCAATAAGATTTATAATTGCATCATAAATTTCTTGGCGTGTAAACTTTTTTACTTTTAACACCCATGCAAATTCAAGTATTGCATATGAGGAAATAAAGATTTTATGATTAACATGATTTTTCAGAAAATTTTGAGCAGTCTTAGCCTGTACTTCATCATCTTCAAGGAAAGTACGAGTTAAAATATTAGTGTCAATCCCTATCATTTTCGATAACCGCAATACTAATAGCTTCATCTACGTCAGTTGGACCATTTTTAGCTTTGTGTTTACCTTTACCAAAAAAACTAAAAATATCCTTTTTTATAGGAAGCAATTCTAATGTTTCGTTTTTCTTGTAATTAATAATTACTTCAGAACCTGAATGCAAACCAAGCTTATTTCTTATATATTTAGGTATAACTACTTGCCCTTTTGAAGAAACTATTACTCTAGCACTTTTGCTCATAATACTAATATAGTAAGTTATGTAATCTTACTTATATAAAACATAGTTTTGTATATATGTCAATAAATTTATGATTAAATTAACTATTCCACATCCTCTTAAGTACATTATCCTTTCTAATAAAATGATGATAAAACGCAGCTAGTATATGAAGAATAATCAGAGCAGTAAATAATAAAGCTGCTTTTTGGTGGATTTTTTTGCAGATTTTGGCGAATTGTAAATCTTGGGTAAAAGATTGTATAGTAAACAAGCCGTAAAAATCTATATGATGATTTGACAAAATGGTCATAAGAAAGCCGCTTATCGGCATTAATATCATTAAAAGATATAAGAGATTTATGTTAATGGTGGCAACTTTCTTTTGCCAGTTTGGTAAATCAGCAGGTAGTAAGACAGTAGTATTATAAAATCTCCATAAAAGCCTTAATATAACTAGAGTTAAAATTAGCACTCCGGTTGCTTCATGTAAGCCAAATATTTGCCATTTTAAAGGCGGCTCTATGTAATCATCCATTAAAAAACCAGCAATAAGCATTAATATAACCATAATACTCATAATCCAGTGGAAAAGTTTAGCAATCAACCCATAAGAATTTTCAGTATTCGTAAGTAGCATAATGGTACTCTATTTATGTTATAAGGTCATTGCATGGCTTGGGGAGAGTCATTGCGAGGAGCGAAGCGACGTGGCAATCTTGTGAAGCAAAACTCCTGAGATTGCTTCGTCAAAACTTACAGTTTTTCCTCGCAATGACGTAGCCGTATTACTCTCCAACTGCCTTACCTATTATCTTCTCTGCTTCCGCTCCGTTTAGATTCTCTTGATCATTCAAAATTAAATTAGCATTTTTTAGATCATCGCCAATTTCTTCAGCACGTCCTTTTAAGATTTTAGCTAAAAATTGTTCGGCAAGAGCGTAATATGATATTCTATTACTAGGTTTTGCAAAGCCGTGGCCTTCATCTTTATAGAGTGCATAAACTACCGGTATGTGCTTTGCTTTCATAGCATTTACGATTTGATCGGATTCTGCTTGCACGACTCTCACATCATGAGCTCCTTGGGCTATGAATAAAGGCTTTTTGATATTATCAACAAAATTAATCGGTGATCTTTGTCTTAAAAACTCTTTTTCCTCTTCAGTATCCCAAGGACCTATACGTGTTTTATATATACTTAATAATGGAGTCAAATATGGGGCTTTAGTTTGTACATGAGTTAATAAATTAGACATACCAACAACATCAACTCCGCAAGCAAACACATCAGGTGTCATAGTAAGACCAACTAGCGTTGTATAACCGCCGTAACTTCCACCCATAATCCCTATTTTATCAGCTTCTGCTATATTATTATTAATAGCCCAATTTACACCATCAATTAAATCAGTATGCATTTTACCGGCATATTCTAAATTTCCAGCATTAAGAAAATCTTTACCAAAGCCAGTAGAACCACGATAATTAATACTTAAAACTGCATAGCCACGATTAGCAAGCCATTGATGCTCCGGATCGTACCCCCAACTATCACGTGCCCATGGACCACCGTGAACATTAATTATTAGCGGAACTTTTTTATCAGGAATATTATTTTCATCAAGTTTCATATCATTTGGGAAAGTAATATAACTAACCAAATCAAAACCATCACGTGACTTAATAATTACCGGTATCATTTTAGCAAGTTTATATTGCTCTAATTCTTTACGGTTAGTAAATAAAAACTCAGCTTTTTTATTAGTGCGATCATATTTATAATATTTCACTGGTGAATTATCACTATTATAAGCTATGATCCAAGTTTTATCATCAAGTGTTCGACTATTAATAATCAAATCACCACGATCAAGATTTTGCAAATATTTGATATCATCTTCAATATCTTTATCTAATATTTTGTATGATACCATATCGTAATTTATTGATACTGCTTGCGGTGTTTGTTTGGTAGGATGTACAGCAAATAAACCAATATCAGCTTTTGAATCTTCTGCTAATATTTCTGAACTATTGGTAGCTAAATTTATAGCTTTAAGGGCTGAAGTATTACGATCACGCCCCTCTAGCATATATAAAGTTTCACCACTAGTATCAAAACCAAGTATAGCGGTATTAAACGAATCTTCCATTGATATTTTGGTAAATAGCTGAGGCTTGCCGTCTTTTAATTCGTAATATTCAACAGCACCATCTTTATCTAATAAACTACCAAATCTTAAATTTAAATTTTCATCTGTTACAAAATTGGTAAATTTATCATTTTGATAAATCAGTTCTTTTTCTAAAGTATCTAGATTTAATTTATAAATATCAAAATATTCAGGATTACGCTCATTTGAATCTATTAATATTTCATTTGGCTTTTTGTAGCTTAGTCCAACTAGCCCAGCCTTTACTCCCTTTTCCGGAGTAAGTAACTTTGTCTCTTTTGTTTCTATATTATAACTATAAATTCGGTCATTTTCATCGCCGTTAAAATCTTGAGTGTATAAAATATTTTTATTGTTATAAGCTTTAGCATAAGACCATATACCACGACCTTTATCATGCGTTATTGCCTCTGCCTTACTAATATCATCACTTGGGGCTAACCAAATATTTAGCACGCCGTCTTTTGGTGCAATATATAAGATATATTTACCGTCATGGGTTAATGACACTCTTGCCTTGTCAGGATTACCGAACAGAACTTTACGAGGGATTATTTGGTTATCATCACCTATTATTGTAGATTTATTTTGAAACATAAAAAAGACACCTATTATTAGTATAGTGCCTATAATATAGAATAATTTGTTCATTACTAATAGTTTATTATTGTTATTTATATGTTGCGTGGATACCAAATCGTCATTGCGAGCGAATGAAATGAGCGTGGCAATCTTATGAAGCAGGACTCCTGAGATTGCCACGTCGATGCGTTGCATCTCCTCGCAATGACGGCAAAAACTACACTTTTTCAATATTGCTTAAAAACCAATCTACTTCCTTGGTATTAGCATTACGGGTAAATGTCCATTCTTCTTTTAGTTCCTCTATTTTGTCAACTACGTTTTTACCTTGGAATAGTAATTTAATAAATATGTTGTTGCCAAATGTATAAATTTCAGAATATTTAGCGTTTAAAGCCGTTGAGTCGAAAAAATTACCATAAGAAGCAGATATTTTTTCAAATTCTTCTAAAAATCTTTTATCAACTAATTCAGCAAGTTCTTCTGTTTGGTTTTTATAAGCAGCTTCTATAATCATTTGGAAAGCGATTTTAGCGTTGTTTATAAATTTAATAGGTTGAAATGTATTAAGACGTTTATGCACTGTTTCCATACCATCTACAACTGCCGTTATATTCTGTTCTACTATCAAATTTTTAAAAGTTTTAATATCTTGTGCGGTTGGTAGATCTTTTTCTTCTTCATATGATTTATTAGAACTGTTTGTTACATCTTTAATAACTGGTTCACCAAAATAAGATTTTTGTTTTGCTGGATCATCATCCGAAGTAGCACCAAGCGTCGTAATTAGCTTATTAATAATAAAAAAAGCAATACCAGCAAAAATTAATAGCTCGATTATTTGAGGAGACATTCTACTTACTCTAAAAGATTATCTTTTCATTTTAATACAAAAAAACAATCTTTGAAAGTTATTTATGGAAATAAGGCTTTATTTTTTATAAAAATTAATAGATTTTTATACTAAAAATGTAAAAACATTAAGAAATAATATGGGTATACTTATAGTTTAAAAAAATACTAAAAAGTAACTAAAAGCACTTGATTATTTTAATTACTGTTGATAGTATGTAAAACGTGAATGATGTTTAAACTCCATTATTGCAAAACAGCTTATTAAGCCTTTAGTGCATACTTTATGCTAGGGGACTGCTGCACTAAGTATTTTTACTTAATGCAGTGGATAATTATTGTTTTCAATGATTGAGTTTATCCCCTAGCACCTGTGCCTATCTAAAATATATCCCATTTTTAACAATTATATATTATTAGTATCCTTTAGTAGTTGCTCTACCTTTAAGGCATTGTCAAATCCGTGATCGTAATGAAATCTTATATCGGGTGAGTATTTCATATTTATCTTGCCTGTTACAAAATTTCTGATAGCATTTTTGGAATTATTTAGGCTTTCGGTAATTTCTTGAGGCGTTAGTTTAGTGTTAAAAGGTAGAAAATAGCAATTGGCTATTTTTAAATCGGCAGTAACTATAATTTTTGTTATCGTAAGAGGACAATCGTAAAGTCTAGGATCAAGCATTTTACCACGATGTAAAATCTCAATTAATGCTTCATTTATTATACTTGCTACTTTTTGCTGTCTATGAGAATTTTCTGAAGTTAATTTTTTCATGGCTATTTTATAATATATATAGTTCTGCAATATAATAGCAGGCTTTTGCTAAACAACCAAGCCCCAAAAATTTTGAAAATTTTGTTTTAAAAAAACCAGAAAATAAGGAAATAAAGCTTCCCCAAAAAGGAAACGCCATCAGAAGAAGTATAAATATCTCATATTTATAAAAAAGTTGTGCTAAATTTTTATGCCTTAAGATATTTTGTTCATTTTTAGAAGAGTAGAAAATATTTAAAGCACATTTACCAAAAATATAATTAACTATATTACCACCAAGAGAAGCACAAGTAGCTACTATAAACATTATAGGGTAACTATAGTTACCAAACATTTTCATAGAATGAAAAATTAATTCACGCTGAAAACCGATGAATAAGTTTGAGACAAAACTATCAACAAATAATAAACTAAATGCTTCAAATTGTTCCATAAATACTGTAATGTTTTTAAATTATTTATAATTAAACATCAAAAAATAGTAATCAGCAATGAAAAAACAAATTATATACCCAGATTTTATAGCACGTATTTTTTCTACGGCACTTGATTTATCGTTATTTGCTTTCATAGCAATCCCAATTTTACAATTTTGTTTCTTTTATCTAATGGTTTTTTTCTACCGTGATTATTTCCAGAGCTATAATATTGACTTGCATAATCAAAGCGAGGTGCTTAAATCTGTTATGAGTCAAGAATTTTATGAATATCTTAAAGCAGGAAATTTTAATAAATACATTTTATTTAATGTTTCAATTTTACTAATTAATTTAACAGTGATAGGTTCATATTTTATAGGTTTTTGGTATTATAAAGGAGCAACCATTGGCAAAATATTTATGCGTATGAAAATAGTAGATGCAAACGACTTTAACCGTCCGACCCTTAAACAGTTAATTAAACGATTCCTTGGATATATGACATTTCCGATCGGTATTTTCTTTATACTTTTCTCTTCTCAAAAACAAGCATTACATGATAAAATAGCTGGAACTGTCGTAATAAAGGCTTAATATGAACGATAATAATAACGAGATAGACCAGCTAATTTACCTATTTTCTAAGCTTCCTGGACTTGGTAGCAGATCAGCAAGACGTATAGTATTATATTTACTGCAAGACAAGGATGTAAGGCTAAAAACTCTTATCAATAATCTTACAGAAATAGATAAGAAAATAGTAAAATGTCAGGTCTGTGGTAATATGGATACTGAAAATATTTGCGGTATCTGCACATCTGAATATCGAGATAAATCAGTTATTGCAATAGTTGAAACTGTTGCTGAATTATGGGCAATGGAGCGTAGTGGTAATTTCAAAGGATTATATCACGTGCTTGGTCATAATTTATCAGCAGCTAGCAGACAGAACCCTAGTATCTTGAGGTTACCGGAACTACTTGACAGATGCTTTAAGGAAAATATTAAAGAAGTCATTATCGCAACTAACTCTACTTTAGAGGGGCAAACTACTGCTTATTTTATTACAGAATATCTAAAAGACCATCCCGCAAAAATCTCTCGCCTCGCTAGCGGCATACCTATCGGTGGTGAACTTGATTATCTAGACGAGGGAACTTTATCTGCTGCTATCAACCTAAGGCAACCTTTTGAGTAAGTTCAAAAGCTTCATGAAATTCTAAATTATGCTCTCCAACAAACTTTATTACATCTTTATGATTACCAAAGTGATCAAAATTTATTAATAACTCACCTTGGGGATTAGTATTTAATATATTTGTATATAAACGATTACCGCCATTAATTTTGATTTCAACAGCATTTTCCTTGAGAAATTTAACTCCATTATTTCCCTGCTGTTTGTAAATTATGCCTTTTTCTAACGCATTGATAAATTCATTATATTGAGTACTATCGCATTTTATATCTGTGCTAATTCTTCCATAACAATCAAGTCCTTTATATTTACCTAAAGAAATAGCATCGTTTTTATTAATCTCTCCTTCTTTAATTAGCCACTTACTAACATTACTATTTGTATTATTAATAGCATGACGTAAATTAAGCTCTTTTATTGATCGATAATATTTATGAGTATTTTGTATATCATTAATGAAGTCTTTTTCATATTTTTCATGTAATAATACACTATATTCTTGGATTTTTTCTTGATTGTTAATTAATTCAGCAGCACTAAGACCAATCTCTATAGCACTATAGTTTTGAGGTTCAAGCAGTAATATTTCTTCAATTTTTTCTAAGGCTAATTTATATTGTTCATCTGCGACTAAACAGCTACTGACCTGAATCACTAAATCTATAGCATCTTCTTGTGATAAATCAAACTTACTTCTTAGTTCTTCTATATGAACTTCGCTTATATATTCGACAGGAGTTAATAAAAACCTAGTTTTTTCTATATATGGAGTTATTATATTTTTAGGTATTTTTTTGGCAAATTGTGCTGCTAATTCATATTGTTTGGTATAAATAGCAGTTGTAAACGATAATACTGCGTAATCAATAACCTTATCAATCTCAATTAATTCTTCTTTCAAGTTTTCATAATTTGAGTCTCTTTCAGAATCATTATAGCTATTAAATTTAGCAATATATTCAAAACAACGAAATTGACTTTTGCTTGTCGCAGGTAATTCATCCTGATTAATTGAATTTAGTTTTATAGCACTAATCTCAGCTAAATCTAAACTCATCTCCATTAAAATTTTTAAATCTTTTGGGGAATTTTTTGTTAAATCCTTAGCCTTGTCTAATTTTTGTTGTGTTAAATAAATATTAAATAAGTTATAGAGAGCATCTTTATCGTCAGGTTCGGTTTTTAAAAAATGTAAAAGTTGTTTTTCAGCTAATGACAAATTTCCTACATTAAAATATGCTAATGATAAATTAAAACGGCAAAAAATAATGCCCTCCTCTTCCGGTATCACATTATTTTTTATAGTTAATAATTTAGGTTCAAGTAATGTTATTATCTCTTCATCTTTTTCAAACTCAAGTAATACGTTAGTAAGAGTGGCTAGAACATTAAAATCTTCTGCTATTGTATCTGCTAATTGTTTAATAATATCAAATTGAAATTCAGGTTTTATAAAATGTACAATTTCTATAATAAAATGAAACGCTGTTTTATATTTCTCTTGATCTATAGTATTTAATAAATTTAAAACTATATGTCCCGTCTTGAATATATCTACAGATACTGCTTCCATTAATTGAATATTTTGTTCTATAGCGGCTAAATAAAAACTGCTTTTTTTAGCAAGAAAGTTGTTAAAAATTTTATCTTGTAAGCAAGAAGAATTAGAAAAAGATTTATATTCAAAAAATATAACTGATTTAGAAAATTTATGTTCTAAATATGAACCATCTTCACTAATTTCATAATCTATAAACAATTTATGGTTTTTAAGTTTTTCATAAGGGTAATTTTCTAATAAACATTTTAGAAGATTATTTTTTTTATTAGCTATTCTTGTAATAGCTAAATTAGCAAATTCTAAAGCTAATTCTGGAGCATTTAAGTTTTGGATTATTCTCAAATAATCTTTAAAATCAATTTCTTTTAACATACATTTATATAATTCTATAAATTTATTTTGCAAATTGCTTTTGAATATTTGAGCTTTATTATCTTGATTAGGTAAACATAAAAAATCTTTTTCTTGAATAAGTCTAAAAGAATTTATTTTTCCTTCCATATTTTTTTACATTAAAATTTTTTGAACGCATAGTATATAGTAATTTATTTTTTTGTAAAGATTTTATTAATATTTTTTAATAAGCTCTAAAGTAACTTGACTGAAAAGTTAAAGAATGTTAATAATTTATACAGTTCAAGTTTGGACTTTTATTAAAAAAATATGAGGGACATTATGCTAAATAACAATGGTATAAGCAATTCAAATAAAAGTAAATTTATGGCTCCACGACCAGAAGGAGTAAAACCTACAACCGTAGTAATTACTTATTCTGTCTGCAATAATTTAGAGCAAACTATTAACGCACTACAAAAAAACGGCACAAGCGTACATTATATTATCGATCAAGATGGAAAACAGTATCAATATCATAATGATTTAACTGATAAAACTTTTTTTGCAGGTAAAAGTAGCTGGAAAGGAACAGATAGTGTCAATGATTTTGGCATTGGTATAATGCTTATTAACGATGCAAAAAGTGAATTTTCCACTATACAAATTTCTCAATTAAAAAATCTTCTTACTGATATACAAGAAAGATATCCAGAAATAGATCTAAAAGCAAATTTAGTTGGTTTGGGTGAAATAACTGTAAATAGAGAGGTTAATAATCATATAGCTCCAGGCAAATTTTTCCCTTGGAAAGATTTGGCAGATTCTGATTTTGGAAAATATTTTGAAACTACAGATGAACAAAAAAGTAAAAAATTATTAACATCTGGTGACTCAGGAGCAGAGGTTGAAGCTTTACAAGGAAATTTACAAGCATATGGTTATGGAGTACAGTCTACTGGCATATTCGATAAATTCACTGCTCAAGCTGTTCAAGTATTTAATACACGTTATAATACTGGTTTACCAAATGAAGAACCGCCTATAAGCTATACTGAAGCAACTCAGCATGAGTTAGAATTATTAGGTGTCTAATACAGATAGCCAATTTTTCAAATAAAACGAGTCTATCCACCGAACTGTTCTTTAATAATACGATCTTCTAAAGTATGATTCTTATTAAAGAGCAATTTGATAGATTTATCGTTAGTCGATTTAATAGTAACTGATTTTATATTACTAAATTCTTGAAAATCAGCAGTGGCGTTTACTGGTCTTTTATTTGTATTAAGTATTTCAAATTTAATGGAAGCTGAAGACGGCAATAATGCCCCATACCATCTACGCGGTCTAAATGAACATATAGGGGTTAGGCATAGCATATTCGACTCTAGAGGGAGAATATGACCACCAGCAGATAAATTATAGGCACTACTACCTGCCGGTGTTGCAACTAAAGCTCCATCTGCTACTAGCTCACTCATTCGCTCTACGCCGTTTACTTCAATTTTAAATTTAGCTGCTTGATTAGTTTTACGAAATATTGATACTTCATTAATCGCAAGAGCTTTATGTATTTGACCATCTACTTCTTCAGCCTGCATTAAAAGAGGATTAAGAGTAGAAGCAGTACTTTCTTGAATATTTTTTAGTATATTTTTAATATCCAAAGGATTCATCAGAAAGCCGAGACTGCCTAAATTAACACCATAAAAAGGTATGTTTAAATGCATATAACGATGTATATTATGCAATAACTCCCCGTCCCCTCCAGCTACCATGATTACGTCCGCATCTTCTACGTCACAATAAGTATAAAGTTTTTTTATTTCCTCTATATTATCTGAAGATTTAGAATTTTGGTTATAAACTAATGCTATTTTATTCATATTCATTGTGAATTTCTTTTTTAAAGATAGACGCTTAAGCAATAATAAGTTATAAGGATAAATATATAAGTATAATAATTATAGAAATTAATATGTCGTCATTCAATATCAAAAATCATAAAAATGATTTACTATTTATACCTCTTGGTGGTTCTAACGAAATAGGTATGAATTTTAATCTGTATCATTATAAAGGTAAATGGCTAATTATTGATTGTGGTAGCGGTTTTGCTGATGATTATTTACCAGGCGTTGATATGATGATTGCAGATAGCAGTTTCATTGAAAAACATAAAAAAGATATAGTCGGAATGATCATAACTCATGCTCATGAAGATCATTTGGGCGGAGTACAATATCTATGGAATAGCCTCAAATGTCCTATTTATACTACTACTTTCACAGCAAATTTTTTAAAAATTCGTTTAAGCGAATATGATTTTGCTAAAAATATTAAAATTCATGAAGTAAAAGCAGGAGGTAAAATAGATTTATCTCCTTTTTCGCTGGAAATGGTACCATTAACTCACTCAGCACCTGAGATGCAAGCAATTATGATCCGCACGGAAGCCGGTAATATTTTACATACAGGAGATTGGAAATTTGATAACGATCCGGTGCTAGGCAAAAAAGCCGATGAAGAGCTTTTAAAATCTTACGGGGACGAGGGAGTACTTGCGTTAGTTTGTGATTCTACCAACGTCTTTAATAAAGGAAGCTCCGGTTCTGAGGGGGATGTTAGAAAAAGTTTAATAGATATTATAGCTGGCTGCCCGCAAATGGTAGTAGTTTCAACTTTTGCTTCTAATCTAGCCCGCCTTGATACCATAATTCATGCTGCTCAACTTGCAGGTAGAAAAGTAGCCCTAACTGGTAGAAGCTTGCACCGCATTAAGCTTGTAGCCGAAGAAAGCGGTTATTTTAAAGATATTGCACCTTTAATTAGTGAACGTGATGTTAGTAGATTCAGAAGAGAAGAGCTATTAATAATTGCTACTGGTTGTCAAGGTGAGCCGCTAGCTGCTACTGCAAAACTAGCCTCTAACTCTCACCAGTCAATAAAGCTTGCTCCTAAAGATACTATGATTTTTTCTTCAAAAATTATTCCTGGTAATGAAAAGAAAATATTTAGGCTATTTAATATATTTGTTAAAAGTGGTGTGGAAGTTATTACCGAACGTGATCATTTCGTGCATGTATCAGGTCACCCTTCTGTTGATGAGCTACAAAAAATGTATTCTTTAATTAGACCAAATATTTGTATACCTGTACATGGTGAGCCAGTACATATTCATGAGCATGTTAAACTTGCTAAGAAAAACGGCATACCTAATGCAGTGGAAGTTGAGAATGGTAGCGTGGTGCTACTTGAACCTAATAATGCTAAAGTGATTGCAAAAGTTGAAAGCGGTTATTTAGCTGTTGATGGTAACTATTTGCTCCCTGTAGAATCACCTATTTTTAAAGCTAGAAGACGTATGCGTGAGTCTGGTATAGTAATAGCCTCGATTGTAATTGATCAAAAAGGCTTGCTTGCCGCAAAACCCATATTATCTATGCCAGGTTTACTTGACGCAAATGAAGATATGCAATTGATTAATATAATTAAAAATGACATCGCAGAGCTTATTAAAACTCAGCAGAGCCAAGCTAAAAAAGCTTTATCTAAGGAACAGATAGAAGAAAAAATAAAATCTACGATACGAAAAACTCTTAAACAAGAAATTAATAAATCCCCTGCAATAATAGTTAATATCGAAAAAGCTATAGAGTAGTTCTTTCTTATTCCATGTGAGCCAAAAAACGTTATTGCGAGGAACGAAACGATGTGGCAATCTCATCAAACATCCTGAGATTGCACACGTACAAAACTTACAGTTTATCCTCGCAATGACAATTCTTAATCCACGCCACCATGGAGTGGCAACTAACCCACTATCTTATTGCTACCCATAACATTATAGCCGCAATCTACATAATGAATTTCGCCTGTAACACCGGATGCAAGTTGGCTAAATAAATATACCGCCGCTCCTGCCACGTCTCGCTGAAGAGTATTGCGTCTTAGCGGAGCAGTTGCCGCATGAGATTTAAGCATAGTATTAAAGTCACCAATAACGCTACCTGAAAGAGTTTTAATAGGACCTGCTGAAATAGCATTTACACGGATATTATTTTCACCCATATCATTTGCTAAATATCTAACACTCGCCTCTAATGCCGCTTTAGCTACGCCCATAACGTTATAATTTGGTATAACTTTCTCAGCACCGTAATAGCTTAATGTTACTATACTACCGCCATCATTCATCAACTTTTCAGCTTCTCTTGCAAGCTCAACTAAAGAGTAGCATGATATATGCAAACTATTATTGAAATTGCCAAGGCTAGTATCTATATAACGTCCTTTAAGTTCATTTCTATCGGAAAAAGCCATGCCGTGCAGTAAGAAGTCAAAACTTCCCCATTTTTCTTTTACTTCAGCGAATAAATCAGTAATTGACTTTGGATTTGTAACATCAAGCTCGCTAACAAAATTGCAACCAACTTCTTCAGCAAGAGGTTTAACTCTTTTTTCTAAGATTTCTGATTGATAAGTAAAGCAAAGTTCAGCACCATGTTTGCGTGCGAGCTGTGCTATCGCCCATGATATAGACATATTATTTGCAATACCGGTAATTATACCCCTTTTCCCCTGTAATAATCCTGTAGTCATTAAACACGCTCCTAAATAAATATAAAATGAGATGGCATTGCTTGCGTAGATTGAAAATCCCACACCGTCATTCCGTGGCTTGAGAACTAGATCCAGAAAAACAATAAAAAATACTAATATTATTAGTATTTTTTAGCTGGACCCCGTGGTCAAGCCACGGGGTGACAGGGGGAAATGATCCATACCAGCAATGCTAAATATAACTTGCCTGGATGATAGCATGATGTATTATTTTGTAAATAAAATAATTTTGATAAAAAAATGTATAAACCGAAGATTAGCTGTTTATTATTAGGTCTATTAAGCGGCTTGGTTTTTGCTCCGACTTTTCTATTACCTGCATTATTAACCTTATCTTATCTGTGTTATTTAGTACAAAAATCTAAAGACTGGCAAGAGGCAGCAAAGCTTGGATATATATTCGGTTTTGGGCATTTTTTAAGTGGCATATATTGGATTAGCATCGGTGTTAGCGTTTATATATCAGATTTCTGGTGGGCTATTCCTTTCGCATTATTTGGCTTACCTATAATTTTAGCTTTTTTCGTATCTGCAAGTTGTGTGTTTAGTTTTTTTGTTAGAAATAACAAATATTATCATTTTATATTTTGCTTATATTGGGTGTTATTTGAGTGGGTAAGATCGTGGATATTTACCGGTCTTCCTTGGAATTTAATAGGTTATGCTTTTTCATTCTCAGATATTTTAATCCAACCTTTAAATATAATTGGAATATATGGGCTTAGTTTTATAGTAATCTATATTTCCACTTCTTGTTATCCGTTTTTTACTAAACAATTTGATCAGCTAAAAGTTTTATTACTGACTTCAAGCATAACCCTAGCCGTGATAATTACTTATGGCAGTGTAAGGCTATATAATTATCCTACAAATTTTACTGATATAAAAGTCCGTTTAGTGCAACCATCAATCCCTCAAACCGATAAATGGAATGAGGAAGAATTTTGGCATAATTTAATATTGCATATTAATTTATCGAAAAATTCAGAATCTATAGTCAATTCAGTTGGGCTTGGATACAAGGAGCAAGGAGCGAAGCCTATAGGTAATAGGAGAGCGACGAGTGACATCGTCAGCGAGCCTAAATCAATTGACTTAGTTATTTGGTCGGAGGCAGCTTTAGTAGTACCTTATGATATACCTGTGGTTAAATCAGAGTTGTTAGGGCTACTAAATTCGGTAGATGCTACTTTAATTACAGGTGGGATATCAGATAATAAAAAACGGGGAGAGGATTTTGAACTTTATACTGCTATGTATGCTCTTGAAAAGAACGGCAATAAATTATTTGAATATCATAAATCTCATCTAGTGCCTTTTGGTGAATATATGCCATTTAAAAAAATACTACCTTTTAAAAAGCTAACTCATGGTTTTATTGATTATACTGAAGGAAATGGCGGGCTTGTCTATCTTGATAAATATGACCTAAAAATAAAACCTTTGATTTGCTACGAATCTATTTTCCCTGATTTTGTCCGAACAAATAATGAAACAGCTGGTGTAATAATTAACGTTACAAATGATGCATGGTATGGAAAATCTAGCGGACCATATCAACATTTTCATATTAGCAAAAGTAGAGCTGTAGAAAATGGTTTACCGATGGTTAGAGTAGCAAATAATGGTATTTCTGCAATAATAGATCCTCTTGGTAGGGTAATAAAAAAATTAGATTTAAATGAAACAAATTATATTGATGGTTTAATTCCTAAAAAACTAGATTCTCCCACAATTTTTTCGAAATTCGGAAATATTACTATTCTGCTAATCGTATTTTTTATATTTTTAGTTAACTATTTATTAGATAAAAAGCTTATTAACTCAAGGGATTAGTTTAATTGTATTAAATTTTAATAAAGTTGCTTGATTAAATACGTGCTATGTGTATAATGTATATTTAAAGTTGAATATACTTTGCAATAACCAATTTTTAATATTAAGCCTATTATTAATTATGAATACAATAAAACACATAGATAAAATCGCAAGTGAACGCTTAAAGCAACGTCGTATTGCAATAGGTCTTAGTCAAAAAGAACTCGGCGAAACTTTAGACATTAGTGCTATTCAAATAAAAAAATATGAAGAGGGAATAAGTACTATACCAGTAAGTAGATTATATGTTTTAGCAAAAATTTTAAATACGCCGTTAAAGCATTTTTTCAACGCTTCTATTTCTGAAGAAGAAAGGTTAAATACTGACGATAATATTTTTGATAATGAAATTGAATATTTATCTAATGAAATAGATGAGCATCTTTTAAATAATGTGGCTGAAGAAGACGAAGATTATGAATATAACATTCCTTTTAGTAGAGAAGACTTAACTAGAACTTTAGAGAGAGAAATTTTATCATTAACTAGAGCGTTTACTAAAATACAGAATCCAGATGTTAGAAAAATAATAATTGAGCTTGTTAGATCACTCGCTATTTGCGTATAAGTATTTTCCTGTTACTCTGCATTGCTTATTGCGAGGAAGCGTTGTGGCATGAATCGATTCTATCCAGTGATGGCGTTGTTGCGTGAATGCCAAGCTGTCATTGCGAATGAGCGAAGCGAATGTGGCAATCCAGGAAAAATAATAAAAAATGCTATAAGTTAGCATTTTTTAGCTGGATTGTGTACGTACAATTACTTTGTAATTTCCTTAGCTCAGACGGAAAAAATGATCCACTAGGGCAATGCCGTCATGGCATGACAAGGGTTGAACTGGACCATACAACAACATTAATTTTTCCTTGTAATAAGGGAAAAACAAGCCACGCAGGCAATAAATCTTTATCTGTAATCTATATTATGCTAAAATGCTGTCTTTAATACTTTAAATAAAAAGGCAGTTATTAGTGTCAAAATTTTCCTTTAATATCAATCATCAACATAAAAAAGCAAGAAGCGGGATTATTACTACTGCTCACGGCAATATTCGTACTCCTGCTTTTATGCCGGTCGGAACAAGAGGAACTGTTAAAGCAATGCTGCCTGAATCGGTAGGCGAAACAGGGGCTGATATTCTGCTCGGTAACACCTACCACTTAATGCTACAACCAAGTGCTGAGCGTATCGCACGCCTTGGTGGTTTGCATAAATTCATAAATTGGGATAAGCCAATACTAACCGATTCCGGTGGTTATCAAGTAATGTCTCTATCGAAGTTGCGTAAGATAACGGAAGAGGGAGTAAGTTTTAACTCGCATATTAATGGTGATAAATATTTGCTGACACCTGAACGTTCTACCGAAATACAGCATTTACTCGGCAGTACTATTACTATGGCTTTTGATGAATGTACTCCTTACCCTGCAACGTTTGAAGAAGCAAAAACCTCTATGCAGCTCACAACTAGATGGGCATATAGATCAAGAGAAGCATTTGTTAAACGAGATGGTTATGCACAGTTTGGTATTATTCAAGGTAGCACTTACGAAGAGTTATGCAAGCAATCGGCTAAAGATTTAATAGAGCTTAATTTTGAAGGGTATGCTATAGGCGGTCTTGCAGTTGGAGAGGGACAAGAGCTTATGTTTAAAGTTCTGGATTATGCCCCTGATTTCCTACCGCAAAATAAACCTAGATATTTGATGGGGGTAGGAAAGCCTGCTGATATTATTGGAGCAGTCAGCAGAGGGGTAGATATGTTTGACTGCGTAATCCCGACTAGGTCAGGTCGTAATGGTCAGGCTTTCACAAAATATGGCACGGTAAATATCCGCAATAGTAAATATGCTGAAGATAACGAGCCTTTGGAAACTGATTGCCTTTGCCCTGCTTGTCAAAATTATAGCAAAGCCTACTTGCATCATTTGGTTAGAATAGGCGAAATACTCGGAGCGATGCTAATGACTTGGCATAATCTTACATATTTTCAGAACCTAATGAGCCGTATTAGAGAGTATATTGCCTTAGGTAAAGATTTTGATTTTATTGCGTAGTTTTATACTGTGAAGATTGTAAAAAATCTTGATGTCATCCCGTGGCTTGTCCACGGGATGACAAGAGTGAAGCCAAGATGAAAAAAATTTTAGGAATTGAATCAAGTTGTGATGATACTAGTGTTTCTATAATAACTGAAGATAGGGAAATCTTATCGAATATAGTCATATCACAAAATACAGAACATGCGGACTATAAAGGAGTAGTGCCGGAAATAGCCGCACGTTCTCATTTAGCTAATCTCGAAAAAGCTATGAAGCAGGCTTTACTTGAGAACAATACTAGCTTAGATGAAATTACGGCAATAGCAGCAACTTCAGGACCTGGTTTAATTGGCGGCGTTATAGTCGGCTCAATGTTTGCAAAGTCTCTTTCTAGCGTTTTAAATAAGCCCTTTATTGCAGTAAATCATTTAGAAGGACACGCATTAACTGCAAGATTAACCGATAATATCCCATATCCATATTTGCTTTTATTAGCTTCCGGTGGGCATTGTCAATTTGTCGCAGTACTTGGGCTTGGAAAATACAAAATTCTTGGTAGTACTATAGACGATGCAGTAGGTGAGGCTTTTGATAAAGTGGCTAAGATGCTTGACTTGCCTTTCCCAGGTGGTCCTAAAATCGAAAAAAGGGCAAAGCTGGGCGATCCTTATAAATATAAACTCCCAAAACCGATTATTAATAGCGGTAATTGTAATATGTCTTTCTCAGGGCTTAAAACGGCAGTGCGTACTCTAATAATGAGCTTACAAGAGATTAACGATATTATAATTAACGATATAGCAGCAAGCTTTCAGTTTACAATAGGGGAAATTTTAAGCAGCAAAACACTAGAAGCTATTAAAGTTTATGAACGAATAACAAATGATTTTAATAGAAATATAGTAATAGCCGGCGGAGTAGCCGCTAATAAATATTTGCAAGAAATATTAAGTAATCGTACCAAAATACATGGCTATAAGCTTATTTATCCGCCCACAACGCTATGTACGGATAATGCTGCGATGATTGCTTATGCTGGGCTTGAGCGTTATAATAATGGGTTATTTACGCCTTTAAATTTCTGTCCTAAAGCTAGATGGAGCTTAGAAGAAATATAATTATACCTTTGATACTTCAATATTTGGTAAACCATAGAAATTGGTAATAGCTATGGGATGACAAGAACCGAAAACGCTTTCGGTGTCAGCCAGTGATGGTATTGCCCGTGTGGATCAGTTTTGCCGTCATTGCGAGGAAATTACGAAGTAATTGACGAAGCAATCCAGTAAAAAAATGCTAATTTATAGCATTTTTTATTATTTTTTCTGGATTGCCACGCTCATTTCATTCGCTCGCAATGACGACTTAGTATCCACGCGGGCAATGCCGCCACGGGGTGACGGTTTTTTACTTCATATTTCTCAAATGGTCTTCTAATTTTCTGAGCTTTCTTCCTGAATTCTCTACCGGTTTCTGGTATTTCGGCATTTTAGCATTTTCTCTATATTTATTAATTCGATCAATTTGAGCATTTACTTCATCAGTAATAGCCTGTTTTCTTTCTTCTATATTATTAAGCACCGATGCACTATATTCATAATTTTTAGCGTTGATATTAAAGTTACTAACTGCTTCTTCAATCCTTTTATCTAGAGAAGGCTCTGTCTTACTATCAAAAGATTCTATTGGTTTCTCTCTTTCATATTGTGCTATTAAAGCTGGCATTTCCTCAAGCTTAATATCCTCTCTTTTGAAATGATCTTTAATCTCTTTATAAGTTCTGTCGATATTTTCTTGAGCTTTTTCATGCATAATATCGTAATGCTCTTGACGACGAGTATATCGATCTTGATCTATAAATTCTGCATGTTTTTGATGAGCATTATCTATCATAGTCCGCATTTGATCATCGGTAGCTTTTTCTTGCATAAATCTATCACCCATTATCACTGGATCACTTCCTTCAGATAATCTATCACGCACTTCATGAATAAGCCTTCTTTGACCTAATTCCTGATAATATTCTACATCACTTGGTCTTTTTAATCTTGCTAAATATTCAGGCGATAATATATCTTCTTGAACAGCAAGCGTTTCTTTATTAATCTGCATTTGAAGCTCTTTGACTTCTCGTGCTCTTTCTTTATCTTTTAGACTTTCGCTATAAGTTCTAAGCTGTGGATCGTTATAGTCAAAGTCATGCCACTCGGCACTAGTTAGATTACCCTCATATTTATCACGTAAATCTTTACCAACTATTGCAGTAAGAGCTTCTCTTTTTAATCCTGTATAGCCGGCATATATTTTCTCACCTATAGCTACACGTTTTTGTTCTTTTAATTCACGTTTAGTTTTTACGCGATTTTCCATTTCTTGCCAGTTTCTAAGCACTCCTATATTTTTACCAAATAGCCCAACTCCTCTTCCTGACATTTCTTTATGAGCATATTTATAAGCACTTTGATAATCTCTAGTAAAGTTTGCATCACTTGCAAGCTCACGTAAGCTTTTTGCTGATTTACCTTTCTCACCTAAATCGGATTTCATGAATTTATCAAGCTCTAGTTTTTGTTCACTAGTTAAAGAGCTATAATTTTTTGCACCATATTTATTTTTGGCAAATTCATCTCGAAGCCGTGCAAAATTCATAGTTGCTAGTTTTTTCACATCCAAATCACCACCTTTCGGTAAAAACGCTTTATTATCTAGCAATTTAGAAATGCCGTTTTTATAATCTGCTCCAGCTTGCATATTAACGTCTTTATAGTCTATACCATAATTTCTTTTAACTTCATTTTGCACCGCTTTGTTAGCTGAAGAACTGAGGGCTTTATTTTCAAGCCTACCCATCATAAGCCCTTGATATTTTTCAGCAAAAAACATATTCGTTTGCTCTTGCATTCGGTTTATCGGCTTACTAATAACTCCTGTTGCATAATTTATCGGTCTATTGACCTGCTTCATGATAGAATCGTAAGATTGCTGGTTAACAGCCTGTATCGATGTTAAATTACCCGAAGTACCCGCAATAAAACTAGCCGTCGATATAGCAGTATCATTAAATTTACTAAGCAAATAAATAGAAACAAATATCAATAACAAGCCATCAAGCTGGACGAATTTACCATTTATAAAATTACTAATTCTATTTGCATCTTTAACTAAGTCTAAAAACGGTAATTGAATATAACGTTTATCTATACATTGATATGCCAAACACTTAGTACCATCATTTTTGGTATAATCTTCAGGAACTAATATATCTGCTTGAGTGAAATTCTCAATTCCTCCTTTCATTGGTACCGGAAACCACCAATAAAATATCGAATTACCAATACTTGAATCTAAATCTTCTGTAAAACTACCAAAAATTTGATTTATAGGTCCTAAATCGGGAAAATCTTTCTTACAGACAGCAAAACCTAATGTCGATTGTATTTCCGTTTTAATAATCATTCCGATAAAAGCAATACCGACAAATAAAATTATAGGTTGTATAGCATATGATATTAATTGCCTTAACCAATTTTCAAATAATGATCTAGTTATATTAAATAACATGAAACAAATAAATATCGGTGCCATTGTTATAATCATACCAATAGTTATTAGTGCCGTAAGATAAATAATTGTAGCTTTGAATATAAGTAAGAAAATAAAATACAGAGCTATTAAATATAATATGATATAAATAAACCCAAGTGGGTCTACAAATAATAAAGAAAATAGCTTAGATAAAGTTTGCGGGGAAATAAGAAGATTTAGTAAACTTTGACCTGTTGAAGCATCTTGTACTATCTGTAATATCTGTGCTAGCCCTTCAACAAAAAATACAAATAAATAATCATGGAAAAATGTCCAAGCTTTACTTGTACTTAATAATATTGAAACTACACTGACTTTTAGTATTCTAACTACCAGCTCAACATGAGTCATGTTTATGTTTCCTATTAAAAAGGAAAATCCAGTAAACATTATATAAAGAGTTAAAAGAGCCGAAACACTTAATCTATAGCCAGGTGTTTCAATTATTTGCTGATAAGTTTGTCTTACAATTCCAGGATCTTTATCGCTAGTACCAAATAACTCATTCTTTATTAAATTTGTTAAAAATTGTAGGGGATCAGGTCTTGTATCGCTGACTCCGGATTTTATTACTACCCTATATTGTCCACTATTATCATCATAAAATTTGTCTAAAATTTTAAAATATAGAGGAGATTGAGCATAATTTGAAGCTTGATCGCAAGGTAAGCTAGTACAACCATATTGGTAATTTATACCACCGGCTTGTAAAAACTTTCCAGTACTGCTAATACTATAAAATTCATAACCTTGGCTTGTAACTGGTTCACCTAAATGCTGCGTTATGCCTTTCGGGCTACGCTGTGAATCTGGCGACATATTAGGATTAGAACCTTTATCAGCAATTAAAAAATAAAGCCCTACCCCGTTTGTAAGTATACAAGGAGCATTATTAATAGGTGCATCTCTTGGCGTAGGAGTTGGACACATCTTACCGTCAGTAAATTGACATGGTCGCAGTCTAACACAAAACTCAGCTAAGGTAGTAAAATTATTCTGCTGCCCATACCATGGACACCATGCTGATAACATCCCTGAAGTATTCTTGTCCCCAGACATATAATCCCAAGGTCTTACCATAATTGTTAAAGGATAACCATTTACTTTATAAGCACTATCCCGCCATGGTGCTACCTGGTCCCCCTCTTGTCTTGAAGTAACTTCAGATGGATCATATCTAGAAGAAATATTAAATTTTATAAAACCGAAATCATCCGGATCGATACAAGTATCCCCAGTACACCCCGACAGTGCTAATAACGATATTAATAATGTAATAAAAATATTTCTGTTCATTTTAAATCGATTTGTCATTCCGTGGCTTGTCCACGGAATCCATAAAAATTTTATTATTTTAAATTTCAACATCATTGCGAGGAGAAACTACAAGTTTTGACGAAGCAATCTTAGGATTCTTAAATATTTCATAAGATTGCCACGTCGCCTACGGCTCCTTGCAATGACACTAATCGTTCCTTTCCGTCTGCTCAGGTTTCGCATCATTACGATTTTGAAAAAACTTACCTGTATGCTCCCCACCACCTTGCGGCTTTCTAGCTTCATAATTCTGATCAATTACCTTATCTTTAAAAACCCGTGCTGGAGCAAGGGCAGCTTTCTTAATTGGGGCTGCTACTGAACCTATATCTTTCATAATAGATTCTGTAGGATTAGAAGGAGCTTGATAATTACCTTCTATTCGTGCAGGAGTAACCTGCGTTAACATACCAACAACTATAGTTACAAAACTTACTAAACCATATGACATTAGACAATATGAATAAAATAATAAAGCTGTAGTGAACAATACTAAAAATGTATTAGTGTCATTTGTTAAAATATTAGAACTAGTAATATCTGGAACTTGTGGAACAAAAAAAGGTATTCCTGGTAAAAACGGTAAAGTAAAAGAAAAATTTAACGGAATACCAAGGTTTGACAAATCAAGCCCTATTTTAATCGGTATGAGCGTATCCCAGCAAGCTCTAACAATTACTTTTAATAGCTGTTCTGATAAAATTTGATCTATTAATAAAAAGAAAACCAATAATATCGTTGGCTGCACTACATAGCTAAATAGAATTGATATCCAACTATCAAACATAGTTTTTGTTTTTTCAAACAACATTAATATTATAAAAAATGGTGCTAATGAAATCATAACTGTCAAGCCTATAAAGGCTATAACATAACCTATAATTACTTCAAGTACTGCTCTAAAATAAGTAATAAGTGAGTAAATGGTTATAATAGCAATAAATGCTAAACCATTATGTATTTGCAATAGCTGAATAAACAGTAATCCCCAAATCCTACCATTAGTATATTTATCAAATATAGGATCAATAAAACCAAAAATATTAGATTTAGAGCTTGTAGCACCTACAACATTCGTTGCAAAGAAATCTATACCATTAATAAATGCACTAAAGAAATTGTTATTAAAGAAACTCCAGCTTTCAGGTCTAAGTAAAATAGCTACTATAGTTATTTTAAATATACGAGTTACTACTTCTACAGCAGTTAATTTCAAAGCCCCCAAAACAAACATTAAACCAAATATAGTAACGTAAAGCGTTAATGCGGTTTTAGCTATATTTTGTATTGCAGAATTTGCAACTAACTTAAAATAAAAATCCTCGCTATAAGTTCTAAATTGATCTGTAATAGGTTTAATTGCCCCATTATAAACTATATTTGAAAACCAAGTTGTACCAGTATAATTAGCATAATCTACACTAATTGTTCCCTGTATATTACTATTAGGATTTTTTACTCTTAACCATAAATATCCATCTTGTGGTGCATCACCTGAAAAATCATAACCGACTGTAGTGCCGGGAGTAGATGAACTAGGTAATGTACCATCAGCTGTTATTAAATACTCTAAAGTTATATTTTGTTGATCACCTGGGCTGATGGTGTTTGTACCGTTACCTATCTCAACAATCATTGCATAACGACCAAAATATAAAAAATTAGTTGCCCAATTACCATTAGTTATATAAGTTGCAAAATCAGTATAATTAGAAAAATTTCTACTCCAATCACTCATTGAAAAAGAATTATTAAACATACCGGTAGGCTGCCAATCGCTACTAAAATCCATAGCACCACCGCTAGTTGCTTGATAATACATAAAACCATTCTGTGTATTATCATTATTAACAAAACTTTGATCACGATTTTTAATAACTTGTCCACCTATTTTAATAACCATTCCTCTACCTTGATCATAATAACAAGAAGGGTTAGCATTTAAATTAGAATTAGCAGGGCAAGAGTTAATCATGCTCATAAAATTTTGTAGTGTAGTTACAGCCATTGGCTTACCAACTAATGCACCATTACTAACATTAGTATATTTTGTAGCCGAACCTGTACCAGTACATAAAGTTGCTCTTTGGGCATCTATAATATTACAAACTTGCTCTGCACTTGAGTAAACTATCCTATTTTCAAAATTACCAAGATTGCTTTCAGTGTAAAGAGCAGAAGCGGCAAATACAGAACTATCGAGTTCTTTAGCTAGTATATTATTTAAGGTGCTTGGAGTTTTTGATGTACTTGGATTAAAAAAATCATCTTTATCAGCTAGACTAATATTTACTATATCACCAACATTAACCTGAATTTTTGGATTACCATTAGCATAATTAAAGTAGTTAACATAATTATTCATCTTAGTAAATGATAATGCATCAAGGTTTTTATCAGGAGGTATAACACCATCATTTGCTGTACTAAAACCTGGGAATCCTGCAACTTCAAACTGTGAGTTTTTGTAATTATAAGTTTTTATAAAGACTTGCGGAACACTAAACCTTGGGTCAATTCTATATAATACTAGATATTTTCGAGGCTCTGGGGTAAGACCTGCAGTAGACCATTTAATCTTAAGCAGCTTACCTTTGTCAACTACACTACCAGTTGATTGCCAATCTCCAGCAGTCGATAAACTAATACCTATTTTACCCTCTTGGAAACTTGTAAATGTAGGTACTTCTAAACAACCAAAAATGCTTTTAAGACTGCTAAGCCCACTTGACATCCAAGTAAAGTCATCACCTTTGGCAGGCGACGCCATAAATAAAACTAATAAAATTAAACTTTTAATAATTTTCATAATTTTTTATTTTGGTATTTCCGCTTTAGACGGCTCTTCTTTTGGTGCATTTTTTCTAGTTTTCTCAGCTTGCTTTAAAGTTTCATTACGTTGCTTTAATCGTTCTTTTGCTCTACCAGTAATACCTTTTCTTGTTTTTTCATCCATACCTACTTGGCTCAATGCTCCCTGCTCTGCAGCACCTGACATTGCTCCACCCATACTAGTAGCTGAAGGACCAGCCGCACTTGTCAGTCTTGCCACCATATTACCGGAAAACTCAACATAACCATACATACCATAAGCTATAATAACTAATGCAACTATATTTTGCATATTCACACCCATCATACCCGACATATAATCCATGCCCCAAGGTGCAAACCAGTTTATACAAAAGATTGGTACATTAAGTAATGCAACCGGTAAAATAGTACCGATAAATGGAATTTTTATAGGTAGTGCACATTTCCAACAAACGCTATAACCTAAAACAAAATCTAAATATATCGTAAATAATTGAGTCAGCACGATAATACCAGCCATTAAAACAACCGGCTCAATCATATATCTAATTGTGAATCTAACCCAATTATCAAATAAATACCTAGTAAAATCAAATAATAAGAAGCTAATAAATATAGGTGCTATACCAATTAGTATACAAGTTGCCATAAATGCCATAATATAAACGGCAGCTGCTCTAAATGCCGTTATAATTACAATCATTACTGCAATAACAGCAATTATAAAATATATAATACCGCTAAGACCTAAAGATAATAATGCAAGTAATTGTGCCATAAATGTTTGGCTAAACAATATTCTACTCATTACGGCATCTAAAAACATGAAAGGATTTGAAACCGCATTAGTGGAAGTAAATAAGCTATATCCGCTCATATTAGAAATAATTTCATCGGAAAAGTTAGCAATAGTGTCAAATAGATAATTATTAAAAAACTCAAACGTATTGCCATTCATAAGTCCACTAACAATACCTATTTTTACTATTCTAACTACTAAATCTTTTTGGTTTATTTTTGCAAAGCCCAGTAAAAACATTGCCCCGTAAACCATAACATAAAGAATTAGAAGTGCTTTAATATAATTAAAAAAGTTAGTACAAGAAGACGTATCCCCTCCATAACATACTATATTTCGGAAAATAGACTCAGCAGCCCCTTTAACTTTACCTTTAAATAACTGAAGTAGAGGATTCATTACTTTAATAGTAAAGCTTCCTACTGACTGAGAAGTTGAAAAATGTACTTTATAACTACCCTCACTATCTTTATAATCATTCTGATCGTTTAGAACTCTCATCCATATATACCCTTCACCAGCTGCATTAAAATTAGCTTTACCCTTACTATCTACTATAGCAGCTTCAGGCGAATAATTCTTACCGCTAGTATTTGGATTTTCTGCACTTGGTACTACTAAATATTGTACCTGACCACGATTATTAAAAACATCAGTTAAACTATTGCCATTTTCTCTATAGCATTTAGTTTGTTTGATGTTCATAACATAACCACCAGTATTTTTACTTGCATCCTGAGAAGTAGGACACCAGAGCCTATACTGTAAATAGCCTTTATCAGTATTACTATTAAATGGTATATTATATATTACTTTATATTCATTACCATATTCGGTAGGCTGATCTGAAGCTGTTACAAATTGAGCAAATTGTAAGGTGGAAGGTAGGGTTGAATCTACGTTACTTGTATTACTTATTTGCCATATTAAGCCTGTTGGACCCTTACCACCATTACCATCTGACGTATACCAAAATCTTCGTTGTGATTGAAATTCCCCTCCATTACATACACCTGAAGTACACCCAGCTCCGCCTATATAATCTTTATCTTTAGGACTACGATCATCTACACTATCAGGACATTTGCCGTTTGGCGGAATATTAACATTATTAGAACATTGAAGATTAGCATAATCAATAAATATACCCCCAGAATTACTTGCCCAACTAAAAGTAAAAGTGCCATCATCCTTATAAGGTTCCGGCATTGTTCCATAATTATTTATCCAAGCCGGTAAGGAATCGCATACATAATAATAAGTACACCAAGCTGAGGGGGCCGTGTAACACCAATCTATCGTTCCCCAAACGCAACCATTTGGACATTTTTGCTTTTTATTACCTTGCCAATAATTTTGCTTTAATTCACAAGCATTTACATATGGTCCTGAGTAAATAGAGTATCTTCCACAAATTGGGCTATAGGTAGTTTTATTTTCTGAGCAATCAGCCGTAACATTAGTGCCTTTAAAAGCATCCGTAACCCCTACTGTCCCACCTGCCCCAGGAGAATAATTAGGCGTCACCGAAACTAATATTCTATCATTAGCATACATTTCAGTAATATTACGCCACTCATTATTTTTTGCATCCATTATCAAGGAAAGCGGCGGTTTATTAACATCTGTAACACGAGGAATAGGAATCATCTTGCCATTATCGTCTAAATTAGACTTACCTGGTCTTGTACTTTCAGTAAATTGCAAATTATCTTTCGGCACATAAGCAAGACATAAACTAATCTGACCAACTACTTGTAATGATACTGCTTGCTTATCTTTTACTTCTACTTGGGTATTTAACCACTCACCATAATGAGCAGGATCAGGAGTAAGCTGCATAGTACCATCTGGTAACATTGTAGAGGTATTAACATAATTAGCATTAGCGTTAAGAGTAATTGTACTAGTTATAGAATCTGACCCTCCTTTACCACCTGGAGCATACCTCATATAACAACCATTACCAACGCTTACTGCTCCTATCATTCCAAGGGCTGCAAAAACGAAGCAAACAAGGGTTGCTACTATAGCAAGCACACCTAAAATTTTTATTAAGCTACTTTGCATATTACCTTATTTACCTCCACTCGATGATAGTGAATCTCCGCTGCTATTTCCTCCGCTTGAGATAAATGAATCATCACCTTTTTGTCCTTCTGACCGTTTACTTCCTCCATCGCCTGGCATATCACCACCACCCGGAGGTTTACCTTGCGTTGCTTGTGCGGCATCCTTAATAAAAGCTGCTCCTTGTTTTACTAAATCAACAATTTTAGTTGGGCTTGCTGTTACCGCATCCATTTTTGGACCATTAGTTAAATCAGCAGCAAATTGACTTATCGATTTAGAGAAATAATAGAAAATTACCGAAAATACCAAAACGCACAACAGCTCAGCAAGAATGGACACAACATCTTTAGCAATTGATTTTATAGGGAAAAGTATGACTAAATGTTCTTCCCAACCTTTACCAGCATAATAATTTAGCATTTTATATCCAAAGCTTTCTTGACACACCTCTGCACTACTAGCTGGCAACCTTAGTTCAAAAGTACTAAATTTTACATTATTTTTTTCGTAATCATACCTTAAGAACTCACAATTTTTAAATATCGCTGAATCATACATGGTAATTAATAAAGCTATAAAGCCTGCTACTACAGCTGGTTGTAATGCACATGACAATGATACTTTCAACCATCCATCGAAATAACCCTTTGTACGATTAAATAACATCATAGGAATAAATATTGGCGAAACATATGTCATCACATAAATAGTAATCATACAAACTAAATAATGTGTGATAAAATATAAAAGTATAGAAAGGAATATTACCGCAAATACTAAACCACTTATAAGAATAATGACGTTTCCTGCCATAAAGAAACCAAACATAACAGTAAAAAACCTTAAAGACCCTACTGAAGTTAAAGCATTTGGACTGTTTTTATCAGGAGTTCCGAGATTTGGTATAGGTATACTGCCGCTACTATTACCACCATCACCTCTTGCAAAACTGCTCAATATGCCATTTTTATCTATATTATAAAGCAAATCTAAACCAAGATAATAACCTATACGGCAATCTATAGAATCCCATAAAGCATAAAATTGATACCCACTTTGGTATTTTGAAGTATCAAATACGCATAATCCTTTTGAACCCGCAGCATTAAAAATAATTTGTGCAAATTCCGGTGCTATTCCTGTTAAGAGAGGTAACCCGTATTTTAACATACCATTCTCTTGAGTTGGCTGACTGCTATTAAAATTCAGAGGACCAAGCCCTATAGAAAAATAAGTAACAAATAAAAGTTTTATTATAAAAAGGGCTATTTTATCTGGGTTGCCATATTCTTTATTAAGCACCATATTAAATGCAAAAAACATTACGTACAGAATCAGAGCAGCACCAATAGCATTTTTTAAATATCCTTGAAAGGTAGGGAAAGCAGTAAGATTAGTTATTTCAGAACTTTGACTTTGTGAACCGCAACTATTTCCTACAAAAAATATTTTATCAAGAGTTTCTTTTAAACACTGGACAGCAAGACCGGAAAAGTTAATTAATGATTGACTATAATTTGCTCCAGTATAGCAACTTTGCCCTATATTATTACAGCCAGGATCAACAGTGGGAGGAGCAGGAGTATTACTTAATGCTTTACATGCCACCGGCATTGGTCCTCTTGACGTTGGCATAAGCAAACATATATCATTTTGCCATGTTTGCACTGTTAAGACTATATTTTTTAATATAGGATTTGCACCAAGATCAGGATTATTATCCTTGCTTAAATCGCTAATTTTTTTAGAATCACCTTGATTTAAAGTATACATAGTACAAGGGTCACTACTACCATCTTTATTCTTAAAGCAAAAAGTTATACCCGGCTTGTTTGCATCACAATTCCCTCCGGGTGCTTTCATATCAATACTACGAATTATGTAACCATATGCCGTATCAGATTCTAAATACCCATCTGTAGTAGTTGGCAACGAGGCACAAGAATCTCCAAAGCCGGCAAAACTAGTTAAAGCAAAACCTTCCAAACAAACGACAATAATAATTTTTATAATATTATGGATTTTCATCGGAACCGCTATCTATTTTCTTGCTTCTATTTTCAATCGTTCCATCATTTCGCTCGGTTGCTTTATCTTTTGCTCTACCACCCCCACTACGATATAATTCTTCCGTTTCTTTCTCAAATGCTGCTCTTCTATCACGAATTTGAGCATTTCTCATCTCTTGCTTTACGTATCCTGCCTCACCTATCTTTAATTCGTGACTTTCTTGTTCGGTAAATTTTCTGTCCTTATCAAACCCTCTGATAGTACGTGTAACTCCAAGGTTTTCATCTAAATTAAGTTCCGGTTCCACCTCAGTAGTATGTTTTACTCTTGGCTCTTTTTGTTCTTCTTTCTGAGATTCAGGCACAGCTTCTTTAATTTCTTTTGTAACATTAAGCTTACTTGATAAATCTTCAAGCTTATCTTCTGCAGTACTTCTTACAACTTCTGCTGCACTTACTTTCGGTGGCTCAGTTTTAATAGCAGTATCAATTTGCGTTGAAACTGTCGTTGGTTGAGACACAGGTGCTTCTATAGGTTTTCTATTGCTAAAGCTAGTATCAAGCATTTCTTCAGAAGCACTACTTGGTGTTGCTGTGCCGCCTACACTTTTACCAACAGAACTTAGTGCAGAAGATGGAGTTGCAGCCGTACTAGACGGTTCTCTAAGACCACCTGATGTGAAAGAATCACCTCCTTCACTACCACCACCACCGCCGCTACCTTTTACTAAATCACCGGCTCTTCCACCTTTAGTGCTGAGTAAATCACCACCGCCACCACCTTTGGTAGCGAATTGGTCAAGACCTTTGGTTGCAGCACCTGCAGCAGCAAGCCCTGCCATTGCGGCTTTAAATATCGCTTGCGGTTTTATGGCAACGCTGCTAAGAGCTACCCCTTCCGTCATATCTGCTGCAAAATTAGCTAGCTGGCTGCTAAAATTATACATTAAATATAAGGTAAAACAGGCTGTAACTAGAGCAAGTAAAATATCTTTAATCTTCTCAAAAAGTAATTTAGGAGAAACAAAGAACATTCCCGGACCTAAAATTACTCCTGATAAAAACTGGAATTTAGAGAGGAAACTACTTGTACTACTATCTCCAGGTTTTGGATTACATTTAGTATCTGCATCGGCTGCCTTTGGATCGCAAGTCTGGTTTGGTTTACTACTAACTATTTGTTCTACACTGTCTTTGGCAAAGTTAAAAGCTGTTGAAATCGGATTATTTAACATATAGCCTAAGCTATTTTGACAACTTTCTGCATCTTCTTTACTATATTTTGTCCAATCATTATCAACAAAAAATACTAAAACATCCCTTTTAAAAGTTTGTCTCTGTAAGGCACCCTCTACACTATTATGAATCAATTTACTTTCATATTGGCATTTTCCGTAAAAACCAAAATCATAAACCGCAAACATAGTAATCATAAAAGTAACTACTACCATAGGCTGAAGTAAAAACGAAATCATTAGCTTAACCCAGCTATCAAAATAATTTCGTGTATAATCAAATAAAAACATCGGTACGAAAAGAGGTGCTAAAATACCAAGTATTACTATAGATACCATGCACATAACAGTGGCATTAACCATAAAGGCAGCCACTGAGATCACAAGCAACGGATAGGCAAGAGCTAGAGATACTAGCATCATATTACCAGATATTATAGCGGGTATTAGTAGGTAGATATATGGAGGAGCACTAAAGCTAAAAAAGTCAAAATTTGCAAAATTATGGCTTCTATAAGTATTCTCAACTAATAGTGTAGATAACATATCTAGCCCCAAATAATGGGCTACCCGACAATCTAAAGCATCCCATAAGGCAATATATGCAACACTATTGTCATATGAAATATCCGGACCATTAAATTTGCATAACCCAGATGGTGCAGCATTCATAACCCAACTTGCTAATCCGTTTATACCATTAAGCAAGAAAGGAAATGCCCATTGAATCATCCCATCCATACGGTCATAAGGGGAAGTACTACCTGGCGTTATGTTCAATCCTATTGAAAAATAAGTTACAAATATTATTTTTAATATAAAGTTTATATACTCATTTTTTGGAGGAACTTGACCTGCAAGAAGTATTTTAGCACCAAAAAGCATAACATATAAAGTTAAGAAAGCCGTAACTATTCTATACATTCCTACTTGAAACTGGAATAAAGCACTAGTCTGCCTTGAAGCTGAATTAACTACTGAGTTTACATCATCAAAGCTACATACATCTTGACTGATTAATAGCCTTGCAATCATTTGTCTTATGCATTCTATGAGCGGAGAAGTCATAACTACTGCAGTTCTTGAAGCGTTATAAGCTTTTTGATAGCACCCCCCACCTGCTGCACTACAAGAAACCAATGCTAAAGGATCAACAGCTTTATTATTAGGATCGTCAATAAAATCTGTATCGTTTACATCCATAAAGCTATTATACATAGATTTTGGAAATGGCTCTTTTATATATTTACATCCCACCGGTACTATACCTGTAAAACCATATGTTCCGACACATATACGATCATTATCTTGAACAACTTTCCAAAAAATCGGCACCCCCATATCCCACATTGTACCGCTATCTTCAGGCTTTTGGGTATATATATTATAATAATCTTCTTTCTTATTTTTCCAAGCTTCCTTTATATCATCCCATGGATCAGTACCGGTTAATACAGCTTTAGCAATAGCAAGTGCTGATTCTACAACTGCTTTTGCTCTAACTACTGTAAGTTTTGCATTACTACATAAACCAAAAGTTAATTCAAGTTTTTTAGGGTCAGGGTCAGCTCTGTTTTCACGCGTACATTGCCCTCCCGGAAATTTTGTACCAAATAATTCATTGTCATTTATTCTAAGCTTTAAGAATGTATTCATGTATAAAACAGGAGATACAAGATTCATTATAGCAAAAGTAAAAAAGGGAGCGACAATGCAAGTTTGAGAAAATTCGGTACGTAATAAGTCACCGACTCCTTGTGTTTCACAAGTTAAATTCTGTAGTGTATTAACAATAGTATCAAGGGTATCATCGGCATATGACTTGCTTGTAACCCCAAAATTGAGGATAAAACTGACTACTAAAATTTTAAGTAAAGTACGAGGAAATAATTTCATGACTAGCTACTTGCCTCGTGTGTGATAAACGTCATTGCGAGGAAAAATTGAAAATTTTGACGAAGCAATGCAGTAAAAAATGCTAACTTATAGCATTTTTTATTATTTTTTTGGATTACCACGCTCCTTGCAGTCGCGTAGCTCAGACGATTTTTTAGGCTTACAACAACCAGTAACCATAATCCATTAAATCTACAATGTCTTAACTGCTTCATAGAATATAGGCAACCATTTTTCCGGATCATTCCCGTATTTTTCCCTAATTTGATCGAGTAGTATAACAGTTTCCACTCTACCCGATAAAACACTAATTATATTATTCATACCGTCTAAATTCACTTTAGCAACTACTGCGTCTACTCCTTGTTTTACCAAAAAGTAACGCGTCGTAGGGTCGGTAGTTTTAATCAAAATATATTCTCTCTGACTTAACATAAAAGCACTACGATAAATATCGGTAGCTTTAAGGTTAGGTAGGAAAATTTGCGTAGCCGTCTGCTGAATTAACGTATTACTAATTCTACTTTTTGCTGCATCTTCTACGCTTTGAGTAGCAAATATAACAAAAGCATTTAGTTTTCTCAACACTTTTAACCAATCTTTGATTTTAGGAGCAAATACTGGATTATCTATTAAAGCCCAAGCCTCATCAAGTACTATCATAGTTTTTTGCCCATCCAAAGAAATATTTATGCGATGGAAAATATACAACAATACCGGAGCAAGGGTTATTGGGTCTTTAAGTAATTCAGTCATATCAAAGCCAAACACTCTAGCTTTTTGCAAATCAATATCATCTACTTCATTATCAAATACTTTAGCGTGAGAACCATTTCCAACCCACATCGCAATTCTACTTGCTAGACTATCTGGTGTATCGATTCCAAGAAACGCTACTACATTACTAAGCCGCCTATCTTTTTTTTCTAGTCTAAAATTACCACTCACTGCTTGCGATAATATTTTATTATCTTGTGCTGTTATACTCTCACCATTAGAAGTTACAAGCACCCTTAACCACTCTAGAATAAACGTTCTATTTTCACTAGTATCTTCAAGCTGCAATGGGTTAAAGTTACATTTTAAACCTGGATCTATAACTGTATAAACACCGTTTAAAGCTCTGATAAATATTTCAGCACCACGATCTTTATCAAAAAAGAACATACGTGGTTTGAATTTTTGTGCTTCAGCACATAAGAAATTCATAAGAACAGTTTTACCGGCACCAGTCGGACCTATGATTAAAGTATGCCCAACATCTCTTACATGGAAATTAAAATAGAACGGAGTACCTGAAGTTGTATCTAGCACTGTGACATATTCGCCCCAATGGTTATCTCTCACCTTTCCAATAGGGTAGTTATGTTGAGAGGCAAAACTAGCCATATTAAGGGTATTTATGGTGGATGTACGAACTATATACTCCATATTTCCCGGCAACTGTCCCCAATAGCTAGGCTCCATATTAATTTTTTCTCTAACAGGCTGAATTCCTGAGTTAGAAAGCTCAACAGATGCCATTGATAATATATCTTCTAAAGCTTTAATACTATTTGCAGAACATAAAAGTGATAGATGATGTTCTCCAAAGCCAATATCACCACTAGTTGCCATATCAAGTGCTGTTGATATTTCAGCAATTTGTGAAGTAGCTTTATCACCTGCTTGTATCATTCTATTTTGCTGTAATTGCATTTTACCAATTGCTACAGTTCTGTTAGCAAATATAAAACTCTGAGTCATTACGAACTCAAAAGGCATTTGCAAAAATCCATCAAAAATCCCTGCCGAAGTATTAGATCCATATTCAAGAATACTTATTATTCCAGCATATTTAGTTCCAATCGAACTTCTTGCCTCAATAGTACGTGAATCAAAAAACAAGCGATGTGTTGGTAAATATTCATCTATAGTACTACGTGGCAATGCTACTGGACCTGGCGAGTCGCCACAATTAACTAAAGATGAAAGAAATTCTAACATTTCACAATAATTACCTGTAGGAGTTTTACGAACTCCAAGAATCCTAGCTCCATAACTTCTAAATGTATTAACTATTCTGTTTGACATTTCTTGGAGATTTTCTTTCATCTCTTTCATGTCATTTTCCCAAACATTTTTATTAGATTTTTGTCTAAGCTTCTTTAAAAAATACTCAACTATAGCTGCACCACCAGTATCAGGTTTGTATAAAATACTGACATATAATTCATTAAAAAACGATCTAGCACCTGCGTGTTTTTTACGCCATTCTGCTCCAAGATACGTAATAAAATCGTTTGGTACTTTTACAGTAGGATCATAAGTAAATTCAGTATCGTCAAATATTACTGCTTTACGTCTTCTGATAGTATGGAAATATACAACAATATTTCCTGAAGCCATGTTTTTAAGTAAGGCATTCCTTATATTCTTTTTAATATCTAAATCTTCATCATCGGCTGTTTCAAAAGAAAAGCCATTTATTTTAATAACTTGTAGAAGCGAATTATCTTTAGTTAAAATGGTATTACTATCCCAATGACATTTATAAGGGATAAAATGCGAAGTAGGTCTATCTTGTTTAGCTCTTAATTCATTAGCTGCTCTAGTTCTAAATAACTTCATTGTGTAACTCAACTTAACTATTTTGATTTTTGGTTCTTATAATGTCATTCCCGCTTAAGGCTTTGCCCGCCTGGATCGAAAAGCACCCTAAGGTAGTCATGCCGTGGCTTGTCCACGGTATCCAGAAAATAATAAAAAATACTAATTTTATTAGTATTTTTAACTGGATCCCGTGAATAAATCACGGGATGACAGGGGAAAAATCGATCCACGCGGGCAAAGCCTTAAGCGGGAATGACATATAATCCACACAATAGGCTAATCCCTAATAGGAATGATATCAAATTCAAATTCCGTATGAATTTGCCCCATAATAAAATTTATTAGGACATTGGCTAGTCCTTGACATTTTATTCATATACAACTCTATAAATCGTGGCTCTTTAAAGCATATAATATAGGCTATTAAATGTAGACCTGCTGCGATGAATAAAATCATAATGCCGTTATTCCAAATAAATACTATCATAGTCATGATCATATTTAATGCTGCAAATTTAATACTCACACCAAATATCATGGGTGGTCTAGTTAGCCCTACGAATAAAAGATCGGTTGCTAATGTTCCTGCCATATACTTTTCCTCTTTTATATTTTTTATTCAATAATAAACATAAACTTAAAAATTATTAATATAAATTTATATTTTTATTTGCAAACATAGTTAATAATATTGATTGGTAACTTTAGAACTATCGCTTGATTTCTAAGCTCGTTACTACATGTGATTATATCCCTAATTATAGTAATGTCGCCTAATTCAGAAATATTATCTATTTCTTTACTTTTCAAGTTTGATGCATTTTGCCAAACTAGTTTTAAGTTCTCTTGCACCTTCTTTACTCCTACTACTTACATAAATAAGATTATATGAGTAGTTTAAAGTTGCAAGAAAATTCTGTGCTTCTAGGTTAAGGTTTTTACGATCCGTAACTTTATCGGATTTTGTAAAAATAATTTGGAAATCTCGCTTATTTGCAAGTAATAACTCCGCTACTTTTTTATCGTTCTCTTTAATTCCCCTTCTTGAATCTATCAATAAGTTAACTAATTTTAGATTATCACTCTTGCGTAAGTAATGATTAATTAATATTTCCCACTGATCTTTAACTTGATTTGGAACTTCTGCAAAACCATAACCTGGTAGGTCAACTATTATAAGTTTATCTACAAGATTAAAGAAATTAATCTGCCTAGTACGCCCTGGGGTATTAGAAACTTTAGCAAGTTTTTTGTTATTACATATAGTATTTATTAGACTTGATTTGCCGACATTTGATTTACCAACAAAAGCAATTTGCGGTAATGCAAAATTAGGAAGTTGCTTTATATCCATAGCACCAGCTACAAATTTAGCTTGATGACGAAAAAGCTTATTATCACCTACTAATTTTTTATTAATTACTTTTTCATCAGTCATAATTTTGTAACCTGTATATTATACGTCCTGTGTCATCCTGTAGCAAAATTACCCTCGTGGATCAGTTTTTTCGTCATTGCGAGAAGAAACTGTAAGTTTCGACGAAGCAATCTTAAGAATGTTGTATTACTTCATGAGATGCCGCCCTCTACTTAAGTTCGCTCGCAATGACGACTCTCGATCCACACGAGAACTTCATTTACAAGGCAACAATAAAAAAATTAAAATAAAATATATGGTAGCGGGGGCTGGATTTGAACCAACGACCTTCAGGTTATGAGCCTGACGAGCTACCGAGCTGCTCCACCCCGCAATAAAGAAATTTGATGACTTTGTTTATTAATATTATAAACAAAGATTAGCGACATAAATGATTAGAGTAAGTTTTTACCCCATAGTAATGTGTGTTACGTGGATCATTCTCCCCCTGTCATCCCGTGATTTATTCACGGGATCCAATTAAAAATACTAATAAAATTAGTATTTTTTATTATTTTCTGGATTGCCATGCTCATTTCATTCACTCGCAATGACGACTCTCGATCCACACAAAAAAGCCGCCAACGTGATGACACACTGGAAACGTTCTTGATCTATGCGGAAATGCCTACACCCGATTATAGAAATTAACTAGCTTCCTTTTTTTGACTACCGAAAGAAAGACCGGAAAATCTTTTATTAAAATCACTAACGCTTTTGTTAGACTGATTTACTACATTTCCAATATCTTTATTCCATGCTGGGTGTTTTCTAAAATCAACATCCATTAAAATCTCACCTGCAGGATGAGTTGACATTGTTTCAAAAACATCACTTCCAACTTTAATTAAAAACTTTTTATAGTCTGGATGTATCCCATTTTTCATAATGATTTTGCCACCTTAGTCTGAATTATTTTTTTCTTAATAGCTTTAGCTGTAGTGGATAAAGCATCATTATTAGCTTTTAACATATACGCATCAAAACCGCCAGCTTTTTCAACTGAACTTATACATCTAGCACTAACTGATAATCTATATTCTGCGGTTGTTATATCACTTATAAACTTAACCGATCTTAAATTAGGCTCAAAACGCCTTCTAGTTTTACGCTGTGAATGCGATACATTATTGCCATATAAAACACCCACTCCAGTGAGTTCACATTTACGAGACATAAGCTTAACCTATCAAACTTTAACTTATATAATAGATAAAAAATATAAAGTAATACTTGTATACTGTCAAGAAGTAATTACTAATATTACTTACTTAAATTCAAATAGATAAAGAGAATAAAGCCTTATCTCTTTATCTATTTTGTTCTACAAATTAACTTTTAACTTCACTAACCCTTGATGGCTTTTATATTTTTTATGGGTGTAATGATTATACTCAAATATTACATTTATATTCTTCTTCGTCAAAAGAACATTACCTCCAATATTATAAGCAAATTTAGGCTGTTTTGATATAATAATCTTCTCTTCTATTATTTGATTATTTAAAATTGCCTTAGCATTAACTTTTGTATCTTTATTATAAAAATGATTTTCTATACTCCCATACAAGCTCGGCACCAGCGTTATATCATTTAAAACCTTTATCGATTTAAATTCTATCTTACCGCCTAAACTAGTTGTTAATAGTCGATTTGACTTCTTTTGAATCATTAATTTTTGTACAAAATTATTTCCTTTATAACCACTACTTCTTGAATAATCGTATTTTAATCCAATATTTGGTATTAAGTATAAATTATAATTTGTACGATATTTATAATTTAATAATGCTTCAAAATTAAAGTTATTATTTTGATATTTACCAATAATATTATTAGCAGTTGTAGCTTTATTTTTAATATAATTATGACCAACAGATGCTATAGCTTGCAATGAAAAATTTTTCGGTAATTCTTTTAAACCATAAATACTAAGTAAATGCCCATTAAGTGCGGTCTTAGCAAACTTCTTATTATATTTAAAATGCGACTCAATTCTTGAATAAGCTATACCTATTACGTCAGAGCTATTACTAAGCTCTGTGTCCATACCGATAGTTACACCGCTAGTGTGTCCTTGATATTTCGGTATGCTTCTCCATGCTTTTTGATTGCTTACTCCATATAAACCACTGATCCATACTCCTCTATTTATTGCGTCCTCTTCATCACCGCCAGTAATCGCAGCAGTAGGCAACAACAATCTACCATGAATACCCATATGAATAGGTTTATTAGTAATAGAAGCTACTTGATTATGCAAAGTAACTTCTTCAGATATTTGCTTTTTTACAATTAAAGATTCTAGGTCTTGAGATTTTGAATCTAATAAACTTAACTCTATTATTATATTCTCATAATCTTCTGGTGAACATTTCTCTAAAAATGCTAGAGTATCAGGATCATTAAATATAGTTGGAAACAAATCGGGATGTGCTCTTATTATACTAACAAAATCTGGGACCTCTTTTAAAATTTTAAGTATATCTATCAAATTTTGATCAAAAGATATTGATGCATTTTCACCATTATTATTTAAAGCAAATAATCCAGTAATTTTTTTACTTTTTAATTCATCTAATTGTCTTTTTGCATCTTCAAGCTCATTAATTATATCTAGGTTATTAGTATTATTTTCTAAAAATTCAATTCGAGCTAATAATTTTTTTATTCTTTCATTTTCAGATAAATTACTTGCAGCCCTCATTACTTGAGAAAGTGGTATATTTGCCGGTGTAAAATCCCAATTATTTTCAGCCATTATTAAATTAAATTCTGCATTATCTACATATTCTTTAGAACCATCTTCCTTTACTATTTTTAGTCTTTTTCCGTTTATTTTATTATTATCTTCTATTAAAAATTTTGCGATTACGGCTCGTTTTTTTGCTTCATTTGTCACTAGTTTTTCGTACTCTTCATAGCTTATTTTACTGCTACTACCAGGTTTAGAAACTTGATAAGTGGCCCAACTACTTTCTCCAATTTTTTCAAGTATTTCTTCACACTTTTTAATATATTCTTCTTCACTTAAGATCGATCTATCTAGTTTATCTACCTCAATTTTATATACTTCTTTTTTTTCTTCATAGGCACGTTTATGACCTAAAGCGTTAGTTATTACGTCTTTTTCATATTTTGTAAAATATTTTTCATAACTATTATTACTTATATTATTATCATAATAGTCAATATAATCTATATTATTACCATAAGCTGATTTTATTAGTGATTCAGCTTCTGATTTTATTAAACTATAAACTCTTTCTTGTTCTAATTGCTTAAGTTTTGTTGCATCAAACTTCCTATAAGAATTTCCTTTAGAATCTTTTTCAAAACCTTTAGCAATATCGATAATTTCAGAGGTGAGATCTTTTTCTAAAATCTCTGTTGGCGTACTATACAAAATTATATATCTATAATTTGGATTAAAATTAGAAATATAAGATGTAGAACCTATTATATTATTATTTAAGTTTGTATTATCAATTATAATGTTACCTTTATCATCTTTCTCATATATTCCATTATTAGCCGCAATTTGGTTTGCCAAATTAAATTTTTCTGTAGGAGACAATTTATTATTCCTTACAATATCTTTAAAAAACCTTGTACGTAATTCATCATTATCAGTGTGTTGAGTAAGAACAATAGAAAATAGCTTAGACATCTGTGTTATTACATTCAAATTTAAAAAGGCTTCTAAATCAGAATTATCTTTTTTATTTTTTATTTTTTTCCTATTTTTTTTAAGTGTATCATAAGGATCAAATGTTGCACCTAATTCAGCATTAATATCTTTTGCTGCTGATTTAGGATCAACAGGTGGTGTTTTTGGTGGCGGCGGCGGTGGTGGAGGTGGCGGCGGCGGTGGTGCAGCTTCTGCTTTATTATTTAAAGTAAGCAATAATATTCCTGAATTAATTGCCAATAAATTTATTGATATGGCAACAACGAAAGAGTATTTTAACAATGTAGATTTTAGCTTATATCTCAAACTCATTAGATTTATCTCATTAATATTAACTTAAACGAGTGGCAATATATAATTTTTGTTAATTAGAGTCAATAGAAATTATTAATTTCTATTAACTATTGGATTTTTTAATTATACTATGGCTAAAAAGCCTCATAATATGAGGAAATCTAACTTTTTGTAAATAAACCAAACCTTATGCAAATATACTTATTTAACACCCTCACCCAAAACAAAGAACTATTTGAACCTGAAGATCAGACTAATGTAAAAATGTATGTATGCGGTCCGACTGTTTATGATAACCCACATATTGGCAATAGTAGATCGGTAGTGGTATATGACTTACTTTATCGCATACTTGTAGATATATTTGAGGCTAAATCTGTAAAATATGTACGGAATATTACCGATGTAGATGATAAGATAATTGAGAGAGCAGCAAACTTAGGTATTAGCATTAACGAGTTAACAGACAAAGTTACAAAAGAATTTCATACGAATATGAAATATCTATTTTGTTTACCACCTACTATAGAACCAAAGGCTACGCAGCATATTGATGTAATGATCGAAATAATAGAAAAGCTAATTAAATCTGGGCATGCATATATTGCAGATGATCATGTTTATTTTGATGTTTTATTAGCTCCTAATTATACAGAACTATCTAACCAAAAATTAGAAGATATGTTTGAGAGTGTACGGGTAGAAAATAGCAAAACTAAAAAGCATCCACAGGATTTTGTTTTATGGAAACCAGCAAAACCAGATGAAGATGTACGTATGAACTTCAAAAGCCCATGGGGACTAGGACGTCCCGGCTGGCATATTGAATGTTCAGCAATGAGCTATAAATATTTAGGCAAAAATTTTGATATTCATGGCGGCGGTGCTGATTTAATATTTCCACATCATACTAACGAGATTGCACAAAGTAAATGTGCTTTTTCGAACTCCACTTATGCAAAATACTGGGTTCACAATGGCTTTTTAACAGTTAACGGCGAAAAAATGAGTAAATCTCTTGGTAATTTTATTACTGTCAGGGATTTAATGGATAAACAAATTAAAGGCGAAATAGTAAGATTATTTTTATTAACCGCCCATTATAGACGTCCTCTTGATTATAACGACAAGGCTATAGAGGATGCTAAAAAAACTCTAGATTATTGGTATAGAGCTATTCAAAATATAAATATACAAAAAATAGATACTCTGCCTAACGACTTTATGCAAAGCTTGCTTGACGATATGAATAGTCCGCTTGCTATTAAAATAATTAACGACTATGCCAAAGCCATTTTTACAGCTAATACCGAAGAAGAAAAGCAATTTAATGCCTCTAATCTTATTGCTTGTGCTAATTTTATTGGATTAATGAACGAAACACCACATGAATGGTTTAATAAAAATGTAGACGAAAATTATATAAATAATCTTATTAATGAACGCTTAGAAGCAAAAAAGCAAAAAAATTGGGGATTAGCTGATCAAATTCGTAACAAATTATTAAATGAAAAAATAATTTTAGAAGATAAGCCAAACGGCACTACTATATGGAGGAAAGAATAAGGACTTGTAAATTACGGAATATAAGTATATAATTTGTAGGCTTATATTTTTAAGCAAATTCACACGTAAGATAAATGTTAGTTCATGCATGTCATCCCGCGTGCTTGTAGCGGGATCTTAGGACATAGCCTGTGATACAAGATCCCGCTACAAGCACGCGGGATGACAAAATAATTTTACGGAGGTATAAACTAACAATAATCAGGAGAAATAAATGTCAAAAATACCACCAGTTAATGTTAAAGATTTATTAGATGCCGGCGTGCATTTTGGTCATAAGACTTCACGTTGGAATCCTAAAATGGCACCTTATATATATGGTGAGCGTGATGAGGTACATATAATTGATTTAAGACAAACAGCAGCTTTAATGAATGTTGCTTTAAATGCAATATATGAAACTGTAAAAAATGATGGCAAAGTATTATTTGTAAGTACAAAAATACAAGCAAGCGATATTATAGCAGAATATGCTGAAAAATGCGGACAATACTATGTAAATCATAGATGGCTTGGCGGAATGCTAACTAACTGGAAAACTATTTCAGGTTCTATAGAGAAATTAAATAAATTAGAACAAACTTTAGAAAATGAAGAAGCTTGCATCGGTTATACTAAGAAAGAAATACTTGATATGAACCGCAAGAAAGATAAATTACTTCTATCACTTGCTGGAATTAGAGAACTACATTCTAAGCCAGATTTAATAGTAATTATCGACACTAATAAAGAACATATTGCGATTAGCGAAGCTGTAAGACTTGATATACCTATCGTGGCTGTTGTAGATACTAATTCTAACCCTGATCATATAGATTATCCAATTCCAGGTAATGATGACGCAATAAGATCAATTAGGTTTTATTGTAGTTTATTTGCTGATGCTGCACTACAAGGTTTAGAAGAATCAATGAAAGCATCAGGAGTCGATTTAGGCAGCATCCAAGAACATGGCGATAAAAATTTAGCTCCTAAAAATGTTTCTAAATTGAAACAAGCTAAAAAGTTCTCTAAAACAAAAAATATCAATGAAGAAGCAAATACAGAATTTGAGCAAGCATTAAGTGATGCTGATGAAGACAAAAATTAGACATCTTTTTAAAATGCATAATTAAATGGAGATAGATAAAGTATGAGTGAAGTAAATATAAGTGCTAGTGACGTTAGAGAGCTCAGAGAAAAAACTGGTGCTGGAATGATGGATTGTAAAAAAGCCTTAATCGAGACTAAAGGCAATCTTGAAGAAGCTGTTGACTTTTTGCGTAAAAAAGGTCTTGCTACTGCTGCAAAGAAAGCCGGACGCGTTGCTGCTGAAGGTTTAACAGCTGCTAAAGTTGATGGATTAACTGGAGTTGTCGTTGAAATAAATTCTGAAACCGATTTTGTCGCAAGAAATGAGCAGTTCCAAGATCTAGTTATAAATATTGCTAACCTTGCAATAAATGTTAAAGATGTAGAAGAACTAAAAGCAGCTAAAATGCCAAACGGCAAATCAGTAGAAGAAGACGTTGTAGAAAATATTGCTACAATAGGTGAAAACTTAACACTACGCCGCATGGAAGTACTAAAAGTATCTGAAGGAGCGATTGGCTCTTATGTACATAATGAAGTTGCACCAAACTTAGGTAAAATTTCTGTATTGGTAGGTCTACAATCAAGTGCAAAAGATACGGCAAAACTAGAAGCTTTAGCTAAGCAAATCGCTGTTCACGTGGCAGGAAATAATCCACAAAGTATAGATGATTCTGGTTTAGATCAAGCCCTTGTAGAACGTGAGAGAAAAGTATTCTTTGAGAAGTCAAAAGAAGAAGGTAAGCCTGACAATATTATCGAAAAAATGGTAGAAGGCAGAATTCGTAAATTCTTTGCTGAAGTTGTGCTATTACAGCAAAATTTCTTATTTGATAATAAACTAACTGTTGCTGAAGTAATCAAAAATGCTTCTAAAGAACTTGGTGCAGAAATTCAAATTACTAAATTTATCAGATATGAACTTGGTGAGGGTATAGAGCAGGAAGAAAAAAACTTCGCCGATGAAGTAGCCGCTGTAATGAAAGGCTAGTATACTTACCTTTGTCATGCAGCACCTGTTTTTGTTGTACGAATCGAAAAATACTTACAATGACATTCCCGCAGAAGTACGATAGTGTCCGGATAAAATTGTAATATTATTAAAATCATCATTGCGAGAAAATATTGCCAGCATAGATCATTTTCCCCTGTCATCCCGTGATTTATGAACTAGAGCCAGAAGCCTTAAAATGTCATCCCACGACTTGATCGCGGGATCTTAAGTCACAGTCCGTAATATAAGATACCTTGGTCAAGCCAATAGTACCGGACAGTTTTTATTCTATGTCATTCCCGCGTGGCATTGTTGCGTGGATTGAGAGTCGTCATTGCGAGGAAATTACGAAGTAATTGACGAAGCAATCCAGTAAAAAATGCTAAAATTAGTTATTTTTTACTATTTTTCTGGATTGCCACGCGGTCTACGACCGCTCGCAATGACGGTTTTAATAATACTCCAATTTTTCCGGACACTACTGCACCGTTGCTAAGAATGACATATAAGGTCACCTACATCTGAATAAATTGTAAGAAATAAATAAAATTTGATACCGTATAAATGATCATACTGCAATACTTCAAAAGCTAGAAGTCAAATAAGCGGTAAGCCTGCACAGTGTACAGAAGTACGTGGCTACTACGGATCTCGAAATTTGATGTATCAAATCTTGAAGTATCAAAGGTATATATTACATAAACGTTTATTATCATCTAATAGTTCTAGATTTACTTCAATTAAAGGCATAGGTAGGAGGTGTTTAATAATTTTAGACCATTCTATTAAGGTTAAATTACCGCTTAATGCCTCTTCAAGCCCTAATTCATAAATTTCTTCAGGTGATTTTAGGCGATAAAGATCATAATGATAGATAGTAAAATGAGGTGCTTTATATGTTTGTAATAAGTTAAAGGTTGGGCTTATAATTGAGGTGTTTTCACTACAGAAATGTTTAATAATTTCACGACAAAAAAATGTTTTACCTACTCCAAGATCACCATTTAATAACACAATATTATTAGGCTTTAAGGTTGCAGCAAAAGCTCTAGCAAAATTTTTTGTTTCTTCTTCACTATTTAATATGACTTGATTATTTAACATTTGCAAGAATAGATAATGATTGTTTGAAATAGCTACTCTTTGAAAAGCTTTTCTTACACAAATCGAGATCAGATTGTTTTTTCGTCATTGCGAGGAAAAATTAATGTTATTATATGGCTACTATGTCATTCGAAATAACTATCCGGTACTATCGTTTATAAAACGAGGAATGAAACCGTTACTTAAGGCATGAGTACCGCAGTACTTATAAAACGACGACGCCAATTTTATCGAATATACCGCAGATACTTCAAAAGTTGGTAGTCAAATAAGTGGTGAGTCAAGCTAGGCGTATATTAATACGTGAGCAAAGACGAATCCCAAAATTTGACTTACCAAATCTTGAAGTATCAAAGGTATACTATGCCACCAATTTTTCGCGTAATACTTCCACTAACTTGTTAATAGCTTCAGATGAATCTATGTTCTCAAGAATAGCAAGTTCACCTGCAAGTCTATTTAGAGCTGCTTCATAAAGAGTTCTTTCACTATAAGAACGGTCATTATCGACATTTTTATGTAAGTCACGTAATACCTCAGCAACTGCCACAATATTACCTGAATTAATCTTTCCTTCATATTCTTGAGCTCTTCTACTCCACATTCTATTACCCTGTTTTGGCTTGCCTTGAAGGGTAGAATATATTAAATCTAGATCTTTTTTGCTCGCAACTGCTCTAAGTCCTACAACTGTAGCTCTACTAACTGGTACTTTTAGAGTCATTTTATCTTGAGGGAAAGAGATTACATATACCTTTATCTCAGTACCTGCGATAGTATGGTTCTCTATATTTGTAATTTCACCTACTCCATGTGCAGGATAAACAATTCTTTGTCCTATTTTAAACTCAGATTTTTGTTGTTCTGTTTTGTCTTCGGATTGTGCTATATTTACCATTATTAATTCCTCCGTAGTAATTCTTAGTGCTTAAGAATCCAATGTTAGACTATTATCCTGTCTAGCATAACACATTTTGCTTAAATGATAAAGCAGATAATTTTATATAGCAAATTTATTTACTATTGAAATAAAGTAAATAAAACCTTATTGTATTGTTAAATCAATATTATAAAGGGTTAAATTATGCGAAATAGTTTTATTACGTTAATATTTCTATTGCTTTTGAGTGGTTGCTCAGAAGAGAAAGTAGTAGAGCAAGAATCATCTGAATCCATAACTCCAGCTCATGTTTCAACTTCAGATGAAAACAACAATCAAACAACCGAAACAATAACTCCGGCTGTGCAAGAACAAATAGAGCAAAAGCCTGAAGTAAAAACTTTTAAGGTTACTTTTAAGATAGATGAAAATGATATGGTTCTTGGGAATAAAGACTCTAAAATAGTTGTAGTTGAATATTTCTCTCCTACTTGCCCACATTGTGCTTATTATCACTCTACAATTTTTCCTGAACTTAAGCAAAAATATATAGATACTAATAAAATAGCATATGTTACTAGAGAATTTATTGCTACTAAACAAGATTTAGATGCTTCTATTTTAGCACGTTGCAAAGGTGATATAAATAGCTTTATGCTGTTTCATGATATTATGTTAAAGCAGCAAGATAAATGGTCAGTTAGCAATAAATATAGAGAGTTATTAACTGATATAGGTCAGCTTGGCGGCGTTACTCCAGAAGAATATAAAAAATGTTTGAGCGATGATAAAATTACTGAAACCTTAATTGCTAATACTAATTTTATAACAAAAGCACCAAAATTTATAGGAACTCCTTCTTTCTTTGTTAACGGAGTACAAACTGAGAATTATAGCATAAACAGTATTTCAGCAGCAATAGATAAAGCCATAGAAGAATCAAAAAATAAAATAGATTTATAGTGGATAATGATAAATTAAAAGATATTAAGACAAGAATTAATCAGTTAAAAATTGATAAAACTCCTAATTCTAACTTGCAACAGGAAATAAGTCCGTTTACTATAGCTATAGACTTAGTTTCGGGAACAATGGTAGGGTTTGTTATTGGTTTATTAACTGATAAATTCTTTCATTCTAAACCTTTATTTATTATTATATTTACTATAATCGGAATTATAGCAGGATTTAATATAGTCAGGCAAAGGCTAATCAGTAAGAAATAACAAAATGCTTCATAATCCTTTAGTACAATTTGATATAAAAAAGCTGATAGAAATTAAAGTTATGGATTTCGATATTAGCTTTACTAATTCAGCTGCCTATATGCTACTTGCTAGTGTTTTAGCTTTAACTTATTTTTACTTGGCTTTTTCAAATCCTAGGTTAGTACCATCAAGGTTACAAATAAGTGGCGAAATAATCTATAACCTTGTAACTGATATGCTAAATCAGAATGTAGGCAGTAAAGGACGCAAGTTTGTTCCTGTAATTTTCACTCTATTTGTTTTTATTTTATTTTGTAATTTATTTGGCATGATACCTTACGGGTTTACTATTACCAGCCATATCATTATTACTTTCGCTTTAGCAATTCTAGTATTTTTAATGGTGACTATAGTTGGCTTTGTAAAGCACGGTATGCGTTTCTTATCACTTTTCTTGCCCCACGGTACGCCTCTATGGCTTGCCCCACTAATGATCATAATTGAATTATTTACATATCTAGCAAGACCGGCTAGTTTATCCTTAAGGCTTGCGGCAAATATGATGGCAGGTCATATTTTATTAAAAGTAATTGCTAGCTTTGTTGTAACATTGATGATTTACTTGAAATTTCTACCAATACCTCTTATGGTTATATTAATTGGGTTTGAAATCTTTGTTGCAATTCTTCAGGCTTATATTTTTACTATTTTATCTTGTGTATATCTTAATGATGCAGTTAATTTACACTAGAGTTTTTTAATTAATTAAAGTTGAGTTTTTTTATGGATATGGTTTCTTTAAAGTTCATCGGTGTTGGTTGTATGGCTATTGGAATGCTTGGTGCAGCTTTAGGCGTCAGTAATATATTTAGTTCACTACTTAATTCAATAGCTAGAAATCCTTCAGCTACCGAACAGCTTCAGAGAATGGCACTTATTGGTGCAGGTCTTGCTGAAGCAATGGGGCTGTTTTCTTTTGTAATCGCAATGCTACTTATCTTTTCCTAAAATTTGCTTTTAAATAATATGCCTCAATTTGATATTAATACATATTATTCACAAATTTTTTGGCTAATAGTTACTTTTAGCTTATTATATATTTTTGTCTACAAATTTATAGTTCCTAAAATTGAAAGAGTTTTAAATAATAGACAATCCAATATTCAAGATAATATTGCAAAAGCCGATGAATTAGCTTTAGAAATCGAAAAGTTAAATAAATACTATAATGAAGAAATAACAAGAATAAGTACTGAAATAGATAGGTTAAAAAAAGAAAAAATAGATTCTTTAGAGGCAGAATTTTTGATTAAAAAAACTAATTTAGAACAAAACCTACGAAAGCTGATAAATCAAAATATTAAAGATATAAAATTAGTTGCAGAAAAATTTAGAACTAGTAAAGTAGATGCGACTATAATACTTGCTGCTAGTATTATCGAAAAAATCACTGGCACTAAAGCAGATATAAATTTACTAAAAAATATAAAAATACAATAATAATGCATTTTCTAGATGAAAGCTTTTGGCTTGCTATTAGTTTTATAATTTTTGTGTATTTAATTTATAGACCAGCAAAAAAAGCAATTTTAAAATCTTTGGATACGAAAGTTTTAGAAGTACAAGAGAGAGTTCTAAAAGCTGAAAAATTAAAAGATGATGCAAAATTATTATTTGAACAAACTGAAGAGCAAATAAAAAATTTAGAAGCTTTGCAACTTCAAATGACAAAAGAAAATAACGAAATCACAGAAAAAATAGTTCAAGAAAAAACTAAAGAAATTGAAGAATTTTTAGAGCATAAGAAAGTTGAAACTATTAAATTAATTGAAAGCCAAAAATTATTAGCAAGTAAAGAATTACAAGATGAATTTTCTGATGAAGTCGTTAAACTTGTTTCAGAATATTTTCACTCAACCAAAAATAATAATCTCTCAGAAACTGACATAGCTAAGAATTTAATGGATAAAGTATAGCATTCCATAAAGGTCGATACAAGCGAATTTGGAAGTAATTACCCGGTATCATTGGTATATTATTCTATGTCATTCCCGCTTAAGGCTTGCCCTCATAGATCGGTTTCCCAATTGTCATCCCGTGATTTATGAACTAGAGCCAGTTAAAAATACTAATAAAATTAGTATTTTTTATTATTTTCTGGATCTAGTTCCTAAGCCACAGTAGGCTTTGTTGCATGGATTGAGAGTCGTCATTGCGAGGAAATTACGAAGTAATTGTACGTACGCAATCCAGTGAAAAATGCTAACTTTATAACATTTTTTATTATTTTTTTCTGGATTGCCACGCTCCTTGCAGTCGCGTAGCTCAGACGATTTGGTATCCACGCAACAATGCCGCCACGGGATGACTACCTTAGGACACTTTTCGATCCATACGGGCAATGCTTTCCCGCAGAAGCGGGAATGACATAGAATAAAAACTGTCCGGTACTATTATATCACTGCCTAATTAGTCTTTTAGAACTCGGTAGAGTATAGTTTGAATCAGTAGAACGATATGGGCAAATATCAATTCCACCTCGTCTTGTGTATATTATATATATAGAAAGAAATTCAGGATTTATAGCATTTTTGATATCAGTAAAAATACGCTCTGCACATTGTTCGGCAAATTCATTACAATTTCTAAAAGATATTAAATATTTTAGAAGTGCATCGTGTTTTAACTTTTTTCCTTTATATTTTATAATTATTGTTCCCCAATCCGGTTGCCCTGTTACTAAACAGTTTGATTTTAGTAAATTAGAATTAAGTTCTTCCTCTACTAAAACATCTTCATGTTTAATCAAGCTATTATTAGGTGGACCATAATCACTACATTCTATATCTAAATCATCAATATTAATGCCGCTTGGTTCACCAAATTCTATTTTTGTATTTATAGGAAATATTTCTCCTGTTACTTCAGCATGTGTATTATTACTTAAATCCTGCAAAATAATTTTTTTTAACTCATCGATGGAATCAACAGCAAAATTATTAAAAGAATTAAGATATAACTTTACTGATTTAGATTCTACAATATGAGAAGAAGTTGTTGGCACAAAAAAAGTAAAGATCGCAACACAAGGCTTACCTTTTTTATCAAGCCAAGATAGCTCATAAGCATTCCAAATATCTATGCCAAAAAATGGAAGCTTATCATTAATTAGACCTAATTCTTTACGATTATCTATGCGTGGGATTTTAAATAATAAGGTTGGATCATAAGTATCTTTATAAGTACTTTTTTTACCAAGAGCGGAATTAGATAATGTCATAATATATTAAGTAAATGAAAAGTTTTTTTGTCATTGCGAGGAGATGCGTAGCATTTATGCCGCAATCTCAGGAGTTTTATACTACTTCATGAGATTGCCACGCAGCCTACAGCTGCTCGCAATGACGACTTAGTATTCATATAACAACACCTATTTCTAAATGAAAAGACACTATGCTCCTTGGGCTAAAGCTTCCTTATGTCCATTCTCATCATACTCTTTTAGCATATAACCACGTCCCCAAACGGTATCTATATAGTCTTTACCACCAGCAGCATCGCTTAATTTCTTACGCAATTTACAGATAAATACATCGATGATCTTCATTTCAGGCTCATCAAGACTACTATATAAATGATTTAAGAACATCTCTTTAGTTAAAATTGTTCCTCTACGCAATATTAATAGTTCTAAAATAGCATATTCTTTATTGGTTAAATGTACTTTTTTACCATCAATTTCAACACTTCTAGTATCTAAATTTACACTGACTTTATCAAATCTAAATACTGATGCAGCATGCCCTTTAGAACGTCTAACTATAGCTTTAATTCTAGCGATTAGCTCTTCTCTAACAAATGGTTTAGTTAAGTAGTCATCAGCTCCTGAAGAAAAGCCAGTAATCTTTTGATCTGTATCAGTTAAGCTAGATAAGATTAAGATAGGAGTTTTTATTTTTGCTGCACGCAATCTTAGTAATATTTCGAAACCATTAATATCAGGTAACATTAAATCTAAAATCATTAGATCATACCTACCAAGTTTACCTAATCTTAAACCTTCTAAACCAACCGAAACTTTATCGCAAACTATTCCTTCTGAAGCTAAAGTCAGCTCAATTAGATTAGCCATTTCTGGTTCATCTTCAATTAATAAAACTCTCATTTTATTTTCTCCTAAAATTCAATTTTTATGTTCGTGCTATAATTTAATTACAGTTAATTATTGTTAACTAAATTATAATTTTTTATTAGTGCTTTATACATTTATTAGCAACGTAAGTAAAGAATTTTTAATTATATTGATAAAATTTTTACTATTAAAGTATATCTGTGATTTAAAAACCATGCCAATTAATTAAGTAAAAGGTAAGATTCCCTAATAACTAAAAGGTTCTTAGTTCTGATGCTCAGACATTTTCTTATGGTACAAAGCTCCAAAATCTATCGGATCAATCATTAAAGGTTGAAATCCTGCATCTTGAGTACAACTTGCTATAATTTTTCTAGCGAATGGAAATATCATTGCCGGACAATGGACTGATAGCAAAATTTGATGTTGCTCAGGAGCAATATTAATTAAGTTAAATACACCTGCATATTTTAGCTCTACTTGAAATAATTTATATTTCTCATTTCTTGCTACTGCTTCAATATTTAATTCGACTTCATAAAAATTTTCTTCTGATAGATTAGTGATATTTATATCAAGAGACAAATCAATTTGAGGTCTATGTTCTAAAGCTGCCAAAGAAGATGGAGCATCAGGATTTTCAAGAGATAAATCTTTTATATATTGTGCATTAACAGAAATATGAGGCATTGCCTCGTTTGCATCGGTATTTATTGTACTCATAAAATCCTTTATTAAGAAAAATGGTTATTAAATATATTATAAAAAATTATACTTTATGTTATCTTAAAGTAAAAATTAACATGCTTTTATATAAAATAATTTACATGTATCTTGCAACAAAAAAAGTAACAATTATGTTAAGGGCAAAGTTACACCTAATTGTTTCATATATTTTCCTTGACGATCTGCATAAGATAAGTCGCAAATTTGATCACCTTTTAAAAATAAAAATTGACAAGCCCCCTCATTTGCATAAATCTTAGCCGGCAGCGGTGTAGTATTTGAAAACTCTAGCGTTACATGCCCTTCCCATTCTGGTTCTAGAGGCGTAACATTTACTATTATACCGCACCTTGCATAAGTAGATTTACCAACACAAATAACTAATACGTCACGTGGTATTTTAAAATATTCCACAGTTCTTCCAAGTGCAAAGCTATTGGGTGGGATAATGCATACATCTACTTCTCTATCAACTAAATTATATTTATCAAAATTTTTAGGATCAACCATAGTAGAGTTTATATTTGTAAATATTTTAAACTCATTTGATACTCTAGCATCATAACCATAAGAAGATAAACCATATGAAATAATTTTTTCTGAATCTTTAACCCTTACTTGCTTTTCTGCAAAAGGCTCAATCATTTTATGATTTATAACAGCTTCCCTTATCCATTTATCCGACATTATAGACATAATAAATTTATTATTTAGTTAAACTATAAAATATAACTGATAATTATTTTTAATACAAAGTAATTATGTTTATTTAAAATTGTAATTGCTTTAACTTTGAACCACTTATAATAACATAAGTTGTAATAATACAACATTATACATCTATAAATAAATAATTACAAATTAAAATATGTTTATTTATTGTAAGTTTTAAAAATTATATTATACTCAGCATAAATTAATTTAGCCGCTATAACATAATAACCTTAATTATAGCATATTAGTTTCACAAATATATGAGGTTTTAAAGTGAAAAAGTTATTATTAGCAAGTATTATTGGTCTTGCATCTACTACCAGTTTTGCCTCAGGAAGTACTACTCCTGTCATTTCTAGTTCTGATTCTGAAATAAAATTAGAAGGTTTTTATCTATTTGAAAGTGGTTTCTCGAATCAAAATCGTTTAGGTGAATTTGAAAATTTAAGTGATAATAGGAAAAAAACAGCGTTTTATACAGAGGCAGCATTTGCGGCTACTATAACTAAAACTATAAATGATGTAATAGGTGGGGTTAAAATAGTATTACAACCTACTACAAGATCAAAAACATCTACATCTTATAATGGTTCTCACATCTTTATTGAAACTAGTTACGGTAAAGTAGAACTCGGTTCTCCTTATGATGCAGGTAATAAACTTCGTATTACTGGTGGTCAAGTAGCTGCTGGAACAGGTGGATATTGGAGATATATTAACGTTGGTAGTCAATACATGCAATATGAAAAATTAAAACCCGATTTTGATACCAGTCCTAGCTTTTATATAGAGTCATTTTCTAACAATTTTGATGAATTTAATGTTAAAGCTGAGGCAGCTAGAAAGATTAGCTTCTACACCCCTAAAATGAAAGGTTTTCAAGCCGGTATATCTTATACTCCTGATTCTGCTAACACAGGTGGTAATAAAAATATAAATAATGTGGCATTTGACAATTCAGTTACCGGTCTTACTACAGTTAACACTGGCATAAAGCGTTACAATGTAGAAAACAGTGAAGTTATTACTATTAATCAAAATGTTACAGATTCAGTATCTGGTGGTTTAACTTATGAGCATGCACTTGGTGAAGATGCAGATTTAAAATTATCCGTTACCGGTGAATATGGTAAACCTGCTCGCCTTGCTGTTCGTTCCAAAGGAACAGGTAAAGAATATACTGTATTAAAACCTTATAAACTATCTAACTTAAAAGCTTATAATCTTGGTGCAGTTTTTACATATGGTAATTTCTCATGCGGTGCTTCTTATGGCAATCTAGGAAAAAGTTTAACAACTCCTGAATACCATAAAAATGGTCGTAATACTTATTATTACAACGGAGCTATCGCTTATGGTCAAGGTCCTATTAAAACAAGCCTTAGCTATTTTAAATCTTCAAGATATAAGAACACTGTGGATACTATAACTGTAGCTACAGAATATAAAATTATGCCAGGTTTATTACCATATGCAGAAATTTCACATTTCCAAGCTAAAGGTAAACCAGTATATTATCCTGAAGCTCCTAACAAGAAAACTAAAGGTACTGTTGGTCTGATTGGTACAAAACTTAAGTTCTAATAAAAGTCATTGCGAGGAGAAACTGCAAGTTTCGACGCGGCAATCTTATGAGGTAGTATAAAATTCCTAAGATTGCAACGTCGCTTCGCTCCTCGCAATGACGATTCTTGATCTATACAACAACCCACTGGATAACATTACACCGCAAAAGAATTGCTGCAGCCACATTTTGCTTTAGCTTGCGGATTACTAACATTAAAATATGAACTGCCTAGCTCTTCTATAAAATCAAGAGTGCAATCTAACATAAATTTTTGAGAAATAGGATCGATAATAACAGTAGCATTATGTTTAGTAAAAACATAATCGTCTTTTTCTATAGTATCTTTGGAAACTAGTTCGTAATTATACATTAGCCCAGAGCAACCACCGCTATCAACGGATACTCGCAGCACTAAATCCTTATCTTTTTCTAACTCTATTAATTCCTTTACCCGCTCAAAAGCTCTATCGGTAATTGTGATTGTCACTAAAATAACCTTGTAAAAATCTTATAAATTATATAATATACCTAATATTTCATATTTTTTCAAGGTAGCGTTGTTGTGTGGGTTAAGCTTCAACGTCATTGCGAGGAACTGGTCTTGCCCGCATGGCTCAAGAAATATGTTTGATGTCATCCCGTGGCGGCATTGCCAACGTGGATCGAGAGTTGTCATTGCGAGCGAATGAAATGAGCGTGGCAATCCAGAGAAAATAATAAAAAATGCTATAAGTTAGCATTTTTCACTGGATTGCGTACGTACAATTACTTCGTAATTTCCTCGCAATGACGGAAAAACTGATCCACGCAGGAAACACTAGTACCACAATAAAATAACATAGAGATAAGGACAACAATGCTAGCTTCATATGCTTCTGATCCGCTTAAAAGTCGGGGAAGATTATACAGAGAGATACCGACATCTTACCGCAACGAGTTTGAGCGTGATCGTGATCGTATTATCCATACTAACGCATTCAGGCGTTTGCAGTATAAAACTCAGGTTTTTATCAACCATGAGGGCGATCATTATAGAAATAGGCTAACTCATTCTTTAGAAGTCTCAACAGTCGCTCGCTCGATTGCCAACACTTTAAATCTTTCAAGTGATTTAACCGAAACCATAGCACTTGCTCATGATCTTGGTCATACACCTTTTGGTCATGCGGGAGAGCGAGCTTTGAATGAGTGTATGAAAGAGCATAACGGCTTTTCTCATAATGCTCAATCTCTGAAAATATTAACTTTACTTGAGAAAAGATATGCTGCTTATAGAGGAGTAAACCTTACTTGGGAAGTTTTAGAAGGGATAGTAAAGCATAATGGTCCTATAAGCGGCGAGGTAAATGAGTATATAGAAGAGTATAATAGCCAAAATGATTTAGAGCTTAATACTTACGCTTCTGCTGAAGCTCAAATAGCAGCACTCGCCGATGATATTAGCTATATTTCGCATGATTTGGAAGATAGTATCGGTGCTAAAATTATCGATTTTAATAACCTTGCTGAGCTTAAATATATCGACCAACATGTTTTTGAACTTAAATCAAAATATAAAAATATAAGCTCCTCTTGCTTAATCTATGAAGTAGTACGCAAGCTAATGCATGAACTCATTACCGATTTATTATGGCAAACTAAGACTAATATAAATAAAGAAAAAATTACTCATATAGATGAAATACGTAACCTAAATTATCAAATAGTCGATTTTACAGAAAAAACTAACGAGCGTATTAAAGAGATTAAAAAGTTTTTACATGAGCGGGTTTATAAAAGTAATAGGATTACTGCAATCAGCCTTAAATGTACTAAGATCGTGCAAGGCTTATTTAAGGTTTATATGGAAGATGTTAATTTACTGCCTGTTAATTGGAAGATACAAATAGATTCTAACAATCTGAATAGTAAAGCTAGAATTATTGCCGATTATATAGCCGGTATGACTGATCGCTTTGCTATTCAAGAGTATAACCAACTTTGTTCACTGAACTTTAATAATATTTAAAACTTAATCATGAATATATTTAACAAACTAAAACACGATATAATTACTGCAAGTACGCAGTTATATAATAATTCTGAAATAGCAAATCACGCTAGTATTGAAACTCCGAAAGATAGCTTTAACGGCGATTTATCAAGTAATATCGCAATGATTATTGCTGCCAAAGAAAACGTTCCTCCTCGTGAAGTTGCATTAAAATTCAAAGAAATTCTTAATGAACTACCATATATCGCAAGTATAGAAATAGCCGGACCCGGGTTTATTAATTTTACTATTAAAGCTGATAGCTGGCACACTGCAATTAAAGATATTTTACAAAACGAATCTAAATTTTTTGAAATTGACATAGATAAAAACAAAAATATCAATATCGAATATGTTTCAGCTAATCCAACCGGACCAATGCATATAGGGCATGCAAGAGGTGCAGTATATGGAGATGTGCTTGCAAATATCTTAAAAAAAGTAGGATATCCTGTTACGAAAGAATATTATGTTAACGATGCCGGTTCACAAATAAATGATTTAGTAAGCACAGTAATATTACGTTATAGGGAAGCTTTAGGCGAAAAAATTACTATTACTGAAGGGTTATATCCAGGGGAATATCTAATTCCTGTCGGGCAAGCCCTAGCTAAAGAATACGGTGATAAATTATTAAATATGGATGAGCCAAAAAGGTTTAAAATAGTTAAAAATTTTGCCATTCAAAAAATGCTAGATTTAAATAAAGAAGATTTAAAAGAGCTAGGCGTTAAACACGATGTATTTTTTTCCGAGCAGACATTACACGATAATAGTAAAATAGAAAAAACTGTTAAATTACTAACCGATATGGGGTTAATTTATGAGGGTAGTGTACCTGCTCCCAAAGGTAAAGTCCACGCAGAATGGGAAAACAGAACCCAAGAATTATTTAAGTCTACCAAATACGGTGACGATCAAGATCGCCCTATAAGGAAAGCCGATGGAAGTTGGACATATTTCGCTTCCGATCTTGCATATGCAAAAGATAAAATAGATAGAGGAGCAAATCACTTAATTTATGTGCTTGGTGCTGATCATAGCGGGTATGTCAAAAGAATTGAAGCGATTGTTAAAGCTCTAGGCAAAGAGCAGGTTAAAGTTGATGTTAAAATCTGCCAATTAGTAAATTTTGTTGAAAATGGTGTGCCGGTTAAAATGTCGAAACGTCTTGGAACTTTCGCTAGCGTGCAAGACGTAAATCATGAAGTAGGCAAAGACATTATAAGGTTTATGATGTTAACAAGAGAAAATAATAAGACGCTAGATTTTGACCTAGTAAAAGTAAAAGAACAATCTAAAGAAAATCCTATATTTTATATCCAATATGCACATGTTAGAACGCTATCGATATTATCGAAAGCTATGGAAACGATTCCGCAATCTTATAATAGCTTTGAAGCTGGCACATATGATTTATCGTTATTATCATCGGAAGAAGAGATTGAGATAATAAAGCTCTTAGCTAGCTGGACAAAAACTTTGGAAACAGCAGCAAAATATTTTGAACCACATAGAGTGGCATTTTATTTGATAAATCTAGCTTCAAAATTTCATGCTTTATGGAACTTTGGTAAGGAAAATAACGATTATAGATTCATAATAGAAAATAATGTAGAGTTAACAACAGCACGCCTTGCTCTTGCTAAAGCCATACAGAAAATTATAGCTAGCGGTCTTGAGGTTATAGGCGTAGAACCGATGGAAAGGATGTAATACCATCGTCATTGCGAGGGGAGCATAGAGACGAAGCAATCTCAGGAGGTTTTATGAGATTGCCACGCTCCTTGCAGTCGCTCGCAATGACGTCTACCTGTACCTACTTTATCATTTACTAATTAATTATGATTAATAATATTTTTACTAAAATATGTTTGGTGTTTTTGATATGTATTGCTGCTATTTATTTTGCTTATCAATATTATCAAGATAGCAAGCCGGTAATTACTATTTATGCAGACGAACTACCTACAAAAATAAAACCCTCTAAAGTAGAAGATATTATGCCGTCTGTGGTGCATAGCACTATATACGAAAACCTTATTTCTAAAAATACCAACCCTAAAAATGCAAAACTTCTTCCTGAACCTGAAAAGCCTGTTAATATAAATTCACGCAATCAAAATGATGACCCTTTTGATATAGATTCTTCGGATGACATATCAAATCTACTTTCTTTAATAGAACCAAATAATACTTCACAAAAAGAGGATACAGGTTTAAATATAATAAAACGTGATAAAGAAAGTACAGATAGCAATAAAAATATAAAAAGTTCTAATAATTCAAATAGCTATAAAGTGCAGCTTGGCTCAGTAAAATCGGAAGCAGATGCAATAAATGAAGGTGAGAGAATAAAAAAGAAATTTCCAAAAATCCTAAAAAACGCTGTTATCACTACTCAAAAAGTTAAATGTGACGATGGAAAATTTTTCTATTTAATATTAGCTGGTAACTATGATAACCTTAGTCAAGCAAAAGCAGTTTGTAAGAAACTGGCACAGAATAAACAAAGCTGTGTGTTGAAGTAGTATACTCGTCTACCCAACTCTTTATTTAATATTTAGTAAGAATAATTTATGACAACAGAGGAAGAAGATTTTGATGAAATTACACTTGAAGAAGATATGTATTTTTCAAAACTCGCAGATAAAAGATTGGAAGAAACTAAACATTGGATAAAGCACGAAGATTTTTGGGGAACTCCTCCTGTCATTGCGAGGAGCATAGCGACTAAGCAATTTCAGAAACCCTTATGAGATTGCCACGCTCCTTATAGTCGCTCGCAATGAAATTTTAAGAGTCATGCAACAAAAAAATTAAATAAATTATGAAAGAAGCTAAAATAGAAAATATTGACTTTGGTAGTGCTTTATCCGAGCGTTATCTTGCTTATGCACTGTCAACGATCATGTCCCGCTCGCTTCCTGACGTACGTGACGGGTTAAAGCCTGTACATCGTCGGTTATTATACGCAATGTTGCAGCTAAGACTTGAACCGAATTCGGGCTATAAGAAATGTGCAAGGGTAGTCGGTGACGTAATCGGTAAATATCACCCACACGGTGATGTTGCAGTATATGATACTTTAGTGCGTCTTGCTCAACATTTTTCCCTCCGCTATCCATTAATTGACGGACAAGGTAATTTCGGCTCTATTGATGGCGATAATGCGGCTGCGATGCGTTACACCGAATCACGTATGACGGAAATATGTACGCTTCTTATGGAAGATATTGACAAGGATACGGTAGATTTCCGTCCAACATACGACGATTCCGATTTAGAGCCAGTTATAATGCCGGCAAGCTTTCCGAACTTGCTTGCTAATGGCTCAGAGGGCATAGCGGTCGGTATGGCAACTAATATTCCACCGCATAATTTGCATGAGCTTTGTGATGCTTTAGTGCATTTAATCGATCATCCGAAAGCCGAAATTAGCGACATGATGAATTTCATTAAAGGACCTGATTTTCCAACCGGCGGTATAATTATCGATAAAAGCGATGTTATCACTAGTGCCTATATGACGGGACGCGGTAGCTTTAGGGTAAGAGCTAGGTGGGAAAAAGAAGAGCTAAATTATGGCGTATATCAGATAGTTGCAACCGAAATACCTTATCAAGTTCAGAAGTCAAAGCTTATAGAGCAAATTGCGATATTGCTAAAAGATAAAAAAATACCGCTTGTTAGCAATATCAGGGATGAGTCAACCGATATTATCAGGCTTGTTATCGAGCCAAGAGATCGCAGCTGTGACCCGCAAATCGTTATGGAGTCCTTATTTAAGCTGTCAAATCTTGAAAGCCGTATCCAGCTAAATATGAATGTCATCGGTAGTAATAACGTGCCGAAAGTGATGAATATTTTAGAGGTTCTGCAAGAGTTTTTAAGCCACAGACAAAATATTATTACTCGTAGATCAACTTATCTATTAAACAAAATAAAGCATCGTTTGGAAATCCTAGAGGGTTTACGAATAGCTTATCTGAACCTTGATGAGATCATTAAAATTATCCGTGAAGAGGATGAGCCGAAAGCGATAATGATGCAGCGTTTTAAACTAACCGAAATTCAAGTAGAGGCAATATTAAATACTCGCCTACGTTCACTTCGTAAACTTGAAGAGCAAGAAATTATAACTGAACATAGTAATTTGCAAAAGCAACAAGCAATACTTGAAGAAATCTTAAATAATCCAAAAGAGCTATGGAAAGTCGTTAAAAAAGAAATAAAAGCTGTGCAGGCTAAATTCGGCTTAAATACTACGATAGGAGCGAGGCGAACTAGTTTTGAAGAAGTGACGCTGACGAATCAAGTAGTTGACATAACGGCTTTTATCACTAAAGAACCGATCACTATTATCTGCTCGAAAATGGGCTGGGTGCGTTCGCTAAAAGGTCATAATAACGATTTATCTAGTATTAAATATAAAGAGGGCGATGCAGAAAAGTTTATTTTAGAGGCTTACACAACCGATAAAATATTGATAATCAGCTCAGAAGGAAGATTTTTCACCCTCCTTGCCGATAATATTTCTAAAGGCAAAGGCACGGGTGAGTCTATAAAATTGCTTGTAGATATAGGCAATAATGATATTACTGAGATTTTAGTCTATAAACCAGATCAGCTTTTATTGCTTGCAAGCAGCATAGGTAAAGGCTTTGTGGTTAATTCAAACGAGGTAATGGCTCAAACAAAAAGTGGTAAACAAATTATGAATGTGCCAGATGGTCATACATGTATAGCCTGTTTACCGGTTAATGGCGATAGCGTTGCTTGCATTGGTGAAAGCCGCAAGTTGTTGGTGTTTAATATCGATGAAATACCGGAAATGAAGAAAGGACAAGGCGTAACGCTACAAAAGTTTAAAAACGCAAAGCTTTTATATATTAAAATATTTAATAGGGCAGATGGCTTAAGCTGGAATAGTAATGGGAAAGTGAAACTTGAGAAGAATATTATTGCCTTTTTAGGTAAACGAGGTAGCACCGGTAAACTACCCCCTATGGGCTTCCCAAAGAATAATAGGTTTAGTTAAAATACACTTGAATAATACGGCAATTTGCCGTATACTGTAAAAGTATAAATTGTTTCTTAGGTCATTTATGAAAGCTAAAATAAAAGAAGAATTTAGTGATAGTAACACCAACCATTCAGCACGATTAGAAGCTAGAATTAGCCCTGAGTTAAAAAATTTATTTTCAAAAGCAGCAAAAATGCAAGGTACTAGTTTAACTAATTTTATCATTGCTAGTGCTAAAAAAGAAGCAGACGCAACTTTTAAGCAGCAAACATTAATCGATTTGACATTACAAGATAAAATACACTTAATTAAAAATTGTATAAACGACTCTTCTCCAAGTGAAGAATTACAAAAAGCAGCAAAAGAATTCTTAAAATTACCTAATCTACAATGATACTGCTTTCAGAACTTAAAATATTTTCTTTTAATAAAAATTTTGATTGTGGGGAAAATATACTAAATGATTATTTAAGAAAATATGCTTCTCAAGATTTAAAAAGATATTTAACTTCGGTATATATTTGTAGCACAGAAGATCAAAAAGAAGTAATAGGTTATTATACTCTATCTTCTAACAGAATTGATGTATAAGAAATATCAAAAGATTATAAAAAAAAGTTACCTTGTTACCCATATTTGCCTGCTATATTAATAGGTAGACTTGCTATTGATTTAAAATATCAAAAGAACAAAATTGGTAAGTTACTTTTAATGAATGCTCTTTATAAGTCTTACAAATCAGGTATTGCAGCTTTTGCTGTTATTGTTGAAGCAAAAAATATAGAGGCACGGAACTTTTATAAAAAATATGGATTTAATGAATTTTTAGATAATCCTGATAAACTGTTTTTATCTATGTCCCAAATTGCTAAATTATTTTAGCAGCTAATCTATAATACTCACAATATTTTTTGATAGGGCAGATTTCACAGTCGGGCTTTCTTGCCTTGCAAATATATCTGCCGTGCAGAATTAGCCAGTGATGAGCATGGCTTAGCCATTTTGCATCGATAATTTGCAGTAGCTCCTTTTCAACTGCTTCAGGAGTGTTACCTTTAGCAAGCCCTATTCTTTTTGCTACTCTAAATACATGCGTATCAACTGCCATTGTCGGTAAGCCAAATAAACAATTAAGTACAACATTTGCAGTTTTTCTTCCAACACCAGGCAGTTTAACTAACTCTTCAAAATTATTTGGCACTTTGCTATCATAATTGCTTATCAATATTTGACATAAAGCGATGATATTTTTTGCTTTACTATTAAATAGCCCAATAGATTTTATATATTTTTTTAAGCCCTCTTCACCAAGCCCTAAAATTTTTTCTGGTGTATCATAAGTTTCAAACAGCGATTTAGTCGCTAAATTCACTGACACATCAGTAGCTTGAGCTGATAATATTACCGCTACTAATAGGGTAAAATCGTTTTTATAAACTAACTCAGTTTTTGGGTTTTTATTATTCTTGCTAAAAACTTCAAAGATTTTATTAACTATTTCTGCTTGCATAGTGTATAATGTTACAAATAAAATTAAACATATCAGGTTTTTAATGTTAGAAAATAAAAGTTTTAAATTTATAGAAAATGAGATAAAAAATAATAAAGTAGTATTATTTATGAAAGGCACTAAGGAAGCTCCTATGTGTGGGTTTTCCGGTAAAGTAGTTGCTATTTTGACTAAGCTAGGAACAGAATTTCGTGATATTGATGTTCTATCAGACCCTGAATTGCGTGAGTCTTTAAAAATTTTTAGCGATTGGCCAACATTCCCACAATTATATGTTAATGGCGAATTAGTTGGTGGCTGCGACATCGTAACAGAACTATATAATAGCGGTGAACTCGAGAAGATGCTGAAATAATATTGTCATACCGCGATCAAGTCGCGGTATGACGGGTTTGAATCATGAACAAAAATTTTGAATATCCTGAAATAGCAAGTTTAGAACAACCAGCAAAAAAGCTAGTAGTATTGCTACATGGTGTCGGTTCGGACGGTCACGATTTAATAGGATTAGTACCATATATTAAAGACGATTTACCAGATTGTCATTTTATTTCGCCGCATGGCATCGAGCCTTATGATATGGATCCATATGGCAGACAATGGTTTAGTTTACAAGATCGTAACTCTGATATTATATCTAAGCTTCTGGTAAAAAATATTTCTAAGCTTGAAGATATCATAAAGCAAAAACAAGAAGAGCTAAATTTAACCAATAAAGATACGATAATTATTGGATTTTCTCAAGGTACTATGATCGGGTTATATTTAACTCTCATTCAAAAAGACCCGTTTTATTGTACTGTAGGTTTTTCGGGTGCATTAATTCCGCCTGCTGAGATTAATAATAAGACCACACCTATATGTTTGATTCATGGAGAGCTAGATGAGGTAGTAAGCGTTAATGAAATGTATAACGCCTCGCACTATTTATCCAAATATCATATACCTCATAGCGGGCATAAATTAACAAGACTTAGCCATTCAATAGATGGTAAAGGGATTGAGATTGCCGTTAATTTTGTAAATGGATGTCATTGCGAGCAGCCGTAGGCTGCGTGGCAATCTCAGGACTTTGGCATGAGATTGCTTCGTCAAAATTTTCAATTTTTCCTCGCAATGACGACTATATATCTCAACAACAGAACCAAAAAATACATGAGGCATAATGAACATTTTTAATAACAAGTTACAAGAAATAGATAAAGAAATTTTCGAAATAATTAAGCACGAGAAAGCTCGTCAGAATAGTGTGATTGAGCTTATTGCCTCTGAGAATTTCGTAAGCCCTGCGGTGCTTGAAGCTCAAGGCTCAGTGCTGACTAATAAATATGCTGAAGGATATTCAGGTAAGCGTTTTTATAATGGCTGTGAAGAAGTAGATAAAGCCGAAAATTTGGCGATAGAGCGAGCAAAAAAGCTATTTAACTGTAAATATGCCAACGTGCAACCTCATTCCGGTTCGCAAGCAAATCAAGCTGTATATCTTGCTTTAATGCAGCCTGGTGATACTGTGCTTGGTATGTCTTTAGATAGCGGAGGACATTTAACACACGGCTCAACTGCTAATATATCAGGTAAGTGGTTTAATGCAGTTTCTTATAGCGTCGATAAAGAGACTTACTTAATTGATTATGATGAAGTTCAGCGATTAGCAGAGCTACACAAGCCAAAATTGCTTATAGCTGGTTTTTCAGCTTACCCACGCAATCTTGATTTTGCTAAATTCAGAGAAATAGCTGATAAAGTAGGAGCATATCTTATGGCTGATATCGCTCATATTGCGGGGTTAGTTGCGGCAGGTGAGCATGAAAGCCCTATTCCGCACGCTCATATTGTTACCTCAACTACCCACAAAACACTTAGAGGACCAAGGGGTGGCTTAATTTTGTCTAACGATGAAGAGATCGGCAAAAAAATAAATTCTGCTTTATTCCCGGGTTTGCAAGGTGGTCCATTAATGCATATAATAGCAGCAAAAGCCGTAGCATTTTTAGAAAGCTTGCAGCCGGAATATAAACACTATATAAAACAAGTTATAAGTAATGCTAAGGCTTTAGCTGGTAGTTTGCAAGAACGAGGATATGATATATTAACAGGTGGCACTGATAATCATATTGTGCTGGTGGATCTACGAAAAGACGGCATTACCGGTAAAATTGCTGCTAATTCTTTAGATAGAGCAGGTATTACTTGCAATAAAAATGCTATTCCTTTTGATGAAACTTCGCCTTTTATTACTTCAGGTATTAGACTTGGCACACCAGCTTGCACTACTAGAGGATTTAAGGAAAAAGATTTTGTGCTAGTTGGTCATTTAATAGCTGATATTTTAGATGGCTTAAAGAATAGCGAAGATAATAGCAAAGCCGAGCAGAAAGTATTAAGCGAAGTAACAAAATTAATTAAATTATTTCCATTTTATGACTAATTTAGATAGACATCTTTCCAAATTCGCTTATAGAGAGGAATTTGCAGGAAACACGGAACGTAGCACCGCAGCGTACAAAGAAGTACGTGAGGATGCGAGTACCGGATTGACGCCCAAATTACCTCTAGAAGTAGAATTTGGAAAGATGTCTAAAAGACCTGATTGGATTAAGGTTAAAGCTCCTAACTCTTCAGAATATTATAATACAAAAGATTTAATAAAAAATCTCAAGTTAAATACTGTATGTGAGGAAGCTGCTTGCCCTAATATTGGTGAATGCTGGTCAAAGAAACATGCAACTGTGATGATTCTCGGCTCGGTTTGTACTAGAGCTTGCAGATTTTGTAACGTTAAAACTGGCAGACCGGATTTACTTGATCCGCATGAACCGCAAAGACTAGCGGAGGCAGTACAAAAGCTGGGTCTTAAACATGTAGTAATTACTTCGGTTGATCGTGACGATCTAGAGGACGGCGGAGCTACGCATTTTGCTGAGTATATTAGTGCAATTCGTAAGTCTTCACCAAATACTACTATCGAGATTTTAACCCCTGATTTTTTAAGAAAAGATGGAGCAGCTGAAATAATAGCGAACGCAAAACCTGATGTTTTTAACCATAATGTTGAGACTGTCCCATCTTTATATAAGACAATTAGACCAGGAGCTAGATATTATAATTCTCTAAGTTTACTCCATAATATCAAGAAATTATCACCGGAAGTTTTTACAAAATCCGGTATGATGGTAGGGCTTGGGGAAGAAATCAGCGAAGTAGTGCAAGTTATGGATGATTTAAGGGAAGCAAAGGTTGATTTCCTGACTATTGGGCAGTATTTGCAACCTACGAAGAATCACGCAGAAGTGGCAAAATATGTTACTCCTGAAGAGTTTAAATATTTAGAGCGAGTAGCACGCACAAAAGGATTTTTGATGGTTTCAGCAAGCCCTCTAACCCGCTCTTCATACCATGCTGACGAGGATTTTGAGAAGTTAAAGGAAAATTATAGGCATCGTCATTGCGAGGAAAGGCGAAGCCTTGACGTGGCAATCTCATAAAACAGTATAAGTTCCTGAGATTGCTTCGTCAAATTACTTTGTAATTTTCCTCGCAATGACGACAAAAATTATATAATAATGATAAACGTAGAGATTATAAAAAACTACAGCAAATGGCGTGAGCATAAGCAAATAAATAAGGCTTTGATTAAAAAAATTACTCAAAAAACCTTATCGCAATTCGAAAATTTTAGTGAAATAAAACAATTCGAACTATCGATTTTGCTGACAAATAACGAAGAAATATTGACCTTAAACAAGCAATTTCGTAATATAGAAAAAGCAACTAACGTTCTTTCTTTTCCTGCTAATGAATTAAATTGGCAAGATTTACATTTTAGCGGTAACAAGGTAGTATCTAGTAATCAGCCTATTATCCTTGAAAATTTAGGGGATATAGCATTTTGCTATGATGTAATATATAATGAATCATACGAGCAACAAAAAACTTTTGAGAATCACTTTATTCATCTTTTAATACATAGTATTTTACACTTAATCGGGTTCGATCATCAAAATGACATAGAAACAAAGATCATGGAAAATCTAGAAATCGAGATATTAGCACATTTCGGTATATCCTCGCCCTATTTATTAACTAAATAAAAAAATTTATGTTAAAATCTTCAAAAAAAGAAGATGACAATAAAAAGAATCACGATAATAAGTCAATTTTTCACTTACGAAAATTATTCTCACCGATAAAATCTTTATTTTCAAATAAAGTACCGGATGATTTCTTTAGCGTTATAAAACGTTTAAAAACTAATAGTCAGAAAATGACTTTAGATGAACGTAATATTTTAGCTAATTTGCTAAAATTAAAAGGCAAAACCATTGAAGATATAATGGTACCACGCTCTGATATTGCAGCAATAAAACTTACTACAAATATAGAAGAATTAAACGAATCTATTAAAGTAAAAATTCCACATACCAGAACTCTAATATATGATGGTACTTTGGATAATATAGTTGGTTTTATTCACATCAAAGATCTATTTAAAGCATTAGTTACGAAACAAAATTTTCGCTTAAAAAAGCTAATACGTAAGCATATAATCGCTGCTCCCTCTATGAAGCTATTAGATTTGCTTGCAAAAATGCGTCGTGAGAAAACCCATATTGCTATAGTTATTGACGAGTATGGCGGTACTGATGGCTTAGTTACGATTGAAGATGTTATGGAAGCATTAGTTGGGCGAATCGATGATGAGCATGATCAGAAATCAGAGTATGATAACTATAAGGTCATCAATAACTCAACAATTATTTCAAATGCACGTGTTGAAGTAGAGGTGCTTGAAGAGATAATCGGCGAAAAGCTAAAAGATGATGATGATGAGTTTGATACTATAGGTGGTTTAGTGCTGACAAAAATGGGGAATGTTCCAGCGGTGGGTACTAAAATAAATGTTTCAGAAAATATTGAAATTGAAGTAACGGATGCAAATCCTCGCTCATTAAAGCAAGTCAAGATTACGCTTAAGAACAGTTTAAAACGTGCTAAATCATCTTAAATCTTTATTACAAAACTATAACAGCATCCACCCCGAAGAAATTCTTTCCAAAGAAAAAATGCTAGAGTTTTTGGATAAGCACTTAAATTTGGTTACAAGTGACTTAAAAATGCAGCTAAATTCAAAAAGCTTCAGACAAGATGAATTTGAAGATGAGCCTGCGGAGCGTACAAAGGTACGTGAGCAAAGGCGAATATCAAAAAATTCGCTTGTATCAAGCTTTTTGAATGACGTTGCAGGGCATTTTACTGCCTCTGCGTTCCTACTCAATCATGATCAAACTAAGTTTCTATTGATGCATCATAAAAAGCTTAATAAATGGCTTCAACTTGGTGGGCATTGTGAGAGTGATGATATACTAGCTGAAGCAATTAGAGAAACACAAGAAGAATCAGGCATTAATGAGATTGAGGCAGTAAGTAATAATATTTTTGATATAGACGTTCATTATATCCCCCAAACGCCTAAAGATCCCTCTCATTATCATTATGATATACGTTTTTTATTAAAAACAATAGATAATGATAATTTTATAAAAAACAATGAATCACATGAACTAAAGTGGTTTAGTTTTTCTGATTATCCACAACTAGGTGTAGAATTAGAACGCTCCGTTACTCGCATGATAGAGAAGTTTAAGAATGTATAGCCGAAGCGGAATAAAAAGGATATGTATGTCATCCCGTGACTTGATCACGGGATCCAGAAAAGCCTTTAAAAGCACTGGATTCCGTGGTCGTAGCCACGGAATGACAGATTAACGGTATAACCATTTTATCTAGGTTTAGCTATATAATTTATATTCAAGGTATAAATTATACATCACTTATTTAACACAATTTAAATATTTTTTTATAATTGCCAACTCTATTTAATATTTCTACCTAGAATTTAAAAAATATTTCGTTAATATCATAACACAAACTAACAAAGGAGAAATATTATGTCTGAATCAGAAAATAATTCGAAAGAATCATTATTAGAAGGGGCAAAAAATCTAATAAATACAACGCAAAAAATATTAGATACAGCGAAAGAGGCACTAGACCATCCTGAATCATTATTAGGCAAGGCAAAGGACTTAATGAAGAGTTCAAAGGAACAAGAGCAAGAAAAAAAAGCAGATTCAACTGAATCAAAAGAATAATGTTAAAGCTTTTGATTAAAATAACAAAATGGATAAATATACTTTTGATAAAGCTTATTGTTAATTTTATTATAATGGTTTAAACACCATTAAGAAGAAAATAACAATCAAACTAATAAATGCTGACCATCCTAAGTAAAACCATAATTTAAATAATTTATAATATTTCTCTGGTAAAGAAGCTTGCTGTTTTAATGCCTCAACTGCCATATTTCGTAGTTGAATTTGGATCCATACAACTGGAAGCCAACAAATCCCGGCGATTAAATATCCTATATAAGTTAAGAAAAGCCATAATTCCGAATAATTATGACCAAGCATATTTACTAATATTATGCCACTAACTGGTTGAATTATCACAGTTGGAGTAGTAAAAAGAAAATCAGCAATAACTGTAGTCCGAGCTGCATATGCTTTTGCGTACAAATCACCAGTTTTATTTGCCCACCACATAAAAAAAGCAGTGCCAATGCCAGTACCAAATAAAATAGTAGAGCTAATAATATGAATAGTTTTTATAAAAAGATATGCCATTATTTATCTCTTTCTATAGCCATTATTACTAAAGTAAGTAATATTATCGGAATATTTTTTAGTATTGGACCTAGAGGATCCAACCATAATATTGGCTTAAGATAAGTTAATAGTGAAGTATAAGATAATATTAGTAAAATTTGTAAACTACATATACTGCTTATTTTATTCTTGATAATTAGTAAAATTCCCAGAATAATATCCATAAAGCAGCTTCCATATAATATGTAAGGTGCTATTTGCTTATTAAAACCCAGTGATATTATAATTTGCTTGCTAGCATCATAAGCAAAAATACTTGAAATAATTCCTGTCATTATCCAAAATAACCCTAAGGCAATTTTTATTATAGGTTTTAGAAAATAAAGCCTAGCATGCCATATAGATTGTACGGTTAAAGGTTCTGTTGTAAGACCTTGCTGCAAGTTTCTAGGAATTATAGAAGTAAAATCAATAAAATCTTTTTTATTAGCAATATTAGGTTGAAGCAACATATTATACGCTGTAGAATTAATAGGTCCTATTTTGAAAAAACCCCCTAATTTAGAGGCTATTTTAATGAATATTAAAGGAATTTTTATTAGTCTTGTAGGTTCTACTCCAAGCCATCTTCTAAATCCAATTAAGATGTCTTTCATAGTAACTATATCAGGTCCAACTATTTTTAATAATCTACAAATTTTTCCTTTTCTTTCTACGCAATGAATGATTACTTTCGCTAGATCTTCAATATGGATAGGTTGAAATTGTTGTAAACCGTCACCTATCAGAGGAATAAAATACGGTAATGCTGCTAAAACCCTAAATAATGATGTACCGCCATAGCAACCGCTCGCATAAATGAGAGAAGGTTGTAAAATTACCCAATCTATATTTTCTAATTTTTGTAAATACCTTTCTATTGCTTTTTTAGTTAAAGCATAAGCAGTGTTTTCTTCATCATCTATTCCAAGAGCTGAAATATGAATAATTCTTTTTACGTTAGTAAGAGTACACGCCTTAAATAGAGCTTTTGGACCGTTGATATGAACATTTTCAATATTATTAGCACGACTAGACGTTAACACACCTGAGACATTAATTACTATATCTATTTTCTCTAATTTATTTATCCAATCTTGGGAGCTAATATCTGTATTAAAATCACAATGTATAATTTCTGCAGTAGGGAATTTTTTTCTAGTAGATTCAATATCTCTAACGGCACATACTACTTTATAATTACTTTTTAACAATGCAGCAGTAATATATGATCCAATAAAACCGTTAGCTCCAGTTACTAATATTCTCATGTTCAATGTCAATTATCTCTATCAATTTGTAATTCTTATAAGGTGTGGGATCGTTCACATATTCCATTAGTTTGAGGATTATAGGCTTTAAATAAGCTTTATTCTAGTAATTCAAAATTAGTAGATCCTTATCAATTCTAAAACCTTTAAAGCGTTCAAGTACTGACATACCAAGAAGAGAAACATCAAGATCACCAAGTCCGATATGTCCACTAACATCCTTAAATTCTTTTCCTAATTATTACACTATCTAATTTTATAGGAGCGGCTTTATTCTCACCATTAGCAGTTAGATAGGTTCTAGTATATTTTAACTGAGTTAGATCAAACCCTAATTTTTGAGCATCTTCTTTGGTTAAAGCTACATCACTTGCCCCTGTATCAATCATGAAGCTTATCTTAACATTATTCACAACAGCATCAATATAAAAATGTCCATCTCCGCTACGAGCTATGATTATTTCGCCAGCTTCCGTAGACCAATTATATGATGGAATCAACACCGATGCTACCCTTTGGTAAGCATAATTTAGTTCAAATCTAAAAGCATAGCCGATGATTATAACTAAAAAAATTGCTGCCCAAGCTGCTAATTGCAAGCAAAATTTACGTATTTCATTTTGACTTATAGTGCTATAAATTATGCTAAATAATATTAGTAATGAGGCACAAAAACTTCCGATATTTTGCGGCTCTTTGAAAAACTTTGGATAGTGCTGATTGATATATTTATATACTAAGCCGGTTACAAATATAGTACTGCAAATTATAAATATAAGTTTTATGTATTTTCTGTCCATATTGAAAGTATAACAATTAATATCAAAAGTGGAAGCCGCCTTTTATTTTTGATACTTTTTAATTTGTTCTTTTCTATAAGGAGGTGCAGAAATGCACTTCTTTATAGAAAATCTCCGATATTCTCTAAAAACAACCTAGCCCTATGAGAAGCTGGTTTGCTAAAAAACTCTTGTGCCGGCTGATTTGCTAAAATCTGTCCTTGATCCATAAAAATAATACGATCAGCTATCAGTTTTGCAAATTTTAAGTGATGGGTTACTACCACCATACTCATTTGCTCTTTTAGTAAATTAATATTCTCGATCACATCCTTAATATTTTCAGGATCTAATGCCGATGTTGGCTCATCGAACAATAAAATTTCTGGCTTCATCATTAAAGCCCTTGCTATTGCAATACGCTGCTTCTGCCCGCCGGACAAATTTGCCGGATATGAGTCAAATTTCTGACTTAGTCTAAATTTCTCAAGTAGTTCTTTTGCTTTTAATATAGCTTCATCTTTTGGAATTTTTAAAACATTTACCGGTGTATAAATCAGATTATCACCTACGCTTAAATGCGGAAAGAGGTTAAAATTCTGAAAAACCATCCCGACCTTTAGCCGCAATTTTCTTCTATCTTTTGACAGCAGTTTTTTGCCGTCTACAAGCAAAGTTCCACTAGTCGGTTCTTCTAAATTATTTAAAACACGTAGTAAAGTAGTCTTACCACCTCCTGACGGACCAATTATTACAGTGGTTTCTTTAGCAGTAAAACTTAAATCTATATTTTTAATGCCGTAATTTTTGCCGTAACGCTTACAAACTTTTTCTAAAATAATCATATATTAAACTTATAACCGTCATAAAGCGGTTTAACATTATCTGGAAGTATTTTTATAATTTCGTGATAATCTATAGTATGACGCATATTTGTCAATAATATTTGCTCTGGTTTATATTTCTCTCGCCACTCTAACACTTTATCAAGCCCTGCATGGTTTTTATTTGAAGTATAATCCATACAATCTAAAATCCATATTTTTATATTCTGCAAAAATTTCTCTGACTCAGGCGGAAAATTAATAACATCAGGCGAATAAACAAAATCACCTATCCATAAACCTAAACTATCGATAGGACCATGATTTTGCCTAAAAAATTGTATTTCAATTGTGTTAATCTTAATTTTATCAAAAAAACCAATATTTTTAGTTTCAAGAACTGGACCTTGCATAAATGAATTATAACCAAATAAATAGTCGAAACTTTTATGTAAATTTGCTGCTGTATTCTCGTCTGTATAGATTTCTAATGCCTTTTTTTCCATAAAAGAAAATATTCGTAAATCATCAATTCCGTTAACATGATCGGAATGATAATGCGTTAATACTGCACAATCAAGTTTATTTATCTTTTCTCTTACTAACTGATTTTTGATATCAAAGCCAAAATCAACTAATATTTGACTATTTTCATCGTTGATATATATTGCTGATCTAGTTCTTTTATTGTACTTTGAATCTGATAAACATACAGAGCAACTGCATCCGATAACCGGTACGCCTATAGATGCTCCGCAGCCCAGTATTGTCACCTGTAACATAAACTAATAAAATAATGTTTGAAATTTTTTATAATTTTTGCGGTTTAAACCAAGAAATATTTTTATTCTTAAATAAAATTACTAATATCGGGCTGTTTGCCTATTTTTTAAGAATATTTTCTTTTTGTTTTAATATCGCTAATTTTGCTATTATATATATTTTATACTGTATATATCTTTATATTCAACTAAAGAAAATCAAAAACGATAATGAGCGACAAAATAAATTTTGGCATAATTATAATAAATTAGTTGAAATCGGGATAGTATATGGCGTATTTGGTTTGGTCTTTACTGCTCTTAAATTTACTGTTAATTTACCACGCCCTTATTGTAGCCTACCTGAGGGAAGTTTTATCACTATATTAAATACTGCAAGTGAAAGATGCTTATCGAGTTTTCCAAGTAGTCACGCAGCACTTAGCGTTTTATTAACGTATTTTATTTGGAATTATGTAAAATTACCAGTTAAAATATTAATGATTTGTGTTATTATATTAGTGTCTCTATCTCGCATTAGTCTTGCTATGCACTATCCAAGCGATATAATTTATGGTATTATCACCGGGCTTATAACAATATTAATTGGTAAGCTAATTTACCGAATTTTTAAAAATAATGTAATAAAGTGGGTGGGCAGGTTTATTCTTCGTCATTGCGAGGAAAAACTGTAAGTTTTGACGAAGCAATCTCAGGAGTTTTTCTTTATAAGATTGCTACGTCGCTACGCTTCTCGCAAGGTATTGTTGCGTGGATACCAAATCGTCTGAGCTACGCGACTGCAAGGAGCGTGACAATCCAGAAAAAAATAATAAAAAATGTTATAAAGTTAGCATTTTTTACTGGATTGCTTCGTCAATTACTTCGTAATTTCCTCGCAATGACGAAAAAACCTAATAATAACAACGTTTATTTTTTTCCGGACACTACTATGCCTATGCGGGAATGACATAAAAACCAGGGGATAACACCACAACCAATTTTCAAATAAAATAAGTATATATGTTACTATATCGAAAATATTTTATAAAAAATATCCTACCTCTGCTTATAGTCATTACTTTTTCAATGACTAGCTTGGTATGGATTACTCAAGTATTAAAGCTTTTATATTTATTTGACAAAGGTATAAAAGTTATGGATTTCTTGAGTTTAATAATTTTAGTACTGCCTACCTTACTATTTATTCTGTTACCCATCATAACAGTTATTACAATAATTTATATTTATAATAACCTAAAAATTGAGAGGCAATTAATTATATTACAAACTTCGGGAGTAGGTAACCTACAATTAGCCTTACCTGCTTTATATGTTGCATTGATAGTCGCATTACTTGCTTACTACATATCTTCTACAGTCATGCCTTTATCTCATATAAATTTAAAATCACGTTTAAGCTTTATAAAGAATAACTACATATCAAGTATGATTGAGGAAAAAACTTTTAACAAAATAACGAAAGATATTACTGTTTATATAGATAAAAAATCTGCAGGGAATGTTATGAAAGGCGTAATCATATTTGATAACCGCAATGCTGATAACCCATCTGTAGTATTTGCAAATTCCGGAATACTTGATATGTATGAGAATGATCCTATTTTTGAGCTTAGTAAGGGTAGTAGGCAAGAATATGACATAAATGGGAATATAACGCAGCTAACTTTTGATTCATTGATGATAAAGCTGCAAAATGATAATCCGTTAATATCACAAAGAACAACACATAATAAGGAAGCAAACGAATATTATATTGAAGAATTGCTTGAACCTCCTGTTGATTTAAATCCCATGAAAAAAATTAAATTAATTGCCGAAACCCACCAACGAATCATCTGGTCTTTATATAATTTTGTATTACCATTTTTAGCATTGGCAGTTTTCTTAAAATATCCCTACAGCAAAAAAACAACTTTCATGCCGATATTATTTGCTGCTTTATCAGTATTAATAGCTACTTCTGCTCACTTTACATTACAAAACTTTGCTTCAAAAAATTTAGCTTTTATTACTGCTTGCTACTTGAATATATTCTTTATTTTATCAATAGGGTTATATTTATTTATACGTAAAAGAATATAGCTAAAATATATTATTAGTATTTTTTAGCTGGACCTAGTTCCCAAGCCACGGGGGACATTGCCCGCGTGGATCGAAAAGCACTTTCAATGTCATCTAGTTGCTTGACCACGGCATCCAAAAAATAATAAAAAATACTAATTTTATTAGTATTTTTAACTGGATTCCGCTACAAGTGAGCTAGATGACAACTGGAAAACTGATCCACGCAACAAGGTTCCCACGGCATGACACAAAGGGTGTTTTTCAAGCTATGTGACTCTGTATTTCGTTATTATCTCCTAAAGCTACAACTTCGTTTGGATTAAGTGGTGGTACATTCTCATTTCCTGGTGGATTTGGTGCTGATGGCTCTGGTGCTTGTGACTGCTGCGGTTGTGGCTCTGGCTGAATCACTGCTTGTGGTTGTGGTGGATCAATTTCATCATACAGATCTTTATATTGCGTTTCTTGAGGTATCTTAGTAGTATTATTAAGCAACTTCTTAGTTCCTACCAAAAATAACTTTCCTAAGGTTTTCTCTTTAAATATACTAAGATCTTCGAACTCACCTTTCTCACGTTTAGCTTTCAGGAAAGAAAGATTTGACCCCATTCCTCTAATTTCATTAATTTTTACTTCTAGTTCTATTTGCTCTTTACTATCGTTAGTAAGCCCCTGGGCTTCTTGAAATTTATACTCTGCTTTTCTGAATAAACCTAATTTTAATAAATATTCTCCTAAAAATTTGCATAATTGTTTTTGAAAATCATCTTTTATATCTCTTGGTTGTTTATTGAAAATTCCTGTAAGAATTTTATCGCATTCTTCAATATAACGCACATTTACGCTTATCATAAAATATTTTATGGCTTCCAAAATTAAAGGGATGGAGTGCTCGCTTTGATTTGTGCTATCGTAAGATTTACCTAAGTTTAAAAGTAAATTACCTATCTTTGAACAAATAACAGAAAAAGTAGTTTTACACTCCCCAGAACCATACATAAAACTATAATCTTTTTCAGCTTTTGTATTTTCACAATATTCTTTTAGTTCTATTTTTAAAGCTTCGATATATTCTCTAACTGCTAAAAGCGAATATAGCTTTTTCTCGTTTGCAGCAAGCCAATTATTATTTTTATATGATATGCCTAAATATTTATCATCAACCTTAATACTGCCCGCAAGACCAATATTATTTTCATATAACATACCTAAAAAATAATGCGATTTAGCTTTCATTTCATTAGCAGTAAAATTAGCACTATATTGTTCTGTTTTTGAAAATTTGCCTGCACTAAAATCATTAAGCCAACTTAGCACTTCTTCATAATAATCAAATTGCTGTTGATTATTTTCTGTGCTATTAGTAGCTTTATAAGGTTCTAATTTTATATCTATGATAGCCTTACTTAGTAAATCTTCCTCAATTAAAATTTTTCCTGCAATATCAACCACTTTTTTAAGTGGTTCAAATATTGCGGAGTGAGGGAAGAGTTTTTTGCAGAATGATAGAGCTTCCAATTGCTGCTTTATAAAATATACATAATTTCCTAATTTTTCTTGAAAAAGATTTTGTTCTTCATTAGTAGTTCCTTTTACATTATAAAACTTCCTTATAATTTCCAGAAATGCAGAAATCATTTTAAAATGCTCATTAATGTTGTTAGTATAAACATCTTTCAATTCTTTTATTTCTTGTAATGCTGAAAAAGTTTTTTTATTAACTACTTCTATAGGGCTTATTGCTTCTGGTAATATTGTTTTTGGTAGATAGCTTTTTAACAAATCATAATGCTTGGAAAACATTTCTGAAGCTAATTCTTGCTGTAGATTAAGCCTGAAAAACGAATAAATAGGATTCTCTATAAATTCTTTATTAGCTTTAAAAAACTTTATGATAATTTTACCTACTACCCCAATATTGTAGTTGATCATTTCAGCTAAAACTTCTGGTAACTCTATTACACTTTTTTTATACGAAATAGGACTTATATATACTTCTTTTAATCCCCACCATTTATCTGTTCCTAATAAATCCTTAAGATTCAGTGATTCGGAAAATGGTTCTTCAGAGGTTGCTTTTTTGAATAAATGAACAGACTTAATTAACTGGGATATTACAAGTTTCTCTGCATCTTTTGAGTACTTAATAAGGTTTTCTAAATATTTTTTTATTTCTATAACTTTCTTATCTTTTTTTTCTATTGTTCCACAATCAGTTGCAAAATTTACTATATAAAATAATGCATCATTGAGATTTTCTTGAACTTCTTTAGTTAATACATTAGTTTCATTTTTAAAAAACTTGATAAATTCGTTTATAGTATCAGTAATTATTGGTTTCGAACTGTTATCTATGATAATTATTCCAAATTTAATTTTTGCTGCCAATTTAATTATTTGCCAATAAGAATATAAGTCTAAAATTTCTTGTACTTGATTTATCACCCCGCCATGTATGCCAGAGCATTCCATAATATTTATTGCCAAATCTTTATTTAAAAAATTATTAACACGCTTATAATCATCTTCTTTATTTGTATTATCTGGGTTAGCTGGGTTATCTAAATTATTTTGACTGCTTTGATTAGCTGGGTTATTTTGATTATTGTCGATGATTTGGCTATGCCTTATCTTTTTATTATGTTCAGAATCTACAGGTTTTAATTTATTTAATTCTGTTACTGTAAATTTTTCTACAGTTTTAGAATCGCTTAATTGACACCCAATTACTGTTTTACCAACTTCTTCTAGTCCAAACAACATCAATACTTTATCTAAATTCCCTCTCCCGATAATTTCATTATAACTTTCCGTAATAAGCCTAAAAAGTATCCCAGCATCCTTACGTACTTGCTCTTCTAACGCAGAACGGGTTGTATTAACTCGTAAATTTTCATTTTCAATAGTATAGTCTAAATTTTTTTCTTGTAATTTTTTTAAATAAGCATTTATGGCTTCTTTATCAAAAATATTTATCGCCTTGCCGCTACTAGTTTTTATTTCAATTTTATCTGCAGCATTTTCCGTATAATGAAACTCCATGAGATTTTCATATTGACCTGGAAGATAAACTAATAATTCTTGTAATACCTTATTATATTCTTTTATATTTAATAAAGTTTTGATTCCAAACGCAGTTATTTTTTCATTATCTGCTAAAGAAAAATGCCTTATCTTATCATTATACCAGAAAATATTTTTTCAATAGTTATATCATTTCTTAAACAATCTGCTAAAAATTCTCTATCTTCTTTTTTTGAAAAATTATAACTAAACTCAAAAGATTTAGCAGGAATAAACTTTTCAATAGCACCAGCTGGCTTTTCTAATTTTTCATTGAACTTATTACGGAAATTATTAAATAGATAAGCAAAAACTTCTTTGTATGCAGGAGGGTTATAAGATTCTGATTTAGGGGTTAATATTTTTCCAATATTAATATGTTCTATCTTGGACTGAGCTGTAGCATCCTTACTTTTTTCTTTGCTAAATAAATCATTAAAATATTCTGGAAATTCATCTATATTATTTACTGTTTTCTCTATTTCTGTTTTATGTTCTTGCTTAGGACTTCCTACTATACTATTAAGCCACCACATAATATTTTACCTATGATATTTATTTCATTACAAATAAAATCATCTTTGATCTGTAAGTTGAATAAATAAATATTAACACTACTTAAAAAATTTTCATAAATAAGTAAATTTACAACAAGAATTAAAAGGATGTCATTGCGAGGAAAGTTTGTTGTCATCCCGTGGCTTGGGAACTAGATCCAGAAAATAATAAAAAATACTAATTTTATTAGTATTTTTAACTGGCTCTAGTTCATAAATCACGGGATGACAGGGGGAGAATGATCCACGCGGGCAATGTCTCCTCACAATGACAATTAATCCTTAATAGTCTGAAGGGCTAGTTTGATTATTTTTGTGATACCAGTATTGGTATAGGTAGAGATAGGGAAAATTTCTTTACCGGTGATTTTTTGCAACTGAGCTGTTTTTTCTTTTATTTCCTCATCAGTTAAAACATCGATTTTATTAAGGCAAATAATTTGGGTTTTATCTTTTAAATAATCTGAATAAGATTCAAGTTCTGTGCGTACTATATTATAATCAGCAACAACGTCTTCGCTACTGCCATCTATTAAATGAATCAGCACGTTACATCTTTCAATATGCTTTAGGAATTTATCGCCCAAGCCATGACCTTGACTAGCTCCCTCTATTAAGCCTGGAATATCGGCTATAACAAACTCTTCATCATCAATATATACTACTCCAAGATTCGGCACTAAAGTAGTGAAAGGATAATCGGCAATTTTAGGTTTAGCTGCCGATACTACTGATAAAAAGGTAGATTTACCGGCATTAGGCAAACCCACAAGCCCAACATCGGAAAGCAGCTTTAGGCTTAGCTGAACCCACATTTCTTCAGCAATTTCGCCCTCTGTTCTATGTCTTGGTGCTTGATTGACTGATGTTTTGAAATGGCTATTACCAAGACCGCCATTTCCGCCTTTAATTATTTCAAAAGTCTGATCATCTTCGGTAAAATCATGCAGCAATATATCGCTATCTTCTGCAAAAATTTGTGTACCGATCGGCACATCAAGAGTTAAAGATTTACCCGATTTACCGCTTTTATTTGAGCCTTTACCATTTTCACCACTATCTGCAATAAAATGCTGCTTATATCTATAATTTACTAGCGTATTAAGATGGTGATTGCTTCTAAAAATAATACTACCGCCACGTCCGCCGTCACCACCATCAGGACCACCTCGGTCAATAAATTTTTCACGGTGGAAACTAACGCAACCATTGCCACCATTCCCACCTTTTATATATATCTTAACTTCATCAATAAAATTCATATGCTCTTATTTTTTTGTTTCCAACGTCATTGCGAGGAGAATTACAAAGTAATTCGACGAAGCAATCTCAGGATGTTGGACAAGATTGCCACGCAAGCGATGCTCGCTCGCAATGACTATACGCTGTTTAAAAACGCATTATACCAAAATTTATCTCTCTTTAATAGTCTTATATTCTCTATGAACTTGACCAGTATAAAGCTGCCTTGGTCTGCTGATTTTCTGCTCAGGGTCTTCGTGCATCTCTTTCCATTGTGCCATCCAGCCTACTGTTCTTGCTGTGGCAAAAAGCACTGTGAACATCTGCGGGGGTATACCCATCGCTTTATAAATAATACCCGAATAAAAATCAACGTTTGGATATAATTTTCTCTCAATAAAATACTCATCTTTAAGAGCGATAGCTTCAAGCTCTATAGCTATTTGTAGTAATGGGTTGTTATCTAGCTGCCCTAATTCTTTTAACACCTCCTTGCAGGTCTCTTTAAGCACTGCAGCACGCGGATCATAGTTTTTATATACACGATGACCAAAGCCCATTAGCCTAAAATTATCATTTTTATCTTTAGCCTTCGCTATATATTTGGGTATATTCTCTACACTGCCTATTTCTTTCAGCATATTTATCACTGCTTCATTAGCCCCGCCATGAGCAGGTCCCCAAAGCGATGCAATACCAGTACTGACGCAAGCAAAAGGGTTAGCTCCCGATGAGCCGGCAATTCTAACTGTTGAAGTAGAAGCATTTTGCTCATGATCAGCATGTAAAATAAATATCTTGTTTAAGGCATTTTTTATTACTGGATTTACTTTATATTTTTCACAAGGTGTGGCAAACATCATATGCAAGAAATTTTCAGTAAAATCTAAAGAATTATCGGGATAAACAAAAGGCTGACCTATAGAGTATTTATAAGACATTGCAACAATAGTTGGTATTTTAGCTATCATTCTAATAGCTGTAAGTTCATAATCTGCTTCTTTAAAAAAATTCAGCAAATCAGGATAAAATGCCGAAAGAGAACCAACCGCCGCAAGCATAATAGCCATAGGATGCGAAGAGCTACAAAACGTTTGGAATAAATAATGTAATCTTTCATTAACTAACGCATGATGAGCAACCTTTTTAGTAAAATCATTATACTGCTTACTATTTGGTAATTCCCCATAAATCAATAAATATGCCACCTCTAAAAAATCGCTTTTTTCGGCTAAATCTTTTATATCATAACCACGATGCTGCAAAATCCCTTGATCACCATCTATATAAGTTATAGTTGATCTACACGAAGCAGTAGACATAAAACCCGGATCGTAAGTAAAGCAATCCGCTTCAGAATATACTTTACTAATATCAATTACATCCTGCCCAATACTTGCTTTCAGTATGGGTAATTTGAATATTTTATCTCTAATCTTTAATTCAGCAAATTCGGAATTAGTGTTTTCACTGGTCATATATCCATACCTCAATATATTTTTGTATACTAGAAGTATAAACCTACTTTAAGAAAATGAGAAATTATTTTTATCTTTATGGGATTCAAGCATTACTTTGTTGTGTGTATTAAGGATCGTCATTGCGAGGAGCATAGCGACGAAGCAATCTCAGAAGTCTTATAATACTTCCTAAGATTACCGTATCTATACTTTTCTTAGAAGTGTCATAAAGCAAGCAGTTAGGCACTTAATATATTCGTTTAAAGCTTTTTTAACTATTCCGTTTAAACTATCACCATGTTGCATAGCATATAAACTTACTTCTTTATGTAACTCAGGATCAATTCTAACATTAAAACTGCCTTTGAAAGGTTTATCCGGAGCTTTACCTAATATATTACAATCTTCTAGATAACTATCCACGGCTTCATAAAATGATTTTATTAAAGTTTTAGCATCTGAGGCTTCGTAACTTACTAAATCTCTTATAAATTCTATTTTACCAAAAAATATTTCTTCCGAAGCATTAAAATGCACTGACCCAAAATAACCTTTATAACTTATAAAATCGTTTTTTGTCATATTAACACTATTATTGTTATTATTGTCACCCCGTGGTGGCATTGCCTGCGTGGATCATTTTCTCGTCATTGCGAGGAAAAACTGTAAGTTTTGACGAAGCAATCTCATCATTATTTCCTGAGATTGCCATGTCGCTTCGCTCCTCGCAATGACGACTTGGCATCCACGCGGGCAATGCCTCCCGTGGTCAAGCAACTAGATGACACATCTATAATCAAAAGTTGAATATACACACCAATTAGTATAAAGCAACTAAAATTAACCAGTTACCAAATTCTTACTTTCAAGATAATCTTTGATCTTTAGCAAATCATACCAAGAGGTGCGTTTTTGGCTAGGTTGGCGGAGTAAATAGGCGGGGTGGAAAATTGCCGTAGTCTGGATAGGAGCGGTTAGATATTTATTGGTGTAAAAATAATATTCTTGTCTAATTTTAGTAATACCGGCATTTTTCCCAAGTAGACTAGTTGCAGCAGTGCTACCAACTAAAATAATGAGTTTTGGGTTAACTAAAGCAATATGTTTCTCAACAAAAGGTCTACAAATATCTACTTCCTCTAAAGTCGGCTGTCTATTAGCAGGAGGACGCCAAAACACTGTATTGGTAATATAAGCATTATCTTTTCGTGAAATCCCGATTGCACGCAGCATGTTATCAAGTAAATTACCGCTCTCACCACAAAATGGTATACCTTTTAAATCCTCATTACTGCCAGGAGCTTCACCTATTAACATGATCTTAGCTGCCGGATTACCATCACCAAATACAGTATTAGTCGCTAACTTCTTCAGCTCACAGCCATTAAAATTTAGTAGATATTCTTTTAGTTCTGCTATATTATTTGCTTTATCGGCAAGTGATCTTGCAAGGCTTATATTATCATGTGTTTTATCGTTCATATTAAACCCGATTTCTTTTTGAGGCGTAGGTTTTGCTTGTGGCTTTTCGACCGGTTTGATATTATCACTTACTTTTAATTTTGGCGGATGCTCTGAGCAATAATATTCAACCCCAATTGCATTTAGCCATTTAAATGTATTATTCATTAAATAAATTAAATATGTTAGAATATTCTGTACCTACTGAACTAAGCGGCTTAAGGCTTGATAAAGCTTTATCTCAGCTTCTTGAAAATGTCTCACGCAACCAGATTCAAAAAGCAATTAAAAGTTCTTGTGTACAAATTAACAATGTGATTATTCTCGATTCTGATATTTTGGTCAAGGAGAATGATATTATATTATTCTCTTTCAAAGAACCAGAAGAGTTAACAATAGAAGCAGCTGACATAAAACTTGATATAGTTTATGAAGATGAAGATTTAATAGTTATCAACAAAGCTGCCGGTATGACTGTCCACCCAGGGGCAGGACATCATGATGATACGCTTGTTAATGCCCTACTCCACCATACAAAAAACCTATCCGATATCGGTTCATCAGAAAGACCTGGAATAGTGCATCGTTTAGATAAGGACACGACGGGCTTGATGGTAGTTGCTAAAAATAATAAAGCACATATGTTGCTTGCCAATCAGATTGAACAAAGGCAGGTCGTACGGAAATATAAGGCTTTAGTTTGGGGAGTAATTAATCCGTTAGAGGGAACGATTAAAAATAATATAGGTCGCAGTCGAAGCAATCGGCAAAAAATGACGATATTGAAGTATGGTGGGAAAGAAGCCGTAACTTACTACAAAACTCTAGAGCTATTTTATGGAGGTAGCATTAGTATGGTAGAATGTAAGCTTGCTACCGGCAGAACTCATCAGATTAGAGTGCAGCTAAGCCATTTAAAGCATTCAGTGGTTGGTGATCAAACATACGGCAATAACGACCGAAAAATTAACCATGCTCCACCTGAACTAAAGGCAAAGTTACTAGACTTCAAACGCCAAGCTTTGCACTCTTGGTATTTAAGCTTTACTCATCCAACCAGTAATGAAGTTATGGAATTCTCTTGCGATTTGCCCGAGGATATGAAAGTGGTTATATCTACTGATGCATTACACAAATTTATTGAACTTAAAAAACGAGCTCCTTTGGGTAATGAAGAAGATATTTTAGAAATGAAAAATCTAGGTAGAAAATAATTTCCATGCAATATTCTATACAAGAGTTTCTTAACGAAGGAGCTTATAAATTACAACAAATTGGGGTTAGTAATCCAAAATTAGAAGCACGAATTTTATTGCAGCATACTATCAATAAATCATATGAATATCTGCTTGCTAATCCTGAAAAACAACTAAACCAGCTAGAAATGGAAACTTTCGAAAAAGCATTAGAAAGAAGACTAAAGCACGAGCCGATAGCCTATATTTTAGGGAACAAAGAATTCTACTCACGTGAGTTTATCGTTAATAAGCACGTATTAATTCCAAGAAACGATACGGAAATTTTGGTGGATGCTGTTATAGGTTTATTCAAACCGTCATTGCGAGCGAATGAAATGAGCGTGGCAATCTCAGGCAAAATTCCTGAGATTGCTTCGTCGACGCCTATAGCGTCTTCTCGCAATGACAATTTTCATATACTCGAACTCGGTACGGGTAGCGGTTGCATCTCTATCAGCTTATTACTCGAACTACCGAATAGTCAAATAACCGCAACTGATATAAGTGCTGATGCGATAGAGGTTACAAAAAGTAATGCCATAAAGCATGATGTAACGGACCGTTTGCAAATTATTCATAGCGATTGGTTTGAGAATATTGGAAAACAAAAATTTGATCTTATAGTTAGCAACCCGCCATATATATCTATAAACGAAAAGCCTGAAATGGCAATTGAGACAATAAATTATGAGCCATCTATTGCTTTATTTGCCGAAGAAGAGGGCTTGCTGAGCTATAAAATCATAGCAGAGAATGCTAAAAAATTTCTAAAGCAAAATGGTAAAATTATATTAGAAATAGGATATAAACAAGCAGATCAAGTTAGCCAAATCTTTTTAGATCATGGTTATGTTATTGATAATATCCATCAAGATTTGCAATCTCATAATAGAGTAATAGAAATATCTTTAATTCAGCTAAATCGCTCATATGCAAGACGCATCGGGAAGAGCCTGTCAGGAATACAACAAAATTTATTAGATAACGAACTGCCAAAATATTTATTTTCAAAAGAAAAGCTTATTAGTGAAAAACGTCAAATTTTTCTCGAGATTGGCTTTGGCATGGGCGAGCATTTCATCAATCAAGCTAAGATGAATCCAGATAAGCTTTTTATCGGCGTGGAGGTATATCTAAACGGTGTTGCGAATGTTTTAAAACTTGCAGAAGAGCAGAATATTACAAACTTCTTATTATTTCCCAATAATTTAGATTTTATATTACATGATTTACCAAATAATAGCTTAAACGGAATTTATATTTTATTTCCTGATCCTTGGATAAAAAATAGGCAGAAAAAGAAACGTATTTTAAATAAAGAACGCTTAACGATTCTACAGACTAAGCTGAAAAATAAAGGTAGCTTGATCTTTACTTCTGATATTGAAAATTATTTTGAGGAAGTAGTAGAATTAATTAAACAAAATAGTAATTTCCAAATTACTAATGAGGATAATTATTCAAAACCACACGATAATTATATAATAACCAAATACCACCAAAAAGCTATTAATGAAAGCAGAACACCCCAATTTTTAAAGGCTATATTTTCAAATATTATTTCTATAAATAGTAAAAAATACTAATAAAATTAGTATTTTTTATTATTTTCTGGATGCCGTGGTCAAGCCACGGCATGACATCGAGGGCGTTTTCCGATCTACGCAACAATGCCGCCACGGGGTGACAAGGGAAAAACTGATCTATGCAAGAACGCATAGACAAATTTTTATGAACGGCTTTGTAGGCTTTGCACTAAAGCATCAAAACCTTGGTCTTTTAAAGTCGAAGTAAAATCTTGTTGTTGAGCACCAATAAGACTTACACCTTCTGTAATAACGTCGGAAACTTTGAATTTTCCATTTTCCATTTTACGCACTAAATATTCTACTTTAATATCCTGTCCTTTATTATTAATATTCATGCTAACCATAGAATCTTTTGGGCTTAAAACACGCACTCCTGTTACTTGAGGCTTTTCACCTTTGTAATCTTTTATTAGATCAGTATAAGCTTTAGTAACATATTTAGAATAAACTTCTGTAAACTTTGCGATTTGTTCCTTAGATAAAGTTTGTACCCCGTTACGTCCTAATGTATACCTAGCCATCCAATCAAAATCTAGATTATTGTGCATTAGTTCACGTGCTTTGGTAACTTTTGCATCTTGGGATAGGTTAGGATTATTTAAGGTAGTAGAAGCTTCATTTACTAAGTTAGTAACATAATCATTTAAACCTGCGGGGGCATTATCGTCTGCATAAGAAGAAAATGTAAAAATCAATAAAAATAAGCTAGTAATAATTTTTTGCATAAGAACCTCTTTTAATTAGAATTTACGTTTTTAGGTTTAGGGCATTTAAAGTTTTTAGGATATTGAACAGATGCTTCACGAGCTTGGTGTAATGCCGATCTGATAGTAGCATAAGGGTCTAACGAATTCTTCATAACATAATCACTAAATGATAATACATTATATCTATCATTTATTTTACTCACTGCTAAAACACTTAATTCAAAATCTTTATGGGTATAATACATTAAAGGATTAAGTGCATAATTAGTAAATATTGGATCAGTCATATCCCTTGCATTAGTACTACCTATTATCGGTAACACCAAATAAGGACCTGGACCTACTCCATAATGTGCAAGAGTATTACCAAAAGTTTGACGATCTGATGGTAGCCCTACTTTACTAGCCACATCAAATAACCCACCAACGCCAAGCGTAGTGTTAATAATAAACCGCCATACGCTTTTCATAGTCTTATCATAATTTAGCTGAAGCCCATAATTTACAGCAGTAAGTGGCATATCAATATTACCAACAAAACTATTAACCCTTGCTTTCATATAATCATTTGTAAGGTTTTTATACCCAACAGCTAAAGGACGCAAGAATATATAATCTAATACTGAGTTAAACGCAAAAATTTTACGGTTAAATTTTTCGTATGGATCGTAAACTTCTCGGCAACCATTAATATTACTGCTACCATTATAGTTATATATGTCATCATCTACATATTCAAGATCAGCTTTTGCAAATAATGAACATAGGATAATCGAAAGTATAATTAGTATTCTCATGATTTATTTTCAGTTTTCTTACAAATAATAATACCGTATTTATTATTTTCCGCTAGTATTATTTCTTCAGAAGTTAATATAACGAAATTATTTTTTTGTAAAATATTATTTATTTCATTTAAATTAAAAATAAATTCTTTACGTTTTATTGAAAAATGCGTATCCGAATTAGTAGGTAAACAAAAAGAAAAATACCCATCTTTGTTAAGCGATGAATATATTGCATTGAAATATGTAGAAAGATCTCTAGTAAAAGTTAATCCACAAAAGCTTAAAATAATATCAAATTTATTTGAATTTTGTTTCAGAAACTCACTTATGGAAACATTATATATCTGATCATAAATTTTAAGGTTAGCATAATATTCTTCTTGAATATCATTCATTAAATTAGAAATTTCTACAGCTGTTAAAGTAAAGCTTTCTGGAAAACGCTTTTCTAATTCGTATCCGACAAGTCCTATATTACTACCAAGCTCTAAGATAGAATAATCATCTGGCAGGTCAGTTATTTGCTTCAAGCTCTCATTCACAAATCTATAAGGCAAATGAATATTTTTATCATTGTTAAAAATACTTGGATAATTTTTTGCAGTTAAGTCCCTGTATTTTCCCCAAATTTCCACAGGTATTTCGGTAGCATTTTTATAATTTTTCAAAAAATTTACAAAAATTGTTTTATATTTTTCATTTGATTTTTCTAAATATTTTATGGCTTTTGGATAGTCATTTTTTAAAAAATAAGTCCAACCTAATTGGTAATATACTCTAGAATCATTAGGACTAAAAAAGTTATCGACTAATTTAAATCTAAGTAATGCATCGTTTAAATTACCTCTATATAAATGTTCAAGTCCAAGCTCATAATTGGTTTCACTTAAATGATTCATTTTATATTTACAATCATTTAAATATTTTTTAAATTCTAGAATTTTGTTTTTAATAAAATTTGGTATATTTATTATCGTTAAGCAAAAATGTTTGATTTTATCCTTTATTTTACTAAGCATAGCTATTTTTAAATTAAATATTATCTAATATAATAAAGCATATCTTTATAAATTTTAAAATAAAATAATACTCTTATGCTTAGTTTTACTTGTAAATCAGTGAAATTTGTAGTAATGTGTACATGAAACATGTACAATATAGGTATTTTATGAAATCAATTAGTAGTTCTTCATTTAGAAAGAATCTAAGCACTGTCTTTGATACGGTGGAACGTGACCATATCCCTTATCTCGTAAAAAGAAGAAACCATACAAATCTTATTATTATAACAGAAGAAGAGTATGAATCTACAAAAGAAACATTATATTTATTATCTAATCCAGCTAATGCTGAATGGCTGCAAGAATCCATTGAACAAGCAAAAAGAAAGGAGTTCGTTGAAGTTAATTTAGATGACTAAAATTATATGGACATTAAATGCAACAAAGGACTTAGAATATTGGAAAAAATATGACATTAAAAAATATAAACGGATTAAACTCTTAGTAAAAAATATTCAGGAAACACCATTTAGTGGTATAGGTAAGCCAGAGCCTTTAAAATACTCAATGACTAATTTATGGTCTCGAAGAATTACTCATGAACATAGATTAGTATACTCTATTGATGATATAGAAATTATAATATACTCTTGTAGATTTCATTATAAAAAGTAAAAATTTTTCAAGTATCAGCTTGTGAATATGCTGCTAATAAATCAAGAGTTGGGTAGACGAAGTTTTATTGGGAAAAGAGGAATCGATCTTGAAGCTGATAACCGCAGCGTATTTTTAACATACGTGAGGATTATCAGCAAAAGATAACGCCGCCAATTTTTCAAATAAAACGAGTATACAATTTAAAACTTACTATATTATCATTTTCATCAATACGGACTAATATTATGTCAATTATTTCTACGCGATTAAATGCTATAAAACCGTCCCCTACTCTTGCAGTTGTTAGGAAAACGCTTGAGCTTAAAAGAGCGGGCATTGATATTATTGCACTTGGGGCAGGTGAGCCTGATTTTGATACGCCTGATAATATCAAAGAAGCGGCGATCAAAGCTATTAAAGATGGGTTTACTAAATATACAAACGTTGAGGGGATACCAGCTTTAAAAGAAGCAATACAAGCTAAATTTAAACGAGAAAATAATATAGATTATGATCTTGATGAAATAATAGTTAGCACCGGCGGCAAGCAAGTTATATATAATTTATTTATGGCATCTTTAAATAAAGACGATGAGGTTATTATTCCTGCTCCTTATTGGGTGTCCTATCCAGATATGGTTTTACTTGCTGAAGGTACTCCGGTTTTTGCAAATTGTGGTATTGAAAGTAACTTTAAACTAAGCGGTGAGGCTTTAGAGCAGTTAATTACACCTAAAACTAAATGGCTTATTATTAATTCGCCTAGTAATCCAACAGGTGCAAGCTATAGCCATTCAGAGTTAGAAAATATTGCTGAAATTCTAAGAAAGCATCCGCATGTAAACGTCATGTCTGATGATATTTATGAGCATATTACTTTTGATGGTTTTAAATTTTATACTTTAGCAGAAATAGCACCTGATTTAAAAGATCGGATATTTACTGTTAATGGCGTATCAAAAGCATATTCTATGACAGGTTGGCGTATAGGTTATGGTGCAGGTTCGAAAGCTTTAATCAAAGCTATGACTATTATTCAGTCACAAAGTACTTCAAACCCGTGTTCAATAAGCCAAGCAGCAGCCGTTGAGGCATTAAATGGCGTGCAAGGCTATATTGCACAAAATGCTTTAAATTTTGAGAAAAAACGTGATCTTGCTTTATCGATTTTACAAAGAGTGAAATATTTTGAATGCTATAAACCTGAGGGGGCTTTTTACTTATTTATTAAATGTGATAAGATTTTTGGAGCTAAAACTAAATCAGGAAAAGTAATTAATAATAGTAATGATTTCGGTGAATATTTACTTGAAGAAGCAAAAGTCGCTGTAGTCCCTGGTATTGCTTTTGGCTTAGAGGGATATTTCAGGATTTCCTATGCTACTTCTATGGAAGAGCTGGAAGAGGCTTGTTTGCGGATTGAGCAGGCTTGTAATTCTATAGCGTCATTGCGAGGAGATGTGTAACATCGACGCGGCAATCTTATCGAACTTCCTGAGATTGCTTCGTCAAATTACTTTGTAATTTTCCTCGCAATGACGTTACAACTACTAAACTAATAAAAAAACTAATGCGTAAAGCTTTTAAAAAATTTTTAAAACGTAATAAATTTGTCCTTAGTTTAATTACTATTTTACTATATTGGTATTTGCGGTTTGTTTATTTTACTTCAAAGCAAAAATTTATATTTTATGATAATGGCAATAAGGAAAAGTTTTTAAATGAGCAAGGCGTAATTTTTGCATTTTGGCATAATATGCTTGCATTAAGTCCTGCTATGTTTAAAGGAATGCCAGATATCTACGCATTAATATCTCCCCATTTAGACGGTAAGATTTTAAATGATTTAGTCGATAAATTTGGCTGCAAAGTTATAGTCGGTTCTAGCAATAAAAATCCACTTGGAGCATTACGGAGTATTATCGAAAAGCTTTCTCAAGGTGCAAATGTAATAATTACGCCTGATGGTCCTAAAGGTCCTGTATATAAAGTAAATAGCGGAATTACTGAAATTGCTTATAAATACAATAAAAAATTAATTCCGGTAGTTAGTACTACTTCTAGATGTTTTAGATTAAAAAGCTGGGATAAGTTGATAATCCCTTTGCCATTTGGTACGATTAAAGTAATAATAGGGTCACCTTTAGAGCTGACCGACAATAAAGTACAAAATCATATGAATCTTGAAAAATATTTAGTTAATTTAACTGAGAACTTAATAAAATGATGCGTTTATATTACTTTTTAAGTTTTTTGTTATTACCTATTTATTTTGTTATAATTTTCATTCGCTTATTAATAGGCAAAGAAGACATAAAGCGTGTTAAGGAGCGTTTTGCGATTGGTAAACACAGGCAAGATAATGGATTTTTAATTTGGATTCATGCGGCTAGCGTCGGCGAATCTATGATTGCTTTAAATTTAGTTGATAATATAAGCAAACATTTTCCTGAAGTCCGTTTTTTAGTCACTTCTTGGACACAATCTTCTGCTAAAATATTAAGCACTAAATTACCTAAAATAGCTACTCACCAATTGCTTCCGATAGATAATATTATTTTTACCAAAATTTTTCTAAATAATTGGAAGCCTGATTTAGGTATTTTCATAGAATCGGAATTATGGCCAGGTACTATTAATGAATCAGCAAAGCAGTGTAAATTATTGCTTGTGAATGCCCGCATGTCTGATAAATCCTTTAAATCTTGGAAGAAAAGAAAAGGCTTTTTTCAGCTCATTGTTAAAAATTTTAGCGAAGTTATTGTGCAAAGTGAGCGTGATTTACAGAAATTTAATGAGCTTAGAATATCAAACACAACTAATTTAGGAAATATCAAATTTGCTAATGAAAAGCTTCCAGTTAATCAAGAAGAGCTTGTAAAGCTAAGTGAACATCTAAAAAATAAGCAAATTATCGTATTTGCTAGCACCCATCCGGAAGATGAGGAGATCATTTTACCTATTATAAAAAACTTAAAAAAACAAGTTACAGATTGTTATATTATCTTAATCCCAAGACATCCCGAGCGAGTTAAATCAATTCTTGATAACTGTATAGCACAAGATTTATCAGCTAATGCCAAATCACAAAATGACTTACCGATTTTAACCGATGATCTTTATATAGTTGATAGATTCGGTGAAATGGGTTTATTTTTCTCTATAGCATCAATTTCATTTATTGGCGGCTCTTTCAAACAAGGCGGACATAATATTTTAGAAGCGGCACATTTCTCTAATTGTATTATCTTTGGTCCTGATATGAGTAAAAACACTGATATTGCTAAAGGCGTGTTGCAAAGTAAAGCAGCTATTCAAATTAAAAGCGGTGAAGAGTTATTAAATATGCTGGAATATTTGCTTGATCCTAATAATTCTAGAGAATTAAAAAACTATCAAGAAAATTCACTAAAATTTGTTGAAGAAAACCAGAAAATACTTGATAAATATCTTCAAATAATTACAAAATTTTTCCCATAAAATATAACAAAAGTAGAATTTCTAAAAATAATATTTGACTTTTGATTGTAAAATGATTAAATAGCTTTACTTGAATTACAAGTAATTTATTATTTTAAAGGAGAGCATTTTATGAATAGTGATGAAATGTGGGAACAAGGAAAAATTATTCATGCTGAAGCATACAGACAACAAGAATATGAAAAACAAAGAAGAAATGGCGGCAATTCTTCTAGTAATGATGGAGAACTACTTGGGACATTAATAGTAATTGGATGTTATGCAGCATATCAAGGAGCAAAATTCGCTGGAAAAGCTGCTATAGCAGGTGGAAAAATGGCTGTGGAAGGAGGAAAGATAGCAGGTAAAACGGTAATAAATGCTCGTAAATTACATAAAGGAGAAGTAGAAATTGTAAATACCGATAACCAAGGTAATATTATAGAAAAAGCTCCTGAATATGGTCCTATACTTACTGAGTCTCAAGAAAGCCCTACATTTTCCAAAAGAGAAAAAGTAAAAGAATGGATTGGAAAAGGAATTAAAAAGAGTCGATCAGCTAGCGAGCTATTGACAAGTGCTTATAAATTAACTACTAGCACAACAGAAGAAGTTGTGACAGATGCAGGAGATAAAACCAAAGTTATTATTAAACCTAATACTAGTAATACTGTTAATACTGAAGACCATAAGATTAGACCTCTTATTAATAAACAAAATAAATATTATGGCGAAATACAAGAAGATACTATAAATACTATGCTGAAATATAGATTTAATGGTAAAAAAATTGTTGAGGTAACAAAATATAAATCATTTACTATTCCGAGTACCATACTACCAGGGGAAAAATTTGAGCTAAATTGTCCTAATGGTGAAAAAATACGTGCAGATGATACTGCTTATCTTCAAGTTAACTATGATATAAGCGGTAAATTAGTAAAATTAGCTATACCTAACCAACCTGTAGTTTGTCATAATCCTAGTTATCCTGCACTAATTGCTTATCATAATGAATTATATGTTCTACCGGTAAATAGTGGGCATTATAATTATTTAACGCGTGAAGTTTACGAAAATGGCGGAGTATTAGAAATAGGTAATGCCGATCCTAGCTATCATATAGAAGCTATCTCATAATAATATTAGCTATTTATTTAAAATCTGAATATAAAAGGTGGAAACCGCTTTTCGTCTTTTATATTCAATATTTCTAACCGAATAGCGGATTATTTAATAATATAACTAACTTAGTATGAAAATAATAGCCGGCAGTAATAATAAGCTACTTGCAACTCGTTTAGCTATAACATTAAATATCAAATATATTGAACCTAAAATCACTTATTTTAGTGACTCAGAAATAAAATTAGAAATTCAAGAACCGCTACATAATGAAGATATCATCATAGTACAATCCACTTCAAAACCTGTTAATGATCGTTTAATTGAGCTATTTTTACTTATAGATACTGCAAAAAAAGCAGGAGCAAATAAAATAATTTTAGTAATGCCTTATTTTGGTTATGCAAGGCAGGATAAAGCATCAAATCAAGCTGCTATGCCAGCACAATTAATAGCTAATTTTCTAGAAAAATTAGGAGTAACTCACTTAATTACCATCGATTTGCATTCTGATAAAATAGAAAAACTTTTCAACATCCCTATTTCTAACGTCAAACCTATCAACTTATATTTACCATTTTTACAAAATTATAAAAATTGTATTATAGTTGCCCCTGATAAAGGAAGCACAAATAAGGTAGAAACCATTGGAAACTTGTTAAACATAGATTTAGCCTATATAACCAAAGAAAGAGATATTAATAATAGCTGCAATATGGTAGAAATAACAGGGAATGTTGAGGGCAAAAATTGTATATTAATTGATGATATTATAGATAGCGGTGAAACTATTTATAAAGCTGCTAATTTTTTAAAGCAGCATGGAGCTTTATCGGTAAATGCTTTTATTACGCATGCTGTACTTTCAAAAAATTATGATATCGCATTATTGGATCGTATTTTTGTTACTGATACTATAGAAACAGATGACTTATCTTCTAAATTTCATATAATACCTATATTGCCTATCTTAGTAAAAGAGTTAAAAAATATAATATGAGTTTATGCACTCTTGAAATAAATTTGTCAGCTATAAAAGCTAATTATCATTTATTAAAAAATATTTGTGAAAATGCTCTGGTCGGGGCGGCAGTTAAAGCCAACTCTTATGGACTCGGTGCAATAGAAATTTCTAAAACCTTACTAGAAGAAAATTGCCGATATTTTTTTGTTGCCTCAAGTAATGAGGGAATTAGTTTGCGTAAAGCTATAGGCAACGAAGTAAATATTCTTATTCTTAATGGCGTATTTGAACATGATGCTTTAGAACTTATAGAATATAATTTAATGCCTGTTTTAAATAACTTAAACCAAATCAAGATTTGGCAAAAATTTAGTAGTCTAAAAAATCAATTACTATCTTGCTACCTGCATTTTAATACTGGTATTAATCGCCTTGGGCTAAACCATAATGAGATAGAACAGCTAATTAATAATCGTGATTTATTAAAGGGTTTGAATGTGGAACATATCATAAGCCACTTATCAGCTTCTGAGGATAGCGATAACCCTTATAATTTAGAACAACTAAACAAATTTAAAGCTTATTTGGAATATTTCCCAAATGCTAAAGCAAGTCTTGCTAACTCCGGCGGTATATTTTTAGGGAAAGATTATCATTTTAATTTAGTAAGACCTGGTGCTGCTTTATATGGTTTAAATCCTTTAGGCAGTAACAAACCGAATCCGATGCAAAACCCTGTAACCTTAAAAGCACCTATAATTCACTTACAAAATTTGACATATGGGAGTCGTATCGGCTATAATATGACTTTTACAACCAAGCGTGATAGCTTAATTGCAACTCTGCCTTTTGGCTATGCTGATGGGTTTAGTCGTAATTTTAGTAATCAAGGTACCGTATTTATTAATAGTCGTAACGTCCCAATAATAGGACGAATATCAATGGATTTAGTCAATATTGATGTTACCGATCTACCACCTTCAGATATTTTTCTAGGACAAGAAGTAGAAATTATTGGAAATAATTGCACTCCTGATAAAATAGCAGATATTATAGGTACTATAGGATATGAGATATTAACTAGCCTTGGTAATAGATATAAAAGAATTTATACTTGATAATGTTATAACCTTATTGTCATCTAGTTGCTTGTCCATGGCATGACTACCTTAGGGTGCTTTTCGATCTATGCGGACAATGCCACAGGATGACAGCAAAATAACCTTAATAATTTAAAATATAAAAAGAATAATACAGATGTTATTAAATATAGCTAATTCTATTGGTAAACGTACCATAAGACTAGCACAAAGTATCGGCAAATTTTCTATATTTAGCTTAGCTGCCATTACTAGCATTATAAGACCACCTTTATATTTTAGTTTAATTATCAAACAATTATTATTTATCGGCTTTTATTCTTTACCTGTTGTCGCCATGACTACCTTTTTCTCAGGGGCAGTATTGGCATTACAGAGTTATACAGGATTTTCTCGCTTTTCTGCTGAAAGTTCTATCGCAACTGTAGTGGTGCTATCCTTAACTAGGGAACTCGGACCAGTGCTTGCGGGGTTAATGGTAGCAGGAAGAGTAGGAGCATCAATTGCAGCGGAAATAGGTACTATGAGAGTTACAGAACAAGTAGATGCTTTATATACCTTATCTACTGATTCTATTAAATATCTCGTTTTTCCAAGAGTAATTGCAGCTATTATTACTATGCCTTGTCTAGTTCTAATCGGCGATGTAATCGGGGTTATGGGAGGTTACTTAGTTGGCGTATATAAGCTTGACTTTAACAGTAGCACTTATTTGACTAGCACTTTTCAATATTTAGAGCCAATAGATGTAATATCTGGTCTTGTTAAAGCTGGCGTTTTCGGCTTTATTATTTCTATAATAAGCTGCTATAGTGGTTATTATTCAGGTAAAGGAGCTAAAGGTGTTGGACGAGCTACTACTTCTGCGGTAGTAAATTCTTCCATTTTAATCCTAATTAGTAACTACTTAATAACCGAATTATTTTTTAAAGTATAAAAAAGATATGAGTGTAGAAGAAATAAAAATTAAAATTCGGTCATTATATAAATCTTTCAATAGTCATAAAGTATTAGATGGAATAGATTTAGATGTAAAAAAAGGTAGTTCTTTAGTCATTTTAGGCGGTTCAGGTAGCGGTAAGTCAGTCCTAATTAAAAATATAGTAGGGTTAATTAAACCTGATCAAGGTCAAATCTTTATTGATGGTGCAGAAATTCAAAATATCTCAAGCAAAAAAAGATTTGAGATTATGAAAGATATCGGATTTTTATTCCAAGGCGGAGCTCTTTTTGATTCTTTAAATGTACGTGATAATATTACTTTTGATACTAACAAATTATCTAAAAAAGAGAAGAACGATCTTGCAGGAGCAAAACTTGACTCAGTAGGTTTATCCCCTAGAATTCTTGACCTATATCCATCAGAATTATCAGGAGGTATGCAAAAAAGAGTAGCACTTGCACGAGCAATTTGTAGCACTCCATCGATTTTATTTCTTGATGAGCCAACAACTGGGCTTGATCCTATAATGGCTAATGTTATTAATGAGCTGATTATAAAAATCCAAGAGGAGTTAGGGGCAACTACAATCACTATAACTCATGATATGATTAGTGCCGAAAAAATAGCTAAAGAAATAGCTATGATTTATCAAGGAAAAATTAAGTGGTATGGTAGTAAAGATGAAATGCGTAATAGTAATAATCCTTACTTAAAGCAGTTCATAAATGGCTTAACTACCGGTCCTATTGAGGTATAATATGTTTAAAAATTTATTATTTATACTAACGATTTTAAGTATAAGTTTTAATGTTTATGCCATAAATAATAGAGCTTATACGACATCAGATATAGTAAAAATAGCGATCGTTCTTGGAATTGTTGCTTTAATTTTTAGCCCTGCAAAATTTCGTATTATAGTTATTGGTACGGCTCTAGGTCTAACTCTTGCATATTATACCTATAAATATATAGTACCTATCTTTATTTCTTCATTAAACGGTCCTTGAAAAATAAGACGAATTTAATCTATTTTATACCCAACTAACGCTTGTTTAAAAACTTCTATATCTATCTGCCAATCGTTGGTATCTAGGCTAGAGGGTAGAATCATTTGAGGTTTAATAGGAAAATAAGCTAACCTAAATCCCCATTTAATTCCCCCAATAATTTTTACAGTTTTATTTTGATTATCTATTTTCACTGCATAAGTATGGGCAGTCCAATAAGTTAAAGGCTTAGAAAAAATTGTATAAGACCATAAAGGAGCATCGTAGAAATCTTGCTCCAAAGTATAAAAAGGATGTAATTCTACATTAGTATCTATAAATTTTTGTAATTTTTTATCTGAAGAATCAGTGCGAACAATCTGAAGCCAAGCATTATGCTCTTGCTTAAGCTTAATATGAATAATAGGGAAAGATGAGTTTAAACAATTTCTTGGAGCATTCGGGATATAGGAAATGTTAAAATCTCTTTCTATAGAATTAAGCTCAAGATTTTTATAATTACTTTTGTATAAACAGTTTCCTATGTTTTCCGCTATTTCATTATTTATCCTGGGACTTTGCCACTGTAAAGCAAAAATAAATAAGAATATACTAATGAAACCGATTAATTTAAGAATATTTTTAGGTTTCAACACAATTTTTGACCGTTAGGTACTTTAGGCTCAATTGTAACTAAACATATATCATTATTAGAATCAGGAAATCCTACTAATAAAAACTGAGACAAGAAGCCGGCTATATTCTTTTCTCCTAAATTTACACAGCCGACTATGGATTTGCCTATTAATTCTTGAGAGGTATAATGTTTTGTTATTTGTGCGGATGTTTGCAAAGTTCCAATTTCTGCACCAAAATCTGCCCAAACTTTAAATGCCGGCTTTTTGGCTCTTGGAAACTCTTCTACTTTGGTAATTGTCCCTGAACGTAACTCAACATTCTCAAATTCTTTGTAGGTTATCATTACTGTTTTTCTTTAGTAATTTCATCATATTTTTTGAGCTTTGTAAGGACACGCTCTAAATTATCTAACCTAATCATGCATGGACCATCACTTGGAGCATTATCCGGATCCTGATGTACTTCCATATAAAGACCAGCAACACCTACTGCAACTGCAGCTTTTGCAAGTAATTCTACATATTTACGCTCTCCTCCAGTGCTTCCTCCAAGCCCACCAGGTTGCTGCACGGAGTGAGTAGCATCAAAAATTACAGGAGTATTTAGCTCAGCCATTATTGCAAAACCACGCATATCTGATACTAAATTATTATAACCAAAACATGTACCACGTTCAGTTAACAATATATCTTTTGCTCCAAATGATTCTAACTTCTTGTGTACATTTTTCATATCCCAAGGAGCTAGAAACTGCCCTTTCTTAACATTTACTATTTTTCCGGTTGCAGCTGCAGCCTGAAGTAAATCTGTTTGTCTGCACAAAAACGCTGGGATTTGTAACATGTCAACTATTTTAGCTACCTCAGCACATTGATTTTCACTATGAACATCAGTAACTATAGGGCAGTTAAATGCTCTTTTTACTTCTGCTAAAACTTCCAATCCTTTATCAATTCCAAGACCTCTAGCACCGTTTATAGAAGTTCTATTAGCTTTATCAAAAGAAGACTTATATATAAATGGAATATTAAGTTTAGTAGTTAATTTAACAAGCTCTTCTGCCATAAACAAAGCGTGATCTAGCCCCTCAATTTGACAAGGTCCTGCAATCAGAGTAAAAGGTAGATCATTGCCTATTTTTAAATCTTTTAACTTTATTATTTTTTGCATAATTTTTTATTACAATTTATTTAGCTATAGGCAGACTATTATCTACTTGATTTTCTTCAATTTCATTGATTTTAGATACTAAATCTGGTTTCTTCTGAGAAGAAAGATTAGCAAGTATTATTGCATTTATTAAAAATAATGACGCAAGTATTACAGTGCTTTTAGTAAGAAAATTATTTGCTGTCTTAGCACTTATTACTCCCATATTTCCCCCACCGCTTATACTGCTAATTCCATCTGAACCACTACGTTGCATTAGAATAACTATAATTAATAATATTGCGATAGTAATATGTACAAAAAGAAGTATGTCTAACATAATATAAAATAACCATTAGTATTGTTTTAAGGAATTATATAATAATTTTATCTTATTTGCAATGTAGCTTTAAGTAATAGATCAAATGAACAAAAAATGTACTATTCATTGATATTATTTAAATCATTATTTATAACTGATTTGATTAATTTATTATACTTTTCTTTTATTGCAACTAAATTATAGTCACCATCATAGTACCCCTCTATGCTAATAATTTTTTGTATATAGAAATTTAATTGTTCCACTTCTGATGAAGCAACATTACTAAAATAAGATTTAATTTTTTTTATTTGATTGATAAGCATAGGAATATCATCAGGTTTTATTACAAACAATCCTATAAATAACACTATTAATGTTTGTGTTAGTGACATATTTAAATTAATTTTTTATGCTTATATTTTGGATTTAAAGTATTTTCTCCATTTATTTTTAACATATACTCGTGATAATCCTGATAATTTCCTTCAAACCAAGTGGCATTGCCTTTTATATCATATGCAATAATGTGAGTAGCTATCCTATCTAAAAACCATCTGTCATGACTAATTACTAATACACAACCTGCAAAATCTAAAATTGCATCTTCAAGAGCTCTTAACGTATCAATATCTAAGTCATTAGATGGTTCATCTAATAATATAACATTTGCTCCTTCTTTTAATAACTTCGCTAAATGCACCCTATTACGCTCTCCTCCAGAAAGTTGCCCAACTTTTTTTTGCTGATCACCTCCCCTAAAGTTAAAAGCTGCACAATACGCTCTACTTTTAACTATTCTGCTACCAAGCTGTAATTCATCTAATCCTTCTGCAATTTCTTCCCAAACAGTTTTATTACCATCTAAATGATCACGCGATTGGTCAACATATCCTAATTTTACTGTTGAACCAATTTTAATAGAGCCTTTATCAGGTTTTACTTTACCTGTAATAATATTAAATAATGTAGTTTTCCCTGCACCATTTGGTCCAATTATCCCTACAATCGCTCCACGTGGAACTTTAAAACTAAAATCCGATAAGAGCGTTTTATCATTGTATTTTTTGGCTATATGTTCTGCTTCAATAACTAAATCACCAAGACGTGGACCATTAGGTACAATTATTTGAGTAGGATCACTTTTTTGTTCCTGCTGTTTGTTTAACAACTCTTGATATGCTGTAATACGAGCTTTGCTTTTTGATTGTCTAGCCTTTGGAGCTTGACGAATCCATTCTAATTCACGATTTAATTGTTTTTTTCGCTCATCTTCTTCTTTACTTTCTAGAGCCAATTTTTCTTGTTTTTGTTCCAACCACGAACTATAATTAGACTTCCACGGTACACAATGACCTCTATCTATTTCTAATATCCATTCTGTAACATTATCTAAAAAATAGCGATCATGTGTAATAACTATTACAGTACCTTTATATTTTTTAAGATAGTTCTCAAGCCAAGAAACTGATTCTGCATCTAAATGATTTGTCGGCTCATCAAGTAATAACATATCAGGTTTTTCTAAAAGAAGTTTACACAAAGCAACTCTTCTTTTTTCTCCACCAGAAATTTCATTAATATTTGCCTCTTTTGATGGGCAACGCAATGCTAGCATTGCAATTTCTATTTCTCGCTCTAAATCCCACGCATCACAATTATCTATTTTTTCTTGTAATTCTGCCTGCTTATCAAAAAGTTGATTCATTTCTTCATCAGTGATTTCAGTAGCCAGCTTATTACTTATTTCATTAAATTCATCGATAAGCTTTTTTTTCTCATGCAGGCCTTCCATAATATTATCAAATACATTTTTATTTGGATTAAGATATGGTTCTTGAGGTAAATAGCCTACTTTTATATTTAGTGCTGCCATTGCTTTACCATCAAATTCCTTATCTATACCTGCCATAATTTTTAATAAAGTAGATTTACCTACTCCATTTGGTCCTATTATTCCAATTTTAGCACTTGGTAAAAAAGATAAATTTGTTTCTTTTAAAATTTTCTTACCGTTTATAGTTTTACTTAAACCATTTATTTCATAAATATATTGAGATGACATAAATTATTTATTTCCTTGTATTAACTTAACTCTAACAAAATTTTATCTAATTCTTTTAAATCCTTATAATGGAATATTAACTTTCCTCCTAAAGAATAATTTTCTATTGTCACTTTTATATTAAATTTTTCTGACAAAATTTTTACTAATGCTTGTAAATCATTATCTTCTGTTTTTTCTTTAAAAAGCTGTTTTCCTATTCTATTATTATCAGGATACTTCGTATATTCATTTTGAGACCATTGCCTTACTAACTCTTCTGTTTGACGCACATTCAAATCATTGTCTATAACATAATTTGCTATTACTTCTGCATGCTCATGATTTATTAAGCATCTAGCATGTCCCATACTAAGTATATTTTCATCTAATTTATTTTGAATAGATTGTGGTAAATTATTGAGCCTTAGTAAATTAGCTATATGACTACGGCTTTTACCAAGTCTTTCTGCTAATTTTTCTGCTGTATAATTAAAATTTTCTACTAAATATTTAAAGCCACGAGCTTCTTCCATGACTGTTAAATCCGATCTTTGTATATTCTCAATTAATGCTATTTCCATACTCTCTTTAGCATCTAAATTTTTTATAATTACCGGTATCTCAGAAATCTTTGCTAATTTACATGCACGCCAGCGTCTTTCACCTGCTATAATTTGAAAACTATTATCAATAATAATAGGCTGAAGTAAACCATTATTTAATATAGAATCTGATAATTCTTTTATTTTATCATATTCAAAATGTTTTCTAGGCTGATTTTCATTTGGTTTTATTCTATCAATATTTATAATTTGTACTATTTCTAAACTTTCTTTTTCTGTAGATATAACCTCTTCACCTAATAATGAAGACAAGCCTCTACCTAACCCTTTATTTTTCATTATATCTTCCCAAAATTTCTTTTGTAAGTTCCATATACGCCACTGCTCCTGCACATTTATAATCATATATAATAGCAGGTTTTCCATATGAAGGAGCTTCAGATAATTTAATGTTTCTAGGAATTACAGTTTTAAATACTAATTCTCCTAAACAACTTCTTACATCTTCTTCTACTTGCTCAGTTAAACGATTACGCCTATCATACATTGTAAATAATATACCTGCAATCTTTATCTTAGGGTTTAATCTTTTTTCTACAATTTCAACTGCCTTTAGCAAATGACTTAACCCTTCCAAAGAATAAAAATCACATTGCATTGGAATTAATACCTCATCGCCTGCAACTAAAGCATTTATTGTTAATAAATTTAACGAAGGTGGGCAGTCAATAATTATATAATCATATAATACTTTTATTTCTTCTAATAACTTCATTAAAATATATTCTCGTTCTTCTAATTTTACTAAATCTAGTTCAGCAGCAGATAAATTAGTATTTGAGGTTATTATTTCTAAATTTGGAATATTAGTAGAGATTATTGTATCTTTTAATTTGATTATATTTGTTAATGCTTGATATATAGTATTTTTTCGTTGTTGTTGACTAACGCCAAAACCAGTACTACTATTACCTTGAGGGTCAAGATCTATTACTAAAACTTTTTTATCCATAGCTGCAAGAGCAGTAGCTAAATTTACAGTGGTAGTAGTTTTAGCTACCCCTCCTTTTTGATTAACTACGGAAATTACTTTTACAGTCATATTATTTTTGTTAAGCCGCTAATTTCTAAAATTTTACTTTCTTTTGAAGTTATACTTTGGTTTATTAAACACTTAAATAACCATTTTTTTCTAGCTTCTTTTATTTCAGATAAATAGCTTTTTCCTTTTGGAAGCAAAAATTTATTTTGCACAGAGATATTTTTTGTGCAATCAAATATTGTATTTAAATTAGAAAAAGCTCTACAGGTTAATATATTACAACTTATTTCTGTTTTTTCAATTCTTTGATTAATTATTTGTATATTATTATTTGATATTTTTGCTGCTTTCTCTAAAAAGATGCACTTACGTAAATCAGCTTCTATTAAACTTGTCTTTGCTACTCCAGCGATAGACAATATTATACCTGGAAAACCTGCTCCACTTCCTATATCAACTAAATGTATTTCTTTATCGTTAATATACTGCATTAATTGCAAGGAATCTAATATATGACGTTTCCAAAAATTTTGCGTACTATTTTCTGATATAAGGTTAATAGCTTTATTCCACTTTTGTACTAATTCTTGAAAAATTTGTAATTTTTCAATTACTTCATGTGGAACTTCTATCATTATATTTAGTTTTTAAATAAATTATAATAGCAGTAATTGCAGCAGGAGTAACACCGGAAATTTGTCGTGCCGCAGCAATAGTAATAGGGTTATGATAAGAAAGCTTTTCCTGTATTTCTAATGATATACTTGGTATTGTAAAATAGTCAATATTTTTAGGAATTGGATAAGCTTCCTCGCTTTGGAATAAATTAATGTCAGCATGTTGCCTGGCTAAATACGAAGCATATTTAGCTTCAATATAAAGTAGTTGTAAAATATTATTATCTATATCTTTAAGTACAGGAAAAATTTTAATAGCTTGTTCAACATCAAAATTAGGTATTTTAAATAAATCTAACACTGTTTTATGTGTACCATCCTGTGCAACTTGTATCCCCATTTTAGCGAGTTTACTAGTAGTTAAAGATAAAGTATTTAATAATGATTTTGTACTTTCTATATTTTTACATTTTATTGTAAATATTTCTTTACGCTTTTCAGATATAACACCAATACTTATTCCCATCTCTGTCAAACGTAAATCAGCATTATCTGCTCTTATAGATAATCTATATTCTGAACGTGAAGTAAACATCCGATATGGCTCTAACGTTCCAAACGACGTTAAATCATCTATCATTACTCCAATATAACTATTTGCTCTTGTTAGTACAAAAGGCTGTTGATTTTTTACTGCTAAAGCGGCATTAATACCTGCTACTATACCTTGTCCTGCAGCTTCTTCATATCCTGTAGTACCATTAATTTGACCTGCAAAATACAAACCTGTTATTTTTTTTGTTTCCAGTGTACTACTTATTTCACGTGGATCAATGTAATCATACTCTATAGCATAACCTGGACGTAAAATTATTGCATTCTCTAAGCCTGGGATAGTTTTTATTAATCGATGTTGTACTTCTTCAGGTAAAGAAGTAGAAATTCCGTTTGGATAAATTGTATGGTCATCTAATCCTTCAGGCTCTAAAAAAATACGATGCTCTGATTTTGTACTAAATCTAACTATTTTATCTTCTATGGAAGGACAATAACGTGGACCTATTCCCTCTATTTGACCAGAATACATTGCGGATTTATCAAGATTTGCTCGGATAATATTATGCGTTTCTGGAGTAGTTTTTGTTACAAAGCAATTTATTTGGGGTACATTTACATTATCAGTCAATTCTGAGAAAGGTCTAGGCACTTCATCTCCAGGTTGTGATTCTACTTTACTGTAATCAATAGTACGCCCATCAATTCTTGGAGGGGTTCCTGTTTTTAATCGAGAGAGTTTAAAACCTATTCTTCTTAAGGTATTTGATAATCCATAAGATGGTTCTTCATCTACTCTACCAGCAGGGATTTTTTTTGATCCAATATGAATTAGCCCTGATAAAAATGTACCTGTAGTTAATATAATTTTTTGACACGGTATTTTACTACCATTATTTAAGATGACTGCTTTTATTTCTGAAGATTTAATTTCAATATCTTCTACTTTTGCATATAGTATTTCTAAATTTGGGTAGTTTGTTAGTATTTGATACATTGCTTTTTTATAAAGCTTTCTATCGGCTTGTGCCCTAGGCCCCCAAACTGCTGGTCCTCTAGTTTCATTAAGCATTTTATAATGTATACCAGCTTGGTCTATAACATATCCCATTAATCCATCAAGTGCATCAATTTCCTTAACTAATGTACCTTTTGCAATTCCACCAATTGCAGGATTACAGGACATTTCTCCCAAATTTTCGGGTTTTGGCGTAATTAATAGAGTAGAAACTCCAAGACGTGCAGAGGCAGCAGCAGCTTCAACACCAGCATGCCCACCTCCTATCACTATTACGTCATATTTTTGCATTAATTATTCTATAATTTCAGATTTTTTAAAGAAAAACTTAATTTCTCTTTTTGCACTATTTTCACTATCAGAACCGTGAATACTATTAGCTTCAATTGATTCACCTATATCCTTTCTAATAGTTCCAGCTTCAGCTTCTGCTGGATTAGTTGCTCCCATAACTTTACGGTTTAAAGTTATAGCGTCCATACCTTTAAGAACTTGAAGCACTACGGGACCTGAAGTAATATATTCAACTAAACTATCAAAAAATGGCCTTGCTCTATGTTCATCATAAAAACATTCTGCTTCATATTTAGTTAAAGTTGTCATTTTCTGAGCTACTATTTTTAAGCCCGCATTTTCTAAGTAGGTATTAACTTGCCCTATTTTATTCCTTTTTATAGCATCAGGCTTAATCATTGAAAAAGTATATTGTATTGTCATTTTTAACCTATTTATATAATTATTAAATTTATTTCTTTGCTGAAAAATTCCATGTTAAAGCGAATAAGCTACTTCCTAAAAGAGCAGAAATACTAAAAAATATAAACACCCCATCCCATCCATAATTATCACTTATCCATCCAACACCGACTCCTGCAATTGCTGCTCCTAAATAACCAAACAACCCTGATAATCCATTAGCTGTGCCAACAGCTTGACGAGTACTAAAATCAGCCGCGGCAATACCTACAAGTAGTTGTGGACCTGAGACAAAAAAACCAACAAGAGAAAGAATTACTATACTTAGCAACTCGCTTTGGATAGGAAGCTTCCAAAATAAGATTAGCAATAAACTAAGTGCTAGCATACATATTGTACTTACAGGACCACGTCTTCCTTGAAATAATTTATCAGATAAAAAGCCTGCTATTAACGCCCCTGGAATACTTATCATTTCATATAAACCTATTTGTAAACCAGCATTTAAGAGACTTATACCTCGTAAATCTTTTAAAAATGTAGGAGCCCAATAAATTACCCCTAAACGTATTATATATACAAACATGTTTGCTAAACAAACATACCATATTAATTTATTGCAAAATACTATTTTAAGTAATTCGGCAGTTGGCAGTTTATCATAATCGCTTATTAATTCAGGAGGGTAATTTTTATATTCTTCAACTGTAGACAAACCTACTTCTTTGGGAGAATTGCGAAGTCTATTATATAAAAAAATTGATACTACACAAGCAACCACGCCAGGTACAAAAAAAGCAGTTCTCCAACCGAACTTATCAATCAGGTAACCACAGCTTACCATAGCAAGAGCACCACCTATTTGGTTAGAAGTTGCTCCCATTGCCCATTTAGTTCCTAGCTCTTTAGAAGCAAACCAGTGAGTTAACATTTTTGTAGCAGGAGGCCAGCCCATTGACTGAAACCAATTACTTGCTATCCACAAAATACCAATAAGGAATAAAGAATCTGAAAAGCCTATTAGAATAGTGATAATACCAACGAACAAAAGCCCCAGAACCATAAATATCCGAGCATTAGTCTTATCACTGATAAATCCATTACAAAATTTACTAACTCCATACATTATGGAAGAAGCAGTTAATATCCAACCGATTTGAGTTTTTGTAACATCAAAATATTCTCTAATAGCTGGCGTTGCTATATTAAAATTTTGACGACAAAAATAAAAAGTTGCATAACCTATAATGATAGAATACAAAATCCTTATTCGCCAACTGTTATATTTTTTGACATATGGTGTTCTTGGAATTTTAATTTCAGATTTTGTATTTCTCATATCATAAATCCTATAATTACAAAGAAAATAAGCTCTTAAAAACCTATTTTCTTATATTGATACTATTTTTCAGTATTATTTACTAAAACTTGATATTCTTTATTTAATCCCTTAACGGCATATATCCATAATATTACTATCACAAAAAATATAGAAGCAAAATATGGGGTTGCTTCAACAAACCCCAATGCCGGGAATATAATAAAAAATGTAGATTGAATAATAGCACCACCTGATTTACCAAATCTTCCACCGATAACTTCAACAGCAGCTTGACCTTTTACTCGTAAATCTTTATCAAGTGGAATATAAGCCATATTTTTAGTAGCATCAAATAGAGAATATTTTACACCTTTACTTAAAACATTTTGAATTGTACCGATCATAACCGCAAGTGCTAAAGGACCTGATGCTAAAATACCTGTTAGATACATAGCAATTACACTATCAAAAAAGATAAACGCAAAAAACGCAATACCGGTAATTAGCATCATTAAAGGCGTAATCATCGCAGCAGTTAACCAAGATACTTTCCTCAAAATATTACTTCCTATAATCATAAAAGCTATAGCAACCCAACCTTGATAAGCTTGAAACTGCCCCATATACATAGTATAAGCTTCTTTTGTCGGGTGTAATTCTTTTAACTTTGATTTCCAAACACCTTCAACTAGATTTACAGAAATACCATAAGCAATAAGTAATAATGCGATATAACCTACATATTTAGAAGTAAATATCATTTTAAAGCTTTCTATTAACGACATCTTAGCTTTAGCCTTTTTCCCTTTTACAAGTGCTGGATCATAAAGTTTAGGATCAGTTAAAACATTTTTATTCATCCATCTATATGTAAGTATTACAGCCAAACTACTTATTATCATAATAACAAATAATGGAGTAAACTTTAAATGCTCTGCTACTATTTGAGTTTTTTCATGTAAAAAATACCCAATAATTAGCGATGTTACAGGTAATGCTAAATTAGCAAGTAATCCAAACATTGAATAAAAACGCTTAGCTTCATCGGTTTTAGTAATTTGGTTAGCAAATTGCCAAAATAGTAAGCTTAGCATTAATGTTCCCCAAAGCTCAGCCATAGTATAGAAAGATGCAAAACTCCATTTCCCAACTATTCTTATAAACCATTTAAAATTAGGATATGCTAAACTTAAGGATTCTATAGTTTCAGGATTAGGGTGAACTAAATCAGGGTTAGGATAAAGAACAAATGCAAATAATGCAAAATATGCTAGGAAAAAAGAAGTAATTACATAAAATACGTTTTCTTGCTTTAAAATATCACATAGCTTAACGTAAACTATCATAGCAATTACCGCAGAAGGAAGTACTATATAAGTTTTTAAGAAGCTTATTGCTTCAGCTCCTATATCAGTTACTACAAAACCGTCTTTAATTGAACGAAGTGTTGAGTAATTTAGTAAAATACAAAACATCATAAATGCCATTGGCAAAAACTTTTTGTTCTCATACCTCTCAATAGGCCAAATTACTTTTCTTAGTTCCGAGATATAATTATCGCTTTTCGTAGTACTCATAAATTAAATTTTTCTATTTGTTTCAAAGATAAGTATTATACTAAAATATGTTAGAAAAGTCAAATATGATGATTATTTATAATAGGCTGCAATCAATATTACCCAAGAATTTTTATAAATTATTTCTTTAACCTCAAATCCTATTTTTTCATAAGCATCTCTAACATCTTCCAATTGATTATCAAGAAAACCTGACAATACTAAATAACCATTTTTATTCATAAGATTGCTAATCTGGGTAGATAACTCAATTAAAGGTAAAATATTACTTATGACTAAGTCAAACTTACTATTATAATAGTTACCCTATAAAATATTTTCAGAGGTATTTTGATAGAATTTTATATTAGAATTGTTAAAGCTAGCATTTTCTTTTGCAATTTCTACCGATGCATCATCAATATCACAGGCTAAAATCTCTGCCTCATTCCATAATTTTTCAGCTATAAATGAAAGAATCCCACTGCCAGTACCTATATCTAAAATTTTATTTGCTTTAATATCTTTAAGATATTCTAAAGCCTCTATACATCCTAATGTAGTCTCATGATTACCAGTACCAAAAGCTCTAGAAGCTTCAATTAATATAAGTGTTTTATCTTTGGGACATTTATCTTGATGTAATGTTGTGCAAATAAAGAAACGATTTGTTTGAATTGGTGCTAACTGGTTTTGATAAAGTGCTACCCAATCTTTATCTTCTATCTCTTCACTAATTATGTCACTAGTGATTTCTATATTGTTTAGTTTTGCTAATTCCTGTACTTCTTTTTTTAAAGAAACTAAATTTGTTTGATTATCACAATAAATTTCAAAGCACCAAATATCTTTAGGTTGTGATTCTAAAGTTTTTGACTTTACTTCATAAACAGAAATGGCACTTACTTTTTCTGTAAAAAATTCTTCAAATATATTTATATCCTTATACTGAATATTAAATGAAATTTTAAAAATATCTTTTGATTGACTATCAGATTTAAACATGATCTACTTATGTGATAAAATTTTAATAAGGCTTATATGATAAGAAACATAATTATTACTATTTCTGCAATATTATTGTTAACCTCAAAAGGCTTTGCAGATGATACTATATCTAATGCTTCAAAAAAAGATACCAAAACAGATATTACAACACAAAAAATTCTAGATGAATTTTATGCCTATGCTGGCACTATTAAACCAGAAATACGTGAAGAAATACAAAAATATAGGGTAGAAATAGTTAACATTAATAAAAAGAAACGTGAACTATATTACAAGCTTTCTAAAGAAGCACAAAATTTTTTAGCAAAAGAACAAGAATATAAACAAAGATTATCTTCCTCCAGCATGGCTACCGAAGATAATAAAGATAATAATACTGCAAAAGATAATAAAGATGCTGATAAGAAATAATTAGTTATTTGCAGCACGTTTTAATCTATCGTTGATAGCAACACCTATATTTATTGAAGGTATGGGAGCAACCGCTATATATTCTATATTATGAGCAGCAGCATAATCGTCTAATAATCTCAAATATGCATAAAGATTGGCTGCTGCTTCTGTAAGGTCGCCTTTACTGCTTAAGTTTAATGAATATTCCCCTTTAAGATTGCTATCATCGAAATTTAACCCAATTTCTTTATCATTTAAGTTTGTAGCATTTAATCTAATCGGCACTATTGGGGAATAATGTTTCTCAAGCATTCCTGGAGCTTTAATATTAATATTTTTTGATGCTTTACCAATTTTAATATCAAGTGCTGCTTCTAACACTTCAGCAGTGATAAACCCCTCTCTAAGAATAGTAAGTATATCAGTTGTAGTATCGACGATAGTTGATTCTAATCCATATTTAGATTGATAATGTTTGTCTGTTAGAATAAAAATTTCTTCATTATCATTAAAATGCTTTGTAACATGATCTAGCCTAGTCGGGCTTATATAATTTGAAGGGTTGGCACTTGGAGCAGCTATTGACTTTCCGGATTGTTTAATAAGTTCCAATGCTAATGGGTGGGATGGTATACGAATTGCTATAGTTTTAAGTCCTGCCGTAACTGCCGTTGCAATATTTGCATTTTCTTTTAACGGAACAACTATAGATAACGGACCAGACCAAAATTTTTCTGCTATTTTTCCGGCTATATAATTAAACTCTCCTATTTCTTTTGCTTGCTCTATAGATGAGACATGCACAATAAGCGGGTTGATAGCAGGACGATTTTTAAATTGAAAGATTTTTAAACATGCTTCTTGATTAGTAGCATCCGCTCCTATTCCATATACTGTTTCGGTCGGAAAAACTACGACTTTACCGGAGGTTATAAATTGAACTGCTTGTTTTATCATAAGCGGTTAAATTTAGCGATCTTATGAAATAATTTGCAAACATCTTGTAATATTAACAACCGATTTTTGGCAATTTTTTGGTCACTATCATTAACAAGTACATTATCAAAAAAGCTAGTAATCGGAGTTAATAGAGTCTGCAATAGATTTAATGCCTTATCATAATCCTTATCGACAATTTGTAGTGAAAGCTTTTGAGTTACTTTAAATAACTCCTTTTCAGGTTGAGTACTAAATAGATTAGGCTCAACAGCTCCATCAATATTTTGGCTTCCAAGTATGTTACTTGCTCGTTTATAAGCATTTAATAATTGCTTCCCGTCTTCTTTTTCTAAAAACTCTTTCAACGCATCAAGCTTAAATTTTATATTTGCTAAATTTAAATCAAGAACAGCATTAATTAGCGAAATATCATATTCATTTTTAAAATAAAATTTCGCTCTTTCCTCAAAAAACGATATTATTAAATCCTTATCTTTATCAGATGAATATAATTTCAAAGAAAAATCAATTAAACTATTTAAATTCAGCTCTAATTTATTCTCAATTATTATTCTTATTATGCCTAATACCTGACGTCTTAACGCATATGGATCACCGGAACCTGTCGGGGCTTCACCAGCTATCATTAAACCTACTAAACTATCTAATTTATCCGCAATCGCAAGCAAAGCAACATTACCAACCGGTACGCTATCACTCAAACCTTGCGGCTTATAATGATCTCTGATTGCTACAGCTATTTCTTCATTTAGGTTTTCATGTTTTGCATAATAATAACCCATAATACCTTGCAGCTCGGGGAATTCTCCAACCATTTCAGAAACAAGATCACTTTTACAAAGTTTAGCTGCGGTAATTAAATATTTATTATTCGGATCGATATATTTACAAATATTAGTAATACGCTCTACTTTTTCCTTTAAACTACCAAGCTTTGTGTGAAATGTTACAGCTGCAAGCTTTTCTGAATTTGCTTCTAAAGTTTTAGCTATATCTTGCTTGTAGAAATATAAGGCATCGGACAGCCTTGCCGATAATACTTTCTCGTTACCTTGTACGACTAGCTTGCTATTGGCAAAATTACCGTTACTAACGAAAAGGAAATATGGGGCAAAATTTTCTGATCTGTCAAATAAACAGAAATATTTCTGGTGAGTACGCATTGAAGAAATTAGCACTTCTTTGGGCAACTCTAAAAACTTTTGCGGTATTGCTCCGCATAATACTACCGGAAATTCGCTAAGCCCTGCTACTTCTTCAATTAATCTTAAATCTTCTTTTATGTTTAAATTATGAGTATTTGCTTGCTCTAATAAACCGTTTTTAATTATTTCTTCTCGTTTTAATCTTTCTAAAATTACATAATTTTCTGTGAGTTTAGTTTTATAATCCTCAAAATCAGTTACTTCGAGTTTTTTATTATCAGTAAGGCGATGCCCAAAAGTGATGTTATTAGCGGCTAAATACCCAAATTGCAGAGGTAATATTTCGCCATCAAATATGCATAAAATATTTCGTAGCGGTCTAATCCATTTTATATTGTAATTCCCCCAAAACATAGATTTTGCCCAGCTATATTTATTAATAGCTTCTACAATAATTTCAGGTAAAATTTCTTTTATTTGTCTTTCTGCTACTTTTTTAATGTAGAAATAATATAATTGATTATTAATTAACTTAGTTGAAAGCTCTAATTTGCTAACATTATGAGCTTTACAAAAGCCATTAATTGCAGCTTCCGGTGCTTCTGTACTCGGTCCTTTAATCTCTATTTCTTTTGGTAACATTACTTTCGGCAAATGTGTAGCATACAGCGTTATCCTGCGAGGTCCTGAAAATACTTGTAACCTTGCAAATATTTCGTTCTCTTCAAAAATTTTGGTGAAAATGCTTAAATATCCCTCTTCTGCATCTTTTTGCATAAAAGCCGGTATTTCTTCGCTAAATAGCTCTAATAATAATTCACTCACCGCTCATCTCCAACCATTTCATACAACAAATTTTAGCTAAATGACGCACTCTTAAAACATATGAAGCACGCTCGGTTACGCTAATTATTCCACGTGAATTCAATAAGTTAAAATAATGGCTTGCATTAAGACAATAATCATAAGCAGGTAACGGCAAGTTTGCTTCTACTAGCCGCTCGCATTGTTCTTCACTATCTTTAAAATGACGCAATAACATTTCGCTATCGGCAAACTCTAGATTAAACTTTGAAAATTGCCACTCAGCTTCAAAATCAACTTCACCATACTTTAAAGCTTTTTCGCCTGTTTGACCATTCCAATCAAGTTCTTTTACCTCATCGATGCCTTGAATATATAAAGCAAGACGCTCTAAACCGTAAGTAATTTCACCGGCAACGGGTTTACATTCAATACCGCCAATTTGCTGCATATAAGTGAACTGCGACACTTCCATACCGTCACACCATACTTCCCATCCAAGCCCTGCCGCTCCTAGCGTCGGTGATTTCCAATCATCTTCGACAAATCTAATATCATGAGCTTTTAAATCTATGCCTAAACATTCTAAGCTTTTAAGGTATAATTCCTGAATATTGTCGGGTGAGGGCTTTAAGATAACTTGAAACTGGTAATAATGCTGCATTCTGTTAGGATGCATGCCATACCTGCTGTCCCCAGGTCTTCTTGACGGCTGTACGTAAGCGACAGACCAAGGCTTTGGACCAAGACAACGAAGCACTGTTGCAGGGTGAAACGTACCAGCTCCAACATGGGCATCGTAAGGTTGCAAAATCGCACATCCATAATCCTGCCAATAATTCTGCAAGGTTAGTATAATTTGCTGAAACGATAGTTTTTTCATAAGGCATTGTTATCGGGAAAGAAAATTTTGATCAATTAAAAGGATCGAATATTTTAATGTTAAACATATTATAATGCTTGGTATTTCTAGTAACTAATATCATATTATGTTGTTTTGCTTGTGCTGCTATTAAAGTATCGATTGGATTAGTACCGTCTATACTTATTAATTCTCCCCATTCTTCACATATTTCTCTGTCAATATCAAGAATTCTTTTATCATAATCTATTATTATTCCTTCTAACCATTTTTCTAATTCTTTTCTGTTATATTTTTTCTCTTTGAGATTTACTGCATTATCAAAAATATGTTGTACCGCTTTTTCTTCTAACGCAGGTCCTTTAAGCTGCTCAACAGCTCTAGGGTTATTTTTATAAAAATCAAACAACATATTTTCTTGACCAGGAAAGCTACGTGCTTGCTGCATAATAATTCTGCGAAGATCATCAGGCTCTACTTGTAAATTTTTATCTTTTGCATATTCTGCAAGCATTAACCCAATTCTAACACGACGTAATGCTAATTTATCATAGTATTCTTTTACTTGTTCTGGTGATTTATCTTTGAATACAGAATCATCTTGCTCGCTTTTGTCAGTTTCAGACTTTAAGATATTTTTTTCTTGATCTAATAAAGATTCAGGCACGTCAAAATCTAACAATTTTTCTAGTTGATCAAATAAATTCATTTTCATAATAGTAGAAATAGCTTCTTCCGACTCATTTTCTATTTTTTTGGTAAAGTGAGTGCGTAGCTCTTCAAGGCTATTGCTTTGGAATTTTTTAGCAAACTCATCATCAATGACTGTAGGTTCTGCAGTATGAACAGCTTTAACCTGGACTACAAAACGAGCATCCTTACCAGCTAAATCTTTAGCATGATAATTTTCAGGGAAAGTTACATTAACTTCTACTTCACTACCAGCTTTAGAACCTATTAATTGCTTTTCAAAACCAGGAATAAGTGCATTGCTACCAATAACTACTTTAAAATCTGTAAGTTTGCCACCCTCAAAAGCTTCATCTTTAACATAACCAACTGCATCCATGGTAATTTGATCACCATCTTTAGCTTTTGCTTTACTTTCTTTGGTATAACTTTTCATCATTTCCGCAAGCTTTTTGAGTTGTTCTTCAACATCATCAGGACTTACTTCTAATTTCGGACGATTTATAGATATTTTCTTTAAATCTGGAATATCAATTTTAGGCAATAATTCCATTTTTATTGTAAATTCTAAAGGCTTATTAGGTTCGTTTTGTAAATCATCAATCTTTGGTCTGCCGATAATATTTAAATTATGCTCCTTAATAACATGATTTACTGAATCATTAATTCTTTTTTCTATTATATCATTTCTGACAGAAGCACCATATTTTTTCTCAACAATTGCAATAGGTACTTTACCAGCTCTAAAACCTGCTATTTTGACCTTTTTTGTTAAGTCGACCAGCTCTTTTTGAATATCATTATCTATTTCACTTAAAGGAGTTGAAATTTTAATATGAAAATCTAGCCCTTCATTTTTTAATATGGTAGTTGCCATTTGTAATAATCCGTTATTTATAAATAATTCAGCATATTAGTTTGCTAATCAAAATAAACTATAGAGCCAAAATATGCAATAGTTTTTGTAAACCGAACATAAGTAGGTTAAGAAACTAGAATTACTAAACTATTACATCTCAATAATTTATAAAACTTGAATAAGTTTAAGATTTTACAATTTAAACTTGCATTTTTATCTGATATAATTCTAAAGATTTTTTTAATGATTTAATAAATATGCAAGAAAAAACCAAAGTCTTTAACGTGTTAAAAGCTCTATATAGTTCCCAAGATACTTTACCGAAGCTAATAGAGGATGAGCAGATTAAAGCCCTATCTTTAGATGAGTATTATATAAAATTACAGATATTACTTAGCGAAGATAATGACTCAGCTAAAGCAGCATTACATGATAAAGTTACCGGCGAAAAGAAACCGGTAGAAATAGAAGATATTTTTAAAGCTATAGATGTAGAAAATAGGATAAGAGAGCTACTTGAAAAGAATTATCGAGTTAGAGAAGAAATAATTAATGATATAATTAAGCCACTAATTGAGGAAGAAAATAAGCTGAATCTACTTTATAGAAATATATCTAATAAAAGTGAATCGGAAATAAAAAATATAGCCGAATCAATAAACAGAATACAAGCAGATGTCGGTAAAGTGCTGTTACTAGGTGGGGCAGGGATAGGCAAAACTACGTTAATGCACTACCTATCTTATAAATGGGGCAAAGATAATTTATGGAATGATAAATTTGATTATGTCTTTAGAATTAAGTTAAAGGAATTGTTAAATGAAAATTGGAGTAGAGAATACGAAGCTAAGGAGCTACGTCAAAACAAACTAGCCTGTTTCATTCATTATTGCTTGAATTTAGAAAATATAGAACCGCACGAAATAATCAATATAAGCAACAAAGATAGAGTATTATTATTGCTTGACGGTTACGATGAAGTAGCATTTTTATCCCAAGATAATCGTGATTACCGAGATATTATGGAGGCAGTATTTCAGTATAAAAACGTAATAATGAGCTCTAGACCTAATGCAATCACAGAAAATATTAACAATAAGTTTGAACGCAAGGTAGAAAATACGGGATGGGATAGCGAAGGGATAGAGAAATATGTAAGTAAAAGCTTTAAACATGATCAAGAGCTTAGGACGCAATTGAAAAGTTTTTTAGCCGTTAACAATCAAATAAAAGAAATATGCGAAGTACCGATCAATACGGCATTAATATGTTTAATGTGGAATGATCCAGAAGTAAGGGATAAGTTTCGGGTAGATGGTAATAAAGATTTTAATATAAGTCGTTTATACGGCGGGATAATAGACTGGCTTAATAATAGGTATCTAGCAAAAACCCAGCATAAATATAAGAGTAAAACAGAAGCTAATAATCATTTAAAAAACATAATGAGTTTTTTAGAACAAATAGCTTATGAATCACTTAGCACAACAGGGAAGTTAGTAGAAAATAAACGAGTAGAAAACAACAAAGACACATTAGACATAGACGAAGTTATAGAACAAGGATTATTAAGAAGAGAGGGACAAAATTATCAATTTATTCACTTAACCTTTCAAGAATTTTTAGCCGCCCGTTATCTAAAAAATCAGTTATTAGATAATCATACTAAAAGCAAAATAGCAAGTTTTATAGGTGAGCATAGAAACGAACCAAAATATCTAATGACTTTAAAGTTTTTAGCCGGAATAGCAAATAATGATGATAGTAAAGAATTAATAGAAATATTTTGGGAAGCTGCAACTTGCAACGTTAACGGAATATTAGAGCTAGGGATTGAAAAGAAAATTGCATTACTAATGCATTTATTAGCTCAAAGCAAAATCAAGGACGAATTTAACAATAGAATACCATATTTAAAACAAATCCAAAATTTAATAGATGATATTGTATTAAAGGATATTACAATCTGGGAACAGCATATAATAGATAGCGGTTATTTATCCGAATCGATTGTTCAGGTGGTGAATGAGAAGTTACAAAGCAAAGAAGCTACATTTCAAGAATTAAAAACATCTGCAGAAATAATAGCGGCTCTATCAAATAGAACTGAGTGGGGTAACAAAACTAAAGTTTATGAAAGATTGATAAATTCTTTGGTAATTGAAAATATACAATTACAGGAATTAGTATTGCAGAAATTAGCAGAAATATTAGATGGGACTATAGATGAGACTGTAATACGAAAAAGCTTGAGCAAAATACTACCATTAAATACATGGGCATTAAATGAATATGTAAATATAATATTAGCTGAAATAATAATTATTGTCCCTGATCTAAGTGAGGAAATATTAAAAAACTGAATGATAATTATTTAGTTCTAGAGAGTTTAATTGAAATAATAAAATCAATACCTAAACTAGAACCACAAATAATCAAAATCTTTCAAAAATTGCTTAGAAATTACAATGAGGATTTTGTAACCGGTTTAAACTTAACCCGAATAGTAGAGGCGATACCTAGTTTAGTAGAGGAAGCAATAAGAACTTTCAAATTCTTAATCAATAATTCTAGTTTTAGTAAGTATGACAAATTTGAATATACCCATAGCTTAGAGTCAGGAAATTTATTTAATAGCCCTAATAACGGTATTATATATGATATTACTAAAACCTTAACTAAAATATTAAGTGTAATAGATAAACAACAATCATTTAATATATTAAAAGAATTATTGAATGATTCTAATATTTACATCAAATCCGGAGCAGCTTTGAGTTTAGCTAAGTTAGCAAATACTATGCCTAATTTAGTACACAAAACATTTGATATATTAAAAGAACTAATAAACGATCATAGAAATGAAATAAAATCTGCAGCTGCTTGGAGTTTAGCTGAATTAATAAATACGACACCTGATATAACACCAAAAATATTTGATATGCTAAAAAATTTATTAGAAAATTCTGAAATTCGAGTAAAATCTGCAGCCGCTTGGAGCTTAGTTGAATTAACGAACACAATACCAGATATAACGCCAAAGGTATTTGATACACTAAAAAAACTGTTAAATAATTATAATGATTATATCCAATTTACAGTTGTTGAAAGTTTAGCAAGATTAGTAAATACGACCCCAATTTTAGCACAAAAAGTATTTACAATATTAAGAAAGTTAATTACAAATCCTTACACTAATAAATATGTTAGGTCTAAAGCTGTTAGCAGTTTAGCTTCCATAGTACAAATAAAACCTAATTTGGCACAGAAAATATTTGATATATTATTGGAAGAAGTAGTTCATAAAAACAATGTTACACCTGAAGTTATAACAAGCTTAGGTTGGATAGTACAAGCAAATCCTAATTTAGCACAAGATGGATTAGAACTATTGAAGCTACTAATCCATAAAATTAGCGATTTCAACAATTATATTAATTTTACAATTTTAAGAAGTTTAGGTTGGATGGTGCAAGAAAATCCTAATATAGGACAAGAAGCATCTAAAATATTAATAAAACTAAGTAATAACCCTGATGTTGATGTTAAATCTGAAGCAATTTTAATTCTAATTGAGATTAAAAAAGTAAAACATACAAAAAAATTATTTACAGATTTAAGCGAAGTAATAAGTGATTCCAAAAATGATAGATATGTCAAACATATAGCTGCTCAGGGTTTAGCTAAAATATCAAACGAAATGTCGTTTATTAAAGTAGGCTATAGAAACTTTGCAGAATTACTTAAAATAACGATTTTAACTGAAAACCAAAAACTTTACAAAAATTCATATCCAGTATTTAAAACTACCCTACATAAAATAACTGACCATATCACTCAGGAATACGCAAAAAGAAAAAATCCTAAAGTGATAGAGTGGTTTAATGGATGTTTTAAGGAATTTCCGAATATAGCTGAAACACGAGTATTTTTAAAGGAAATATGTAAAACTATATTAAAGAGTGGGGTTATAAATCAGCTAGAAAGTCAGTTTATTTTAAACTGTGTAAAAAACTACCATTTTACTTTTACAGTAGCAGTTAATAAAGATCACAAAAAAATAGCAGGCAAGATAATCTTTGAAGATAGACGCTATGAAATATTTCAAAATGATAACTTAGAGGAGTTTGCTACCATGTTACTTGCCGCAACTGATGATCCGTTAGCAGAGCAGTATAAAACGCATAAGCCGTTATTTTTAAATAAAGGATTAGGACTTAAGATAGCGGCGAGTGATATTATGGACGTCAATAGTATAACAAACGAAGAAGCAAAACTTTCCACCGAAGCACCACTTTTATCTTATGTAAGAGATATTAAGGATAATGCCATAATATTATTAGAAAAAAGAAACGTTTTTGGAAACCATCTAATATATAAGTTTAATAATAATAATTTTGAGAAAGTAGCAGCTATTTATCCCGCTGAAATTGATGAAGAAACAATAAAACAAATATTTAAAGAAATAGAATCCAAAAAATTTATTCAGTGCTTTGTTAAGAGTGCTGAATATTTTAACTTCAATGAATGGCAGCTAGTAAATGAAGAGGGCAGAGACTTGTTTAAAGATATAATGGAAATAATCCAAAATGAGAAAGTAGAGTTAGAAACCTCTAATTTTAAATTGTTAGGTACTGAAGTAAATATCCGATTAAATGCACATGAGAATATATTAAAAGATGGCGGAATTATAAATAAAGCAGAAATTAATAGGGAAGTTGAAAGATTAAAAGAAGAGAATCCTAAATTATACAATTATTGTAATGCACTTTTTTGGAATACAAAAAATATTTTAAAAGCTTGCGGTATTGCAGAAACTGAGTTTTTTAAAAATAATATTAAAAAAACTATAGGAGAAAGAATAATATTGTTTGGAATAAAATTTTTCAATCCAGTAATTAAAGATTTACCTTTTGTTGGAGCTATAGCAGACTTTATAACTGATACAATAGAAGATATAATTTGTGTTTGGTTAGAAAAAAGACAAGATAGAAAGCTTAAGAATGAAATAATTAGTATAAATGATATTCTTCGCCATAAAATCGGAATGCAGGATGTAGAGGATTATTTTAAGAAAGTAGCTATCACTATAACCCACGCACGTAAAAACGAAATAATAAATCCTAAAGAAATATCTCAACCTAATTCCCTCGTTCAAAAGTTTCAAGCCTGTGTACAAGAAGCAGGAAATATGATTTATGATAAGACAAGAAATATTCTACTCCCTGAAATTATAGAGAGTTGCGATAAAGATAATAAAGCCGTGCAGTTAGCGTTAAAAGATTCTATTGCGTTTATTAACTATTTATATACAAACTATGACGATATATTAAATGACGATTTTGATTTATATGAACAATGTAAAAAGATTGTCAAAAACGGCACGCTAGATGCATTATTTACTCAAACTAACAAAAATTTTAACATTAACTAGCCTTGTTGCATCCAATGGTGTGCTATACTTTTCATAATATTTATTTTTCTAAATCTTCTTTAGACAATTTTGTAATTTTTATAACAGACTCTAAAGAAAACCCTTCTTTCATCATTTCCTTTGCCATCATAACTTTTTCTTCTTGCATTTTCTTTAGCATAATAGCTTTTTCTTCTTCTCTACCTTGTTGCATCCAATGATGAGCTATACTTTTCATAACGTTTTCTCTTTTTTTAGGATTTAATTTTGATTTAAGTAGTTTTTCTACTTCTATTATATCATCTTGTTTAATTCTGGTCAAAGTGTAGCATAAAATTAGTTCTATATGCTCAATACCAATATCTATTTTAGCAAATTTAGGCAAAAGATCAGCTACTTCTTCCCACCTTTTTAATAAATCACGTTCATGAATATGCTTCATAAAAAATTGCAAAATCCCAGACCATGCTTTTTCTTTCAATTTTTCGTCCGGAATATCATGTACATTGATTAATTGATAATCACCGCTCCATGTAGATTTTACAAGTTCACTATTCTCAAATAATTCCCATAGATTTCGTGGAGCATTATATTTTTGTACACCGTTATAAAATATTAATGGATATATGAAAGGAAATTTTTTGCTTTTTGTTGATTTTTTATGATATTCGGCAATTTTAAACATATACCGAAATAACCTCAAAGCCATATTATGATTAGGCGAGCTTTGATGCTCTAAGAGCAGATATAAGTAACCTTTTCTATCTCCAAACTTAGCAGAAAATAAAATATCTACTATAGATTTTTTGAGTCTTTTATCTACAAAACTGTCTTTTTCCATTTTCAGCTTTTCAAAGGAAATCAAATTTTGTATATGGGGAGGTAAATGCATCTCAAAAAACTCTTTAGAAACTAAAGGGTTTTCAAACGCACTTCTTATAATTTCGTCGTGTTTAGGCTTTTTAGACACTTATAATTGCTGACTATTAATATATAGTGAATTAACTTGGACTCGGGATAGTTAATTTAAAAGTGAGACTGCGGAACGTATACTTAATACGTGAGCACAGGCGAAACTTGCAAAATTGACTGTCCCCAGTTCAAGTTAAAAAACTATAAACGCACTATATACATTTTCTACTAATAGTACAACAATAATATTGCCTTTTTAATTAAAAGTTATATTAAATATCTAATAAGCTTTGTAGTTGGTCTTTGACTTTTGGTAGTTTGGCAAGATCACTTCCACCAGCTTGGGCAATGGAAGGCTGCCCGCCGCCACCGCTACCACCTAAGAATAACGAAAGTTCTTTTGCAATGAACCCTGCATTAAATCTATCTGTTATAGCCTTACTTATTGCAACAGTAATAGATAGTTTAGAGCTATTATTTCCAACATATACCACTACTAAATCTTCTGCTTTTTTAGCTAAATTCTCAGCAGCTTGACGTAAAATTTTATTGTCTAAATTTTCTACATGACGATAAATTAACTTAATTTCCTTGATCTTTTCGGCTTGTTTTTCAATCTGCTCGACGCTTAAATCTAAACTAGCTAAATAAGTTTTTTCTAACTCCTTTTCAAGCTCTTTATTACGTTCTAAAATATTGTTAACTTTACTGACAAGCTCATTTTTGTTAGTCTTTAGGCTATTTTCTATATTTTTAAGTAACCCCTCTTTTTCTCTAATTAGCTTAATTACAAATTCACCGCAAACTGCTTCGATTCTACGAATACCTGCTGCAATAGCTGATTCGCTGGTAATTTTAAAGCAACCAATATCACCGGTATGTCTAACATGCGTACCGCCACATAGCTCGAGCGAAGTTTCGCCCATCTTAACTACTCTAACTTCAGAATCGTATTTCTCGCCAAATAATGCCATAGCTCCTTGTTTTACAGCATCTTCGGTAGACATAAGCGTAGTATCTACTTCATGATTATCTCTAATAATCTCATTTACCTTATCTTCAATTAAAATAATTTCTTCAGGAGTTAAAGCTTTAGGGTGGCTAATATCAAATCTCAAATAAGAAGTAGCAACGAGTGATCCTTTTTGCGTAACATGCTTGCCAAGTACCTGATGCAACACCGCATGAAGTAGATGCGTTGTCGAGTGGTGAATTCTTAAATTCTGTCTATATTTAACATCAATACTAAAATTAGCATTTTCATTCGTAGTAACCTTACCTTTTTTCAATATACATTTATGAACTATGATAGAACCTAGATATTTTAGAGTATCGACTACTTCTATTTCACAATTTTGGGTTTTAATTACTCCGATATCGCCCATCTGCCCACCTGACTCACCATAAAAAGGCGTTTGGTTGGCTATTAAGAGAAATTGCGTATCTATTTCGCTAATATCGTTTACTAAAGCATTATCTTTAATTAAAGCAACTATTTTTCCATCAGCTTCGTTAAGATTATAGCCTAAAAACTCTGTACTGCCATATTTTGCTTTAATATCAAACCATAGCTGATCGGTTTTAGATTCACCTGATCCAAGCCAAGATTTTCTAGCACGCTCTTTTTGCTCAAGCATTTGCTGCTCGAATCCTTGATGATCAACAGCAATATTACGATTTTTTAAAATATCTTCGGTTAAATCAAGAGGAAATCCATATGTGTCATATAACTTAAACGCTACTTCACCTGATAATCTACCACCTGCATTGAGGTTTTCCGTTTCTTCGGAAAGTAATTTTAAACCCCGCTCTAAAGTAGTTTTAAATCTAATTTCTTCCTGCTCCAATATACTGCTTATAAAGCTTTCTGCTCGTTTAAGCTCAGGGTATGTATTACCCATTAAATCAACAAGTTTCGGCAGTAACTTATACATTAGCGGCTCTTTTGACCCGAGTATATGAGCATGACGCATAGCTCTTCTCATAATGCGGCGTAGCACGTAACCACGTCCCTCATTTGACGGCACTACCCCATCAGCTATCAAAAAGCTACAAGCTCTTAAGTGATCAGCAATAACACGGTATGAGAATTTTGCTTCTGCCTCTACTTTCACCTTTAATATATTCTCTGTGAAACTAATTATTTCTTGGAATAAATCTATATCATAATTATTATTAACATGCTGTAGCACTGCTGTCATACGCTCAAGACCCATTCCAGTATCAATCGACTTCTTCGGCAAATCTATTCTGGTATCTTTATCAATCTGTTCATATTGCATAAATACCATATTCCAAATTTCGATAAAGCGGTCACCATCTTCATCTTTAGTGCCAGGTAAACCACCATATATTTGCTCACCATGGTCATAAAATATTTCTGAGCACGGACCGCATGGACCTAGATCACCCATTGACCAAAAATTATTATTTGTTTTAATTCTAATTATGCGGTCATCCGAAAACCCTGCTATTTTCTTCCAGTAAGAAGCTGCTTCGTCATCAGTGTGATAAACTGTTGCATAAAGCTTATCCTTAGGCAATTCAAACTCTTTAGTTAATAAATTCCAAGCATAATATATAGCCTGCTCTTTAAAATAATCACCGAAAGAAAAATTACCGAGCATCTCAAAAAACGTATGATGCCTTGCGGTATAGCCAACATTTTCAAGGTCATTATGTTTTCCGCCTGCCCGTAGCGATTTTTGACTGGTTACTGCTTTGTCGTACGGTCTTTTTTCTTGCCCAGTAAAGACATTTTTAAACTGTACCATACCAGAATTAACAAACATAAGGCTCGGATCGTTATGAGGAATGAGCGGACTGCTACTTACATGCGTATGATTATTTGCTTTAAAGTAAGATATGAATTTACTTCTAATTTCTTCGGTGGTAAATTTAGACATATATATTATGATAAGTATAAAAATTAATTATATATAATGAATTATAATCAAAATAAACTTAATTTATAAAAAATATTCATGAAAAATATTTTTGACTTATTTAAACTGAAAAAAAATATTGTAGTTTTATTAGGCAATAAAGGCATTTTTCTTAGTGCTTTTCTTGGCGATAAAATATTAGATAAATTATTTATTCCTTATAAGGAAGAAGAGCAAATTGATTTAAGCTTATATAAGAATTTTTTTAATAAATTTTCCAAAAGCGATATTTACTTTTTACTTGATAACACTGAATGCAAGATGCGTCATGATCAGTTGCCAGTATTGCAATCTATAGTCAAGATAGATCCTATTGAACAATTTATTGCAGGGTATTTTGAAAAAGAAGATATTATAGCTCATTGTGTTTATGAGGTTACTTCTCAACCAAGCGAGATTTGGTCGCTTTTAATTATGTCATCTCCTTTAAGCGATATAGTTTCATGCGTAATAGAAAATAGATTGTTTAATTTTAAAGGAATGTATTTTTTAACGCTAGAACTACAAGTTATTATCAATAAAATAGTTCAAAATGTAGAAAATAATAAATTTGCAAATTATTTTCAAATTTGTGCTTTTGCAACACAAGCTAGCGGTATAAAGTTCATTATCAAACATAAAAATAATATAATCACCATTAGAAATTTTGAATATCAATTTGATAAGACAGCTAGCTATGTTCAAGGTATTATAGAACAGGAAATTAATGACTGCTTTATATTATTTAAAAACTATATCAATAATCTCAATAAAGAAGTTTGCATTATTCTTATAGTAGATGAAGAATTAAAATCTTTATTAGAGCCTATAAGCTTTGAAGATTATCGTGTAATCCTTGTTCCAGTTGATAACATATTAAACGAACCAAATTTAGAGAATACTCGACTTATAGATACAAATATCAGTAAATTACTTATCAAACATAAAAATTTTCCTGCTTCTAATAGTTATCTAAAATCAATAAAAAAGCTAACTATTATAAGAAGCTTAACATTTAAATTATCTGCTGCATTACTTGCAATACTAATAATTACTGCTGGTGTTATGAAATATCGTACAGATATAAATTATAAAGACACTAACTTTATTAATGAAAAATATTATGCCACAAATCAAGAATATGATAATATAAAATATAAATATCCATATATTAAAAATACTACTAGCCTTGCTGACTTATACGTAATAGACAAATTACTGGAAGCACCAGTACCATTACCATTTGAACTACTTGAAAAACTTATTATTACCCTTAATCCATCTTTTAAAGTAAAAGAAATAAAATGGGAATTAACAAATATAGATAATATTTTACTGGTTTCAAAAAGACACTTATTAATTAAACTATTGCTTAATTATAATACTCAAGGTATCTCGGTAGATGAGTCAATCAAAATGCTTAATGATCATATGACAAGCGTAAAAAATAAATTACCTCATTTGTATATAGATTACGTTATATATAAGGATAAAATAATTGATATATCAAATAGAGTAGAAATCCCTTTATTTGTTAGTATCATTGACGAAAAAACTTAAATTATTTAAGGTAAAGAGATGTTTCAAAAATATATTGTGTATTTAAAGAATCTTATATTCTTTCAATTTATTATATATTTTTTCTTTATTTCATTAACTGTTTGGGTAATAAAAAGTTTACAGCAAGAATATGCACAATCAATTCTTGATAAACAATTAGCTCAAGAAAGTTTAACTGAAGAAGTATTAAAGCTTTATTCCGTGCAAAATTCTAAAGAAGAAATTTTAGAATCCTATAAGAAATATGTCGATTTAAGTTTACCAAATAAAGTAACCTGCTTAAATTATCAAGAATTAATTCCTAAAATAAAAGGTTTGAGCAATAAATATAATCTACTAGAACCTATAGATATATCAATAAACTCAGTCTTTTTTAAAAATAATATTCCGGCAAACGAAAATGAAAATATTCGTGTAAATAATTATAGTATAAATATAAAATATGCAGCTGTGGATTTTATAACTTTCCTAAAAATATTTCATGAAATCTATTCTTATATGCCGCCTAACACGCTTATATCATTTGTAAGAGTACGAAATGAAGAAGTATTAACACCTAAAAATATTTACAAACTTTCAGTAGCTCACCCTCCTAACCTTATTTATGCCAAATTAATATTATATATACGAGAATTATCTTCAACATGAATAATATAGATACTACTTTATTTAAAAAAGACATTATTAATAATTTTATTAATAACCTTACCGAAATTACCTGCTCAACTCTTGCAAATATGCTTGCTATAGATTATGCGGTAAGACTTAATTCAAAACCTGAAGCTAAAAAATATATAAATGTATGTATTTCAAGGCTTAAAAATCACTTAAGGCTACGTGTTATTAATGATGATAGTTTTTCTCTAGCTCTAAAATTATTTGTAATTCTGATTACTCCAGAAGATGAGAATAATCAAAATATTTCTGAACAATCACAGGATATCGTAGCAGAAAATCTAGTAGAAATGTATTTTGGAGCTGAAAAAATAAGTAGCGAAGAAAAATTAAAAATAAAAAACGTGTTTAAAGTTCTTTTAAAAGAAAAGAATTTCGACGAAATAATTAATTATGCACAATCGCACGTAAAATTATTCCGTATGTCTTTAAGATATGGCATAAATAAGTATAAGACTCCCAACGAAATAAGTGTTTATATACAACAAGAATTTAGTAAAGTATTAGAAATATCTTCAGAACTTACAAGAAGAAGTAATCTATTTAAACAAACTACCGGGAAAATTGCCGGTGCTGCTTGTGCCCTTTTAGTCGGAGCGATTAGCGTTGCAACAGCAGGAGCAGCTTTTTCTATTGTAGTTTTGCCTGTTTCAATTTTTGCCGTGAAATATGCCCCTAAAATTGGTGAAAAAATTGGAGAACTAATTTTAAATAACGATAAAGCGATAAAACTGGAGCAGAATAATATTAATCAGATTATAGCGAAAATATCCAATAATAATGAAAATTTATTATCTCAAGAAAAAAGACAAAATATTCAAAAAAGCATAATAACAACACCAACTAAATTAAACGTCAAATTAGATAAGAAACTAGGACATGAAAAACATAGATAAAATAAATTAATCAGTTAAATATAATATTTCAAAACGTTTCTTATCAGCAAGCGACTGAGCTTTAGGAACTTCCGGATACTCCAGTAATAATGGCAAAAACAAGCTGCCTCCAATCACAATACGACTATTTTCGTTTTTAGGACGCAATCCCCACATATTTTGATAGGTCATAGCCATTAAGGTACTTTCTTTATTATGAACGTTGGGATAATTACCTATATATAAAAATACATGTCCTTCAATATGTATTATAGTAAGAAAAGGTTTTCCATTTTTAATTAGATAAGATAATCTTTCTAACGGAGTGGCAGCACTCATATCAACTGCATAAAAATTTTCCTTAATAAATTCTGCCTGAGCACCTGAGTTTCTAGGTAGCCATATACCAAAAGGTGTAAAAAGATTTTTTAATTCTGCAGAACAATCATTATAAAAATACATATTTCCCCAACCATAAGGTCTACCTATTAAACTACTCATAAGGTTTGCCATATTATGCTGAGTAAAGCTTAAAGGCATAACTTCAACATTTTCATTAGGTACTGATACATGTTTAATAATAGCTCGATTATTTTCTACTACTGGTATCATTAATTTTTTATTTGAGGTATCTTTACTATCTACTATAGGAAATACCGATCCTATATAAGCAGTAAATAAAGACCTGCCATTTAAATCTATAATATTTGTATTTGTTTGAGTAATCGCACCAAGCTTTAATTTAGCTGCTTTTTGCCAATTATCTATAAACCTGCTTGATGCTTTAGCGATGCCCCTACTTTCTACCCAAGTTAAAAACGATGAAGGGGCTATTACTAAAGACCAATTTTTATCCATAGTAGTTCCAACTACATATAGAGGTGTTCCTGCCCAAATAGCAGTTTCTTGAAGATTGTCGAAAGGATATCCTTGTCCAGCAATTTTATTGCTGTAAAAATGTACATCATTTGTTGGCAATGCTCTAGCATGTAAATTATCAATAGCTATAGCTCTATTATTAGGGTTATAATCTAAATTAGCGAATTGAGCTATATTCATATTATAAGTAATTTGATCAGCCCAAGCAGGTGAGTAAGGACGATAATTTTCAGCATAACCTATATCATTTTCTGCTTTTTTACCTCTATTGCTATATTTACTCACTATTTCTTCTTGTATAGATACTATATCTTCCGGAGAAGTTTTATGCAGAACTAAATTAACAAAATTTTGATCCCACGGAGATAATTTACCATATTTATACTCATAAAATAATTTAAAATGTCTCTGCTGCGTATCTACAGCTAATAATGGAGTATTATAATTAGGATCATTAGGATTTAACCAAGTAGAAACGTTTTGGTCGTATTTTTCTAAAGGGAATAACGTTAAAACTTCTTTGCCTTGAGACAAATTTTTATTATTAATTGAATTACAGCTCATTAATAAGCAAGAGGCTACTATTGATAAAATAATATATTTTTGCATTAAGATTAACCAATAAATAAAAGCTAAATAATAATTATCAGATTTATTAATGCAAGTAATATTTGAAAGCTACTTTTAATCATCTTTAAAGCATAATTATTATTTAATCTTTTTTAAAACTCATCTAAGATATATTTTTACTTGAGAATATAAAATATTCACCTTATTATCCTGTTAATATTAATATAATAGTTTTAAATGAAAAAAGTAGTAATATCAGGCATGGTAGGCAATGCCTTAGAGTGGTATGATTATGCATTATATGCCCAATTTGCTTATATTATAGGTCAGCATTTTTTCCCTGATTCTGAAATGCGTGATACTCTAACTTTTGCAGTATTTGCTGCAGGTTTTATAGTACGTCCTTTAGGAGGTATCATTTTTGGTAATATCGGTGATAGATTCGGTAGACGTATTGCTTTAGTAGTCGGCATTATAACTATGGCAGTGCCAACTGCTGGAATAGGTTTACTCCCAGGATATAAAACTATTGGGATTGCTGCACCTATTATTCTAACTATTATAAGACTAATTCAAGGATTTTCCTTAGGCGGTGAATTTAGCGGCTGTATTTCTTATATAGTTGAGCATGCTTCATTTGAGCAAAGAGGGCTTGCGGGTAGTGCCTCATTCGTTAGTATGTGCGGGGGCATGCTACTTGGGCTTATAACCGCTGCTGGTTTTTCGTATTTTATGCCGGCTGATATGTTATTTGAATGGGGATGGAGAATACCTTTTATTGCTGGATTATTCATTAGTTCGGTAGGTTTATATATTAGGAAGAATCTATCAGAAAGCCCTATATATAAGAAAGCTAAAGAGAGCGGTAGGCTAGCACGTTTTCCTCTACGGGAAACCTTAACAAAATACCCAAAAGAGCTAATCGTAGCACTTGGACTTTATATTACTGTAACTGCACCTTTTTATACTTCGACGGTTTTTATCGGCAATTTTATGCAAACTCTTGGATATACTAACCAACAAAGCGTTATTGTAAGTAGCGTAATATTAGTTGTTATGATAGTAGTGTTTCCAATATCGGCTTATATTTCAGATAGAGTAGGGCGTCGTCCTGTACTAATATGCGGTATTATTTTACTAATTCTATTAGTTTATCCTATTTTCATTTGCCTTGGATCAATGAATTTTGCTTTAGCAATCATCTCACAAATATTATTTGCCGGAATTATTGCTGTTTATATGGGACCTATACCGACAGTGCTAGTAGAAATATTCCCAACTAGCGTAAGGTTTACCGGTGTTGCACTTTCATATAACCTTGCTGCTGCTATATTTGGCGGTACTGCTCCGATGGTAGCAATGTTATTAATGAAAATGACCGGCGACAATTACGCAATCTCATATTATTTAATTGCACTTGCTTTAGTATCCTCTATAATCCTGAGATTTTATAAAGAGACATATAAAAAGAATTTGGTGAATTAATATGAGTGAGGTTTTTGAAGTACCTGGCGGTGAAGAGAAAGTATTATTACATACTTGTTGTGGTCCTTGCGTTGGTCCTTTAATGGAAAAAATGATGAGTAGCGGTATTAATTTTACGCTATTTTTTTATAACCCTAATATTCATCCTAAGCAAGAATATGAATTGCGTAAGAATGAAAATATACGTTTTGCCGAAAAGCATAATATCGAATTTATTGATGCTGACTATGATCCGCAAAACTGGTTTAAACGTGCTAAAGGCTTAGAGTTTGAGCCAGAAAGAGGCAAACGCTGCTCTATGTGCTTTGATATGCGTTTTGAGCGTACGGCTTTATACGCTCATGAAAATGGGTTTAAAGTCATTAGTAGCTCGCTTGGTATTTCCAGATGGAAAGACATGAACCAGATTAATGAATCGGGAGTTAAAGCAGCATCACATTATGAGGGTATAACTTACTGGACTTATAATTGGCGTAAAGACGGCGGAGCAAGTCGTATGTATGAAATTGCTAAAGAGGAGCATTTTTATAAGCAAGAATTTTGCGGCTGCACACCATCGCTTCGTGATACTAATAAATGGCGAGTAGCTAACGGTCGCCCGAAGATCGAGATTGGTAAAGAGTATTATTAGGTGTCATTACGAAGATGGTTTGTTCCTTGGCATCCCACAGATCGGCTTTGTTGCACGACTCGAAAAACGTCCATGTTGTCATACCGTGGCTTGACCACGGGGTAACAAGGGGAAATGATCCACGCAGGCAAACCACTACGGTATGACAAAGGAAACCGATTGACTTTTTTGTTTGAAGTAGTTAAAGCTATTTTGGGGTGTTGAAACCTTTTGTAGTATGGTGGATGCATCAGCCATAAAATGGTGCAATCCTTGTTGTTTGTATTTTTTATTATTTCTGGATCCCATGATCAAATCTATAATACCGGACTATCGGACAGTTTTTATTCTATGTCATTCTTGCGGAAGCGGGAATCCAGCATAAAGCGAGATACTTAAGCTTTTAATTTTAAAAGCTTGCTGCTTTTATGTTTATTTTTCTAGATTCCTGCTTCTGCGGGAACGACATATAAGGTCACCTATACCTGAATAAAATATAACATTTTTTTAAAACTAACTATCTGGCACTATAGACTTGGTTACGGGATGACGAGTAGATAATTATATATAGTAAGAGGTGAAACTGTCCCAAAATTCAGGTGTATTGCCTATATCAGAAACATGCACATTATCTTCTATATTTTGACTCGTACCAGCAAAATATTCGCAAATATTTTTTGCTAAAGGAGCTATTACCTCTAACGCATAATTAAAACCATATACAACTGTATTATAAAAACTATTACTACTTTTTACAGGTAATGTGTCTTCTATCATCGTAAAAATGTCTATACTTTCTAATAAATCTTCTATCATCATTAGTGGCTCTATACTTGTACTTGTAAAATTTTGTTCTTTATTTTTCATAAAAATTCCTTTAATATAAGTTAATTAATTATTAGTAAAGGCATTATACATAGTTTCAATGTTCATGTCAATATATATTATTAATAAATTAATAACTATTTAATAATCTGCTTTTATGAAATAAAGACCGCAAGCAGGGGCGGTAGGACCGGCAGCTTTTCTATCTGCTGCCTCTAAAACTTGCTGCATTTGTTCAGCTTGCCAAATATTTTTACCGACTAATACTAGGCTACCGACTATATTACGCACCATGTGATGTAAAAAAGAGGGGGCAGAAAAATATAATTTTATTTCCTCATTTTCCTTTATAATATCAAGATTTGTTAAGGTTTTGATGGGAGATTTTGATTGACAAGAGCTAGCTCTAAATGAAGTAAAGTTATGTTTACCTAAAAGATATAAGCTACTTTTTTGCATAGCTGAAATATCTAACGGCACACTAATCCACCAAACACGATCAAAATCAATTACTGATGGGTAGGGTCTATTAAGAATTCTATATACATAATGACGTGCTATTGCGGAAAAACGTGCATGGAAATTATTGTCTACCAATTCACAATTACACACTCCTACTATATATGGTCTTGTAAAATAATTAATGGCTCTGATAATTTTATAAGGTTCAAAATATTTTGAGAGATCAAAGTGTGCTATTTGACATATTGCATGAACTCCAGCATCAGTTCTACCTGATCCGAATAATGTTACTTGCTCACCAGAAAATTTATAGATCGCTTCTTCTAATATCTGCTGTACCGACATTACTCCCGATTGTCTTTGCCAACCCGCAAGATTCGCGCCTAGATATTCAACACTAATTTTATATCGATACATAGTTTTACAATTATCATGCGGTGGTGAGATCTACTCGTTGCATGGCTTCTATGTCATTCCCACAAAGTATTGCCCGCATGGATCAATTTCCCCTCTGTCATCCCGCGGCGGCGTTGCCCGCGTGGATCGAGAGTCGTCATTGCGAGGAGCGAAGCGACGTGGCAATCTCAGGAAATAATGATGAGATTGCTTCGTCAAAACTTACAGTTTTTCCTCGCAATGACGAGAAAATGATCTACGCAACAATGCCTCCCCACGAAAGCGGGAATGACATACAGGACATTTTCCAAGCTATACAACAACCTAGCAACTAGATAACAGTTTAGATTTAAGCCTCTAACAAATCAGAAGGGTTACCATCACCACGTTTTCCACCGCTTCTAAAGCTATTAAGCTTTTTGGATCTGATAGGATGTTGTAACTTTCTTAAGGCTTTTGACTCAATTTGTCTTATACGTTCTCTAGTTACTTTAAATTGCTGCCCTACTTCTTCAAGCGTATGATCAGTATTCATACCTATTCCAAAACGCATTCTAAGCACCCTTTCTTCACGAGGCGTAAGGGTTGCAAGCACTCTAGTTGTAACTTCACGTAAATTTGATTGAATTGCCGCATCAATCGGTGCTACTGCGTTTTTATCTTCAATAAAATCACCTAAATAACTATTATCATCACCATCCCCTACCGGATTTTCAAGGCTAATCGGCTCTTTAGCTATTTTCATAACTTTTCTTACCTTATCAATCGGCATAGAAAGTCTTGCTGCTATTTCTGCTGGAGTTGGTTCATAACCAAGCTCATTAAGCATTTGTCTTGAAGTTCTGATTATCTTATTAATTGTTTCGATCATATGCACAGGAATACGTATAGTTCTTGCTTGATCGGCAATCGCTCTTGTTATTGCTTGTCTAATCCACCAAGTTGCATAAGTAGAAAATTTATAACCACGGCGATATTCAAATTTATCAACCGCTTTCATAAGTCCTATGTTACCTTCTTGAATTAAGTCTAAGAATTGTAAGCCTCTATTAGCATATTTTTTAGCAATAGATATTACTAAGCGTAAATTCGCCTCTATCATATCTTTTTTCGCTTGCAACGTTTGTCGCTCACTTTTTTGGATAGTATTTACTAACTTTTTAAAATCATTAACTAGAAGACCGGTATTAATCTCTATCGCTGATAATTCAGCAATCATCTGATCTATATAATCCGATTCTTTAGTGAGCAATTCTTTCCAACCAGCTTTCTTATTTTTCAGCATTTTTTCTTTCCATGCTGCATTAATTACGGCTCCTATATATTCATCTAAGAAGTTCTGACGAGTTATTCCGTATTTTTCAGCAAGCTTTAAGAAGGCTGTTTCTTTATTTATTAAATCACGATTTATCCCATACATTTCAGATAAAATTTCTTCTGTTCTTTTAGAATTAAAATGTATTTCTGAAACTTCGCTAATTAATAGTTCTAAATTATCATTATATTTTTTACTATTTTGTAATATTTTTGGATCAGCAGACTTTTCAAAAGATTTTTTAGTTTCAATTAATAATTCCTCACAAATAAAAGCGATTTTTTTCATCCGCTCTATAATATTAGGCAATATCTGTGTTTCTACTTTAGACATTGATAAGATATTTTCTTCATGATCGTGATCGTGATCCTGCTCTTCTTCTTCATGATCACTATTATGATCGTCTTCACTTTCCGAATTCTCATCATCATGCATCATATTAGATTCTAGATCTATGAGATCACGCAGTAACATATTATTCTCATTAACTAAATCCGCATACCACTTTCTAAACTTATCCATAGCAATAGGACTTCTACATAATGCAGCGATCAATGTTTTGCGACCTTCTTCAATTCTTTTTGCTATTTCAACTTCGTTTTCACGAGTAAGTAGATCAATCCCTCCCATATCTTTCAGGTAAAGCCTTACCGGATCATCGGTAGTACCTATATTTTCTTCCTCTGTTTCATCTTCAGGTTCATGATCAATATTGGTGGATATTTTAAAACCTTCTTCCATTTCCATGTCATCAATCTTAATTGCGTCATCCTCGTTAGTATCTAAAATATCTACTTCCGCCTCGGAAAATCTAAACATAACTTTATCTATCTCTTCTACAGATGTCCCATCAGGAAGAGCTCTATTTATATCATTATAAGTAACCGAACCTTTTTTAGATTTAGCTTTTTTTAGTAAACTATCTATTTTATTTAGATTATTATTATCTGTATTTGTCATTAAATACCTATGGAATTAAGCTGATTAAGTTATAATAATATTTTATTGTGAAACCGCCATAAATCACGATTTCTACAGTTTGTTATTTGCTATTATCAATAATATGATTAATAAAAGATTCATTTAAGTCTTGTAATTCACTTGCAATCTTTAAGATTTCTTTTTTATAAAACAAAACTTTCTCATAATCATCAATGTTAGTTATAACATATTCTTTTGTAATATGTGCATATTCTTGCTGTAAATTTAATAGATAATATCTTTTGTATAACCATTGCCATAATAAATCTAAGCGAACATTATCTTTATTAAATGCTATATCTAAGAATAAGTTGTCTGCTTCTGATAATAATAAAAAAATATCAAAAAAGCTAGTTTTTTCCACAATTGCGGCAATTTCACCTGCCTCTACAGCATTATCAATAATCTCACTTAAGTACCAATTACGGAATTCTTCAAGTAGTTTATTACTAAAATTTAAATTTAATATAAATTCTTTAATTTCGAATTCTTGTAATATTTGCGGGAATTTTATTAATAAAGCACAAAAAGCATGCTCTAATATTTCAAGCTCTGAATAACCGCTACTAAGAGGCAGCAAGTTTACATTTTTAGCTACAGTCTTTTGCTGTTTTGTAACTAAATTTTGCCATATTTGATCTTTAAAAAACCTATAATAGCTAGCTCTTAAATTACTATCAGATATTTTACTGCAATAATCTTTTAAATTCTTTTCTAAATTAGCTTTATCTTCTGCTGTTTTAAAATTTTTACCAGCATATTCTATTTGCCAAATCATTTCCGATAAGCTTATCCTTGTATCTATAAGCTTTGTAAAAAAATCCGCACCATTTTTATTTACTGCATCATCAGGGTCTAGCCCGCTAAGTAGCCTAATAAAAGAAATTTTCTTTTCACTATTAATAAGCGGCAAAGCTAAATTAATTGTCCTAACGCTTGCCTTTATTCCAGCATTATCTCCATCAAGACATAATATAATTTCATCTCCTGCTCGCCATAATTTGTGCAAATGATTTTCAGTAACACTAGTGCCAAGGCTTGCTACTGCTTCACTAAATCCTGCTTGATGCAGAGAAATAACATCGAAATAACCTTCTACTAAAATCGAGTAATTTTTTTTATAGCTACTGCTTATGGCTTTATGCTCACCATAAAGAGTTTCGCTTTTTTGGAATACTACAGTTTCCGGCGAATTCAAATATTTAGGTAGACCTTGCCCAATTACTCTACCCCCAAAGCCTACTATTTTATTGTAAATATTTCTGATAGGAATAGTTATGCGATTTGAAAATAAGCTATATATTTCGCCATCTTCTCTTTTTCCTATAAGACCTGCTTTTCCAAGTTGCACATTTGTTATATTTTTATCATGAAAAAATTTCTCAAATTTGTTACCTCTAGGTGCAAAACCGATTGAAAATTCCTTTATTGTCTCATTAGTAATATTTCTTTCATTTAGATAGTTTAATATTTCAGGTGTTAATTGTGATTTAAAAAACTTATTGGCAAGTTCAAGAATATTTAAAATCTCGTCTGATTCTTCATAAAACTCTTTTTGCTTCTGGGTTAATTTTGGTATTTCTATACCATAATCGGTAGCTAATTTTATAGCAGAATCGCTATAAGATAAACCGCTAACATTGGAGGTAAATTTTATAACGTCACCTGATGCCTTACAACCAAAACAATAAAAAAATCTTTTACTATCACTAACTGTAAAAGATGGGGTTTTCTCTTGATGGAAAGGGCATAAACCTACATAATTACCGGATTTTCTAGTTAAAACTACCTTTTGACGCACTACATCGGATATGTTAATACGATTTCTTAAAACTTCATAAAATTCCGGTGCAAGCTTCATGTTTTAAATAATATAAGAAAGGATAGCTGTAGAAAAACAATAAGTAAGCGGAATTGATAAATTATCATTAACTTTCAAATCCTTTGAATAAAATTCAATTGCTGTAGTTGCTATAGAACTTATAATAATAATAATAAAACTAGTATTAAATCCTAAGTAAAAATACACTAATATACTTATAAAAATTGCGGATAGCAAGAATGCTGTAGAGCCTGCAAAAGACTTACCATTATTTAAACTATTGCCTATTTTTGTACCAACAAGAGCTGCTAGACAGTCAGAAACAATTAAAATCAGCCAGGAACAAATTGCCAAATTTTTAGGAAAAAGAAGAGCTGTTAAGAAAAAACCAAGCATCATAAAGCTAGAGCCACTTAAGGCAAAAGAGCCATTACTTTCATCTGCTCTCATAATTTTTGTAAAAAACTTAGTTACAAACTCACTAATTTTAATGCTACTATGACGTGATATATCTAAATACAAAGTCGCAGCAGTTACTATAAATAATAGTATAGTAATAGAGGTTCTTGAGATAAGTATATATATTAAAGGTAGTATTATAGCAGATAAATGAAAAGCTTTACGCTTTTTTTCAAAATCAAAATCTTCAATGTTCATGAGGTTAATAATTTATTTTTAGGTATACGAAAGATAATAAAGATGATATAATATCATACTAAAATTACCAATTTTACACAATAACAATATGATGGCAAAATGATGGCAAAATTTCCTATCACTGACCAAGGCTTTGAAAAATTAGAACATGAGCTTAAGCATTTAAAACATGTAGAGCGTAAAAAAGTTAGCGAAGATATAGCAGAAGCACGAGCACATGGCGATTTATCCGAAAATGCTGAATATGAAGCTGCACGTGAAAAACAAGCATTCGTAGAAGCTCGTATTAAACATCTGGAAGATATAACAGCAAGAGCAGAAATTATAAATGTTGCTAAATTGTCAGGTGATAGAATAAAATTTGGTGCTACTGTCGTGTTAATAGATGACGAAACTGAAGAAGAAGTTATGTATCATATCGTTGGTGAATATGAAGCTGATATAACTAAGAAAAGAGTTTCTATTGCATCTCCTATAGCGAAAGCTTTAATTGGCAAATCAGTAGGTGATATTGTGGAAGTTATGACCCCTGGCGGCGTTAAATCCTACGAAGTTGTAACAATAAAATATGAAGAATTAGTATTTTAATTGTTTTAGATATGTCTTATTCTGGATCAGAAATTTGTCTAAGGTTATGCTTACGAAAAAAAGATTACTCTGATCCACCCAACAAATCTCATATCATATCAAAATTAAAATCTTTTTTTAAAGTAGCTATACATCCAAAATTACATTATTTTTCTTGCTATTGCTTTTTGGTTTGAATAGTATAACCTGTGGTTGTTATAACCACAACTAATATACTATAAAAATAAAAAGGAAAATATATATGAAATATAAATGTGGTACTACATGTCCTCCTGTTAATGGTATTCCCTGTATTGTAATATGCCCTCCTTCTTCATATAGCTATGATTTCTCTCTTCCTAAGGATTTTAATATAAAAGCTCCAGCACCAAGCATTAGAAGTTCTAGTAATTGGGCAAGTGCAGGGCATACAACTAATAATTCTAACTATACTCCTTCAATACCAGCCCCGTTTATATCAAGTTTACCTAAATACGCCGTGAGTACTAACGCTTCAGAAAATAACTCTCCAAAAAATACTAGGCTAACTTCAAAACCTCAGTTCCAATCTCTATTGGAAAAAATTAACAATCCTCAACATGGAAGATTAGTACCTGAAAAAGTAATAAATCTCAGTAATAACAATTTGCAAAATGGTGATATACTTTTATTAGTTCAAAAGTTACAATATCAAGCGTTGAATTTAGATTTATTAGATTTTAGTAAAAATCAAATCAGTTTTACAGGGGTAGAAAATATATTATATTCTTTCCATTTTGATGCTCCTAATGGTAGATATATTGTAACTATGAATTTATCTAACAATATTATCGGTGATGATGGTGCAGAGTACATAGCTACCTCCCTTAAATGGGGAAGATATCCTCATTTAAAAGCTCTCGATGTTTCTGGTAATCAGATTACTCCTGCCGGTCATGGATACATTGCTCAGGCTTTAAAGGCTGTGAATCAGACAATAGCAGTTACGCTTGTTAAGTCAAAAGAAGTCTCTAAGGCAATTTTAAAAGAAACTATGAAGGGTATGTTGTATATAGCTAAAAATAATGGAATTACTACGAATGAAATGCTCACCAATGATCAAACTGTAGAGTATTGTAAGAAAGGAGGCATTAATGTCTTGAAAAATATTATATGGGGTGGAATTACATGCAATACTAAATTAGGCAGAGCAGTAGATTTAGCTGAATTAGATATGGGTACCATAATGAAAGATGTTGTAGTACAAATAGCTAATCCTTTGAAAAAGCCTTATGCTTTTGTTTGTACGACAGAAGAAATAATTTTTAGTGTGAGAGATGAGGATTTTGCCAATTGTTTAATTGGCGTTAATAATCTATTAGAGGAATAATGATAAAAATTTTTATTAACAGTATAACTAAAAAAATATTTAATTTTAAAGGTAGATCTAATATAAAAGAATACTTTATTTTTATATTTTTTGAGATAATTATTGTTGGAGCTTTACTATTAGCTGAAAGAAAATATGGGAGAACAGATTTTCTAACTTTAATAGCTGGAATAGTCCTAATTGTATACTTATTTGCAAATACATCTTTGACAGTACGAAGATTACATGATTGTAATTTATCAGGGTTTTGGTTTTTGCTGGGTATTATTTTTTCCCCTCTTATAGGGCTGTTGCTTTTATTTATTAAGGGTACATCTGGCTCAAATCGTTATGGTAAGCCTCCTATGGATTGAAAAATTTGAGACAAAAAAACAGGTAAGTTATGCTTTATGAGTAGAATAATGTCAGTTGTTTAGTTGGTGTTAATAACTTACTTAATGAGTAATATTAATGTTTCATTTATTTATTAGATGTTTTACAAAAAAATACTTTCAATTTAAAGGCAGAGCTAGTAGAAAAGAATATTTATCTTTTTTAATTTTTAATCATTTGGTGGTACTCCTACTAAAGATTTTAATTAAAATTACAGCCTTAAAAATTACAGCAATTTTTTTAGGTGCTTATTTATTAGCTTCTCTTTCCCCTTTCATATTAGTAGCAGTTAGAAGAATGCATGATATTAATTTAAGTGGTTGGTGGGGTTTACTATTAACTATAATCATTATTGTATTGAGACTGATACCTGATAAAAACAATATAGTTTCAATTTTATCTATAATAGTACTTATTATAGTTATATTCATTATATGTAAAAAAGGTACTTCTGGCTCAAATCGTTATGGTAAGCCTCCTATGGATTGAAAAATTTGAGACAAAAAAACAGGTAAGTTATGGTTTATGAGTAGAATAATGTCAGTTGTTTAGTTGGTGTTAATAATTTACTTAATGAGTAATATTAATGTTTCATTTATTTATTAGATGTTTTACAAAAAAATACTTTCAATTTAAAGGCAGAGCTAATAGGAGAGAATATTTATCTTTTTTAATTTTTGATTTTTCTATAGTGTTCTTACTCATGATTTTAATTAAAATTACATTATCAAATATTTTTATTATAGTATTAACTATTTATGGCTTAGTATCTTTCTTTCCTAGCATATCAGTAATAGTTAGAAGGTTACATGATTTCAATATAAGTTGGTGGAGTTATTTTTTCTTTTATTGTGTCAGTATGATTATAATAATTTATCTTATGATACAAGATGGATCTATCCGAAGAGGAGTGGAAATGTCAACAACAACATCTATTTTCTCTTGGTTAATATCGATATTTCAATGGTTAGTGTTATTATGTATTAAGGGTACCTCTGGTTCTAATCATTATGGTAAGCCTCCTATTAATTAAATAGTTCTGTACTTTAAATAGTTATTTGATTAATATTACCTGTTATTAAAGCTTTCTTAAAAATGGAATTCATTACTATACCAACTCCTATAGATTATCAAGATAGCTTAATGTTAATGGAAGATTATGTTAACAAAGTTATTGATGGTGAAGCACCGGAAGCAGTCTATCTAGTTGAGCATTTAGATGTATATACTGCCGGCACTAATTATAAGCAGGAAGAATTATTAAACCATAATAATATTCCTGTTATTTATATTGGTCGTGGCGGTAAGTTTACCTTTCACGGAGCTGGACAGCGTGTTATTTACCCTATCCTTAATTTAGCCTTACCGAATCGTACAAAAGACTTAAAGCTATATGTAAGAATGCTTGAAGAATGGATTATAAATAGTCTAGATATTTTTGGAATAAAAGCATATATTATAAAAAATAAAGTAGGTATTTGGGTAAAAACAAATGATGATATTCCATCAAAAATTGCTGCGATAGGAGTGAGAGTACGGAAATGGGTTACATATCATGGCATAGCCATAAATATTTCAACAGACTTAAGCAAGTTCAACGGAATTATTCCTTGTGGTCTTGAAAATTCTTTAGTAACATCTCTAAATCAACTAGGAGTTTATATTGAAATGACTGAATTTGATAAAATTCTTCAAGCTGAATTTATTAAAATATTCAAATGATACGAAAAATTGCCCTTACAATTTTAACAATATTTGCTATTTGGGCTAGCGGTTTTGTTTATTATTTATATCTGGTAAACTCTTATAAACCAAGTAGTAATACTGCTAATGCAATAATAGTATTCGCTGGCGGAGGACACAAAATTGAAACCGGAATTGCTTTACTAAAAGCTGGATATGCACCTATATTATTTATTACCGGCATTGAAACTTCCGATCAGCTAAAAAATCTACTAAAAGAAAATAACGTTCTAGAACAGCAAGTGATACTTGCTCCAAATAAAATAATGTCGGAAGACGATTATATTAAGAAAGCCTCAGATTTTATTTTAAAGTATAATATTACTTCTGTGCGTTTAGTAGCTTATAATTACGATATACCCTCTATAGTGAACAACCTTACAACAGCTATCTCATCTTCTAATAATAATATTTATATAGCTCCATATCCTGTTATTGCTAAACAACAAAACTATATGACGTTAATTAAACACTACAATAATTATTTATTAAGTTTATAAATCGCTTATCTACTCTTTATTAGATATATACTTATAATAGAAAATCTTATATAATGCTTTCCTATTAGTTACAAGATGGCATTATGTCTGATAAAATAAAGCATGATAAGTTTTTCCAAAAGGCTTTATTCTTGCCTACTACTTTGGCATTGTTGCGTAGTTCGAAAAACGTGTTCGGTGTCATACCGTGGCGGCATTGTTGCATAGATCGGAAAACGCCCTCGGTGTCATGCCGTGGCTCGACCACGGCGTCCAGTAGTTTAAATTAAAAAGGCATTTTAAAACCTGGTGGCAAACTCATACCGCTTAAAGCACCTGACATAGAATTTTGTGAATCTGCATCACATTTCTGTTTTGCATCATTAAAGGCGACTTTAATTAAATCTTCTAACATCTCTTTTTCTTCTGCTTTTAGCAGGGATGCATCTATTGAAACCTTTTCGACTTCACCTTTGCCGGTTGCTATGATCTCTACAAGCCCACCTCCTGCTTTACCAGTATATCTAGTATTTGCCATTTGCTCTTGTGCTTCTTGCATTTTTTTCTGCATTGTTTGAGCTTGTTTTAAAAATTGATTAAAGTTTACCATAATTTTATCCTTTAATTTTTAAGTAGAATATCCATAATTTTTGCATCAGGAAAGTGTTTTTTTATTAAACTAAAACCATCACCTGACTCAATTTTATCTGTTAATTGACTTTTTAGAGTCGTTTGTTGCTGCTCTTTCAATATTATAATTTCGATTTTTTCATTACTAAAAGCAAACAATAAATTTTCTATTTGTTTCTTTATTTTGCTTGTTATCTCAGAACTCACAATTTCTAATTTATTATCATAAAAATTTTTAAGCTCTATGCTATTTAATAAGAAATAATATATTTCTATTTCATTATTTTCATAAAGATACTTAAGAAAATCTACAATTTCAAATTTTTTTTTTATTTCTTCAGTAGATGGCTGTTTTAAATCTCTATTATCACTCGGTGAATCATCCAATGGTAACGAGGCTGAATATATTGATTTTATAATCAACATTTCAGTTTCAATAAGTTGATTATAGGAAATTTTGATTTCCGCTACCCCTTTACTATATATTTGCCATAAAATTGATAAATGCGGGAAACTAATTTTACTCAAAATATTTTTAATTCTATCATTAAATGACTCATATAACGGCATGCTATAGCTAGGCAACATTTTTACTTTACTAAGATAAGCTATAAATTCTGATACTGATTCTATAAATGTTTCAAGATTAACTGAAGAAGAATAAAGCTTATTTATTAGAGAAATACTATTTGCGATATCTCTATTAACTATATACTCACTAAATTCTAGTATAACATTATTGTCGACAAGCCCAAGCATCTGATTAATCGCTTGTCTTGTAATCATACTATCAGATTTAGCGGATAAACTAGCTGCCTGATCTAGAATAGATACCGCATCACGAGCAGAACCATCTGATTTATAAGCTATTACTCTTAAAGCTTCTATATCTGTTTTTAGACTTTCTTCTTTAACTATATACTCAAGTAGCTTAAAAATTTCTTCAAAGCTAAGACGTTTTAAATCATATCTTTGGCATCTTGAAATAATCGTTGCTGGGATTTTCTGCACTTCGGTTGTTGCAAAAATAAATATCACATGTGGAGGCGGCTCCTCTAAAGTCTTAAGAAGTGCATTAAAAGCACCTTTAGAAAGCATATGCACTTCATCAATAATAAATATTTTATACTTTCCTTGCAGCGGCTTATACTCAGCTGACTCTATAATTCTGCGTATATCATCAACGCTAGTTTTACTTGCCGCATCGATTTCAATTATGTCAGAGTGGTTATGGTTGTTGAAACTAACGCAATTTACACATTGCTCACACGTCTTAATATCATTACCTTGAGTAATTAAAGCAGAGCAGTTTACCGCTTTAGCAATAATACGAGCGGATGTAGTTTTACCGACTCCCCTAATACCTGTTAAAAGATACCCACCAGCTAGGCGATTATTCAGGATAGTATAACTTAAGACTTTTACAAGTACCTCTTGCCCATGCAGCTCAGCAAAGCTACTTGGACGATATTTCCTAGCAAAAGGGATATATTGATTATTTGAATTTATATCGGTCACGATTTAAATTTTAGAAATTATCGTCATTGCAAGCGACTGCAAGGAGCGTGGCAATCTCAGGAATTTTATACTCCTGCTTTACGAGATTGCTTCGTCAATTACTTCGTAATTTTCTCGCAATGACGGAAAACTGTTACTAGTAGTGACCCAGCGAATCCTACTCTGGCTGCTTCCTCTCGGACCTGACCAACTAAATAAGCACGATGCCCACTACTAGCATAATTAACATAACCTTTTTAGCTAGAAGAAACAACATATTTTTTTTCTATTTCTGATTTTGTTAACCTATTAGGTGGACCAAATATTTCAGGATTTTTTAACTTAAATAAATCTTCATCAAATTTTTGTACTTTGACTATATTATCAAATTTAATGGTTACTACATTAGTATCCTCAAATATTTTAAGCAACTCAATTTGTTTATTAGCTTTATTTAAAGTAATTTCACTATGTCGTTCTGTTACTTTGTGATAAATATTAATCCTTGAGAACTCTTTTTCATTAACAAATGATTCAACTACAAAATCTTTGTCGAAATTTTCATTATCCTCAAGTAAAAAATTAAATATATTTTCATCCCTAGCAATACGGCTTACTTGCTCCATATCATAATCATACATTGATACAAAATTTTTAGTACCTACTATAATTATAGGGAAAGGAGGGTAATAATTACATCTGAAGTTATAAGGCTTACTGATCAATAATTTTCCTTGAGTTATATTACCTTTAGAATCTTCTTGTGTAAAATCTACTGCAATCGATTTCATCGTACTCAAATATGTTTTTAGCTCTAAAATAGCCGCTTTATCATCTGATCCAAATGCCGCAATCGAATTTGTAAAAATATAAACGATAATTAAAAAAAATATCTTTTTCATTTTCATTGTTTTATATTGTAAATTATGTTTAAAATACCTTAGTTATATACTTAAAACAAATAGTATTTATGAAAATTGTTGCCTTAAGAGAAAAAGTAAAGCACGAAACACGAGTTGCTATAACGCCTGAAGTAGCTAGCCTTTTGGTTAAAAAAGGCTTTGCCGTTACTGTCGAGAAAGATATAGGGGTTTATGCTGGCTTTCTTGATAAAGAATATATAGCAGTAGGTGCTAAAATATCGGCTGTACCACTCGAAATTATTTCTGATGCTGATATTATATTAAAGGTTCAACCATCGCCTGTTAGCGATAAATATAGCGAGCTTGAATTTGCCAAAAAAGGGGCTGTTATTATCGGGCTTCTATCGCCTTATTTGAATCACGAATATATCAAAGCAGCAGCTAAAAAAAATCTTACTAGCTTTGCAATGGAATTAGTACCAAGAATTACCAAAGCTCAAAATATGGATGCTCTATCTTCACAAAGTAACCTAGTAGGATATAGAGCGGTAATTGAAGCGAGCTATCATTATACCAAAGCTTTTCCAATGATGATGACAGCAGCAGGCACTGTTTCACCTTGTAAAACTCTAATACTTGGTATCGGTGTTGCAGGGCTACAAGCAATTGCAACAGCAAAAAGACTTGGTAGCGTCGTTGCAGGATACGATGTAAGATCTGCAACAAAGGAACAAGTAGAGAGTTTAGGGGCTAAATTTGTTTCGCCAAAACTGCAAGAGGATCTACAAGATAAATCAGGTTATGCTGGGGAAAGCTCTGAAAGCTATAAAGTCAAGCAAGAAGAGTTTTTAGCAAAAATCATTAAAAACTATGATATAGTTATTACTACTGCACAAATTCCTGGAAAAAAAGCACCTTTGCTTGTTACAGACAAAATGCTAAAATCAATGAAGCATGGATCGATTATTGTTGATATAGCAACCGCAACGGGTGGAAATGTTGAAGGCTCGGAACTCGATAAAATCATTACTAAACATGGCGTTACTATAATAGGCTTATCAAACCTTGCTGCTAAAATTGCAACTGATAGCTCAAAATTATATTCTAAGAATTTATATAATTTTTTAAATTATGCACTCCAAGACGGCAAACTTAATATGGATGATGAGTTAGTGCAGTCTATGTTGGTTACTAAGGATGGCAAAATTGTGAACGAGAAGTTTGGGTAAATAGGCTTTATCTGTGTCATCCCGTGGCTTGACCACGGGATCCAGCATAAAGCGAGATAAATCGAGCTTTTTTTATTTGTATTTTTTATTATTTTACTGGACCACGTGGGCAATGCCTCCACGGGATGACACAGTAGGCTTAACTCACGACGTTAAACAACATTTTAAGAGAAAAAATATGAATCAATTACCAATAATAGCTAAGCAAGCTAGTGAAATTGCCCAAAATACCCAAGAACTATCAGATAAATTAAAAGATTTAGTGATAGATGGCAGCTTGCAAGTTGCAGCTTCTACTATTGATCCTTTAGTGTTTGCTGTAACAGTTTTTGTACTAGCTTCTTTTGTAGGCTATTATGTAGTATGGAAAGTAACTCCAGCATTACACACTCCACTTATGTCAATCACTAACGCTATTTCAGGTATTATAGTGTTAAGTTCTATGATAGCAGCAAGTAGTAGTGCTTTTGGTTTTTCTGGCTTGCTAGGGATTTTTGCAACGCTGCTTGCATCTATCAATATCTTTGGCGGATTCATAGTCACAAAAAGAATGCTAGAGATGTTTAAAAAGAAATCTTAATTGATTTTTCATTTTGTTTTACGATCAAATAACCCAGTCATAGAGTAAGCTAGTACGCTGAAAATGCAAATATATAAAATAGGGAATAGGGTAAAATTATATTTTTTTATTACCAATAGACATACATAATTAGCAGTACCAGACATTAGCATCGAGCCTATAGTATGCCCAAAACTTATGACACGATAACGCTCTCTAACTGCAAAAGATTTAATAACCACGCTATGAGCAAGAGCATTAAACGGAGCAACTGAAGCAGCTAGCATTAAGCTAGCAAAAAGCCCCAAATTAGTCATTTGATACTCTACCGCTATCGTAAAAATTATACTTGCTATAATGGTAGATATGAGGGCAGTTTTTAATACTATATTAACACGAATACGATCGGCAATAAATCCGGCGATTGGCATAAAAACAGCAAAGCATAATACTACTAATACCGAAAAGGAACTCATTATAACGCCGGTTGCAAGCAGCACAAGCGGTAAATATTGCTTCATGAAAATGATCGCAATTTGATATGTTGTCCCAAAACCTCCTGCTAAAAATATGAGAGGCAAAATATTCTTCCATTGTTTTCTGATCAAAACATTAAATTTTTGAATAGAATTATTATTACCAGCCTTTTTAAATTCAGGGGTTTCATCGAATTTCTGACGATAATAAAGAGTTACAAGCCCTAATGGTACGCTTAATAAAAATGGAATACGCCAACTCCAATCAGGAAAGATATGTGCATTAAAGAAGTTAGTTACCCCAATTCCCGATAATAATCCAATAACTCCTGTACATCTAGTGATAGCTGAAGCGGTAAATTGGTATTTTGGACCTAAATGTTCAATAACGTAAATTGCAGCACCATCATACTCACCTGCAATAAATATGCCTTGCATAAAACGGCATAAAACAAGGATTATCGTACTCCAAACTCCAAGGGTAGAGTAGTCAGGTAATAACCCTATTATTAAGGTAGGGATTATAATGCCAATAATCGTGAAACTAAGAGCTTTTTTTCTGCCATATTTATCACCTATACGCCCAAATATATAAGCTCCAAGAGGCTTTGACAGATATGCAACAGCATATACAGCAAAAACATTTACAAGTTTTGTTAATTGATCCGTAGCAGGGGAGAAGAATTTTTCAGCAATAATTGCAGCAGAAAATCCGTATAGGCTATAGTCGTAATATTCAATGATGGTACCTAAAAAAGCACCAAGCACTTTATTAGCAGATTTTTTTTGTTTCATTTTAGAGGTGTAATGTTATTTTCGGTGTCATCCCATGGCAACTTCACTTCTGTCATCCCGTGATTTATTCACGGGATCTAGTAAAAGAATACGAATATTAAAAGCTCGATTTCTCGCTTTATGCTGGATCCCGTGGTCAAGCCACGGGATGACAAATGACCGCTTTAGTCGTTACTTAAAATCCTTCAAAGACCTTTATGTAAAGGTGGACTTCATATATCTAAACTTAAATGAGTATTAGACAGGGACGATGTCCTAAAGTTAGTGGTAGTCCTAGGCTAATATTAAGCTCACGAACCAAGCAGCCAAACGTTAATATATCACTTTTCCATCTTGCGTGCAAGGTTTTCTAGATAACCTGCTATAGTGGATACGGTTTCTGCAAATTTTTCTTCGTCTTGGGAATTTTTTTGAAGACTATTGGTCTCAATCTTATTAGCAAGATGTGTTATTTCGGATTGAGCATTAAGTAGGGCTATAACAAGCAACAAATCAAATGATGCAGCAGGATTTACTGCTTTGATTTCGCTTATTTTTTCATTTAATTTATTTGCTAAAAATAATAATTTTTCCTCTTCACCACTATTACAATATAATTGAAAGTTTTTATTATTTAATGTTATCGTAACAATTGCCATAATTATTTTTGTAATTTTTTTATTTCTTCAAGTTCATTAACATAAATGTTAATCTGATCTAATATTCTTACATAATCATTTCTTAGTTGATTATTTTCATTTTGTAATCTATGGATCTCATATTGATTATTTGCAAGCACATTTAATAGATTATCAAGCCTATACTCTACTTGTTGCATTAAGCTCATTAATATTTCATTATTCATTTTTTAAGCTAACTCTATAAATGGATAAATTATTATAATAATAGATAACATTACAATAGACATAAATATCAACTGCTTCTTATATCTATAATTTACTAAGGCTTTATTTTTATTTCTACTTAATAATTTTTCTTGTTCATTATTTTTTTTAGTTTCTAACTGCTCAGCATTACGATCTATTATGTTAAGGTAATCTAAATATAATTTTAGGTAACCTTTTACATATACTTCCCCTGGTAAAACATCTAATTTCCCTTCTTCTAAAGCTATTAAATATTTTTTTCTAATTTTTAAATCTAGAGATACTTGGTTTAAGGTTTTACCCAAATCTAATCTGGTCTGCTTAAGCATTGATGGCATAATTATTCAAGTTTTTGTAAAAATATTTCGAATTTTTTATTTACTAAAATTATTACATTTAAGTCTATAACTTCCTGAGATTTAATTTCTTTAATAAAATCAAGAAAATTCTTAATTAAACTTTTATTATTATCAATCCATAAATCTAAATCAATAGTTGTTTGAGATTTATTAATAATTTTTATTAATAATCTACGTTGTTTGTCATATAAGTCATCTTTTAAGGATTGTAGACCCAAACGACGCCAATATGAATCGTTTAATTGTCTATCACAAGTTTTACGTAACCAGTCTAAACTAAACATATTACCGATTGTAAAATAAGCTTTTGCCATTTCTTCATCATTACCTGATACTTGTTTCGTTACATGTATTATATCAAATACCGAAATCAAACTATCAAAGGTAAGAATATCTTTAGCAAATGATTTGTCTATTCCGTTACTTACATAATAGTTTAACTTTTCTTCAAACTTTATTTTTGCTTCTCCGGCTAGTAAATTACCTACTACTTCTCTTAGATTCTGTGCAGGTTTTTTAAACTCTTCTATGGTTTTACTAATATTAATTGGATGTTTTAAATTTTTGATAACCCAAGAAATACCACGACGCATTAATTTTGTTATCTCAGTAAACATATCAATCTTAATGTTATAATCGATATTAGTAGCTAGATTGCTTACCTTTTCCCATATATCATCAAGTTCAAAAATTTCACAAATAATAGTATATGATCTTATTATGTCGCAAAGAGGAGCACCAGTTTCACGTTTTGTTATGCTAATAAGTGGTCCACCAAGCTGATTAACTATTTTATTTATTACAACAGTTTTAATAATTTCATGCTTAAGAGGATGAGATAAAATTTCTTCACGAAACTTCTCTTGCATTATTTTAGGAAAATAATTTACAAGATAAGAATCGAAATATTTATCATGAGAAAAGGTTGAGTTACGTAATTCATGAGAAGCCGATCTTTTACTATATGAAAGTAATAAGCAAAGTTCAGGATGAGTTAATACTTCCCCGTTTATGGCTCTTCTGTTTAATTCTTCGGAAGTTGGTAAAAATTCATTCTCACGTACTAATATTTTTTCTTCTTCTAAAATATCTATAAACTGACTGAATATACTGACTGTTAAGGTAGGCGATAACTGCATAATCGTTATTGCTTCGGTTTGCTTATAATTATCCTCTAAAACCAATTCTTCAACTTGCTTTGTCATATCAATTAACAGCTTGTTACGCTCATCTAAAGTAACCTTACCGGAAGCAACAGAATTACTAAAAGCAACTTTAATATTTACTTCATGGTCAGAACAATCAACACCTGCTGAATTATCAATAAAGTCGGTATTGATGCGTCCACCTTTTTTGGCATACTCAACTCTGCCTCGTTGCGATACACCGACATTTCCGCCTTCCGCAACAACCTTTGCTCTAATTTCTTCACCATTACATCTTAAATTATCGTTCGCTTTATCGCCGATCTCTAAATGATTCTCTGTTTTCGCTTTAATGTAAGTGCCTATACCGCCATTCCATAGCAAATCAACTTCAGCTTTTAAAATAGCTTTAATTAGCTCTTCAGGTGATATTTCACTATCATTTACATCGAGTAATTTTTTAATTTCCGGTGATAATTTTACCGACTTGCTACTACGCTCAAATATCCCGCCGCCTTTAGAAATCAGCTTACTATCATAATCAGACCAGTTAGAACCTTTTAAATTAAATAGACGTAAACGCTCATTAAAGCTTGTTAAAGGATCAGGGCTTGGGTCAATGAATATGTGCTTATGGTTAAAAGCAGCAACTAGCTTAATAGCTTTCGAGCGAAGCATCCCATTACCGAACACGTCACCAGACATATCGCCTATCCCTGTGACAGTGATAGGGTCTTTCTGTACATCTATACCTAAAGTCTTGAAATGATTAGTTACTGAAATCCAAGCACCTTTAGAGGTAATAGCCATTTTCTTATGGTCGTAACCGGCAGAACCGCCTGAAGCAAAAGCGTCATCAAGCCAATAATTATATTCTCTGGAAACACTATTAGCATAATCTGAAAATGAAGCTGTTCCTTTATCGGCAGCAACTACTAAATATGGGTCTTCCTTATCGTAAATAATGATATCTTGAGGGTGTACTACCTTGCCATCAACTATGTTATCGGTAATATCTAGTAAACCTCTAAGGAAATTCTTATAACACTCAACGACCTTTGCCATATATTCATCACGACTCATTCCCTCATCAGTAAAGTGAAGATAAAAACCGCCCTTAGAACCAACAGGTACTATAACAGAATTTTTAGTCATTTGTGCTTTCATAAGCCTAAGCACTTCATATCTATAATCTTCTGCTCTATCTGACCATCTAAGTCCTCCACGTGATACAGGACCACCTCTTAAATGTACTCCTTCAAAACTTCTTGAATAAACAAATATTTCAGCAAATGGGATCGGTTGAGGTAAATGGGGGACTTTAGAGGAATCGAACTTAAATGAAAAATAATGTTTGTTAGGTTGATAGTAATTTGTTCTAGTAACAGCCTCAAGAATACCAAGCATACTACGCAGTACTTTATCCTCACTACTTACTTCAACTTTTAATAAATAATCATTTAATTGTTTTTTGATATCTTTGAAGTCGTGATCGAGATGTTTAGGGTTAAATTTTATATCAAATAGATTTACTAATTTTTTCGTATATTCAGGATGTTTAAGAAGTGTCAATTGCACATAACCCTTGCCGTAACTAAAACCTGTTTGATGTAAATATCTTGTTAGAGCTTTGACTAGTTTAACTTGCTTCCAGTTAAAACCGGCAAGTACTATTAATTTACTTAAAGAGTCATTAGCAAGCATGCCAAGAACCATTTTGTCTAAGGCTTCTTCAACATTTATTTTTAGCTCTTGAATATTATCTTTTACTGGTACTACGGAAGTTAAAATAAAATTATATATCCAGCTTTCTTTAATCTCACCGACTTCTTTAATTACAAAGCTCTGTTCGTCGATTGCACTAAAGCCTAAATTTTCTATTGGTGGTAATATATTAGAAAGAGCAAGACTTACTCCTGGACTATATATTTTTAGATAAAATTCTGATTCACCTGTAGCAATCAAATTAAACATGCGTCTTTGATTCCTACTTGCTTCAGTTAAATATTCAATATCTGTTAAAGCTATTTCAGGAGAAAATTTTTGCCTATAATCAGCAGGAAAAATATTATCAAATAATTTAAAATTAATTCCTGCTTGATATTCACCAAATTTTTTAGAAAGTTTCAAATAAAAATCTTCACTCCAACATCTAGAAATACGATCTAAATCTTGCTGAATTTTTTCCGCTTCAAAATTTATTTTATGCTTATCTTGTGCTTCAAGGGTGACAAAAAGATAAGAAAAGCTGCCTACTACTTCAGTGATATAGTTAGATAGGATTTTACTGCCGAATTTCTCAGCTAAATAACAATCTATCATGTTATGTATTTCAGAAGTTAGACGCTCTCTAGGTAAGAAAATTATAATATTTAAAAAAGAACTAGACCAATCATATTGAATGAATAATTTAAGCTTCTTACTCATCATACTAGAAAGCATATGTAAGCACATGCAATATAAATCACCTTGATCAATTTGAATTAAAGCTTCACGAGGTAAGGACTCCATTAAAATTTTTAACTTATCAGCATTATAACCAGACAATGCAAAACCAGCTTTCCCTATTACGAAGTTAAATTTCTGCCTAAGAATTGGGATATTACTTATTGAATGGTAATACATATTTGAGTTATATATACCAAAAATTATACTTCCTGAAATATATTCACCAAAAGAGTCAAATTTCTTTACTAAAATATAATCAATTAAATTATCTGTATGAATAAACGAGGCACTATTTATTTTACCAAGTATTATTAGCTGGTTTTGATATAATGGGCTAGCGGAACATTTTACAATGTCTTCAATCTCATCTTTTACTTCTTGCCATATTTTTGTTGTCCCAATCTTATTACTTAATTTTGTAGAATTTACTTCAAAATCAATAGTACCTAATAAAATTAAATTATCATTTTGTAACCAACTTAAAAATTCTTTAGCCTCTACGGAATTCAGTTTCTCATTATCGATTATATTTTTAGATAAATCTTGGAGCTTTGCCTGCATATTTGGCAAGGAATTATGGCTTTCCTCAAGCTCATCTAGCCTATCATTTATAGCTTTTGTTAGTAAATTAGCTGCACTATCATCAAAATTTCCGAGGATTGTTAAATGTAATATAGATTCTGATTTTTTTTCTGCGGCTGAATTTTCTAGTATTTTTTCTAGGTTGCCTTTACTATCACGAGTACATTTTATTACCGGATGCAGCAAAAATTTAGTTTGCAGTGCTTTATTCTTAAGAAGACATACGATAAAATCAACAATATGCGGTTTATTATCAAGCAATATTAACACATTTATTGCTGGATCGTTTTCAATAACAGTATTTGTTATTGATATTTTCCTCTCGCCTTTTTCTCTATACTTAAAAAAGTTAAAAGCTTCATCGGCAAAATCAAAAAATAGTTTTTGTTTATTCTCAAAATCATAATCAATAGGAATATAACTTAAAAATTTTTCAATAAATTCGACATATAAAGAATTTGACTCCTGTTTTTTGCTAAGTTCTAAAATTTTAGCTTTATGGTTTGGTATTTGACAGTTTAACCGACCGGAATCTAAAAGAGGTGTTTTTGGCGTCATGATTTTCTCAAGTAAATATAGCTTATTTAATTTGTTATTATATTATATATTATTTAATAAACAATACTCTTCTGCTTTAAAGCTTTGTAGAAGAGTTATTAAGGTGACATCGTTTTATATTAGGAGTATTAAAAAAATGGAAACGATATTTGCACAAAGCTCTAGCTTTGGTAAAGCAGGGGTAGCAGTTTTTAGAGTTTCTGGAGCTAAAAGTTTAGAAGTTTTAAAGTTACTAACTGGTAAATCTAATTTTAAACCACGCTTTATGTATTACCAAAAACTTACTTCCCCAGAAAGCAATGACTTAATCGATAATGCTATGGTTGTTTATTTCAAAGCACCTAATAGCTTTACCGGCGAAGATGTGGTAGAAATTCATACGCACGGTAGTAAAGCCATCTCTATAATGCTTACGAATGCTTTACTGAATATACCTAGTGTTCGTTTGGCAGAAGCAGGGGAATTCACTAAAAGAGCTTTTCTAAATAATAAATTCGATTTAACTGCAGCAGAGGGCATTGCCGATTTAATTAATGCTGAAACAATTATGCAACATAAACAGGCAATTAGGCAAGCAGGGGGAGCACTTGAAGAGCTATATAATAGCTGGCGAAGTCAATTGCTGCGGATTATATCTTTACTTGAGGCATATATAGATTTTCCTGATGAAGATATACCGGAAAGTGTATTAAAAGATGTTACAAATACTCATAAAACACTTATAAACACAATATCCGAATATCTTAATGATAACAGAAAAGGGGAGTTGCTCCGAAGTGGATTAAAGCTTGCAATTATAGGACCACCAAATGCTGGCAAGTCTAGCCTACTTAATTTCCTGATGCGAAGAGATATTGCAATTGTCTCAAATATAGCAGGTACTACTAGAGATATAATTGAGGGGCATTTGGATATAGGCGGATACCCTATTATTTTGCAAGATACAGCAGGTATAAGAGGCGAAAGCAATGATGTTATAGAACAAGAGGGGATAAAGAGGGCAATAGATTCAGCAAAAAAAGCCGATATTAAAATTGTGATGTTCGATGCTGAGACTTTAGACTCTACAGTCAATGAAGATATAACAGGTTTGATTGATGAAAATACTATTGTAATAATAAACAAAATTGACCTTATTCCCGAAAATAGAATATTTAATATAGAAAATAAATATAGATGCTTAAAGGTTTCAATTAAAAACAATATAGCTTTACCAAGTATATTAAAAAACATTGAAGAAATTGCTGAAAATATGGCAGGTTTTACTGAAACGCCTTATATAACAAATGAACGCCATCGCCATCACCTTAAGCAAGCTCTTGCCTATCTAAAAGATTTTAACCTTGATAATGATTTAGTTCTAGCAACTGAAGATATCAGAATGACTATGCGTAGAATAGGTGCTATTACAGGCATTATTGATGTTGAAGAAATCCTCGGCGAGATATTTAAGAATTTCTGTATAGGGAAGTGATGAATTATTAGAAAAACTTCTTGCTTTTTCTTGCGATAGTTAGTAATAGATTTTTATCACTCACAATATATTAAAATTAGATAAAATTATGAAAAAGAAATTAACTAACGAAGAAGTTGATAGATTAAAAAATATCATGGAAGCACAAGAAGCAAAAAGAAGAGCAGAATATTTAAGAGAGGAAAAAGAAGCAAATATTATTAAGGAAGAATCAGTAAGTTTAGAAAATACATATGATAGTGAAGTAGTAGCAACTATGTTGAGCATAATAAATGAATATATGCCACCTTATGCTCGAGGATTTAAAGAAGTTGCAATTAAGGAACAACACTATCTTCAAGCCGGTCATAAATTATTTAATGAGGGTGATTATCAAACAGCAATGTTTGCCTATAAGAAAGCTTTCGAATGTGGAAACGTAAAGTATGAGAGTGGAAAAACACATTTTGATCTTAATTTTGATGTTGAACCATTTTTAGCTATAGGAAATGTTTTTGAAATTGAAGAGCAATATGATAAAGCAATGGCATTCTATAAAAGCCATAAAACAAAAAGATAATTTTCAAATTTCAGAAAGTACAACAGTGATGTTTGAAAATCAACTTGATTATTATAATAAATCTCTTGCAAAAGCTTATTGTTATAAAGCTCTATTATTAGAAAAATTGAAAGCAATTGATGAAGCTTTGCAAAATCTTGATGAAGCCATAAAATATAATAAGTTTTCATGTGTAGCTTACTGGGAAAAAGCAAATATTTTAAAAGAAGCAGGACAGTTTGATAAAGCAATAGCAGTTTATGATGAATTGATGACTCATGAAAGAAATATGAGCGATAACGATAGAATTGTCACTGAAACTTATCATTATAAAGCACAACTTTTAAAAAGGATGGGTAAAAACGAAGAAGCTATTGTAAATTTTGACGAATTTATTACTTCTGACAAGGGATATTTAACTCCAAAGAAGATCAGTTTACAAGACGCTTATTGGGAAAAAGCAGAAGCTTTAGACAATTTAAATAAAACAGGCGAGGCTAATTACTGTAAAGGTCTTGCTTTATATTATTCAGAAGAAACAAATGATCATAAGGAATCTATAGCTTTTTTTGATGAAGCTTTAAAATATGCTAAGGAAGCTGACAATATCTTCTTATATAACTTTTATAAGGGTTGTTCATTAGTTAAATTACATCAAGAAATTGAGGCAAATGAATGTTTTAATAATGCTGAGGCTAATGCTAAACATCAAAATATACAAATATTTTTACAAGCATTTACACAGTTTAATAGTCAAATTATTGAACGGCAGTTTAGTGAAATAAATACAGATGACTTATTAACAAAAAGAGAAAGTTTCATACAAGACTTTACTCGGCGAGTATTATTAAAACTAAATAAACCAGATTCGGGTAATTATATTGACAAAGAATTGGAATTCTTGACTAAACAATTAGGAGAACTTAATAGCTCACTAAGTTTGGAAATAAGCGAAACTAATCAAACTACTTCAGATGTTGCTGAATTTGTACCACCTATGGGTGAAGACACCAATATGCAAGATCATCATGATATTAATTAATAACGTTTTGCTGAAGTTGCTATATAATTTACTCTACTCGGTGTTATCTAGTTGCTTGTACCTGCGGTATCCAGAAAATAATAAAAAATACTAATTTTATTAGTATTTTTTAACTGGACCCCGTGAATAAATCACGGGGTTATAGGAGTAAGACTACCCCTCAAAAATAACATCACTGTAAAATGACAATTTGGAGCTGAATAATTACCCAGTAATCTTTGTACAACGGTAAAATTGAGAGATAAATTATTACTGCTATTCTATATATCATCCCTTACGTTCGCTCAATACTTAATTTATACCTTTATTAACTTGACGGTGCCATCGATTGTTTTTGGGGAGGATTACCTTTTAAATAATCTACTAAATAGCGAGCAAATTGGTTATTTTGAACTGGCAAACTTACAATATTTTTAATATCCTTTCTAATGGAAGATAAAGGATCATTTTTATTTTTTATATTCATAATATAACCATGTAATTCTTCTTTATTATTCGCAGTATACATACCTTGCTGCATCATTTTTCCAATTTCATTTAAAGAACTTTTAACAGGAGTATAGATGATAGGTCTTCCTGTCAAAAAGAACTCTGCCATAGTAGAGCTAAAATCACCTATGTACAAATCTGCAGTCATTATAGTATCTAAGAAATCTCCACTATCTTCAATCCTAAAATTTTTTAAACACAATAATTCCTTAATAAGCATATTATAAGAATGACGCTTCATAATTTTTGTATTTTCGACCAATTGCCATTCTAACAATGGATGACTATAAAATACAAAGTCAATATTACTATCAGTTTTAACAAGAGTAATAAAGTAATCAAGATATTTTAAAAAATTAGAACTCTCTGATGTTCCTGTCCATCTAGGTTTCCAGACTATTCTGAAAGATTTTTCTCTCGAAAGACTCCAACGTTTTGGGAAATCTTCATAATTGTGTAAATATTTTTCACATTTTAAGTATCCTATAGCTTTTGCCTTTTCAGGCATTTTTTGATTGATTTCTTTTTCTATATATTGATTTTCTACAAAAATTTTCCACATTACTTTTGTAAAAGGATTTTTTTCTAACAATCCCTTGTAGAGACCCGTATGTTTTATCATGTTAAGACCATAAGAAATATGTGCAATGCGAGCGTACTGAGCAACATGAGTAGAATGAAACAATTCGGATTGCCTATAGTCATCGTATAAAATTTGATATATAACAAGATCAGGAGAAAAAGATTCAATATCTATATACTCTTTTGAACATGAGTTATATCCCATTACATACGGTATGTTTCTTTCGTCAAAATAATTAGCTAGCTCTTCGATATTATTGAATACATAGTTTTTATTTTCACATGGGATAAGTATAAATTGTACATCAAAGAATTTATCCTGTTTAATTTCATTATAAAAACTTTCAAATAAATTAAATGTAGGATTTTGAATAATAAGAATTATTTTCATCTAATGGTCCTTAAGAAAAAACTAAAATATCGGTCTTTAGAAGTTAAGACGGACTGTTGAAAAAGTGCTTTATACCTAATCCTTTCTATGTAATAACTTAAAATTTTACTAAATAAACGCATTTTAGCGTAAACTAAGAGTTTATATTTTGTAATATATTTAAATCATTGTAGACTTTTTCAACAGCCCGAAGATTTAATCTTACAGATATTTAAAATCTAAATGTATGCTTCTGTTAAATTTTTTAACTTTTGTTGTTCTTCATATTTTTGCTTATATTCTGTATTTAGCAAGATGTTTTTCTCATGATTAGAAACTCTTCTCGTGATTTCATATGCATTTGTTGCCTTTCTGTTCCATATATAGCCTAATTTCGGCACCGTCAAGTTAATAACGGTATAAATTAAGTATTGAGCGATGGTAATAACAATTGTTCACGTTTTTGTGATGATATTTTTTTAGTTAATAGAGATAAACCGATACATCGCTTAACTCTTGAAATTTGAGTTTCAATTAGTGTCCTAATTCCATAACAGTATTTTGCGTCATTGCGAGGAGGCATTCCTTGGGTAGATCAGTTCCACTTTGGTCATCCCGTGTAGGCATTGCCAGCGTGGATCGAAAAACGCCCTAAGGTAGTCATCTAGTTGCTTAACCACGGAATCCAGAAGAACAATAAAAAATACTAATAATATTAGTATTTTTTAACTAGACCCTGTGATTTATTCACGGGGTGACAGGAGTAAAACTAACCTATGCTGGCAACGCCTATAATTTAATCAACTGAGATTTATTTCCAAACTCTTCTATTCCTTTTAAATCGGTGGCTGTGACCCATAATTGTAGATTGATGCTTATAAAAAATTCGGTTAAATAGTTTCGTCTTCTATCATCTAAATGAACAAATACCTCATCTAAAAGCAAAATAGGAGCTGTTTTAGTTAACTTTATAGCATAATTCATCTCGGCAAGTATTATTGCAATTAAAATAGCTTTCTGCTCACCAGTAGAGCAAAATTTTGCCAAGATATTCTTATATTTATGCTTAACCAAAAAATCACTTTTATGGACTCCAAAGCTGGTGCGACCAAGTAATTTGTCTTTATCTCTTGTTTTATGAAGCTCTGCTGCAATAAAACCAACAACATCTTCTTCGCCGTTTAATATTTTCTGCTCTACCATGCCATCAATTGATAACTCAGCTTTTGGGAATTCGTTTTCAAGTTCATCAATTGCTTGCTGCATAAACTCTAAAGTTTTGAGACGATTATTAGCAATGTAGATTGAAGTGTCAGCCATTTTTTCTTCAATAGTTTTAAGCCAATTATTATCCCACATATCTTCAGCTAGAATTTTATTCCGCTCCTGCATATAATGTTCATATTTACTAACTAATTCTGCATGTTTTGGATCAAAATTATAAACTATTCGGTCAAAAAATTTTCTTCTATCACTAGTACCACTTGTAAAAATCCCTTCCATTTGAGGAGTAAGCCATACCATACTGGTAAATTTACTTAACTCATTATTGGCGATCTTAGAATTATTATATTCGGTTGTTCTTCTATTGGATATGCGTTTGATTTGTGTGCTAAACTCTGCAAGCCCAAGCTTACTTTGCAATAAAGCCCTAACAGAGCAATGATCTTCTGACTCTCTACATATATCAGCAAGCCTTGCTGATCTTAAACCTCTACCTGGATAGAAAAGCGATATTGCTTCTAAGATATTAGTTTTACCACTGCCATTTTCACCAATAATAGTTATTGGAATGTTATCGGTTTTTAGCTCGAGATTTTTGAAATTACGATAATTCTCAACTATTAAAGAATGTAAGAAAATATTTTTCATTTAAAATTAAATTATTTAGATACAATATTCATGCCATCAAGAAATTGCCATAGCAATTTTGCTCCTTCTATTGCTCCTTGATATGTTAATTTTTGTTCCTTTGCGTCTAAATCCTCAATCAAGTTTGCACATTCTTGAGTATGCCATTGATCAATTTCGCTATGAACAGTGAAAAATTGTAATGTTTTGTAATCTGAAATTCCATAGAATTTTTTTAATCCTTGAATTTTGGAGTCAGATACTTCCGGAGTTTGACGCTCATAAGCATAAAGAGCACCAAGACCTTCAGCAAAAGATTTTTCTGTTAATTTAAAATAACCTTGAACAAGTTTTTTGGTTGAGTTTAGTTCAGGTTCTAAAGTAAAACTGCTTCTTGAACAACCTAACCCTTCAGCAAAACGTTTCCATAATTCCGGATGATTTTCGTCTCCTTGTTCTTCTTCTATAAGATTACCAAGTAATATCTGTCTAGTTTCTATATCACTACATTTAGAATGTATTGCACTTATATAGCGTGGAAAAGCTGCAACATGATGATAATATTCTTTTGCATAAGTTTGTAAAGTAGAATGACTAAGTTTTCCCATATTCCATAATTGATAAAATGGGTGATTTAAAAGATTATATTGTTTAAGATCTGTATTGAGCTGTTCTAAAAATTTCACGTTACTTCCTTTTATTATTAATGTTTAGTAAATTTGTAAATTTTATAATCGTTTGTTTTATCGATCATCATTGAATCCCAACCCTCTAAAAGATCAAGAGGGAAAAAAGTATCACCTTCGTAGTCTTTATTTATCTTTGTTAGTAGAAACTCATCGATAAGATTTTGTTTTAGAAAAAAAGTAGCTATTTCTGCACCTCCAACCATAAAAATTTTTTTATCGCTAAAAAGCTTTATCACTTCCCAAAACTCATCCAAAGATTTCACAAAAAACACGCCATTATCGAAAAATTGAGTAGGTATATTTTTTGAAAAGACAATACAAATACAGTTTTGCAAGATTTTAGAAGGCAATGAGTCAAAGGTTTTATGCCCCATGACTATAATATTATTTTTCACTATTTGATAAAAATACTCAAATTCTTTAGGGTAAGACCAAGGCATTTGACCTTTCAGACCTATTATTCCGGTAGGATCGCATGCCATTATGCCGGTAATTTTTATAATAAGAACCTCCAAATTAAATTTAGGATAAGACTTTAAAAAATTTTATCCTATACTGACGTTTTAACTATTTGCTTTGCTGCGAAAAATCTTTGATGATCTTCAACATTATGCACTCGTAAATAGTTGACCACATTTTCAGCTAAATATTTTGATATTGCTATTGTTTCTAAATCTCTTTCTTTTGCGATAGAATTATAGAAAGCAGAAATATAAGATTTTCTTGAGTGACCAACTAATATCTCACATCCTAATTTTTTAAATTCTTGAATATTTTGTAGTATATGTAAATTTTGGTAAACAGACTTTCCAAAACCTATACCAGGATCAAAAATTATATCTTTTCTATCAAATCCACATTTTTCTAATTTTACTATTTCTTGCTCTGCCCATATATTTAAGCTAATAATCGGAGATTTATCAAAATCAAGACATTGCTGTTTTTGTGGCGGAACGGTTAGCGAATGCATAATAACAATTTTACAATTATAATCTGCAATTAATCGTAATGTATCATTATCTAAATTAGTTTTAACTAAGTTAATACAATGAACGGGATATTTTTTTAGAATTCGTTTTATCACTTCAGGTGAAAAACTATCGATACTAATAAGGGCTTCTGTTTTTTCTATAACTCCTTTTAGCTCTTCAAGAACACTATCAAGCCTAGTATATTCTTCATCCTCACTAATCATAAAAGCAGAGGGACGTGTTGACTGAGCACCAAGATCGATCATACTAGATCCTGCATCCATTAAATGTACAAAATTCTTAACGGCATCTTCCTTATGAAAACTCAAACCTCCATCAGAAAAAGAATCAGGAGTAATATTTAAAATACCAACAAATTGAGGATTTAAAATAAGTGAGCGTATAACCCCTTGATTTTCGATTAAATGGGCTATTTCTGCAAAAGTTTTATCGTTATAGAGGTTATTATCAGGGCAAATATAACGGCATTCTATGCTCAAGCTTGCAATAAGATGAATAAGAAACGGTCTATTTAATAATTGGGAATGAGGTATTTTTAAATCTGGTAAATCTATATAATAATTATCCCAAAGTAAAATATCTAGATCAATAACTCGTGGACACCATTTATCATAATTGTCTTTTCTGCCTATTTGCTGTTCAATCTTTTTAAGCACAGTTAGCAATGCATTGGGCAATAAAGCAGTAGTACCTTGTACCACCATGTTAAAATATGGCTTATCCCAACTACTATCTGCGTTAGGTGGTAGAATAGCTTGCGTCTCAAAAATAATAGATTGCCTAAGTAGTACAAAACCATAGCTTTTGAGTAAATTTAGAGCTCTTCTAATATTTAAAAATCTGTTGCCTGAATTACTGCCTATAGAAATATAAATCATATACTATTTTTCCCTGAGTAAGAAAAAGAGACCCCGCCATGTACTCCTGAAACTGGTGATTTTAATTTAGTAACAGTTACCTTTAAAAAAACTTTTTCTGATTTAGTTTTGATAAGATCATGATAAATAATATCATATATTCGGGCTGCTAAATATTCGATAAGATTAAAGCGATTCTCCTGACAAATCTTTTGTATCAGTCTTACAGTTTCTGCATAGCAAATGGTATCATCGATATTATCAGTTTGAGTAGCTAGTGGAGGAGTAGCGAAAATTAGTTTTATATTAATTTCTACAGCTTGAGCATGGTGTTTTTCTTCAGAGCCGCAACCAAGATGTATCCAAGTTATTAATTTTTCAATATTAAGTTCGCATGAATGATTTAAGTTGAAAGTGCTTTCTCCATAATAATTGAATTAATTTTATTAAACTATAAGGCTTTTGTAGAAGAAGACAATATTTAAATTGAAATACCGCCGCTTTTTTTAAAACCGGCACGAGCTCTTTCAAGCTTTTTAATAAGTTTAGGGGAATATGATTTGATATCTCTTGGCTTTCCACCCTCATATTTTTGGGCTAATTTCATTCCACCTCTAATAAAATTATAGGCAAAGTTCATTAATTTTGTCTCACCGGCTATCCTTTTCGGATTCATAAACATATAAATCTGATAAACAGCAAAACTTTTGATCAAACGCTTTAGGTCTATTCTTGCCTGCTTAGTTAAGCCTTGTAATTTATCTTTCGGGTTTGCAAGGTTTTTATTAGCATCTCTAACAATTTTGGAATGTTGATGCATTAAATAGTTACTGACTTCGGAAATATTTTTACTGATAAGTTTTTCATCCATCTTCAGCATTTTAAGCTTTAGATTTTTAGTTTTACCTAAATATTTGCGGATCAATAAAATAATTTGTGATTGGAGTTGAGTTAAATCCATAGTTTGTTCATTTAAGATAGCAAGTATCTGCTCTATCTCATATTCAAAATCTTCATTTTGGCTCAACTCCTCAAAAAGCTCTTCTACTTCTGTGCTTTCAAGTACAAGCGAGTCGCTAATACCCATTAAAGCATCTTTTATTTGCTCAACAATTTTTTTTGTATCATCAGCTGGATAATCTTGAGTCATATCTAATTTGTAATTAAATATATTTATTTTATACTATCACCTCATTTTTACTTGTCTATAAAAATTATATTAAGATATTTTAATTACCTGAGTCTGAGTAATAATCAGAATCGTCACCACTTAGTAAAACATCCTTAGGATTGTAAATAGGGCGTGAGAAATCTACAGATGTATCTTGCTCTATATTTTGAGGAATATCAAATTTTTCTGCTAATTCCTTATATCCTGTAGCTTGCATAAAATATTCTGTTTTATTATTATTATTCGGTAAAACTGTATTTGCTAGATTTCTATATATATCAGATAATTTTAAGTAATCCTTAGGCTCAACTATTCCTTCCATTTTACCTATAGCAATAAGATAAGCTTTTGTTGCATCATCTATTCTGCTGTGTTTTTTATAATATCCTGCCTGCAATAAATACTCATCTGCTAAATTCCTATTATTTATCTGAGAGTTATGCATCATATCATCGATTAATCCATTAAATGCTTTTTCCTCATCATCAATACATTTAGTTTTTCTTAAATATTCTAATGCTTTTGCATATTCTCTTTGCTGTAAATATATGTTACCGAGTTTTGTATTTGCTTTAACAGAATCTAGTGCAGCAGCTTTTTTATATAAATCTATTGCAGAAGGTATACTTACAACTTGTGCATGCTGACAATAAATTTCAGCTAATTGATTTTTGTACAATTCATCTTGTTTATTATGAAAAGCGATAGATCCATGCGTTGCTATTAATAACTCCCCTAACGAATTATAAGCACTCTGTTCTTGCATAGGTGCTATTTGGCTATGTAGTAGCTTACTATATATTACTTCAGTAAAACTTTTTTCATCAATAGATTTAAATGCTGTAATACAAGTCCAAAGAGATTTAGCTTGTTGCTCACTAATCGAACTTACTAATTTTTTAAAGTTACTTATACTATCAAGTATGATCTTAGACATATCTAAAGATTTAAAAGATATACAATGAATATTGTTTGTTAATGTATCTGTAATATCCTTTAAATTTTGAATCTTAGCATCTTTAATAGATTTTAAAAAAGCTTTTAGATTTTCTATGTTATTTATTTGATTTATATCTAAAATCTTACTATTTTTTATATCTTGATAAAAGTCTTTAATAGCATCATTTAGCTTACCAACGAATGAAAACTCATCACTTTTTAATACAGTTTTAAAAGACTCTTGGGATGAGCTATTTGTAGAGCTTATTTGTTTCTCTCAATATATCTAGGATGTTTAGGGTGTTTAGGATGATTGATCATAATTAACCTATTACTTAGTTGTTTTTTCTAATTAAATCTAAACTTTTAGATTAGCTTAATAATTTAGATAAATTAATTAATAAATCTTAACTAAAAAGATTTGATGTGATAAAAATAACACTAAACAAATATTGCAATATTTATACGCATGTATGATTATTTTTACTTTATTTACTAGACTAATAAGCTTTATAATTGTAGTTATTTCTAATTATGTATAAATTTTAATAATATATTTTCGTTAACTAATTTCGGCAGGGTATGAAAAAACATAAAAACCAAATGTACCTAATAAAAATCTTCATAGCCTTAGCTGTAATCACTGGCATAATATATCTATATTTATTTTACTCTTCGTTTGAACCATCTCAGATTTATATTAATACGAAAGTTAGCGATAAAAATAATTCTCAAGCCATCAAATTCGCTCTTAAGAATCAAAAAGGGAAAGTTTTTAATGATAAAGATTTAAAAGGACATCTAAGCCTAATTTACTTTGGCGTTACTTACTCGTTAGATGATGAGAATGCATTGAAAAAGATAGAGGATATTATAAAGATTTTACAAAAAGAAAATATCGTAGTGCAGACAGTATTTATTACTCTAGATCCAATAAATGATACAAGCGAAGTACTCAAAAAATATCTTGAAAATATAGATAATAATTTTATAGGTTTAACCGGTACAATAGATGATATTACGCAGGTTGCTAATGAATTCAAAGTATTTTTGAGCCAAAAACATTTGATACAGAAACCGGTAAATATGAACTAAAACACTCTAATTTTGTATATTTAATTAGTAGCGATGGAAAGTTTCTTAAACATTATTGCTTAGGCTTACCTAAAAATGATAGGTAAAGGTTTTCGTCATTGCGAGGAGGCATTGTCTGCATGGATTAGCTTTTGTCATCCCGTGGCGGCTTTGTTGCGTGAATCAGTTTTCCAGTTGTCATCCCGCGAGCTTGTAGCGGGATCCAGTTAAAAACACTAATAAAATTAGTATCTTTTATTATTTTTTGGATCCGTGGACAAGCAACTAGATGACACCTAAACTCATAACCCCACTAAGCTTTTTGCAAAATCGTGTCGGTTAAATATTTTCAAATCTTCTATCTGTTCGCCTATACCAATAAAATATATCGGTAAATTAAATTTCTGCACTATCCCGACAATCACGCCAGCTTTAGCACTACCGTCAAGCTTGGTTACAATAAGACCGGTTAAATTAGTAGCCTCGTTAAAATGCTCCACTTGGTTATAGGTATTTTGTCCAGTAATAGCATCTATCACTAAAACGCTATGAGTAGGGAGGTCCTCGTCTACTTTCTTGATAACTTTCACAATCTTAGTAAGCTCATCCATCAAGTTCTTTTTATTGTGAAGTCTGCCTGCTGTGTCAATAAAAAGTATATCGATATTTTGCTTAATTGACTCTTCTACTGCTCTGTAAGCAACGCTTGCAGGATCTGCTGCCTCTTCGCCGGTAATAAGCAAAGCTTTTGCTCTGGTTACCCAACCATCTAACTGATTTACGGCGGCGGCTCTGAACGTATCACATGCGGCAACTGCTACTTTTTTACCCTGCATTCCATACATTGCAGCAAGCTTACCGATAGTGGTTGTTTTACCTGCACCATTAACACCACATACTAAAACCACGTTTAGTTTATTTTCATTTAAAGTGAAAGGAATTTCTGATTCTAATAATTGCTGTTCAATAAGATTTGCTAGAGTTTCTTTTATTTCGGTAGTTTCAACTTCTTTATCGAATTTGAGCGATTTAAAATCTTCGATAATTTTAGCTGCTACCAAACTTCCCATGTCAGTTGAAATTAATAGCTCTTCCAGCTCCTCTAATGTTTCTGCATCTAGTTTTTTCTTATAAAATATCTTATTAATACCTGCTGATATTTTACCTGAGGTCTTAGATAAACCTTGCTTTAATTTGCTAAATATCGAAATCATTTTTTGTTTATGTTTATTCTAAAATGCGTTGTTATACTTATGATCTGTGATCCTGTAACTTTTTTGTTATATGGATCGAAAAGTATTTTTCAATTGCTCGCAATGACGATTCGTTATCCATGCAATAACACTGACTTAAGCACTTCCTACTTGGGAAGAGAAATGTGCCTCATCAATGCCTAAATGCTTTAATGCATTATGCCATTTATTTTCAGGATTATCAGCAAAAATAAATTCTTTATCACAATCCATAACTAGCCATAGATTTTCTTCTAGCTCTTTTTCAAGCTGCCCTGCTTTCCACCCAGTATATCCTACAATTAATAAGCTGTTTTTAGGTCCTTTACCGAAAGCTATATCTTCTGAAATTTCTAAATTAGAGCTTACTGCTAAATCATTATGAAAATCTAATAATAAGTTTTTATTATAATCTGTGGAATGTAAAAAGAATCCTTTTTCATGCTCTACAGGTCCGCCAAGATATATAGGCACCATAACAGGATTTACTATTTCATCATTTTTTATTTTAAAAAATGATTTTAAATCTATATGATTTACTAAACGATTAAACATTAATCCTATTGCACCTTCTTCTGTATGTGATAACATATAAATCAAGGATTTATGGTAGATACCTTTTGTAATTACATAAGGTGTTGAAACTAGTGTTTTACCGGATAGGTTATAAAAGATCTTATCATTCATAATAAAACTAGTATTATAATAGTTATTTATTAAGTATATAAGATTTAAATTCAATTATTCAATAGAAGTTAACAATAATGATCACATTTTTTGATATTACTATTTTTTCTATTATCACACTTTTTTCGTTTTTTGGATTATACCAAGGGATAATAGGTTTTTCGACAAGAATACTCGGTTTTATTACCTCGATAATGTTAACATATTTCTTATATCCACATATTTCGCAAATAATAAGCAAATACGTACATAATGAGGTTGTAAGAGTAATAAGTAGCGGGGTTATATCCTATATTATTTCTTTAATCTTATGCATTTTTATCGTCTATAAATTCCTAGCAATAATTTCATTTATGAGGAATGGTTTCATTGATCGATTTTTGGGATTATTAGCCGGTTTTGCAGTAGGAGCTGCTATTTCAGCCGTGATATTTTTTATAACAATGATTTTTACATCTGAAAATTATTATAAAAGTAAATCTTTAGAGGATTTCATAGCAAGCAGCAAAAGCAATAAATATTCAGGAGTGCTTAAAGATTCTTTAACTACAGAATATTTTGATGAATTAAATAAAAACATAATAGTTATTATCCCTGTTGAGACTTTAAAATCAGTTAAAACCTTAAACAGTAAAAAGATTTAGGTAATTTCAAATCTAATGATGAAAATAACCAATCTTCTCAAGAATTAGATGATGAGCTTAATGATAATGATGCATTTTCCGATGTGGATGATTAGAAAAAACGCTCGATGTCGTGTGATGGCATTTCTCGTGTGGATCAAGAGTCATCATTGCGAGGCATTGTTGCGTGGATACCAAATCGTCTGAGCTACGCGAATGAAATGAGCGTGGCAATCCAGAAAAAATAATAAAAAATACTAATAATATTAGTATTTTTTAGCCGATCCATGCGACAATGCCTTATTCCGAGGAGATTCGTAGAATCGACTTGGCAATCTCATAAAGTGGAATTCCTGAGATTAATTAGTCGAACTTTCAGTTTCTTCTCACAATGATGTTTTTTGTCTTAAGAGTCTTTAGTTTCTTTGTTTTGGCTTGATGCGGATTCTAGCATCGCTACTGCCTTATTTAGTTCTACTTGGCTACAAAGTCCAAGTAATACAGGGTCACGTGGATGAATAGATTTCATATTCCAATGGCTGCGGGTTCTAATAGCATCGATGGTAGTTTTAGTAGTACCAATAAGCTTAACTACTTGATTATCTTGAATATCTGGATAATTACGTAGTAACCAGTATATAGCATCAGGTTTATCTTGGCGTCTTGCAATTGGTGTATATTTAGCACGCTGTTTTTTCTGATTCTTCATTAATTCATAGGCAGGGCTATGAGAAATTTGTAGGACATTTTTAGGGTCTTTGCTACAACGATCAATTTCCTCCAGAGTTAGCTGACCATTTGCAATCGGGTCAAGCCCTTTAATAGATTGTGCTACTTCACCATCTGCCATACCTTTTATTTCAAGTTCATGAATACCACAAAAATCAGCAATCTGCTTAAAAGTTAATGAGGTGTTTTCAATTAACCACATAGCCGTAGCTTTTGGAAGTAGCGGTAATATTTTTTGGGAATTCATGATATTTGTTTTTTAGCTTAATAAGAAAGGTTATAACAAATTGTGCTATTTAAGTCAATCTTCATTTATGTCATCTCGTGGACAAGCAACTAGATGACACGAGGACGTTTTTCGATCTATGTAACACATTCTAGTCTTCATTTAGAAACTTGACAATTTCTTCAACTACTTTCTTAGCATCACCAAATAACATAAAGGTATTGTCGTGATAAAATAACTCATTTTCTATACCAGCATATCCTGAAGCCATAGAACGTTTAATAAACAAAACGCTACGAGCTTTTTCGACATCTAAAACAGGCATACCATAAATCGGGCTATCTGGATCATTTTTAGCAGCTGGATTAGTTACGTCGTTTGCTCCAATAACTAAAACTATATCGGTAGTAGCAAAATCTCTATTAATCTCTTCAAGCTCTAAAACTTTCTCATAATCAATATTAGCTTCAGCAAGTAGCACATTCATATGCCCTGGCATTCTACCTGCTACAGGATGTACAGCAAAACGTACGTTAATGTCTAACCCTTCTAATATATCGACCATTTCTTTTATAATATGCTGAGACTGAGCTACTGCCATACCATAACCAGGAACAATTATAACAGATGATGCATTACGCAATAAATTTGCTGCATCTTCAGGGCAGCTTGCTTTTGCTACCTTATCATCATTTATATTTTTACTAGCACCACTAGGAGCTGGTAAAAATGCACCAAAAATAACTTTGATTAAGGAGCGATTCATTGCCTTACACATTATATAGCTAAGTATAGCACCGCTACTACCAACTAAAGCTCCAGTAATAATCAACAAACTATTACTAAGGGTAAAACCTATACCGGCAGCTGCAAAACCTGAATAGGAATTTAACATCGATACTATCACCGGCATATCAGCACCGCCTACCGGTATTATAAGCAATACCCCAATTAGCAAAGATAGTAATATTATTAGGTTAAATAGAAATATATTTTCTGAGCGAATAAACAACACTATTAATGCGACTAATAATATTGTAGTCACTAAACATACATATTGCTGACCATAAAATTTTAATGGGCTGCTTTTCATTAAGCCTTGTAGCTTTAAAAAAGCAATAATTGAACCGCTAAAAGTTAAAGCACCTATAGATACACCTAGTGATATCTCTATCAAAGAACTGATAGGCAAGCTTCCTGCAATACCTATAGCAAAATTTTCAGGAGCAAGTACAGTAGCATAAGATACAAATACCGCAGCAAGACCAACAAAAGAGTGAAAGCCTGCAACTAATTGCGGCATTGCCGTCATAGAAATTTTAAGAGCAATTACCCCGCCTATTATGCCCCCAACTAATATAGTAGCTATAATAGGTAATTTATGGGCAAAATCAGGCAGAAAGAAAGTAACACCGACTGCTATTGTCATCCCCAAAATACCTATAGTACTGCCTAAACGTGCTTGTTTCTGTGATGACAAAAACTTGAGCGATAGAATAAAGCAAATAGCAGCTATGAGATATAATAATTGGATAATCTGTAAGGACATAGGTTAATATGTTTTATTTATATGTTTGCGTAAATTATATCCTCTGTCATCCCGTGGCGGCATTGCTGCGTGGATCAGTTTTTCCGTCTGAGCTAAGGAAATTACAAAGTAATTGACGAAGCAAGGAAGTATAAAAAATGCTATAAATTAGCATTTTTTATTATTTTTTCTGGATTGCCACGCTCCTTATAGTCGCTCGCAATGACGATTATACTAAAAACTAAATCCTATACCTATAGAAACTACTAAAGGATTAAGCTTAGTTCTAGAGGTAACATTTTTATTTCCTACTAAACTTGGCTTATATACAATTTTAGGATTTAAATAATATTGTTTTATGTCTAAATTTATTACTGTGTCATCTTTAGCATAGAAATCCAGACCTATTTGTCCTACAAAACCATTTCCGTTTCTTATCTTAATACCGCTAGATTGAGTGATCATATATGAACCATGATAACCTAGCCCTACATAAGGTCTAATGCCACCGAAAGGTGCCATATGAAATTGTCCTGTAATTGTTGCTGGGATCATGTAAAGAGGCTTGCTTTTACCAGGTGTTGCTCCAACGCCATAGTTATAGGATACATTACTAAGCACTGAATTTTTAGTACGTAAAACATTAAAACCTAAAGATAATTCAGTAGCAAAATAATTGTTGAAGAATATAGTAGTAGATATATCACCACCATAACCATTTTTTACAAACTCACCTATTGGAAGAGGCTGAGGAACTGTAGGAGCGGGTAAGTTTTTTTGCTTAGCATGTGCAAAAACTCCGTTTAGACGCATTTTAACGAGTAAACTTCCTTCATTTTCATAATATGGAATATCATCATAATTATATTCCGGTACAGCATTTACATCAGCTTCCATGCTTTTAGCAAAGCTATTAATGCTTATGCATGATACAAACAAAATTACTCCTAACCTTTTAGACATTCTTATCATAGTTACAATCCTTTACTTGCTTAAAATTCATTATTATATTATAACATAAGCTTTTCATCGTTATGTATTTATATTTTTTAGAAGATAAGATTCTTTCATATCAAAAGTCAAGAAATTTAAATAAAATTATAGAAATTACTGGAGTATATTAATGAATGATGCATTAAAAACATATTCAATAGGTATAGGTTGGTTCTTACTTAGTTTAGTAAGTAGTAGTGCTAACGATGTAATGTCTAAATATTTAGGAACTAGATTGCACAGTTTTGAAGTAGCTTTTTTCCGTTTTTTCTTCAGTAGCATAGTTTTATTACCTTTCGTTGCTTATTATGGTAAAAATACCTTAAAAACAAGTCGTCCTTTTGTTCATATTTTAAGGGGATTATTATTATTTTTTGGTATGACTTCGTGGACTTACGGCTTAAGTATTGCACCTGTTACTACTGCGACTGTTATAAGTTTTTCTATCCCCCTATTTACTTTAATACTTGCCGTATTTTTTCTTAATGAAAATATCATTTGGCAAAGATGGGTAGTGACAATAGTAGGATTCGTTGGGTTAGTAATTACGCTTAAACCTCATGCCGAGGATTTTAACCCCGAAATGCTCTATTTTGTTTTAGCAGCTATTTCATTTGCTATGCTTGATATTATAAACAAAAAATTTGTGGTAAAAGAGTCAATGATTAGTATGCTATTTTACTCAGCAATAGTAACTGCTGTGGTATCGATACCTGCTGCAGCTAACTACTGGCTTACTCCAACTCTTTTTGAATTAGCGTTGTTATTTATCTTAGGCAGTAGCGGGAGTTTAATATTATTTTTGCTACTTAAAGCTTTTTCTATGGTAGATGCTACCGCTACCGCTCCTTATAGATATTTAGAGCTTGTGATTTCGGCAATAGCAGCATATTTCATATTTAACGAGTTTCCAGACAAAAGTACATTGCACGGGGCAGTAATCATAATTCCAGCAACTTTATTTATAATATATTCTGAAAAAAAAGCCATGAGCAAAAAAATATGAATCGAAAAAAAATAGTATTTTCAAGCGGCATAGCCAACACTTTTGAATGGTATGATTATGTACTATTCGGTTACTTTGCACCGATAATCGGAACTAAGTTTTTCCCAAATGATGATGCTAATACTTCTTTATTGCAGGCTTTTTTAGTCTTTGCTATAGGGTATTTGGCAAGACCACTTGGAGGCATATTTTTCGGTGTTATTGGTGACAAATTTGGCAGAAAAGCAGCCTTAACTGGTGCTTTATTCTGCATGTCTGCCCCAACTGTATTAATTGGAATATTACCGACCTACCATACTATCGGTATCACTGCCACTATTTCAATGATTGTTGTTAGAATCTTACAAGGGCTGTCAATGGGCGGAGCTTTAACTGGTTCTATCTCGTTTGTTATTGAGCATACTTATCCAAAGCATCGAGGTTTTACTGGCAGTATTTCAATGTCTAGCATATGTGCTGGTTTACTGCTTGGTTCTTTTGTTTCTTATATCGTCAAGAATATCTTAAACGCTGAACAGTTTGATAGTTTCGGCTGGAGGATACCTTTTTTACTTGGTTTCTTTATTCTTTTTGCAGCTTTTTATATTAAGAACCATACGCATGAAACGCCAAATTTTAAAAATTTAAAAGAACAGAAAAAGATACAGAATTCGCCGCTAAAAAAAGTTATTACTAAGCATTGGTTTGATATATTAATTTCGATTTTTATCAATGCTCCAGGTTCGATAATATTCTATTTGCATGCAATTTATTTAGTGTCATTTTTAAAAATCAGTCGTAACTTTATTGAAAATGAAGTAAACAGCCTAGCAAGCGTATGTTATGTAATTATGATAGCTATAACATTACTTAGCGGTTATTTATCCGATGTTATAGGTCGCAGGAAAATTTTTGTAATTAACCTTGTAGTGATTATTATAGCAACTCCATTTTTACTTAATAATTTTGAAACAGGTAATTTCACCGGCGTAATTATTTCACAATTTATACTCGCAGTGCTTGCTGCTAGCTATATTGGTCCTGAGCCAGCTTTGCAGGCAGAATTTTATCCTACCGAAATACGTAACACTGCACTCTCGCTTTCATATAACACCGCTACAACTATATTTGGTGGCACTACTCCACTTGTTTTTGAGTATCTAGTACAAAAAACAGGTCAAGTTACTTCTGCAGTTTATTATATCATCTTAAGCTGCATTCTTGCATTGATAGCATTATTCTTTTACAAGCCTATCTTGGACAGTAAAAATTCAGAAGATGCTGCTATTCACTTTGAAGAATTCTATATTTTTAAAGAGGTTGATATGTGTGGTAAAGCCTTTGGATAGTAGAGGAATAATATAACAAATTCCAAATTTCTCTTGATTTAATAATAAATATGTGACAAAAAGAGTTTGGAATAAAATTCTAAGCTCTATAAACATTTCTAAAAAGATTTATAAAGCTTAAGCTACTATAGCTCAGGGGTAGAGCACTTCATTGGTAATGAAGAGGTCGGGGGTTCAATTCCCCCTAGTAGCACCACAAAATCCTCTTAGTACTGATTATTAAATTGCAATGGTTTTTATCGTAATTGCATGGAGTTTTTTATTTAATACCTCAGATAGAGCATTTTTTACTAGTTTATGTTGATTAATTAAAGTAAGTCCTTTAAACTGTATATCTGATAATTCTAATGCATAATGGTCTTGATCACCTACTAAATCGGTAATTTTAATTACACCATTTGGAAAAGATTTTTTAAGTATTTTTTCTAATTCTTCTGCAGATATTGCCATTATTTTATTAATTCCTATATAATATATACGTTATTAATTACTATATTATCTATAGAGTTCTATTGATAATAATGATTCTTGCGAATATAATTAATACTAAAATAATATATTACAGTAACATGAAAAAAGAAAGCGAAGAACTAAAATTATTTATTTTAGAATGTCTAAATGAAAAGAAAGCAGAAGATATCGATGTAATTGACTTGAGTGGTAAAAATAAGATAACTGATTATATTATATTTGCTAACGGCAGGTCAACTAAGAATGTTGGAGCAATAGCTGAATATGTGGCATTAGAGTTAAAAAATAAAGCCGGTATAAGCACTAATATAGAGGGGCTTGGTAAATCAGAGTGGGTACTAATAGATGCAGGTACTATTTTGGTTAATATCTTTTACCCTGAAGCAAGAACACATTTTAAACTTGAAGAAATTTGGAAAAAATAAATATTTTTAAATGAACGATCACATACTTATTAATGTTATAATTTTACTTGGTACTGCAGTCTTTATCGTGGCTATACTTAAGCGATTTAAGTTAAGTCCGGTACTTGGCTATCTAATTGCTGGAGCTGCAATTGGTGATCATGGTTTAAAAATTGTAACATATGACCAGACTAAGTTACTTGGCGAACTTGGTGTAGTATTTCTATTATTTGCGATAGGGCTTGAGCTATCTTTCGAGCGATTAAAAGCTATGAGACGGTATGTTTTTGGGCTTGGTACTTTACAAGTTCTAACAACCGCCATAGTAATTGCCGGTGCGATGGTGCTTATAGACGGCAATAGTAGTGCTGCTATTATTACCGGAGGCGGACTTGCACTTTCATCTACAGCCCTTGTTATGCAGGTCATTGAGGAAAACCGTAACCAATCAACACAAATCGGTAGAATTTCTTTAGCAATTCTGCTACTTCAAGATTTGGCTGTAGTACCATTGCTTGTAATAGTACCACTGCTTAGCGGTAATAGTCAGGCTTCTCTTGCGACAGCACTTGGTATTGCGTTTTTAAAAGCCATTGCTGCTTTACTTACTATATTTGTTGCGGGTCGTGTTTTACTTCGTCCAATATTTTCATTCATATCTTCCGAAAGTAATAGTGCTAATGAGCTACCTATTTCAATGACTTTGTTAATAGTGCTTTCTGCTGCTTGGGCTACTGAAACTTTCGGCTTATCGCTAGCACTTGGAGCTTTTGTTGCTGGAGTATTAGTTGCTGAAACTGAATTTAGACTACAAGCTGAAGAAAGTATTTACCCTTTCAAGAGTCTGTTCTTAGGGCTATTCTTCATGACTGTCGGTATGAATATCGACACACTTGAAATGTATGAAAAACTATCTCATATCCTTACTTTATCTATTGCTTTAATAGGTATCAAAACCTTAATAATAACAGCTTTTTGTATTTTATTTGGGTTTAATAAAGGTGTTGCTTTTTATTCAGGGCTTTTATTATCGCAGGGCGGAGAATTTGCTTTCATATTATTTAGCTTAGGTAAAGAAAGTGGTGTTTTAGAAGAAAGTAGTGCTAACATATTATTGCTTGTTGTTACCTTTACTATGGCACTTACACCGCTACTTGCAGCATTAGGACGAAAAATTGCTGAAAAAGTCGATAAAGGTCTCGGCAAGACCCCAACGCAAATTATAGAGCTTGGTACAAGAGATTTAACAAATCATATTATTATTGCGGGGCTTGGTAATATCGGTAAAATGGTCGCAAGGGTTTTAGAAGCTGAAGGAACAAGCTATGTAATATTAGATTTAGACGAAGATAGAGTTAAGGAAGGGTTAACAGACGGTTTTCCAGTTTTTAAAGGTGATGTATCACAGGCAGATACTCTAAAAGCCCTTGGTACAGATAGGGCTCTTGCTATCATACTTACTATGAATAATCAAGTAACTATAAAGAAATCGCTTAAAACAATTACCGCTAACTATCCTGATATGCAAGTTATCGTGAAGCTAAAAAGCCTTAAAAATTCCAGAGAGTTCTATGATTTAGGAGCAACCACGATTATCCCTGAAAGTTATGAAACAGGCCTTCAAATTGGCGGTACTGTTTTAAAATTCATAGGCATTAGCGAGCAAGAAATCAATAGAATAAAAGTACAATTTAGGCTTGGTAATTATATAGTAGCAAAGAAAGAGGATAGCTTATCGGAAGTAGAGTATAATGATTAAGATTCTCATTGCTTTAATTGCAATAATACTATCAACAACAATTAATGCCGATAATAAAAAGTTACCCATTCCAAGATTTATTTCAATAAAATCTAATGAAGTTAATGCACGAAGCGGTCCGACTACGAAAGCAGCAATAGAGTGGGTTTTTGTTAAAAAAGGTGAACCAGTAGAAATAATTGCCGAATATGAACAGTGGCGACAAGTACGTGATATTCATGGCGAAAGTGGCTGGATACATTCAAGCGTCTTATCAGGTAGAAGATCAGTAATTATTATTGCTGATCAAGAGATCGAATTACTTAAATATGCAAATATAGAGAGTAGAGTAATAGCAAAATTAATGCCTAAAGTTCGCTGTGGCTTAAAAAAATGCAAAGAACAATTTTGCCAAATTACCTGCAAAAATTACACTGGTTGGGTACTTAAAAAAGACCTCTGGGGGGTGTATGATGATAAAGATAGGTATTAAATGAAGACCGAATTACCCGAACGCTCTTTGCATATTAGAGGTAGGCTTGAGTCTATAAAATCGATGTCATCCCGTGGCTTGCTAACTAGATCCAGCATAAAGCGAGATAAATCGAGCTTTTAATTTAAATAGTATAATGAAACAATATTATGTATATATATTAGCAAGCCAGCGTAATGGTACATTTATATTGGCATAACCTCAAATATTATAAAACGTATTTACGAGCACAAAAATAAAATAGTTAAAGGATTTTCTTCTAAATATAACACAAATAAATTAGTTTATTTTGAACAATATAATGATATTATAGCGGCAATTAGTCGTGAAAAATTACTAAAAGAATATAAAAGACAATGGAAGTTAAATCTAATTGAATCTCAAAATCCAGAGTGGCATGATTTAAATGAAAACCGTATTACCTGAACGCTCTTTGCATATTAGAGGTAGGCTTGATTTTATAGTGCAGCAGATTTTAGAGCTTGCCCAAGATAAAATCGCCATGATTATCCTGTACGGCTCTTTTGCTAGAGGCGATTGGGTACGTGATCTACCTAACGGCTATCATAGTGATACGGATATTTTGATTATCTTAAAGAAAGGTAAGTATAAAGGTCATGCTACTTTAAACCTAAAAGATAGAATATATACAAGATTAAAAAGAAAAGGTGTAATAAAAGATCAAATTATCCCTTATGATTCACGGATATCAATAATTTTAGAATCAATAGAAGAGATAAATAGACAATTAGAAAAAGGACGTTATTTCTATACCGATCTTAAAAAAGAAGGGATACTTTTATACGACAGTGGTGAGTATATTTTAAGCGAGGCTAAAGATTTACCTTGGAGTGAGATGAAAGAAATCGCTCAAGATTATTTTGAAGAGTGGTTTAAGAGTGGTAAATATTTTTTAAAAACTTCTAAAAATGCTTTGGAAGAAGAAATTTTTAATATCAGTGCTTTTTTGCTTCATCAAGCTACCGAAAGTTTATACAGTGCTATTTTATTAGTTTTCTCTAATTATAAACCTAAGTTGCACGATATAGAAGAATTAGGTGGCATGGCAAAAAATTATGATAGTGAGTTATTACAAGTTTTTCCTATTGCAACACATGAACAAAAAGAATGTTTTGAGTTGTTAAAAAAAGCTTATGTTGATGCACGATATGATAAAAATTATAAGATCACGAAAGAACAGCTGCTTTATCTTATTGAGCGAATAGAAAAATTAAAAGAAATCACTGAAAGGATTTGTACAGCAAGGATTGGTGGGTAGGTTGTCATCCCGTGGCGGCATTGCCAGCGTGGATCAGTTTTTCCATCTGAGCTAAGGAAATTACGAAGTAATTGACGAAGCAAGGAAGTATAAAAATTGCTAATTTATAGCATTTTTTATTATTTTTCTGGATTGCCACGCTCATTTCATTCGCTCGCAATGACGACTCTCGATCCACGCAACAACGCCTGCTTGATTACGGGGGTGACACAGTAGGTGACGTTTTCATCACCTGCAATGTTTTCATCACCTGCAATACTTTAAACAACCCGCCCATTTCTTTCAGAGATATCAACCTATTTACTTGTCTCTCTATTAGCTCTGCTTGCTCGGAATTAAGTTTGTTTTGCAGCGTTTGCTTGCGTAGTAAAATCCCATTTTCTATTAAAAAATTATGTTGTAAGATTGTATCTATTATATTTATCTTGCTATTTTGAGCTACTGTTTTGAGTACATAAAAATCTACATGGGCTGATAAATCTGCCTCCCCTAAATTCTCAATTATTGGGCAATATTTATGATTTTTTATAGCTTGCAAGGTTGAGTTATATTGATATCTAGTCCTAATATTCGGGTTTATATCATAGCCGTAATCTATTATAAGACCGCTTCCGCCCAATTCTTTTATATGCTCGGATATAAATTTCATAATCTCTATAGATTTATAGGACTCTTCAAACACTGCTCCGTCTTTCGCATCTAAATGTGTCTTCTGTAAATATTCTTGTAATTGTTTACTAACAGCTATTTTATCATACTTGATTTTTCCATCTACCGGCTGCACTACAAATATTCTTTCATACCATGATTCTTTTACTTTGATATATTGCTTTATCGGCATAGCATCAAAGAACTCATTAGCTATTATTAGAGCGGGTTTTTTGGGGATATCCTCTATAGATACGTACCAATTAATCGGTAAATCAAAGTTTTGTAGATTGGATTTTTGCTGAACAATAAAATTTTCATTGATATCAATTAAGTTGATCGATAAAGCGTTATAAAATTCTGGAACTAATTTTGCTGTGCGTAATAAGTCCCGCATTAATAACCCTCTGCCAGGACCAAGCTCGACTATGCTAAGATTTTTAGGACTACCAATTCTTTGCCATTCTTTTATACACCATAAGCCTATAATTTCGCCAAATAGCTGCGAAACTTCAGGAGCGGTAGTAAAATCCCCTTCTTCTGCCAAGGATTTCGTTTGCCTATAATAAGAAGTTGGGCTTACATGTAAAACTTCCTGCATAAGACGATCACAAGTGATATAGCCACTTTGCTCAATTATTTCCCTTATTTTGTGATCGATCGACATTCTGCCTTTATTATTAAATAACTACCTAAAAGTAACAGCGGCATCGATAAAATTTGCCCCATAGTTAAACTATCAAAAATAAAGCCGATTTGCACATCCGGCTCTCTAAATATCTCAATAATTATTCTAAAAAGAGAATAAAACATTAAAAACAGACCTGAGTTTAAACCTTGCTTTTTAATTGTATTACGTTTAAATACAGCATAAGCCAAAATACAAAATAACACTAACCCTTCAAAGAAAGCTTCGTATAATTGACTAGGATGACGCAAGTTTAAATCACTATCTGGAAAAATTACACCAATAGATGAATTTGTAACACGCCCATATAACTCACCATTAATAAAATTGGCAATTCTGCCGAAAAATAAACCAATTGGGACTACTGGAGCAATAATATCGGTAAGACTTAAGAAATTAAGTTTATGTCGTTTGCAAAATATATAAGCAGTGATAATGACTCCTATAGCACCACCGTGAAAGGACATTCCGCCCTCATATGTTTTTAAAATCTCTATCGGATTTGAAAAATATTTATAAGGATTATATAATAGAATATAGCCGAGTCTGCCTCCAACTATTATCCCAATAATAACGTAAGTAACAAACTCTTCTAAATTTTTCTTGGTGATTTTTGTAGGAAATTTTTCTATAATTTTACTTGCATAAAACCAGCCAAGTAAAATTCCAACTATATATGAAAGAGAGTACCAAGATACGGCTAGCGGTCCTATAGAGAAAATAATAGGATTAATATTCGGGAATGTCATAGTTAAAAAGTTATTTTGTTCTTTTTAGTTAAATTTATTGATAAAAATAAAATTTTTAGGAATAATAAAAATTTATTTATAATCATACATAATAATATGGTAAGTAAAATATGCAATATTTAATGGATTTATATCGTACATCAAGTACTGAAATAATAATGTTATTTGTTATGCTGGTATCTATTTTAAAGACACTATGCTTGGGCTAATTGCAAGTCTTCAACTAACCAGTCAAGATATTATCAATATAGGTGACTGGGTGCGTATTGGTGAAGTCGAAGGGACTGTAGAAAAAATTACTATTTCTGTAGTGACAATTAGAAATTTTGATCAATCTATTTCAACTATTCCTACTTCTAGTGTTTTAAGCTCCAACGTTATAAATTATAAAGGAGTCGATGAGGCAGGAGCAAGAAGAGTAAAAAGAGAATTTAATATAAATATGGCAACTATTAATTTTTGTGATTCTACTATTTTAACAAATCTCAAAAAATCTCCTTATCTATCAAAAGATGTAATCAATAAAATCACTCTTGATAAAGACGAAAAAGATCTAACAAATATCAAAATATTTAAATTATATGTTCAAGAATATCTAAAAAATAATCCTGCTATTTATACTGAAGGGTTTACTTTTTTAGTTAGACAACTTCAGCCAACTGTTAATGGCTTACCTAAAGAAACAAGTTTAATAGGATACGAAAAAGTTCAAGCCGATATTTTTGAACATATAATTTCCGTATTGCCTGAATTTAAATTAAAAATCTTCCAAAATGTCGGTATAGTTGTAGGGTATTTTGTCATCCCGTGGCTTGTCCACGGGATCCAGTAATTAAAAATACAAATAAAAATTAAAGCTCGATTTCTCTCACTTTATGCTGGATCTAGTTCCCAAGCCACGGGATGACATCCTCATCAATTGTTCTTGATTATTTTATTTAAATCCTATAAAATTTAAAGTTCTAAAATATAAAAAATTAAGTACTTACTAATGAATAATAATATAGTTAATCTTGTAGCAGCCATTGTACTGTCTTTAGGTATAATTTTTGGTTGGCAATATTTTATTGTAAAACCGCAGCAGCAAAAGCAGCAACAACAAATAGCGTTGCAGAAAGCAAAAGATTTAAAGAAAAAAGAATCTGCACAATTAGAGGCTACACCTGTTATTGTTCAAGAAGCAAGTCAAGCACCACGTATTAAAATAGACTCGAATGCACTTTCTGGTTCTATTTCGTTAAAAGGACTTAGATTTGATGATTTAATTTTGAAAAAATATAAGCAAGATTTATCTGAAAATAGCCCTGAAGTGGTATTATTTTCACCATCTGATACTAAAGATGCGTATTTTGCAGAAATAGGTTGGGTGAGTAACTTATCTAGTGTAAAGCTACCTAATAACGAAACTATATGGAATAGTGATAGTGAAATATTAACTCCTGAAAAACCAGTTAATTTATTTTGGGTTAATGAGGATAGGGTTAAATTTTTAGTAGCTATTACAGTAGATGAAAATTATTTATTTACTATAGAACAAACTATCGTCAATAATAGCAATCAAGAACTTCCTGTGCAATCTTATGGCTTAATAAATCGTAAATATACTGCTGTAGAAAAAGCCGTAAATATACTACATCAAGGTCCTATTGGGTGTATAGATGAAAACCTAAAAGAATATTCATATGATGATATTAAGGACAAAAAAAGTGAGAAGTTTTCCGCAAGTAAAGTTGATTGGATCGGAATTACTGATAAATATTGGCTTACTTCTTTAATTCCTGATAAATCAAGTAATTATAGTTCAAACTTTAATTATGCAGTTAAACAAGAAGTAGAGCGATATCAAGTAGATTTTATTTCACCTGTACAAATAGTAAAGCCAGGTGAGAATTTTTCTATTAAAGGAAGACTTTTTGCAGGAGCAAAGAAAGTAGATTTGCTAGACAAATACGAAAAACAATATAACATTAAATTATTTGATAGAGCTATAGATTTCGGTTGGTTTTATATAATTACTAAGCCAGTTTTCTATGCTATGAACTTCTTTTATAAATATGTTGGTAATTTCGGTATCAGTATCTTAATAGTTACTGTTATTATTAAGTTACTGATGTTTACTTTGGCTAATAAATCCTATCGTTCAATGAAAAGAATGAAGAATTTACAGCCTGAAATCAATAGGATAAAAAATTTATATGGTGATGATAAAGCTCGTTTAAATCAAGAAATTATGGCTTTATATAAAAAGGAAAAAGTAAATCCCGTAGCAGGTTGTTTGCCTATAATTGTTCAAATACCGGTATTTTTCTCTATCTATAAAGTGCTTTATGTTACTATTGAAATGCGTCAAGCACCATTTTATGGCTGGATTAAAGACTTATCCGCTCCTGATCCTACTAGTATCTTTAACTTATTTGGGTTATTGCCGTTTTCTCTACCTTCGTTCTTAATGGTTGGTGCATGGCCTATCTTAATGGCTATTACTATGTTCCTGCAACAAAGAATGAGTCCTGAGCCTGCTGATCCAGTACAAGCTCAAGTAATGAAATTTATGCCTTTAGTTTTCCTAGTAATGTTTAGTAGTTTTCCGGCAGGTCTTTTAATATATTGGTCTTGGAACAATATTTTATCCATAATCCAGCAATATTATATTAATAAGCTAGATAAATAAATGGAGTGTTTATAATATAATTGATGAAAATTGATAAAAATTTACCTAACTATTTGACGATTGCCCGAATAGCTGCAATTCCAGTTATTATACTAACATTTTATGTTAATAGCCCTCTTGCCCGCATACTTGGAGCTTTACTATTTGTGCTAGCTAGTATTACGGATTTTTTTGATGGTTATATTGCAAGAAAATATAACTTGGTTACAAGTTTTGGTAAAATGCTCGACCCTATTGCTGATAAATTATTAGTCGGCTGTGTTATTATAATGTTATTGAAGAAAAGTGATGTAGATGAAATTCCTTGTTTATTGATATTGGCAAGAGAGTTTTTAGTTAGCGGTCTTCGAGAATTTTTAGCATTAGTTAAAGTTAGTGTTCCTGTCTCAACACTTGCAAAAACTAAAACCTTTTTACAAATGTTTGCTTTATCAATATTAGTATTAGGCTCAAAAGGTTCTAATATTATCTATCTTGATTTAGTTGGAGAAATAATTTTATGGATTGCAGCTTTTTTAACAATCATAACTGGTTATTCTTACTTTAAAGCATGTAAGAAATATTTTTAATTTTTAGGTTCATTAAATATGCTTGCCGATAAAAAAATTATAAAAGTAGAAGTAAGTAAAGAGCATTTAAAAACGCTAAATGAAGCTTCAACTCTTTTAATAAGTTGCGTAGATTTTAGATTGATAGATGAAACAGACAAGTTAATGAAGCAATTAGGTTTAGAGGATGATTTCGATAAGGTATCACTTCCTGGAGCCTCGCTTGCTCTTGTTAATGAGAAATATACCCATTGGGGAAAGACTATAGAAGATACTATAGAAATTCTACAAGACTTACATAACATCAAGCAAATTATTTTCCTTGATCATCGTGAATGTGGGACTTATAAAAAGCTTATAGCTGAAGAACGTTTAAGCACTAAAGAAAAAGAAACCGAAGCACATACGGAAATTTTAAATAAAGCCCGTAAGATAATCAAAGAAAAATTCCCCCAACTAAAAGTTTACACATTCTTAATGGGTCTTGATGGCGTGATAGAACAGATTTATGAGCGTCATCCTGTGGATTGCTAGGCATTGTTGCAGGTTCTTATCCTGCAAAAGGTGTTAACTTAAGGCTCGATGTCAAGCCACGGGATGACACCCATATACTTTCGAGGGAATAACATAAATTAAAGGATTTGGTAGCAGAAATCTTAAGTATATGAAGCGTTTTGCTGAAGAGTATAAAGATTTAGAATTTGTGCAGCAGGTTGCTGCACAATTACCTTGGTTTCTATAGTTGTTTTATTAGATAAGATAAAAGATAATCAGCATATTTGTGCTAATTTCATATTTGATTTCAAGATTTTATTCTGAACCAATTAATAGATTTTTTAGACAATGTTTAAATAATAGAAATTTAAAGGTAATCAATTAATACTTATTATAATCTGCTCTAGAGATTTCTATTTAAGATAAACGATTATGTGCTAATTTATAAACTGTATTTTGATCACGTCGTCCTATAGCTATAACTTGTACTACCAACCTCGTATCTATAACTTTATAGACTAGTCTATAACCCACCGTGCGAAGTTTAATTTTATAACAATTCGGCATAGTACTAAGCCTGTTTTTAGGGATATGCGGATTTGTAAGACGTTCTTGTAATTTAGTTTTAAATTGCTTTTGAATATCTGGAGCTAATTTTTTCCATTCTTTTTTTATAGTGAATTCAATTGAATTCGGGACTAGACGCAAGGAGCGATGCCTATAATAATAGGTGAGCGACGAGTAACGACGTCCCGTGTTCAAGTCAATTTACTATAGCGGTTTCTAAAAAGGTTAATTCATAAGTCATTAATATTTACCGATATTTCTTTATCATTTTTACGCTCCTCTATAATTTTGCCTAGTTCAATATCATCAATCATTTCCATCATAACTTCATATAAATCAGCAGGAACACAGTAAAAAACAGGTTGATTACGATTTAATATAGCAAGAGGTTTTCCTCCAGCACTTTGTACAGTTCCCATAGGGTTTGATTTGAGCTCAGAAACACTTGCAACTACATCAGAACAAATTATATGACTCATAATAATACTTTTAAATTACTTTAATTAGTACTAATAATAATACTTTTAATAAAACTATTCAATGGCAAAATATAACTGCTAAAGTTTTTGCTTGCCTTGCTTATAAAGAAAAGTTAAAATTCAGTTTATTTATATAGAATATTCTAACATGCAAATTAAAGAAATTTTTTCTTGTTCTGTAGAAAAGGCTTGTGAGTTGCCGTTATTTGACACAAAAGTACAGGCAGGTTATCCGTCGCCTGCTGACGGATATATGAGTAATAGCCTTGATTTGAATAGCCATTTAATTAAGCATCCTAAATCAACTTTTTTTGTTCAAGTAACCGGTGATTCTATGATAGATACCGGTATTAGAGAAAATGATTTATTGATAGTTGATAAATCTCTACCCCCTACTAATAATAAAATAGTAATTGCTGTTATTAATAACGAATTTACTGTAAAACGCTTAAAATTTATCAACGACGAAGCTTACTTAATGCCTGAAAATAAAGATTTCCCACCTACCAAAATTGAAAATGGTACATATATCTGGGGAGTTGTCACAAGCGTAATCCAACAGTTTTAATTTTTCCAAAGGAAGATTCAAGTTATAATTTCTTCATCTTCTCTTGCAAAGAATTCTGATGCAAACGAATTTTTAAGCTTTCAAAATCAACTATTTCTGCTTTTTGATTTTGGCAGCTACAAGCAAAAATGTATTTTCTTTCATCTTCAACTTTTTGTATACACTGACCACAAATTCCTTTCATCATGCATTGCATAGATGAATTAACACTAACAATTATCTCTGCACTTTCACCGAATATTTTTAAACTTTTTAACTCTTCTGCTATTTCAGGTGATGCATTAATTATTACTCTATCTATTAAAGTTAGTTTTTGTGTTTTTATTTCAGGATAGGTAAAAAACATAACTTCGTTATTGTTATCTTTTAGAGTTTTAATTAAAACATTATTCGGTTCAGTGTCAATAACTATTATTCTTTTATTATTTGGTATCTCTAATGGCATCCCGCTTGGTCCCATCAAAACTACTTTTTCCTCTTCAGAAAATAATTTACATAAGTTAGTTGATTTACCGACATCATATATTATAAAACTAATTAAACCGCTTTCTACATTAATATCCGCAACGCTTAGGGCTAAAGGCTCTATTAATTTAGTTATATCATTAGAATAATTTTGTAAACGGAAAAACTGCCCTGGCTTAAAATTCCTAGCAGCAAGCGGTGAGTGAATTACTAACTCAAAAATTTTATCGCCTAAGATGTTTATTTTGTGAACCTTGCTAATTAACAAATCATCTAGCTGTTTTACAAAGTTTTTATAATCACCTTTAAAATTCGGGTTATTATTTGCCAACTTCTTATTAATAGCCTCATAGCCATCTTTGCTGTTAGCAAGTGCCTTAACTACACTACCTGAGTATTTAGGATTGCAGTCTCCAAAGTAGCTATATTTATCTTCATCAAATTCGGTATTGTTTTCTATACCAATTGCCATGATCACGGTTTTGGCTTTGACGTCATTGCGAGCAGCCTTTGGCTGCGTGGCAATCTTAGGAGTTTGACTTAACGAGATTGCCGCGTCAATGCTACGCATTTCCTCGCAATGACGGTCTCTATTCCCAAATTCCACGGACTCCACATGCCCATATTTATCATTATTAATTCTCAAAGGCTGCATATTTTCTTCAAAATTAACTCCTAATGCTAATGCATATATTAGCTCCTCATGATTTAATTTATATGCTGGCGAATCTTGCAGCTTCCCACGATAATAAATAGTAGCTCCGCCCAGTTTCTTAAAAACCTCTTTCAGCTCTTCATTATTCTTAGCTTTCTCAAATAATTTTGCATGAGCAATAAATTCCTCGGCTATTTCCTTATCTTCTTCAGTCCAATCTTTTTCCGTATAATCTTTGCCGTATTTGGCAACAGCAAACTCGTAATCTTTAACAAAACTCTCTACCTGCTTTTTATAATAATATAAGCTTTCTATTGCTGCATCTAGGGAGGTAAGACCGCCACCAATTACCGCAATCGGCATTCTAATAAGCATATTAGTATTAGAGTTTTCTAAAAACGCTCCACCGCTTTGCAAAGTCATTAAAAAGTCCGAAGCTGTTTTAACACCTTTAGCATCAAAATTCTCTATATCTAAAATTTTTGGCTTGCCAGCTCCAATACAGAAAGCTATATGATCAAAACCTAAATCAAAGGCTTGCTCTTTCGTTATATTAAAATCTAAAGCCACCCCATCATAATATTTAAACTTATTATTTCGCTCTAATATTAGCCTTAATATATCAAGATTGTTTTTATCCCAGCGAACAGTAATACCATACTCCGCTACTCCGCCAAATCCTTTCGGTACTCTTTTAGATAATTTATTTTTATATTCATGCCAAAATTTTATTGGCTTATGAATATCAAAAGGTAGAGGAGTAATTTTTAAACCATCAATAGCCGTGACATTATGACCAGATCGTAATAAATAATAACTAAGACTGAAACCTGCTGGACCAAGCCCTGTAACCAGAATATTATAGTTAGTAGATTCTTTTGGCAGCGGGTTATAAATATTAAGCGGATTCCAACGAGTTAAAAGTAGATATATCTCTAAGCCATAAGGTAACTTAAGCGTTTCTTCTAAAATATTTGACTCTATTAGCGGTATATTTACTGGATCTTGCTTTTGATAAATACAAGCCTTTGAGCAATCATTACAAATCCTATGACCGGTAGCCGCAACCATTGGGTTATCTATAACAATAATCGCAAGAGCACTTAAATTAAAGCCTTGAGCCTTAACGTAATTCATCTCGGAAATTTTTTGTTTTAGGGTGCAACCGGTTGTCATTGCGAGTGATTGAAAGGAGCGTGGCAATCTCATAAGAACTCCTGAGATTGCTTCGTCGCTACGTTCCTCGCAATGAAGAGATTGAGGAATGAAATTTATTCCCCTAGAACAACTATCCTTATCCTGTTTATGACAATAAATACAATAATGAGAGTGGTTTAAAGCTTCATCCAGATTTAAAAAGGAATCTGTATAATCAAAATTTAACCTTTCGTTTTTTTGATATTTAGATATTTTTTTATCATCTATTAGGTTTTCTTTGTCTAGCTTTTGTGGGAGATCAAACAAGATGTCATTCCGCGACTTGATCGCGGAATCTATTTGTTTTTTCTGGATCCCGTGGCGGGGCCACGGGATGACACCATCAATAAAGCCACGAGATGACACCCTATAAGCAGCATATTGTGCGGCTATATCTAATTCTTTTACAAAACTCTCTTCTGCTTGTTGCCATATAATTACTTGTTTAGCGAAATCTCTAGAAGTAAAATTTTTACCTATTAAATCAGCTAATTTTAAATATATATCCTCAAAATCTATATCTTTTATTTTTTCTTGTGAATATTTCTTGATGGCATAACGCTGGACAAATTTTCTTTTACACTCATAAATAATATCAAAATCTTTATGCTGTAATCTCAAACTTGTAACTTCGTTTGAAATACAAAATAATTCTGCTAGAAAATCATCTAAGTAAGGAGATATATTTAATAAAAATTCGGAATAATCTTGAGAGAGAATAGAATAAGGATTAGATCTAAATAATAATATATTATCATAAAGCGATTTGTTGGCTTTAAAGAGATAATCTAAAAATATTTGATCTAATTTTTTAAGACCGGTTAAATCTAATTTTTTAAAATCTAGATTAAAACCAAGCTTCATAGGTAATAAATAACTCTTTTTGAAAAGCGTTTATATACTAAGTAACTTATACAAACAGTAATAAAAGCTACTATAATAGATTTACCTATTGATATTGGGTCCGGTAATGTCCCATTAATTACTAATGATTGTGCAGGTCTTATAATTATAAAGAATGGGTTAAGTTCAAAGAAGTCTCTTTGAGCTTCAGGGATTAATGAATATGGATAAACTATAGGTATACTCCAATAAATGACTCCTAAAACAACATTTAATATTTGTGGAATATCGCGGATATAAGGCGTTAGAAAAGCCATTGCAATAGATCCACTAATTGTACAAATTATTAGTGGTAAAATTAATATTGGCATAAATATTATTTGCCATGAAAATTTTTCTGGAAACAATAAAATAAAAGCAACATACATTGCCAAAAATGAGCAAAATAGATTGTATAGCTGTGCTAAACTATCTGCAACTGGGAAAAAAGTCTTAGAAATTCTAACTTTTTTTATTATTTGGTCACGTACTACTAAAGAATTTGAAGAAGTTGTTAAGCTAGTTACTAGAAAAGTCCATAAAGGAATTCCTCCAACTAAATTCATTATCAAAAACTCTCTTGGCTGATTCAATAAAAAGCCAAAAAAATACGAAATTACCAATATATTAACAAATGGTTGAATCAAACTCCATAAAGATCCTAAAAATGAATCTTTGTTTTGCTTAATTATAGAAGCTCTAACTAATAATATTACCGCTTCCCAATATTTTTTAGATAAAAAATACTTTATCATTTATGTTTTTCTCTATTGTAAATTTTAAATATTTCTGAAGGTTTACCATCAGCAACAATACTACCATCACGTAATAAAATACATCTATTACAATTATCTTTTACAAGTTCTTCTTGATGACTTACTATTATTGAAATAGGTGTATTTTTAAATTTATTTTTCATTAAATTTAAAGATTTTTTTATAAAATAACTATCTCCTGCAGCAAAAATTTCATCAAGTAATAGTATTTGTGGATGTTGAAATATTGATATGGAAAAAGCAATTCGAGATAACATTCCGGAACTATAATTTTTTATAGGTAAATCAATTTTGCTACCTAATTCCGAAAATTCTATAATTTCCTGCTCTACTTCTTTATTATATTTATCTAGCATATTATTATATAACATCAACATTTTGATGTTATCACGCCCTGTTTGTTCTTGCTCAAACCCAGCACTCATATCTATTATAGGTGCAATATCACCACAAACACTTATTGTTCCTTTTATTGGCGGATAAATTCCTGCAATCATTTTTAAAAGAGAACTTTTTCCCGAGCCATTACTACCAATAAAGGCTACTTTTTCTCCCTCATAGCAAGAAAAATTAATATTATTCAATATTGGTATATTTGGAGAAAAAGAAGTTCCTCTATTAAGAAAGAAATGCTTTAATCCTTGTGCTCGTTTATGGGTATCTATGCCCTCAACGTAAGCGTTTTTTATCTCTATAAATACTTTAGAATGATTAAAAGACATAAAATCAATATTTTATATTATTTTCTATCCAATCTAAAATTTCTTGTTTTGGATTATTTTGCTTTATTCCTACTTTTATATCTAATTGTTCACCATCTTTAAATAAAATCAAAGTTGGTATACTTTTTATTCCAAGTTTGCTAGGTGTTTCGGAATCATCTACTATATTCATTTTAAGTACTTTTACTTTATTCTCTAGCTCTTTACTTATTTCCTCTATTATTGGGGTTAACATTCTGCACGGACCACACCACTCAGCCCAAAAATCTACTAATACAGGTAAATTTGATTTTAGTACTTCCTCTTCAAAAGATTTATCTGTTACATTGCTTGCCATATGTCCTCTATATTTTTTACAAGTAAAATTATAAATTACCAAATTATACTTGTAAATAATGAAAATTTTTATTTATTATACTTATTTTTTTGTTATAATATATCCGCATTATTAAAGCTGCTGTTTCTTCTATTGATTTTGTTGATACATCTATTACTGGCCAGTTTCTTAGTTCACAAATTTTTTTAACTTCTAAACATTCTTTTTGTACTATATTAAAATCTGTATAATTTCTATTTTCATTAATTTGTAGCAAATTCAGCCTAGTTTCTCTTATTTCTATTAATCTATTTGGATTAATTACAAGCCCTACTACCAATTGATCTATATCTTTTTCTATAAAATCAGGGAACGGGCAATTATAAACATAAGGAATATTTGCCGTCTTTAGCCCATTATATGCTAAAAATATCGAAGTAGGGGTCTTAGAAGTTCTAGATGGACCTATTAACACAATATCCGCAAACTGTAACTCATTAAGCAGCTGTCCATCATCATGTCTTATAGCATAATCAATAGCATTAAGAGTATCAAAATAAGTTTTATTGAATTTATAATTATAATTTTGCTCTTTTTCTATCTCAATTCCTGAAAAAACTGACATTTCTTTGATAATTTTACCTATTACCGAAATACAAGGAATTTTTAATTCATAACAAAATTTTGTCAGAGTCTTCCTTAGTTCTTGATCCGCAATCGTGTATAAGACAATACCATGCTTTGATTCTATCTTACTCAGTACTTCTTTTAATAATTCTAAATTTCTAATCATTGGCCAATGATACAATTTTGGTTTTAAAGAAGTAAATTGAGCAAGAGCAGAATGAGCTGCACTCTTTGCAGTTTGAACAGAAGAGTCTGAAACTAGGTGAATAATCAGCTTTGTCATATTTTACACATACTAATGTGGATAAAAATTTTGATAACTTATTATTTTTCTTATTAAAAATTTTTTAAAAATATCCAAAATCCTTATTAAATCAAGTAAATCTTGTATTGTTCACTTTAAACAAACAGTTTGTGGATAAAATTGTGAATAAGTAACATTTTTCTTTGAAAATATCACCTTTTCTAAGTAATAAAGAGCTATTACACTTAGTTATCCACTTATAAAAACTTAACTCAAATTTATGTGAATAATTATTAAAATTACTTATTTTATAGGAATATTTTTAATATATATTTTGTTGATAACTATGTAGAAAACATTTAATCTACATAATTCTACTTACATATACAATAAATAAAGAATATATTATAATTATTTTTATTAGTAACAGT